>CAWIPD010000031.1:0-10113 GCA_963837885.1 Candidatus Acidiferrales bacterium | reverse complement strand
TGTCGCCAATTTCTTAAGGCTTGATTTTGCAGGACAATCGAAATTCTTTTCCGAGAAGATAGCAGCCCTTAAGAATCGCATTCCTGTTTGGAAGGGCATGCTTCTTGCCAGATTCAAGGCTACGGCCTCTGCCGATAATTCAGAATCCCTTCTCCTTGGACAGGTCTGGCGTACGAATGACGCGGCATGTAACGCTTACGATGCGAAACCTTTTCGTGGGACCATTACAGATTTTCGACCGCTTAAGCAGTATCGCTGGTTCGACAAGCCAGATGCAAAGTGGGAAAAATTGGCACTTGGTGGCCTGAAGATTGTCCAACTGCAAGTCTATCCCGCGGGCATGCTTGTCGAACCGTTTGTCAGTCACTTGGCCGTCGCGCTGAAAACTGCGATGGATGAAGCGATTCGAGATTCAACCGCTAATAAAAACTAATTACCCCAGATAATAGAGCTTTGAGGCCTTTGCCGAGTGAGCTGTCTTAGCATCAGTTGAAAATAATTCGTACTTGAGGAAGTTCATTCATGACAGTTGCAGGGGAATGGTCGAAGACAGTCACTTATTTTGAGGGACAGTGGCATGACGGCAATCTGCCGATCATGGGCGTGAGGTCCCATGCAGCCTGGCTCTGTTCAGTTGTTTTCGATGGCGCTCGGGCTTTTGAAGGAGTTACACCTGATCTTGAACTCCATTGCGCCCGCGTAAACGATTCGGCCACGAAGCTTTTCCTCAAGCCCACAGTCTCTGTGGAAACCTGGGTCAAGCTTGCGCGTGAGGGAATAAGCAAATTTGCTAAAGATGCCTCCCTTTACATCCGTCCGATGTATTGGGCAGAAAAAGGCGGGCCGTGGGTTCAGGAACCAGATCCGGAATCCACGCGTTGGTGTTTGGTTATTTTTGAAGCGCCGATGCGAGTACCTACGGGATTTTCCATCACGCTTTCCTCTTTTCGCAGGCCAACTCTGGAAAGCATGCCAGTCGATGCGAAAGCGGGTTGTCTCTACCCCAACAACGCTCGAGCGATCTTTGAGGCACGTGCTCGGGGATTCGATAACGCCGTCATGTGCGATCTTCTCGGCAATGTCGCCGAGCTTGCCACGTCAAATATTTTCATGGCCAAGGCTGGAGTAGTGTACACACCCGCAGTGAACGGCACGTTTCTCGCGGGCATCACCCGCCAGCGAGTGATCCATTTGTTGCGCAAATCGGGAGTGGATGTGGTGGAGAAGGCCCTTAAATACAAGGATTTCTGTGAGGCGGATGAAATTTTCTCCACGGGCAATTATTCCAAGGTTGTTCCGGTGATCCGGATCGACGACCGCACCTTGCCTCATGGTCCGTTCTACACTAGGGCTCGGGAGCTGTACTGGTCCTTTGCCCATTCTTGAACCATGGCTTTCATTTCGTTTGCGGAAGCGAACCGCCTAAGGTACGGTTTTCATAGTGCTCACGAAAATCTCATCTTCCATGACTGACGCGCTTACCGATCTTTGGCAGCGGCTGCTACAACGTTCTCCCATTGGTCTGGACGAGAATTTCTTCGATCTCGGTGGTGATTCCTCGTTGGCCGTCGAACTTTTCAATGAAGTATCCAAGCTTTGTGGCCGGGATCTGCCAGCGGTCATGATTTATCAGACCCCAACCATCGGTGCACTGGCGACACTATTGGAGCAGACCGCGGTTCCCCGGTTGCCGCCCCTGGTGCAGCTCAGACCCGGTACGGATCAAGCACCTGTTTTCATTGCACACGGCCTGGGCGGAAGCGCCATGGACTTTTTTCAACCCGTTCGGTTTCTGGATACGCTTCGCCCGATTTACGGCATGCAAGCCAAGGGCTTTGAGGGGGCAGAAGAGCCCCTGGATCGTATCGAAGACATGGCGGAGTACTTTCTTGGCGCAGTCAGGAAAATTCAGCCGCGCGGTCCTTATTTCTTGATGGGATTTTCCCTGGGTGGATTGATAACACTGGAAATGGCACAGCAATTATTGGAAAGCGGCGAGAAAATTTCGCTTCTAGCCATGTTGGACGCTTATCCGCATAAAAACTTTCTATCAGCAGCACAGCGTGCACGTCTTGCAGCGCTCCAGGCGGGGCGTAAAGTTTCCCGGCTGTTGCAGGGAGGCGTCGCGATATCAAATCAGCAGGAGAGCGAGAAAATTGCCCCTGAGGTGAATGTTCCCACAACGCCGGCAATGGTGCGCGTACGAGAGTCTGCCTACCTCGCGCTGTCGCGTTATCGGCCCCGCTATTACCGATGGGAAAATTAAATTCGCAAAGGCCGCCATCAGCTACGAATTTCCAGATGATCCGGTTGCTGTCTGGTCTCCGCTCGCAGAAAAATTTGAAATGGAAACAGTGCCCGGTGATCATTTGGGGATTATCACCACACACTATGAGAGTCTTGCTGCTGTTCTCACGCACTTCTTAAAGGAAGCATCTGCTTCTTAGTCTTGGTTTGCATACCCTGCAGTATAATTCGTCAACGATTTTCTTTATGTTTGAATGGTCAGGAAGTGAAATCGGATTGTTCTTGCGAGAAACTTCAGAGGCTATCGATCAATGAACGGAGCTGAAAGCCTGATTCGCACTCTGCTTGCCGGCGGAGTCAACACCTGTTTTACAAATCCCGGAACCTCAGAAATGCATATCGTTGCCGCTTTGGACCAGTTGCCCCGAAATGCGTTGCGTGCTGGGACTCTTTGAAGGTGTTGTTACCGGCGCTGCAGATGGTTACGCGTCGCATGGCAGGAAAACCCGCATGCACCTTGTTGCACCTGGGCCCTGGATTGGCCAATGGATTGGCCAATCTGCACAATGCGAACCGTGCGCATACTCCTATCATTAATATTGTCGGCCAGCACGCGACTTATCACCTGGGCCTCAATACCCCTCTGGAGTCAGACATCGAGGGCATCGCGCGTCCGTTCTCTCCCTGGATTCGAACTTCGGCTGCGGTTTCCGAACTTGGACGCGACGCTGCCTGCGCGATAGTGGCTTCGCAAAGCGGACCTGGCTGCATCGCAACCTTAATTGTTCCGGCAGATGCTGCCTGGAATGAAGGCGGCAAAGTGGCCAACCTTCCTGCCTTACCTGCCGTGCCAATGCCTTCGAGTGAATCTATTGATCACGCGGCAGCGATGCTTCGCTCGGGGGCAAAGACGGCCCTCATTTTGGCAGGCAGAGCACTTTACGGAGAGGGGCTGCTCGCCGCCGGCCGAATTGCATCGGGAACCGGCGCGACACTTCTCTCGCCTTATCCTTTTGCGCGGATGGAAAGGGGAGCCGGCCTTCCTCTTGTCGAACGCACACCGTATGTTTTCGAGCAGGCTGTCGAAAAGTTGAAGGAATTCCGCCAACTTATTCTGGTGGGCGCAGACGCTCCCCTTTCCTATTTTGCGTCACAAGGCAAATCCACTAACCCGGCTCCAAGCAATTGCGAAATCCATAAATTATCCGTCGCTGGTGAAGATGCAGCGGGAGCACTCGAAGCACTCGCCGAAGCTCTCTCCTTGAAGAAGATTGACTTCACCGGCCAAAAAGTCGAGCGACCCGTTACTCCAACTGGAGCAATTTCCTTGGCGGGAATTGCAGACGTTATCGCTGCACTTTTGCCAGAGGACATTATTGTCGTCGATGAATCGATGACTTCTGGACACGGAATTATGGCCGCAACAAAGCGGGCACCACGGCACGACTGGCTGGCCAACACGGGTGGCTCCATTGGCATCGCCATGCCACTCGCTCTCGGTGCGGCAGTTGCTTGCCCATCACGTCGAGTGCTCTGTCTTTCGGCAGACGGCAGTGGAATGTACACGGCGCAGGCTTTGTGGTCCATGGCACGGGAAGGACTGAAGGTGACGACCGTGATCTTTGCAAATCGCTCCTACGGCGTTCTCAAACGCGAGTTTTCGTATTTGGGAGTTGGCAATCCCGGCCCACGCGCGTTGGATCTATTTGAAATAGGGCGTCCCGATCTTGATTGGGTTTCTTTGGCCAAGGGTATGGGGGTTCCCGCTAGTAGGTCGACCAGCCTGGATGAATTTGCAAAGGCGCTTGCTGGCGGGCTTGCGGCAGATGGCCCCACGCTGATTGAGGTTCCTCTTTAGCCGATCGTTTCATTGTGATGTTTTGGAATTGTTTGGTCCGAGAGTCTTCATTTTTCGATTACGGTGGACTTTATAACAATTTCGCTAGCTGGTCCTTCATCACTTTTCCTGTGGGGGTGAGTGGCATCGAAGGCACAATCAAGATCTGGGAGGGACGTTTGTAAGCCGCCAAGTGGCTGGAGGCGAATTCTGCAAGTTCTTCAGGGGAATGCGCAGCTCCTTGGGTCAACTCGATAAAGGCAATCACCTCTTCCCCACCTTCGCTGGCGATCGATCGCCCAATCACTGCGGAGCGGGCCACTCCGGGATGCGAATTCAGGATTCCTTCCACTTCGGCTGGATAAACATTGAATCCAAATCGCACGATGAGTTCTTTCGTGCGGCCGACAATAAAAAGGTGTTCCTCTTCGAGGCGGGCCAAGTCCCGCGTATTGAACCAACCGTCTTGATCAATTGCAGCGGCGGTTTCCTCGGGCGCATGGTAATAACCTTTCATTACGTTGGGACCTTTAACTCTAAGCTCACCAACTTCATTTTCAGGCACGGGTGAACCATCGGCTCCGATCAATTTCACTTCAACCCCCGGAAGAATTTTTCCAACGGAGAGATCCTTGCGGGAAGATTCGATTCTCGTGAAAGCAATTGTCGGTGAGCACTCTGTAACCCCATAGCCGTTATGCAAAACCATTCCAAATAAATTTTCCACCTCGGACTTAACTGGCGCTTGCAGCGGAGCACCCGACGACGAAATTACACGTAGCGCTGGAAATCGCAGCGACTTCAGTCCTTTCATCTTTGAATATTCCAGCAAGAGCGCATACATCGACGGCGCACCAAATACAATTGTCAGCCGCTGGTGTTCCAAAAGGCTCAAGACAGACACCGGGTCAAATCGCGAAGACAAATAAAGCGTTGCACCATGAATCAGCGAACCAATGAGAACCGTTGAAAGGCCGACAGCATGAGACATCGGCAGCACGCCCAAAATTCGATCCTCTGGGATTATGGAGCGGATGTGCGATGAGATTTCGGCCATATACAGGATGTTCCGGTGACTTAGCATCACTCCCTTCGGCAATCCTGTAGTGCCAGAGGTGTAAATGAGCGCGCCTACGTTATTGACTGTTTCAGCGTCAAGAGTTTCAGGCAAAACTTCGTGGTTTAGCTCGCCAATTGCGATGGAGCCAGCCGTGAGGAATTCTTGCGTTTGCGCGTTGTGCCTCTTAGCGTGCTTCAGCGCATGAGGCGAGGCACTAACCATATAAATCACGCGTCGCGCGCCGCAATGATCTCGGATTTGATCAATTTCCTGTGGAGAAAGTCGTGCATTTACCAGTACGGGCCAAGCATCCAGACTCGCAACCGCCAAGAGGATAGCAACGTGGGCGCGGCAATTTTCGCAAACCAGCAAAACGCGGTCACCGGGACGCACGCCTGATTGCACCAGCAAGTTCCTGGCGTGCTCGATCGCAGATGCTAATTGCCGATAAGTCCAGGTCCCGCTCGTTTCAACCAGTGCGGGATGATCCGGGGTTCGAGAGGCCCATGGTTCGACAACATCGCTGATCCGTGCGGGAAGCGATTTTAGAATCTCTGAAAGTTGTGCATCGATCATGAGTTTACGGACTATGATTTTGCCATCATGTAGAGAGAATTGTCGCGCTCAGAAAAATTCAAATTGCCTATTCGAAACCTCGGAGCAGCTAAAGTTGTCCTACGCGCGCCATCACCGCTATTTCTGATGCCGCATTGGCCTTTCTTGAAGCTAGGCATTTAATCCAGTTGCCATAGATCTGCGTAGCCGATGAAAGCCAGGAATGCTCCAGGGTCTCGACCACATCCGCTTCTGGGAAATTCTCCATGATGGTCTCAAAGCGCTGGGCAATCGCCTTCTCACGGAAATCATTCAAAAGTTGTGTGGCTTTTGCGTCGAAGTATCCCTCCGGGACGAGTGGATATGTTTCTCTTTCCTGTCGCAGATAACGCTTCACGTCGCGCCGGTATTCCTTATGTAATGTCTGGGTGATGTACTCAGGATGTCCTTGAAAGTGAATGAACAAACTCTTCTTTTTCTCTTTGGCAAACAGATCGACTCCGGCTCGCTCGGACTTGGTCAGAACTGTGTATCCCGCCGCAATCAGGTCGGTTTCTCGCACTTCGTTCCACCGGGAATGGGGTATGCGGATGGGCGTTGCAATTCTGCTGGTGAGCTCATGCTCAATGACTTTGGCATGCTCAAACACCCCAAACCGTTTTTCTCCCAGCGGATTACGGCAAATTCCATCGCTATGAAGCACTCCCGCATGTGCGGCAAGGCATGATAAAACCGTCGAAAGAGAATTCTCCTCTGCCCAATTGAACAAGTCCGTCAACGGGCCCCAGTACGGTTCATCGCGAAGATCGGGTTGACGCGGTTCTGTTCCCGTGATGATGACGCCGTCAAAGCGCTGATTCAGAAGAGAAGTAGTGCTGGCGTAGAAGTTGTCGAGGTGCTGTTGCGCCCGTTCTCCGCGCACGATCTTGGGCAACGAAAAGAGCTGTATGTGGATGGGAAGATCGCCCGATGCTGCATCCAGCAAATCGAAAAATTGAGCTTCCGTGTCTTCGAGCGCCGGATCTGGCATGTTATTAACCAGCGCCACTCGCAGGAAATTCGTGGATTGACCACTTATGTCAGCAGAATTCGCGGAGTGGGAGAATTTATCGCCCGCCCAGCGCACCGGAGCTCGACCACTGCCTACGAAGAGTGGCATTCCGGCCTCCAGAATCGACAATTGCACTTTGCTAGCAAACTCAGCTCCTTGTTTTTTCGAGCGCCTGCGAAAGGTCGTCCAGAATATCGTCAATATGCTCAATGCCGACGCTCAAGCGAATCATTTCGGGAGTTACGCCGACTTTGGCTTGCTCTTCCGGAGTCAGTTGGCGGTGAGTGGTGGATGCCGGATGGCAGGTCAATGATTTTGCATCCCCCATGTTGACCATGCGCTTGAACAATTTGAAGGCATTGAAGCACTTGGTTCCGGCTTCCAAGCCCCCCTTTACGCCGAACGTCAAAAGCGAAGAGCGCGATTATTGCCCATATATTTTTGCGCGATGGCATAGACGCGGATTGTCGGGGAAGCCGGCATAGTTCACCCATTCCACGTGATCATGGGCGCGCAGAAACTCCGCGACTCGCCGGGCATTTTCCACGTGTCGCTCCATGCGCAGCGCCAGGTCTCGACGCCCTGCAGAAGAAAAAGCCATTGAACGGGGAAAGCGTCGCGCCGGTATTTCTCTGGCAAACGGTTCGGCAGCGCGCTACGAACGCGGCGTCGCCGTACTGCTCGGTGTAAACCACGCCGTGATAGGCAATCTCTGGCTTGGTCAGCATGTAGTAGCGGTCGGCATACTGTTTCCACGGAAATTTCCCGCTATCGACAATCATTCCGCCGAGCGTTGTGCCATGGCCGCCCATGAATTTTGTCATCGCGTGAACGACGATGTCGGCGCCGTATTCGAATGGTCGCAACAGAATCGGTGTCGCGACGGTGTTGTCGACAATCAGCGGAACTCCGTGTTTGTGCGCCACTCGGGCCAGACCTTCGATGTCCGCGACGTTTCCATCGGGGTTGCCGATGCTCTCGCAATAGACTGCGCGAGTATTGTTATCGATCAACTTTTCGACTGACTCCGGCCGATCGTCTTCGGAAAACCGCGTGGTAATGCCCTGCTTCGGGAAAATGTGGGCGAGAAGCGTATACGTGGCGCCATATAACTGAGGCAAGGAGACGATGTTATTCCCCATCTCTGTAATATTGGCCAGGGCGTAGTGAATGGCCGACATTCCTGAACTCACGCTAAGGGCTTCGACTCCGCCCTCTAATGCGGCGACCCGCTTTTCTAGAACGGTGTTGGTGGGATTGCCAATCCTGGTGTAGATGTTTCCCTGAACTTCCAGATTGAATAAAGCTGCGCCATGCTCGGCACTGTCAAATTCAAAGGCGATCGTCTGGTAGATGGGAACAGCCACGGCATGCGTGGTGGGATCGCCGTCATAACCAACATGAATCGCGATTGTTTCTCTCTTCATCTGCTCAGCGGCCTCGGACTAACAAAGACAAATTGGGACGGCGTACCGGTTCACTATTTTCTGGGTCCTATGCTCCAGCATTGCTGCTGGTGGGCCTGGTTACTTTGAAATCGTAACCACGCTCGGTGCCGTCACCGTGGCGCGATTTCTCGAGACTGATTTCATCATGGTGTCAGTCAAGCGTCTGGCAGCAAAACCTGCACCAAACGCAAAGCGCATTACCGGGCCAAAGCTGTTGGCGGCGGCAATACCGACAAAATAAAGCCCGGACACCGACGATTCGAAAGTGGATGAAAGAACTGGGGTGCGATTGATGGCTTTGATGGATGAGAGAATCTCCGGGCTAAGAAACTTCAACCGTTCTAGATCAACTCGGTATCCCGTCCCCACAATGATGTGATCTGTGAGTACTTCGCGATCCGTACCGTCATGGGCTCGTAAATGTAGGCTCACCTTGTTGCCTTTGATCTCTGCGCCCTGCGCGGAATACCCAAGGAACAATGGCACGCGCCCCAGTACTTTTTCCTTGGTAGTGTATCCGCCGGAAGGTCCGAGGCTTCTCCTGACCGCCTCAAGGCGAAGGCGTTCTGGCAAATAATGAAACAGGTTCGGAGAATTGGCAAAAAACCGAGAGCGCAATCCAGGTCCGAGGCCAGATTTTGGGTGGCGGATCTGCTTCCACAAGGATCGCGGTTTTCCGTCCGGCGAACTGTGAAATTCCAAGTTTGGTTCGCGCGCTACTAACTGAGAGTCGCAATCGGCCTCTCTTAGCAAGCCGGCCAGCCCAATCGCAGACGCTCCGCCACCAATTACCGTGACGTTTCGACCCTTGAATGGTTCAAGCTCGTGATGCTTGAAACTGTGAGTCAAGAATTCAGGGGGAAGATGCGCGAGGTTCGCTGGCACATATTCGAAATGAGAAATTCCGATGGCCAGTGATCACTCGCCGGGCATTTACCATTTCCCCGTTATCGAGTTCAAGGGAAAATCCCTCGGACAATCGCGAAACACCTACAACATAGCGATCCTCTAACTCAGGGACCATTCGTTCTTGGAACGCAACGCCATACTCACAGAAGGTGTCGAGCCCCACTGGAATCGCAGTGTCATCGTAAGTAATGCCACGCTCGGCGCAGAATTGCTTTAATGTGAATTCATTCGAGGGATCGTAGAGATTTGAAGCGAAACCATCTGATTTCAGCATCATGCCTTTCGGCATGTGGAATCTCCAGCTGTCCATGGGACGGCCAAAAATCCGGAATGGAATTCCATTGCGCCGAAAATGCGCGGCTATGGATAGCCCGTAAGGACCTGCACCGACAATCGCCGTGTTTAGCATAACTGGACGAAACGCTCTCCTTCGTAAAATCCTTTAACTTTCTGCGGTCGCTGGCTAGCTATATCTCAAACAGTATCCGCATGTTCCTGCCAAAATCGACTGTTGCTTCGATTGGGGCTATTTTGACACTTCGTCCTAGCCCCGTACCTGCATTTGATGGTTTCTACAGCCAATCGGACCCCTCAGCGTACATTAATCCAGCAAATGTCCATGCCAGGCTCTACCTAGAAGCAATTAAATAGCCGACCCCTAGCTAGATACCTTGTTTAGAATCAATAAGATAATGGTGGGGAAAATTATTGCCGGGTGCCTGGTATCCTCGCAGTTGGTAATACGGGCGCTCACTCGATCTCCTTTTCGGCACCACGGTTCTGCGAAATACTTCTTTATATTCAGCTAGTTACAGCCGAGGATGACAGAGCCATCATTGTTGGAATTGCCTCTACGGCACTATTCCGAACAACTTGCCCTGGAAAACTGGGCCTCGCCGATGGCTGGAATGTCTTTCCCACATTGAGCAACTTTTTTCTTAGGCTCTCCGCTATGCCTTTTACCCGTCATTGCGGGCAAATTGCCCTTTATTAATCACTTAGCTAT
>CAWIPD010000030.1:0-18998 GCA_963837885.1 Candidatus Acidiferrales bacterium | reverse complement strand
GAATTTGTCAAGGCGCAGAATCTAAAGGAACTCTGCGGAATGTGTTGTAGTCGTAAGTCGTTTGTTGTCTTGGGTCGGAACTGCTGTTGCCCCCGGATTGCCCCCGCGTTTTTGTGAACAATTTCACGCTGTTTTTCTTTCTGGCAAAATCATTCGAACGACTTTGCTATTCGCTTCCCGTAGTGCTGGTGACACTGTGTGCGTATAGATATTCATCGTGGTTCGAATGTCCGAATGCCTCAGAAGTTCTTGTTGAACTTTCATGTCAGTCCCGTATGAGTGCAACAAGGTCGAATACGTATGACGAAATGTGTGCCACCCGATTCGACCGATGCCTGCTTTCTCTGCGGCTGGCCGCAAGTGATACCGCACAACTTTGTGCGCCCACCAGGGCTTACCCGTAAAAGGGCTGACGAAGACCCAACCGGTTCCTAACAATGCATCGGCGTTATCTACCGCTTCTCAGGATCAATTGGAGTCAAATCCGGACCTGAGCACTTCCCGGTCCCACAATCTCGATATGGAGGCACCATAAAAAAACTGCTCTGTTGAGTCCCCAGCTCTACCGACACTTCGTGACGAATGCCTAAAATCGCTGGCAGTCAAAGGATTTTCTGAAAACACGCCGCGAGTTCGCGAAGTCTACACAATGGGTCCGCCCGTCGGCGATCGAGACAAACCAGGAATCGGCCCGAACGCGGAGACGATTCCCAGGCTTGAGTTTAGGTTTGAACAGAAGCAATCGTCGACTGCTATTCAATTGCTCTTTCAACTCCGCAGTGGGGTGACTGATACGCGTTACCTACTTTGATTTATTTTGCGGAGAAGCCTTGTCCAGAGTGGCGAGCAACTTGGCGGCACACTCAGGCGCCGGCACGGCTGCATCGAACACGATCGACTTCGCATCTATTTTCTTGCCGTAGAGGTTCTTGTTGGCGTCGTTATCGGCGCGAAGAGTTGAACCCTCAAGAGAGACTCCTCCAAAGAGTCCGCGGGAACGCGAATAGCTCAAGATTTCCGCGCGCATCGTGACATCGGTGTCCGCAGACGCAGTTCTTCCGACTGGCCCTGCTGCCGCCGATGCATCAGCTCCGAGTTTCACCTTACTGCTCAAGATGCTGGACGCAGACCTGGGATTCATGAGCAACAGAACAAAATCCGTTGCCTGTCCACCCAACTGTAGTCCTGCGCTGCCGCCCTCAAGCGCCATCATCGTCGGGGCGCCCCACTTGCCTTGGAAGTCCTTCCCACCACGGCAGGTCATGACACCGCGACCGTAGCTGCCGCCAATGCCAATCGCCATTTTTACGACGGAAGGCAGCACTACGATGCAGTCCGCCTTATCCAACACGGATTGAGGAATGCTGTCGGGCGCATTCAAGATTTCCTGCATCACCTGACCCGAATTTTCAGTACGATCCTGCTCTTTCTTTTGAGCCAAAGCGGGTCCGGCAAGGACCGCTACCATACCAATGCAAAGCAACATCCTTTTCATAAAGCTCCTTTTTTTGAGTCTCAGGCAATAGACAAGTGTTTGAGTGCTGACACCATAGTTGGTCCCAAGCATACTGCTGGCGACTTGCTATAGCACAGCACCCGGAATGATTTCAGTGACAGTCGAGCCAAGTTGCGTGATTCCTTGCAGAGATAAATCTCAAGGAAGCTTGAGGCGATCGCCTTCCTTGACGACTATGTGTTGGTGCTGTCCACGATAGGTGTAATCGACCTTGAGGGTCTTCTCTGTTCCCTGGTTTGGATCGCCACCCATGGTGTCGTTGTTGACCTTCATGTCGATACTGTTGTTCTTAATCTGGTTCCGGACGCGATGAGTAACATCTTTCCCCTGGCCTTCCCTGCCATAGGTCGCTTTATTGATTTCCAGCTTGCCAACCTGGGCCTGGACAAAACTAGGCGCAAAGGAGGTGGCAAAGAACACCAACGCAAGTACTACAAAAAGTGACCGCACAATTCTCATGTGAAGATTCCTTTCAAATTAAATCTGAAGCATCGAATGGCAGCATAGATGCGGAATACAAAAGCAGATAGTCGGAAAACTACGCGATTGGACTACGAAGAATTACGGTGGCGCCAGAATGAGCCTTATTTGTCGTGCAGCGTCTTGGGCAAGTCCCGCGCGAAAACCTATCCCTTCCCGGGAGCCAGGATCGTGAATCCAAACCGTATGGTCCAGTGGGGAGCGCCAGTAAAATTGCGTGCGTTATACTCCGGATTCACCAGAAACCGAACCGGTTGTTTTCCGATCTTTTGTACTTTTGCGACCTGAATGCCGATTGGCATCGAAATAACTTGAGGCTTGCTCCAATTCACGCTCCATTGCGCGTCACCTGCAGCCAAGCTCCAGCCTTTACCTACAACGTAAGCCACAATTGGCTGCAAGCTGGAAAAACGAGTGTTTGAGCCAAAGAGGTTCTGGTTAAACAGGCCAAGGTTCCACTTCCCCTTTCGAGCCACAAAGCCAATTGCAGGACCAGCTAGCGCTGTGTCCGAGCCGAGCCCATGGCTGGGCGCAAATTGAACCAAAGGGCCGAAACCCCAGCGTCCCCATTTTTCGTTGAACACGAGAAGATCAAATACAGAAACATTGTTGAGAGTACTTCCCCCTGGACCGCTGATGTTGTAGTTCACAGTGGCACGCAGAAGGTTGGCTTGTCCCCAGGCGTTAAACGGAATTACTGGCTGAAAAATAAAGTCATTGCCCGTGCCATGTACACCATAAAAGCTCGGGTAGTACTCTTCCTTCATGTTGAAAGCCATGAGGGGCGCCGTGGGATCGGCGGCCTGCTGGGCGAGTCCGTTGTCACCGGAAGCATTTGTGGTGGCCGGAGGTGTCGTTTGAGATAGAGAAGGTAGGGCAAAACTCACAAGAAATGTTAAACAAAGTGCAATTCGTTTAGTTGTCGTCATAAAATTCGTCAATTCGCAGGTGTGACAGGTTTAGGCATTCGGAGTGTCCAAGCTCCGCCAAACACGATGGTGTTTCCTAAGGTATGGGAGGAGGACATGTACTCGTGCTCATACTTAAAGAATAGTGAGAGATTCTTTGTCGGAAGAATGTAGGTGAGTTGTCCGCCAACAGCATGAACTGAATAATGCGGGAGAAGGCTGGCTGCAACGACAAGCGGTCCTGCTGAAATGGTGCCGCCATTATTGGCGATCTGCCACTGGTCGTAGCCGATCACTCCGACTTGCAGGAGCTTAGAGAAGTCTTTTTTCAGTGGCAATATCTGGCCGAGGCCCCACTCGTCAGTAAATGCTTGACCCGGAGTCTTGTAGGTGCCATTGGTGCCTTCGCGAGGTCCGTGAACCTCCCAATCGGTGAATAGGTTAACGCTGGTCCCTTTATTTTTCGTGACGTAATAGGTTGCTCCCGTCACGACATGGTTGCCAAAATATCCTGAGCCAATGTTGTTTGTAGCCCCGGGAGAGTAACGCCCTGTGGGGACCATAAATGCATCTCCCACGGTGAGATCCAGTCGCTTAAGGTGCCAACCGATAGTGAAGGGTTGCAGCCATAAATCGGCGAGACCTGTTCCGCCACCTGAGAGACCTAGATTGGTAGAGCCCTGATTGGGTACCGTGAAGTCGGCGACGAGAGAACCATTTGCGAGGGTCGGAAACATCGCCTGCACCCCAAAATGCCCTCCGAGAAACTTAGTGTCCACAACGTAGACAAAAATGTTTTCGATCGCCCAGACATTGTAGGTACCGGTAACCGGAACAGAATTGCCTTTGGGCCCATTGAAGGTCCCCGCGTCGTAGTTGACGTCCATATTCACGTAAGTCAGTCCGGGTGACGGTTGGACTCCTGCGTTGAGGCCCATCTGGCCGGGCATCCACTGCGGTTTCTGCTGCGCGGAGAGGTGTGTTCCTGCAGCAAAAATGCCTAAAAAAAGAGCTGAAAACATTAATTTTTGACGAACGTTCACGATGAAGGTCCTTTGTTGTCTTGGGGCAGGTAGAGAACAGACGGAAAGATTGCGGTGCCGTCGAAAAGTCGTACCTTCGGCACCGCGTGGTCTTGAACGAGTTTACTCAGCGCCCGGTGTGGCCTTGCTCAAGGCTTCGAGCGCATTGCCGACAGTAAAGCTTCCTGGTTTTTGACGAGGAGGGAATTTCTGGAAGCTCATCAGGAATTGTCCCACCATGTTTTGGACCGGTATTGCGGCAAATGAGCGGCGGTACCACCAATTGTTATATCCGTCGCCGTCCATGCCGCGCTCATACGGATCCGAACGCAGGTCGAAGAAAATCGGCGCTCGGAGCGTCTCGAAGGGTTTGCGCCACACGTCGATTCCTGTGGCGTTCTGCACCATAAAGTGAAATTTATAGCGGTCAAAGCGGAAGGCCAGCAGATCGCCGTCATCGCTGAAATAGAAAAACTCTTTGCGTTTACTTGGCCCTTTCCCCGACAGAAGCTCGGTTTGATCGTATCCATCGAGATGCACTTTGAATGTCTTGCTTCCCGCTTGATACCCGTTAAGCAATTTTTCGGTGATACCGGGAGCACCAGCGGCGGCAACCAATGTCGGGAACCAATCTTCGCCAGAAACGATGTCGGTGATCACGGTGCCGGGCTTCACAACGCCGGGCCAGCGAATGACCGCAGGAACGCGCCAACCGCCCTCCCAGTTAGTATTCTTTTCGCCGCGAAATGGGGTAGCGGCGGCATCTGGCCACAGGCAAACCATTGGGCCGTTATCGGTGGTGTAAATGAGAATCGTGTTGGCGGCCAGTCCGGTGTCATCGAGATATTTCAAAATCTCGCCGATCTGTGCGTCATGTTCGATCATGCCATCGGCGTATTCGCCGAGGCCGGAAGTGCGGTGCTCTGCAGCAACGTGCGTGAAATTGTGCATACGCGTCGTGTTGAACCACACAAAGAATGGCTTCTGCGAACTCTTGGCGCGATTCATGAAATCGAGCGCCGCCGTCAAAAACTCTGCATCGATTCCTTCCATGCGCTTGGAGGTCAGTGGTCCAGTGTCCTCGATACGCTGAGTGCCATCCGCATTCGCGTAGGTGTGAAGCACGCCGCGTGGCCCAAACTTTTTGCGGAAATCCGGATTTTTGGGATAGTCCTCGTTTTCAGGCTCTTCCTCGGAATTTAGGTGATAGAGATTGCCAAAAAACTCGTCGAAGCCATGAACGGTGGGGAGGAATTCATCGCGATCGCCGAGGTGATTTTTCCCAAATTGACCTGTGGAGTAACCGAGCGGTTTGAGGACTTCCGCGATGGTTGCGTCTTCCTTCTGGAGACCTTGCGGAGCGCCGGGCAAACCTACCTTGCTGAGCCCTGTGCGAAAGGGTACCTGACCCGTGATGAACGCGGCGCGGCCGGCGGTGCAACTCTGTTGTCCGTAATAATCAGTGAAGAGGGCGCCTTCCCTGGCGATGCGGTCGATATTCGGTGTTTGATATCCAATCACGCCATGACCATAGGCGCTGATATTCGTCATACCGATGTCGTCGCCAAAGATGACCAGGATGTTTGGCTTGCTGGTCTGCGCCGGTGTAGCGACTGATTTAGCAAACAACGCAAACACAAGCGCGATCATGATTTTCTTCATCTTCATTCTTCCCCTTCTCTCTGGACTGCAACTCACGAACACATTTCCCAATATTTTGTGGGCCCCGAATCCGCAGGGATCCGAGGCCTTCTTTGACAAATGCGCTTCAGGTCCAAAGCTTCCGCGGCTCGAGAAAGTTTTGGTCAAAGCACACCTGCAAACCCGTATGAGGATCACTAAGAGCGGTGTTTAATCTGAACGAACCGGTCGGCCCGGAATCCGCTACCCATTTGCTAATTCACAGCCATATCCAAGCTGGAACGATACGGTTTCTGCGGCGGATTGGGTATGCGGAAAACTACGTGGAGGACCCTCGGAAAATCTCCGGTGTGGACTGATCCGTAGACCTTTTTGAGCCACACGTGGTTCCTGATAACTAGTTCAGGGATGGAGCCCAAAAGTTTCTTCATGGTTTTCCGTTCCACAGGGTTTTACTTCTTGAGGTACGTAATCTTCGTCCTGCCAATCGTGCCATTGAAGGGGAATGGAGCCTGATCGAAGTAGTCGAGTGACACCGGCGAGTCAAGATCGGAACCAATATCGAAGGTTGCATTGGAAGTGAAATGGAGCGACATGGCGGCAGGAACATGGCCCTGCCCTACGACTGCGCCGTTGGCCCTCAGAGTGATGTCCATCGGACCCCCGATTCGGTTTACTAACCTGGATTCAACTTCGATTTTTACCTTTCCGGTTGGCAGCTTCTCTTTTGACTGGATCTTGGTGCGTTGAATTTCAAACAGATTGAACTCGTACTTGAGGTAGCCATCCTTCACGTAGCAGCTAATACCTCCAGAAAAGCCTGCCAAGGCATAGAGAACGCCGTTTGCGTTTGTGGGCACGTCCACATCCATGACCACAAGGCTATCGACCTTTCCAAGCTTAGGAGCTGCAGACTCGGGCATTCGGGTCATGGGCCCATCGAAGGTCCATTCGGTGAGTGACGATGCAGGAGCGTCTTCCGGATGGAACATGGCGGTGGACCACATTCCTGCGCCGATGGGGAGGTTCTTGTTCTTGGTGGATTCGATCAAGAACAGATCTTTCATCTCCGCGAGTTTCGCTGGATTCTTAGCAGCCAAGTCGTTCGACTGGCTCCAATCTTCATTGATGTTGTACAGCTCCCACTTGTCTGTTAGGGGAGACCATTCCTTGATGCCTTTAGGCATTCCACCGACCCAAGGATCACGCGGCCCCGGTGCACTGGCAAACCAGCCGTCGTGGTAAATGCCGCGGCTTGCCATAATGTCGAAGAACTGGGTCGTTCGGGTCCCTTGTGCCTTGGCATCGTTAAACGCATAGACCATGCTGACACCGGCAATGGGATCCTGCTCGAATCCATTGACAACACGAGGCGGAGTGATCTTCGACACTTCGTAAATCGTTGGCACGATGTCGATCACGTGGTGAAACTGCGACCGCGGTGTCGGATCCGGCTTGATATGACCCGGCCAAGCCACGGCCATGGGCTGGCGCGTGCCGCCGAAGTAAGCACCCATCAGTTTGGTCCCTTTGTACGGAGTGCTACCAGCCCAGCCCCATCCCGCGTGATACATGTTGTCGGTCTTGGGCCCTCCCAGCACGTCAAGCCCACCGAGTTCATTCAGCGCCGCGATATGCTGCGCGATGGTGGTCGGAATGCCATTCTGCGCCAATTGCTCGCTGATGGTGCCATTCAGTCCCTCGGATGAGGAGCCGTTGTCGCCCCAGATGTAGAAGATCAGCGTGTTGTTCAGCTTACCTTCTCGCTCAATTTCGTCGATGACTTTGCCCGCGTTGTAGTCGGCGTGCTCGGCAAATCCGGCGAAGATTTCCATCAGCCGACGCTGAAAAGGTTTCTCATCCTCGGGGATGGAATCCCAGGAAGCCATCGTGGCGTGCACGGGGAGTGAGTTGCGCATCCTGCGGAATCCAGCCCATGGCTTTAGCGCGGGCGAAGGTGCGCTCGCGATATTTGTCCCAGCCATCGTCGAACTTGCCTTTGTACTTGTCGGCCCACTCTTTAAAAATCTGGTGCGGACCGTGTGCGGCCCCGGGTGCCCAGTACATAAAGAACGGCTTATCCGGCTCGTAGGCATTCTGTTCGCGAAGCCATTGGATGGCATCCTGCGCGATGTCCTCGGTGAGGTGGTAGCCCTTGGGCTTCTCTTCGGTGACCTGGGTAGTGTTGCGCGTCAGGGTAGGTTCGTACTGCGAAGCCTCGCCAGCAAGGAATCCGTAGAAATACTCGAACCCATAACCGGTCGGCCAATAATCAAACGGCCCCTTAGAGGTGATTTGGTCTTCGGGAGTGTTGTGCCACTTGCCCCAAGGCGCCGGTGTTGTAACCGTAATCCTTGAGGACTTCGGGACGCATCGCAGACGACTTCGGAACAATTCCGGTGAATCCGTCAAACTCATTAGCTAATGCCGAAATCTGGCCATTGCCAACAAAGGTGTGATTGCGCCCAGTCAGCAGTGAAGCCCGAGTGGGCGAGCACATGGCAGTAGAGTGGAAACGGTTGAAGGAGATACCCATCTTCGCCACGCGATCAAGCGTGGGTGTGTTGATTTCGCCACCGTACGTCGAAGGCGTGCCCGGTCCCAAGTCATCCATCAGAATGATCAGGATGTTGGGAGCGCCCTCGGGGAGGTGCTTGGGCTCAACGCGTTTCTTGTAAATGGAATCCTCCATCGTCAACCCTGCAGTTGAGGCGGAGGGTGCGGGTGGAAACGGGAGGATTTCCTGAGCCACTACCGGCGGCACGAAAATAGCTCCCAATATGAAAGTGATGGGGACCAACACTGTATTTCGATTCATTTCTAAAGACTCCTTGATATATGCCGGACCTTACGACCAAAGTTTCTCGACTTATTCGATGTGTGACGGACTCAGATTGCCCTCGAATTATTAGTGTCCCTAAAATGCAAAGCGACCAAGTTCGTGAACTCGAACGGCGTGTCGCCAGCCCGCTGTACGAGGGTTGCGTCGTAGGGTTGGGCAATTCCCTTTCGGACAGAAGTCGGCGCTTGCGAAGAGGACTGAGCTGCCTGACCGGCCGCTTTGCTGGCGGTCGCGGTGCCGCACCCGCCACTAAAGAAGAGCGCGACGCCAATGCCGATCGCCAGAACTGCTCCAAACCACCAAAGATTTTCCCGCTTTTGCCTGGTCATCATGAACTCCTGCACACACTCGCCCTTGTGGCGTGAGAAGAGTTTTCTTTGCAGTTGGCATGGTAGTTTTTATGACTCCAGCCTGATACTCGGAAAAGTACTTAGTGGGGCACCAAGGATTTACGGTGGCCCACGGAGAGCGTTGTGAAGTTTTGCTCTGAGCGATGAGTCAGAAATTCATCGGTGCGAAGAAGGTTACTTCGCCGGCGTGTACCAGATGGGCGAGCTCCAGGCGCGCTCTTGGATTGTTGATTGCACGTCCGGCAGGAGTGGCAAACCGTTGGCGACGGCATCATAGGTGCTCCAGCGTGGCGTGGGGATTTCCAGCACGCGCAAGTAGTAGAGAGCATGTTGAGAGGGATCGAAATCCTTGTCTGTCCAACTGCCGCTCAGTTCTGGACTTCCGATGGTGTTGGTGTACGTGGCTTTGGTGAGATCGACGGTATTTCCGACTGGCGGCAGCTTGCCGTTGGCGCCAAGCTTGCGATCACCGGACCACGCAAGCTCGATAATTTTTTCGTGGTGTTCGCCGCTCTTATCGACCCACCCTTTGATGAGCTGAATGCGATCGAGATTGCCGCTTTCCGGGTCCTTCATTGCATAAGCAGTGAAGGTGGGCCCGGTTGTCAGGCCGGTGAGCGTTCCGCCCATAGGCACACCTTTTTCATAGCCGGTCTTGATCATCGCCACGGGATCTTTGGTGTCCGCAGGCAGACCAGCGCCGCCGAAGAAGCGGACTTTGATGCGAGGACCGCTGGTGGCAAACGTTTCGCGGTTCTCCATGGCATCCCAGATTGCGCTGCGGGTATTCTGAGTAGCCCAGACACCAGTGATGGCACCGGGGTTGAGGTCTTTCCCCTTCGCCCATCCTCCGACTTCGCCAGTTCGACGAGCTTGAACGGAGCCGTCTTCCGGACCATGTCCGCCGTTCCAGCCTTTCTCCGCAACTTCGGCAGGCAGGCCATTGTGATCGTCGGTGCCGCCGACAAAGCCCAGTTTAAAGGGATTGACGCCTAGCTTTTGTTCGTCACTGAGACCCTGAATGACGCCCCAGCGCACGTAGTTCTTTTTATCCAACGCACGTCCGGAGTTCTCCGCAAGCGAATCGGCGTTTTCAAAGTTGGCGAATTCATCGGCGGCCCAGAAATTGCGATGCACTTCCGAATTGCCCTTGATCTGCATCATTTCAATCGCTCGTTCGAAGTGCTCGCGAGTCTGCGCGTACTGGAGGTCGATGGGCTTTCCGGTGGAGTCCGCTGAGGGAAACATCAGTGTCTTGCTGGCGTTTGAATTGTGCGGAATGGCCAGGGGCTTCATGCCCTTCGCCTCCAAGCCGCCCATCCATTCCCACAAAGCTTCTTCACGGGGAATTTCATAGGAACTGACCGGAAGGTCGGGCACATTGGAGTCGCGGAAAATGACGTTGCGATGAAGATTGGCACCGCCTGGCACAGAGGTCCACTCAAAAGCTACGAAGGCCGTGAAGCGTCCGGGGGCATTGTGCTCCTCCGCAGCAGCTATGGCGACTTTCCACCCGCTCTTGGTGGTCTCTGGCCCAACGTAGAAGGGCGGGTGCTGGGCGATGCGCTGCGGTTGTTGCCGACTACATACTTCAGAAACCATTTCTTTCTTTCGATGGGATCCGTCAAACCACGCAATTCCTTCAGTTGATCCTGATCGTGACCGGGGGCTCCTTCCACCATTGCGGAGTACATTTCACCGAGATATTCGGCGTGGTCGGTGACGGCAACGAAGTCGAGCGGGCGATCGATCTTGTGAACCTGACCATTGACGGTGACCGGTTCGCCCTTCGCGAAGCGATACGCATCCGAAGGCGTCAACCGCGTGCCGCCAAGATAAGCATCCAACGAGTACGAAGTGTGTATGTGGGTTTCGCCGAAATACGCATCCTTCATGGGATTCGATGGAACTTCAGCAGTCGCTTTAGGAGCCGCAGATGAAGATGATGTTTCTTTTGCGGGTTCGACTTTCGTTCCGCAGCCGCCGACGAACAAAGTTACGGCACCAACGGAAAAAATTGCTAACGTTTGCAGTCTTCGAATAGTCGTCATCGAATTTCCTCTCCACTGCTTCCCACAATTGCATTCCCTGTGCAGCGCGTTTACCGAAACAGAGCGCAGTTGCTTCTGAATCTTGTGATGATCTGGAGGCCAATGCGGGCCTGCTTCTCCATGGTCATGAATCGTAGTGGCCCTGCCCCGAAAGAGGTACTCGCAAAACTACTGAGTGGAATAAGCAAAAGTACGTTGGGGTAAGAAGCTTAGTGCCAGCAACTTGCGGGTTGAAAGGCGATGGAAAGCGGGAGGGGTAACGGACCAGTACCCTTCACAGAAATCTAAAAGGAAATTAATAAAACTGGTAGAACTACCAGTTCCCTACTTCCGTAGAATTACGCTAGTGTACTGCAGTAGTTGAATTCCCGCCCAACGTGCCCCGGGTCTGTTCCCTTCGGCTGTTCAAGAGCTGAAACAAAAAGTGGGAATATCTCAGTCTTCCAGTTTTTCGTGCGCGGAGCCCCTTATGCCTACCATCCTGATTGCCGACGACCATCAACTTTTAGCGGAGAGCCTTCGTTCGCTCTTGAGCCCAACGTTTCAAGTAGTAGGAATTGCCACGAATGGACGCGAACTGATCGATCTTGCCGTGAAGCACAAACCAAACATGATCCTCAGCGATGTCTCGATGCCCATCATGAATGGGTTGGACGCGCTCGGCGCGTTAAAGAAGCTGGGCCTGCGCTGTAAGTACATCATGATGACCATGCATTTTGATCTGAGTATCGCGGTCGAGGTCTTCCGGTCGGGAGCTTCCGCGTTTGTGATGAAAACGGCCACCGGAAACGAATTAAAAGAAGCCCTGGAAACTGTTCATCGCGGAGGCTATTACCTCAGCCCGCAGTTTCCCTGCGACCTGGTTACCGTTCTCGCTGAGGCTGCTCGACGCCCTGCATCCGAGCCCGGCCACAAGCTGACGCAGCGGCAACGCGAAGTGCTGCAGTTGGTAGCCGAGGGAAAATCGATGAAAGAGGTTGCGGCAGTGCTGAAGCTTTCCACCCGCACCGCGGAATCGCACAAATATCAACTGATGAAGATGCTGGCGATCCGGACCAACGCCGAACTTGTGCAATATGCGATTAGGATCGGCCTCATCACTGTTCAGACGATGAGGACCACCGGATAGAGAATTGCCAAGGATTCATGGAGCCGCTAGTGACCGCGCAAGGGACGTCAAAACATCCGGATCTGCGATTGCTTCAATCATTTCTTGAAGCACTGCCAGACGCGTGTGTGGTGATCGATTCAAATTCGCGCGTGCTGGCCGCAAATTCCGCGTGGAACTCACTGGCTTACCAGAACGTTGCTTCTGATGCTTCCACAATCAACCCTGTTGGGGTCAACTATATTTCGCTCTGCCGCTCCACATCGACCGAAGAAGGGCTGAAAGAAGTAAAGGCGGGGATCGAATCCGTACTCCGAGGAACGCGTGAGCAGTTCGAGCGGGAATACCTGTGCACAACGCCCAACAACATGCGCTGGTATCGCAAGATTGTGCGTCCGTGGCAGCAGTTTGGCGCCAAGGCCCTCATTTTTCACAGGGAAATTACAGCCGAGAAACTGGATAAGCTGCATCCGCAAGCGTTGGAGGATGAGTTTCGTTTGCTGGCCGACGCGGCGCCAGTGATGATCTGGATGTCGGGACGAGACAAAGGAGATACGTTCTTCAATCGGATGTGGCTGGAATTTACCGGTGTACCACTGGAAGACCAGCTAGGTTTTGGAAGCTTGAAGCTTGTGCATCCCGACGACCGCGAGCGGATCGATAATGCCTATCGAACAGCGTTCGACGAGAAGCGTGAGTTCGAGTACGAGTACCGCCTGCGGCACAAAGACGGCAGTTACCGCTGGATCCGCGATCGAGGCCAGCCTCGCTTTGATTCGCAGCACCAGTTATTGGGCTACATCGGGTCGGCTTGGGATTTGAGCGATCAAAAAGAGGCCGCGGAGGTTGCTTACAAAGCAACTCGCCAGACACGGTTGGAACATATTGTGGCCACCATTGCGAGTTCTGCGACGACTTTGCGCGATGCGCTGCAGAGTTCTCTCGATGTCATCTGCCAGATGCTGGGTTTCCCCGTGGGGCACGCGTTTTTGATTTACGATGACGAACCGGATCTTGCCAAGCCAACGCATATCGTGCACTGCAAAGACTGGCAGCGCTTTAAAGCGCTGTTCGACCTTACGCAGATGACGAAATTTGACCCCCAGTTGGGTGTACCAGGGCAAGTTCTGCGGACGGGGAAACACGTCATCCACGATATGGATCCCCGATATACGGACCCAAAATTATATCCCCGCGCTGCTCTGGTTGCACAAACTGGGCTGAAGTCGGGCATCCACCTGCCGGTCCTGGTGGAAAACCGGGTGGAGGCCATCATCGAGTTTGGAAGCGATTATCCGATGGCTTCCGACGAGCAGTTGACTGGTACGCTATTGGCCGCATGCGAGCGGCTATCTCGATTTTTCGAGCGCCGCCGCGCACAAATCGCCTTCTTAAAACAAAAAGAGGAGTTGGAAGCATCAGCCCAACAACTGTTCACCGTGGCGGGGCGTGTGGTGGATTCGCAGGAAGAAGAGCGGCGTAGAATTGCGCGGGAATTGCACGACGATTTCTCGCAGCGGCTTGCGGTCGTAACGATGAAGATTTCCAATCTTGCGGGACGTGATCGCGCTATGTCTCGCGGCGAATTGGATGCGGATCTGGAAGACGTGCGTGAGACGATCTCTTCGGTTGCAGAAGATTTGCACGGATTATCGCGGCAATTGCACCCCGCCCGCTTGGAGTTGTTGGGCCTGGTGCGCGCGCTGCGGGCGCAATGCCATGAATTCCAACGGACAAGAGATATGGAAATCCTGTTTGAGGCTGCGGCTTGCAACGAGGATGCTTCGCCACAAGTAGCCACTTGCCTGTATCGCGTACTACAGGAAAGTCTGATGAACATTGCGAAGCACTCGGGCAGCAAGCGAGCTCATGTTACGCTCATCCGGCAAGATGATCAGTTGGAAATGCGCATTCGCGACGAGGGCCATGGATTCAAGCCAGACGGGCCAGGTTCCGAGGGGATTGGGCTGACAAACATGCGAGAACGCGTGCAACTCTTGAGCGGAAAATTGATCGTGAAAAGCGCTCCAGGTTCGGGGACAGAGGTCATCACGCAGGTTCCGGCGCAATCCCGGGTTCAACAGCAACAAGAGATGAGATAGATCCACTGCAGCTTTATTCGTGGACCCAGGTTCTGTCCCTCTCTTTGAGAGGAGAGTCCCTGGCCGCGGTCAATCTTCAATGAAAATTCAAGCCCCACCATTAAAATATTCTCTAGGGCCAGAAAACTGAGAGATGAATGCGCGCCCTTCAAAGGCTTCGTTTATGGCAAGAATCAGGTCTGTGCTAATTGAGTTTTTCAGAACGTAGCCGAGCCCGCCAACTGCGGTGCAGCTGTCCAGAATTTCGTAGTCTTCATGACTGGTGAGAAACACAATTTTGGCTTTGCTGCCAAGGCGCCTCAGCTCGCGCGCAACGTCGAGGCCGCTCATGGCTGGCATGGAAACATCAAGTATCACCACATCGGGAGCGAGTTCCAGGATGCTTTTGAGGGCGATTTTTCCGTTGGAGGCGGTGCCCACTACCTCGAAAGCTGTTCGCAACAATCCCGTGACGGCAATCAGAATGGAAGAAACGTCATCGGCTACCAAAACCCGCGCTGGTGTCATTCGTATTGTTCGTTCCTGAGCGATACTCCGGGTTGAATTCAACTGAATTCCATTCCGTTCAGCCACAAATTCTTCTGATTTTTACAAATGTGCCGACAACAAGCCCAAACCTCGAAGGCCGGCTACGATGATCTGCAAACCAAGTGCGACCTGAATTATTCCCAGAACGGTGCCCAGAAGTTGCAGCGGCATGCCTGCGTATTTGAGTACTGGTTTTGCAAAGAGCATAGCCAGCAGGTTCAGGAGCATCAATATCAGGAGCGCACCGAATATTTCGGCTCGTGTAACGAAGTCGGGTGTGAGGGTCATGAAAACGATTACTGCGGCTACACCGTAGGGAGTGACGATGGTAGGAAACGCGAGCGGCGAAACGGCCAGCCTCATCGATGGCTCGTACTCACGACGCGCTGCCGTGCCATTGGAATCAAATTGATGCATTACGGTCTGCAGTGCCACAAGGAAGAGGATAATTCCCGCGGCAATCGCCAGCACCGGCACAGAGATGTGATATTTCCGCATCGACCGCTCGCCGATGAGAGCTGCAAAGACCAGGGCTGCACAGGAAAACAAGAATGCGCGGATGGCGAGGCGTTTAGCAAAAGCTTCATCACTCTTGCGGGTAAGTTGAACGAACGGACCGAGAATCTTAATGGGTCCCAGCATCAGGAATAGAAACGTGAACATTTCCGTGAGGGTGACCGTGTGAATCAAGTGTGGTTCAGTCACTGCCACTTCTAGAGTTGGATCTTGCCCCGCCAGGAGAAGTGATGGAAATACCAAGGCAAGCAGGAAAGCAGTGATGAGGAGCGGAAAAACAAACCGAGGAATGTTTAACGAACGTTGCATCATCTTTTACTCGTTTCAGGGAACCGTTTAATCGCATCCCAAAAATGCGCCGCCCTCTTTCGAGGGCGGCCATGTTGCATGAATGTGCGTCGATGACTCGCGGCTCACCCAGAGAGCAGCCACGAGCGAGTATATGTTATCGAGGCGCGGTGATGACCACATAGCTGGTATTGCCACCGGTAAACTGGGGCTGATACCACGTGCTGCCACACTGCTGATAGGCAATGCCATTGACGATGACCGAACTACAGGAAGGTGGAAGGGTGTTCACCATGGATCCCACAACGGCCGAGGTAACCACGGCCGTTGCCGTGACCGCTGCGGTCATTGCCACCGCTCCTCCAATGCTCTGGTGGTAGCAGCAACCGTTATTGTAACCCCCGCCGTAGTAGCCACCGCGATTGTTGTCCACGTTCACGTTGACGTTCCGGTTGGAGTTTACGTTCACGTTTTTGTTGGAGTTGATGTTGGTATTGGTGTTGTGATTTACGTTCGTGTTGGTGTTGCGATTGTTGTTTGTATTTGCGCTGCGATTATTGCTGCTGCCCCGGTTGACGCTGGAAGTAGCGCTGCCACGGGATGAATGATTCCCTCCACCACCGGGACCGGCATTCACGATCGTTGAGAACGGCACCAGCACTGCAGTGACGGCCACAAGCACTTTTTGAATAGTTCGGTTCATGAATTTCTCCCTTTACTTTCCTGCGCCATCAGACGCATTTGCTTCACCGAACACGATTTTCTGCGCGTCGGTGGGTGGATCGAATTGAAAGGCTGCTTCGTTAAATGAGGGGGCAAGATTCCATTGAAGTACCGAGCTGTACTGTGGCCGCGCTTCGTCGGTCAGTGTGGATAGAACAAGTTTCCTCGGCAGTGGGAAATCTCCCTGTTGAATCCAAATCTGCCAGTTCAATCCCGGCTGACGGAACGCGTATTGTTCGCACGTAACGCCGCCAACTTCCGCGGGACCAACATCGATCGCGCCAGTGATCTCCCCGACCTTGGATTCCGGGCCGCCCCAATAGAACAAGTCTTCCAGTGGCAACTGGATTCCATACTTTTCGTCGAGTTTTGCGGCGAGCTTTCCGATGGTCGGTGGCGCAGGGGCAGTCGCGTAATAATTAACGCGCTGGGCATAGAGAGTGAAATTGTTTCCGTCATAGAAGTAGAGGCGATGTTGCCGCGAACTGGTGACCTCCACGCGCAGACGATCCGGCATACGCGCGAGCAAATTAACGTGGGTATCGAATTGAATGAGCTCGCCGTCATCCAGAACATCATCCTTGGTGGTTACGGCTTCAACCTGGTAGGTCTTCAGGGTACGCAGGTAAGTGCCCATGCTGTTGAGCGCCGCGATGGCCTCGGGATTGATGTCCGAGTCATCCGCGGTTGCAGCCACAGTGCTCTTCGCCGGAGCCGCCGGGGTGATATTTTTTGTCGAGGCGTGTTGCGAGGGAAGTTGAAGGCCCAGCAAGATCGCTGCCGCGATCAATAGTCCTAAATAAGCCACTCGTTTCATCATGCAGTTTCTCCTTGTGATTCAAATCCTGATTCAAATCTTTCGCTCGCCGAGCGAACCAATGGAAAGCTCTTTCGCCGTAATCAGCAGGTTTATCGGAAGAAGTAAGCGGCCCCGAGCTCGAAGGCCCGGGGCCGCACATTGCAGGTTTCGTCGTGCCCGGATTTCCTCCCGCCCAGAGAAAAAATCGGATATTCCGACCCTGCAAACTCGATAAATTCCCCGGCAGCGTACCTGGACGCAGCCGGTCCCCAAACCTCAGAAACTGGTTGCTCCCGTTTGGAGTCGGGAGAGTTGACGATGGGCGACCGCGGTCAGGTATTCCATCGGGGTTGCCATGGGGTGTGGCATCTATCTCGGTCGCCCACCGTGACTTTGCGTCTCCGATGAGCTGAACTATAGATTGCTTGTGACGTGCGAGGTATTCGCAAAACTACTACTGAGCCCTACCGAAGAACTACTGTGTTGCGCTTCCGTTGCCTCATCTAACCCAAAATGCACTCCAAGCAGGCGTAAACAAGTGCCTGAAGTGATCAGAGTGTCCGGTAAGCCCGTTTTGTTTTACCGCGACTTACGTGGGCCAGCTATATCAGGAATAGTGCCAGGCTACAGAGAGGTTTTGGAAGTTTCCACTAAAAAGGTTATTTGTGCTTCAGAAATCTTTCCGCCATGCTTTGCTGGGTCCAATTTCTGAATTCCAAAGGCGATCTTGGTATCTGCTCTATGGGCTAGCTGTGGAGTCTCAACAGGTTGTTCTTATCTAGGCCGGAGCGGCTGATCGGTGGAGCGCATTTGAGACTAGCATGGGGACGATGCCAGTTGTAGTGGTGCAGCCACGGTGACAACTGGGCGTTGCGCTGCAGGGAGTCTTGATAAGCGCAGGCATAGACCCACTCACGGAGTGCGGTTTGTATAAAGCGTTCCGCTTTTCCATTGGTGCGCGGCGTGTAGGGACGCGTAAAGCGATGCACAAGGCCGAGTTGCAGGCAGGCATCGCGAAAAGCGAAGGATCGGTAACAGTGGCCGTTGTCAGTGAGCAGTCTGCGAATACGAATGCCCAGAGTGGCATAGTAAGCGACTGCGTCACGGAGAGAAACAAGGTAGTTGGATCGGGCGATGGGAATCGAAACCATAAAGCATGTTCGTCAGTCGGCATGACGCATACAGGAGTTAATCTGAAGGTCCCGTCCAGAAAGGGCGCTCGAGGAAATAAGGATTGAACCTCGAAATTGGCGCGTCCGGTTGTCATCCGTGCCGCTGAAAAGAAATACAGAACCGGATCATCGGCCTAATCTGCCCCTTTTTGCCCCCGCGTATTTTTGTTAAGTGTCCATCCACCAGGAAGATGGTTGGTAGGGGCGGTGGGGATCGAACCCACGACCTTCGGCTTAAAAGGCCGCTGCTCTACCACTGAGCTACGCCCCTAAATTTGTTACTGCACAAAAACTTGCGTGACACTGTCGGAAACGTCGTTTGCGCTGGTGGCACTTGCGGGGTCACTTGAGTTCAATAGTGACACCATAGCATGAAGCTTGTTCGGACCCAGATTTGCGTAACGACTTGTCATCGTCAAACTCTTGTGCCCTAACAAATCTGCAATGTCCGCAAGCGGAACACCCTGCATCCGTAGCCGACTTGCAAATGTGTGCCTCAAGCCGTGCCAACGAAAATTCTTGATGGCCGCTTCCATTATAATGTCGTCGAAAAAGTACCACCCATTTACGAGTGGCTCACCTGTCTTTTCCGACTGAAACACACGCTCTTTACCTTCGCCCCGGTCGTGCACAGCCCTGAGGGCGGCTACCGCTGCATCATTATAAAGGGACGTGGGTCGGTTCTTCGTTTTTCGTCCGCGAAATGTTCAACAACATCCTGCCCTTAAAGTCTACCATGTCCCAAGTCAGTACGTACTGCCTCAGATCGGTATTGAGCGCCAAATCAAACTTCGGCGTATGGGAATGGGCCACGTGCGCGATCGCTGAAGCAGTTTGTCCTTGCGTTGGCGAATCTACCGGTGACCTCTATCAATGGCCACGCGCGCCGCGGACATTTCTCTCAATGGGTAGAAGGCGTATTCCACGATCATCGCCTGGCATCGGACATTCG
>CAWIPD010000029.1:0-178465 GCA_963837885.1 Candidatus Acidiferrales bacterium | reverse complement strand
GACATGGCCCGCACCGCCGTCAATGTAATTGGCAATTGTCTGGCCAGCGCGGTCATCGCCCGATGGGAAGGCGAATTGGGCGAACCCATCCCCAGCGAGCAAATTACGAATTAAGTTCTGCTTTAGAAATTTATCAGGATTGCGGGAACGGTGGGCAGCCCGGCCACTCCGCCAGCGCCGTATTGCCGATGTATTGAAGATCTTCGATACCAATCTTGCTGGTATAGAACCCGTCGCAGGTCAGCCTTCGCAAGTTCTTGAAGAACTCGACACCCTGGCCGAGGCTCGGATCGGCCTTGGCATTTTTCCGGTACGCGATGAGGTCCAATACTTCTTTTTTCTGCTCCGGCGAAGACCCCAGAAAGGTGAGTTGGTAACGATCGGCGCATAAATTGTCCAGCCACATGAGACCGCCGCCGAACTCAAGCTGGTAGTCTTCGTTCTCGCTGGTCAGCAAATCGATAAACTCAGGCGCTCCCGCTTCCACGGCTCCGCCGGATTTCTCATCTTTGGGGATAATCATGTCGCAGAGTGTAGTGAGTGTTTCGTACTGGTGCGGGGAAAAATATTTCGGCGTGTACTTGCCGGCCAAGCTCGCAGCCTTCTCCTTATGCACCATCTGGTGCGCCATGGCCGCCGCTTCCGCCGGAATCATCTGCAAAACGGACCCGCCAGCAACACTCACCGTCAGGTTCTTCAACAAATCACGTCTGGAAATTCCCTGCATCGTTCGCTCCTGAAATTCTCGTTGCAGCAAATCAGAGGCTGCCGTTTTTGGCCTGCGCCAACAGATAATCGGAGGCTCTCCACGCGAGCGCCATGATGGTCAAAGTCGGATTCTTATCCGGATTGGTGACCAAAGGCGCTCCATCCATCACAAAAACGTTTTTCACATCGTGAGCCTGACAGTAGCCATTCAGCACGGAAGTCTTTGGATCGGCGCCCATGCGCGCCGTGCCCACTTCGTGAATAATTCTTCCACCTGCTTCAATTCCAAACGCGTTGGGCCCGTCGATCGCGGTCCTGGTTCGATATTCGCCGCCCATAGCTTCGACAATCGATTTGAAGGTGTCCTGCATGTCCTTGGCTTGACGTAGTTCGTAGTCGCTCCACTTGAAGTGAAATTTCAAGACAGGAATACCGAACTGATCGACAATCGTGGGGTCAATCTCGCAATACGTGTCGGGATTCGGCACCATTTCGCCTCGCCCTGCAAAGCCAATGGTAGTTCCATATTTCTTGCGGCAAGTACGCTTCAGTTCCGCTCCGTAGCCCTCGTATTCCTCGCACACATTGTTGAACATTCCAGCTCCGGGCATCTCCCGCCCGCCGCCCATTTCGATGTGATAGCCGCGCGGAAAATCATTCTTACGGTCGTGCTTCCACCACGGGATGTACATGTGCATTCCGCCCGTACCATCATGATTGTGCGGCGGCATCTGCTCCATTTGTGGCACATAGCCCCAGCCATTGCTTCCCACGGAATCCATCAGATAACGCCCAACTGTGCCGGAAGAATTGGCCAACCCATCGGGAAACAATTTTGATTTGGAATTCAGCAGCAACCGGGCAGACTCGCAAGCGCTCGCCGCAAGCACAACGCTCCGCGCGGAAATTCGCTGCTCGGATTTTGTAGTTTTGTCGATGTATGAAACGCCTGTGGCTTTACCGTCAGGCCCAACCAGGACTTCGCGTGCCATCGCGCCGGTAAGCAGAGTCAGTTTGCCGGTCTTCATGGCCGGTGGAATCAGCACCTGACTCGAACTCATGTTCGATGCGGTCGTGCATCCACGTCCACACTGGCCGCAATAATGGCACGGAGCGCGGCCGTTCAGCGGCTTCGTCAGAATCGCCATCCGCGAGGGAATGCAGGTGATATTGAGTTTGTCGCAAGCCTTTTTGATTAGCACTTCGCTGCAGCGCGGTTTTGGAGGTGGGAGGAAAACTCCATTCGGCGCACTCGGCACATTTTCGATCGTTCCAAAAACGCCGATGTAAGATTCCACTTTGTCGTAGTATGGCGCGACATCCTCGTAGGTAATTGGCCAATCGTCGCCGATCCCGTCGCGCGTCTTTGACTTGAAATCGACCGGCGCAAAACGAAGCGCGATGCGGCCCCAGTGATTTGTCCGCCCTCCCACAATCCGCGAACGAAACCACTGAAAATTACTGCCCGGTGCGGAGATATACGGCTCACCCTCAATCTGCCACGCGCCATTCGGCGCCAGAAATTCTCCAAAATCCACGGCTTGTCGGCCACCCACCCCTACGCCGCGATGTGGCAAATCATACGGCCACATAAACATCTTGTAATCCTTATCGGGATACACTTGCGGCCCGGCCTCCAGCATCACGACATTGAGGCCGCCCTCGGTCAGTACCTTAGCGGCCATTCCGCCGCCGGCACCCGACCCAATCACGCAAACGTCATAGGTTTTCGGAGAACGCGCTATCTGAGCCATGAGCCCTCTTTACAACTCATTTTTTTCATCCTTGAAAACGCATCATCGCAAGACCGCGCCGTTATCACTATATAAGTGAACGATGGACTGACACACGACGCCGGCATCATCCGCACTCCCCGCAAAAAGACCAAAGAGAGAATACCGCAGCAATTATAGAGGTAGACTGCAGCTCGAACAGTTCACGCTGATGCATGATTTTTCTTCAAGCTCTCTTTCCCCGCCGTCAATGCGCGACCCTCTGCGAAGCATTTTTCTGCGTCCTCTCTCGCTGTCCGAAGCGAGAGGACGACATTAGTGGTTGAGAGGAATTCCATCGCCGCGTAACGTGTGTAACCGAGTTGGCCAAGTTTGCGAAATATATTGCCATAGTTGATTTCGCCGGATCCGGGTTCATGGCGGCCTGGCACATCGGCAATATGGACTAATCCGACGAGATCAATGTTCTTTTCCAACTTGGAAATCAGATTACCCTCAGAGATCTGCTCGTGGAAAAAGTCATACAGGAGCTTAACTCGGGGATTCCCTACTTCACGAATTATGTCGAAGCCTTCTGCAACCGATGTCAAATAATACTTTGGAGCTTCTTCCGGATCGATATTCTCCAGCAGCAGTTCCACATTTTTCGGAGCGACAAGATCCGCGGCTCTTTTTAATCCCTCCACACAACTGGCATGCATCTGTTCGCCGCCTAATCCCGGCACCTGATCACCGGTCAGCAAAATTAATCGAGAAGTCTCCAACTCCTCAAGCACTGGCAATTTTGCGCGAACTTCTGCAAGAAACGCGTCGCGTTGCGAAGGATCGCACAGACTGGTATTGATGCCGCTGCACGCATCCACGACCATTCCCAGCGAATGGAGCTGAGTTCGGGCCCGCGCGAAGTCTTCCTTAGACCAGTGGTCGTATTCGTTGACTAACTCAACGGCGTGGTAGCCCGCCTCCGCTACTTTCGCAATGCGCTGATCGAAGGGAAGTTTCGGTTCGACAGTCCAGAGCATGACCGAAAGTGGGATGGAATTTGGCTTTGCCGTGGTGATCTCGAGTCCAGCCGCAAATACCGGAAGGCTCGCCACACCCGTAGCGACAGCGTGAGCGGCGCAGGTCCCCATGAATTGTCTACGGTGCATCTACGCTCCCAGGATTTCGCTGCGGACATTCTTGAGCACGTAAGCAGCGCGCTCAACGCCCACTTCTCCCGTCAAGATGGGATCTTCGTTTTCAATGCTGAGAATGCCCTCATAGCCTACATCCATATATGCCTGGATAATCGCTTTCCACGTCGATGCGCCGTGTCCGTAGCCGACCGCGCGAAACGCATCTGACGCCTGTGGCAAGTCACTCGCCTCAAACACGAAATTCAGCACGCCGTATTTGGCCACGTTTTCTGGATAAAGAACGGTGTCCTTCATGTGCGCGTGATAAATGATTCCCTTCTTGCCCAGGAAGTGAATCACCTCTACGGCATCGCAACCCTGCCAGAAGAGATGGCTCAAATCGCAATTGGCCCCGATTTCCTCGCCGACGGCCTCTCGGAGTTTCAACAAAGTGACCGGATTGTAAACAACAAAATTAGGATGCATCTCAAACGCCAGCCGATGTATCCCGTGCTCGCGCGCATATTTCGCTGCTTCCTTCCAATACGGAATCACTTTCTGATCCCACTGCCATTTCAACATCGCATCATATTCAGGCGGCCAGCGGTAAGTGATCCAGTTGGGTTGCGTATCGGTTGGGGAACCGCCCGGGCAGCCCGCGAATCCGACAATCACTTTCACGTCGATCATCTGGGCCAGTCGAACCGTCTTCTTAAACGTTTCCTGGTCCGTAGCTGCGTGCTTGGTGTCTGGGTGCAGGGGATTTCCATGGCAACTCAACGTCGCCACCTGTAGCCCGCGATCTGTAAATTTTTTCTTCCAGGCTTTAGCCTTCGCGGGATCTTCAACCAGTTCATCGAGAGGACAATGTTTCGAGCCGGGATATCCACCGGTACCGATTTCCACTGCTTCCAGTCCCAATGAGACAACTTTGTCAATCATCTCGTCGAGGGTGAGTTTGTCGTACACTGCGTCAAATACACCAATCGGAATTTTCCGCTTCCCACCGCCCGAGCCCTGGCCACCACCAAACATCGACGAAGACTCGGTTGCGTGCGCGGAAATCCCGCTCGCCATAGCGGGCGTGCCTGGAAACGCCGTCGCCAGAACCCCGGCTCCGCCAGCGGCCAGGAACTCGCGACGATCCAGATGACTCAGTTTCACAGGAGTAACAGGCGCATCGTTGCTCATCAGAGACCCTCCAAAGGGTACAATGCCTCAATTAAATAATACCGGGGGCATTATACGCCGGGGAACGCCGACGCGGGATGCAAAACTGTAGTGGACTATTTTGCAGGCCGGAGATTCTCGATGGGCGGAATGGAGGCGGCAACCGTAAAGGCCCGCTCCGGTAGAGCTTTCTTGTTCTGCAACCCATCCACGAGCATTTCGATTGCTGGGCCGGTGTTGGGTGGGGTAAAGATCGTGGCGATCAGCAATCCGCTGCGGACCCAGGACTGCCCGGTTTTGGGAACTCCGTCGCAGCCGAGAAATGGCAGCTTCAGCCATCGTTCGCGTTCGATTTCACTGGGTAATTCCTGAAAAGCTTTTCGTGCGCCGATCGCCATGGCGTCATTTTGCGCGACGATCAGATCAATGGCCGCTTTTTGAGTTGTCGACAACTTCAGCCAGGAGCTTACTGCTCTTCGCGCACTCTCTTCCGTCCATTGCCCTTTCAGGATGGTGGTGTGAATATTCGATGGTTTGGTTTCCTGCAAACCTGACGCCCGTTCTCTTGCTACTGTGCTTTGCGAAGGTCCCTCAATGTACAGGATCGTTCCACCAGAGGGTAACAGCGCAGCACATTGGCGACCGGCAATTCTACCGACCTCGACTTGATCGGAGCTAACCCCCAGAATCGGTACTTTGCTCGACTGTCGCAATTCCTCAATATAGGAGGCCTGCCGGTTCAAAACAGCCCACGCTATGCCGGCGTTCACCGCGGCACGCGCCACCTGTGGCAATGGGGTGCCGCCTACAGGTTCAAATATGATGGCATCCGGTCGGTCCTTTGGTTCAGTCTGTACAGCTTTCAATATCTGAGTGCTCTGGGTAATCGCGTCGTTATCCGCATAGATTATCTGTACGTCTACGCCAAGTCTCCCGGCCGTCTGCTCCGCCGAATGGGCTTGTTCTAATTGATAGTCGTTTTCGTCGGTCATCAATGAAACGAGAAATTTGAGTTTTCGCATTTGTTCACCGGCGCGCTTCCGGCTCTCAAATTACACCTGGAAAACGAAAGAGGGAAAGACAACCTATCGGCAGGTTTCGCAAGCAGTACGGGGAGTATCAGACCAGTGATATAGTCAAATATCTACTTCGCAGAGCGCAATGTGTCCAGTGGCGGTACGGACATGGCCGCGGTTAACGCGCGTTCGGGAATGCTCTTCCCGTTTTGTATTCCGTCCACCAACATCTCAATGGCTTGTCCGGTGTTGGGTGGAATGAAGATCGTCGCGGTCAAAATTCCGCTGCGTACCCACGCTTGCCCTGTTTTAGGAAGTCCATCGCAACCCAGATAAGGGATGCTCAGCCAGTGCTCGCGCTCATTTTCCGTCGGCAAATCCTGGAACGCTTTCCGCGCTCCGATGGCCATGGAATCGTCCTGTGCGGCAATGAGATCGATGGTAGCTTTTTGGGAAGTACTCAGCTTGAGCCACGAACGCACGGCTCGTTGCGAACTTTCCTCGGTCCACTGGCCCTTCAGGATGGTCAGGTGAATGTTGGCAGGCTTGGATTCCATCATGCCAAGTGTGCGTTCCTTGGCTGCGGAATTCTCCGACGGGCCCTGTATATAGAGGATAGTTCCGCCGGTCGGCAACAAAGCCGCGCATTGGCGTCCCTGGATTCGGCCAATTTCCACATGGTCGGAGCTCACGGCAAAGATGGGGGCCTTGGAAGTCTTGCGCAACTCTGAGATGTAGTTCGCGTCGCGATTCAACACCGCCCAACCTATTCCCGCGGACGCGGCCGCGCGTGCAACTTGTGGCAGCGCCGTGCCTCCCACAGGCTCGAACACAATGGCGTTGGGGCGATCTTCTTCGTTGGCCTGGATAGCCTTCAAGATCTGTGTGCTTTGATTAATCGCGTCGTTATCGGCATACAAAATTTGCAGCTCGATGCCAAACTTGCGAGCGGCCTGTTCCGCGGAACTAGCCTGTTCCGCCTGATAGTCGTTTTCGTTTGTCGTTAAAGAAACCAGAAATTTCAATTTTGCCATCGGTCCACCGATTTTTTCTCTTTACATAAACATACACGACTGGCCGGAGGATGGATGAAAATCATCGCGCCGTGTTGCTCGCGGGTCACGGGGGGCGCGTCACATCAATTTGTCGGGACATCACCTATAGCAAGTTCTAACTTTTTCCACAGTTGTTTTGCGAAGACCGCCTGGTGTGTCTAGCGACCCACCCGAAACCGGACTTTGGGGCAAAAGCCGCAGGCGCTACTATAAGCACAACTTTGTCTGACTATAAGCCCTGATATTGCAATGGGTTAGTACTATGCCTGCCACTCCTTCCTGGTAACTGATGTGCTCCTTATTCTTGGGAGGCAGCGTCTGTGCGGCCGCTGGCTGAGTCTATCCACCAATTCGCCCAAGGGGCACCATTCCATTCCCTGCCCCATACAAAGCTACTCGCAAATTTTCACCCGAACCGTACCACTTCCGTTCTCCAGACATTGACCGCCGCACGCTCGGCCCGGTACCAGTTCCGAACCAACATCGCGCTCCAGGGAGAGGTTTCATGGATTGGCTAACCAACTACCGCAGAAAAATCGTTCCATCTCACGAAGCGGTTCAGTGCATTCAGTCCAACATGCGGGTTTATATCCACCCGGGATGCGCTGAACCCGAAGAATTAGTGGAAGCGCTGATCGCCCGCGCGCCTTTCGTGAAGAATGTCGAGATCGTGCACCTGCTCACCGTTGGCCGCGCGGATTACATCGCCCCCCAGATGGAAGGACACTTCCGCCACAACGCGATGTTTATTGGCGGCAATGTGCGCCAAGCGATCAACGAAGGTCGCGCCGATTACACACCAGTTTTTCTCAGCCAGGTTGAAGATCTCTTCGAGTCCGATGAGATGCCGCTGGACGTCGCACTCATCCAGGTCTCTCCGCCAGACGCGCACGGTTTCTGCAGTTTCGGTGTTGGGGTGGAGGCCACGCTGGGCGCGGCGCGCTACGCAAAATTCGTTCTCGCACAAGTTAACGACCAGATGCCCCGCACTTTTGGCGACAGCTTCATTCACGTAGATGATCTGGATGCCGTAGTGGAGGTATCTCGCCCGCTGTGCGAATTGAAACCCGCGCGCATCACAGAGATCCATCATGCGATTGGCAAGAATGTTGCCGGCCTTGTGGAAGAGGGCTCGACTCTGCAACTGGGAATCGGCGCCATTCCCGATGCGGTGCTGCTGGAATTGGCGAATCACCGGAATCTGGGGATCCACACAGAGATGCTCAGCGATTGCGCCGTACCGCTGATCGAATCGGGGGTCATCAACGGCAGCATGAAGACGATTCACCGCGGGAAAATTATTCTGGGATTCGTTCTGGGCACCAAGAAGCTCTTCGACTTTGTCGACAATAACCCCATGTTTGAGTTTCATCCCAGCAGCTACACCAACGACCCTTACATCATTTCCAGAAATCACAAAATGGTGGCCATCAACTCCGCTTTGCAGGTCGACCTGACCGGCCAGGTTTGCGCGGATTCCATCGGCACGTATTTCTACAGCGGCATTGGTGGCCAAGTCGACTTCATTCGTGGGGCCTCTCATTGCAAAGGCGGCAAGCCTGTCATCGCCATGCCCTCCACCGCGAAGAATGGGGAAATCTCGCGCATCGCACCCATGCTGGACCCTGGCGCCGGCGTGGTTACCTCGCGCGGCTCCGCGCATTACATCGTCACCGAATTTGGCGTCGCTTATTTGCATGGCAAAACGATTCGCCAGCGCGCCGAAGCACTGATCTCCATAGCTCATCCCAAGTTTCGCGAAGAACTGTATGCGTATTGCGAGAAGACGCGCTGGCTGCAACGCCCCGCTCTTCAGGAGAATTAAATCATGGCCACTTCAGCACGCGGCAAAGTCACCATCGATACTCTGGAGTGCAAAGGCTGCGGCCTCTGTGTCGATGCCTGTCCGCCAAAATGTCTGTCGCTCTTACCTGAACTCAACACGTATGGCGTTCACCCGGCGCATTATTCCGGTGAACACTGCACGGCCTGCGGCATCTGCTTTTATGCCTGCCCGGAGCCCGGGGCTATCACTGTGTATCGACTAATCGTCCCCAAAGCACCGGTGCTTTCTTCGGAGGCGTCCCATGCGTCATCTTTGTAAAGGAAATGTTGCGGTAGTAAAAGGCGCGATGCTGGCCGGCTGCCGCTCCTATTACGGTTATCCCATCACGCCAGCCAGCGAAATTGCCGAAGCCGCGGCTGAATATCTTCCACAAGTCGGCGGTACATTTCTGCAAGCGGAAAGCGAAGTTGCCGCCATCAACATGGTGTATGGCGCAGCTTCCGCCGGCAAGCGCGTCATGACGGCATCGTCTGGCCCGGGACTCAGCCTCATGCAAGAAGGTATGTCCTATCTGGCAGGCGCCGAACTTCCGTGCGTCATTGTTGACGTCGTCCGCGGCGGCCCGGGACTCGGCAATATCGCGCCGGAACAGAGCGACTATTTCGCGGTCGTCAAAGGCGGCGGCCATGGCAATTATAGAAATATCGTCGTAGCTCCCGCTTCCGTGCAAGAGATGGCTGATCTCACGATGTTGGCGTTTGATCTGGCGGATCGCTATCGCAATCCCGCTGTCGTCCTGACGGATGGTTTCATTGGCCAAATGATGGAGCCGCTCGAACTGAAGGCCAGCGAAACAGTGGCTCCCGAAAAACCCTGGGCAGTCTGTGGCACTGCGGAAACCAGGAAAAATCTGGTCTCCTCCATTTTCCTTGAGCCGGATCTGCTCGAAGCGCACATCCGCCATCTTGAGGACAAATACAGGAAAGCCGCAGAACTGGAAGCGCGCTATGAACTCTACCGCGCCGAGGAACCGGAAGTCCTTCTAGTTGGTTACGGAATTACCTCGCGCGTGCTGCGGTCGGTCGTCGACATGGCCCGCAAAGATGGAATGCGCGCGGGATTGTTCCGCCCAATCACACTGTGGCCCTTCCCTGCCGAGGCCCTGCGCCACGCGGCGCGTCATGCACAGATGGTTCTGGTGGTGGAAATGAGCACGGGGCAGATCGTGGAGGACGTTCGACTGGCTCTCGATGGTCGAGTCGATGTCGAATTCTTCGGACGCTTCGGTGGCAATGTGCCCATGGCCGGAGAGGTTTGCCAGCAACTATATGAACGCATGGGCATGACCGCGGATTGGGGCGTTTAGGCGCTCCGTTTTTCAGCATTGATTTTTGCTGCGATTTTGCGCAGCCAAGAGGTGGCCTCATGGACGAATACCAAGTGATCGAATCGAAGTCACCGGTTTTTTATGACAAATTCGAGCGCAAGTCTGAGCTGCAGCATCAGACCCACTATTGCCCGGGTTGCGGTCACGGCGTAGTTCACAAGCTGATCGCCGAAGCCATCACGGATCTGGGCTGCCAGGATCGAACTATTTTTGTCAGTCCTGTCGGTTGCTCGGTTTTTGCCTATTATTATTTTGATTTGGGTAACGTGCAGGCCGCTCACGGGCGCGTTCCCGCGGTAGCCACTGCGGTAAAGCGCTCGAATCCCGAGAGCATGGTCATCGGTTATCAGGGTGATGGCGACCTCGCCGCCATCGGCACCGCCGAAATCATTCATGCCGCCAATCGCGGCGAAAAAATTACGATTTTTTTCATGAACAACGCCATTTACGGAATGACCGGCGGCCAGATGGCTCCCACGACGCTTGTTGGGCAATCCAGTTCCACTTCACCGTGGGGACGGAGGCCTTCCAACGAAGGTTTTCCCCTGCACATGTCCGAACTGCTCGCGACGCTAGAAGCGCCGGTGTATATCGAGCGTGTGGCGCTGACCGACAATAAAAATCTGATGAAGGTCCGCAAGGCGGTCCGCAAAGCTTTGCAACTTCAACATGACCGCGCCGGCTTTACCTTCGTGGAAATCCTTTCGCCCTGCCCCACCATCTGGAAAATGACCCCACAGGATTCTCGCAAATGGATGGAAGAGAAGATGCTCCCCGTATTCCCCTTGGGTGTCTTCCGCGATAGCAAGCCGGTGTTCACCGAGAACGTTGTGCCACAAACTACCGTGCCGAAGCTTTTCGGTATGGAAAAGAATACGGACGAAATTTCACTCCCTGTCGCTGCTAAAGAGCCGCACGCTGATCTTTCCCTGAATATCGCAGGCTTCGGCGGACAAGGTGTCCTTCTGCTCGGTCAAATCCTCGCCGAAATGGGAATGCGCGAAGGACGCGAAGTAAGCTGGCTGCCTTCCTATGGCCCGGAAATGCGCAGTGGCAGCGCGCATTGTTTCGTGTGCCTCAACAACGAACGCGTTGGCTCACCGCTGGTGGAGCATCCTGACATTCTGGTGGCCATGAACGAACTCTCGCTGCACAAGTTCACCAGCACTGTCGCGCCGCACGGCACAATCCTTTACAACAGCTCCAAATTGCCCGATGGATTCCCGACGCAGCATGCAGCCATCGTTTGCATCCCTGCGTCGGAAATTGCCGACGCATTGGGCACCACCAAAGCCACGAACATGGTGATGCTTGGCGCGATTCTGGAACTGACTCACACACTCTCTAAAGAAACCGCCTCCGCCGTTCTCAAGGCGAAAGTCCACAATCAGAAGCTTCTCGAAATCGATTACCTGGCCATTGACGCGGGTATGGAGTGCGTACGCAAGCAGCAGGCCGAATCCCTCGCGGCCACTTTGCAGGAACACGCAGTTCTGCGCTGAAGCTGTTGACTCAACCTATAGTGTTTGGAGAATCGTCGATCGGCTCTTGAGCGACTGAAAGCTGAGCTCGCAGGCTGCCGCTAGCACGACCTAAAGATTCATTGCGTCGAAGTGGGCGTGATCGTTACGGCATTTCGCTGGTCCAAGGTAAGAAGATTAGGCCCAGCCTTCAAGTTCACTTGGAAGCCCCAATATAAGGTTTGATTGTTTAGTCGAGTGGAAATCATCAGGAAATAAGCACCGGGCGGCACACCTGGCATATCAGCTTTTCCGTTCGCATCCGCCCTGGTCAACGACGCAGAGTCTGCGTTGATCCCCGCGACAAGTTTCTGACAATCGGGAGTCTTCACCGCGCACGTCGCGCCCATCACTTTGATTGGAGTTGAACCCGCTGGAACCGGAATTCCACTTTTTGTCAAAATCACAGCAAGCGGGTCTCGTAAAAGTATGTACGAATGCCCCGCAAGTGGATTAGCAACTCCCGGCTGCACAGGAAATCCCGAAGTTAGAGATAGGATCGCATTCCCTGTCGGAGCACCTGGAGTCGCCGTTTTTAGACCTGCCGGATTCACCGCGCTCGTCGCTGCCGCAGTAGCCGGCGACGAGGAAGCCGTTATCGTTGCTGCATTACCCCCAGCAGAAGGAATCGTTTTACTGGGAGTGAGCATTGCAAGATTGCACGTCTGTTCCATAGGAGCAAACGTCATGTTGTCATTGCTGTCCTGGCCGGTGATGATGCGCCCGTGCACTTGATAAGGACCATTGCCGCCTGGATCGAGCGAACCATCCGGCTTGAAGGAGAGTGTCAACGGGTGATCCGGCGCGTTGATCTGGATCACCGCATTCGTCCCTTCCGCTAGCACTTTATACGGGTAAGCACGCGCGGCATCCGGGCCACAGCCGAGAATGACGGACTCCGGGAAGAACTGCACGCTAAAGCCGGTTGAGGCTGCGTAGATCCCGTGCATGCGAAGGCCCGGGGGAGTGGGCGGTCCCTTGTCGCCACCGAACATAGTCTTGAGGAGATCCGTTTGCATGGTCTCCATGCCCACGCTCGCACCTTTGGAAGAAAGGTTTAGAGCCGGGCAAGTCACCCGCTTGGGTGAGAAGTTGGCGTGAGAGGGAGTGGAAGTTCCCGGCACGTAGGTGGAGGTTGTCGAATAGGTGGTTTCGGTATTGCTTAGCGTCTCGGGATGCAGGCTAAGGTTTTGATCACTCACGCGTGGGTCGAGCGAGACGGTGTGCTGCTGCGCGGTCATTGTTGTCTCCGTATGGCCCGGAGTTGATCCGCCCCCTGAGGATCCCGACGCAATGACACCATCGAGAACGAACGGGCCTGGACCGACGATTGTCCCGTCGTTCCGAAGAGTCAGAACGAGGGGCTTCGGTTTGGTATCGATAGTGATTGTGGGATGACCGGTTTTGAAATCCAGCTTATAGAAATGTTGATCGGGGGCGAGAACGGAACAATTGACCAGAACTCCCTGGTCGAGGAAGTCGATCCGCCAGTTGCCCGCTCCCTGGAACACACCGGCCATCTTCGGTCCGGCCAGATTTGCGGCGGATGTGGCCTCATTGGAATCCGTGGGAAGGACCGAAGTGAGCATCTGGGAAAACGCTCCCAGCAACGCGTTACCCGTGCAACTGGCGGGAAGCCTTCCCGAGCTGATACACCTGGCCATGGCCCGTTCATCTGGCGTTTGCGGCTTTTTACCGGTAATCACGGCCCGCGCACGCGCTTCAATCGCGTCATTTTCATCGTTGGCTGCTTTTTCTTTTGCAGCTTGCGCCGTGTCCACTTTTTTCTGAAAGGCTTTTGTTCGCGCTACTTCATCGGCCGAGGGTTGTTTGCAGGTGGGAAGCAGTTTCTTCAAAGCGCCGCGTGTCGCATTGGTGTAGGACATCAGCCCGTTCGCGAGAATTTTGTCGGGATGAGCCACGCTGCAAGTGGCCGTATCCGAGAGATCGCGAATATTGCAGCTATCGATAAAGATTTTCTCTCCGCTGCAAACATAGGTCACATGGAGTTGCAGGTCCTGGGCGCTCGCAATCGCCGCTGAGAAAAGGAGGAGAACTGCGCTCAATGCCACTGGGAAGGGCCTGGTCTTCATTACGGCACCTCAAAAACAGTCATCGAAGCAACCCCCAGATGTGCTGCGCGGGGAGGTTGCATGGTACTCCTTTACGCCAGGGTGCACAACGAATTGGCTGCAGTTGGAGGTAGTACCGAAGATGCAGCTTCTGCTTGTCGAACTGTTGCGTCGTAACGGCGTTACGGGGAATGATCCGTGTCTAAAGGCGAACAAAATAGAAATGGGAGTGGATTAAAAAAAAGTGGCGCGCCCGGGGCGATTCGAACGCCCGACCTCTTGCTTCGGAGGCAAGCGCTCTATCCAGCTGAGCTACGGGCGCGCAGTGGAGCAACTGTGCTTGCGACTCTTTCATTTTAGCGTTTCCCGCTAGCCTTGGCCACTCTTTATCAATTCGTGGGATTACACGCGGTTCGCACTCAATCCGTGCAATCAAGCAGCTATCAATCCTATCCTTTTGCACGGCCATGAATTTCTTTCGCGAGCTTTTCGATTTCATCCGTCTTCTTCAGTATGGTTAGCGAAAGGACTTTGGTGGAGTCGGTCTTATCGACTTCGGCCTTCAGTTCGGTTGCGAGTTCATACAAGCGGTCTACCTTTTTCTTTATGTCCTTCTCGTTCTGATCCAACATGTGCTTTTCGGCCGAAGGAGCATTCGGATTTTCCGGCATGGTATCTGGCGGGTTGCTTTTTTCTTGAGGCGCCATTGGCGATTGGGGCGCTTGACCCGGCTTTGCCGGTGGCACCAGGTTCAATCCCGCTATGACTCCGCTCACTGCCAGTCCTGCAATAAACCCTCTTCGCGTATCCACCGGGCCCCTCCTCGCTCTTTTCCAAATCCACACCAAACCTTGCGGACGCACCTGCATCTGATTCCCACCGATGCTATACTCACCCTCCAGCAACGATTATGTCTACATTCCTGACCAACCTTCCCGAATTCTCGATGGCCAACCTGCTGCACCTCTTTATTATTTTCCTGGTCGCGCTACTTCTCAACCGCCTTTTACGCGTGGTGACGAAGCTGATCATCAAACCCGCGGCCACGCAAACTCGGGCGGCTCAGGCGCGCGAACAGCAGACGCGCACGCTGTCTGGAGTCGTGTTCAGTGCCGGCAGCAAAATAGTCTGGGCCATAGCGCTGCTCACGGCGGCACAGGAATTTGGCATCAATGTCACGCCGGTAGCCGCACTCGCCGGCTTGGCCAGCTTGGCCGTCGGATTCGGCGCGCAAAATCTGGTACGCGACATTATCACCGGCTTCTACATTATTCTCGAAGACCAGTACGTGGTCGGTGACACCATTCAGGTCGGCGATACCGTCGGTCGCGTTGAACATCTCACGCTGCGCCGCACGGTTGTACGAGATCCGCGTGGCGCTATGGTTACTCTTTCCAACGGTGACATCCGGACCCTGGCCAACCTGAGCCGTGACTGGTCGCAGGCCTTTGTGGATGTCAGCGTGTCGCCGCTTGTGCCACAAGAGCTGGCACTTCAGTCTATCGAAGCGGCAGTAGCCGATTTGCGCAACGACGCGTCGTGGTCTCAAGCCCTGGTGGACGGCCCCCGCATTCTCGGTCTGCAGTCCTATGATCAACACTCCTCCACAGTGCGCATTCAGGTTCGCACCGCTCCGTCTCGCCAGGATGATGTGGCTCGTGAACTCCGCCGGCGTATCCAACTCGAATTTCAAAGACAGAATATTCCGCTGTCTTCTGTCCAGCGACTGGAACTGGTTAACCCCGCCTCTCGGGAAACTGTCCCTCCGGTTCCGTCCGCTTCATGATAAGGAGACTCTCTGATGTCACAAGTAACGTATGAAGAAGTGAACTTGATGCTTCGCCTTTACGATTTGCGCCGCGAACCGCGTTTGCGCGAAGCTCGGGCCTGGTTTGTGGAACATTTTCATGCCGCGACTCCGGAAGAAATGATGCAGAAATATCCGCAGGGCAGCCAGGAAAATACCTACATCCGCATGGTCATCAGCTATTGGGACATGGTGGCCAGCATCGTCAACCGCAATCTGATCAACGACGAGCTATTCTTCGAAAGCAATGGCGAAATCTGGGTGGTCTGGGACCGCATGCGCTCCGTTGTGCCGACGTGGCGGGCCGTTTTCAAAAATCCTCATCTGTTTGAAGCCATTGAAGAAACCTGTAAGCGGCTGGAACTTTGGCGCGAAAAGCGCGCCCCCGGATCGAGTTCCGCGATGCGCGCCATGATGGAGAAAGGCAAGTAGACGCAGCTCCGCCAGTTTTTTGTATTTCGTGGATGATTAAATTGTCTTAGTGCTCTAAAACCGGCGTCTCTTTCGGTTCTTCTGACCCAGGCGTGGGCACATCTTTTCGATTTGGCAGGGCCATCCTCACGCAATTTCTTCCCGCAGCTTTAGCCGCGTAAAGAGCCAAGTCTGCATGGTGGATGATCTCCTCCACGCTGCACGTTTCAAAGTCGCTGGAGAGCGCCAAACCTACGCTCATCGTCACCGTGAGCGAACTGCCCGCCGCTCTCATCTTCCTAGAGGCTATCGTAGTTCGAAGACTTTCCGCCCTCGTCAGCGCACAATTCGGATCACATTTGTTCAGCACGACGAGAAATTCTTCGCCCCCATACCTGCCCACCATATCGTAGGAGCGCACTGCCGCATGCAAGCGCCGGGATACTTCTCTCAGGACGTCATCGCCCGCAGCGTGACCGTGCTTGTCGTTTACTCCTTTGAAATGGTCCAGGTCGCACATCATCACCGCCGTGCAACTCTTTTCTCTCTTCGAGCGATGAATTTCCCGTGAGAGCAATTCCTCGATTACTCCCCGATTCCATAGCGAGGTCAGGCGGTCGTGGGTGGCCTGAAAACGCATACTCTCTCGCGCATCAACCAGGCGATCTTCCAGTTCCAGGATTCGCTCTCCCGCCCTCAACCGGGCTTTCAGCTCTTCGGGATCGAATGGTTTCGTCAAATAATCATCGGCGCCGGACTCCAATCCCTGCACGATGTCCTTCTTACTCTCCTTCGAAGAAAGCAAAATCAAGTAGGTGTAATTTAAATGCTTGCTTCCCCGAACCGTCCTGCATACGCCAACGCCGTCCACTTCGGGCATCACCCAATCCAGCAAGGCCAAGCGGGGAGGATCCTCGGCATTCAATTCTTCCAACGCCGCCCGGCCGTTGTTGACGGCCGTCACCTCGTACCCCACTTTTTCCAGCGTCCGCTCGAGGAGTAGACGGGAAATCGCATCATCTTCCGCGACCAGGATTTTCATACGATCACCTCGGCCAAATGAGCCTGCACCTGCTGCAAAGCGCCATTTATAGTTAGCCCCAACCTTTCTAAAAGTTCTTCCGCTTCCGGCTTCCTGCCATCTTTTGCCGCCGCCTCCAACTCCGCCGCAATTTCCGCACTTCTGCTCATTGCCAGATTTCTCAGCATTCCCTTCAGCGCGTGTGCGACGCGAGACAGCTCCTTCCATTCACTTGCCGCTAAAGCGGCACGGGCGTTCTCCATATTCGTTCGGCTATCTTGCAGGAACATCGCCAGTAGTTCCCTCAAAAATTCTTGGTCGCCATCTACGCGTTCCAATATTTCGCCCATATTCCATTCAGCAGGCGGTTGCTCTTTCGGTCTCAGCTGTCACCAGTTTCTTTTTGTCCACCCGCGCCTTTGTTATCACTCGTTCGATCTCTTTGGCCATTTGCTCTCGTCGAATTGGCTTGGTGATGTATCCATCCATGCCTGCCTCTCTGCATCGCACTTCATCGTGCGCCGCGGCATGGGCGGTGATCGCCAGGATAGGCACGTGCTCACCGGTCTCTTCCTCCCGTTTCCTGATGCAAGCGCGTGGCCGCCAATCCACCCATTACCGGCATCTGTAAATCCATCAGCACAAGGTCGAATCGTTCCCGCTTGCAGGACTCGCAAGCTTCCGCCCCATTTCTGGCCAGGACAACATGGTGCCCCATATTTTCGAGGATCCGCATTTCCAGTTTCTGATTCACCTCGTTGTCTTCCGCCAGCAAAATTCTCAGACATCCTGCGGTCGCCTCATGAGACCTTGGGCTTTCATCCAATACTTTGGACTGACTGCGGGTGAGCGCGGCGAGGAGACATTGTTTCAGGGCCTGGTGACGAATTGGTTTCGTCAGTCTTCCGAATATTTCAGCGTTACGGCTCTGAAACTTTGGCTTGAATTCCAGTAGCGGCGACAAAAGGATGATGGCCGTGGCTCCCGCGGAGGCTCGTCTTCGTAATTCCCCAATGAGATCTGCTCCACCATCGATTGCGATGCTCTCGTCGACCAGCGCAACCGCATAGGTGACCTTATGCGGTCCGATTTTCGCAATCAGTTGCTTCGCCTCGCTCTCATTTCCCGCTACATCCACTTGAAGTCCCCAGCGCGTCATCAGCCACTTAACTAAGTCACGCCCGCTTGCACGGCTTTCGACTAATAAGACTCTGGCTGCGGGCAGCTCTTCCGGTTTGTTCCCTTCTGCTGACTCCACCACTTCTTTCATGTATTTCGGGAACTTCAATTCAAAAGAGAAGGCGCTTCCTATGCCGGGGCTGCTCTCGACGGCAATTGCTCCTCCCATCAGCTTCACGATGCGGTCAGAAATCGAGAGTCCCAGCCCGGTGCCTCCAAACTCTCGTGTAACCGAAGAATCCGATTGTCGGAACGCTTCAAAAATTGTCTTTTGCTTTTGCTCGGGGATTCCCACACCCGTATCTTTCACGGCGAACCGCACTCTCGTTTCGCTTCCATTGAAATCCGCGCACTCCAACTGCAAGACCACGCTGCCTTTTTGCGTAAACTTCACTCCATTCCCAAGCAGGTTGATCAATACTTGGCGCAACCGTGTTGGATCTCCCACCAGCAATTCCGGCAGGTTTCCGCTTATAAACCACTCCAGATCAATCCCCTTTTCTCGCGCACGGATTTCCACCGGCTGCAGGGCCTTCTCAACGCAATCAATCAGGGAGAACGGAATGGATTCCAATTCGATTTTTCCATTCTCTATTTTTGAGAAATCCAGCACTTCGTTGATGATGTCCAGTAATGACTCAGCGCATCCTTTCACCATCACGAGATACTCATGCTGCTCTGCACTCATTTCCGTTTCCAGCGCCAGATCCACCATCCCCAATATTCCGTTCATCGGCGTGCGTATTTCGTGACTCATGTTCGCCAGAAATTGGCTTTTGGCTTCGTTGGCCTGTTCCGCGGCTTGCTTTGCTTCGATTAATCGCTGTTCTGCGGCTCGCCGTTTGGTGATGTCTTCCATTATTCCGACATATCCCAGCACACTTCCATCGGCTGCATGCAACGCCCGCGATTGCCAGTGAATCCAGTTGGTCAATCCGTCAGGAGTCAAAAACCTGGCTTCATCCTGTAGTTCGAGCCCCATCGCCGTTCCGGAAGTCCAAAGCCTCATCATCTGATCGCGGTCTTCCGGGTGCACGGCTTCCAGCCAACCCATACCCATCGCGCTTTCCGCACTCCTGCCACTCATTTCCGACCATCTTTGATTCACATAGACATATCTTCCCTGTGCATCGGACTTGAAAATTCCTATCGGGGCTGTGGCACTAACAGTGCGGAAAAGTTCCTCGCTTTCCCTGATCGCTTTTTCAGTAGCCACTCTCCTGGAGATATCCACATATACCGCAATTTGTCCCTGCACTTCCTGTTCAAACAGGAGGGGCGCGCTGAAAACCTCCACGTCCAATAGTCTGCCGTCGTTCGCTCCGCCGCTTGAGCTTTCGGTGAACCGTGCGGCCTTCTTTTACCTGGTTGTTGATGGAGCGTGCCGCCTCTTTCATGTCCTCCGGCACAAGAAGATCGTCGAGGCTGTTTCCCTTTAAATCTTCCAGGGTATAACCGAACATCTTCAAAAAATGCGGATTGCTCTGGCGGATTTTCCCGTCCTTGCCAACGGAGACCATCCCTACGGGAGAGGCATTGTTCATTGCGCGAAACAGCTCCTCACTCTCTTTCAACAACGATTCTGCTTTTCGCCGCTCCGCGATCTCCTGGCCCAGTGCCTGCGTCCGTTCGCTCACTCTTTGTTCCAGCAACTCCTTAGCTTCCCGCAACGCGCGATCCCGATTCTCAATTTCCTCCAGCATATGGTTGAAATCGACGCCCAATTGGTAGAGTTCCGGTCCGCCCTCTGTACCTGCTCTCACGCAATAGTTCCTAACGTCGGCCACTTGGCGCGCGATTCCCGCTAACTGGCGAATCGGGTTGGTAATTGCTTTTTGCAGGCGCAAGGTCATCAACGCAGTCAACAACAACGTGACGCTGAACAGCGGAAAGGCCAGCAACTCGGCGTTTTTCGTTTCTTCTTTCAGGTCCTCCAGATCGGCCTCTAAATACAGGTAGCCTATTCGTCGTCCTTCCAAATAAATCGGACGGAAGGTGCCCAGGTGATCCTTCGCCCATTCCACGCGTTCATCTGTAACCTTGACGCGATCCGGCACGACAACGACGTAGTCTTCTCTCTGATACTTGGCGAATACCCGGCCGTCTGGCCGATACAATAATCCTTCCCGGATATTTTTCACGGTTCTTAGGGCGTAAAGCACTCGCACAGCCTCCCCTGCATCCTCAAACGCGAGTGCCGCGGTGCTGTTCACCTCGATCAGGTCCGCGGCGGACTCCATTTCTTCCAGCTTGTGCTCCCGAATCGTTCTGTCCTGGTAGAGGAGGAATGCCGCCAGAGCTACGATTAACCCCATGCCGCTGCTTACCAGTGTCAGCAGCACCAATTGATATTTCAGCGGGCTCCTTCTCAGAAATTGCATCTCAGCTTCCCACTCGCTCCTTTTCCCGTATTACGCGCTTTGCCATTGCCAACAATCTGGCATCAATTTTCAATTGCGCGGTTCGTGCGGCAGCAAGATTCACTTCAAATTGCATGCGGCCATTTTCAAAACAGAGCTCCACGATTCCGCCTGATTCTAGAAATTCGGCGGTTTCCCCCACGGTCAGCACATTGCCGCCTTTGAGCGCCTCCAAGATCTTTCCGTAGTGCTTTTCTTCTGAACGGCTCACGAACAGGACCTGGCATCCCTTCCATTCCGCGCTCTTGTCCAAATGGCGCACGTCCATCTTCTGGCCAGATTCACTCGCCTTCACTGCTTCCTGTCCCAAGAACACTCCGAAGGAATAGTTCCCGGCAACGCATACGTGAATCGTCGCTGGACCACTCTCCCTGTTTACCCTTGTTTTGCAACGGCCACTCCACGAAGGTCGGTAGCTTCCTGAGGTAAATTGCTTTCATGCGATACTCATCCGAGGCAGATTGCCCGTAAGCGCGCTCGGCATATCCATACCCGAGGCAGAAATGCAGAAGCACCGCTGCGATTTTTGGCATTCGGTAGCGCCAGCCACGGCTTTTTTTGGTTTCCATCACTCTCGCCGGGCGCAATTCATGCTTGCTGTCATGCGCATTCGGTCCACACCTGTCCCAAACCACTAACTCACTTCCAATGCAATGCGCACACCACTCGGTTCACAGCGTACTTTTTCTGTTGCTGCAAACACTCGACTTCTTAGATTAGTTTTTTCTTGGAATGACTGACTGTTCCGGCCTGGAACTGATCGTCCCCAGCCGATTCACTTGTGCTCAGTGCTATCCCGCCCAAATAAAAAAAGGGCGAACCAATTGGCTCGCCCTTTCTGATCCTCGAAAATGTCTTCCCGCTAGTTAATTCCCTGGATTCGCAAACTCACTAGCTGGTCGATGCTCAAATCATGCATCCCGTGCGATTTCAGATTGGAGATGTATTCCGGCGTCACGCCATGTATTCGCATCGCTACCAGTTGCTCTGGCTCGGGATGCTTGTAGCCCAGACCCTGGAGTTGCTCGATAAATTCCGGCGAAACTCCATGAATGCGAAAGGCGATCAATTGCTGCAAATCCACGTGCGCATAACCAGCATCCTGCAACTGTTTCATCCATTCGGGAGTAGCCCCGTGAATTCGCATTGCCACCAGCGTATCTTCATCGGGCTGATATCCAGCTTTTTTCAGGAACTGCACCATCTCCGGGGTGACTCCGTGGATCTTGAATGCCACTAATTTGTCGCAGTCCCTGGCATCCAATCCTGCCGCCCGCAGTGCGTGGATGAACTCCGCATCGATGCCAAAAATCCGAAACGCGATCAGCTTATCGGTATCCAGCCCTTCCAACCTTTGCCCCTTCATTTCTCGCGCGAAGTTCAGACTCACATCCATTACGGCCATTTCGTACTGCTTTTCTTCATCGATTCCACCATAACCGAGCGACTTCAGTTCTGCCGGGTATTTCGCGTCTGCAATAAAATGAAAAAAACCGGCACCTTCGCCATTCTCCAAGTAACCTTCGCAATCAAATTTTCCGGCGTCCCGGGTGATGGTGAACTTCACACTCTGTTTTCCCGGCTTACTGACATCCAGCCCCACAAACACGCTGAGAGGCCAGCTGGATTCATGATGCGAGCTTCCGCCATGCCGGTGCTCGATAAAGGCGAAATCGACCTTGCCAGGCTGATCAGAACGCATCAGCGTCCAATCGCCCTTATGCTCCTCGGCCGCGCGAGAAATCCATCCTCCCAGCAGCCCGCAAAAGATCACCACGCACACCAGTAGCGTTTCGCGTCGATTCATCGTCCGTCTCCTCGTTTCTGATTATTGTTTCGCGTCGTCCAGAACGCCGGTTTCTTTCAAGCCAATCAATTGGTGCAAAGTCAGGTTCTTGAAGCCGTGGCTGCGCGCCTTTTCAACAAATTCCGGCGTCACTCCCATGACCTTTGCGCCAATCGCGTCTCCTACGTCGAGTTTGAATCCAGCCGCTTGCATCTTCTTCAGGTATTCCGCGTCAACTCCCTGCACTTTCAAGCCAATCAATTCCCCTGCGTCGGGCTGCAGTCCCAGCGCCTTTATCTCTTTCACGTACTCTGGCGTGATTCCCTGCACTTTCATTCCAATCAACTCGCCGGCGTCCAGTTTCGGATCGATCTTCTGCATTTCGCGAACATATTCCGGGGTCACTCCCTGCACCTTAAGTCCGATCAAGTCCCCTGAGTCCGCTTTCAGCCCCATTTCGCGAATTTCTTTTATGTATTCAGGAGTGATTCCTTGTACTTTCATGCCAACCAAGTCGTCGGCATCCAAGGTCTCTCCGGTCGCAGCGCGCATCTCGCGGACATATTCCGGAGTAATTCCCTGGACTTTCATTCCGATGATTCCGTCAGCATCGACATGCAGTCCGAGTTCCCGCATCGACTTAACGTACTCTGGTGTCACGCCTTGCACTTTCAGGCCAATGATTTCATCGACGGTCAAATTCTCCAGTCCGGCGGCCTTTAATCCATCGATATAGCTGGACGATTCGCTTTGTGCCGCAACCGGCGCGGAATTGGACGTCTGTGTGTGAGACTCCAGATTGCGCGAAATCGTCGCTTCGATATTGTGCTTGAGCGACGCCGCAACGTTTCCGCCAAGGGATGCCGCAAGATCACGCCCCAGCGATGCTCCACTCGGCGCGATTGCTCTTCAAGATAGCCCGCGCCGCATTTTCTGTTGCCGCATGGCACGAGGGGCTGCGCGTGAACGTTGCGAGCTACTCCGACAAACGCCCCGGCGGCCAGCAATGCCGCCGAAAGACACAGAACTCCCAATGACAAATCCGCACCGCGCATACTGGCAGATTTTTTCTCCATGCCCAGCAAGCCGGGCGACGCGAGCCGCCAGCGGCCTGCTGTTCGCCGCCAGAAGCAATCGCGGCGACACCTGCGATTCCGCCATGCGCGCCAGTGCGTGCGCGTAGGCCAAGGGACTTCCGCAGACTTCGACCGCTATATCGTCGCAGCAATTTTCCCGTTCTTCGCGAATCCGCTTGTTCAGCCACCAGACGCGGGGTGATAGAACAGCAATGTTTCCACACCAATCTGGAATAAATTCACGAGTGGGTCGAGGCGTTTAATGTGCGCCAGTTCGTGGGCAATTACTGAAGACAATTGTTCCTCGTTCAATCCCGTCAAGGTGCAGATCGGCAACATCACAACGGGTCGTAACCATCCAGCAACCGCGGGCGCCTCCAGCCTGACGCATTCGCAGAAACTGACCACTCGTTTCACGCCCACTTTTTCTTGCAGGATCTTGCACATTGCCAACAACTCTTCGCTCACTGGCTTCGCTTCTCTGCGGCGCAACCGTTCCACCACCAACACCCCTCCCGCGGAACGTAAACTGAATCCCATCACCCCGACAAACCAGATCTCCACCAGCCACATAAAATACGGAGGCATAGAATTACGTGATCGGCTCCGCTGAATTTCTCGAGCGCGGGTGCAGAACCCAGCGAAATTCCTTGCGGCACCATCGACGCATGATCTCGTCCATAGGGGGCCGAGGAACTGCCCTGCTCCAGCAACGTTATAAAGGTAATTGCCGGAGCCGCCGCCATTATCACCAGCATGGCCACGGCAACGATGTATCGCGTCGAGGCGCTTCGGCACACCATCATCCCGGCATAGGCTACGGCTGCCAGCGCTGTCCCTTGCCACAGAAAATGCAGCAGCGTCAGCGCCATCAATCTCATGACCTCGGGCGAAAGCAGATGACTGAGCGAGTTCATCGTAGTTTCCTTTCGTATTCCTTCAGCAAGCGGCGCAGTTCTTCCATCTCTTCCTTGGTTGCTTTGTGCCCGGCCAGAGCATGCATCATCAATTCGCTGGCTGATCCGTCGAAGACCCGCTCCAGAACGTCCACCGCAAATTGCTGCTTGGTGGCTTCGGCAGGTTGTACCGCTTCATATACGTGGGCGCGTTGCTGTTCGTTCCGCCGGACGACGCCTTTGGTGGTCATGATCTGCATGAGCTTTAAGACGCCGGTGTAGCCCATTGGTCTCTTCTCGTTCAGGCGCTCATGAACTTCACGAACCGTCGACAGGCCGCGTTCCCACAGCACCTGGAGGATTTCCAGTTCGGAGGCGGTCGGTTTTTGCGTTTGATGTATGGCCATGCAGGACCCTACTACGAAGCCATTCGTAGTGTCAACGAAAATCTTCGTACTTGCGGCACTTTTTTGCAGCGCCCTCAGTTCGCGCCTCCTCAGGCGACCGGCGTTACCCACTTCTCGGGTTGCGGCCATCAAGACCCGGGGCAGGCGATGATGACAATTCGTTCGGTATTTGAAACATGCTGTAGATTGACAAGTGCAGTACAGGAGATCGCGGCATATGAGCGAAGTCATGAGGTACCCGTTCGTCGTTTTGGTTTTGTCCCTGGTGGTGTTATGGCTTTCGGCCCGGATTGGGGCGTTCTTTCGGAAAAAGCGACGGAACAACGAGGAGCACGATGGTGAAAATTTTGGATTGGTTGTGACGGCGGCGCTCACGCTGCTGGGCCTTATTATCGGTTTTAGTTTCTCCATGGCCAGCAGCAGGTACGATCAGCGAAAGAACTATGAGGAGGCCGAAGCCAACGCAATCGGGACGGAATATGTCCGAGCAGACTTTCTGCCACCCGCCGACGCCGTGAAAGTGCGGGCGTTGTTAAGGAAATATATCGATCAGCGTGTATTGTTCTATGAAACTCGGGATGACCGTCAGCTTGAAGAGGTCGATGTCGCCACAGCTCAACTCCAGGCGGATTTATGGAGCGCGGTACAAGGCCCGGCGCAGGCAATGCCGACCCAAGTGGTTGCGCTGGCGGCTTCGGGCATGAACGATGTGTTGAACTCCCAGGGATACACACAAGCCGCTTGGTGGAACCGCATTCCTAGCGCGGCATGGGCCCTGATGGTGACAATCGCAATCTGTAGCAACCTGTTGATCGGCTACGGTGCGCGTCGCGGTGAAGCCAAAACATCTCTGCTCCTCGTTTTGCCGCTCATTGTGTCCATATCGTTTTCTTTAATAGCGGATATTGACAGCCCGCGAGGCGGTGTTGTTCGGGTGCGTCCACAAAATCTGGAAACCCTGCATCAATCGTTGCAAAAACACTAAGTGAGAAACCGAGGGCTGGAAAGCGCTCCTGCCCTTTTACGGTCCACTGGCGAGTGGCCCGTAGCGAAATTTCTGAACGAACAAATCATAGTATTTTGGCGAAATCAGAGCATCTCCGCTTCACGTTACTTTCGCGCGACTTGATGCAGCGCTATTCTCGCTACGGTTTCCCTGTCGATGAGTTTGCATCTTTCATCCCGGGCCACCCGCCCAACACAATCACATGCATAGTTTCGGCTTCTTAACGGGCTATGCATTCTGTTTTTTCGCAAGAGTCAGCCAAGACTGGGAGCTGCACACTGCTACAGAAGCTCTATCCTAAGTTTTTTCCAGAATGATATTTCTGTTGCAAAGATTATGAGTTCTCCAGGTTTACGCACCAACGAAGCTCGCGGGCTCTGTGCCGCGCACTTGTTTTCTGAAAGCAAGCCGTTTTGCAGAATCTCTTTTGTAGGGAAGGCTAAGTCGGAGCAATTCCCGAGATCTACTAAATCAATACCTATTCTTTCTGGAAGTGGATCAGACAGTCGAAAAACGATGAGCCCCTCGTTATTGCTCTTCCCGGTAGAAAGAAACTGAACTTGATCTTTGTTCCATTTGGTTATGGACGCTGAGGCCCTTCGGATCGGTTTTCCGGTATGAGCATCAACAATCTTCACCGAAATAGCATTGTCAGATGCCAAAAGCAATCTGGCACTGATAATCAGGGCCACAAGACAAGACAGTGATGCCCACTTGACCAATGGATGGAAGAACGAACCCTTGACCTGGAGCTCTGGTGAGATACGCGGGAAGGACATGAGAAATTTGCTGGCTGTACTGCTTCATTCCACAACGAAATGATTGGAGGCGCGGGTGGGAATCGAACCCACGCATAAAGGTTTTGCAGACCTCTCCCTTACCACTTGGGTACCGCGCCTCAAGCTTACAAGTATAGCGAAAACTCAACGGCCCTGTCAGCGCCGTTGCCGCACATTATTGGGATTGCGTTCAATTCCGTTATAGGCAAGCTAAACGCCGTTGGCAGTTTGGCGCGAGAACGAAGAGGGATTTCTCCACTCCGGTTCGGCAAAGGAGCCGAACCTCCGGTCGAAATGAGAGTGTGCCTATTGTCTGGGGCGGTTACTTGTTTCTCGGTGACAGTGTCGTTGCGTCTTTCGAAATGACAGTGTGCGGTTACTGCGTTCCAAATGACAGTGTGTTGCATCCTTCGAAAGGAAAACGCCGCTACTTCTTTTTCTTGGCTGGTTCTTCAATCTGCGCTTCGCGCAGGAAGCGTGCGGATTCTTCCGGAGGCGTCGGATTAATGTAGAATCCCGTTCCCCATTCAAATCCCGCCACCTTGGTGAGCTTCGGAATGATCTCAATATGCCAGTGATAATGATCGTTGATTTCTTCACCGATCGGCGAAGTGTGGATCATGAAGTTATACGCGGGCCGGTCCAGAACTGCTTCCAGCCGCATCAAGGTATCCTTCATCATGTGAGCCAGGCTTGCGTACATCGAGCTTTGGTTATTTTCGTAAGCCGAGCCGTGGACCTTCGGCAAGAGCCACATCTCAAACGGAAAGCGAGGGGCGTAGGGGGCCATGGTAATGAAATGTTCGTTTTCTCCGATGACGCGTTCGCCGGTGTCGCGTTCTTGCCGGATGATGTCGCAGAAAATGCAGCGCTCTTTTTCGTCGTAATAATGCCAGCAGTTGTCCACTTCTTCGCGCACGCGCCGGGGCACGATCGGCAGGGCAATCAATTGCGAATGGGGATGTTCGATCGAGGCACCAGCCGCCTCTCCGTGGTTCTTGAAAATCAGCACGTAGCGGAAGCGCTTGTCATTCTTCAAATCCAGCATGCGGTCGCGATAGGCCCAGAACACATCTTCGACGGCCTTCTGTGGCAATTGGGCCAGCGTGGTCTGGTGCTGCGGCGTCTCGATAATCACTTCGTGGGCGCCGATTCCATTCATCTTGTCGAACAATCCCTCGCCTTCGCGATCCAGCTCGCCTTCAATTCCCAACGCCGGAAAGCGGTTCGGCACCACGCGTATCGACCATCCCGACGTATTTGCTCCTCCACCGTTTCGGCCGTAAGCCAGAATTTCGGGCGGGGTCTTCGCTTCGTTTCCTGGGCAGAAGGGGCAATTCACAGGCGGCCCCGGGAATACGCTCTCGCGCAAAAAATCCATCGGGCGCTTTCCGCGCTCCGTCGAGATGATCACCCATCTCCCCGTAATCGGATCTTTTCGTAACTCCGGCAAGTGGCCCTCCGTCCAATCGTTCGCCCACATCCCGGGCGAGCAGCAACTGCAAACTGTGTATTGTACATCGACTGGCGCAAACAGGAAGTGCGCATCGGCACACCAGGAGGAAAACAGCGATGGACTAGATCCGCGACAGGTACGGCCGGCGAATCTCGGGACTCAAGGCATCTTTGTGCAGTCTGACCACCGGGGGTGCACCTGCCCTGTCATCTATGGCCACTACATCGAAACGTACAGGGCATTCGGCAATGTGCCATTCGCGCAAGAATTGATTTGCGGTGCGCACAAACACCTCATGTTTGTCTCGAGTGATGCTCAATTCCGGTAAGGCAGTCTTGCCCTTTACCGCTGCCCGCGTCCGCACTTCGACAAAGGCAAGTGTTTCGCCGTCGTAACCCACCAGATCGATTTCGCCCTTGGCTGTGGGCGGGCATGTAGTTTCGGGCGATAAATATGTAGCCGAGCCGTCGCAAATACCAGTAAGCGTAGCGCTCGCCCTGCGCTCCGACTCCCAAAGCTTCCATCTTCTCGTCCGGCAGTTCGGAAGAGGGCTGAGGCAGGCCGTGCCTGGCTTTCCATTTGACGATGGCAAATCCGACTCGCGCGGCAATTGGGATCACAAGTTACTCTCTGAATACTAAATCAGAGTATAACTCATTTTGTGAGGGTAGACCCTCAGCGCCGTGTCGATGTGTGGGCCTCAGACCGGTTCTCGTAATTGCCGTTCAGGGTGTACTACAGCGACTTTTCGACTTCCGCGATGCTCTCTTCCATGATGCGAATCGCGCAATCGGCTTGCTCCTGATCGATGATCAGCGGAGGCGACATGCGAATCGAATTCTCGCCCGAGCCCAGAGTCAACAATCCCTTGTGGAAGGCTGTATCCACAACTTTGTCGCGCAGGTCCGGAGCTTTTTCCTTGGTCCTCTGATCGCGTACATATTCCGAGCCGATCATCAGCCCCTTGCCGCGAACGTCGCCGACAATTTTGAAGCGCTTCGGCCAATCACCAATCTTGCTGAAGATATACTTTCCGATCTTATCGGCATTAGCCATCAACGAGCCTTCAACGAGGTCTAACGTCGCCAGCGCTGCCGCCACGCACACCGGATTTCCGCCATAGGTCGTTCCGTGCGAGCCGACCTTCCAGTTCATCACTTCTTCCTTGGCGATGAATGCGCTGATGGGCATTCCGCTGGCAATTCCCTTTGCGGTCAAAACGATGTCTGGAGTAATCCCGGCATGATCGTAGGCCCAAATCTTTCCCGTGCGGCCCATTCCGGCTTGCACTTCGTCCAGAATCAGCATGATCCCGTGCTTGTTACAAATTCTCTGCAGCTCTTGCAAAAAGAATGCAGGGGCGGGGATGAATCCGCCTTCGCCCTGAATCGGCTCGACGATAATCGCCGCCACTTCTTCCGGCGCAAACAGGCGCTTGAAGATCTGTTGCTCCAACAGCTCAATCACCTCAGCGCCGCACGTTTCATTCGTGTGTCCCAGCGGGCAACGGTAGGCATACGGATACGGAATATGTTCGATTCCGCCCAGTAGCGTGCCAAAACCTTTTCTCTGGGTGCTCTTGGAGGCGGTCAGCGAGAGCGAGCCGAACGTCCGGCCGTGGAAGCATCCATAGAACGCCACAATTTTGTCGCGCTTGGTGTGATAACGCGCTAGTTTCATCGCGCCTTCGACTGCTTCGGTGCCGCTATTGCCGAAGAAGACTTTCCACTTGTGCGAGCTGGGCATCGTCGCGGCCAACCGCTCCGCCAACATGGGCATGTGGCGATGATAGAAATCCGTTCCCGCAATATGAATCAGCTCAGCGGCCTGCTTTTGAATCGCGGCGACGACGTTGGGATGGCAATGTCCTGTAGAGCACACCGCGATGCCCGCGGCGAAGTCCAGGAACTTGTTCCCATCGGGATCTTCGACGATCGCTCCATAAGCGTGGTCCGCAACCAGCGGATAGTCGCGGGTCAGCGAGGGCGACATGAACTTCTTGTCATAGGCGATTACTTCCTGCCCCTTGGGTCCGGGCAAAGTCGTCTTGATGCTGGGGAGCTTCGCGAGTCCCTGTGCGTTGGTGTGTTTTGTTTCCGTGGCCGTGGTCATGATTCCTCCAAGAATCGTTGCGTGCGGGTTATTGTGGCGAGAGAGGAGTTGCGCGAGCAGGCTGACCGAAATCTCTGATACCGGGCCGACTGCTTAGGATTTGCGGACTTAATCTACGCTATAGAGGCACGGTCGAAGGCTCGCCGGCCGGAATTTGCGGGGGACACGAGGACCTACAGCCTGGAGACCGCCTTTTAGATAGTGAAAATGTGTCATTTACGTTTCCAGCGGACGTTTCCGTCCTTCGTATCTTCAAGAATTATACCACGATCCAGCAGCTCTTTGCGGATGCGATCGGAGGCCGCGAAGTCTCTCTTCTGCCGTGCCGCTTGCCGTTCCGCGACCAGTTTTTCGATCTCGGCATCGCCGGGTTCGTCTTCGCCAGCATCGTAGCCGAGAGCCTTCAACTTTTCAGCGTCGTTGTCTTCCACAATCGCGAAAACCTTGTCGAAGTTAGCGACAAACTCCTGCGCTGGGGCTACATCGCTCTGTACAAATTCGCCCTTATCCATGGCGATATTCGCTTCGCGGACAAAATCGTACATCGCCGCCAGGGCCTGCGCGGTATTCAGGTCGTCGGAAAGTCCCGCGTCGAAATCGTCGGCCGCTTGCGCAATCCGCGCGGCCATCACCGATTTCTTTCCCGCTGGCAAATTTTTCGTTCTTCAGGCGCGCCGCAAAATTCCGCAAGCGCTCCACCGAACTGGTAGCCTGCTGCAATCCATCAAAGGTGAAGTTCAGTTGCCGCCGGTAGGGGACGCTGCAGAGTGCAAATCGCAGCGCCGAAGGCTTGTAGCCCTTTGCAAACAAATCGCGCAAGGTGAAGAAGTTGCCCAGCGACTTGGACATCTTCTCGCCTTCCACCAGCAAGTGCTCTGCGTGCATCCAGTAACGCACAAATTGCTTCCCGGTAGCCGCCTCGCTCTGAGCAATTTCATTTTCGTGGTGTGGAAAGGACAGATCGATCCCGCCGGTGTGGATGTCCAGCGTTTCGCCCAGATATTTCATGGCCATCGCGGAACATTCGATGTGCCAACCCGGTCGCCCCGCGCCAATTGGCGCTTCCCAGAAGTGTTCCCCGGGCTTCGGCGCCTTCCACAGCGCAAAGTCGCGCGCGCTTTCCTTTTCGTAGCGGTCGTTATCCACTCGGGCGTTTACTTGCATGCCCGCCAGATCGATCTTGGAGAGCTTGCCGTAATCCTTGAACTTCGCAATGCGGTAGTAGATCGAGCCTTCGCTGTGATACGTATAGGTATTTTTCTGCAGGCGCTGAATCAGCGCGACCATGTCGTCGATATTGTTCTGTGGCGCGTATCCAATGCTCCGGCGATTCAACGCTCAGAGTTCGGCAATCCGCGAAAAATGCCTGGATGTATTTCTCGGTGTATTCACGCAGCGTCACACCAGCCGCGGCCGCGTTGGCAATGATCCGGTCGTCCACGTCGGTCAGGTTCATGACGTGATTCATCTTGAAGCCGCGCAACTTCAGGAACCGTCGCAGCACATCCTGAAACACGAAAGTGCGGAAATTCCCGATGTGCGCGTAGTCGTAGACCGTCGGCCCGCAGGTATACATCTTCACTTCACCGGACTTCTGCGGTACGAAGACTTCCACCTTTCCTGACATCGTGTTGTGGACGCGAATCTCGTGCATAAGTCTTCCGGTAAGCCTCTCCGTGGTGCAGCAAACGAACGATTGTAGCCGACCGCTCGCGCCTGCCGCAATGCGAAGGGCAAAGGCGGGTTGGCTTTGTGCTGGTATCCGCGAGTAGATTGGTGTTTGTGCCCGAAGACGAAGATCCGGGTCAGCTCGATTGTCACTCCCGCCGCGCTGCTGTATCCTGCCTGCTGATGGCGAAGTGGGAGGTATTTATGACTGAATCGTTGACACCCTTTATCTGGCTGCTGGTACAGATCGTCCTGGTCATACTCGCCATCGGACTGCCCATAGTGTTCGCGTTGGCCATACGTTTCCTTTGGGATCGCAAGGTCAACCTGGACCGTTCGAAGGAACTGGAGAAGTTGATCTGGCAATTGCACCGCATTGCCAGCGCTATGGAGCATCAAATGAATTTGACGTTTCCCGCTGTGCAACCGGGAACGGAGGAACCCCGCGACCTCGCGTATTTGCAGCGCCATGTGGCTCAGACTGCGGCCGCTGCCCCCGGCGTCGCCGCCGCTCGCCCTGCGGTAAGCACACCCGCAAACCCTCAACCCGTGACGGCGCAGCCTGCCCCACAACCGGCGGCCGAACAAGTGCCCGTGGTCGAGGCACCGGCCACTCAGCAGCCGGCAATTCCTGCGCTTGAGCGTCGAGATCCTTCCGTGGAGGCTCCCCGCGCGGGCGTCAACTCCATGTTTGGACTCTGAGCAGGCGTGCATTCACGTTGTGCGCGCTTCCCGGACGAACAATGAGACCTTCTGAGCACCCGAGGCAGGGCCGAAGTGCGGGCAAAGCGAGAGAATCGCAACGGATTTTTGCGGCAGGTAACTCTAAAAGGAGCAAGCAGAAATGCGGAAAATGCTGGTCGCAATGGCTTTGGCTTTCCTGATAACGGCATCAACGACGGCCACGGAAATAACGGATGTTATGGCGTGCGTGCAGCGCTTCGTGGACAATTTCAACAAAGGCGACGCAAAGGCCGCCGCGGCAGCTTGCGCCGAGGAGACTTCCATCATCGACGAATTTCCGCCCCACGAGTGGCATGGGTCTGGAGCCTGCGCGAAGTGGATGGAAGAATATGATGCGGACGCCAAGAAGAGTGGAATCACCGACGGGATCGTCACCCTTGGAGCTCCGACGCATGTGGACGTGACAGCAGATCATGCGTATGTAGTTGTTCCGGCCGACTACACGTTCAAGCAGAACGGAAAGCCAATGAAGGAGACCGGCTCGACGATTACCCTTTCCTTGCAAAAAGGCAGCAGCGGGTGGCTGATCACGGGATGGGCCTGGGCCAAGCACTAACGCGTACTTTTTTTGCTAACCGCTCGTCGCTGCAAGCTTTTATCGAACAGCGACCGAATCGAGAACTTCCCTTACTTTTCTGGCGAGGTTTGTGGGCGAGAAAGGTTTCTGAAGATAAGCAATTCCCTGCTCTTGAATTTCCTGGCGCACCAGGGAATCGTCGATGTAGCCAGACATAAAGAGCACGCGCAGTTGGGGACTCAAGGCGGTAAGGCGTTTGGAAAGCTCCGGCCCGTTCATCTCAGGCATGATGACATCGGTTAGCAGGAGTTTGATGTTGCCAGCCTGAGACTGGCAAAGAGCGATCGCTTCCAACGGGCGCTGGGCCGCCAGGACAGTGTAGCCGTGAGAAGTGAGAACGGCGCGGACGAGATTGCACACAGAAGCATCGTCTTCGACCAGCAAAACCGTTTCGTTGCCATGGAGACGCGTGGCGATGTCTTCATCGGAGGCGACGGAGGATGCGGGCGCGTCGATTTGTGGCAAGTAAATATGAAAACTGGTGCCCACACCCGGCGTCGTCTCAAACGTCACGTATCCACCCGCCTGCTGAATGATTCCGTAGACTGTTGACAAGCCGAGGCCTGTGCCCTTGCCCGGAGGCTTGGTGGTGAAGAATGGCTCAAAAATGTGGGATTGGGTGGCGGGGTCCATCCCCACGCCAGAATCGCGAACCACCATTTCCACGTAATCGCCGGGTCTGCATTCAATTTGCCCCTGCAATTTGCTTTGCAACACTTTGGTGCGTCGAGTTTCGATGGAGAGCTTTCCGCCCTCCGGCATGGCGTCTCTGGCATTGACGGCCAGATTCAAGATCACTTGTTCCAGTTGCCCTGCATCGGCCTTGATTATCCCAGGGCGGGGATCGAGTTGTGTAGAGATGGAGATATTTTCGCCAATCAGACGATGGAGAAGGTTTTCGATGCCCGTCACCACTTCGTTCAGATTGAGGTGGGTGGGTTGCACGGTCTGTTTGCGGCTGAAGGCGAGGAGTTGGCGGGTGAGCGCGGCCGCGCGGCCACCCGATTTCTGGATTTGTTCCACATGAGCTCGAAGCTTGGGGTCGCTTCGCAGGGCCTCTGACAACAGAGCGCTATAGCCACTGATCACCATAAGAATGTTGTTGAAATCGTGGGCGACGCCGCCGGCAAGGGTGCCAATGGCTTCCATCTTCTGAGACTGGCGCAGGCGGTCTTCAATTTCGCGGTAACGAGTAATGTCGCGGGTAATCCCTATGATTCCTAGAATTTTGCCGCTGGAATCGCGATAGGGAGCGCGAGTGACCAGATAGTGTTGGGTCACTCCGTTGTGCGAAGTCTGGAAGTCGACAGTGACGCTTTCTCCGGTTTCCAGAATCGTGCGGTCATTGGCGGTCAATTCCTGGGCACGCTTCAGGTCGGTGACTTGAAATGCGGTCTTGCCAATTACCTGCTCCACCGTCTTTCCAAAAAAGCGGGCCACCGCCGCGTTGACGATCAGGTAGCGGCCTTCCAGGTCTTTGACGAAGATGGCGTCGCCTGTACCTTCAAAGACGGATTTCACCAGTGCGTTCCTTTGTTTCAGAGCCTCATCGGAACGCGATTGTTGGCGATCGGCCAGGACAATTCTGAGGCTGGAACAGGCAAACGAAAAGAGGACTGCCAGAACGGCGATGGCGAACTGTTGTTCAGCAATATGCGCGGCCATCAACAGAACGGCCATCGGGAAAATCAGCGGAACCAGTTTTAACAGGACTCTTAAGATCGAGCGCATAGGTTTGCGCTGCTGCGGCCACAGCCATGGGTTCTCCACAGTTGCGGTACTGGAAGACGCGATAAGTACAGTTGCAAGCACCAGAGCGATGCTCCACGGAAAGTCCCATAATGTACCCGGCCGCAATCGTTCATAAACCTGCAGATAGAGATAGGGACACTCCGCGAGTGAAAACACGGCGAGGAAGATTGTGATACGTCCATAAAGAGAGCGAACTTGAGGATCGTGAGCGCGCAAGGTGCGAAAAGTAAAACAGGCAACCAGGAAGAGATCTCGAACGATGCTGACAAGCAGTGCAAGTTTTTCAACGGGGATTCGTTCGCTCTGCCAGTGAGAAGGAACCTCGAAGACGAAAACATAAAGGGAGGCAACCAGAATGCCGACCTGAGCGAAGTCCAACCATTGCGGCCATTCGATTCGCGGCGACTCTGCATAGGGATCCAGGAAAAGAGAGAGAAAAATCGGCGTGGTCCAAAGGAAAAACAGCAGATCGCTGGGCCAGGGCTGATCGATTGGTTTGTGCAGCACACCGTCGTAGAAGGCGGCAAGAGTCTGTGCCAGGACCCAAAGAAAAAAGCCAGAAGCTTGAAAACGCCAGAAGAGCCGGATAAAACCTTCGGAGCGCTGCGCAGCCTGCCACGCAGCACCGATAGCGAGTATTCCCATGCCGGATTGGAGCAGACCCCCGAGAAAAGGCGAGGCAGCCAGATGCGAGCCCGCCAGAAGCAGCAACAGGTGAAGGCCCAAAAGAATCAGTGCCAGGACAGGAAACAAAAGGCTGGCCGCCCTGGAAGTCTTACGAGGATCCACGAACGATCTCTCCGTATGGTGCGCCGATTAAGGAATGCTCCTATTTTGGGTGAAAGGTAGGCGAAGGCGGAAGGATAGATTAGGAAATGGTGTTTATCAATAAACTACCCGATTGTGCAATTGCCGGCCAATTTTTGCGGGGGGAATCAATCCATAGGAACGCCGTGCAATGCGCGGGGCACGACGCTGGGTGATGAAGCTTAGCCAAGCACCAAAACAAGCGCCCCCACCTGTCATGACGACGTGTGGGGGCGCTTGGAGGGTTGCAGGGTGAACTTAATGACAATGAGCGGGTTATTAGGGAATGACCGCCGAGACTTGGTTGGAGTACGCGCTTTCCTCTCCAGCAGAATTGACGGCAGTGGTAACGAAATAATAGGTATCCCCGCCGACTACGCTGGTATCCGAATAAGAAGTCGAAGTGACCGGAGAGGCATTGAGCCGAGTATAAGGGCCGCCGGATTGAGAAGCTCCATAAACGTTGTAGCCAACGACAGAAGATGTGCTGGCCTGCCACGAAAGACCCACGGAGTAGGTAGTTGCCGCAGCGCCCGTGCCTGAGAGGGTGATGGTTTGCGGTGAGTTCGTTGCCGTACTGACGATGGTGACCGTTCCGCTGAGATTCCCTGCCGTTGTCGGATCGAAGATGGCGTTGAAGCTGGCGGATTGTCCCGCAGCGAGGGTAATCGGAAGGGAAAGCCCACTGTAGCTAAAGCCTGCGCCCGCAACGGTCAATTGCGAAATGGTTACGGAGTAATTTCCGGTGTTGGTGAGCGTGACCGGGAGCGATGCGCTGGTCTGCAAGGTGAGACTGCCAAAATTTAACGAGGTGGCACTCGAACTGAGCAAGCGAGTTTGCGCTACGCCCGTGCCGGAAACCATGACACTGAGCGACGGCGTGGCAGCATTGCTGGTCAAGAGCAAAGTGCCCGCGATCGTGGCCGCGGAACTCGGGTCGAAACTAATCGTGAAAGCCGAGCTACCGCCCGGGGTAATGGTGAGCGGCAAAGCGATCCCGGTTTCGGTGAAACCGGAGCCGCTTAGCGACGCTTGCGAGATTGTGAGATTGGCAGTGCCAGGATTTTTCACCGTGATGGTCTGCGTATTCGTCACGCCGACACTGACGTTGCCAAAGCTGACGCTAGTGGGAACGACAGTGATTTGTGGCTGCACACCAGTGGCAGAAAGCGAGATGGTCGTCGGCGAATTTGTTGCATTGCTGACCACGGTGATGCTTCCGGAAGATGAGCCGGCAGCAGTAGGAGCAAAAATGATCGGAATGGTGAGGCTTTGTCCGGCGGCCAGAGTGACGGGCAGAGTCACGCCGCTGTCGGTGAAACCGGTGCCAGTCAGACTGATCTGTGAAATGGTAACGCTGGAATTCCCGGTGTTAGAGACGCTAACGGACTGTGAAGAGGAACTGCCCACCGAGATGTTGCCAAACTCAAACTGCTAGAACTGGGCGAGAGCAAATATGTGGATGAGGGCAACGCGACGCCGGTTCCAGTCACTGGCACGACAAAACCTGTTGTGTAGCGTCGCAAGTAAGTGAAGGTGATATTGGCGGAGAGGGCCGAAGCCGCGGTGGGTTTGAAAACAACATAGAACGTAGCGGTCTGCTGGCTCTGTAATGTCAGTGGTAGCGCTGGCCCGGTCACAATAAATTGAGCGAGGCTGCTCGAGACTGATTCAATTGTGGTGGCGCGTTCGCTGTCATTGGTAATTACGATGACGGCGGAATTGCTGGATGAATTCACATTAATGGAGCCGAAACTCGCCGACGATGGACTGGCGGTGAGGTGGGCAACCGCGGGTGAAGCGGAAAGACTCAGCGCCGTGAACAAGAACAGAACGGCGAAACACACCCCTAGCTTGTCTCGCATTTGCGTGACTTCCTTCACAAGAAATTAGAGCGGAACCAGAACGGGTTGGGCGTGAGGTCCGATGCTCGGCTTGACTACGAGGGCGAGCTTAGGCAATTGATGAAGCGGATACTACTGTCTCGAGGAACAGTTTTTGAACATCACGATCGTACTTGGACCAATCCTTAAAAAATTCAGAGAGCGGTCCTGTTCGTGGGACAGCAATCGAACAGGCCCATGGTTCTAAGGTGCGACGCGCGAAAAATTAAAGAGGCTGCGTGCGTCTCCTCGGGAAAAGTTGGTATTTTTAGAATTTAACCGCACAATTGCGAGGACTTAACTTTGCGCGGAGCAGTTACATCAGACATTCATGAATCAAGAAACTGCAATCGATACGGCGTCTTCGCCGATTTCGCCGGGCGGAACCAGCAAGCGTCTGCTTCCCTGGCTGGTGGCCGTGGCGTTTTTTATGGAGTCACTGGACACGACGATTCTGAATACGGCGGTGCCAACGATCGCGGAAGCGTTGAAGGTCGCGCCACTGAGCATGAAGTCGGTGCTCGCCAGTTACACGTTGAGTTTAGCTGTGTTCATTCCGATCAGCGGGTGGATGGCGGACAGGTTTGGAACGCGCAAAGTCTTTGCCAGCGCCATTGGACTGTTTACATTGGGCTCGTTGCTCTGCGGACTTTCCAACAACATTCATGTGCTGGTCGCATGCCGCATTTTGCAAGGTTGCGGCGGAGCCATGATGGTGCCTGTCGGGCGCTTGACGATGGTTCGGACATTTCCAAAATCGGAATTAATTCGTGCGATGAGTTTCGTAGCCATCCCTGGATTGATTGGGCCGATGCTTGGACCGATTGCAGGCGGATTGATTGTCGGTTATTTCCATTGGCGCGTGATTTTTTTCGTGAACGTGCCGATTGGCCTGCTCGGCCTCATCATGGTTTACCTGCACCTGCCGGATTATCGCGAAGAAAACAATCATCCGTTGGACCTGATCGGGCTGATTCTGTTCGGCTCGGGAATTGCGTTGCTGTCCTATGTGCTGGAAGTGTTCGGCGAGCACACGCTGAGTACTCGAGAAATTCTGGGATTGTTGGCGATATCGCTGACCTTGCTGGCGGGATATGGATTTCACGCGACAAAGACTGCCTACCCGCTATTAAGGCTGGTGCTGTTTCGCATTCGGACATTTCGCGCTTCGGTCGTGGGAAGTTTTGTTACTCGGCTGGGAATTGGCGGAATTCCGTTCCTGTTTCCACTGCTTTATCAGGTTGGATTGGGATTCACGCCGATTCAGTCCGGCTTGTTGATGATGCCGCAGGCGATTGCGGCCATGAGCCTGAAAATGACGATGCCGCGCATTCTGAAGCGCTTTGGGTATCGCGGAGTGCTGATTTCCAATACGGTGATGATCGGCCTGATGATTTTACTGTTCTCGACAATCGGCGTAGGTACGCCAGTCTGGCTGATCGTCGTGCAACTGTTCTGCTACGGATTTTTTACTTCGCTGCAGTACACCAGCATGAACACATTGGTCTATGCGGACGTGACGGACGAGGAATCGAGCAGCGCCAGCAGCATTGCCAGCACCATGCAGCAGATGTCGATTAGTTTTGGCGTGGCGACCGCTTCGCTGGTCACGGCAATATTTATTCCCGACCGGTTTCATTCGAGTGCGCCGGAAATCATCCACGGAATTCACCGCGCGTTTCTGGTGCTGGGCGGATTGACGATACTCTCGACAATTGTGTTCCGCGAATTGAAAAGCGGCGATGGCGTTTCCGTCAGCCAACAAAAGGTCGAACATGCGGGATAGCGTGCCTGGTCGCGCAGTGAGAGGGTCTTTTGACAGGCTGGAGAGCAGTGATACAGTCCGAAGGTTGAGTGAAAGACAGGGAGAAACGCGAATGCGGAAAAGAATGCTGCTGGCAGGGTGCGCTATCGCATTCATTGCCGGCGCGGGATTGGCACAAGAAAAGAATGCGGGAGAGAAGAAGCCGCTGACCCCTGAAGCGTTCTTGCAACTACGGAGCTTGCAGGACCCGCAATTTTCGCCGGATGGAACCAAGGTAGTGTTCGTGGTGAACGAGCCGCGCACCACAGAGAAGCGTCAACGGCACATCTGGATTTACGAGAAAGAAAAAAATGCTTCGCGTCAATTGACCTATTCCGGGAAGACCGAAAGTTCTCCACGATGGTCGCCAGACGGAAAGTTACTGGCCTTCCTCTCGAATCGCGATGGTGACGAGCAGCAAATCTATATTCTGCGGATGGACGGCGGTGAGGCCGCGGCGCTGACAAAAGGAAAAGCCAGTGTCAGTGAGCTGAAATGGGCGCCCGATGGAAAAACGATTGCGTTTTTGGCGCCCGATGCCAAGACGGACGAAGAGGAAAAAAGGATAAAAGACAAGGATGACGGACATGTGGTCGACCGCGAAGACAAACCGGCGCGTTTGCGGATAATCGACCTAGCCACGAAACAGGAACGGGCATTGACCGAACCAACCTGGCGCGTGGAAGACCTGGACTGGATGCCGGACGGCCAATCCATCGTGGTGCGGGCGACCAATCAGCCGTCTTCCGATCGCTTTACCGACAGAATGTGTTCCGTAACCGTGCACGATGGAAAAATAACGCAAATGCTGGCGCCGGCTGGTCCCTTTACTGCCCTGCGAGTTTCGCCAGATGGCAAGCAGATTGGATTTATCGGCAGCCGTACCGACGGTCCCCAACCGCACGACCTGGAAATTTTGCCCGTAGGAGCTAGCGCGCCAAAAAACCTGACGGGCGCGAGCCTGGACCGCCAGATTCATTTCTTCGAGTGGGCAAAAGGTGGCTGGGTCATTGCGCTTTACGCGGATGGATTCAAGAACAAATTCGTCGGTTATAACGAACTGGGCGAACGCAAGGACTCCGCGGACCTTCCGGTGAATCCTGGACCATTTTCGGTGGCGTCATCGGGCGAAATCGCCTTTATCGGCGAGACTACCACCACGATGCAAGAGTTGTGGCTCCGTGACACGAACGGCAATTCGGTGCCGGTCAGCCACGTGAATGATGGCTGGAAAGATTATGCGGTCACGCCGCAGGAATATTACAAATACAAATCATTCGACGGGCTCGAGATTGAGGCCGCGCTACTGAAGCCGGCCGGTTACGACGGAAAGTCAAAGTTGCCGCTGGTCGTGCTGGTGCATGGCGGGCCAACCGGAAATTGGGGAGATAGCATCGACGCGTGGGGACAGTTGCTTGTGGCGCGCGGGTATCTGGTGATGTACCCCAACATTCGCGGATCGATTGGCTACGGACAGAAATTTGTGGAAATGAATCGGGCGGACTGGGGCGGCGCTGATTTCAAAGACGTGATGGCGGGAGTGGACGACTTGATCGCGAAAGGAATGGCTGACCCCGACCGTTTGGGAATTGGCGGATGGTCGTACGGCGGGTACATGTCGGAGTGGGCCGTAACGCAAACAACGCGGTTTAAGGCTGCGGTTTCAGGCGCGGGCATGGCCAACCTGATTTCGGAATTTGGCGCGGAAACCGGGCCGGCATATGACGAATGGTTCTGGGGAGTACCTTATGAAAAACCCGAAGGATTCCTGAACAGCTCGCCATTTTTGTTTGTAAAGAACGCCAAGACGCCGACACTGATTCTGCAGGGCGAAGAGGATCCCGTCGATCCGAAGGGCCAGAGCCAGGAGCTTTATCGTGGGTTGAAGCGCTATGGAGTGGAAAGCGAACTGGTGATGTACCCGCGCGAGCCGCACGGGTTCCAGGAAGCCAAGCATCGCGTGGATGTGCAGAAGCGCGTAGTGGAGTGGTTCGACAAATATTTGAAACAGTAATCCGTCGAAATACATCGAAAGTGCAGGGGTGACATTTGGGCGAGAGCCAGCTCAACGCGGTCTATTCTTCCGCCAGAATGAAGCGGCGGTATGAGGTCTGGTTTTTGCGCTGCGGATTGGCTGACGGCAGCGGGGCGTGGTGGTTTCGGTATTTGATCATGAATTTAGGACGCGAGAGCGGCCAAGCAACAACGGCGCTGCGCCCGCCCAAGTTTGGGCCACGTGGTTTCCCCGCAGTGGCGAGCCACAAAGTTTTATTCAGGGATTCCCGATGGAAAAATTGTCATTGAGTCGCCGGAAAGTACTTCCGTTCCATTGCCATATTGGGGAAAACGGAATCGAAGAAGGCAAATGCTGGGGCAATCTGAACGTCGATGGCCACAGCATTTCCTGGAACCTCCGGCTGAACTCGCATTTCGGATTTGTGTTGAGCAATAAAGGATGGATTGGTTTCAGCAAATCGCCGCATTCCGATGCCACGTTTTCGCGGCGAAATTGAGTTGGATGGCCGAAAGTTTGCAGGGCGAGCCGCTGGGTTTGGTGTGCAGGGGCATAATTGCGGTTACCGCCACCGCACGTACTGGCGATGGATGCACGCGCATTTTCCGAATGACGGCGGTACAGCGAGCACGTTGGAAGCTTTGGTTTATGATTTACCGTTGGGCATGACATTCCGCAAAGTAGTTCTGTGGCACGACGGGCAAGCTACAGTTCTGCGAAAAATAAATCAGCGGGAGATCGTGAGTGAAGGTGGCCGGTTGAAGTGGACGTTCAGCGGCACGGCTCCCAACGGGCGGCACATCGAAGCAACGGTTGAGGGAACGGCGCCGGGAATTCATCGTTTGCCGTACACAAAAACGGATGGCTCCGCGACTTTTCCTGTAGCAAATGCCAGTTTTGCGCGCGCCTCCGTAAAGTTGAGCGAGCGGAACTCGGAACAGGTTCTAGAGACGAACGGCGGAGCAGTTTTGGAAATGGGCGGAGTCTGACATGGGGCAACAAGCAAAATGGGACGCGGGACTCTACGACGACAAGCATTCGTTCGTCTACAAAATGGCCGAGGGGCTTCTGGAACTGCTAGCGGCTCAGCCGGGTGAGAAAATCCTGGATATCGGCTGTGGAACCGCGCATTTGACGGCAAAGATTGCGGCGAGCGGCGCGGAGGTGACAGGCGTGGACCGCTCCCCAGATATGATTCGCCAGGCGCGCGAGGGTTATCCGGCAATTCATTTTGAAGTTGCGGACGCGACGAAGATTCCGCTTGAAGGGCCGTTCGACGCGATCTTTTCCAACGCGACATTACACTGGATCAAAGCAGCCGGAGAGAGTTGTTACCGAGGTGGCACGTTTGCTGCGTCCCGGGGGCCGGTTTGTTGCAGAGTTTGGCGGCCATGGAAATGTGGCGCAGGTGGGCGCGGCACTGGAACGAGCCTGGGCAAACTCGCAACTGCCGGGGACTATGCCCAATCCATGGTATTACCCGCGCTTGGGGGAATACGCTTCGTTGCTCGAGAAGCATGGACTCGAAGTGACCTACGGGTTGCTGTTTGAACGGCCCACTCCATTGGAGGAGGGCGAAAACGGATTGCGGAACTGGCTGAGCATGTTTGGCGGAGCGATTTTCACGACCCTGAGCGAGCATGAGCGGGATCGAGTGATTGCCGAGACGATTCGGCAAGCGCGGCCAAAGCTGTTTCATGAGGGCCAGTGGGTGCTGGATTACCGCAGGCTGCGGGTGGTGGCGAAGAAGCAGTAGGCAGGACCAACCCAGGGTAGTTTCCCCGGACGGCAGAAAAAAGGGCTCTCATCCGTTAGATTCAAGGCCCCTTGTGGTTTGTGGAAAAGCACCACAAGGGATTGGGTAGGGCTTTACAGCGTATTCACACCGTGTTAGTCTTTTTTCCCGTACCGCCATCTTAGCGCCAGGCGGCTAGGCTCTGACTGAGAACCTGCCAAACGTATGTGCTATCTGTCTGTTACAGACAGAAGCGTCGCGTGGATCACCCTCCCTTCGAGGAAAGGTTAGTCGTCTCTCTTCGCGCGGAAAAACCCCGGCTCCGTTGGTTGCAATAACAAGGCTGCCCGTGTGGCTGCCTGGCGTGGAGTAGAAGTTCACGACAAAAGGGGACACCTTGCTTAAGCTACGAAAAGTGGAAATTGTAGGCTTCAAATCGTTTCTGGAACGGACCGTGGTGACGTTCAGCGGAACCGGCACCACCTGCATTGTCGGTCCGAACGGCTGCGGGAAATCCAACGTGGTGGACGCCATCAGTTGGGTGTTGGGCGAACAAAGCCATAAGTCCCTTCGCGCGGAGCGCATGTCCGACTGCATCTTCAATGGAACAACCAAGCGCCCGCCAATGGGCATGGCGCGAAGTCACCATCACGATGGAAGACCCGGAACTGGCCGAAGCAGCGCGGTTTGTAATGAGCGGCGGAGGAGTGGCTCCGCCAAGGCAACGCAGATACCAAGAGACATTATGTCTGGATTTGCGACGAAGTCAATTGACAGACACGTCCGAGGATCTGTCCGTAGCGAGCAAGCAGCTACGGGACGCGTCGAATTTCTTCCGGACAGGACAACTGAGGAAGAATCCAAAGGCAAGCGAAAGAAGAAGGCGGAAAAGCCCGCGCTGGTAATGAGGCCGGGCGAAGTCGTGGTCAGCCGCAGGCTCTATCGCAGCGGGCAGAGCGAATACCTGATTAATGGCCGCGTGGCGCGGCTTCGCGACATCCAGGAAATGTTTATGGGCGTGGGCCTGGGACCGGACTCGTACGCCATTATCGAACAGGGACGCATTGGGCAAATCCTGGCCACCAAACCCATGGAGCGCCGCGCCATCATCGAAGAAGCCGCGGGCGTAACCAAATTCAAGACCAAGAAAGCCTGAGCGAAGCCAAGCTGGAGTCGTCCAAGCTGAACCTGGCTCGCGTGAATGACATTGTGGTGGAAGTCGAAAAGCAGCTTGGGTTCGCTGAAAAGGCAGGCCGCCAAAGCGCGGCGTTATTCGGAGATTCGCGAGCAGATGCGCGGAATTGTCCGCCAGATGCTGGCTGGAAAAGCGCGCGAACTGGATAGCGGAAGCGGAACGGCTGGGAACCCGGTTGGCGGAATTGACCGCCGCGGAAACGCAGCATGCGCAAGCGATTCACGAGCAGGAAGCGGAACAGGATCGCCTGACGCAGCGCATTTACGCGCTGGATGCGGAGCTCCGGCAGAACCAGAACGTGCTGAATCAAACCACACTGGAAGTGGACCGCAGCGAAAACCGTATCGCGTTCAATCAAACCCGCAGTGCGGAACTGGCTGGACGCAACGAACAGATCGTTGCGGAGCGGGCAGCGCTTATCGGCTCAGGCGGCCGAGTGGGAATCGCGCAATCTTGCGCAACTACAAGCCGTGGAAACGGTGCGCACGGAATCGGTGACATCCAGGCCCGGGTCGAAGAACTGGCGTCGCTCGCGACGGCCCGCGCTTCCGCAAATTAGCGAATCGGAAGCTCGCATGGAGAGTTTGCGGCGAACCGCGACCAAGCTGGCGATAATTTGTTGCAGCTTCACGGCGAACAGAAGCAGGCCGAAGAGGCACTGGTTCACCAGACAGAGTCTTTGCGGAAAAATGAAGCGCGCGAGTCCGCGCTGCTGGAATCTTCGATCACTGTCCGTGATGATGCGGAAAAAGCGGCCAATGATTGGCAGAGCTCGATGAACCAGCTGGGCGGTTTGCAGCAGAAAATAGTCGGAACTGCAGACGCGTGATTGCCGCTCTTCGCCAGAAGCGCGAAGAGACCAGTGCCAAAGCGGATTCCCTGCGCGGTTCCCTGGCGAGCGTTCGCGCTCGCCATTCCACCTTGACGCAAGTGCTGAACGACCATTCCTATACCGGCGAATCGGTCCAGAAGCTTTTTGCCGCGAATGAACGCAGCGGCGGCAAAGATTTCCGCGCCGTCGGAGTGCTGGCCGATTACGCGGAAGTTCAGGAGCAGCACGAAGCCGCATTTGAGCAATACATGCGCGACGAACTGGAATATGTCGTCGTGGAAACCTACGACCACGCGCGTGCCGGCGTTTCCATGTTGCGCAATGAAGTTGGCGGACGCGCCACCTTCTTCGTGGATTCGTTGCGCAACCTGCGACTGGAAGAGTACGAGCCGATCATACATTTCCGCTCGGAAGATGGGGTCATTTCGCGGCTCGATAAACTGGTGGAATTTCGCGATCCGCTGGGCCCGGCGGCGAAGCAATTTTTGCCGCGCTTGCGCTCTGGATATTTGACGGATAATGCGGCGACGGCGGAAAAGCTGGCTCGGGAATATCCGCAATACGCGTTCGTTACGCCGGAAGGCACCTGCTACCAGGGCCGCATGGTAACCGGCGGCAAGCCCGATGACGCGGGACCGTTGGGAATGAAGCGCGAATTGCGCGCGATCGACGCGGAAGTCATGCAGTTGGAGGACAACTCCGCGAAGATGCAGGCGGAGCTGGAAATCGTGATCACGGAGTTGCGCGCCGGCGAACAGGCCCACGAAGAATTGACCGCGCAGCATCGCGAAGCCGAGCGCAACCTGTTCGCCGCAAAACATCGTCACGAGCAGATGCAAAGTGAACTGGCACGGCTGGGGCTGGAACTGACCGCTTTGCCAGAGCGAACTGACGCGCGTGCGCAAGGAAATTGAGCACGCACAGCAGCGGGCGCATGCGCGCAAGAATGCAGCACGAAACCGCCGCCACCAGCCGGGCCGAGGCTGAAGCGGAAAGCGCGCGACTGGCGGAAGAAGTCGCGCAACTTGCGCGGTGCGTGCAGACCGAACAAGAAAACTGGCGACCGCCAGAGCTGAACTGGCCACCATGAATGAACGCATGGCGTCTGCGGAAGCGATCGCCAAGCGCCTGCAGGAAGAGCAGGCCGATCTGGAGCGCCGCGAAGCCGCGCTTCGTCCAGCAGGAAGCCTCCATCAGCGAAGAAACCGCGGCGATGGCCACAGCAATCGGAAGAATTGACGCAACAATTGGACAGTGCTGCGCGCCGAAAAAATGCGGTTGGAAGAAAACCAGAAACAGCTCGAACAGGAATGGGATGCGGCACGCACGCGGGTAACGCAGGCCGAAGATCATCTGCGCGATGGCTCGCCAGATCCTTACAGGATCTGCGCGAAGAGCGCAGCCACTTTGAAGTGGATAAGGCCCGCAACGATTCCGACCGCCAGCATCTGCGCGAAACCTGCCTGACCGAAGTGAACGCTCAACCCGAAGACCTGATCGCCTCTGAATCCGCCTTTATGTCCGGCGAAGAACTGGCCACCTGCGGAAGCCAACTATCGCGAAATGAAGCAGCGCATTGAAAACATGGGCGCGGTGAACATGATGGCGCTGGAAGAGTTCAACGAGTGCGAACAGCGCTTCACTTTCCTGACGCGCGAACGCGACGACTTGCTGCAATCGATCACTGACACGCAGCAAGCCATCAAGGAACTCGACCTGATCACCAAGGAAAAGTTCGAACAGGCGTTTGCGGCCATCAACACGCAATTTCACCACCGCGTTCCACACGATCTTTGGTGGCGGCACGGCGGAAATGCGCTTGACCGAACCGGACAGCTCCGGCGATGCGGGCATCGACATCGTCGCTTCACCCCCGGGCAAGCGCCTGCAAAATGTGCTGCTGCTTTCCGGCGGCGAGAAAGCCATGACCGCGCTTGGCGCTGCTGATCGCGATTTTCCGCTATCAGCCCAGCCCCTTCTGCATCCTGGACGAAGTTGATGCCCCGCTGGATGAAGCCAACGTTGGACGCTTCACGCGGCTGATCAGCGACATGAGCGCGCAAACGCAATTCATCGTCGTCACCCACAACCGCAAAACCATGGAAACCGGCAGCGTGCTCTATGGCGTGACGATGCAGGAGCCGGGCGTTTCCAAACTGGTCAGCGTACGTTGGGAAGGCGATGTTGCCCCATCCCAAAAGCGCAAAGCGGCGACCGCTGCCAAGTCAGTCGTAACGAACAAAACGAAAAAATTTCTAAGAGCACACTAAGGCACGGCTTTCCATGGCGGCGCAAGATGCGTACTTGGCTCAAGCCGCTTCTGATAGCAAGAAATTTCTTGATAAAGAAAAACGATTTTCCCCATAAGAATTCCTGCGACGGCTAACCCCATTTTTTGTGACGAGTAACATTGACTTCGCCGTGCGCTGAGTTAGAATGCCAGTCACTTTGCTTGGGGCACGGTTCAGTGACTGCAACTCCTGCAATGAAAACGATTCGGGAAACTAATTTTGCCGGCATCGCGCCAACCGCGCGCGGCAAAGTGCGTGACATTTATGATCTGGGCGACCGTCTGCTGATTGTTGCCACCGACCGTCTGAGTGCGTTTGATGTGGTGATGCCCACGCCGATACCCGACAAGGGCCGCGTTCTCACCCAGTTATCGCTGTTCTGGTTTAATTTGCTCCACGATGTGATCCCCAACCATGTCATCAGCTCCACCGACTTCCCTGCCCCTTCACTTCGTTTGCAGAAGACCTGGCTGGACGCTCCATGGTTGTGCGCAAAACCAAACCGCTTCCCATCGAATGCGTCGCGCGCGGATATTTGTCCGGGTCCGGCTGGAAGGAATACCGCGCCAGTGGGAAAGTTTGTGGCATTCCCCTGCCGAGTGGCCTGAAAGAGTCCGACAAGCTGCCGAGTACCATCTTCACCCCCGCGATTAAAGCTTCATCGGGCCATGATGAAAATATTCCCTTTGAGCAGGCTGCGGAAATGATCGGCAAGCCTCTGGCGGAAAAGGTGAGAGAAGTCACGCTGAATATTTATCAGCGCGCGGCAGCCTACGCAGAGCAGCGGGGAATCCTGCTGGCCGATACGAAATTCGAATTTGGCATTCTGAATGATGAACTAATTTGGATCGATGAGGCCCTGACCCCGGATTCCTCGCGATTCTGGTCCGCCGCCCAGTACAAACCCGGTGGCGCCCAACCGTCATTCGATAAACAGTTTGTGCGCGACTATCTCGAACGGATCCAGTGGCCGAAGACGCCACCGGGTCCTGTCCTGCCCCCCGACGTAGTCGCCGCAACGCGGGCCAAGTACCGGGAAGCCTATCGCATCCTGGTCGGGCACGAGTTGGATTAGCAGTCCGGCCCCTCTGGCAAGACAAAATCACATGGTCGGGAGAGTGAAGTCGTGAGAGATCAATTGGAAGGGCTTGTCGGGCAGATGGTGGAGCGGGGCATACTGTTCGACGAAGCGGTAGGCGAATTTGAGAAACGATTCATCAAGCGGGTGTTGGAACGCACCGAGGGCAACCAGTCGCGCGCCGCGGTGGTGTTGGGGATTCACCGCAATACTCTGAGCCGCAAGATCAGCGAATACAAGCTGGATCACCGGCGAGGGAGAAGCCGCTAAATCCACTCGCGGGTTTTTGACACAGTTTGTGGCAGTCCAAAATTAGCGGTCGGTAGAGACTTGTAGAGCAAGCGGACGAAAAAAAAGGCCCCGAAGTATGCGTTCGGGGCCTTTCTCCATTTAAGGGAAACAATTAAGAAGGCTTCTTGGCTGCTGGCTTCTTGGCTGCCGGCTTCTTGCCCTTATCCTTCGGCAAATCTTCTTCGTTCACCTTGGCCTTTTCCCAATGCAGCATAAAGGCCGGTTCCGGCTCGTAAGAGACCAGGGTTCCCGTAAAACGCACCGGGTTGTCCTTCTCGAGCTTTCCTGCTTCCGGCTGTGCCGGGATTTTTACATCCATGTTCGGTGTGGTCGCGGCATCGAATTCCGCGTCGCTGGTTACGAAGGCGACCTTCAGTTGAACCGTGTCGCCGGGAGTAACTTCGATGATCTTTCCGGGCACATCGGGGAATTCCAAGCCGCAGGAAGCCGTCCAAGTCAGCTTGGCTTTGTCTCCGCTGGCTTTCAAATCGGTCACCACCGAGGCAATGGTCATGTCTTTCTGTGCCGCGGTCAATTCAGCGCTGCTGTAGAGCTTGTAGCTGGCCGGCCGGTCCACGGAACTGGAAGCGAGCTGCAGGAGCTCGTTCAACTCTGCATCGGTAATGGAATCGCAGACCGTACCGCCCTGATAGTTGGCGAGTAATTTGCGAACGTAGGCTTTGATCGTTTTGGATTGCGTCTCGTTCGCGCTCTTTGAACTTGCTGCGCGCGCGAAATACCAGAGAGCATCAACAGGCTGCGGCGGATTCACGGCCATATAAGCTTTGCCCAGACTGTAATTGGACGTCAGATCGTCCGGGGTCAGCGCGAGTACGACCTTATACGACTCGATAGCTCCGGGATAATCCTTTGCAGCCATGGCTGCGTTGGCAGCGGTTCCATTAAAGAAAATGACGGACTGCTTCTTCTGGTCGTTAAATTTGGCATCATCCACGCCATCCGGCTTGGGTACTGCATCGACGGCCTTCACGCCAGCGAGAGCCGCGGCGCGCGCAGCGGTGGCTGTGGCGGCGTCGGGACCCTGAATGTTGTTGTAGGCGTAAGCTCGAACGGAGAAGGCTTCATACCTTTCCGTGGCGTTGGCCTTGTCACCCAGAGCGATCAGCTTGTCGCAATACTCAATGGTCTTGGGAAAATTTTTCTGCCCACCGTAGTTCTTGTAATACAGGGGATAAATGTAATTGAGTAAAGCGGAATTCGGGTATTTGGCGACGAAATCATCAAGCAACTTGATCTGGGCAGCGGGATTCTTCTCCGCGGCTGCGGCTTGATACGCGTTGTACTCCGCCATGGTGTACTTCGGCGCACCGGCAGCACCAGCAGCACCGCCCGCACCGGCATCTTGCCCCCTGACCGGTGCGATCGAAATGCAAAAGAGGCAAAGCAACGCAACAACTGCTGTGCGCGCCACTCGACATGTAACGTTCATTCCCTTTTCTCCTCGCTGCAACCACATAATTAAGATTGTCAACCCGCCTGGTTTTGCCTGCCCCTGACGGATTCCCTGGCCGACCCTGCTGGACCCATTCTATTGCCGGAAACGTAGAAATTATAGGTGTAGCTGAGGTTGGTTCGCAAGCCGTTAGCACTTTTATTTTGTAAAATATATCCCGGCTTGCGGATTGCCACAGCCCTACCCTTGTTGCTTTGATCCGACCGCACGCGTTTTTAGTTCGGCGGCAACGTACGAGTTAAGATGAGTGTCGCACAAAAAACGTGGCTTGAGCGAAGCGGAAAACCTATGACAACTATAAAACAAATCTATAGTGACGCGGAGGGGAAAATGCTGACAGGGAGGACCGCTTTGGTCACCGGCAGCTCGCGGGGCATCGGCAAAGCAATTGCCTTCCGCCTGGCCGCTTTGGGAGCCGCCGTCGGCTTGTGCGGGCGCGATGAAAATACCTTGCAAGCGACTGCCGCTGAGCTGAGGGCCAGCGGCGCGCGAGTCCACGCTGTGGTGGCCGACGTGAGCCACGCCACAGATGTTGCTGCGCTGGTAGATTCGACAGAAAGCACGCTCGGACCGATCGCGATTCTGGTCAACAACGCGGGCATGGGGATGTTTGGCCCTGCTCACGAAAAGTCCGAAGAGGATTGGGACCTCCTAATGAACACTAACCTTAAAAGTGTTTTCCTGGTTTCCAAAGCAGTTGCGCCTCGGATGATTGCCCGAAAATCCGGCGACATCATCAATATCAGTTCGCTCGCGGGCAAGAATACCTTTGCGGGAGGAGGGCTGTACTGTGCTTCGAAATGGGGATTGCTGGGATTGACGGGCTGCATGGCCGAAGACTTAAGGGCGCATGGAATTCGCGTAAGCGCGGTTTGCCCCGGCAGTGTCGCGACGGAATTTTCCGGACGCGGGCCCAAAGACCCCAGCAAAGTTCTGACTGCGGAAGACGTGGCACACGCGGTAGCGATGATCGCGTTGCAAGGGCCGCAGAGTTTTATCAGTGAAGTACAGATGCGGCCCGTCGCGAAGCCATAAAAGCCGCCAACAAGGCTGGCGCAGCCAGTGCAATTTACGTGTTGACAATAGTTGTTATCACGACTATCATGGGCACATGAAATCGACTGGCAAACCAGGTTGCGCCGAAACCCTCCCCGAGGAGCGGCTCTTCGTCGCCATCGTCAAAATCGCCGATGCCCTTTCCCTGCAGGCAGAGCAACTCATTAAAGCCCACAATCTGACCGGGACGCAGTACAACGTACTGCGCATTCTGCGTGGCGCAGAGCCCGAAGGCCTGCTCTGCCGCGGCATCAGCGAGCGCATGATCTCTCACGATCCAGACATGACGCGATTGCTCGACCGCATGGAAAAGCGCGGGCTTATTACTCGTGAGCGACAGAAAGACGATCGACGGGTAATTAAAACAAGGATTACCGCGGAGGGACTGGCCGCGCTCAAGAAACTGGACCAGCCGGTTCGAGAGTTGCATAAGACCCAGTTTGCGCACATGAAAACGAGCCGGATCAAGACCCTGTTGGAATTGTTGGATGAAGCGTTTGTGCATGAATCCTCATCAACCTAGCAAGCATCCAACAGCCAATTCAAAACGACTTTGCAGACTAAATATAAAAGGAGGCGATATGAAGTTGCATCTTAAGAAATGGGCGGTAGCAGCAGGGTTCGCGGCGGTTCTGGCGATGTCGGCCAGCGCAGGGCCAACGACCTGGCAGATTGATCCGAAGCATTCCGATGCGGGATTCGCGGTGACGCATTTGATGATCAGCACGGTTCGCGGCGAATTTCACAACATCAATGGAACGGTTGTGTTCGACGACAAGGACGTAAGCAAGTCGAGCGTAAACGTCACCATCGACGCGACCACGGTCGACACCCGCGAGCCCGCGCGTGATAAGGACCTCAAGAGCTCTAATTTTTTTGAAGTGGATAAGTTCCCGACTTTCACGTTCAAGTCCACCAAAGTTGAATCCGCCGGTGCCGGGAAACTCAAGGTCACCGGTGACTTGACCATCCATGGCGTGACGAAATGCGTTGTGCTCGACGTGGAAGGCCCGAAGGCCGCAATCAAGGATCCCTGGGGACTGACGCGCTCCGCCGTTTCGGCAACCACCAAGATCAATCGCAAGGATTTTGGCATCACCTGGGCCAAGACCATGGACACGGGCGGCGCCATCGTTGGCGATGAGGTGAACATTACGCTGGACGTGGAGATGATTCAGCCTCCCGCAGCGAAGTAACCCTTGGCACGACGATTAACCAATACCAATCAAAGGTGCGGCAAGACGCTGTACACAAAACAGGGTTTCTTGCCGCATCAAATGTCTTACAACGATTTCGAGATTCGAGGAGAAACCAGATGCACAAGCCGGCAAAGAGTGACCATCCTGTTCATGCGCTGATTCAGAATCGTTGGAGCCCACGGGCGTTTTCCGAAAAGCCCGTCACTCACGAGGTGTTGCGTAGTCTGTTTGAGGCCGCTCGCTGGGCGCCCTCCAGCTACAACGAGCAGCCTTGGGCGTTCATTGTAGGCACGAAGCAGGATAAAGAAACCTTCGAGAAGGTGCTCAGCACATTGGTGGAGTTTAACCAGGGTTGGGCGAAGCATGCGGCGGTGTTAGGCATCGCTGTGGCCGAACAGGAATTCGCGCGAAACAATCAACCGAATCGCAACGCCGCCTACGATACTGGTGCCGCGATGGCTTACCTGACAACGGAAGCCACGGCCCTCGATCTGTTCGTTCATCAGATGGCTGGATTCGAGCCAAAGAAAGCCGCGGAGGTATTCCATATCCCCCAAGGATGGGAACCGATTGCTGCGTTCGCGATTGGTTATGCGGGTGAAGCTGATTCCCTTCCGGAGCATCTAAAAGAGAGTGAATTGGGGCCGCGCAGCCGCAAGCCCATAAGCGAATTTGTGATGTCGGGCAAATGGGGCCATTCGGCGGATTTTCTGTCGAAGTAAGAAAAGCGCTTTAGCAGCAGAAAAGTAAGGTCGTCCGCGCTATGCCACAATAGTGATTCCAGGTTTGGCGCGGACGATTTGGTGTCTCTGGTCTGGTTTCGAGTGGACTGGATCAAAGAAGGAACGGCTCATGCATCGCATGTTGGAATTCTTGTTGCGACACGGATACCTGGTCCTGGTGGCCTGGGTATTCAGTGAGCAAGCAGGCCTGCCCATTCCGTCTATTCCGTTGCTGTTGGCCGCCGGTGCGCTGGCCGGCATAGGCCAACTGAATTTGGCCGTGTGCCTGCTGCTTTGCGTGCTTGCCGCCATGACCGCCGATACCATCTGGTACGAACTGGGCCGAACAAAAGGGATCAAGATTCTTCAATTGCTCTGCAAGATCTCTTTGGAACCGGATTCCTGTGTGCGCCGCACCGAAGGCCTATTTGAGAAGCAGGGTGCCCGCTCGCTGCTCTTCGCGAAATTTCTTCCCGGCTTGAATGCCGTGGCCACTCCTCTTGCCGGCATCTTCCGCATGCGCTTCCGGAAATTCCTGCTGTATGACGCGATGGGCGCTCTACTGTGGGCTGGAACGTTCCTTGGCACGGGCTACATCTTCAGCGGCCAAATTGAAAGAATCGCGGAGCATGCAGAACGTCTTGGTAGCGGCTTATTTGTCCTAGCGGTCGCCGCGTTAGCTGCTTACATCGCCTACAAATTTGCGGCCCGGCAAAAGTTTTTGCGAGACTTGCGCGTTGCCCGCATCAGCGTTGATGACCTGAAGAAGAAGATAGACGAAGGTGAAGATCTGGCCATTTTTGATTTGCGACATTCCCTGGATTTTGAGGCCGATCCGGAAACCATTCCTGGCGCATTTCGCATGGACTCCAGCGAATTGCAGGAAAAGGGAGACAGCCTGCCTCGCGACCGCGAAGTCATTCTGTACTGTACTTGACCAAACGAAGCTACCAGCGCCCGTGTGGCGCTGATTCTACGCAAGAAAGGTATCAAGCATATCCGGCCACTGGAAGGTGGACTGGAAGCGTGGCGCGAACGGGGCTATCCCCTTGTCGAGGGATCAAAGTAATCGCTCGCACCCGTCTGTTTACCCGGCAATAGAAAATTCGTAAGGCTACAGTCTTGGAAGTACGATACCGCTCTGCGCCTGGTACTTGCCTTTTTTGTCCTTGTAGCTGACTTCGCACTCCTCGTCGCTCTCAAAAAACAAGACCTGGCATAGCCCTTCGTTCGCGTAAATCTTTGCAGGCAGCGGCGTGGTGTTACTGATTTCCAGCGTTACAAAACCCTCCCACTCCGGCTCAAAAGGCGTAACGTTCACAATAATTCCGCACCGCGCATAGGTCGACTTGCCCAGGCACACGGTCAAGACATTCCGCGGAATCCGGAAGTATTCAATCGAACGAGCCAACGCAAATGAATTTGGCGGCACAATACAGACGTCGCCCTTATATTCCACCAGCGAGCGTGGGTCGAAATGTTTCGGATCAACGATGGTGGAATTCACGTTGGTGAAGATTCGGAATTCGTCCGCAACGCGAATGTCGTAGCCGTACGAGGATACGCCGTAGCTGATCACTCCTTCCCGGACCTGCCGGTCGGTGAACGGCTCGATCATTTTGTGTTCCAGAGACATGCGGCGAATCCAGTGGTCTGGCTTTACGGACATCCAATTCCTCCCGAAACGGAATTAAAACAATGTATAGTCTTAAAGGATAAGAGTTTAGTCGAGGGGGCACATCTTGACAACCGCGCCCTCACCCTCTAGCATCAGGCCACGTAATTTTCGGAGGACGGCGTGATCAAGCTGGACATCGTAAACGCAGTCGTAGCGAAAACGAACATTAGCCGGACCAAGGCCGAGCAGGCCGTCGAGACGGTCTTCGAATCTCTGAAGAACGCCATGGGCCGCGGGCAGCGCATTGAGCTGCGCAAATTTGGAGTTTTCAGCGTCAAGCCGCGCAAGACCGGTATCGGACGCAATCCGCGGACCGGCGAAGAAGTCAGCATTCCTCCTGGCAAGGCTGTGCGCTTTAAGCCCGGCAAAGAATTGCAGGGACTGGAAGACACGCCGGCGGCGGCAAGCTCCCCCGAATCCAAGTAAATATTTGTGACCAACCCGGAAACAGAACAGCGCGTACCCGCCTATCTGGACCCCACTCCTTGGCGGGGCATCCCAAGCAGTGCAGCATATTACCAGGCGGTTCGTCCACGGCCTTCGACGCGTTCGCTGATCCTGGCGATCGTTTTGTTCTTGCTGACGCTGGTGACTTCCCTTTGCGCGGGAACTCATTTTGCCGCGGCCTACGCCCACAATCAGGCGGCATCGCTCGATGCGTTCGTGCAGACGTTCCCCTTGCTGTATAGAAATCCAGCCGCGCTGCTTGTTGGCCTGCCCTTTGCCATCACTTTGCTGACCATTCTGCTGGTCCATGAACTCGGCCACTTCTACGCGTGCAGGCATCATCACATTTACGCCACGTATCCGTTTTTTATTCCTGCACCAACACTGATCGGCACTTTCGGCGCGTTCATCATGATTCGTTCGCCGATTCGATCCGTGCGGGCCCTGTTTGATGTCGGCGCTTCGGGACCCTTCGTTGGATTTCTGGTCGCCTTACCCGCATTGGCCTTCGGCGTTTTACATGCCAAGGTGATTCCCGGCCTGGCAAGCGACGGAAACGCCGACCTGGTTTTTGGCGTGCCGCTAATCATGAAATTGACCGCGGCGGTCCTTCAGCCTAACGCCCAGGTGTCCGATCTGCTGCTCCATCCGGTTGGACGTGCGGCATGGGTGGGAATTTTTGCCACAGCGCTGAATCTCCTGCCGGTCGGGCCAACTCGATGGCGGCCATATTCTCAGAACCGTCAGTCCGCGCTTGCATCGTTGGGTCTCGCTTCTTCTGCCGATTGCCTTGGTACGGACTGTTTTTATTTTTCATTGGCGCGGGCTGGTTGTTGTGGGCGCTGATTCTGTTTGGGCTGCGATTTTTCCGAATGTCGCCCATCTATGATCCGACGCCACTCGATCCGAATCGCAGATTCGGCGCGGTCCTTGCTCTCGTAGTGTTTGTTTTGTGCTTCATGCCTGCTCCCCTGTAGCGCGGAGGAAGAGTCCCATGACCGAAACGCCAGCGGCCAGTCCACTCTCCTCACACAAGCTTTCCCGCACGTTGAAGGAACGCGACCTTCTGTATCTTTTCGTCGGCTCCGTGATCGGCTCCGGCATTTTCGTCACGCCAGGATTAATTCTGCGCCAGCTCGGCGGCTCGGTCGGCTTTTCGTTATTGGTCTGGCTTGTGGGTGGCGTGCTTTCGCTCTTGGGCGCGCTGACCTATGCGGAGCTGGCTGCGGCTAATCCGGAGGCGGGTGGACTTTACTGTTACATTCGCGATGGATTTGGCAGGCTGCCCGCGTTTCTATACGGGTGGTGCTTATTTCTGGTGATTGCCAGCGCTACTATTGCCGCGCTTGCTCATGTATTCACCTCCTATCTCAGCGAAGTGATTCCCCTCTCCAACGGAAGCCGCTTGCTGATTGTCTGGGTGATGATTGGGGTGGTGACGCTGGTAAATGTTTGGGGCACCCGGAAAAGCGCGAATTTACAGAACGATACCACGATGATTAAAGTCGGCCTGGTTGTGGTGCTGAGTTGCGTTCTACTGGCGCTGGGAATTGCGAACGGGAACCACGCCGGTGAAATGGTTTCTTCCTTTCACGGTTCACTCTCGGGATATGGACTGCTCACTGCCTTTGGATTTGGAATGATCAGCGTGCTGTGGGCCTATGAAGGCTGGCAGTTTGGCACTTACAGCGCGGGAGAAGTCATCAATCCACAAAAGAGTTTTCCACGCGCCTTCCTGTTCGGCTCGCTCGCCTTGATGGGCCTGTATCTATTCGCGGTGGTGGCTTATCTGGTGGCGCTCGGACCCGCGGCTGCTTCCTCGACCGAAACGATCGCAGCGACTGCGGCCCGTCAGGTGCTTGGCACGTGGGCAGGAAAGCTTGTAGCCATAATGATTCTGATTTCCACGTTCAGTTCCGCGAACAGCGTGATGTTAACCGCCCCGCGGGTATTTTTCGCCATGGCGAACGACAAGCTATTTTTCAAGAAGTTGGCGGAAGTCCATCCGCGATTCGGCACTCCTGCCGCGGCCGTGCTCGCGCTGGGCATTTGGTCGGCGGTGCTCAGCTCTTTTGGTGGCTTCGTGAAGCTGGCCAATGGCGCGATCTTTATTGGCTGGATCTTTTATGGGCTGGGAGCAGCCAGCATTTTCCCGATACGCCGCGCCAATCCCGGCAAGGTACTTCCCTACCGCGTTCCCGGTTATCCGTTTACGCCGCTGATTTTTGTGTTGGTGGCGCTGGCCATTATTGCCAATCCGATCTACGCGGCGATCAAAGATCCGGCACAATTCTCCTATCTACTTGTGGCTATTGTTTTGTTACTGCTTGGGCTGCCGGCTTATTTTTTCTGGAGCCGGCGGCAGAACGATTCTACGTGATCATCACATCAGCGTGAGCGGGTCCATATCGACGAGAATCGCCGTCTGCGGAATTTCATTGGCGTCGCAAAATGAGAGTGCTCCACTGAGCAGTTTTGTCAGCACGCTGCGGCGCGGCGATTTGAGCAAAAATTGAAAGCGGTGTTCTTTTTTGAGGCGCGCCAGCGGAGCCGACGCCGGTCCCATGATGCGTACGCCCTTTCCATCTTGTGGCGAAAAATATTCAGAGAGGCGGCGCGACCAGCGGATGGCATTCTCCAGGCTGGTATCGCGCACGATTACGTTCGCCAGCGAAGTAAACGGCGGGTAGGCCATCATGCGGCGAAAATTCAGCTCGCGCTCGTAAAAGGCGAGATAGTCCTGACGAACGGCGTCCTGAATGGCGTAATGCTCCGGATAAAACGTCTGGATCAGCACGCGCCCAGGCAGATCACCGCGTCCCGCGCGTCCGGCAACCTGCGTCAGCAACTGGAAGGTACGTTCCGCGGCACGAAAGTCCGGCATGCTCAGCGAGGAATCGGCGGAAACTACACCGACAATGGTTACGCGCTGGAAATCGTGGCCCTTGGCAAGCATTTGTGTGCCAACCAGAATGTCCAGTGCCCCACCGGCAAACGCGCCCAGCGTTTCCTGATACTGCTGCTTGGTGCGCGCGGTGTCGCGATCCAGACGCGCGATGCGCGCACCGGGAAATTCTTTGCGCAACCGTTCTTCCAGATGTTCGGATCCTTCACCGAAAAAATAAACGTACTTTGATTCGCATTTCGGGCATGTCTTCGGAATCGGCTGTATCGAACCGCAATAGTGGCATTCCAGCCGATTGCGATTCTTGTGATGGGTCATCGAGATGCTGCAGTTTGCGCATTGCACCGACGCGCCGCAACTGCGGCACAGCACCGACCAGGAATATCCACGCCGGTTAATCAGCACCAGCGCCTGCGTCTGGAACGAGAGCGACTCGGCGATACCATCGTGCAGCTTCTTGGAAATGGGGCTGGTCTGGTGGGTCTGCTGAAACTCATCGCGCAAATCCACAATTTCAACCGAAGCCAACGAGCGGTTTTCGACGCGAGTGGCCATGCTCAATAATTCGTATTTGCCATTCACCGCGTGGTGATATGTCTCCAGCGACGGCGTGGCCGAACCCAGCAGCGCCAGCGCATTCTCGAGTTTTGCGCGGACGATGGCCACATCGCGGCCGTGGTAACGCGGCGTTTCTTCCTGCTTGTAGCTGTTCTCCTGCTCTTCATCGACGATTACCAGGCCCAGATTTTCGAGCGGCGCAAATACCGCCGAGCGCGTGCCCACGACAACCCGTGCTTCCCCATTTCTCACGCGCCACCACTCGCGTGCGCGCTCCACATCGCTCAGCGCCGAGTGCAGCACCGCGACGCCCTCAAATCGCGCGCCAAACCAGGCACGGCACTGGCGTCCAATCCAAAGGGTCAACGCAATTTCCGGCACCAGCACCAGCGCGGTTTTGCCGCGTGCCAGCGTATCTTGCACGCTGCGCAAGTACACTTCCGTTTTTCCGCTTCCGGTGACGCCATGTAGCAACTGCACACCAAACTCGCCAAGCTCAAATCGCCCGCGAATGGCATTGAACACGCGCTCCTGCGCTTCGTTCAGCGAATGCGCGGGCGGGGCATAGCCCACATCAAAAGGATCCTCAGCCGGATCGATCGACTCCTCCCAACTCTCCAGCAATCCATCACGCAGCATTCGTTCAATTACCGCGCGAGAGACCTTGGCAAGTTTTAGCAGTTGCGGCATCGGCAGAGGGCCACGTTCGCTTTGCAGCAGCGCGCGGATGCGCTGTTCTTTTTCTCCCAGTTGTTCCGGTTCGGCCGCCTGAGGTTCCGCCGCCTGCCACGCAATGATGTTGTGCGTCTTACGCTTTCGCCCGCGGATCGATTCGCGAATCTCCACCAGGCCCCGCTTCTGCATTTTTTGCAATTCATCCATCGCGATGCCGAGTCGGCGCAGGGGGAGCCAGCGGCAGCACTCCTTTTTTCTCGAGCAGTTTTCGCAGAAAATCCGCTTGTGGCGTGGAAAGATCAGTAAGAGTTTTTCCCTCAAGCAGATCGGCAGCCAGCACGCGCCCAGCCTCGGTTAAGACAACTTCCCTCCGCGACGCAAACTCAGTCACGGGAGGTAACATGCCGCGAAACACTTCGCCGACGGGGGCCAGGTAATATCCAGCAATCCAGTGCCCCAGTTCAATAAGCTTCGGCGTAATGCGGGCAGCAGGTCCACCACTTTTGTGATGGCGCGAATTTTTGTATCGGCTGGTGGGCTCTCCACCATCTCTGTGATCACCCCGATCTAAGATTTCTTGCGGAAGGGCACCAGTACGCGGCAACCGACTTGCGCCTGGGTGCGCAATTCTTCCGGCACGGCGTAAGTGAACACCATGCGCAACGGCACAGGCAGCGCGACATTGCAGTAATTAGCAGTCATTCCGTGTGTAGTGTAGCAGTTGTCTTCCGGTCTCAACGACCGCTCAGCGGCTGATCAAAATGATTCCAGCGAAAATGCAAGTAATCCCCAGCCACTGTAGCCGGGAAACTCTTTCTTTCAGGATGAGCGCGGCCAGGGCAACAGTCACTGCGCCATAGAGCGAGGCAAGCACGCTGACCACCGAAATCTGCTCGAGCTTCATTCCAAAATTGTTGAAGGCATAGGCGCTGGTATCGAGCACGCCAATTCCCAAGATCCACGGCGCGTCTCGTTTCGCTGGTGGCGCCAGCGAAGTTCGAGCCGCCATAATAATCACAGTCGTCGCAACAACTCCGGTCAATCGAATGATCCACACCGAAGGAATCGCTCCGAGCATCGGCACAAGCCGTATTCCCAGCAGCCAGAACATCACTCCAAATCCAGCGGAAGAATAAAGCGCCCAGCCGACGCCTAACGTTTTCTTTTGTGGCTGGGTATTTGGATCGATCAAATTACTGTCGCCGGTAATTTTCTCACCGCTCGCCACCAGCACAACACCCACAGATCGTGAGCGCCATTCCCACCACTCGCAGCAGTGTCAACCGCTCTCCGGTCAGAAGCGACAACAGCATTGTAAGCACCGGATAGCTGGCCGATACCGGCGCCACGATGGACATTTTTCCAATCTCGAATGAACGATACAGCGCCAGCATCGAGGACGTATTCAAGCATCCAACGAGAATTCCCCAGACCCATACGCGCGGGCCGGAACCATCCGTCAGATGGCCCCATCCGCCGAGCAACGGCATGAACAACGTCAACAGCAACAGCCCGCTAAGCTGCATGTACAGCATGGTGCGAAATGTGCCGATGCGGCGGGTCGCAAAACGCGCGCACAAATCCGCGCTTCCCCAAGACAGCGCTGTCACCAGCCCCAGCAGGATTCCCATCGTTTTACGATTTGGCTTTTTTGGGCAGTTGCAGGCCGAGTTCGGCCATGACCTTCTGCAAATCTTTCCAGACGTCGGCCTTCGCGGCGGGATTACGCAACAGGTATGCAGGATGATACGTGGCCATCAATTTGTGACCACGCCAGTCGATCCACTCGCCGCGAAATTGTGAGATGCCACGATTGGTTTCCAGCAGCGTTTGCGCCGCGACCGCACCGAGGCAAACCAGCACTTTCGGTTCGATCACATCGAGTTGCCTCAGCAAATAGGGAGAGCACGTGGAGACTTCATCGTCTTCAGGCTTGCGGTTGTCGGGTGGACGGCACTTTACGACGTTACAGATGTACACGTCTTGCCGCTGCAACCCCATCGCCTCAATCATCTGGGTCAGCAACTTCCCCGCGCGGCCGACAAACGGAATTCCTTGCTTGTCTTCATCCGCTCCGGGAGCCTCTCCCACGAAAACCAGTCGGGCCTTGGGATTCCCATCTCCAAACACAATCTTGTTTCGGCCTTTGTGCAGCTTGCAGCGGGTGCATTCGCCAATGTCTTCGCGAATCTTCAGCAGAGTGTCGCCCTTTATTTTTTCCGCGTCGGTGAACAGCGAAACGCCGGCGGGAGCAATAACCGGCGCACTGGCGGGCGAGACAATCTTTTCAGGCTTGGGTTGAGACGCGGACTTGCGCAAAGAGATCTCCTCATCGGGAACAGTAGTTTGTGTGCTGGAGGCAATCGCGGGTGTTAACGTAACGGCAGAAATAAGTGCGCTGCCGCGGCGATCTTTGTAGAACTGGTGAATGCCGATATCTTCGTAATACCGGAGCCGCTCTTCAATTTTCTTCTGCAGGTTGGAAGGCAAACTGTCAGGCATAGTCGATCAGTCGCCCGCCCGATGGGCCGCGGGTTTGCTGTGCAACGCGGCGCGCAGCCGCAGCGCTTCATTCAGAATACGCTGGGCAACCTCGGCCTTGCTCAACTTGGGCAATATTACCTCGCGTCCATCGCGAGCAAAAAACGTAACGACATTGGTGTCCACATTGAAGCCGGCGCCTTCCGCGGTCACGTCGTTCGCAACAATCAAATCAGCGTTCTTGGCGGTAAGTTTCTTCCGCGCGTTTTCCGCCACGTTGTCCGTCTCCGCGGCAAACCCCACCACCAGCCGCTCGCCTTTTTCGCGCGCCACGGTGGCCAGGATGTCTGGATTCGGCTCCAGATGAATCGTCAACGACTCAGCTCCGCGCTTGATCTTGGAGCTAGACGTTTTCGAGGCTCGATAATCAGATACCGCGGCGGCGAAGATGGCTATCGTGCTTGCCGAAAAGTGCTGCTGCACCGCCTGCATCATTTCGTTGGTTGAACGTACATCCACTCGTTCGACGCTTTGCGGAGTTTCCAGCGCCGTCGGACCACTCACCAGCACAACCCGCGCTCCACGCGCCGCCGCCGCTTCGGCAATGGCATAGCCCATTTTGCCCGATGAACGGTTGGTCAGGAATCGCACCGGATCAATGTCTTCACAGGTCGGCCCGGCGGTCACCAGCACCGTCTCCGGGACCAAATCGTATTTCGACTGCACCACTTCTTGAATGGCTTTGACGATTTCTTCCTGCCCTGCCAGACGTCCCGGCCCGGTCATCCCGCAAGCCAGATAGCCTTCACCCGGTTCGACGATGCGCACACCACGCGCGCGCAGAATCGCCAGGTTCTCCTGCGTGGCGGGGTGCTGCCACATATTCACATTCATCGCAGGAGCTACTACGACCGGCGCGGTAGAAGCCAGATAAAGAGTGGAAAGAAAATCGTCGGCAATCCCGCGGGCAAATTTCGCAAGTATATCCGCGGTGGCGGGCGCAACAACCAGAAGGTCGGTTCGTTGCGCAACGGCGATATGTTCAATGGCGCTTTCCAGATTGGCCGAACCATCGGCGCTGCCTTCGCCCGAAAATAAATCAGTGATTACTTTCTGTCCGCTGAGTGCCGCAAAGGTGAGAGGCGTGATAAATTCTCGCGCGGCGCGCGTCATCACCACCTGAACGGAGTGGCCTTCCTGCTGGAGACGCCGGACGAGCTCCGCGGACTTATAAGCCGCGACCCCGCCGCTGACACCGAGGGTGATGCGCATGGATACCTCGCAGGCGCTACTTCTTGCGCTTGCTGTCTTTCTCCGCGTCCTTCTCCCCCGGCTCGGTGTAATCGTACTCAATCAAGCCGTGGTTTACTTCCTCGCAGGCGATCCGGGTCGCCTTTTGCGTGCGCTGATTGTCAACGAGCGGTGGTGCGCCGGCCATCAGCTGCCGGGCACGACGCGCGGCCAGAACAACATATGCGAACTGGCTCTGCGGAGCTTTCATTTGCACGGCCATTCTTTCTTACCCCCCAAACGTTTCCAACAACTGTTGCACCCGATCGCGGCGCCGGTCGTTTCTGCAGCGCAAAGCTAAAACCACGGATTGCGCTTCCAGACTCGCCCGCTCCACGTCATCGTTCACTATACAAAAATCGTAAATCTTTTCGCTGGCCACGATCTCATCGCGCGCTTTTGACAACCGCCTCGCGATTTCTTCGTCTGAATCCTGGCCCCGGCTGCGCAACCTCCGCTCCAGCTCTTGGCGCGATGGCGGCAAAATAAAAAGCGCCACCGACTCCGGCAACTTTTCTTTTACCTGCGCCGCTCCTTGCACATCGATCTCTAAAACAAGATCGAGTCCCTTGGCGCGGGATTCTTCCAACCACTTTTTCGGCGTGCCGTAGGAGTGCTTCCCAAAAACTCTCGCGTACTCCAGAAACTCGCCCCGGGCGATCATTCCCTCGAACGTCGCCTCAGTGACAAAATCATAGCATTTTCCACTGGCTTCGGTACCACGCCGGGCCCTTGTCGTACACGACACCGAAGGCATGGTCCCCGGCAGCTCCAGAATCTTCTGTACCAGCGTGGATTTTCCAGAGCCCGAGGGCCCCGAAACGATCAACACCAGCGGTGCAAGTCCCTGTCTCTCACTCATTCGAGGTTTTGCACCTGTTCGCGTAATTTCTCGATTTCAGCTTTAATCTCCAATGACAATCCGGTCACCGCCAATGCTTCACTCTCCACTCCCGGCGTTTTTGAGAGCATGGTATTGGCTTCGCGATGCATCTCTTGCAAAAGGAAATCGAGCTTCTTTCCGACCTCGCCGGCTCCGTCTACCAATTTTCTGAACTGCAGCACGTGGCTCCTCAGCCGGTCCAATTCTTCACTGATATCACTGCGTTCCGCAAGCAGCGCGGCTTCCTGGGCCACTCGACCGGGGTCAACGCTTACCGCGCTCAGCAATTCTCTCAACCGGCTTTCCAGGCGGCGCGTAAACATCGGCTGCAACGTGTCAACCAGGCCGCGCGCTTTTTCCGCCTGCTCACTGATCCGCGTCAGGCGCACACGCATTTCTTCCACCATGTGCTGACCTTCCGCGCGGCGCATTTCGTCCATGCGGTCGAGCGCCTCGCGCAGATATTTTTCCAGCTCTTTGCCTAGAGCTTCCTGCTCCTCATCGGTTTCCGGCAGAGCCGGTCCTAGGCCACCGACGACACCGGGCAGTCTCAACAGTGCCACCAGATCCAATTCCGCCTTCGCCTCCATTTGCTCGCGGAGCTCGCCAGCCACTTGCAGGTAGGCTTGCAGCAATTCGCGATTGACATGCACGGGAGCGGACTTCCCCGGCTCAACATTTACGTGGACATCCAGATGTCCGCGATGCACTTTTTCGCGCACCGCTTGTCGCAACCGCAGTTCGTATGGCTCAAGCGAATCGGGCATGCGCAGTTTTACTTCAAGAAAACGGTGATTCACGCTCTTCACGCTGACCCGAATGGACCAACCATCGTGCTCGCCACGTACCATGGCATAGCCGGTCATCGACCGGCACTCTGCCGGTCCTTTGGCTGCCAAATTTTTATCGCTCACCGCCGCTTTCATACTCATCGATTTTCGCTCGCTTTCCCTTCCTTGGACCCATCCGCGTCGGCTGGAGCGAGCACTTCTTCCGCCGCGAACTGTAAATCATGTAAACGCGCGTAACTTCCACCGATCGCCAGCAAATCCGCATGCGTTCCGTTCTCGCTGATCTGTCCATCCTCCAATACCAGGATTTTATCGGCTTTGCGGATTGTACCTAAGCGATGAGCAATCACAAAGGTCGTGCGACCCACCATCAGGTTGCTTAACGCGCGTTGAACGAACATTTCGGACTCGGTATCAAGCTCCGAGGTCGCTTCGTCCAGAATCAGAATCGGTGAATCTTTCAGAATGGCGCGGGCAATGGCGATTCGTTGGCGCTGTCCTCCGCTCAGGCGAGTACCGCGTTCGCCGATTAACGTATCGTAGCCTTGCGGTAGCTCCAAAATGAAATCGTGGGCCAGCGCGGCTTTGGCGGCTTGCTCCACTTTTTCTTTAGGAACCTGGCTCATTCCGTAGCAGATATTGTTTCGTACAGTGTCATGGAACAGAATATTTTCCTGCGTGACCATGGAGATCTGTCCACGCAATGATCGCAACGTCACTTCACGTATGTCTGCGCCATCAACCCGTATCGCTCCCAGAGCGCACTTCGTAAAACCGTGGTATCAGGTTAACCAGCGTGGTTTTGCCCGCGCCGCTCGAACCCACAAACGCAACCACTTCACCACGCCGAGCCTTGAAGCTGATATTTTTCAGGATCGGCGTGTCTTCGTACGAGAAGCTGACGTTTTCAAATGCGATTTCTCTGCTGAATGGCGGTAATTCGATCGCCGTCGGCACATCTTGCTCTTCCTGGGTCAAGTCGAGATAAGCGAAGACCTGCGTCGTGGCGCCTTGGGCCTGCTGGAACTGCTGGTAAACATTGCCAATGCGCTTCACTGGCTCGTAGAGCTTGAATAGGGCGTAGACAAACGCAAAAAACATGCCGACAGTCATCTGCTGGTGATGAATTTTGTCGCGCGAATAAAGCAGCAGGAGGGAGATGACCACGGGAACGAGGAGGTCCATCAAGGGAGAAGTGCCAACTTGCGCGCGCACCCAGCGCATTGTTTCGCGCAACAATCGTCTTGCAGCCGCGCGAAATTTCCCAACCTCGAAATCTTCCATCCCAAAGGCTTTCACGATTCGATTCCCGCCAACTGTCTCTTGCAGGATCTGGTTCAATTCACCGAGTTTGCCCTGGCTGCTTTCCACGGAACGCCGGATTCGCCGGCCAAGGCTGGCAACGGGCCATAACACCAGCGGCAACAGAAATCCGCACGCCAATGTCATTTTCCAGTCGATACTCAACAGCACAACCAGAAACGCCACAAACATGAATACTTGGCGGAACACGTCCGCCAGATACTCTGAAAGCGCCGGACGCGCCCGTTCGACATCATTGATTACCGCCGACATCACCCGGCCCGTCGGCTGTTGCTGGAAGAAGCCGATCGGCAGGCGAATTATCTTTTCGTAGAGAGCGTTGCGAAGATCCGTAATGGCGCGGTGTCCAACAAACTGGATCAAAGTGCTCCCGCCAAACTCGGCCAGGGACTTTACAAAAAACACAACGAGCAGCGAAATGGCCACGACGGCCCAGACGTTATGAATGCTGTGCGGGAAAAAACGGTTCAGGTAAATCGAGGGGCCGCCATTCGGTATCGTAAACAGCAGCACGTTCGAATCGGGAGCCGCAGGATTCAGCACCCGGTCCACGATCGGCTTGATCATCAGGGCGATGATGGCTTCCGAGATACCGACCACTGCCAGCAAGACCACACCCAGGCTCATCGACAATCGATAAGGCTTCACGTAGCCGAGCAGCCGTTTCAGTTGTGGCGAAAGCAAAGAGCCCACTCCACCCACTCCCATTCGAGTCAAAATCCCTACTTGGTACGCTATTCGCGCCCATCACATGTGTCAAGTTTTCGCCCACGATTTTACTGGCTGGATTCTTGATTTTGGCCCAATTCCCTGCACTTCAGGCGCGCTTACTTATCGATATCTCGATGCATGATGCGCGCGGGCAGTCCCCGCTTTTCCAGCGCTTTTTTCATCCACTCCGCCATCATCACCGAGCGGTGCTTTCCGCCGGTACACCCAAACGCAATCGTGAGGTAGCTCTTCCCTTCCTCGATATAGTGCGGCAGCAAATAGGTCAGCAGACTCTGGATGCGCCGCAGAAATTCACCGGTCTGCGGAAACGATTGGATGTACTGGCGCACTTTCGCATCTTTCCCGGTAAACTCCCGCAACTTGAGAACAAAGTGCGGGTTCGGCAGGAAGCGCACATCGAACATCAAGTCGGCGTCGGTCGGCACTCCGTACTTGTAGCCGAAGCTCACCAGCGAAACCAGCATGGGCCGCTTGTTCTCGCTCTTGAAGCGTTCCGTCACGAAATGTCGGAGTTCATGCACGTTGAACTGCGAAGTGTCGATGACGATATCCGCCAGTTTGCGGATGGGTTCCATCAGCAAGCGTTCGTGCTCCAGGCTCTCGCGCACCGAGAAATCGCGGCCCAGCGGATGTGGCCGCCGCGTTTCGCTGTACCGCCGCAGCAACGCGTCTTCATGCGCTTCGATAAATACCAGCGCAATGGGGTGGTCGCGCTTCATGTGCCGCAGCAATCCCGGAAGCTTCTCCAGTTGCAATCCCTCGCGTGCATCCACCAGCAACGCCGCGCGGGCAAAGTCTCCCTGCCCGGCCGCGTGTAGCTCCGCAAAAATTGGAATCAGTTCTACGGGCAGATTATCGACGCAGTAGAATCCCATGTCCTCAAAAGACTTGAGGACGGTGCTTTTCCCCGAGCCGGAAAGGCCCGTGAGGATAACGAGTTGTCTGCCTGGATTTCTCTTGCTCAGCCGCTTGCGTCGATTGTGTTTCGTGGGTGCCAAAAATTCAGCTCTTCACCCGGCGTTGATGCGTGCTCGGGATTCTCATGTCTTCGCGGTATTTTGCCACAGTCCGGCGGGTCACGTGAATGCCAGCATCATCCAATTTTTTGGCGATCTGTTCATCGGTCAACGGCTTCGTGCCGTCTTCCTCATCAATCATTTTCTTCACCAGGCGCTTCAGGGTCTGCAGCGACATTGCGCCGCCTTCCGGCCCGTTCACGGACTTCGCTGAAGAAAGACCGCAGTTCCATCACGCCCTGCGGCGTGTGCGCGTACTTGGCCGCCACTGCCCGGCTAACCGTTGAGGGATGCACGCCCACCTCTTCGGCAACTTCCTTGATCATCATGGGCTTCAGCGCATCCGCGCCTTTGTCCAGGAATTCGCCTTGTCGCGCGATGATCGATTGGCAGACCCGCAAAATCGTGTGCTTGCGCTGCTCGATATTTTTCATCAACTGAATCGCCGCGGTAAAACGTTCCTTCACGTAGTTGCGCACTTCTTTATCGGCAGCATCGCGCACCAGCAGCCGGCGATACGTAGGACTCAAGCGCAATTGCGGCATATCATCTTCGTTAAGAAAAACATTCCACTGATCGTCCATTTTGCGGAAGTACACGTCGGGCTCAACCAGGCGCGGCTCGGTCTTGTTGTAGCGCAGTCCGGGACGAGGATCGAGTTTCTTGATCGTCTCAATGGAGTGCTTGATGATGTCCATCGGGCGATTCAAGGCCCGCGCAATTTCCTTCAGCTGGTTCGACTGCACTTGCTTCAAATGATCGGAAACAATCTGGTGGGCCAGGGTATTTTGCGGATCGAAAGCCTTCAATTGCAGCAGCAGGCATTCCCGCAAATCCCGTGCGCCTACGCCGATTGGGTCGAAATCCTGCACGACGGCCAGCGCATCATCCAGGTCGTCCTGGGAATACTTTCCGTTCTGCACCAACTCTTCCGTGGAGGCAGTCAGATAGCCATTCTCATCCAGGTTGCCGATAATTTCTTCCACCAGTTCGCCAACACTCTCCGAGCAGATAGTCACGCTCAACTGCCAGTGCAAGTGATCAGTAAGCCCTGAAGGAGAAGACAGAAATTTTTCAAACGAGGGGCGTTCGGAAATCTCGCGTTCTTGGGACTTGCCGCCGTCGCCGCCGGTATCCAGATACTGATTAAAAAAGGTACCGACGTCAAATTCGTCAAAGGGATTGGACTCGGCCTTTTCGGGGACTTTTTCCGTCTCCGCTTTCAAGAAATGTCTCGTCACTGTAGTTGTCGCTGATAGTAGGTTCTTCGGATTGCTCTTCCAGGACGGGGTTGGCGATCATTTCCTGGTTGATCATCTCACGGAGTTCCAGACGGTTCAGCGCAAGGACGCTGACCATCTGCACCAGTCCGGGCGTCAGAATCTGCTTCTGCGTCACCCGTAAATTAATTTGAGTCCCTGCCAAGCCATGTCCCGTTCTTCAATCCTAGAATACGTCTAATTCAACCGGAAATTGTCTCCAAGGTAGACGCGTCGAACCTCCGGATTGTGCTCAATTCCTCGGGCGTACCACTTCGCCATTATTTTCCCATGATTTACGATGTATGCGCGGTCTGTTACTGTCAGTGTTTCGCGCACGCTATGATCCGTAATCAGCACGCCAATACCCGATCGGCTGAGGTCGCGGATCAAGTCCTGCAAGTCGCGAACCGTTAGCGGGTCGATGCCTGAAAACGGCTCGTCCAGCAAGTATGAACGATGGCTGCAAGGTCAGTGAGCGGGCAATCTCCAGCCGCCGGCGTTCACCGCCCGATAGCATGTATGCTTTGCTGCTGTCGCACCGTCTCCAGACCCATTTGCGCCAGCAGCTCTTCCAGGCGATCGCGCTGCTGCTCCGGCGTTAGAGGCAAGGTTTCCAACACCGCCAGCAAGTTTTCTTCGCTGGTAAGTTGCCGGAAAACAGATGGTTCCTGCGGCAGGTAGCTGATCCCGCTGCGCGCCCTCAAGTACATGGGCAAGTCGGTGATCTCCTCATTGTTCAGCAGAACTCGTCCCGAATCAGGCCTGGCAAGTCCCACGATCATATAGAAAGTTGTGGTTTTCCCTGCCCCGTTTGGGCCCAATAGGCCCACCACTTCACCTTGGCCGATTTCCAGCTCAATGTTGTCAACGACTTTGCGTCCACGGTAGGACTTACTTAGGTCGACGCCTTGAAGTGTGGGCATTCAGAACCAATAAAGGGATCGTTCAGCCGATCCAGTTATCTCTGGACTCGGTGTTTGGTTAACGTCCGTAAACCATTTCCCGAATCCACGATGATCGTATCACTCGCAATATAGAAGGTCAATTCACGGCCCTGTCGTCGTGCCTTCCGTGGTATCGTAAATTGTAGGATTTCCACCGCTTAGCACGAATTTTTGGTCCTGGGCTGTGTACACGCCCGTCTCCGCCGTCGCGCGCCGGTCCGACTCCTCGACCTGCACTCCTCCCTTCCCGACTGCTCGCGATTTGCTTTGAGCCGTCCTTCTTGCCATCCGCCGTCTTGGTAAAATACAGATCCAGAGTGGAGGCGCGCATCTTCTGGTCCGGGGATTGCACTACGACGTTTTCTTCCAACCGGGCCCGGTTTTCCGAGTCGAAGTAAGCTTAGCTTGCCCGAAGCTACGTGCCACAAGATTGGGGCCTTGTTGGCCTTGAGGCATATCTCCGCGGGGAGCTTGCGGGAAAACACCGCTTCACATTGCCGTTGGCGATTACCGTCCGGGTCTCTCGCAGCAACTCGATCGAGTCTGCCTCCAGCACGGAGGGCCCCTGCCACATGCGAGCATGACCAGTGTAAAAGGCACGCCCGCTTTTGGAATTAGCCTCCATGCGGTCTGAGGAAAGATTCGCAGGGCCGTTGGAACTGAGCTGAACATCGCGGAGCTCTTAGAGGAAAAATCGGTTGAACGCACATTGCCTTCTGCACTGCAAGTTTCCGCTCTCCTGGTAGAAAATCATCTTTGCGGCGTGGGTCTCGCTGGTTGAGTCCCGGACGAACGTTTTGCCGGTCAACACGGCCGTCTGAGGATCGTGGATCATCACCGCTTCTTCTGATTCCGCACTGCGATCCCACTCTTTCATCCGCACATTTCCATGCAGATTGATCCTGATCCATTCGCCCGTTGCAGCCATTACCATAACGCCGGTCGCGGCACTGGCACGCTGCACCGGCTTGCCGGTTACCTCGCGCTCGGTTTGTACTGTGCCGGCAGCAGTACCTGCTGCGCTTTGCCCTTGGCACCAAAGTCCATTGCGAGTTTATCGGCGTCCAGTCGCGTCCGTACTCCGTTGGCATCGGTCGATTCGGTTGTGCCATGTTCGAGAGTCTCGCCATGCTTCACGCGGCTGGGCTGTCCTGGCTTTCCGGCATCGAAATCCAGTTGCATGGCGTTTGTTCTTGATGTGTGCAGAGCCGCGGTCTTTGCGTCGTGGGTATCCACCCGCACGCCTCCTCGCAGCTTCAGCAACTTCGCTTCATTTACCTTTGGCCACATCTCAACTTCCGCGGTTTCGGAGCTCATCTTGCCATCCACCGAATTGCCCTTCACCTCGCCTTCTGCCGTGAGCGCTTTGATCCAGCCTTGTGGCGCAAGCTGCGACGTCAATTTTTGCGCGACCAGCGTGGAAATGCCTTTCTCAGTGTGCATGCCGATACTGGAGTTATGTTTCTGCTGCCCGGCGTGGCGATCAATGTCTGCGCGCGGAAATTCGCGTCCATCCACATGGTCAGTTCGCCGGAATTGAGTTCCTGGGTTTTTGTCTTGGCATATACCGGCCCGTCCAGATACAGTGTGCGGACATTTCGCGCAAATTCCAGGCTGCTGCCAGTGATCACCACCGGTTCCTTCGGCGCAATTGCTTTTACGGGTTTGTTTGAGGCAGTTGCGTCCAGTTCAATTTCCACATCGCGAATAAGCCGCAGTTGGCCCTCTTCCGACGAATAGACGGCGCCGATTCCTTTTCCATTGCCACTGGGGAACGAGAACTTCACCGGCTGCACAGTTTGCGCCTGCCCGTTGGCGCGTTCAAAGGTCACTCCGCTGGTTTCTACCGCGCCAAGCCAACTGGCGGCCCACCCTGCTTTTTACTGAGCGCGGCATCTGCGGCGCTTTGCAATTCGATGAGCACTTCGCCATTGCATTGAATGCTTCCATCGCTTTTGGCGTACCGGCAACTTTTCGTATGCATTACGTCGTGGCGGTCGCCTGTCTTGCCGAATGCGGTCACTTCGACTTCCTCCAGCAGGCTGGCATCCTGCCCACGAAAGTCGGTCGATTTCATGGCATGCACGGTGTATATGATGCGCTCGCCATCGCACTTTGGAAAACGTCATTCCGCTCGACTGCCGCTCGACATCCAGGGGCGGGGCGGGCGGGGCCTTTTTCTGCTCACGTGCGCGACCCATTTCCGCTGCAGATAAATGCCGCCAGTTATTCCCGCGAGTATAAAAGCGCGACAGGGCGGATAGACGTGCAAATCTGGCGGCTTCACTTCTTTTCATAATTTCAGTTAATCAGAATTTCTCGGGAGCGTGTACACATCCGCGGATTTGCGAGGCAAGTGCTTGAGGAAATCTTATCCCGCAGCTTCACTGGTCGCGGGTAAGGAAGGCAGGATCCCCATATTGGCGGCGGCAACGCTGTCTCGGTCAGTGTTTTTGACCAGATACATGGCTTCATCCGCCAAATGCAGCAACCCTTCTTTGGTTTTTGAATCGCCCGGGTAGGCGGCAATCCCCACGCTCGGTGTAACCTTAATGTTCAATCCTTCCGCCGTCAGCCAAACGGTTTCGCGGATCAGTCTGTGCAGCCGCTTGGCAACGCAAATTGCATTTTCTTTCGATGTTTGCGGGAGCAAGATAACAAATTCGTCTCCGCCGTAACGAAACGCAAAATCAATCAACCGGCAATTCGTTTTCAGCGCATCACCCATTTCCGCGAGCAGGCGCGAGCCCACCAAGTGTCCATGTGTGTCATTCACTTGCTTGAAATGATCCAGGTCGATAAAACAATTGAGAATTCATAGTTATAGCGTTGCGAACGGTAAATCTCGGTATCGAGAATAAAGCCCATGTGCCGCGCATTATACAGTGAAGTGCAATCGTCCTTGATCGTCAGCTCGTGAATTCGCTTAACGTGCCGCGCATTTTCCAAGGCGATCGCCGCAAAATCCGATAGAGCTTCCAGCAATTTCAAGTCGCGCGGATCGAAGCCGTCCGGACCTACGCAGTTGATCAATTCGATTACCCCAAGCAGGTGTCTCGGAACTTAACCGGCACGGCCACGATCGACCGGGTCTCCATCTTGGTTTTCTCGTCCACCTTGCCAAAGAAACGGGTATCTTTGCTTGTGTCCGGCACAATCACTACTTCACCGTGTTGGGCAACCCATCCGCCAATTCCCTGACCCATCTTGATGCGTACATCCTTCAAGGCTTGCGAAGCTTTGCCAACTGCCAGCTCAAAATAAAGTTCCTGTTTCGCTTCGTCCAGCAATAACAGGGACCAGTTATCCGGCCGCAGAAACTCATCAATTTTTTCCATGATCGTGCGCAAGACCTGGTCCAGTTGCAGGGAAGAAGTCAGGGCCTTTCCCAATTCCTGAAATACAGCAATCTCTCCGGCTTCGCGCTGTTCAGAAGGCACACCCGCATTGCGTCGGCGTTCGACTGTTGGAAACTGCTTGGTTTCCTCACGCCCACTGGGCTATGTTCTCCCTGCCTCGTCGTCCAGACCATTCTTAGCCTCGCACGCGCTCCCGCTTGTCCACACTTCTCCCTACTCGTACTATGCTCGCCAGTATAGGCACTCCCGAAAATCCTGCGCAACCTACTATTGGAACAGGCGTGGCTATCTTGCCATCCTGCTCAAATCCTTGCTAATCAGTCTCTTCCCCCGGGACTGCGCGGAACCGATTTCTCGTCGCGGTAACTTTTTGATGCACCCACTAAAATTCGATTTTTTATGAAACGAAAACAGCCTGTTTACCACTATAATGTGGGACCCCGGCCAGAATCCAAAAGTATACAGGCGCGCGTCTACGCAAGTCTGGGGAGCAAAACGTGAATCTGGGCAAAGCACCCTCGCGCCGGTTGATTTCAAGAATTGAAGTATCTGATGACATCTGGGTTTACTGGAACTGCAAAGGCCGGGAAGATGTTTCGCGCATCCGCGATCTGAGCCCTCGCGGTCTTTTCATCGAGACTCCTCGGCAATTCCCTGCCAAGTCCGAAACTAAACTTCACTTCCTGGTTCAGGAAGGTGAGATCAGCGCGCAAGCTGTCATTTGTCACAACCGGCCCCGCACCGGCCTTGGTATGAAGTTTGTTTCTGTGCGCGAAGACCATCACCGTCGTTTGGCGGCGTTGATCAGCCGACTTCGCGGCATGAATCCCTTCACCGATAAATCTCGACCCTAGCGCAGCCATTCCTATTTGTGGCGGTTAAGCACTCTCCGCCAGTTCTCGCCCATCCGGCGCGATCCTTAACATTTTTCGTGCCCACGCGCCCAGCACAGGATACGCCGCCCATTCGCCGCGTCCTGCCTTGATTCCGTAAACAATCGCCATTACGGTGAGGAGCACATACATGCCCATGAACCCAAGCCAGACCAACGGAAAGACCAGAAATATGGCCGGCGGAGGTGCTTCACCCTTCGGCACCGGGTGTTGCACGATGGTTGAAAAAATCAGCGCGAACCATCCCACCATGCAGAGTCCAAACATCACCATATAAACAAGCTGCAGCAACAACGCCTGGAGTGCATGAAACTTTACGAAACGCGACTCGCGTTTAACCAGGAAAATCACCAGCGGCGCAATCCACCATCCCACTAGTTGCAGCACATGCGCGAGTGTCGCCATCGTTCGCTCGTCCTGCGTTGGAATTTCCGCACCCGATATCACATTCCCTTGCATCGCAAATGATCCAGTCGCTGGTTCCCCGTTCATGTTCGCCTCCGCTTAAGCGCAGCACTGCGTTCGATTCCTGTTATTCACATAGAAACGTCGATCGACTGAGCCGCCAAATCTTCTTAGTCCCTCTATAGCTGCCGTCTCAGAAGAAAAGCTACGCTATTCCTCATCCTGTTGTTTCCAGGGCACCTACGCTCGCACGTCAGGGTTACCCGCTGTCTTCTCCGCTCGTCAACGTTCCATTGGCAATCGACTCCGATCCCTCGAAGTTGAGCCTTTTTGCTCACGGCGGTTGGTCCTTCTTCCTATCGCTGCTACACTCATTCCTTAAAGGTAGAGGGCATGGCCAGGGGAAATTTCGGAGAACGTCTCAAGCGCGAACGTGAATTGCGTGAAGTCTCGCTGGAAGAAATTACTTCCGCAACGCGCATTGGACCTCGCTTCCTCGAAGCTCTTGAAAATGAGGAGTGGGAGAAACTTCCCGGCGGGGTTTTCAACCGGGGATTTGTCCGCTCGGTGGCACGCTACCTGGGGCTCGACGAAGAATCCTTCCTGGCAGAATACGATCTGGCGCACGGCCCGATCGTTCAACCCAGTCCGACGCAACAACGCCAATCATTTCTCTTCTCGTCCGAAGTGGATTCCCTTTGTCGCCGTTCTCGCTTTCCTCGTTCTGCTGGCCGCGGTAATCGCCGGAGGATTTTACGCGTGGCGCTACTACGTTGCGCATCGTGCGACGAAATCTTCTACGCCTTCGTCGTTGTCCGTCTCGACAGCAGTCGCGCCAGCTACGACGACCACGCAAACCCTGCCATCCGCAACGGCCACTAGCGACACGCAGCCCACGCCGCTCGATCTTTATGTTTCGTTAAGCGAGGCTACTCATCTCCGCGTCCAGGCTGACGGTAAACTCCTGGTTGACGCGGAATTTCCGGCCGGCGCCAATCATCACTATCCCGCCAACGAACAGTTTGAGGTGGCTGCCTCCAATTCCAGCGCGGTGTTGCTGGAATTGAACGGGCAAGCGATGCCGCCGCTCGGCTCACCCGGCGCGTCAGGTACAATTACACTTAGTCGCAAAGACCTGAGGCCGACTCCCAGTGGAAACACTCAGCCCTGAAGTACTTGAAGATCTTCGCCACGGACGCGCTACTCGCGAACGCAAAATTGCCGTCTGCAGCAGCGGCGCACATATCCCGCCGGTCGAACGCGTGGAAATTCTGGCTGTCCTTTCCCATGACCATGACGAACTAATCTCCACAAGGGCTCTCGAAGCACTCGCCAACAATTTGCCCGAAACATTTGTCGAAGCTTTGGGGCGCGAGGCGGTCTTACCGCAACTGTGCAACTACGCTGGAAAAACTTTCGCCGACAAGCCCGCCATCGTGGATGCGATGCTGCGCAACAAAAACGTAGCCGGTGAACATCTTGTGCCGGTGGTCCCGCGCCTTTCCGCGGCGCAAGTTGCCACATTAATGGAAGAGCTCGATCGCGTTTCCGCTTCCCACGCGCTGGCCAACGCCATGGAGCATTCCGCTCATCTCACGGCAGACCACAAGAATGTTTTGCAGGAGCTTCGTTCCGCGGCGCTGCTCGATCCTGCCCGGCTCGCGGAAGTAGCCGAAGAAGCGGAACCCGACGCGGTGAAGCGCCAGACACTCTTGCAGCAAGTTTCGAAGATGAATGTTTCGCAACGCGTGCAATTCGCCATGAAGGGAAGCTCCGAAGCTCGTCGCGCCTTGATTCGCGATTCCAACAAAGTTGTCCAGCGCGCCGTCTTGCAATCGCCACGGCTGACCGATCAGGAAGTGGAGTCCTACGCCAGCATGGCGAATCTCACGGATGAGATCCTGCGCCTCATTGCCGGTAACCGCAACTTCCGCAAAAACTACACTGTCGTCCGCAACCTGATGAACAATCCGAAGACTCCGCTCGACGTCACCTTGCACATGCTTCCGATGCTGAATGTGATCGACCTCAAGAAACTCACCACCAACAAAAATGTTCCGGAAACTCTGCGCACCACCGCCCTCAAATTGCAACGTACTCGCGCCGATCAGAAAAAATAATCCGCTCGCCTTTGTGCCGGAAGCTGGGTGGTGGCCGGCATAACCATAATTTTTCTGGACACCATCGGATTTGTAGCTAGAATACTTACAAATTCAACCCGCCGCCCGTTGTTGTAATCAATCTAAAATTCTCAGTGATTGCTTGGAGCTGTCCGCCCACAATCCCAGCACTGAGTCAAAAAGGAGCACCATGTTTAGCTTCATTGGCACTCTCATTATTGGTCTGATTGTTGGCGCCATCGCCAAATTGCTGATGCCCGGCAAGGATCCTGGCGGATTTATTATCACCATTCTGTTAGGCGTCGCCGGCTCGTTCGTTGCCGGATATCTTGGACGCCTTCTGGGCTGGTATCAGGAAGGGCAATCCGCGGGATTCATCATGTCCATCCTCGGAGCGATTCTTCTTCTGTTTGTCTATCGGTTGCTTACGGGCAAAAAATCGGCTTAGCGGCTATTAGCGGCAGACATGATGCATGTCACGAATCGCGCTCATTCTTTACCACCATGCGTTTCAAACTGACTGGAGTGTTGTTCCCATGAAATCGCGGATTCGGATACTCGGTTTGCTCGGCATCGTGATCCTCATCGTTTCCTGTTCCTCTGCTCAGAAAACGGTGACCAACATTTCTTCGACGCCCACAAATGACTCTCCTTCTCTCATCGGCACGGAATGGCTGCTCACCGATCTGGCAGGCACTCCTGTGGTTCCTAACTCAAAAGCATCTCTCTCCTTCTTTGGAGGCCGGCCGAGCTGCGGGGAATGCTTCGTGCAATCGCTTTACGGGCGGCGTCGAAATCACTGGCACCACGATCAAATTCGGCCAACTGGCCTCCACTCGCATGGCCTGCGTCGACAGCGCCGTAAGCAGTCAGGAAGATCTCTACCTGAAAGCTCTCGGCGCCGCGACGCGTTTCGAGCGCAAAGACGACTCACTCTTGCTTTATGCAGATGGGTTTGACAAACCTCTTCGCTTCATCCCGGCAAACAGCGTCTCAACCTTAACGGCTTGATCGCAGAGCCATTATCATTTCTCCGCTGTTCAGTTGTAGAATGACCTCGACGCACGGCGCCCGCCACTTTGCTATTTATCTTCCAAGGAGAGACTCGGTCATGACTCGGATTTCGCGTTCTGCTGGCCTCTGGATTGCCTTTGCTCTCGTTCTTTCGTTATTCTGCGCTGCTACGCTTCCTGCAGATACTCGACTCAGCGACAAAGACCTCGAGCAACGCATCAAAAATCTCAATACTGATTCCAAGAAATTTCAGTCCAGCTTCAATAACTCCATCTCCAAGAGCAGCATTCGCAAAACTACTCAGGAAAAAGATGCCAAGAAGCTAGCGGACAATTTCACCAAGTCCTCCAAAGCCCTGTACGATTATTTCAAGAAGACTCGGAAATCTGATCCCTACATTCAGAATACTTTGGACCTCGCCCGGCAACTCGATAAGCTGCAATCTTCCGTGCAACTGGATTCCACCACCTCCTCTTTGTGGACCAAAGTCCGCATCGAACTGAACGACATCGCCAATGCATTTCACGTTCCCGTTCAGTAGTCCACCTGATTCTCTACATCGACCGTAGCTCCTCTTCATGCTCAGCGCATGCGAATTTTCTGCTTCCATCCGCTTTCTTTCCGCTCGTTGAGCTAGAATAGGCGCGCAACCTTGCTTTGGAGGCCCCAATGTCTTCCCGTTCTGTCGTTCGTTTCCTTTTCCTCGCTGCCTTTGTCACTTCGCTTTCATTTGCCGCTGCGCTTCTTATCCTCCCTGCCAGCCACGCTCAGAATTCCGTTGATCCCTGGTCCTCAGCGCAAACGGTTCAGCCCGCTGACCTCGTCAAGGAGCTTGCCAACCCCAAGTCTTCTCCCACGGTGGTCTTCGTTGGCTTCCAGCGCCTGTATACGGCGGGCCATATCAAGGGCGCGGAATTTCACGGCAGCGGTGGCAGCCCCGAGGGCCTTGCCCAATTGAAAACTTGGGCTGGTGCGCTTCCACGCTCCACGAATCTGGTCATCTATTGTGGTTGCTGCCCTCTGGAGCGTTGCCCCAACTTGCGCCCGGCATTTTCCGCCTTGCACGAAATGGGTTTCACCAAGCTACGCGCGCTGATCCTTCCCACCAGTTTCGCAGAAGACTGGGCGGGCAAAGGACTGCCCTACGACAAGGCGCAGTAATCTTGACCCACGTCGCAATGCTTCACCATCATTTCTAGTTGCAACAAATTGCCGGCGACGCATCCTAAAAGGAGTCGGCTCATGAGTTCACCGGATTCAGCAAACAAGAGTGAAATGCCCGCGGCACAGTCTCTATCATTAGCTTCGCTCGTTAACTATCAGGAGGGCGCGGTGGTTAGCCGCACTTTGGTTAAGCGCGCAGCGTCTACCATCACGCTATTTGCCTTCGACGAGGGTCAGGGCCTCAGCGAACACACCACTCCTTTTGACGCGCTGGCTCAAATTCTGGAGGGCCAAGCCGAGATCACTATTTCAGGCAAAGCCATCATCGCCAAAGCCGGCGAAGCGGTTCTGATGCCTGCGAGTCAGCCGCATGCCCTCAAGGCTCTTGCGAAATTCAAAATGCTTCTGACCATGATCCGTTCTTAACCATTGCCAGCGTCGATGGCCGGTGGTTCTGTCGCCAATCTCTGTTATTCTCTCTGCTATTCTTTACGTTCTCATTTCATTTCCGGAGGCACCGCTCATGTCCCGCACCACTGTGTTTCTCGCCGCTATTCTGGCCCTCGCGCTCTCGACTCCCGCGCAACAGGCTCCCACTTTGCACTTCGATGGCAATTCCTGGTGGGCCCACATCAAATTCCTTGCCGACGATTCACTCGAGGGTCGCGACACCGGCAGCGAGGGTCTGCGCAAAGCCGAAGCTTATGCCGTCGAGCAGTTCAAGAAAGCAGGCCTCGAACCCGCTGGCACCGATGGCTTCTTCCAGTCGGTACGCCTGCAGCAATTCCAGATCGACGAAGCGAAATCTTCTCTTGAACTTGTCAACAACGCTCAGGTGAAATCACTCTCTTTTGCCGATGATGCGTTCTACAGCAGTCGTGCCACCCGCGCGTCCACAAATCTCACTGCACCGCTGGTGTTCATCGGCTATGGCTTGAAAATCCCCGAGAAAAATCTCGACGAACTCGCCGGCCTCGACGTAAAAGGCAAGGTGGTTGTCTATATCGCTGGCTCTCCCTCCGACATTCCCACTGCACTGTCAGCTCATTATCAGAACCTGAGTGAACGCTGGAAAACTCTGCACGCCGCCGGCGCCATCGGAATCATCGCCATTCCCAATCCCGCTTCGATGGACATACCGTGGTCGCGCATCTCCCTGAATCGCAATCACCCCTCCATGGATCTGGCTGGCGATGAATTTAACGAATTAGCCGGCCTGCAAATTGGTGTCACCTTCAATCCAGCTTCTGCGGAACAACTCTTCACCGGCTCTGCTCACACCTTTTTGGAGATTGCCGCCCTCGCCAAGGAACGTAAAACCCTTCCGCACTTCGATCTTGCCGCTTCTCTGCAAGCCAAGGTAGTAGTCCTTACCGCCGACGTGAGTTCCGCCAACATCATCGCCAAGCTTCCCGGCAATGATCCGGTATTGCGCAATGAATTCGTGGTGCTCTCCGCGCACATCGATCACATCGGCATCGGCGCTCCCATCAACGGTGACAGCATCTACAACGGCGCCATGGACAACGGCTCCGGCACTGCACTGGTGCTCGACGAAGCCGCGTCTCTCAAGGCGCACCCCGAAAACCTGAAGCGCTCCATTTTGTTTGTGCTGGTCACCGCGGAAGAAAAGGGCTTGCTGGGCTCAAAATATTTCGCGGCGCATCCGACGGTTCCGGCAAAATCGATCGTCGCGGACGTCAATGTGGACATGTTCCTTCCGATCGTGCCGCTGAAAGTTCTCACGGTGCAAGGATTGGATGAATCCGACCTCGGCGCCCACGCTGCGGAAATCGCCAAGTCTCTCGGCGTGCAGCCTCAGCCTGATCCGGAACCCCTGCGCAACTCCTTCATCCGCAGCGATCAGTACAGCTTCATCAAAAAGGGTGTGCCTTCCGTGGTGATGGGAGTCAGCTACGCGCCCGGTTCTCCCGAAAAACAAATTTTCAAGGACTGGCTCACCAATCGCTATCACGCCCCTTCCGACGATGTGAATCAGCCGGTCGACCTGAAAGCCGCGGCGCTCTACGAGGAAATTGTCCGTCGCCTGCTGATCGAAACCGCCGACGCCTCCGCGCGTCCCCAGTGGAACGCGGATTCCTTCTTCCGGCGCTACGCCGCCGACTAGGGAGCTGAGTTGCAAATTCGTCGAATAAATAAACGTATCATTTCCGAGCGAAGCGAAGAATCTGCTTTTGCTCTCTGCCCCTTCCTCAGGCAGCAACTCCGAATAACTGTCATCCTGAGCGAAGGCCCGGACGACGTTGCCGGGCCGCAGTCGAAGGATCCCTCTTCTCTTTCCGCACCGCCATACTCTCTAAAGAGAGGGCCGCCGATTCATCCTATTTCGCTTCCTCTCGCTGGCCCCTGGCGCTACACTACCCACCGCCCACCCCAGCGAGACCGATATCCGGAGGTTTCTGCATGCCCCAGTTCGCACTTTGCGCTCATGTACGGGATCGTTGGTCGATCGATTCACAGGTTTGCGAGGAGCGCTGACATGGACATCGACGCCCTTCGCCGCATGTGCCTTACGTTTCCCGGCACCACCGAGCAAGTCCAGTGGGGCAGCAATCTGCTCTTCAAAGCGGGCGGCAAGATGTTCGCGGTGACGAATCTTGAGCCAGGGCCCGTTTGGCTGTCATTCAAGGTCACCCCGGAAAATTTTGTCGAACTCACCGAGCGCCCCGGCATCATCCCCGCTCCCTACCTCGCCCGCGCCAGTTGGGTTGCCATTGAATCGCCGACGATACTTCCAACCCCCGAACTGGCTTCGCTTCTTCGGACCTCCTACGATCTTGTGGTTGCCAAGCTCCCCCGCAGACATCGTGAATCGTTGACCTCAAAGCCGTCATCTTCCCGCGCTAAAGCAAAGCGCAAACCTGCTAAGCACAAATCGAAAAAGCCCGTAAAAATAGTTCGAAAAAAGAAGCCCAGATAACTGCACCCAGCCTGTCCCTCGGTTCAGGTTGTTCCCCCAGCAACCACCCTTTAACTCCCGCAACTTTTCGCCACTCCACGGGTTAAATTGATCAAGTGCTCGAAGTGTTCTGCAGCGTTCCCCAGTTGCTTGCTGCATGACCAGGCACATTTCAACCAACTCTCAAGGAGAACTCATGTCGATGAAGTCTGTCGCCAAACTCGCAGCTGCCGTCTTGTTTTTCGCTTTGATTTTCGCGCTCGCGCCCAGCAATGCCGCTGCACAGGGCAAACACCCCGCTTATCTTCACGCTTTGACCGATCTTCGCGCTGCTCGCGCTCATCTCGAGCACGGTGATGGTGGTCAGCTCGGCCATGAAGAGCACGAAGCCATTAAGGAAATCGATGCCGCTATCGGTGAAATCAAGAAGGCCTCTATTGACGATGGCAAGGACCTGAACGATCACCCGCCGGTTGACGCCGGCCTCGATCACGTGGGCCGTCTCCACCGCGCTGAGCAACTGCTCGGCAAAGCCCATGAAGATATCGCTCACGAAGAAGACAATGGCTTTGCACAGGGCCTCCAGCAGCGTGCTTTTGGCCATATCGACAAGGCCCGGCATGAAGTTGGCGAAGCCATCCGCATCGTCGCCGCCCGCTCTTAATTTCAACCTAAATTCAAAAGCACCGTGGCCCTCGAGCCACGGTGCTTTTTTCATTTTCGCTTTTCAATTAACCAGATGTCGTTCCGATCACCCGATTTTAGAAGGAGAGCTGACCACTTTCTCCAAGCTCTGAAATAAAAACCTCGTTACGCCATCGCCTTTGTACCAGGCGTCCGCCGCAAGGGCCGCGCTCCTGGAGCCGGAAAAGTCATCTGCCAGAAATTCGTGTCGGGGTTTACAAATTCCAAGCCCACAAGGTACTTGCCGTCGCGCTCCTGCTTCACGAACACTACATGGGATTCCGCGGGCCGGTTGGTATTCTCATTCACCAGCAGCAGAGACTGCCCCATCACCACTGCTTCGTCCATCACCACCAGCGCGCCCTGCCGATTCACCGAGCGTGTCATCGCTTTATAACAGAATTTTTCGCCGTTATCCGTTTGTCCGTGGACCAACACTGGCAAGGCCAGAGAGACGCGCAGTGTCCTGCGCCGTTCGCGGTATCGAAAGTGGAGTACGCCCATGGGGGACCTTCCTACTCTTAAAATTTCGGTCCGCACACAGCCGCGATGAACCATTAAGGAAGCCCCCGCAAAATTTTCTTTTGCTGGAGCCCTTCCCTACTTTGCATCGAAGCGGATGCTCTGCGGATAGCTTGACCTGTGCTTCGTATCAGGACAATAGCTGGGCCGTACCAAAATACTCCTTTGAAAACCAGTACGCACGTACTTTCGTGTTACTTCGCTAAAAATCTGGCCAAATTTCACGCAAGCGTAACTTCCACCCGAACTCTGCCTTGAGAACTAGAACTTGCCCGGGCCTTGAAGCTCAGCCTTAAGACCAGCAGACAAGGAAGAAAACTGAACCCAATGACGCGCCCAAGCAGTGCTTGCAACTGGTTCTATTCAATTGATAATAAGCAGTTTAGTTGGCATCGCTCGGCCTGCGAACCCAGTTCGCTTTACTTACCTGTCAGCAACTCTAGAATTTCGACTCTCCACGGCTCCTGGCTCAAGTCAATCACCGCCGCCGTCACCGGCAGTTGAAACCGCCGGGGTCCCGCGCTCCCGGGATTTAAGTACAGTACTCCGTCCCGTTCCCACTGTTCCGCCTGATGGGTATGCCCACTGATCACCGCGTGAATTCCGGCGCTCTTGGGGCTTAAATCCAATTGCCGCAGGTTGTGGATCACGTACAGGTTGGCGTCCCCGGCCTCAACCAGTGCCGTTTCTGGCAGCTCCCGCGCCCAAGCTTCGGTATCCACATTTCCGCGTACGGCAAACACCGGCGCAATCGTCTTTAGTTGTGTGAGTATTTCCGCGTTACCGACATCGCCGGCATGGACAATCAGATCCACACCCCGCAGGGCCATCTGCGCTTCGGGCCGCAGCAATCCATGCGTATCGGAAATCACTCCAATTCGCATATCCCGCGTCGCTTCCTTCCCCGCGCCATCGCGCAGTTCCGCCTACTTCTGCGCGTCTTCGTCCCGGTATTCCTCGGGAACGTCATCCTCTGGAACCTGGTGGGTTCGCACTTCGCCCCGGTCCGCGTCCGGCACGCTCTCTACTCCCTCGACGACTTCCGCCTCGTAGGCCTGCCCTTCTTCCAGCAACTCTTTCACGCTTTCCGAATCCGTCTCCGCAATGCCTGACAGTCCCTGTGTATCGCCGGATTGCCCACCGGTTCCTGAGCCTCTGCTGGTATCTTCATAATCCACCAGTCCGATTCGCTCCGCTTTTCCGCTTCTTCGGGGAGCCGCAGTCTTCTTTGTGTGCACCGCTTTCGCGACGGGCTTTGGCGGCGGTGCGGACTTCTTTATCACTTTCTTCGCCGTTATTTTCGCCGCGTTTTTGGCTACTTTCTTGGCTTTTTTCTTCACTGCCACCGGCTTCACCGGCTGCTTTCCCGCGGGTTTATTCTTTTTCTTTGTCACTTTCTTTTTCGTTTTGGTGGCCATTTTTCACCCATCCTCAACGCAAATTCTACCACCGTACTGCTTTGTTCGCTGTCCACTTCACGACACTGGAATTTTCCCCGCCTCCATCTATAATGCTCCCAGAATTGGCCGGGTCCCGTTCCGGCTGCAATTCCCGTATGCCGCCGGTTGCCTGGGGAGTCGATCCGTCATGAGAAAAGAAGAACTGCAAGCTCGCGTAACGGAAATTGGGTTGATCCCCGTGATTCGCACTTCTTCTGCCGAAGACGCCCGTTTCGCGGTCGAAGAAGTTTCTCACGGTGGCATTCCCCTGATCGAAGTCACCATGACCGTACCTGGCGCTGTGGAAGTCATCCGCGACGTCGTCAAGCATGTGCCCAACGTTATTCTCGGTGCTGGCACAGTGCTCGATTTGGACACCGCTCGCCGCTGCATTGACGCCGGCGCTCAATTCATCGGCAGTCCGGCCCTGGATATTGCCACGGTGGAGTTCGTCGCCAAGCAACCCAACATCATCATGATGGCCGGCGCTATGACGCCTTCCGAAGTTCTCAACGCCCGCAAAGCTGGTGCCGACTTCGTTAAACTTTTCCCTTGTGCGCTTATCGGCGGAGACAGTTATATTCGCGCCCTCCGCCGCCCCTTCCCCGATATCCCTCTCATTGCCGGCGGGGGTATTACGCAGCAGAATGCGGCCCATTACCTATTGGCCGGAGCTTCGGCTCTCAGCATCGGTAAAGAACTAATCCCCGTGGAATCCATGCTCCTGCACAAACCCGATCGCATCCGCGAACTCACTCGCCGCTTCGCTACCATTGTCCGCAGCTCGCGCGCCCGCATCGCCGAAGCGCAGATGCAGACCACAGTTACCATCTAGGGGACTTTCGGCCTGCGCGCCTGTTTCTCTATATGCTGCAGTCCCGGTTTGTGAAACTGAGGAATCTTCTGGGGTTGATCCTCATCAGCGACTCTCTGCGGTTCTGCTTTGTCCTTTTCTCTGGGTGTTTCTCAAAACTCCAGATGTAATCTTGCCATCGGCACGATCACCGGTCCGCGATCCCGGTTATACCCCGGATTGACTGCATATTGCAGCCCGAGCGACGGAAAGATTCCGCGCCAGAGATGCATGGTGTAAAAACTTTCCAGAATATTTTCCCGCCCGTAATTCAGCCGTCCATCGCCCAGCAAAAAGCCCAAACCACCGTCGGCCAGATATTGTTGATGGTCGCGGCTGATTCCGTTGCTGACGAATACCAATCCCATACGGTCAAAGCGCCTTCCCCATCGTGTTCCGTTCCCCCCTACGCCGATCTGCCAGCTTTCGTCTGCTTCCGTGTAAGCAAACGATTCATGCTGCCCTTCATTCCATCCCCACCGCCCGAAAACTCCCAGCCAATCATTGATGGGCTGCTCGAAGTTCACCCCAAATCCATACTTGATCGTGGTCTGCGGCGGATGAACGGTAATCTCCGGCGTCGGTGTAATTCCCGCCTGCCAATTTGCAATGGCCACGCTGTAGATCCCCATGTCCGCGTGGTTTACAAAGCTCAGGAGTCGCAGCGTCCCCTGCTTCTTTCCCACTACCCTTTTTCGCAGCTCTAGCTCGACGTTCTCCGCGCGGGCTCGGCTCAGATCCGCGTCCAGATTAATTCCATTTGCCACTTTCGGCATCAACGCTTCCGCAAACCGCAGCGTCCAGTTCACATCGTGATATTCCACCAGCGCGCCGAATGTATATCCGCGGGTATCGGCCGCGTAGTCATACGGTCCGTTGTTGTCCATCGTCCAGTTGGTAAACTGGAAATTCTGTGTCGGATCCGTAAGTATTCTGGTCAAAGAAATCGGGCATGCTGAATTTTCCGAAGCGTATTTCAATACGCCGCTCCGGCAGTTCCCGAAACAGGTTATATGCACTTCTTTCATTCACTATCTTGCGGCTGCTTAGCGGAATGATCTGATGCCACTCCAGTCTGGCGATGTACGGAGCCTTGCTCAACGCTGGATTTCTTACCACGTCCAGGTTGAATGCTCCGGCCATGCCCAGTGCTTCAGAAAGTCCGTGCCCGCCCGGCTTCCTGCACGTCGCACAAAAACTCCATCGTGTTGCGTCACTCGCAAGCCGGTGAAAAGCGTCAGCACACGAGAGGTGGCATCCTGCGCCTGTGGCGTCAAACTATTTTTACCCTGGTAGGGAGATGTAAATTCTGGATGGTACTGCGAGATAAAATTTGCCTGGCCTGAGAGCCACAGGCGGTCCCACTCTGCGTGCCGAAACATCGTCGTCAACGGGTCATCCGCTGCTGCAGTATCACCTCGCTTCGGCAGGGTTACTCGATGCGTCCGTGGGATCCTGTGCTGCCGCTATGCCGCAAAACAAAAAATAGAACAGGCAAGCCGTCACCGGCATCAGCCGGAACAGTTTCGTTTGCCTTCTCGCAACAGCACGCTGCCTGGGTCCGATCATCTGTCCGAACTCTTTCCTTAGATTTCTTCCGCATGCTGTGCTTCTTGGTCGAGTTGCAGGTCAACAACTTGTCCGGGTCCGGTTTCGTCCAAAATTTTCCGCACCGGTTCAATCGCGAATTGCCGCTCAAAAACTGTCATTGCGGGGTCAATCCAGACCGCTGACAGCGGCCCTTGTGGTGCCCGGCACACCCAAATGCAGTAAATTGAGGATGCCTGAGTCGGCATAAATTCCTTGTAAACGGTTTGTAACATGACGCCCCTTCCGCGGGACCCGCGCGAGAATTTCAGCGCGGCTTTATTGCTCTTGTGCCCACGAGTCCATTTGTTTTACCTTCCCAGTGGGTCTCGAAGCTTCGGAAGTTTGCGCTTGCTTGCCGCCGTAAATCTTTGATACCATACCCCCCTAGGGTAGTCAATGCCGATGTCACACATTTCCCGCGAACGCCTGGAACTTGTTAACCGCACCAAGAAACTGATTGGCCAGATGGAGTCTGTTCTCCGCGCCCTCGAAGAGGACGCTCACTGCGCCGAGATCCTTCAACGACTGGCCGCCACTCGCGGTTCGCTCAACAGTCTGATGGGTGAACTGATGGAAGACCACATCCGCAATCACATGCCCAGGAAGAACAAAACTTCCGTGGACGCCGCGGATGACCTCATCGAAATCGTCCGCACCTATCTGAAATAAAATCAGGTATTTTTTGTTCGGGCCGTGAAACGGTTATCCGGTTGGTCGAATACCTTCTCGCGTTATGGCTGTTTCGCCACGATCTGCATCCCATTCACTCGAGCGTGCTGTATCGTCAATCCCCAATGCAGATGCGGCCCGGTAACGCGCCCTGTAGCTCCCACCTTGCCAATCTCCGCCTGGCTCTTTACCGCTTCCCCGGCTTTTACATCAATCTCTGACAAGTGCGCGTACAGTGTGTAAATTCCATAGCCGTGATCGATCACTACGGTATTCCCCGAATAATAGAGTTCCTCGGCCAGCACCACTGTTCCGCTCTGCGCCGCGTACACTGGCGTCCCTTTCATTGCCGGAAAATCCACCCCGGCATGTGGCGATCTCGGTTGTCCGTTTAAAATCCTCCGGCGCCCGAAATTTCCTCCGGTGCTTACATCCTTTAGTGGAAGGTGGAATGCCCCCTCCCACAATCGGTCTGGCGTCACCGTATCGTAGATCGCTTTCATTTTTTTCTGGTCTTCCGCCGCACGTTTCTCCTGTTCCGGATCGGGTTCAACGTATTGCTTATCCACCTTTAAATTTTCCGTCGGAAATTTTCCGGTTCGCACCGTGACCGTCGCGATGCAGGAGACTTCGGCGCCATCTTTATTTTTCCACTTTATTTTCCACTCGTGCTTTCCCGCAGGCATCTCCAAATCGATTCCCAACATTCCATGCAGCGTCTTCCCGGATGGGCCTTCCTTCCACAACTCCAATTCTCGCCCGTTCCACTCGCCCGTCATTTCTGGCAGGTTTTGGGGCCCGGACACTTGGGCCAACAGCAGCGTTCCCTGCGCCGCAATTCCCGCACTCAACTTCATCGTCAGGCCCTCGGGACATTTTTGCAGCACTTGAGCCGCGATCGGGAATTGGGGACCGGCTAAGGAAAGCAGGCCAGCGATAGGCAACACGAGCAAAAGTCTTCTAACAGGTGTACACATAGGCGAAACTGACTCTCCCTTAGGGGATTTAGCGACGTCACAACGGATGGTGACCTGCATCACTTCCTGACCGCCCCCCTCCTCTCCACAATTGTACCCGTCATGGACAGACGATCACTCAGCGTTATCTTGGTCGTCTCCCTGCTGGCCTGGTCCGTCAACCTACCAGCTGTGGCATGTCCTGGCATGAACTCGCGGGCAGCAGCTATGGTGCGGGCAGGAGCTTCACCTGCCCTTCAACCTGAACCTTCCCCGTCGCGCCATAACTGCTGCCCTGACCGGAAAGCCTCCTCCCCAGTCCTCCAGCCCGCCTCCCAAAACCCATGCTCTTTGCATTCTTCACCTGACATGAGTTGCTGCTCCGCCACTTCCAACTCCTATGTAGTACCGGCAACTCGCGCTGAGGTAAAGCGGCTTCAATCGGTCATTTTCCTTTCTGCAGCAGCGAGCACCACACTCGAACTTTTGAACGTGTTTGAACAAAGCCCTGTGCAAGCTCTTTTGCCTCATCCCTCTCTTCTAAGCTCCTCGATTCTGCGTCTCTGATTCTCTCTCCTACTCTTCCGATCTCGATTCTCGCGTTTGTCCGCGTAGGACGCGTTTCCTACTGTTCGACTTCCAGTTACTCGATTAAGGAGAATTTATGAAATTCCGCACCTTAGCTGTATTCCTGATTTTCGCGCTCGCCGCCTGGCTACCCCTCGTGGCTCAACAACCGGCTACCGCTTCGCCATCTTCGCAATCCAACGCTCCCGCACCGGACGCTGCAAAGGCAAAGACTGCATGCGCCTGTTGTTCGCACGACATGGCTCCCTCCGACGCCGCAAAATCCGAGAAGCATGACCATGCTTCCATGGCTTGCTGTAACGGCAAAACCTCAGACGCAAAAACCGCCATGGAGTGCTGCAAAAACCATGACGCTAAACTCTGCGCCGCCAAAGATAGTAAGTCTTGCTGTGATTCAAAGGATGACAAATCCTGCTGCGGCAAAGATGCGGCAGCCTGCAACACGAAAGATAGTAAAAACTGCTGCGCAGCCAAGAAAGACGATTGCTGCAAGCACGCCGCATAGTTGAATTTGCCATTTAATAAAAAGGGCCCCGACCGTCGTTCGGGGCCCTTCTCATGTGCTCCACTTGCTCTACAAATTCATCAATCAGATTGGCGAGGCGCAGGTATCGACCCTTCGTTTCAGCTACAGCTTCAATCCCAGCACCCGCACCAATTTTTCCTGCACTCTTTGCAGCTCTAGCTCCCGCGCGTGTTCTTCTTTCGTCCGGTCATTCAGCGCTTCCTTCAGCAAAATCAAATTCCGCCGTAACTCCATCTGCCCCAGCGCGATTCGCCGCAGCGATTTCAGCGCTTCCTCTTGCTCAGGCTCCAACTGCCGCGGCTGACGGTCGGCCACGCATAGGGTTCCCAGCCCGAATCCGTCATCGTCGATCAGCGGTGCTCCGGCATAAAAACGTATTCCCGGCTCATGCACAACCAGCGGATTTTCGCGAAACCGCGGATCCAGCAGCGTGTCGCGCACAATAAAAAGATCTTCCTTCCCTTCCTGGATTGCGTGCGCGCAAATGGATGCTTCCAGCGGCGTTTCTCGCACTTCCACCCCCACCTTGGATTTGAACCATTGCCGGTGATCATCCACCAGCGACAAAAACGCCATGGGCGTCTTGCACACGTAGGACGCCAGCGTCACCAGATCGTCAAACGTTTGTTCAGGTTCAGTATCCAGAATCGCGTATCGATTCAGCGCCGCCACCCGCGCCGCTTCGATTTTAGGAGTCGCATCCATGGCCCGCTCCGGCACCCAACCACGGGGGGTGGCTGGGCAGGAATCGCATCATACTCCAGAGGCCGCGAACAAAACAGCCAAAGATATTCGCGCCTGGTGGTCACGAACCTTTTTTGCAGTACACTATCCATCCGTTAACGGGAGAGCTCGCAAATGGCCAAGTCAATCCTGATTCACTTACTCTTTATTTCCTCGATGCTTCTTTCCGCTTCTGCGGCCTACGGACAAAAAGCTCCTCCGCTTCCAACTTCCAGTCGCGAAAACGAACGCTACAGTCTTGCCAGTCACATCTTGCAAGCCATCAACAATGCCGAACTGGACTACAAGACCAAGCACGGCGCGTATGCTTCCTGGCAAACTCTGATCGACAACAGCTATTTCGGCGACTCAGGCACTAAGTTTATTTCCAGCGACTTCCCCACCGTCGCGCACGCCCTCTACAGTTCCGGCCCTGAAATTGTACCTGGCTGGAAACTGCGCCTGAATGTTTCCAACAACGGCAAATCCTACGACGCTGTTCTGGAAGACGCCACGGATGCCAAATGTTCGTACGCGTGTTTCACTGACGAACGCGCGCTGATCCGTCAGGGCAAATCCGTCGCCTGCTCGCTCTCAGCTGCAAATTAATTTTTGGTGGATTATTTCGCCGAAGACGTTGTGTATACCTGCTCTTCGGTTTCTCGAAACGGCAGAACGCTGAAGTACTTGTAGCGGCAGGGATCGCAGCGGAACGCCGGAACTCCCAGGAGTTTCCAGAAAATTCGGAACGGGGATTCCACAAATTCAGGTGAGATGCGCTTCAGTTCCAGATTCCCGCAAAACGGGCAGTGCGCCCGGAACGAATAGCTCAACGGCATCAACCGCGAATAGAATCGCGCGTGGCATTCCGTGCATCGCCATGGATACACTCCGAAAATACCCATGAAGTGGTCCGCAATCGTTTGACGACGAGACCGGCGTGCTCCAGTTTTCTGGCAGATTGGGCAGGTAATCAACGCAGCTCTGGGCCTCCGCGCTCTCCAGAGAATAGGCGAAAGCGCCTGCCACTGCAAGAGCATCCGCGTACTACTTTCCAGTACAATAGTTTCTCAGGAGCTATCGATGCCGGATTATACCGAACAGCATGCCAGAGCTGGGATTGCCACAAAACTTCCCACGCTGGAGACCTGGCCTAACCAATATCCAGGCTACATCATCACCACTCGTTTCCCCGAGTACTCTTCCGTTTGCCCCAAGACTGGCTTGCCCGATTTCGGGGTCATCACCATTCAGTACAAGCCTCGTAAAGATTGCATTGAGCTGAAATCCCTGAAAATGTACCTGCTTGCCTACCGCGATCTGGGCATCTTCTATGAGAACGCTGTGAACAAAATGCTCCACGACATCGTCAAAGCCACCGATCCCATCTGGTGTGTCGTCAAGGGTGACTTCACTCCCCGCGGCGGCCTGAACACTTCCATCTTTGCTCGCTGGCCCGAGCGTAAATCCCCAAGCACTTCGGGACGTAAGCAACGAGGCACGCGCCGCTGACCTTCATTGGACTTGTTTCGCGGCTCGATGGATAATTTCAACGTCATCGACACACGTCATGACAACTTTTTCTGAGGAGGGAGAATGAGTATTTCTCCAAATGTTCCGGATCCGCAGGAGTCCTATCACTACGACAACGTGGGGACACCTCGCTGGATCGCCGTCCTTTTTGCCCTGCTCTTTGCCGGCCTTGGTTTTCTCGCCTACGCGGGGCACTCGGTTCAATCTCGTCTGGAGCAGGAGTTGGGCAAGTCTGAGGACCAGAACAAAATTTTGAGCGCCCAACTTGAACAAGCCAACACACGCGTTGCCGAAATCAAAGGCCAGCTCGACGTCACGACCCAAAAGATTGGTATGACCCAGGCTGAGCTGGCCGATGCCAAGAGCCGCGCCGAAGCCATTCGCAAGAGCCAGGCCGCCTCTGACGCCAAGCTGACCGAGAAGATCACTGAAGCGCAGAAGGAAAGCGAAGCCAAAATTGGCGCTGTCGCTACCGATGTCACCGGCGCGAAAAAGGATATTGAAGCTACCCGCACCGACCTGGAAGCCACCAAGTCCAAACTGGATCGCGCCACCGGCGACATGGGCGTGATGAGCGGCCTGATCGCGCGCAACAAGGATGACCTGGAAGAATTGAAGCGCCGCGGCGACCGCAACTACTACGAATTCACCATACAGAAGTCCAAGACGCCTCAGCGTGTCGGGCCCGTCCAGGTTTCTCTCAACAAGACCGACCAGAAAAAAGCCAAGTACACCATGACCGTCCTGGTTGACGACAAGTCCATCGAGAAGAAGGACAAGACCGCAGGCGAACCTGTGCAGTTCTACGTCAAGGGCGCCGCGAAAATGTCTCCTTACGAAATCGTGGTGTTCGACGTTGGCAAGAATCAGATCGCCGGTTATCTTGCCACTCCGAAGGACACGGGCTCAGCGGCTCCTCCGGCCGCAGCAAAGCCCTAGTTTCAGCGGCATCGCCGCTCCATTTTTGAGCCTGATTTGCTTTAAAAAGCGCTGTGACCGGTTCTGGAAACATTTCCGGGAACAGCGCTTTTTTGTCGCACCACATCCCGCTACGATAAACCTTCACCTCAATCTTCCACTGGAGGACTGTCATCCATGCGCCGGCTACTTCCCTTGCTTTCTCTCGTTCTCCTGCTGTGCATCGCCCTGCCGCTTTCCGCTCAGCAATCCGTCTCTCTCGACCCCTCTCTACTTCCCTCGCACACCGTTTTCTATCTGCTCTGGCGCGGAGCGCCTCCCGCGGACGTGCGCCATGCCAACGCGCTCATGAGCTTCTGGGACGATCCTGACACCGCTCAGCTTCGCAACTCTTTCATCCAGTCCATGCTTTCCGATACCAACAAGCAAAAGGACAAGCCCGCTCTCACGCGCGAAGAACTCAACGACTACGCCGCGCTCTTTGATAATTCCTTCCTCATCGGCTACTTGCCAAAACCGGCTTCCAAGCCCGCTCCTCCAAAATCCGATACTCCTGACTCGCCCGCAAAATCCGCCACTGCTCCTGCTGCTCCCGCTTGGAATGGCATGTTTTTCGTTTACGACCGCACGGGTAAGGAAGCCATCCTCTCCAAAGCGGTTCTGCGGCTGCGCGGGGCTGAAACGGAAATCCCCAAGCTAACCAATCTCACTGTCGCGGGCGTTTCTGCTCTCAAAGTCGAGCGCAAATCCTCAGTCACCTACTGGGCGGAGACCGGCAAATATGCCGTCAGTGCCAACGAACTTTCTGTTTTCGAGACCATCCTGAATCGTGTAACCACCAAGGAGAAAAGTTCTTCGCTCGTAGACTCTGCTTCCTATCTCGAAGCCAAACCGCTGCTCAGCGGTGGCCTTATGGAGTTTTATCTGCGCCTTTCGGATATCACCAAGATGGCGGCTGATTCCTCTTCCACAAATCCTCAAATCGCCTCGCTGGTCCAGAACCTTAAATTTGATTCGCTCCATCTTATGGCCGGACATCTTTCTCTCGAAGGGGCCAAGACGCGCTTTCAAGGCGCCATCCTCGGTGACACTTCTGCCGGCACACTGTTCGATCTGTGGGCGGATGGAAAAGCCAGTCCCGATACCCTGCGCTTTATTTCATCAAACACCGTCTCGTTTAACGAATCGGAAATCAGTTTTCTGGGAATCTACAAAGTACTGAAACAGGCTGTTAATCAGGCTTCCCCCAACGCCGCTCAGCTTACCGCTGCACTCGAATCCGCCGCACAGACTCGTCTTGGCATGACGCTGACCGATGCGCTGTCCCTCTCCACCGGCGAACTCGCCTCGGTGCAAAACAGCGCGGCGCTTGACGATTCTCAGCAAGTTCGCATTCTTGGCATTCGCAGCAAACCCGATGCCCTGAAGTTATTGCGCACCATCATGGGCGACAAAGTCTCCGCCGAACACAATGAAGGCGACGTAACCTATGTAAAGATCGCCCTCGGAGGAACGCAGGGTTCCAGTGGCGTTACTCAATACAATTTCTATCATCTGGCCATGACCCCGGATTTCCTGTTTGCCGCTTCAAAAAGCGAACCGCTTCACTCTTTGCTCTCGCAATCTCAAGCGGCTTCGGGCTCCGGCTCCGCAGCCAATATCCTTGCCGCACGGAGCAAGTTCCCGGCAAAACTGAATGGCTTTTCGTATTTCGATCTTCAGAAGGTCGACTGGCCCGCTGCGAAGGCGAAATGGATCGCTGAATCCAAGGAAAACGCGGCAAAGGCGAAAACCACGGATTCCGCCGATTCTTCCAAGAAATTTACCGATTGGCTCATCACCGTGGATCCCGCCGTCTTCCCGCGGCACTTTCACAGCATGACCGGAGCATCCTGGAAGGATGCCAAAGGCGTGCATTTCGATGAATGGATTGAATAATCTTGCGTCGATGAATTTTGCCCGCGCCAGACAATGGATTCTGTTCGCCGCGATAGCTTGCGCATTCGCTGGGACTACCGTTTTCTCACAAGAGCCTTCTGCTACTCCCACGCAACCCATTCAGGTGAACGTCGAGCGCGTAAATGTGGGTGTCATCGTCACCGATTCCAAAGGCAAATTTGTTCAGAAGCTTCCCCGCGAAGCCTTCCACGTATTTGATAATGGCGCCGAACAGCCTATCACTGAATTCGCCACCGTCGACGATCCTGCGCAAATTCTTTTGCTGATCGAGGCAGGACCCGCCGTTTACTTCCTGCAAGATGCGCACATCTTCGCTGCGGATGCCCTACTTCGCGGCCTCTCCGCTTCCGATCGAGTTGCTATCGCCCGCTACGATGCAACTCCTGCACCGATATTGGCTTTTACAAGCGATAAGAGCGCGGCGCAATTTGCTCTTTCCGGCATTCGCTTCAATCTCGGTTTTGGCGACCTGAATCTCTCCTCCAGCCTGAACACTGTGCTTGATTGGCTCGTGTCTGTACCGGGCAAGAAAACGATCATTTTGCTTTCCACCGGCGTCGATACCAGCGCACCGGAAGCCATCCAGAGGGTGCAATCACGCCTTCTAACCGGCGATGTCCGCATTCTGTGCGTCTCGGTTTCCGGCCCCATGCGCAATGGAAAAAAAGGTAGCGCCAAACAACTCCAGCAACTCCAAGTGGATTTCGATCAGGCCGACGCGCGACTTCGCGCGCTAGCGGAAGTCACCGGCGGCCGCGCTTATTTCCCGGAAAATGCCAAGGCCATCCAGTCTATCTACGCCCAGGTGGCGGAACTGGTTCGTAACGAATACAGCCTGGCGTTCGTTCCGCCCACTCCCGACGGCGCAGTCCATTCTCTGTCCGTAAAAGTTGACTCTCCCAAAGAATCCGCGAAAGATCCCTATCGCATCGACCATCGCAAAGCCTACACGGCTCCCAAGCCATAACGAATGTCACGTGGTTCCCGTCTCTGGGTGCCCCACTCTCGTTTTGTGAGGGTGGGGATTTTTCCAAAATCCCCGCAAGTCTACATTTCCACACACAGACGCACCATGGCTGTCATCCCTCAGACGCGCATTTTGCGGCTGAGGGATCTGCTTTTGTCTTTTTAGTTTGAATTTGGATTTAAACTGGAATCGACTTCAACGAATGCATCGACACCACTACTCGTAATCCTTCATCATCCGCGCCATATCCCGCAGACGCTCATCCACCTTCGCGAACACGGTCTCCTTCGGAAACGCACCGTCTCCATTCCGCGATCCGGCCTTCGTCCCGGTCAACAATTCAATTCCCTGCTCAATGCGCGAAACCGGCCAGATATGGAAATTTCCGCCAGCCACCGCATCCAGCACATCTTCGCGCAACATCAAATCCTCGATATTTGAGGCGGGAATCAGCACTCCCTGGGTTCCGGTCAATCCATAGATCCGGCAAGTATCGAAAAATCCTTCAATCTTTTCGTTCACTCCGCCAATCGCCTGGATATCTCCACGCTGGTTCATCGAACCCGTCACCGCAACATCCTGTCGCAGCGGCAAATCCGACAGCGCTGAGAGTAGCGCGTAGACTTCGGTGGAGCTGGCGCTGTCTCCATCCACTCCCGAATACGATTGCTCAAAACAAATGCTCGCGGCCAGAGTCAACGGCTTGTCTTTCGCAAAAATACTGCGCATATAGCCCGAAATAATGTGCACGCCCTTGTCGTGGAAACGCCCGCTGAGGTTGGCTTCACGTTCGATATTGATCAGTCCGGCCTTGCCCAGTGCTGCGCTGGCCGTAATTCGCACTGGTTTGCCGAACGCGTAGCCGCCGATTTCCATCACGCTGAGCCCGTTCACTTGCCCGACGCAGGTCCCGTTTACATCCACCAGCAATGTGCCCTCTTCCACCATCTCGCGTATGCGCGTCTCGATTAAATTGTGCCGCTCGATTTTCGACGCGATTGCCGCGCGCACGTGTGCGGCGCGCACTACGTTTTCGCCTGAACCCGCCGCGGCGTAATGTGCCTCACGCGCCAGATCCGCGATGTCCACAAATCGCGCGGTAACTTTGCTCCGTCGCCCGGCGCGGCGCACTCCATATTCCAGAATCGAAGCAAAGGCTCCCCGGTCGAACGGAAACAAATTTTCTTTTTCGCTCAACGCACGCAGACGCCCCGCATATTCCTCGATGACTATGTCGCTCATCGGCATCTCTTCGTCAAACTCCACGCGCACTTTGAAGATCTTCCGGAAGTCCTCTTCGTACTCGTACAGCATTTCGTAGAGGTCCCGGTCGCCGATCAGAATCACCTTCACGTTGATGTCCACCGGTTCGGGCTTGAGCGCCGTGCTGGTGAAGGGATAGAACATCTCCAGCGGCTGAATCTCCAACCGGCTGTGATTCATGGTTCGTTTCAACGCTCTCCAGACGCCGGGTTCAGAGAGCGCTTCAATCGAATACATGATCAGAAATCCGCCGTCGGCTCGCAGCAACGAGCCCCCGCGCAAATCCATAAAGTCACTCGACCAGCCGCCACGCGTGTCATACGCACGTTGAATCGTGCCAAACAAATTCGCATACGACGGTGTGGTCTCGAAAATCACCGGAGATTTATCATCGGCGTTGTGGGCGAGAATCACGTTCACGCCATAAAGCCGGAATGGGTCGCGCTCTAACCCCGTTGTCTTTTGTAATCCCTCGGGAATCTCTTGTTGCGACGGCTCTTCTTCACCTTCACGTTCCTTAAATGGGCCCAAGTTGTCCAGCAAATGCTGACGCACTTCTTCCAGGTATTCTGAAACTCCTGTGCCGGGATATTTTTCCTTCAGTTCCTCAATAACCCCGTCAACCAACACAGACGCAGCTTCCTGTTCCAGGTAACTCAATTCGCTGGCCATCTCGCGAGACAGCGTCAACGTCTTCCGGTACACCACCGTAAATTCCTGCCGGAACTGCTCGTATTTCCGTTCAATTTCTTCCGCCACCACCGTTTCCAGTTTTCCCTCATGCACCATCTTGGTGATGTCTTCGATGGGCACCATCTGCCCTTCCAGTACCGGAAAAATTTCCGGCAACGCCACTGCTCCTACCTGCATGTGGCCGAGGGCAAACTGTTCGCGCGCAATCCGCCGGGTGAAATCGTCCATCAATTCCTTTTCGCGCACCGAAAATCTCTCGACGATTCGTCCTTTTTGCCGTTGGAATGGCTCGCCTTCAAACACTTGCGGAATTCGCCGACGCAAGAAGTCAATCCCCGCCTGCATATCTTTGCGGAAAACGTTTGCGGAGCCGCGCGGCAGAGATAACAATCGCGGACGATCGGTAATCTTAAAATTGTTCACATAGCAACGGTCCAGCGAGGGCTTCGTTTCTGGATGCAACTCTTCAATCATCTGGGCAATCGTGCCGCCGCGGCTGGTCCCCGCTAAGTCCGCAGACGAATACGTTGTATCCCGGCGCGGACAGTTCCACGCCCATCTTCAATGCGCGCAGTGCGCGTTCTTGTCCGACGAATCCTTCGCGCCGCGGCGCCTGTGCCGTGGTCTCAAAGGGAATGCGCGACAAATCACAGCGCCACCGCAATTTCGGCGCAGCGAGTTCCGTCAAGCCAGGTTCCGTTATGTTCTTCGTTAAGCTCATCGAGTGCGTACTCTAGCACAGAGCGCCACTACCTCGCGCAGATTCTGCCCAGCGCGTTAGGCAACAAGTTACGTTGCCCCCTTCTCCAGTTCGTCACGATGGGCCGTGTAGACCCGGAACACTCCGAGCGCCGCCGCAACGATCGTCGGGCCCGCCACCAAACCAAGCAATCCGAACACATCCAGCCCACCCAGGATGCTGATAAACAAGAGCAGATCATTCAGGCTAGTGCGATTTCGCAGCAATAGCGGCCGCACGATATTGTCAGCCAGCGAAGCTACCCCGCCGCAAATCGCCAAAACCAGAAGTGCCTTTCCCCAATGCCCCTGGAATGCCAGCCACCCTGCCGCGGGAATCCAGATCAGCGCAGAACCCACCACTGGCACAATCGAAAAGAACGCCACGAGAACACCCATAAACACCGGTGCTCCAATTCCGGTAAAGGCAAACGCCAGGCCGCCCAGCAGGCCTTGAATGATGGCGATTAACAGTGCCACCGCCACGCTTGCAAAAATCAAATCCCCCGACTCGTTCACCATGCTGTCTTGCAATTCCTTCTCAAAGGGCAAGAGGTGTCGCACACCGCGCAGAATCTCCTCCCCATCCCGAAACATGAAGAACAACGCAAACAAAAGAATGAACAGATTTACGAAAAACGAGAACAAATTTTTCAGCAGTCCACCCATGCTGCCCGCCAGGTAGGACGCTACTTTTTCTACCCCCTGGCGCAACGCGTTTATAAAATCTGTATTCTGCAAGAAGGCCGGAAGACGTCCGCGCAGGTAGTTGAGCCCCTCACCTGGTACATACCGGCTTCCTTCCCCCAGCAAAGCTTGGAATCGCGCCGAGGCATCCAGCGCTTCACGCGCCGCATACACCATTACCAACATTACAGGGAGGATCAGCAGTAGCGTGACTCCAAGAGTGCAGATCAACGCTGCCTTGGTTTTCCCCAAACGCCGTTCCATCGGGCGATAGAGCGAATAGAAGAAGATCGCCAGGACTGCCGACCACGCCAGTGGCACTAAGAAAGGCGACAGTATTTCAAAGACCAGATAGATCAGCAGCAACAAGCTCCCGTAAGAAAGCACTGTTGTTAATCGGTCGCTAGTGGTTGTGGTTCGAGTGGCTTCTCTCATGATTGTTATATAATCCCCGAAGTCCGGGTTCCGTGGTAGTTGGCCTGTTCCCGCCTCGCGCTTCAAGTCACCCGTGTAAGAGGATGCCGCCATTTCATGACGTCACGAATCGCTCAACCCCCTTCACGTCACACGCAAGCGCGCACTCCTTGCTGTACTTGCTTTAATCAATTTTGTCAACTTCGCTGATCGCGAACTTCTCAATCCGCTCGTTCCCCTGTTGCGCCAGCATTTCAGTGTCAGCGATGCGCAACTCGGTTCGCTGCAGACCGTCATGCTCATTGTGCTCGCTCTTGCCAGCATTCCGTTTGGTTTTCTCGCCGATCGTTTCAGCCAGTCAAAAATCATTGCCTTTGCCGTGCTTTTCTGGAGTATTGCTTCCCTGGCCAGCGGCCTCGCTCCCACTTTTTTGCTGCTGCTGGTTGCCCGTGGCTTTGTTGGCGTGGGTGAGGCAGCTTACGCTCCCGCGGCGCAAAGCATGATTTCCGATTCTTTCTCGTATGAGCATCGGGCCCTGGCACAATCCGTCTTCGCCGCAGGTATGTTGCTCGGCGGCGCGGCGGGATTTGCGTTGGGGGGAATCCTGGGCGGACGATTCGGTTGGCAATACACTGTCATCATTGTCGGTGCACTTGGCATTATTCCCGGCCTCAGTGCTTTCCACTTTCCTGAGCCTCAACGTCGTCCGCGTTCCGAACTCACCGGGATCTGGCAACTCTTGCGAGTGCCGGCATTTTTGGCGCTGATTGTCGCGGGAACTTGCATTACGTTTTCTACAGTTTCGCTGGTCAGTTGGGGCGCGGATTACGTCAAGAACTATAAAGATTTCACGCTGCGAGAAGCCGCAATTTCCATCTCGGTGATCAGCCTGATTTCCCTTGTGCTAGGCGTGCTTTCCGGCGGTTACTTTGCCGACCTTTTGCAGAAACGATATCCGTTCGGTCGCATTCTCGTCATTGCCATGGCATTTCTGCTGGCTGCTCCCTTTCTGTTGCTGGCCATTCAGTCGGACGAGAAATGGATCGTGCTGATGGGATTGTTTGTTTCGGGATATTTCATGTCGTGGTATCACGGGCCGGTGACAGCGGTGATCCACGACTTGACGCCGCAGCGCGCGCACGCAACTGCAATTGGAATTTACATGTTCGTGACGCAATTGTTGGGAGCGCTTGGCGCGATTCTGGTGGGAAGAATTTCCGACATCAGCGATTTGCAGATTGGATTGCAGGCTGCTGTCGCGGTGATGGTTTTCGGTTCGCTGCTGATGCTGCTGGTGATTTATTTTGTGCGCCGTGACGGCCTGCATCATCCGATGCCTGATGGCGTTCCGCACGGAAGACGAACTGGCGCGCATCGCGCCGCGTGTCGAGCAGTAAACCTTGCGACCTAGCTCCGCTACTTGATGCCGACCTGCTGAATCAGTCTGGTCACTTCTTCGTGGGTCACATCGTAGAGCGGCCGGACATCTTCCTCTTCCAAACGTTCGCGGAGATATTCCGCGGCAACGAAACTGGCTTCGCGGTCGGTAAGGTCGCGCCCGGCCTTGCTGCGAAATTCCACGAAAGCGTTGTGATGCAATCCGACAATTCTTCCCTCTTCGTCGACCAGGAACTTGGCATCGATGGTATCGCTGTGGCGTGTGGCGATGGCGTTCCAGATGTGAGAGAACCTGCATTGATAGACGTGGCCGCTCAATTTGGAGGTCACATCAAATGCGCCGATGAACGTATTCATGGCGCCGGTATTGGCTAGCAGAGGTACGGAAGGCACTGGTTCTCCTCTTTCGTATGCGGAGCGGCGAAAGAAACGTTCGCGCAACTCAAGGGCACAGCAAATAGTGTTCAATACTGGCGCGAACCTGTCAACGTGCGGAGAAGGCAGAGGTGGACAGCGGCCACGGGTAACTTCCAAGCGGTCAAACTGCAAAGGCCCGCTCGGGTTACCGTGTGCAGTCACTCTCCGAGCACGGAGACATGGCCGCCACTTTCTCTGTCAGGCAAACAGGATGGCGCAACTGGAAAAAATGGCCATCGGGAATTTGCCTTAGAACCAGGCCAGAAAATGCCCGCCGCGAAGGGCAATTAATGCGCGGCGACCACCGGCACTTCCGCGTTGACATAAACGCCGACTGCGCCACCGACGCCGGCGCCCGGCGACATGCGATGGCCGTTGTCGATCAATACTTTTTCCATGGCGCCGAGCAATTGCAGCACAAATTGTTTCTGGCTGCAGTAGCCCATCAAGCCTAGCCGCCAGATTTTGCCCTTGGTGGCGCCAATGCCGCCAGCGATTTCGATGTTGAATTCGTCGAGCAGTTGGTTACGGAACTTCACATCATCGATGCCCGCGGGAATTTTGACGGCGGTGACCGTCGCCAAACGGTCCTTGGGATTCTGGACGAAGAGCTTGGAGATCCATGGCTTCGACGCCGGCGATTAAGGCGTGCTGGTTCAAGCGATGGCGATCCCAACGCTTTTCCAGGCCCTCTTCGAGAGTGATGCGCATGGCTTCGCGCAGGGCATAAATCAGCGAGATGGGCGGAGTGTGATGATAGAGGCGGTCCTTACCCCAATAATTCATGGCGGTGGACAAATCGAAATACCAGCTCTGCACTTTGGTCTTGCGGGTACGAAACGCCTCTTCCGCGCGAGGGCTGACGGTGATGGGCGACATGCCGGGAGGTGCGCTGAGAGCTTTTTGCGAGCCGCTGAAACAGATGTCGATCTTCTGGCGGTCGACGTGGAGAGGCACAGCGGCAAGCGAGGCCACCGTGTCGACGCTGAGAAGGGCGCCGCATTCGTCGGCCACTTTACGGAAAGGATCGATATCGGTGATTACGCCAGTGGAAGTTTCTCCCTGAGCAAGACCGATCAATTTAATATTGCGGCCCTTGGTAATTTTGCGGACATCTTCGGGATCGACGGGCTTGCCGAGTGGCGCTTCAACGAGATGGAGTTTCGCCGGAGTGTGTTGTGCAACGACATGAAAACGCTCACTGAACATTCCGTTGACACAACAGACCGCTTCGTCGCCCGCTTCCAGGGAATTCATGATGGAAGCTTCAATGCCGCCGGAACCGGAAGCAGAGAGAGGGAAAGTAATGCGATTTTCGGTCTGAAAAACGTCGCGCATCAAAATCTGCGTCTCTTCCATGCAAGTGCGGAACCAGGGATCAAGGTGGCCAACGAGCGGGGTGGCCAGAGCACGGTAAACGCGCGGATCGATGGAGGAAGGTCCCGGAGTCATCATCAAACGAGTCGGAGGATTCAATTCGCCAATATGGTGGTGGGTCAAAGTAGTGCCCCTTTCGACAAACAGGTAGGTAGAGCGCTGATAAAGTGTCGCGCAGGGGGGAGGAGGGCGCAACGGTCAAATTGGCTGTCGATGGGTAGAGCCAGTTGCCAGAGTGCAGGACGAGCGGTTCAAAGTTGAAAGTCAAAGGTTGAAAGATCGGGGAGGAGATGGACCTGGCGAGCACTTGCGATGTGGTCATTCGTTGGCCACGCCACGATCCCTCCACGGCGGTACGCCGAAAACGCGACCTGTGGTCGGGTTGACAGGCTGGGCTCGTCGGTGAGACTAGAAGAGGTCGCTAGCAGGTTGGGATCGCCAGCTTTTGAAAGAAGTTGTGGCGGGGCGCTGAGCGCGTCCAGTGCGTTTGAGACACGGGAATGGCGGCGCTGTTGGCGAGATTGGTACCCTACCCAGCCCCCCTGCGAAAAATGGATGTCTTTCAAAGAAAAGGGTTTGCGGATGGAGGCACGCGGATGTATTTGAACAGAAATAGTTTATAAACTGTTTAGAATGATTTAGATATGATGGACGGAAACTGCGGGTTGGAGCTTGCGAGGGGGCTGGATCGATAGTGCGAGTGAACGGTGCCGGGACCCACGGACATTTATTGCGCTACGCGGACTACGCCCAAGCCGATCTTCCGCCGTTCACCCTCGGCAAATTTCAGCCGAGCCTTCTCCGCCTCTTCCTTCTTCTTGAATGGCTTCGAAAGCGGCGTCAATTCCCGCCCGATATATTCAAACAGAAACCACTTTTCCACGATTTTTGCCATTTGGGTTTTATATCACAACTTGCTCTTGCGGCCCAAGCGGGTTAGGAGGCCAGCAACACATGTTCCAAAGGGAGTGGCCCGGCAGCCTAATCCAATCCTCTTGCGCTCTTTCTCAGGAAGCTTTTCGCGCTCCTTCTCAGCCTGTCGTTTAGTCTTATAAGGTTTTGACAACAGAGTCACTTCAGTGCCGAAGTGTTCGAAGACGAACCATTGCTCGATTATTTTCGACATTCCGGTTTTATACCATAACGCCGCACAGCCACGCATGCTGTAACTCACCCAGTAGCTACCGTGATAGTATCGGCACATGGAGACGCCCGAACCAGCGACACACTCATTGAACGCCCCGCCACAGCCGAAAGAAAGCAACTGGAAGTTCTGGACAACGACTGGCGCTCTTGCCATTCTGATTTGTTTGATTCCGCTTCTCTGGCCGGACGTTCGTGCATTGTTCCATTCTTCGAAAAACGAAGTTAAGACTGTGACGCCGCAGCGTGAGGCGCCAAGCCCGACATCTGTTCCGAAGACATCTCAATCCGAACCGCCTAAGGAAGCAACGAAAGCCATTCAGAAACCACAGCCGAGCGTTCAGCAGAAGAGCAGCGGCTCGCGCAGTCCGAATATCAATAACGGGAACATAACGCAAGGACCTTGCAGCGCCATCATCTACGGGGACAACAACCAATCAAGCCCCAATTGCGCCCCAGTCTCTCGCGTTATGTCAAAGGAGCAATTCACAGCGTTTGTTGGCGCACTGAAAAAATCCAATTCTTCCTACACGCTAGTCCGTGCGGGTACGAGTGATGACGTGGATCCACTGATTGAACAATTAGGTAATGCAGCGCATGAGGCTGGTTGGGGATACTCCACTTCTGAATCTATGTCGATCAACGGAAAGAAGCCAGTTGCGGAGGGCATCGAGTGCTTTTCAGCAGACTGGACTACCCCACAAGCCGAGGTGTTGAAGAGTGCATTCGCCACCGCACATCTCGATTGCAAGTACATCTCCGAGGATTACTTTCAAAATGGAATTATTATCGGTGGAAGCACCATAACAATCTTGGTTGGTCGTCAGCCTACCGCAAAGTAGTATCGGCAGTCGCATTATTCCTTATCTTCCACTCCAGCATCTGCGCACAGGCAAACAACATCTGATTGACCATTTCCTACCGACTCCCGTTCTCATTCTTCTGAATCATTTCGGCCGCAACCTTTTTCCACTGAGCAGCCATTTTCAACGATTCTTTTTCCCTGGTTGTGTTTTAAGAGGAGTGAATTACGGGACATCAGATTACACTATGGATGGTTCACGGCAAGTCCCCGTCAGCGATTGAGCTTCTTCGTTAGCCTCTGCTTCCTGGCCTCTACGCTTTTCTGGTCCGCGGACAATAGCCCAAACGCATCGTGGAACTTTTCGTATTTGAGGATCTCTTCTTGCGCATCCTGAAGGTCACCCTGTTTTTCCAGCAAAAGGCTGAGACGATTGATTGGATACCTGGCACGGCGCCAAGCGGCCTTCACGGAGCCCCCAGCGTCGAAAGCAACAATTTGTGTGATCGCTTCTCGGTACATCAGGATTGCCTTTTCGGGATCGCTCACTTCGATTTGGTGGGCCGAGTTGATCAGCCCCTCAATGACCCGGCTCTCCGCCATGTAAGGTGAAATTTCTTTCCAGTTGAAATCACCCTTTGTGATCTGGATTACACAGCCATACGGAGTACGAAATTTCCTGATGAAGCGCCCAAGAATCCCGCCCCCGCCTCTGACCCTAACAACTTTTACGGAAACCGCACCACCTGAATCGATGTGTGAAGCCAATCGCGAATCACCGGCATGAAGATAGCCAAGTTGTTCCCCTGAAGTTCGGAACACAGCGATTGCGTACTTGTCGAAAGAATTGGCTGGCTCACGGACGAGCTTGAGCTCCTCCCCTCGTTTGAGAGCCTTCACCAGCGACTGTCGATCGGTTCCGTCGGGGTTTTGCTTCGTTACCCCGGCTATTGTGGTGCAGAAGGTTTGTGAGGGTCCGTGAAACTCAGCGGTAATCTCCATTTGGCGACGGTACCACAGGACTCGAAATACCGCTGTGATCTATCGTCCATTGATTGTAGGTCACAATCAGGTAGCACGTTTTCTGATAGACTCCGGCAACGGAGGCTCTGTAAATGAAGGCATACACTCTTGTTGCGGTCTTGCTGATGACGGCGTCGTTCGACACGCAGATGAGGGCCCAGCAATCACAGCCAGCAAACCAAGAGTCAGCGGCGGCAACCCAACAACTGACCGGACACGTCCTTAGTGCCGAAACGCACAGGTCGCACCACACGACTTCTGTCTACAATTCCTCAACGGGTCAATACAGCCACGGAGGCGGGAACTCTGTACAAAGTGAGACCGAGATCCAGGTTGGAAAGCTTATCTATGAAAGCGCTCAGATCCACAAAGAGGTGCAGGTTGGTAAAGACTATCCAGTGGTCGTCGAGACAGATAAGCACGGAGTCGCTAAAAAACTGGATGTCATGATCGGTGAGAAAAAGTACACCTATCATCTTTCAGGAACTCGGGAAGCCAACTGAATTGACTTAGCAAACCTAACTGCGGAGCCTCCATGAAAGTGCGCCAGGTCGTGTCATTCGTTCTCAGCGTTGTTGCTGCAGTTTCGGTTTGCGCTCAAAGTCCAACGTGGACCTTTCACTCAATAGATGATCCTCTCCACGCCAAAGTCCATAACCAGTTTGTTCTCGAAGGGAAGTATCTGACGCCACCAAACAAGCCAATCGGGAAACCTGCGCTGACCGTTTCCTGCACTGATGGTCGATTTGATTCTTTCATATTCGAGATTGGTGGAATTGTCGGCGAACAACGCGCCTCGGTCGAAGGGCGGATTGATGGCAAGGCTAAGCCTGTGGGTATCGATGGCAGAAGTACGAACCAAGAGGCTTTGTTTCTGAGTACATTTGACGTCAAGAAAGTGATCAACGCAAAGTTGGTAATTCTCGGCGCGCAGGAATTCCTCGGACCACAAGTAGTAGTTCAATTCGCCATGCCGGACCCCGGTCCGATCTATCAGATGTGTTCGAAGGAGAAACGGTGAACACGATGAAAACCTTGTTGATTCTTATCTGCGTGGCGATCTTTACTCAGCAAAACCTTTGCGCCTCAGCGTCTCTGCGTTATCCCTTTCCGCTGCCATCGATCCTTATCAACAAAATAACCCTTGACGGCTATTACTAACTGTTATACACTGCCGCATGTACTGTCGATCGATCTTCGAATACTCCCGCCGGATTTCTTTCCTGATCCCGATACGGCAAACATCTCCTCGTCGCCATCGCACAGGTTCTGGCATTATCGATGCTCGTTGCTCTTGTTCCCTCTTCCTCTCTGCCACTTTTCAACCTTCAGCCTTGAACTCTCAAGCGCCCTCGCTATCCCCTTTAGTTCCGCCACTTACACCTACCCCCTCGCTAAGTCCTTTCGTTACAGATTCTTCCGCTATCAGGGGGAGGGGGGTACCCCAATTATGGTTAACCAAACACCTCCCGCACCGAGCACCGAAAGCGCCCGTAACTCCCTCTGTTTTCAACACATACAGGCGCACCCCCGCTAACCACCTTTACAATCAACACTTACGAATACCCCGGGGGTGGGGGGTACCCTCTTCCAAAACAACTTCCCTTTTCTCCGTGGCTTGCCCACCTCTACTCCGAACTACCGACTACACACTACCGGCTACAAACTACCGACTACACACTGCCTCTCCGCGATTTGCTTTTTCTTTACGGCAGGCCGAAAATCACCTTTCGCAGTACGAGAGAGGTCGTTATGCCTGAAGCCGTCATCGTTTCATCCGTTCGCACGCCGGTTGGCCGCGGATATAAAGGATCTCTTCGCACCACGCGTCCCGATGATCTGGCCGCGCTGGTCATCAAGGAAGCGCTGGCGCGCGTGCCGGGCCTCGACCCAAAAGAGATTGACGATGTCATCCTGGGCTGCGCGATGCCCGAAGGCGAACAAGGCATGAACGTCGCGCGCATCGCCGCACTGCGCGCCGGGCTACCGGTGGAAACATCGGCGATGACGGTGAACCGTTTCTGCGCCAGCGGATTGCAAGCCATCGCGCTGGCCGCCGAACGGATTCGCAGCGGGGCCGCGCAAATCATCATTGCGGGAGGCACGGAATCGATGTCCATGGTGCCAATGGGCGGCAATAAAATTTCGCCAAATCCGTGGTTGGTCGATCATTATCCCGACACGTACATCAACATGGGACTGGGCACTGAAAACATCGCCGTAAAATTTGGCGTTTCGCGCGAGCAGGCCGATCAGTTTTCCGTGGAGTCGCACAAAAAAGCGGCAGCCGCGATCGCTGCTGGGAAATTCAAGGACGAAACGGTTGCCGTCGACGTGAAGATCACTTCGGTGGCGAATGGAAATGGAAACGGGGCGAAACCAAAAGGCCCCGCGAAACCTTCCACACAATCTTTTGTGTTTGATACCGATGAATTGCCGCGCCCGGACACCACCCTGGAAATTCTTGCTGGGCTCAAGCCCGCGTTCCACGTGAAAGGCACAGTCACCGCAGGCAACAGCTCGCCGATGAGCGATGGCGCCTCCGCGGTCATTGTGATGAGTGAGGCGAAGGCCGCGGAGCTTGGGATTAAGCCGCAAGCCCGCTTCGTTGCCTACGCCACTGCAGGGGTTAAACCTGAAGATTTCGGTATTGGGCCGGTTGCGGCGATTCCCAAAGCACTGCAAATGGCGGGACTTTCACTGAACGATATTGCCGTCGTGGAATTGAATGAGGCTTTCGCCGCGCAATCACTGGCCGTGATTCAGCAAGCCAATCTTGATCCGGCGCGCGTTAATCCCAATGGCGGAGCCATCGCGCTCGGTCATCCGCTGGGCTGCACCGGAGCAAAGCTTACGGCCAGCCTGATTCGCGAACTGCAGCGCCGCAACGCGCGGCACGGCATGGTCACCATGTGCATTGGAGGTGGCATGGGCGCCGCGGGAGTCTTTGAGCGCCTGTGACATGGATTAGGTTTAGGCTCGCTTGCCGGATTCGTGAGCGATTATGGTTTCCGCTTCGATACCACAGTAACCACCAAGCCTTCCGGCGCGGTGCCTATGGCCGAATATTCCACTAAAGTCATGACGCCTTTGTCGTCGATATGCGCGCTGTTGCGCATGGATATTTTCTTATCGCCAATGGACATTCCGCCGCGAAAGACCAGCGTGTCGCCCTCGAAATTTCCCGTCTCCACGACTGCGCCGGGAAAATCGTTGCCAAATATATAGGACTTGTAGGCCTTCTCCTGTGCATCCCAAGTCATGATCAGCAATCCCTCGAAATCGCCAACGGGGCCCTGCGAATGAAAATGATTGATCAACGAATTTCCGCCCGGTCCCAGTTCGCTGGTGTAGACACCGGTGTTTTGTCCGCCATTCGGCACATAATCGCTCTTCGGGTAAGTTTCGGTGTATTCCCAGGTCCCCAGATAGAATTTCTGAAGGCGCAACATCTCGGGCGCCGCACCTGGCGCCGCAGATACTTTTGCTGGCGAACGAAGTTGGTGGCTGACTACGAAACCAAGGGCGAGAACTGTGAAAATAACGGCAATGGAAATGACCCGGTTTTTCGTTGTGTGATGCATGACTTTCTCCTTGCTGAATTCAAGCAAACAATGATTTCAACCGCTGGCCCCAAGTTGCCGTCAATTGCTGGACTCTGACGTCTGGCAAATCAGACGCTGAGATCCAGATTCGGGCGTTGACATTACCTTCATTCTCTTCCAAGGTCAACCAAAACAAAGCGTCGTTCCACTGCTTTACAACTTCCAAACTGCTTACTGAGAGGTTTTGAGACGCGCCTGCTCTCAGATTCGGCCTATTGCGTCGAGATGCCTAGCGGGGGTAGAATCCACAGATTGTTTTTTCAAACAGTTGTTTGAATTTTGAGCGGCGTAATGCCGCCAGGAGTAGAAACATGGCCACCTCGACCGTCACCAAGAATGCCGCAAAGGGCGGCAGCTTTCTTCTGGAGTCGCACGCGCCGCAGGATGTGTTCACGCCCGCGGATCTGACCGACGATCAAAAGCTGATCGGGCAGACGGCGGAGGAGTTTGTAGTCAAGGAAGTCTTCCCTGTCGTGAAGGAACTGGAAGCCAAGAAGCCGGGACTGCTGCCGGAGCTGGTAAGGAAGGCTGCGGAACTGGGACTGATGAGCGGTGGCACGCCGGAACAGTATGGCGGCGCAGGACTCGATAAAGTGGCGACCACGATCCTTACCGAAAAGATTTCCATTTATGGCGGATTCGCGACGACGCACGGGGCGCATGCGGGGATCGGGACACTGCCGATCGTGTATTTCGGAACGGAAGAACAAAAGAAAAAGTATCTGCCGAAGCTGGCGAGCGGAGAAATGATTGGGGCGTATTGCCTGAGCGAGCCGCAAGCCGGCAGCGACGCGCAAAACCTGTTGACCCGCGCGGATCTGAATCCGGAAGGCACGCACTACATCCTGAACGGACAGAAGATGTGGATCAGCAATGGGGGATTCGCGGACCTGTTCATCGTATTCGCGAAGGTGGGCGGAGAAAAGCTGAGCGCATTCATCGTGGAAAAGACATTTCCCGGCTGCAAGCCCGGCAATGAAGAGCACAAGATGGGGCTGCATGGGAGTTCAACGACACCGGTATTCCTGGAGAATTGCAAAGTACCGAAAGAGAATCTGCTGCACGAAATCGGCCGCGGCCACATCGTGGCGTTCAACGTACTGAACTCCGGAAGATTCACGCTGGGGGCATCGTGCGTGGGCGGGTCGAAGTATGTGCTAATGACCGCGGCGAAATATGCCAAGGAACGCAAAGCGTTTGGCAAGCAGATTGGAGATTTCGGGCTGATTCGAGAAAAGCTAGCGGAGATGGCCATCCAGATATTTGCGGTGGAATCGATGATTTATCGCAGCGCGGGAAATATGGAAACCTCAATGCACGCAGCAGGGGCGGGCGGCGACAGCGTGCAGAACACCATGAAAGCGCTGGAGGAATACGCCATTGAAAGCTCGATCGCCAAGGTTTACGGCAGCGAAATGCTGGACTTTGCGGTGGATGAAGCGGTGCAGATTTTCGGCGGTTACGGATTCCACGAAGATTACCCGGTGTGCCGAGCGTATCGCGATTCGCGCGTAAATCGAATTTTTGAAGGCACCAACGAAATCAATCGGATGCTGATCATTCAAATGCTGATGAAGCGGGCGATGGGCGGCCAACTGGCACTGATCCCGGCGGCGATGAAGCTGGCGGACGAAATCCTTGCAGGACCTTCGTTTGAAGAGACTCCCGAAGGCGTACTCGCCGAAGAAGGCCGGGTGGTCGCCAATGCAAAGAAGATGTTCCTGCAGGCAGCCGGAGGAGCATTGCAGAAATTCCGGGAAAAGCTGGCAGACGAACAGGAACTGATCGCGGCACTGGCTAACATGGTGATGGAAATTTACGGCATGGATTCATGCTTGCTGCGCGCACAAAAAGCGGCGGCAACCAAGGGCGAAGCGGCTTCCTCTGTGCTGATCGACGCCGCAAGGGTGTTTATTGCCGACGCCGCGGAACGAGTAGAGCACGAAGCGAAAAGGGCAATCGCCGCAGTTCACGAAGGCGACATGCTAACTACACAGATGGCGGTGCTGAAACGCTTCGGCAAGCGCTCAGCCGTGGACACAATCGCGTTGAGGCGGCGGGTGGCCGCAGCGGTGCAGGCGCAAGACCGCTACCCGTTTGAAGGCCGGTAACGAAACGGTTCACGGGCAGAAAAAGCAGATTCCTTGTTTGCTCGGACTGGTGTCCTATTACCCAATTTGGCAACCCCTGCCCGGGGTTCCACGGGCGAATAATGACAGTCCAAGCACAATAGCTTCGACGTAAGGCTTCCATAATTAGAAGAACCTTAAACTGAAGAGACCCGATTGTTGGGGTCTACTCCATTGGCTCTTCGGCCCATCCCGCGCACACTGGCCTACGTGGCCGCCATCGTATTGATTCTGCACGTCATAACAATTCTTTCGCTGGGGACGGACCCGGCGGGATCAATGATCGGCAACGGACTGCAAATATTCAGCAGCCTGCTGGCAGCGTATTTCTGCGTAAAAGCAGCGCGAAAAGAAGCGGGATTCACACGATCTTTCTGGACACTAATCGCGTTCAGCATGGCGATCTGGGGTATAGCGGATTTTGGGTGGGCGTACATTGAACTGGTCCGCCATGAGGTGCCAGCGCCGGGGTCGGTGATTCGGTTCCTGTTTGACACACACGGTATGTTTTTTGTGATGGCGGTTTTCCTGAACCAGGAAAAAAGAAGCTCGGGATTCGAGCTGGAAGAGCTTCTGGATTTCGCGCAGATCGGCATCCTGTTCTTTTTCATTTATTTTGGGATGTATTACCTACCGGCGATCAATCTGGACCCGCAACTGGCGCTGAAGCGGGAAATATCGGTAATGATCTGGGGCCAGAGCGGCGTGGTGCTGTTGGCATTCGTGCAATGGCAACGAGCGGTGTTTCCGGAAGCGCGGGTGCTTTACCGCGGGCTAACGATCTATTTTCTGATCTATTCGCTCTTCGCCAATTTCACGGAATTACTGCAAGTGACAGGGCAGGTGCTGACCGGCACGTGGTTGGATCTCGCGTGGACAATTCCGCTGTTGTTTGGAGCGTTCTGGGCGGCAACGTGGCAATCAAGCAAAGAGAACACGTTGAAAAAGCCACGACACGCCAACTCTTTGACAGGAATTCTGATCAATAACGCGATGTTTGTTTTCGCGCCGTTGCTGATCCTTTACGAAGTGGCACAGTTGGGACCCGGATGGAGGCTGATACGCTTCAGCCTGCTGGGCGTATCGTTTCTGTGCTACGCGCTGCGAATCGGATTAACGCAATTCCGTCAGCATAAGGATGAGGAGACGGTGCGGCGGCAGACGCTGGCAATGGACTCTTCGAGCGACGGGATAGGCATACTGAACGAAAAAGGAATACACATTTACGCGAACACATCGTTTGCGCGGATGCTGGGACTGGAAAGTCCAGAACAAATCATCGGGCTGCCGTGGCGGAAAGTGTACTCGTTACAGGCAGTGGACAAACTGCAAGGGCAGATTCGTTCTTCGTTGGCGCAAAACAGCCGATGGTCTTCACCCCTGCAATTGCGACGTCCTGACAGCCAGAGTTTGTCCGTAGAGTTCACGATTACGCAGTTGCCCGACGGGTGTATAGCATGCGTGTGCCGGGATATATCACAAAAAGACGAAGCGGAAAAAGCACGAGCGGAAGCGGAAACGAAGTACCGCATGCTGGTGGAACACGTAAACGCGATTACGTATATGGCGGAGATCGGGATCAACGGGCAGTGGTTTTACGTGAGCCCCCAGATCGAGGAGATTCTGGGGTACACACAGGATGAATGGCTGGCGATTTCTCGAGAGTGGGACAAATTAATTCACCCCGACGACTTGGCCGCAGTGATGGCTGCGGAAGAGGCCAGCAAAAATGGGGTACCGTTCCAAGCGGAATTCCGGCTACGCCGAAAAGATGGGCGCGAAGTGTGGTTGAGCGACACGGCGGCGATCGTGCAAGGAAGCAATTCGCATCCAGTGATGGAAGGAATCATGGTGGACATCACGGAGCGAAAACAATTGGAAACGCAGCTGCAACAATCGCGGAAGATGGAGGCGGTAGGAAGGCTGGCAGGCGGAATCGCGCATGACTTCAACAATCTGCTGACCATTATTACCGGGTACACGGACCTGGCGCTGAGCCGGTCGTCGATGCCGCTGGAAATACGAGGAGATGTGGAGCGCATCGATCATGCGGCCGGGCGAGCGGCGGCGCTAGTGAGGCAATTGCTGGCGTTCAGCCGCAAGCAGGTATTGCAGCCGAAGACCATCGACCTGAACGAAGTCGTGTTGAATCTCGACAAACTGCTGCGGCGGTTGATGGACGAAAACATCGAGATGAATACACACACGCAGAAAAATATCGGCAAAGTGAAGGCTGATCCTGCGCAAATCGAGCAGGTGATCATGAATCTGGTGGTTAACGCTCGAGACGCGATGCCCGACGGAGGGCGGATTTTGTTGGAGACTTCGAACGCGGACCTGGACTCTGCTTACGCGGACGAACACGTGACCGTGAAGCCGGGAAAATACGTGATGCTGGCGGTTTCTGATACAGGCGTGGGAATGAGCCAGCAAACCATCGCGCACATTTTTGAACCGTTTTACACGACAAAGGAAAGCGGCAGCGGGACCGGGTTGGGACTTTCCACGGTGTACGGGATCGTAAAACAGAGCGGCGGATATATATGGGTGTACAGCGAGCCGGGAAAAGGCAGCACCTTCAAGGTGTATTTGCCCAGAGTGGAAGACGTGGTGGAGGCGTCGGAAGTGGTTCCGGCGATCACACAAGATTCACTGCGCGGGTGGGAAACGATTTTGCTTGTGGAAGATGAGGAAGCGGTTCGCGAATTGATTCACACGGTGCTGACAGAGCATGGATACGATGTGATAGCGGCACGCGATCCCGAGCATGCGGTTAAGCTGGCGACGGGGTACGCCCGGGAGATTCACATGCTGTTGACGGATGTGATCATGCCGGGAATGAGTGGACGAGAATTGGCCAACGAAGTCTCTTTAAAGCGCCCGGGAATACGAGTGCTGTTCATGTCGGGGTATACGGACAACGTCATTACGACAGGCGGGATGCTGGAGAAGGGATTGGCGTTTTTGCAGAAGCCATTTTCGCCGAGCACGTTGGCGCAGAAGGTGCGCGAGGTATTAACGCCCGCACCTGCCCGGAAATAAATCAAAACGAAATTTCCTATTGATGGAAACGGTCAGGGCTTCGCGGGCGGAGGTGTCGCTTCTTTTGGCTTGGCGATGGTGTTCAACGTTTCCACATTAAAGCGCTTGTAATCGGAATATTTGGTAACTTCGTTGACCTTGAAACCTTTCAGGAGGAGCACGCGGACGCCAACGTGGGCTTCTTCATAGGTGGGAAGCCAGACTTCGTTGTTGAGGTAGGCTTGCTCCATCACAAAGCTGGTGCCTTTCTGGAGGTTGGCGAGGACACCGCCGCCGATACGGACGTCGCCGACGAAATAAGCTTCGAGCCGCGCGACGTCATGGGCCTTCTCGTCAACCCAGACAACCCCGGCCAGTTCTTTGACGACGCGCTCTTCCATGTTCTTGGGCTTGTATTCGGGGTTGGGCTCAAAATCGAAGACCAGGACGTCTTGCCCGCGGAAACGTTCGCGGCGTGGATTCACGAACTGGCAGACACGGAGAAAGATTTCGATGCCTGGGTCGTCGTCCTTCGACTCTTTGGTGTCCTTTCCTTCGTCCTTGGCCTTCTGTTCCTTTTCTTCTTTTTTCTTGTCTTTCTTCTGAAGTTCCTCAATGCGTTTCTGGGTCTTCTCGTTTTCCTTCTTCTGCTCGTCGTCGCTGAGGGGTTTGTTCTCCTTTTTCACCAAGGTGGAGACTTCTTCGCCATCCAGATAAAAGAAGGTGTATTCGTTCAATTCTTTTTTGGTGACTTTGCCCGTCTTGTCGTATTCGGTTTGTTCCTCGGTTCGAGTTCCGGCATAGTTCTCTTTAATTTTGTCGATGGCCTTCTGATTGGCGTCGATTTCGGCGAACAGTTGCTTCAAGTCAGGGAGTTGCACCTGTGATTTCCGGGGGAAGTCGAAGACGCGCTCGCCAATGGTCTGGTTGAGCAGGGCCTGAGTAATGCTGACGAAATAAGTTTCGCTGCCGCGGTGAAGCTCAAGCTTGAAGGGCACCTTGATGCCATCCACGGGGCGGTAATCGTCATAGTAAATTTCCTGAGGAATGCCGGCGATGGTGGCCTGCTCTTCGAGAATCAAATGGGTCTGCGGGTCGAAGAAAACTTCCCATTGCACACCGGTGGGATAGGTCAGCTCGAGCTGCAAGGCGTCGCGGCCGCGGACCTGGGCATGGCCTTTGAAGGCGGCTCCAATTTTTTTCTTGGATAAGTTCTGCAAGCCATTGTTGTAATACTGTCCTGCAGCTTCCATCTCAAGGGCTTGCTCTCCGAGCATAGTATTGATTTCGCCGCTGTCGGACTGATGCCAGGCGGATTTTCCGTTGTAGGACTCGATCAGCGTTTTACCCTCGGTGCGAATTTCAGAGTAATAGCGGTTGGGCTGCTTGGCGCGGAAGGAATAGGTGCCGGGCTTGGCATCGGCGTTGCCGCTGAAAGAGCCGTCGAGTGCAATGGTTTGGAGCTTGGCGAGCGCTTTGCTGCCGCCAGCGGCTTTGAGGTACTGCTCGATGATCTTGTTGGCGTCCTGCGCGCGAGAAGGAATTGCGCAAGCTAAAGAGACGCGAAGAACATAGGAGAGTGGAGGTAGGGACGTGCGCGCATGGGTATTCCTCTTAATATACGCATGAGATGCGGAAAAGGTTGCGCGAGGCTGCGGTTAAATGAGGCGAATCGGCTGGACGAAGAGCCGCCGTTCAAAGTCGCTTGTCAAGGAAGACCCAGATTGCGAGAGACGGCTATTTGGCTGCTTTGGGACGGTTCGAGTACTTCTCGAAGAGATCCTTCTGCTTGTTATCGGTGCTGGTCAATTGGCCCTTAATGAACAGGTATTTCACCTCGGTGGTGATTTCCAAGGGATCGCCGTTGGTAACGATCAGGCTGGCAACCTTGCCAACTTCCAGAGTGCCAAGTTGCGAGTCCAAGCCGAAGATTTGTGCCGGGTAAAGAGTTATGGCTTTAGACCTTCCTCGTAGGGCAGCCCGTGGGCCACGGCGTTGGCAGTCTGCTGCCCCAAGCGGCGCGCAAAACTATTGTCGAAGCTGCCGAAAGCAACTTTGACGCCAGCGGCCATCAATTCCGCAGGCTGAGTCATCAAGCGATCATAAGCATCATCTTCGTTGAAAGGCTCAGCAAGGGTCGGACGCAAAATGACCGGAACGTTTTTGGAGCGGAGGAGATCTTTGACTTTCCAGGCTTCCGAGCCACCGGCCAAAATCATTTTGAGTTTTTGGGCATCGCAGAATTCGACGGCATTGCGGATGTCCCGGGCTTGATCGGCAAAGACGAGAACGGGCATCTGGCCGCGAACGACCGGAACCATGGCTTCGAGCTTCACATCACGATCGAAGGAGCCCGCGGGGGATTTCTCGAGAGTCTGGGCGTAGTGCCGGGATTGCTCCAACCAATCGGTGAGCTGGTCAACTTGCTTGTCGTATTCCTTTTTTGCGTCGGTATAGGGCTTTTCCTTGATGGAGAAAGTAGCGAAGTCGAAGGAGCGGGTTTCGATTTTCGGCCAACCGATGACCATCGCCGCGTTTCTGCGGATGGCCATGTCGTCCATGGTCCAACCTGAAAGATAAATCGCCGAGGCCTGTCCACCGACGAGATTGGAATCGTTTCCGCTATCAAAACCGCCACTCGCGGGAACGGCCAGCACTTCGGTAATTCCGGCGGCACGAACAACGGGAATATGAGCGCTGGAAGGCAAGACGGCGGTGGCTGCGATGACGTCAGGATTGAACTCACCGATTTCGGTGGTATCGACGGTGGAACGGACAGCACTGATTTCGCTTAAACCCATCTGGGTGATGGAATCGAAGAGTCCGGGATAAATCTGCAGGCCCTTGCCATCAATTGTTTTTGCATCGGCAGGGATAGTGACATTTGTGCCGAGTTCGGCGATTTTGCCATTCTTGATGAGCAGGGTGCCGTCTTCAATCGGTGGACCCGCCAGGGTAAAAATCTTCGCGTGAGTAATGGCGTAGGTGGATGGGACAGGTTGTTGAGCCAGAGCGCACAAAGTCAAGGCCGCGCAAATTGTCAAACCTGCGAATGCACGGAAGATAGTGGCTGAAAAATTCATTGCGCACCTCCGATCGTGGAATCCACTTGTGGCGGCTTGGGCTTGTCGTCAGGCTTTTTGTCCGGAGCCGGTTTGTCGCCCGGCTTATGAGTACCCTCGTCTTTTTTGTCGGCTTCTTTCTTCGCCTTGGCTAACAGATCTTTGCGTTCCTGTTCAAGCGCCGGTCGGCCGAGGATGTCTTTTTCGCGGTCGAAGTAGATACGGCCGTCAATGAGGGTCTTCTGTACCACAGCATAGGCGCTCATGGGGTCGTGGTTGTAGATGACCAGGTCGGCGTCTTTGCCGACATCGATAGAGCCGACGCGTTTGTCGATTCCTAGTTGGATGGCGGGATTCAAAGTGACCATTTTCAGGGCATCGTCATGGGACATGCCGCCGTAGCGGATGGACTTGGCGGCTTCCTGATTGAGGTGAGTGGCTTCGCCAGCGTCATCGGAATTGATCGAAACGATTACACCGCGTTGAGTCATTAAAGCGGCGTTGTAGGGAATGGCATCGTAGGCTTCCACTTTGTAGGCCCACCAGTCAGAAAATGTGGAAGCGCCAGTACCTGCGGCGGCGATCTCGTCGGCCACTTTGTAGCCTTCGAGGACGTGCTGAAGGGTCTGAACCTTGAAGCCAAATTCCTTGGCAACGCGAAGAAGCATCAAGATCTCATCCTCGCGATAGCAATGCGCGTGGATGTAGCGCTTGCCTTCGAGGACTTCGACCAGTGGATCGAGCTTCAAATCGCGTCGCGGGGGAATTAGATTCTTGTCTCCAGCAGCGACGCGTTTGTTGTAGTCATCCCAGGATTTCTTGTAATCGCGCGCCTCGGTGAAGGCAGAGCGGATGGTTTCTTCAACGCCCATGCGGGTGGTGGGATAACGCGGAGGGTCGGAACGGAAGTTGGAGCGTTTGGGATTTTCGCCGAGGGCAAATTTAATTCCCGGCAGAGCGCCTTCAAAGGGCAGTTTATCCGCAGGCTGACCCCAGCGGAGCTTGATAACGACGGTTTGGCCGCCGATTGAATTGGCGGAACCATGCAGAACGTTGGCAACGGTGACGCCACCGGCGAGGTCGCGGTAGATGGAGATGTCATCGGGATTCAGAACGTCGGCAATGTTGACCATGGAGGAGACGGAGACGCTGCCCTCGTTGACGTCGCCATCGACGGCGATATGGGAGTGGCAATCGATGATGCCCGGCATCACAAACTGGCCGGAAGCGTCGATGACTTGGGCGTCGGAGGGAGCTTTGAGGTTGGAGCCGACAGCCGCGATTTTGCCATCCTTAATAAGGATGTCGCCCTTGTCGATCGTGCCGTGGGAAGCAGTGAGAATAGTGGCGTTGTGGATGAAAATAACGGGCGGTGGGTTATCGGCGGCCGGAGATGCGGAGGGAGCCATGGCAGAGGCTAAGGCCAGAGTCACTGCAAAAAGTAATGGGGAACGGAAATTCACTTTGCACCTCCAGCCGAGAATGAGGCAAGGTTTGGTTTGGTTCCGGTGAAATCGAAGGAGTAACCGAGAACGCTGATGGTTCCCTTCAGGGTGGTGCCGTCGAAGGTGCCACTGAAATGAACGTCCTGGGGACTTTCCTGAACGGGGATATTGATGGTGAAACTGAATTTGTCGGCGCTGAGATAGCCGCTGAAGACGGTGCCAGTTCCACGCTTGTTGGTGAGAGTGCCGGAGAGGGTGCCGTCCGAGGCCATGGTCAGGTCAGCGAGTGATTCTTCGTCGCCTTCCGGAGTGGTGTAGGTCAGCTTCCATTTCCCGGTGAGGTCGCCTTTGGGAGGGTCGGTGGGACGTTGTGGTTCGCGAACTTCGAATTTGCGGCCATCGACAAAGACGATCTTGACTTTGGTTTTCTTGTCGAAAAGGTCGCCATCGGTGACCACGAGGTTCGCGATTTTGCCCTTCTCAATGGAACCCAGGACATCCGAGACTCCAAAAATTTCAGCAGGGGAAAGAGTCAGAGCACGTAAAGCCGCTTCGGGACTTAATCCGGCGTCGATGGACTTTTTGACGGCGGGAAGCAGATCTTTCGGAGTGGTGATGCCACCGGAATAAAAGGCAAACTTCACGCCAGCTTTTTGCAGGGCTGCGGGGGAAGACGGGGCACGATCACGAAAACGCAGGGTGCGCAGGGTTGTCTCCGCATCGGGATCGGCGTCCTTCTCCGCCTCGGGCCACTTCAGATTAACGAGAACCGGAGTTTTTTTCGCGGCGAGTTCGGGGCCACCTCGTAACCCATCTGGCCGCCGTAGATCACGGCGTTCAATTTCCATTCCGCAGCAAGGCGAAGCGCGCGGCTGATTTGGATCGTATTATTTCCGGGCAGCAGAACTACGGCGTGTTTGGCAAGCGCATCCGCCAAGGCGGCATTGGTCTGGTCATACCGGGGCGCTCGACGCCGCGAGGGTTTTTCTCGTAGGCGGCTTCTGCTTGCGAACTCCAGTAAGTGTCCAGCCAGACCTGGCGGACGTAGGCGACAGCCCCCATCAGGGAACCGGGATAGCTGCGGAATCCACCCGGAGCTTGCAGCGAAACGGGAACTGGCGACGGGTTGCTTAACGACCAGATTTCCAGCGCGCTCTCCACCGAGGTCCAGGATGGCGGCTTGGCCGGGAAACATGCCGACCTTGGGAGCAGATACGGTGGTGGTGAAGCCGGCATTGCGCCAGCTTTCGATGCGCGGGTCAGTCAAATTAATTTCATCGGCGGCATTTTTCCAAGGAGTCGTCGCAGGACGATCCTCAGGTCCTTTGGAAATAGCCGGTTGCTGGCGGGGATTTGCTTCGCCGCCGCCAGCTGGTTGCGAAGAGGCCACGGCAACGTCGGTAAAGGAGTCGATCAATCCCGGGTAAACGGTCAGACCTTTTCCTTCGATCACCCAGGCGTCAGGTGGAATGGGAGCATCTTTACCCACTGCGACGATAATGCCGCGCAAGACGACGACGGTGGCATCTTCGAGTACAGGTCCACTGACAGGGACAACTTTCGCGCCTTTGATGGCGAAGCTGCGAGGCTCGCCCGCCTGAGCAGCTAGCTTCGTGGCACCAAACAAAAACAATACGGCGGCAAGAAGCACAATGATTCCCGAACGTGGGCGTACGCTTGTGAAACTCATGCGGAACTCCTTGTGAGCGAAAGACGCGCGGAGCAAACCGCGCAAGCAATTCAGGCTAGTGGCAATGGGAAGGAAGGTCAAGGGTGGGACATAAAAAAAGGGACAAGCAGTGCGCTTGTCCCTTTTCTGATTCGAGTTGCTTGGAAGCTTAGGGCTTCTTCTTTCCACCAAGCAAGCCACCCAAGCCGCTTACCGCTCCAGCTGCCGGAGTTCCTTTGGTGAGGGCACCGGCCGCGCCGGTGGCGAGTCCTCCGGCGTTACCCGCGCAACCGAGTTGAGACTTCAACATGCCAGCCGCAGCTCCGCCGACGTCAGGAGTGAACTGTGGATTCTGAGTTGTACCATGAATCTGCAAAGGAACTTTGACGCCGCCATCATTGCACTTGGCGCCAGCACCCATGACCGAGCCCATTGCGCCACCCACTGCGCCAGCGGCAGAACCTGCGGCAGCGGTCATGACGGAGCTGTTGACGGTGGCCACAAGCTTGAAGTCCATAGTGTTCTTTGAATCGATGGTACCTCCGCCAACTACGGTGCCCAGAGCCGGGACGACAAGATCCATGTTATCGGTTTTGAGCCCCGAAGGAGCCATCTCGACATCCGAGGTGAATTTATCGATGACCAGATCCTGGCCAGTCTTGAGACCACCGAGAGAGCCGACCGCAGACATTTTGGAACCCAGATCGAACCCAGAAAGTTTGCCGTTGAAGAGGCCGATGTTGCCAGTGGTAACCAGCTTGTCTGTGGGTCCAGTGACGTGGAGATTGGTGCTGAGAGTTCCGGCGGTGAGTTTAGAGCCGGTGGGCAAGTTGATTCCGAGAGCGGGCAAGAAAGATTCCAAGTCGGTGGCCGGGAGACCTTGTCCGTTGAGTTTCAAGTCGACAGCAAAGGCGTCGCCTTCCGATTTGTAAGTGCCGCTGAGATTGGACTTGGCATTGCCGATTTTCACGTCGGAGGGATTGAGGATGCCCGCGCCTCGGGCCATGTCGTATTTCGTGTCAAAGTCAACCGTCAGAGGCACGCCAGATGGCTGGCCACCGGCAACGAGAACGGCTTTGGAAAGAGTCAACTTGCCCTTGGTGGACATTTGGCCGCCCTGGCTAATCAAGGTAGCGGCGACATCCACGAGGCCGCCCAAGCCCAGCTTGGGATCGAGGAAACCAGTGGAGGCAAGATTCAAGTTGCTGACGGTCAGTTTGACGTCTTGGGGAGTGAAGGAAGCGTCCTTAGGATCGACTGGTCCGACATTGCCGTCGATCTTCATGGTGCCGCCACCGGGCAAGCCCATCGAAAAGGCGACGGGAAACTTGTTGGTCATGGCGACGTCGGTGGCTTTCAAGTCCACATTCGTGTAGACAGAGCGCTTCTGTGAATTGGTGCTTCCAAGGGTGATCTGGCCGTCCTTTAGTTCGAGCTTGCCGATGGAAACGGCAGGCGAGGAGCTGCTGGAAGTGGACTTAGGTGCAGAACTGTTGCCGCCAATGGAGGAAAAATTCCATTGGCCGCTGGGATTCTTGAGCAGGACGACTTGAGGGTTAACGATTTCGATGTCGGTGACGTTGACCTGCTGCGAAAAGATGAGGGGTATCAACTCGACACCGACTTTGACGCTTTTAGCAGTCAAAAATGGGGCATTACTGAATTTCGGATCATCGCTGACGGCAATCGAATCGATTCCCAAGGAACCGCTAAGGATGGACAAGCTCAAATTGCCGAGCTCCACTTTGCGTCCCAGAGCGTCGGACGCTTTCGCTTCGATGGTAGGCTTAAATTTATTCACGGGAATCAAAAACGGCAGGATAAACAGGATCACGATCAGAGCCACGACGGCAATCGCGACCCACTTCAACTTGCTACTCATGGAATCCTCCGGATAGGCAGGCGTAGGCGGGCGCCCTTCTCTTTAGGGCCGCATCTTATCACATCCGGTTGGTTGCGCTGTCGAGTATGGGAACTCGAAGGAAAAAGGAAAGGCCGGCGGTTTCATTGCGAAACAACCGGCCATTACATTGTGCTGTTACAGCGAGTATTTGTTATTGGGGACGAGGCAATTGCAGAATCATGCCGCTGCCCTGGCCCGCCTCGACTGTGGGTAATTGGCCATTCCACTTGTCGATCAAGGCGCGATTGTTTTCGATGCGACGGAGGTCGAGCAATTGAGGAGTGAGCGAATTCTGGCGGATGCGGTTGGCATCGGCTTCGCCTTGCGCGCGAGTGACGAGGGATTTGGCGTCACCTTCGGCTTCGGCAATTTTCTTGGCGGCTTCTGCTTGGGTGGTGGCTAGCTCGTTGCGCGCACGTTCGGCTTGCTGAATGGCCTGGGCCTTGGCAGTGATAGCGGTGGCAATGACGGGCGGAACGCGCGGAGCGCCGATGAATCCAAATTGCTGGACGCCAACGCCAACCGGCGACACTTTCTGTTCAATCATAGCCTGAACTTTGTGGAGGAAATCGGCTTTGCCCTCGCCATAGATGTCTTCGACAACGTAGGTGGAGGCGACTTCGTTCAGGGAGTTGCGAACGATGTCGCGCAAAATGCCGTGGGTGAAGCGATCGAGGTCATCGACGCGATATTTGACGTAGAAATCGGGAGCTTTGCTGGGATCGATCGCGTAGGAAAGAGAAACGTCGACAAAAATCTCCATGCCTTCTTTGGAGTTGAAGCCCATTTCTTCGTTGATGGGATGGCCCTCGTTGGTGTCCCTTGTCCACTTGACGGTTTGCACGTAAGTGGGAAATTCGATGATCTGAGTAGTGAGGGGTGAATAGACGACCCAGCCAGTGCGAACGGGAATTTCCGATGCGCCGCGCTGCCTGCCCGCCAGATTGATTTCGACGCCGACGTGGCCCGCTTCGATGCGGGTGACGCGCAGCACCAGCGACATGACGAGAATGGCGATGATGACAACCGCGGCCAAGATGATGATGTTACGAAGACCTGGAATATTCGGGCGAAGAGTGAATTCGGGAAATCCACTATCTCCTTTGTGAAAACCGTCCATAAAGTGATTCCTCCTGAGTTACGCTTTTGTATGCGTGTAGAGATAGTAGCGTGAAAGGGTTAAGAAGATTGTGAGGGAGGGAGAGAGAAGCGGAGTGGAGTGGGAAGCGAGGGTGAGAGCGAGGCTTAGAAGCTTCGGATGTATATCAAAATGCTGGGGTTTATTGGTAGAGTAGCGGCATGCATTCCCTGGATGGGACGCTCGGCAAGTTGGGACACGCACAGAGCGAGTTTTTTCGCGCGGCGGATACGATTTTGCCAGAGCAGTGGAACACTCAGCCGAGAAGAGACGAGTGGTCGGCGGCCGAAGTCGTGGCGCATCTGGTGATGGTGGAGCGCGCGGTGGTGGGAGGAGCCGACCGGATTACGCAAAAAACGCCGAAGCAGTTTTCAATGCTGAGCCGGTTGCATTTGCCGATATGGTTGGTGGAGAGCCGGTTGATCCGGAGAAAAACACCAATCCCGCTGGATCACGGATTGATGGGAACAAAAGAAGAGATGTTGGCGGAACTGCGAGCGGCGCGAGAACGAACGCTGGCGTTCATGGAAGAAACGAAAGACCGAGATTTGAGTGAATATTGCTGGAAGCATGCGTTCCTCGGGATGTTGAACATATATGAATGGTTCGAAATGATTGCAGCCCACCAGGTAAGACATACCAAGCAGATAAAAGAAATCGCGTCGCGGCTACCGAAAGCTGTAGGAAATTCCCAATAGCCATACGTATTTGCATACCACCTGTACATTGTTACAGGTATGTGCGGAAGTTGAATCGACGCGAAAACACGCGAAAAAGGGCGATTTCTGGGCAAAAAGAAAAGTACTAGAGAATTCGTTTAAGGCGGGTAAAACGGAATGACTATTGCTCAGTAATTTGGCATCTTCTAACCTCGCGGAATGCATCTCACCGATTGCAAGGTAGAAGTGAAGAAGAGGCCAAAAGTGGTAAAGGTAAAATCGAGTCAAAAGATCTTCACGGATTCCGAGGTAGCCAGCTTGACGGGGATATGCGTCGAGCATCTGCACAACTTCGCGCGGAGCCGGCATCTAGGCATGATTGCACGAGCCGCAGAAGCCGCGGGAGCTCAAGCCGAGCAGTGGCTATTCACGTTGTCGGACCTGATGGTGCTGGTTACGCTGTTCCCCCGCTGCACACACTAAGGGCGGCGAATCAGGATGGCACTGCGGTAAGTAAGGCCAGCTATACTTCAATTCGATTTTCAGCCCCCCAGAAATAAGAAAAAAATTGCTAACTTGCGGAGTTCTGTTTCACAGGACTATTCTGGAAGCAGGCTGCGGATTCGTTCCGGATTCGAACATCGCCGCCGGGGAAATCATGGTTGCGAAGCGAATGAAACCCCGAAGCTGGTCTGGAGTGGCGCTTGTGCTCGGGCTGGTGCTGGCTGCTGCTTCGATTGAAGTGTTCTCGCGCGAGAAACCCCCTCAAGATCCACATACAACGCAAAACGATAAGCCTGTGCCGGTAGTGCCGCGCGGGAAAAAGCTGATATTGAAAGATGGAACGTTTCAGGTGATCCGTGAGTATGAGAAGAACGGAGAGAGGGTGCGTTATTACAGCCTGGAACGTGGAGCGTGGGAAGAGGTACCGGCTTCGATGGTGGATTGGGACGCGACAGAGAAAGCTGCGGGCGAGGAACAGAAGGCGGAAACGGCAGAATTAGAGAAGCTCCACAAACAGCAAGAAGCACAGCGAATGGACAACGCCAGCGAAGTGGATGCCAGCCTGAAAGTGGGAGAAGGCGTGTTCCTGCCGGACGGCGAAGGGATGTTTGTGGTGGAAGGCAAATCGGTGCGGGTGCTGGATCAAGTGGCATCGCATCTGAAGGCCGACAAGCTAAGAGTTTTGGCGCAGGTCATCTCACCGGTGCCGGTGGTTCCGGGAAAACAGAATCTAGTGTTGCCGGGGACGCATGCGGCGTTGCGGATCCGCAGTAAGACGCCAGAGTTTTATCTGCGGGAAGTAACGACGGATTCAGTAGAAGGAACGAAAATCCAAAGCAGCAAACCGATTGGGGATGCGGGGCCCGAAGTGGAACTGGTGCGCGCGAAGGTGACGAAGAATGGACGGCTGCTGGAATCGATCAGCACGATGTTTGGGGAATCGGTCTCCAAGAAACGAAACAACGTGTCCATTCAGAGGTGGGAAGTGGCGCCATCGTTGTACCGGTTTACGTTGAGCGAGCCTTTGCCACCGGGGGAATATATCCTGGCACAAGTGGTGGAAGAAGGCCTGGACATGTTTGTGTGGGAATTTGGGGTGGATGAGCCAGGCGAAGCGGTGAAGAAGTGAAGGCCGCAGGCTAAGATCAGAGCTTATGCGAAACACACGGGTTGTTCTTACTGCGCTGGGCGGACCTGAAGTCCTGAAAATAATCGATGACGAAATACGGGATCCTGGCGCGAAGGAAGTGCGCGTCAAGATACTGGCGTGCGGAATCGCGTTCGCGGACGTGCTGATGCGCCGAGGGCTGTATTCTCCCGTGCCACCGCTTCCCTATTCGCCGGGTTACGACGTGGTGGGGGAGGTGGAAAGCTGCGGTGCCGGAGTTACGCAATGGAAGACCGGGGATCGGGTGGCCGCGCTGACGGGAACTGGCGGGTATTCGCGGTACATCGTGCTGCCGGAATCGGAACTGGTGCGCGTACCTGATGGACTGGACCCGGCCGAAGCGGTGAGCCTGGTGTTGAACTACACGACGGCATATCAGTTGATTCACCGGATCGCGAAGATGCAAAAAGTCGAGAGCGTGCTGATTCACGGAGCCGGCGGAGGAGTTGGAACAGCGGCGTTGCAACTCGGGAAGATTGCCGGGTTGAAGATGTATGGGACGGCTTCCAAGGCCAAGCATGAACTGGTTAAGGAACTCGGCGGAATACCCATCGATTATCGAAACGAGGATTTCGTGGAGCGGGCCGCGGAGTGGACGCGGTGCTTCGACCCGGTGGGCGGAAGTAACTGGAGCGGTCCTATCAGGCGCTGGGAAAAGGCGGACGATTTGTAGGGTATGGGATGTCGGCGGCGATCGAGGGCGGGCGAACAAACAAGATGCTCGCAGCGGCGAGCTTTGCGTGGCTGGGGTTGGCAGGGCTTCTGCCGGGGAAGTCGGCGCGGTGGTACAGCATAATGACGGAGAAGAAGAAAAATCCGGGATGGTTCCCGGAGGATTTGACCCGGCTAATGGCCATGCTGAAGGAGAAAGTGATTAGGCCAGTGGTGGCAGAACGTTTGCCGTTACGCAACGCGGCACGGGCGCATGAATTGGTCGAGAAGGCTGCGGTGAGCGGAAAAATCGTGCTATTGTGTCAGGAATAGGCTGCCGTCAATAAAAAAGTAACTCAGAGTGAGAAACCACCAGCGATTCTGCGATCGCATTCAATCTGCTGACGAGTGCCTAAGGATCACAAATCAAAAGCGTAAAGCAGAAGGCGCGTAATGAAAAGATCGACGATCAAGACGACAAGAGAAGAGACAACGAAAGCTTTGATGGTGGCGCGACCAACGCCAGCGGTGCCGCCTTCCACGCGGAAACCCTGAAAGCAGCCGACAGTGGCGATAATGAAGCCGAAAACGATGGGCTTGGTAAATCCCAAAACGATGTCGCCAAAGACCAGGGCGTGAATGGCGCGAGTCATGAACTGTTCAGCGCCGAGGTGCAGGGTGACGCTGGCGACGAGGAATCCACCGAGCAGTCCGGCACAATCGCCAACAACGACGAGCAAGGGGAGAGTCAGAACGGTAGCAAGAACCCGGGGAGTCATGAGCTTGCGGATGGGATCAATGCCAAAACCGCGCATGGCGTCGACTTGGTCGCTAACAACCATGGAGCCCAATTCGGAAGCCATCGCCGTGGCATTTCTGCCGGCCACAAGGAGCGCGACGAACACAGGACCGAGTTCGCGGACCAAGGCAAGAGAGACGGCATCGCCGGTCAGGACAGTTTCGCCGAAACGCTGGAATTGGGAGGCAGCATTCAACACCACGACGCCACCGACACACAAGAGTGCGACGAGGACGATGGACAAGGAGCCAACACCGATCTGATCCATCTGGTCGATGAGATCGACAAAATAGCGGCGGTTGGCAAACATGTTGCGGACAGACTGCATGGTGAGCAGAGAGTAGTCCTGTAAGGAAAAGGTCCACGCTTTTAGAGTGTTCCCAAGAACCGCAGGAATGGAAGTTGAACTCACAGTTAGTCCCCTTTGACACAATGGCAGGCGATTGGCACCAATGTGTTGTGAAGCATATAACGACTGCGGGAAGAGAGAAAACATAGCAGGAAGGAGAAAGAGCCGCAATTGGGGAAAGTGCCAATAGACGGCGGGTGAGCAAAGATTAACAAGGAGTCAAGAAAGGGGAGCAGAGAGATCGAGGAAGCCAAGGGAGATGACTGTCCGCAGGGCAAAAAAGCAGATTCCTCGCTTCGCTCGGATAGACAGGTTTGTGAATTCGAGGAATTTGTAACTAAGGAGAGTAGAAGAGAAAGAAGAAAGTGCCAGGGGACTAGCGTTTGGACGCGGCCGGAACGTGAACAAAGACGTCCATCAAAATGTTGAGGACATCGGAGATGCGGAAAGGCTTCTGAAGCTTGCGAGCTTTAGCAATTTCGGGATGAGCGCCGTCACCCAGAACATCTCCGGACATGAAGACGACTTCAGGCTTGTTGGAACCAGCAGCCACTTTCAGACGCTCCGAGACGCCGTAGCCATCGGAATTGGGACCACCGCCTGAGAGCTTAAGGTCACAGAGGATTACATCGTATTTACGACCGAGGATCAGGCTCAAAGCTTGTTCGGCCGTCGCCGCGCAATCCACTTTGAGGCCCTGGGCGCCAAGACCGTCGGCAAGAAGAAGGCGAATGCTTTCTTCGTCGTCGAGCACCAGGATGGAACGATCTTTGAGGAGGTCCAGGGAGGGAGGGACCCACTCGCCGGAACTGGTATCGAGGTCGCGGGGAATCAGGCGGTTATGCGCCACCGGCACTGGAAGATAGATGGTGAAGCAAGCGCCACCTTCGGGAAGAGATTCGACTTCGATATTGCCGCCATGTTCGCGAATGATAGACATGCAAATGCTGAGGCCCAGACCCGTGCCACCGCCGGGGCGCTTGGTGGTGAAAAAGGGATCGAAAAGTTTGGGAAGAGCTTCGGGCTTGATGCCGGGGCCATCGTCGGTGACGGTTGCAAAAAGCCGGTTAGCGGTTTTGCCGACGCGAATCTTGATGTGGCCGGAGGGACGAACTTCCTTGATGGCCTGTTCCGCATTGCTGATGAGATTCAAGAAAACCTGAATGAGTTGATTGGCATCGCCGACGATGACGGGCAGGTCAGGGACCGGCTGGAACGAGGCTTCAACGCTATTGCGACGTAAGGAGTGATCGTGAAGCTGCAAAGTGCGGTCGATAATGGTGTTCAGGTCGATGGCTTTTTTCTGGGGTGAAGCGGGCCTGGAGAATTCGAGAAGGTTTTGGACGATCCGGGCGGCGCGACGAGCCTGGCGATGAGTCATTTCCAACTGGCGCCTGGTGCTTTCGTCTACACCTTGGCGGTCGCGAAGGAGCTCGCTGACACCGAGAATGGCGGTTAAAGGATTGTTGAGCTCGTGGGCGACACCAGCGAGCATCTGACCCATAGCGGCAAGTTTTTCAGCCTGGATGAGTTGCTCTTCCAGGCGCTTGACCTCGGTGACGTCGCGACCGGAGATGACTACACCTTCGATTTTTCCGGCTTCGTCAACTAAGGGGCTAAAGTGGCATTTGAGGCGGCGCCATTCACCGCTCTTGTGACGAACCTGAATTTCGATAGAGCCAAAGTTTTTGCGTCCGGTAAGCAGATCCTGGAGGAGAGAGAGAACGGAGCCGCGTTCCTCGGGATGGGTCCGCTCACCAAAAACCATACCAATGGATTCGGTGATTTCGTAACCCAAAACGGTTTGGACATTGGGGCTGACGTAGGTGTAACGCTTGGTGGAATCGACGACGAAGATAAGATCGGGGAAGCTGTCAACCAAGCGGCGCGCGAATTCCTGTTCCTTGTGAAGGCGCTTTTCGACCTGGCGCTGGGCAGTGATGTCGACGAGGGCGCCCTGATAACGGACAACTTTGCCCGCAGTGTCGCGAATGGCGGTTGCAGTATGCAAGCAGATGATGGGGGAGCCGTCCTTGCGCTTCAGAGAGATTTCGCGGCTTTCCGGTGAGGGCTGACGATTGACTTCACGAACGATATTGGTGCGCTGCGCTTCGTCGAGCACTAAATCCGCAACGCGCATGGCGAGCAATTCTTCTTTGGAGTCATAGCCAAGCATGCGGACGAGAGCGGGATTGACTTCGAGAACTTTATCGTCGGGAGTGGCGATGTAGATGCCTTCCTGAAGAGTCTCGAACAGCTCGGTGAAGCGGGCTTCGTTGCGGCGAGCGGAAGTGACGTCGCGAGCGAGGACAGTGAGTCCATGGACCTTGTCATCGCGGAGCATGGCATGGGCAACACATTCAAAGAAATGAGTGGTTCCTTTTGCTTTGAGGCGGACCTGGACGACGCCGGTCCAAGTGCGGCGTTCCACAAAACGAGACATGCCGCGGGCAATTACTTCCTGCTGGATGCCATCGACGTCTTCGATAAATTCCGAAAGGGGATGGCCGATAATCTGGGGGAATGGAACACCGAGAAGGTCGGCGAAGCTGCGATTGGCGGCACGAACTTCACCCTCGAGGCTGAGAGCCAGAAGAAGATCGTCGAACGAATCAATGAGTTCGCGAAAACCCTGCTGCGATTTCGAAATCATCTCGAAAAGCTGCTCGAGCTGGCGGTCGCTGGGGAGGCTGGCATCCTTGTGGTCGAGTCCACGAACCAAGCCCTTTAGCTCGGAAATCTCCGTGGTTTTCTTCCAGATGTAGGCCCCGAACAAGACAACCAGAACAACCAGGCCGATGGTGTAACCAAAAGCTTCAATTTGAGGTTTCTCACGGAGCAAAGTGCCCCAAGCCATCCAAGAGAAGACGATGGTGACGATGAGAAGGAGGAAAAAGGTGAGGCGCCAAAGCTCGGTCTGGCGCTTTTCGAAGCGCTGGAGACGTAACTCGGCACTGGGGGGTGCTATCTCTCTTTGTGGAGAGCCATTAGGAGCGGTGGCGGTGTTCTTATCCGAATGCATAGGCTCTCTTAGCAAAAGAGAATATGGCGAAAATAGAGATGGATAGCCCTCTTCATCATAAGCCACTTGGGTAAGGCAGCAAGGTGCTTGCCAAAGCGTGGTGCGAGAACCTCACCGGTACGAAAGTACTACGAAGAGAGACGCGGAGTGGGACTAAACGGGGGCTGTTACGGGGCAATACAGATTGGGCAAAATGGCCCGCCTCGCAACTGGGCAAAATGCGCTCCGCTCCGCGGTGTGCAAACTGCGCCCGCCTCGGAAGGCGGCCGCTACAGGCGCACGGTGACCGATCTAAAGATCGGCCACTACAAAACATTGGAATGGTGGGGCTGGGGAGGTTCGAACTCCCGACCTACGGTTTAGGAAACCGACGCTCTATCCATCTGAGCTACAGCCCCGCGAGTCTTATTCTACAACTGAATGGGGAGTTTCCAAGGAAATTGGGAATCAAGATGGAAGGATAGTTCCGGATTGGCCAGGCTATTGGGAGCGAAAGTTGTGTGGCAAACGGAAGCGATTTTCGGGCTGGCCTTTTACGTCGGTTTGAATGGAGAAGAGACTACCGGCGAGGCGATCTCCTGGGGGAGCGAGTGCTGAGGCAGAGGTGACGAAAAGAGTTTTGAGGTCGGTGCCGCCGAAGGTGCAAGTAGTGACATTCTGGACCGGCATTTCGATCACACGATCGATTGTGCCGTCAGGTGCTACGCGGACGAGGCACTTGCCATAGAAGCGACAATTCCAGAGATAGCCTTCGGAATCCATAGTTGAGCCGTCGGGAGCTCCACGAGAGAAGCCAGCCAGAAATGGACGCTCGTTAGAAATGGCTCTGGCGGAGGAATCGTAGTCGTAAGACCAAACCACATTGGCAAGCGAATCGGCAAAATAAAAATGGCGCCAGTCAGGACTCCAGGCGAGGGTGTTGGCAATGCCAACGTCCTTGCGCCAGGTGGTCAGCGTGCCGTCGGGGTCTAGGCGGACGAGCACGCCATCGGTGCCACCAGCATCCCTGCCGGAGCCGTCGGGATTCACATTGTTGCGCATGGAGCCGAGCCAGAGAGAGCCGCGGGGATCGCTGCGGGCGTCGTTAAGACGGACAAAAGGCCAGCCATCGAGTTTGAAAAAAGGTGCGTGGCGGGTGTCGGTGGCGGGCTCCCAGAGAATTGCAGAGGAACCTAAGACGACAACGAGCACGTCATCATGATCGGTGAGGGAAAGAGCGGTGACCGGTTCATCGAACAACCAGGTGCGGACAGAGTGGTCAGCGAGGTTGAGGCGGTGAATCAGGAAGCGATTGATGTCCGTCCAGTAGACGGCGTTGTGCGGGGCGTGCCAGACCGCGCCTTCGCCACAGACGTCGCCAGTGGGGGCAATACAAATCGGGGCGCCGATCATCTGACACCGATGCCGGCGAGCAGGCCGCCGTCGACTAGATAGTCGCCACCGGTGCAGAAGGCGGAGCGCTCTGAAAGGAGAAAGGCGGCGAGTTCGGCAACTTCCTCGACGGTGCCGACGCGGCCAAGCGGGTGGGCTTCGCCAAAACGCTGGACGACGGTATCGACGGGGAGATCAGGAGAAAAATGACGCGCCGCGTGCTCCAGCATAGGAGTGCGGATGGAGCCGGGGCTGATGGAATTAACGCGAATGCGATCCGCGGCGTGATCCAAGGCCATAGCACGGGTGAGGGCGTGGAGACCGCCTTTGGAGGCAGCGTAAGCGGCGACGCCAACCTGACAGGCGTGGCCCTGAACAGAGGCGACTATGACGATGGAACCACCACCGCGCTTTTTCATTTCAGGAATAGCGAAGTGTGCGAGCAGGTAGACGCTTCCGAGATTTACGGAGAGGCAGCGATTCCAGGTTACGGGATCGGTATCAACGACATTGCCAAAGGGATGAACCGCGGCGGAATTAACGAGCAGATCAATGCCACCAAATTGCGCGGAAGTTTTTGAGACGATGGCTTGAACCTGTTCGGGCTGGCTGGCGTCGCAGAGTTCAACGCGAATGGACAAGCCACTGGAGTCAGCGAGTTGCTGCAGTTCTGCGTTGGCGGCTGGGTCGATGCCGCAGGCGACGACCTTAGCACCGTTGGAAGCCAGTTTCTGGGCAATGCCGCGGGCAATGCCGGTCGTACCGGTGACGATGGCAACTTTATTTTGAAATTCGTTCATGGTTGAGCCTTACTGTATTTGTTCCTTGTCTGGAATTCAAATGGGGCGAAGAAACATGGTTGCCCCGACGAGCACATCACCGCAAGGAGAAATCAACTGGACAATTCTGGAGCCAGGTACTTTAGGCCTTGCACCACGCCACGCAATTCGGCAAGGCCTTTGAGGCGGCCGACGTAGGAATAGCCGGGATTGGTGTTCTTGTGGATGTCGTCGGCAAGCAGATGGCCGTGATCGGGCCGCATGGGAATTTCTTGAGCGGCGGAGTTGGCGCGACGGCGACGCGATTCTTCGTCCAGAAGAGCACGAATGACGCCGACCATATCGGAGCTGCCGTGAAGATGCTCGGCCTCATAGAACGAACCGTCGGCTTCGCGGGTGACTTGGCGGAGATGGACGAAGTGAATGCGCGGAGCGAACTCGGCGACCATGGCGAGCAGATCGTTGTCCGCGCGAGCGCCGTAGGAGCCGACGCAAAAGGTGAGGCCATTGGCGGGCCGAGGCACGGCGGAGAGAATCGCGCGAGCATCCGCGGCGGTGGAAACGACACGCGGCAGGCCGAACAGGGGCCAAGGCGGATCATCGGGGTGAATGGCTAGTTTCAGGCCGAGATCTTCGGCAACCGGCACGACTTCCTGGAGAAAAGCGATGAGCGCGGCACGGAGGTCAGTTGGAGTGATACCGTCCCACTCGGCGCGAGCGTCGCGAAAGGCCTGGCGGTTGTAGGAGGCTTCGGCTCCGGGAAGACCCGCGATGATAGAGCGCTCGAGTTCGTCCTGCTGGGATTCGGCGAGTGATTGCAGACGAGCACGCGCAGCGATCACACGCTCAGGCGAATAATCGTGTTCGGCGCACGGGCGTTGCAAAAGGAACAAGTCATAAGCGGCAAAATCGATGGCGTCAAAACGCAGGGCGTAGCCGGTGCTCGGTAAACGCCACTTGAGATTTGTGCGCGTCCAGTCCACCAGTGGCATGAAGTTGTAGCAGACGACTGGCACACCGGCTTTGGCTACGGCGGCGAGAGAATCCTTCCATGCCGAGATGTACTGCTTACAGGGCCCGGAGCGCAGCTTGATGGAATTGTGAACGGGAATACTTTCGACGACGGACCAGACCAGATCTGCGGATTCGATCTCGGCTTTGCGCTTGAGGACTTCGTCGAGCGGCCAAGGCTTCGCCGCGATAAATGTGGTGCAGCGCGGTGACGATGCCGGTCGCGCCAGCTTGCTTGATTTGCTCGAGGGAAATCGGGTCGTCGGGCCCAAACCAACGCCAGGTCTCTTTCATGTCGCTATCGTAGTACAGGTTGAGTGCGGAGTTGAGGAATGATTGCCAAATTTTCAGCCAACATTTTGGTGTGCTTTAGCGGCTCTTTCCCAAGGAGGAGGGACCTTAACCCAGGCCATGCCTGCCGATTGGGCTGCCTGAACGCCCTTTTCGGTATCTTCGAAAACCAGACAGGTGCTGGGAGCCACGCCAAGTTTTTCGGCGGCCATAAGAAAACATTCCGGATCGGGCTTGCTTTTCTGATAGTCACCAGCGCAGACCATGGCGTCGAATTTATCCAGAAGCTGAATGGCAGTGAGAGAGGCAGTCACGGAATCTCTGGTGCTGCCCGAAACGACGGCAAAAGGGATGCGGCCATGCTGTGCCTGGATATGCTCCAGCACTTCGGGAATTGGCTTGAGCTGAGGAAGAAGTTCGTAATAGAGGAATTCCCTGCGACGTTCGACTACATCCACCGGCATGTTCAGGCCCTGCTTTTTATTGAGCAACGCAAGAATATCGGCAATGGACATGCCGCCGCATTCATAGAAGGTCTTCTCGTCAAAAGCACAATTCCATTCGTCGAGGGCTTTTTTCCAGGCGATGTAGTGGAGAGGCATGGAATCGGCGATGGTGCCGTCACAGTCGAACAAATAAGCGCTAAAGAGGCCGGCTGGTAGTTTCAGTTTCATACGATGTGTGGATTTCCTCTCCTCCATTATATCGGGCAGCGTGGCAGTTTCGAATTTCGGAAGAACATTTTGAGTTATGAAAATGAAGTGCATTTGATTGCAGCCAGGCAATTTCAGGAATATAGTTTTGTGGTCCTCTGACCAATACGCTCCACTCAGAAGGCCTGAATTGAAAGGGATACAAGAAATGTGTAAAGCGCTGAAATTGGCGGTAATGCTGTTTGTTTGCGTGCCGGCTTTTGCACAGACACCCGCAAACACGGACGCAGATGTGGCGAAGCGTGCCGAAGGCTACCTGAGCAAGATGTCGCTGGAAGAAAAGATAGATTACATCGGAGGGACGGGATTCGCAATTCGAGCGGTGCCTTCGGTTGGGTTGCCCGAATTGCAAATGTCTGATGGACCTTTTGGCGTGCGCAGCAATGAACGATTCCCTTCCACGACTTATGCGATCGGGATTGGCCTGGCAGCATCCTGGGATCCGGCGCTGGCAGAAAAAATCGGAGCCGGGATAGCCAAAGATGCGCGTGCCCGCGGAGTTCACTTCATGCTGGGACCTGGGGTGAACATCTACCGGTCGCCGTTGAATGGGCGAAATTTTGAGTATTTTGGAGAAGACCCGTTTCTCACGTCCACGATAGCGGTGGGCTACATCAAGGGGATGCAGTCACAGGGCGTTTCCGCAACGATCAAGCACTTCCTGGGAAACAACTCCGAGTACTTGAGGCACGATTCCGATTCCAACATTGATGAGAGGACATTGCGGGAAATTTATCTTCCCTCGTTTGAAGCGGCCGTGAAGCAAGCGCATGTCGGCGCAATCATGGATTCCTACAATCTGATTAATGGACTGCACGCGACACAGAATGGATATTTCAATACGGAGATCGCGCGGAAAGATTGGGGATTCGATGGCGTAATGATGTCTGATTGGCTGCGCCACGTACGATGCGGTGGGCGCCGCAAACGGCGGACTCGACGTGGAAATGCCCACGGGGAAATTCATGAATCGCAAGAATCTGTTGGCAGCGATAAAGGATGGTCAGGTAAGCGAGGCAACAATCGACGAAAAGATTCGACGGATATTGAAGACGGCCATTCGTTTTGGGTGGCTGGATCGTCCGGCGACGGATATTTCACATGTCGACGTACAACGAAGAAAATCATCAGTTGACGTTAGCAGGCAGCACGAGAAGGAACAGTGTTGCTGAAGAATGCGAATAATCTGCTGCCGCTGGATAAGCAAAAGATCAAGACGGTGCTGGTTGTGGGACCCGACGCATATCCCGGAGAACCGGTTGGTGGCGGAAGCGCACGCGTGACGCCATTCTGGACGCTAAGCGCATTGCAAGGAATCAGCAGTTACCTGGGGCCGACGGTGAAGGTGTACTACGAAGCGGGAGTGCCGGACGTAGCGACAGCGGCGGGCGAAACGGAGTTTGTAACCGAAGCAAAAATGGGAAGCGTGGATTGAAGCTAGAAACATTTCAAAATGGCAACGTTTCCGGAGCGCCCGAGTCCACAACAACGGCACTGCATTTGAATGACGCGGGTACGTCGCTGGGGGAACGTCTCACTGGACCCGGAATCGCTGGAAGCGTTGTTCAACTCTGAGCCTAAGCCCACTTCCAAGCGGTGGAGCGGTTACTACGTTGCGCCCGAAGCGGGGTTATACGAAATTGTTGCGCAAGGTTCAGGTGAAGGAGCGGGCTACCGGCTGTATCTCGATGACAAAGTGATTTTCGACGACTGGAAGTATGCAAAAGCGATGCAAGATGGAACCGTGCTGCGATTGAGTGCCGGAGCGCACAAGATAGTCGGCGAAGAATATTTGGATTCGTCGGTGGGCGGACGGTTGCGCGTGGGAATCATCGAGCAGAGCAAAATCGTATCGGATGCGGCCAGAAAGTTGGCGGTGAAGGCAGATGTGGTGGTGGTCGCAGCAGGATTCAACAACGACAGCGAAAGTGAAGGCGGAGATCGCACCTTCACGCTGCCATTTGGGCAGGATGAACTGATCCGAGAGATGGCGGCGGCGAACAAGAACACGATTGTTGCAGTGACGTCTGGCGGAAATGTGGAAGTGTCGTCATGGATCGACCATGTCGGCGGGCTTCTGGAACTGTGGTATCCGGGCGAACAGGGCGGCAAAGCGCTGGCGGAAATTATCTTTGGGGAGGTCAATCCATCTGGCCATTTACCAGCCACGTTTGAAAAACGCTGGGAAGATAATCCGACGTATGCGAATTACTATCCGGAAAAAGGAACGGATCGCGTGACTTATAGGGAAGGGATTTTTGTGGGGTATCGCGGATACGAGCACAACGGAGTAAAGCCGCAATTTCCCTTCGGGTACGGGCTTTCTTACACGACGTTTAAATTCAGCAATCTCTCAGTTGCTCCGGCGACAGCATCGACGGTTGCTTCAAGTGGCCGTCCGGCTCTGTACACCGTTACGTTTGACGTGAGCAACACGGGTTCGCGGGCGGGCGCGGAAGTGGCCCAAGTCTATGTGGGAGAGAACACTCCGAAAGTGCCTCGACCCGGTAAAGAGCTGAAAGGATTCGCGCGTGTAGAATTGGCTCCTGGCGAGACAAAGCATGTCAGCGTGTCGCTGGATGCCCGAGCCTTGGCGTTTTATGACGTGGCGGCAAAGCACTGGCAAGCGGAAAGCGGCACATACACGATTACCGTGGGTGACTCCTCTGTGGAAACATCACTCAGCGGCAGTGTTTCTCTCGCGAAGTCCATCAGCCTAGCGAAGAAAGATTGATGCTGAGGCTAGGAACTCGGAAGCGTCAGGGATGGAAGATATTTTGAAAGCAAGAAATAACCAACGATAACAGCGGCAAGGGTAATGGCTGCAAACATTTTCAGGTGATTGGGTTCTGGGCGGTCTTCCAAAAGGTCACCAATCGAGGAACTGAGGAAATACACTTCCAGGCCGGTGGCAATACTTGCAGCGACTTCGACCAAGGCGAACTGGCGAAAGAGCGCGAAAAGGAAAGTAGCGCCGCAGGCCAGCGCTGAAACCAACGCGGCAAGTACGACTCTCAGATTGCGTTTCATGATTGGCTGCACGGATACACCTTCTTCCAAGTCTCGTTCTAAGGCCATTCCGGGAAAGAATCAAGGAACTCGCTGCCGTCAAAACGAAGAGACGAGCGCACTCACATCGGAGTGTTCGGGAATCATCGTAGGTATATAACGCAAAAAGTGAGAGAATGAGGCGGAAATTCTGCCCCTCCAGGAAACTTCAGGTCCGCGCAAGTCAAAAGACACAGTTCGTGGGGAGATGTATTCCGAGGTGCTTCCATGGGTTCAGCTCTAGACATTCACCGACTGCATTTCGCCTTCACCGTCACCTACCATTATTTGTTTCCGCAACTGACCATGGGTCTGGCGCTGCTGATCGTGATTCTGAAGACGATGGCGCTGCGGACGGGGGATGAACATTACAACCGTGCGGCACGGTTCTGGGCGAAGATTTTTGGAATTAATTTTGCGCTTGGAGTGGTTACGGGGATCCCGATGGAATTCCAGTTCGGGACGAACTGGGCGGAATTTTCGAAATCGGCAGGTGGGGTGATCGGACAGACGTTGGCCATGGAAGGTTTGTTCTCGTTCTTCCTGGAATCGACCTTTCTGGGATTGTTCCTTTATGGCGAGAAGAAGTTGGGCAAGGTTGGGCACTGGTTCGCGGCGTTCTTCGTGTTCCTAGGGTCGTGGATGTCAGGGTATTTTATTGTAGCGACCGACGCATGGATGCAGCATCCGACGGGGTATCAGCTAACACAGCATGGGGAAATTGAACTGACGAGTTTCTGGGGACTAGTGCTGAACCGGTGGGCAATATGGCAGTACGCGCACAACATGCTGGGAGCAGTGCAAACGGGTTGTTTCGTGATGGCCGCAGTGGGTGCATTTTATCTGCTGACGAAGCGGGATGAAGTTTTCGGGAAAACGTTTGTGCGAGTGGGAGTGATCGTCGGAGTGATTGCGGCGCTGCTGCAACTGTCACCCACGGGTGATATGCAGGGGAAAATGGTAACGGAATATCAGCCAACGACGCTGGCGGCGATGGAGGGGCTGTTCGAGACGCGAGATGGCGCAGCGCTGGCGATACTTGGGCAACCAGACGTTGCCAAACGCAAACTGGAGAATCCACTGGAAATCCCAAACATGCTGAGCTTCCTGACGTACAAGCACTGGAACGCGAGTGTGAAGGGATTGGATGCGTTTCCGGAAGATCAGTGGCCGGACAAGATCGAGTTGCTGTACTTCAGCTATCACATCATGGTGGGACTGGGGACGATCTTCATCGCGATTATGGCGGTGTCGGCGTTCCTGCTATGGCGGGGCAAACTGTTTCACACCAATTGGATGTTGTGGGTGCTGATGCTTTCGGTACCGCTGCCTTACATCGCCAACACCGCCGGGTGGATGACAGCAGAGTTGGGGCGTCAGCCTTGGCTCATCTACGGACTGATGCGAACGATTCACGGAGCTTCGCCAAGAGTAGGAGCGGGCAGCGCGTGGTTCTCATTGCTGGGATTCATGGGCCTGTATGTGGTGCTGTCGATTCTCTGGCTGTTCCTGGTGTATAGGGAAATTGAACTCGGGCCCGCGCACGACACAGAATTAGCGCACGGCACGGCCGCACCAGTGGCGGCGGACTGAGGAGAACATCATGGAAACGATCTGGTTCTGCCTCGTAGCAGTGATGATTGCATTGTATGTGTTGCTGGACGGATTTGATTTGGGCGCCGGTGCAATCCATTTTCTGGTGGCCAAAACGCGGGAAGAACGCCGGCAAGTGATTGCCAGCATCGGGCCGGTGTGGGACGGAAACGAAGTGTGGTTGTTGGCGGCGGGTGGTGCGCTGTATTTTGCGTTTCCGGCGCTGTACGCGAGCGGGTTCAGCGGGTTTTATTTGCCGCTGATGATTGTGTTGTGGTTGTTGATTCTGCGCGGAACGGCGGTTGAATTCCGCAATCATATTAAGAGTGATGTGTGGATTCCTTTCTGGGATTTCATTTTCTTTGCCGCGAGTTTGCTGCTGGCGGTATTTTATGGAGCCGCACTGGGTAACGTGGTGCGAGGAGTGCCGCTGGACGCGAGCGGCTACTTTTTTGAGCCGCTGTGGACGAATTTTCAGTTGGGGGAGCAGACTGGCATTCTCGATTGGTACACCATACTTGTCGGAGTGACTGCTCTGCTGGTGCTGATGATGCACGGCGGGCTGTGGGTGCAGTACAAGACCGGTGGAGCGGTGAGTGAGCGAGCGGCCAAGGTGACAAACGCAGCGTGGTGGGGAGTGCTGGTGATGACAGCGCTGATCACGTTTGTGACTTTCCGCGTCCAACCACAAGTGACGGCGAATTTTGCCACGTGGCCAGCAGGGTATATTTTGCCGCTACTGGCAGTGGCGGGACTGGCGGGGGTGCAATTCGAATTGCGGCGCAAAAACCAGTTGAATGCGTTCTTTGCTTCGTGCGCGTATTTGCTGGGAATGCTGACCAGCGTGGTGTTTGGCGTGTATCCGATGGTGCTGCCAGCGCGCGACCCCGGATTTTCTCTGACAGTGCACGGAGCGAAAGCCGGTGCTTACGGATTGAGAGTGGGACTGGTGTGGTGGGTGATCGGGATGATCCTGGCCATGGTTTACTTCGTCCACGTGTATCGCTCATTCGCGGGAAAAGTAGTTGCTGAACCAGAGAGCAGCGGCGGTGACGATTGGAAATTGGACTGAAACGACTGAATTGACCGAGAAGAGGTTCCAAGGTAGCTTGGATCGAGACAGCGGATGAAGAATATTTCTCCAGTTACGACCGTTACGCGGCTGATCGCGGTTCTACTCGGCATTGGTCTGGTGTGTGCCCCGTTCAGCGCGAATTGCTGTGCGCTGTCATCGTGCGAGCCGCCCAGTGCGCTTAGTTATTCCAGCCCGTCCGGGACCCATTGCCATGGAAATATGGGCGGAGAATCGCCTGACTCAAGTGTGTGCTTGAAAAACATGCCGTCCTGCGCGAATAACGTTCTCGCGCTGGTTCCTGGCCGGGCGAACGAAGTGTCGGGAAGTGAGAACGTTCAGACAAAGCAGCAACTGTCTGCGGCTGTTCAGGGGCAAGCGGCTGACCATTTCGACCTGGCGGAGTTAGATTCGGAAAAATTGAAGAGCCCCAGAGAAAACCTGCTTATTTTGTCCGCGCTGTCGCACGCCACTCCGTTGAAAATCTGATTCTGGACTTCCCTTCGCAATAAAACTCGAACTGTAATTTCACTTTATGTATTTGTACGAGCGATGAAATTGTCGCGCGGAATTTTATTTTTTGGAGCGAACCATGAGTGGAACACGCAGAAGATTTTTTCAGGATGCAGCGGTGCTGGGAGTGGGGATGTTCGGAATGGCTCCGCTAGTCAAAGCGGATGAGAAGCGCGCCGTCAATAAATTGCAAACGGAAAGAAACACACCGCAAAGGCGGGTGCCCATGGTGTCTCCTGATATTCCGGATATGCCTTACACGATGGATGGGGGCGTGAAAGTTTTTAGATTGAAGGCCGAGCCGCTGAAACAGAAGATTGCACCGTTCAAGACGATTGATGTGTGGGGCTATAACGGAAGCTGCCCGGGACCGACGATTCAGGTAACGCAAGGCGACCGGGTACGGGTGATTTTCGAAAACGGATTGCCGGAGAGCACGTCGATCCACTGGCACGGGTTGGAAGTCCCGATCGAGCAGGACGGTGTGCCGTTTATCAGCCAGAAGCCGGTGCCACCGGGCGGAACGTACACGTACGAATTTACGGTGCACCAAGAAGGGACTTTTTTCTATCACGCGCATAGCGCTATGCAGGAAATGATCGGGCTGATCGGGATGTTCATCGCTCATCCGGAAATACCCTATGCGCCGCATGCGGATCACGACTTTGGAATCGTGCTGCAGGAATGGGCGGTGCTTCCCGGAAACAGCGTGCCGAATACAGCGTCGATGGAATACAACTGGCTGACGTTTAACGGAGTGTCGGCGCCCGCCACGACTCCACTGATCGTGCGACTGGGCGAGCCGGGTGCGATTACGGTTCGTAAATCTGGGAATGGATCATCACCCCATTCATTTGCACGGGCATCAATTCGTGATCACAGGAACGGAAGGCGGGCGCGCGCCAGAGACAACGTGGTACCCGATGAATACGGTGCTGGTGGGCGTAGCACAGGCGAGAGTGGTGGAATTCGAAGCCAAATATCCGGGGACGTGGATGATTCACTGCCACCTGCCTCACCACATGATGAACAGCATGATGGACCTGCTGCGCGACCGGCAGATTCAGACGGCGAATTCCACGGACGAGAAAGCTATGCAACAGATGCAATCACTTTCCGAGAGCCTGGGGGTGGAGCACGTACACCATTCGCCGATATCCGAAAATGCAAACCGAGTGCCCGGATTTCCGCAGGATGCGTTCATGGAAATGGCGATGGATGAAGCGGTGGCGAGACCGGAGACGAGCGGGTTACCGCGAAATTGGAGCGCGGGAATGATGGGGATGATGACGATGGTGCGAGTGTTGCCGGACAAAGAGTACGAAGAGATGCAGGAGCGAATCCAGAAGCACAAGGGATGAGGCGGCGGAGCGCAGAAAAATCGCCGAAGAAGAACGTGGCAAACGGGAGAAACGACATGCGGAGACTTTTGATTAGGGTGCTGGTGGTAGGTGCTGCAGGATTTTCGGCAAGCATGTTTGCGCAGGGGCAGGAGATGCCGCAGATGCCAAACATGCCTGCGGAAAATAAATCGCAAGAACAGGCGCAGCACCCGCACATGGAGATGCATGGGGTGCAGGTGGTCTATCCACAGATGGGACGGGCACAGCAACAGGGGGACGCGAAACTGTTCACGCTGGAAGAAGCCGAGCGAATGGCTGCTGAATCGAACCCGACACTGCGACAGGCGGAAGCGGAGATACGCGCAGCCAAGGCGCGACAACAACAGGCGGGCCTCTATCCGAATCCCACCGTGGGCTATACGGGTGATGAAATTCGCGGAGGTTCTGTGGGAGGTGGGAAGCAGGGATTTTTTGTTGAACAGAATATTGTGACGGGTGGAAAACTGGGGAGTAATCGCGCGGTATATGCAAAAGAAACGCAAATCGCAGAAATCGGAGGCAGAGGAGCAGAAGGTTCGAGTAGAGACTGGATTGAAAGCGGCGTACCTGCGTGTGTTGGCGGCGCAGGAAATGCTGGATGTGAGGCGCTCGCTGGCAAAGATCGAGCAGGACTACGCGGAGTCAGAAAAGGAGCTGAAAAACACGGGGCAAGCGGATGACACAGAAGTCCTGGCAGCGGAAATTGCTGCACGACGCCAGTTACTGGCCGCACGCATGCAGGAAAACGCATTGCGGGAAGAATGGCGCTCACTGACAGCGCTGATAGGCAAACCAGAACTGCCGCTGGCTACGGTAGCTGGAGATTTGGAACACGGGTGGCCGGAGTTGAACGAGGAACAGATCACCGAAAAGATTGCGCAAGAGAGTCCGGCGACGCGAATCGCAGGAATGGCAGCGGCGCGCGCGGAAGCAGAAATGGTACAAGCCAAACGGGCAGCGATCCCGGACCTGCAACTTCGCGGAGGACTGGAATACAACAACGAATTGCTCGGCGGCGTACCCCATGCAACGGGCTGGGAAGGAATCGCCGAGGTTGGAATGCAATTGCCGATCTTCAACCGCAATCAGGGAAACGTAGCGGCGGCACAAGCGGAAACAGAAAGGGCCAAGCTGGAGATGCAACGGGTGGAGCTAACACTGCGGCAACGGACGACCTCCGTGCTGGATGAATATGCGAATGCAAAATTGATGGCGCTGGAATACCGGGAGGAGTTGCTGCCTCGCGCGAAGAAGGCCTATACCTTGATGAATGAGAGATACGGTCAGATGCTGGCAGCATATCCGCGAGTAATTGAGACGCAGCGCCGGTTATTTGAATTGCAGCAGGAATACATCGGAGCGCTGGAAGGCGTGTGGAGTACAGGAATCGCGTTGCAGGGATATTTATTGACGGATGGGTTGGAGGCGCCGGCGCGGCCGGAAGACGCCGACCGGCCGGTGCGCGAAGTGAATTTGCCTGTGCCGGAAGGAATGACGCAACCAGTGAGCGGAGCGCCACGACCGTAGTTGTGACGATGAAGAAACGGCCCGATGCGAGCCTGTACGAATGGCCACTGTATCCAGTGCGGCACACTAGTACTGCAGTAGCGTTGACCCCCTGAAAAACCAGCCGTTACGCTCTCAAATGACGAGGGTTGTGTCTCACATAAGGGAACAGAGGCGATGAAATCGAAATACGAGCAGACTGCTCAGGACTGCGAAATTAGAACGAAATTGTGGCGCGAGTTCGTAAATAACTATCAGCGTGTTCTGGAAAAGGAACCGGAGAAGTTTACGACTTATGGGGAGAAATTTCGCGACCACTCACTGCAGGCTCGTTGAAATTTTAGATCTTCTCGCGCCGGACTCGCCCGCTTCTTTGAATTAAAGGAAGTGGACCAGCGCGGAGCAAGACCTGGTAGAAGTTGGAGATGCTTAGGGGGAAAAGCCACTTCGCGGTGGCCGATGCAGTATGGCAACAATGGTAAAAGCGGGGCGGTACGAAATTATCGGCGAACTAGGCCGAGGCGCCATGGGTGTGGTGTATCGCGCGGTTGACCCGGTGATCGGACGTAACGTTGCGGTAAAGACGATTCGCCTGAGTGAAGAAGGAACGGGTCTGACGCGGCCGGAACTGCTGAAGCGATTCCAGACTGAAGCACGAGCGGCGGGATTGCTGACCCATCCGAACATCGTTGTGGTGTACGACGCAGGCGAAGAAAACGGTTGTATTTCATCACCATGGAATTGGTGGAAGGTAAGAGCGTGCAAGCGTTGCTGGACAACGGGCATGCGTTTCCCGTGCCACGGTTGCTGCGCATCATGGAGCAGACCTGCAGCGCGCTGCAATTCGCACATGAGCGCAACATCGTGCATCGCGATATCAAGCCAGCGAACCTGATGCTCACCGCGGACGATACGGTCAAGGTGACGGACTTCGGTACCGCAAAGATTTTGCAGTTTGGCACCGTTCAACAAACTACGCACGTGATGGGAACGCCGAGCTACATGTCGCCCGAGCAAGTGAAGGGCGTCCGGTTGATGGGCGCAGCGATATTTTTTCGCTGGGCGTGATGTTCTACGAAATGCTGACCGGTGAGAAGCCATTTCCGGGACAGAGCGTTACGACGGTAATTTATAAGATTGTGAACGAAGATCCAGTTCCGCCCCGCCAGCTTAATCCTTCGATTCATCCCGGACTGAACGATATCGTGATGCGGGCGCTGGCAAAAGAACCCGAAGTGCGCTACCAGAGCTGCCGGGAGATGCAGGAAGATCTGAAGAATTATCGGGCGATGGGAGCGGGGGGAGCTAACCCAGACGCGACGATGGTTTCGGCGAGGCCAAATGGCGGCGGCCTGGTCGGTCCAGCAGGCGGCGGTCTTCGCGGACTGCACGGCGAAGACCCGATGTCTTCGCCAACTGCTGAGGTCGCTTGCAGAATCGAGTTTCGAATCCGTCGCAAACACCGACGATCCGGCGAACTGCCGCAGTTCAGCCCTATGTTGAGCCGAAGAAAAATAATACCGTCGGGACGATACTTGGCAGCACTGCTTTTGGTGGGAGTGATCGCTTACGGCGGATACAAATTGCGCCCAGAACTGCAGGCAGCTCGTGAAAGAAATAGCACGGCGCCGGCAGCTACAGCACCGGTGACTCCGCCTGCGCAGACTGCTGCACCTGCCACTTCGCAAGCTGTACCGCAACCGACAGATCAGGCCGCGCAGCCGCCGGTAAACGGAAACACACCTTCACCGACCGACGTTTTGCCTGACCAGCCTGCGGACTCTACGCCGAAATCCGCAGTATCTACTCCAATTACGGACACTTTGGAAAAGAAGCCTGAAGTAACCCCCGTGCCTGCACCGGTAGTTGAAAAGCCAACCGCCAAGAAAGATCCTGACGCAGGATTGACGCCGGACGCTGCGGCTTACAAGGCAAAGATTGTTGAGGCAATTTCACAAAGGAATCTGGGCGATCGGGTGAAGGTGATCGGAACTGGAAACACGCTGACGATGAAGGGCAAGCTACGTCCGGCGGAGCACTCTTCCCTGCTGCACTTTATGCGCAATGCCCCCGCAGCGGTGCATGTGGTGGACGACATTTTGTACGACGACACGGCGGTGACCGGGGCCGATAAACCCGACAGCGACGGCCATCCAGTCCCAGGAAAAGGAAAGGCGGCGGTTCACCTGATTACCGATGTACTGGGAGCGACCGCGACGTTGTATGGACCGACGGGAAAAGAGCTCACCGATTGCCAGACACCCTGCAGCTTTAACAACCTGGCTCCAGCGCATTACAGCCTGCAGATCCAAAAAGACGGTTATCAAACCATGCAAACGGCAGTGGAATTGAAGTCCGGCGAGGCGCTGGATCAGAAGATTCATCTGGAGGCCGTGGCCAAGGGGCTGCTCGTCTCCACCACGCCACCGGGAGCGGAAGTTTTTATCAATGGCGCGATACAAGCAGGACACACGCCGGTCACACTGCCACTCGCGGCGGGTCAATTCAACGTGGTGTTGCGCATGAACGGCTTTGAGCCGTACGCTGGGCAGGTGCAGGTGACTGACAACATGCAAACGCAGATGAGCATTAAGATGACGCCCCGCATTCAACCTCACGTTGCCTGGGCGCAGGTGAACACCACACCGAAGGGTGCGGAAATTTTCGTGGACGGAACCGCAACGGGCAAGACGAGCCCAGCGCGAGTGGAGATCGTATCTGGCGACCACATTCTGGTGGTGAAGCTCGCGGGCTATCAGCCGGGAAGGCGCGCGGTGGAAGTTTCCGAAGGCGGTACCGTAACAATAAACGAGACTTTGAAGCCGAAGAACTGATCAGCGTAACTGGTTTATTTACTGTAGCTTGAAAAATGGGCTCACCTACCCAATAGTGCCAACTGTTACGTAATGTTCCATATGTGACCATTCGTACTATAGCTTTCCTCCCTGCCTGCAAGACAATAGAAAGGGGTGTTTTAGGTCGAAGAGGCGCCGTTCCTGCGTGAGAACGGCCGGTTTTTCGGTTGACGCGTAGTGGGCTTGCGCATTGTGAATTTAAGAGCGGCAGACTTGGGAAGGTCCCTTGGGCGTACGAGCCACAGTTCTTAGCGAAGAAACGAAAGCGGGTAAGCCGCGGAGTCAGTGGGCGGCAACGCAAGAACAGGTAGCGCCACGCCCGGAACGCAGCCATTCCGTCGATAACCGGCTTTGGGATGTTTGCCACGCCATGCGGTCATTTCATTTGCTGCTGCGGGCCTACCGATTGTATGACGAGTCTCATCCACAGGTTCTGGACGGATTGGATTCGGCCTACGACACGCTGCGCGAAGTTGCGTCGGAAATGGACGGCATGGAAGCGCGAGCGGAACGCGGCGGAATCGTGGTTTCCAAGCTGGGCGAATCGCACTTGCCTGATCCACGCGGGGAATTCCACGCGCTGGCGACAGACCTGACCCGGGCGGACATTCAAGTCATCTATTTCTCGAAGAAATTCCATGTGGGCGAATTGGACACGCTCGCGCGTCTGATCAAAGCCACCTTGCTAAAATCGGAGGAGTCAGCCAAGCGTCTGGGACGAGGCTGGTGGCCGAACCAACTCCGGGAGCAACGCGTGCAAGGGATCCAGGTCAATACATTGACCGAACGAAAAGTAGACAGCATTCTGGCAAGTTTGATTGCGGCACTGGTCGCCTATGGTGGAAATGCCCCGCTGGAAAACGGTGATGCGCCGATTCGCGCGCCGCAGGGCCAAGAGCTTTCGGAAACATTGGGGCTGATCGGACGGCTAACGCCACCAATGGAAGTAGCCCGGGGATTGTCGCCGGAAGAGGCTGCGCGGGCGATTCATGCGCCGATGGAAAGCGCGAGCCGGGATACGGTGCGGCTGCTGTTGAGTTCGATGACGCATTACAGCCCGCAAGAAGGCGAGTCGCCGCAAGGATATTTGCTGAGGCTATCGCAAAGCCTGATTCTGGAGTTCATGAGTTCTGAATTTGCGGAACACAGTCTGGCGCCAATTGCGACCCGGCCGATGCTCAATCAATTCGCAGAAGTCCTGGTGAATTCGGGCGGTTATCAGGGACCCCATTCCTCGCAACATTTGTCTTCGCTGGCTACTGCGTGGGCCAGCGATGCGTATCGGGAGCAGATTATTGAGCGGTTCTGGCAAGAATTGCCGCCACGTGAAAAATCAGCGGTGCTGCGCGGGCCGGAAATCTGGTGCGTGCCGATCAATGCGATTCGGCAAACGCTTCGTCAACTGGTGGACACGGGCGCGGATGCGCCACGTCGCGAAGCGCGAACAATATTGCTGAACTACGCGCGCCGACTGGAACACGCGGATGGTACTGCCCGACGGACGGTGGCGGCCGGACTGGGAGAACTCACACCGCTACTGGAATCGTTGTGGCCGAATCAGTTGCCGGAAGAACTGAGCAAGGGAACGCTGTCGGTTCTGGCGAAGGAAACGATGCCAGAAACGAGTGCGCTGCTGGCATCGTTCCTGGAGACTTTGGGACGGATTGCGGTAACGCGGGGAGATTTTGCGGGCTTCGAAAATATTCTGATTGGACTTGAGAAGGTGCCGCGCGACGCGGAACACGAGCACATGACGGCGCTGGGACACCGCCTGGTGGCGAACGACCGGTGGATGCTGATGGTGGATGCGGCGTTGGCAAATCGAGCGCTGGATGCGGCGCTGCCTAGGCTATTGCAGCGAGATCCGGATCGACTGCTGGACCGCCTGACATTGCTACTGACGGATACCCGAGGAATGGAAATGGTACCGGCGATGGCGCGATTGCTGAGGGCGATTGGAGTGCCGGTGCTGACGGTGCTGGAAACGCGGCTATTCGAAGCGCGGCGTCAACGGGTGAGCGCGGCAATCAAAATGTTAGCCGCCGCGGACCCGGACCGGTTGTTGCGTGGACTGACGCGGGCGATGGCAAGTTGGGAATGGAATTTGCAGGATTTGGCGGTGAGCGAACTGGCGCGACCAGCGAATTCTGCGTCGGCACAAAGCGCAGCGTTTGTTTTTTCGGCGATCCTTGCGGATGCCCACGAGTTGGTTGTGCCGATGATGATCGATCAAATAGGAATTGGCCAGGAAGCCACGGCTGTCCCGATGCTGATGGAAATCGCGGCTGGCGAACACGAGACGTTGCGCGACCAGTTTGTCCGAATCAAGGCGATCGAGGCCCTGGGACGTTTGCGCGCTTACGAAGCAGTCGAACTGTTAAGGCAACTCGCAGGGCATCGAGAAGGGCTGACCTTCGTTGAGCCCGCGGGATTGCGTGCGGCTGCGGAAGACGCACTGGCAATGATGGAAGAAGGCCCGACCTCGGCAAGAGCACGGGCGGCTTTCGAGTCGCAGGCACCAGCACTGGGAAACTTTGTGATACCGCGCCGGTATGCGCGTATACCACTCGATTCTCCGCTGCGCGCGCAGATAGCTGGGCCGCAGATGTCTATGGCGCGAGTGAAGACGATCAGTCTTGGCGGGGCATACTTGGAGTCTCCCAACCGGTTAAATGTGGGCGATTCGATCCAATTGGAAGTTCGCTCTGGGCTGCGGAAGATTCATTTCACCGCGGTGGTGCGCAATGTCGGGCCGGATGGCGGTGGCGTGGAGTTTGTACACATGAAAGACGAAGACCGAGAACGGTTGCGCCGATTGGTTCGCAAGCACCTCTAGCTGACTCCTGATTAACTAAATAACGAATTAACACTATTTCAAGTAGAATACCTGCGCGCGTTTCATCCTCTTGTGGAGACAACTGCCCATGCCTTTCCTGCGCAAGGATTCACCCTTCGCCAAGTATTTTTCTGCATTGTTCTGTGTGAGCACGATTCTTTTGCTACTGGCAGGTTCGCCTGATCTGGCAGCGGGCCAGCAGGCCGGCGGGGTGACCGCGACGGCGGCGCAGGTGCGTGTCGTGAGAGCCATCGTGGGCGCTAAGGGCGAGCAGCGGAACGGGACGTTTGTTATGACTGAACCGCGCAGCACCTTCTACGTGCCCGATGATCGCGAAGTGATTGTGTACTTCGAGTGGGAATCGACGAAGGGAACGCATCACTGCGAAGGAATGGTCCGTGGACCGAACGGACAATTTGCGACAATGTCGAGTTTCGATTACAACGCTACGCAGCCCCGTTTCGCGGGATTCTGGAAGGTTCCGCTTTCGGAGAGCAGCGCCGCAGGGGCTTGGGTATTTGAAAGCCATGTGGATGGAGAAGTTGCGGGGCAACTGAGTTTTCAAGTGGTGCCAGGCGCGAAGCCGGAGAACCTTCCCAAAGAGCGGCCGATGCCCACCACGGCTGAGATTTACAAACTGGCGGTGTCTGCAACCGTGGAGATTGAGGGGCTGGATGGTAAGGGCACGGTAGTCAAACACGGATCGGGATTCTTCCTGAAGCCGGGAGTGGTCACAACGTCATTCCGAGTTGTGGAGGGAGTTTCCTCACTGCGGATAGTGTTTCCCGACGGAAACGAAGTGAAGACGGACCAACTCTTGGGCTGGAACCGCCGCCAGGATTGGGCAGCGATACCAGCAAACACGCAACCAGACCACACGCTGAAACTTGCCGACGAAAAATCCTGGAATATTGGGGATCACTGCTACTGGCTGGACGTCAAGCCGGACGGGAGCAGGATCATCGCCGATGGCGGAATCGTTGGAACGCCGACTCCATCACCTTGGGGGGATCGGATCAATCTTTCGGGACTTTACAATCGGGCGGCACTGGGTGGACCGTTGCTGAACGAGCAAGGACAAGTGATCGGGATGCTGGGCGGCACACTTCCCGGCACGTTGTTGCTCGGTGGCAATGCGGAATTGCAGAACAGCACACCCGATTTGAATATGGACGCATTGGGAGGGATTGCGATCGCGGCAACGCTATTGCAGCCGACACTATCGGCGGCACCTTCCTCCTTGCCGGAGCTGCTTGCCAGAGGAGAAATGATGCCGCTGGTCACCGATTCAAAGATTGTGTTATTCGCATTGTTGAGCGATGGGCCGAAGGAACTACCGAAAAAAGGCGCAAAGAAGAATGCCCCCCTTGAGCGCAACTGGAAGGTCTCATTTCAAAAAGGAGATGTGTCGGCGGTAGCGATCGTCTCTTTCTCAAACACTCGAACCCTCAAAACGACTTCTACGATCAAGCTCTACGATGTGGACAACCATCTGGTTGCGTCTGGAAAACCGGAGAAGCTGAATATTGCAACAGGAGAAGCTTCGGAACGGACGTGGGGAATTCCACTGGAGAAGCTCGGGAGCGGGATCTACCGTGTGGACATCCTAGTGGGGGATGACGTGGCGTGGCGGCAGTACTTCAAAGTGAGCGAGTAGCGAGGCGAGCGGCCGAGTTAGCCTGAAGATGATAGCCAACGAAGGGGAGACCCAGCTCTTGGCAGGTTGAGCACTTTTCAACCGATCGTTTGGTAAAGAGAGCTTCAGACAGATTACAGTTGCAAAGGTTTGTGCATTGCAGTAAAAGCCAACTAATATAATTGACCTGTCGAGGCCATAAATTGGCGGGAGAATCCCGCCTCCGCTAGGGGTAGCGGACGATGGGCAGTATCCACAAGGAGGACGTGTATGCAGCGCAGGCGGGGGATGTTTGCGTTCGTAGTGCTGTGCGCAGTGGTGGTGTTTGGTGTTTCGAGTGCCTTGGCCCAGGTCAATACGGCTACGCTCGCCGGCGTCGTGACGGATCCGCAAGGATTGGCAGTGCGCGGGGCAAAAATCACGGCAACATTTTTGGCGACGGGCGCGGAACGCACGGCGACCAGCGATGACGTTGGTCACTACATCCTAGTGGGGCTAGTGCCGGGTCAATACAAGCTGCATATCGAGGGGGGAAGTAATTTAGCGCCGTACGAAACTCCCTCAGTAAGCGTCACGGTGGGCCAAGAGGCTATTCTGAACGCGCGTCTGGAACTGGGGACGCAGACGCAGGTGGTGACGGTAACAACGGAAAGCGCACCGGTGGAGACGACGAGGTCGGAAAGCGCCCAGACTGTGGATCAGCGTCAGATCAACAATCTGCCGATCAACGGCCGCAGTTATATCAATTTTACGCTGACGAATTCGCAGACGACTCGCGACGTTACGCCCACCATCGGCCCGGCGCCGAATAGCGGGCTGAACATCAGCGGGGCGCGCGCCCGATCAAACATGGTAAGCGTGGATGGCGCGGACGCGGTGGACAATTCGGTAAACGGAATTCGCTCGACAGTCTCGCAAGAGGCGGTACAGGAATTCCAGATGATTCTGAGCAACTACAACGCGGAATACGGGAGAGCGACGGGCGGAGTAGTGAACATCGTCACGAAGAGCGGAAGCAACGATTTCCATGGGGACGTGTTCGGATATTTGCGGAACAAGGCGTTCCAAGCCCGAAACCCGTTTTCGGGCGAAGTCAATGCAGACGGCGTCCTGGTTCCTGTGAAGCAGGCGTACACCCGCGTACAGACAGGAGCGACGTTGGGTGGGGCACTGAAAAAAGACAAGACTTTCTACTTTTTCTCCTACGAATATACGCAGCGGGAAGAAACCGGATTTTCGACCATCGGCGTGGGGAACTTTGGACTTTCACCGTTCAATTGCGGCGTGGGCTGCCCGCTGAACGGATTGGAGCTGACCTCGAGCCAGAGCGCAGCGACTCTTCAGGTGCTGGAAGCGGCGGCATCGGCAACAAATCCAGCGCAAGCAGCGGCCCTGCAGCAGTTGGCCGGGAGCTATGCAACATTGATGGGTTCGGCATCGAGTGTAGCAACCAACCGGCTTGACTATGGTGCGGTAGTGAACAGCCTTTCAGGTGGTTCGATCACGCCGGTGAATCCGGTGGTAACTCCCGGAGGGACGCTGTTTGGAGAATTTCCGCTGCCGGTGCCGTGTCCATCGGCAACAATCGTAAATTCGGTCGCCTGCACCGGTGGTGCTGCGGTGGGACCGGGAGGTACGGTTGTGGCGGCTGGCGCAGTGCCACTGCCTACGTCGTATGTGGGACTGAATTCGATTCGTGGAAATTTTCCAGTGATGGAGAAGACTAGCCTGTGGTCGGGACGGTTGGATCAACGTTGGAATAATCGAAACAGCTCTTTCATTCGAGTGGGAGTTTCGCCTTCGCTGGTGACGGGTATTCAATCCACTTCGCAGAATCAGGTGTACGGGCAGAACGCCGGCTCACGCACTGGTTTGAACCAGTATCGCGACGTAAATGCTACCTTCCAGCACGACACCATTCTCTCTGATACGTCGTTTAACGAATTTCGCTTTCAGTTTGCCCGCCGCGGACTGCACTTTGGCTATTCTGATCTTCCGGGTGGGAGCGATATCGGGGTGAACATACCCGGCTACGCGTATTTTGGACGTGAGCCTTATTCGACGGTGGACCGCATCGAGCGGCGATTTGAGTTCACGGATAATGGCACGGTCACGCTCGGACGGCACACTATTAAAGTGGGCGCTGACATCAACATCATTCAATTACGCTCGTCCAAAGCACAAATCTTCGAACTCGATTTTGGCGGCGACGTGAATTTCGGCGGGCTTCCGGCTTCCAATTTTGGATTGCCAAACAGCGTACAGACACCAAGCGGAGGAACGATCGTCCTTCCGGGAACGACCGGTATGCAGTCGTACGGATTGGGAATCCCAACAACTTATATTCAGGGCATCGGCACATCCAATCAGCCCTTCGACAATTTTCCGTTCGGATTCTTTGCGCAGGATACCTGGCGAGTCACGCGAAACCTGACGTTGAATTATGGGTTGCGCTATGACATAGAACTTACCCCATTGTTTGCTCCAGCGACTGCAGTTAACGCAGCAGCGGAGAAAGCACTGGGAGTGACAGAAGGCATTCCACGGGACAATAACAATTTTGCGCCGCGCTTCGGCCTTGCGTGGGATCCGAAGGGGGACGGCAGGACCGTGGTACGTGCAGGTTACGGCCTGTTTTACGACCACCCGCTGCTGGCGATCGCGTTCGACTCTGTGACTGCTGATGGCGGGCGGTCCGTACAGTTGCTTTCGGCCGGTGGCGCACCATCGGCTTGCGGACTGGTTACGGCCGCTTGCGGGGGCGGACTGGATAGTCCGGCGAACTTGAATGGGTCATCGATCTTTCAAGGGGTGTTGAACGCGCTGCCGAGCATGTATTATCTGCCGAATCAGCAGCGATTCGATCCATTGCAAACCACCTCACTGTTCGCGAATCAAAATTATCTGACCGCGGGGTTTCCGCTGCCCATTCTTCCATTCACGTTGCCGGTGGCCAGTAACTTCCAGTTTGGTTACGCGCAGCAAGCTAACTTGACGATCGAACATCAGCTGTCCTCGAGTTGGAAGATCAGCGCAGGCTACCAATGGACAAAAGGGCTACACCTGAATCGCCCGATTGACATCAATTCCACTGATCCGCAATCTGCTGACACAGAACGACGCGAATGCGATTTCTGCGGGAATCGCAAATCCAGGAAGCAATCCACTCACCGTGGTTGTGCCGAGTGGAAACGGAGTATCCGAACACCTGCGTTTCGACGGGAGCGACATCCAGCGTATTCCTAATTGCACCGGGCGCTCTTGGCGAAGGATTTGGGAGCAGCAACACGTGCTCTGGGGCCCCGGTGGGATTTGTGGCGACGCCAGCGTTTTTTAATTACTTCCGACCCTCCGGACCAAATCCGTCCTTTGCAGCTTCGGTGCCCGGCGGTTACACAACACAGGTGGGGCTGGCGAAGCTAGCCGGTTATCCCAGCTGGCTTTGGTGTGCCAGTGCCGTTCAACAGCGTGGACACGCAGGAATCGGACGCAAGTTCCTGGTATAGCGCGTTGACGATTAACCTGGAACATCGCTTCTCAAAGAATTTCCAACTACTCTCGAGCTACACATGGTCGCACTCGCTTGACAACGGAACGGACCTACAATCGACACTGGAGCCCGCCGATAGCCGTTTCCCGTACCTGGAAAAAGCCAATTCAGACAACGACCAGCGCCATCGCTGGGTCACTAGCGGTGTCTTTCAGACTTCGCCGCGCAAATCGGGAGATTCCTTCTTCCATTCGGTGTTTAGCGATTTTACAGTAGCGCCATTGGTGGAAGTCTCTTCGGGACGGCCGTACAACGTGATTACCGGAGAAGATACCCGGCTGGATCTGAGTGCTTCGGAGATCCGTCCGTCCATCGTGCCCGTCAGTACGCCGGGAGCAACCACTTCCCCATATATCAAGGGCGCGGCATTTGAACTGGCGACCGTCTGCCTGACGAATGATAAAGTACCGTTCACGATTCCGGGAATTACTCCACCTTATGGCTGCACCGGAAACCTGGGCCGCAACGCGTTCACGATGCCGATGTTCTTCCAGTTTGATATGCGGCTGGCCAAGGCACTGACATTTGGTGAACGATATCGCCTGGACATGATCGCAGACGTGTTTAACCTGTTCAACCACACGAATATTCTGGCCGTGAATCAATTGTGCGATCCCTCGGCGGGAACCGTTTGCACGGCGGGTCAACCATCAGCTTCGTACGATGCGCGGCAGTTCCAGTTCGCGTTGAAATTCAGCTGGTAGATTGATAAGCCCAGTAAATTAAAATCTTTCGCGAAAAGCCCCGGTCATCCGGGGCTTTTTGTTTTGTTGGCGGTCTGTTTCAGAGTGCAAGGAGTTCCGTCTATACACTTTCCGGGATGATGCGAGTAAAGTGGAAATACCGTTTCCCGTGTAAATTCTGGAGAGAGCATGAATGTAATCTGGATGGCTGCAGCACTATTCGCCGTGGTGTTAATCGGCCTGATTGTCTGGGTATTGGTACAGAACACCCAAGATCAGAAGAAGAACGAGCAACTGGAAACGCAAATGAACGAACTGCGCCGGGACCTGCTGGGTCTGTCGACAGCGCAGACGCAAAGCACAACAAAACTGGAAACGATCGCGAACATGGTGGCGGTGCGACTGGAAGCCGTAACAACGGCGGTGCAGCAAGGCGCGAAGGACTCCGCGGAAATCACATCGCAAATTACGTCGCAAGCACAATCGGCGATGTCCAACGAACTGAAAAACACGCGCGAGCAAATTACGCAGATTCAACAGCAATTAGGCCAGGTGCAGGAATCCGGGCACCTGATGCACGACGCGGCCACGCGGCTAGAAAACATCCTTGGAGGGACAAAGACGCGCGGCAACTTCGGCGAGACCACGTTAGAGAGATTGCTGGAAGATTGCCTGGCACCGTCGCAATACTCCAAGCAATACCGCTTTCGAAGCGGAGAGGCTGCCGACGCCGTAATCCACCTGCGCGACAAAAAAATCATGGCCATCGATTCGAAATTCCCGCTGGATGCGTTCCAACGGCTGGATGCGGAAGGCGACGAAGCGCGTAAAACGTTTGCGAATGCGATCAAATTGCATGCGGACTCGATTGCCAAGAAATATATCGTGCCAGACGAAGATACGCTGGATATTGCGCTGATGTTTGTGCCGAGCGAAGCGGTTTACTACGAATTGCTACGCAGCGTGGATGCGCGCGGGATTGCCGTGGATGCGTATTGCCGGACGAAGAAGATTATACCGGTATCGCCAAACACGCTTTACGCCCACCTTTCGGTCATTGCCATGGGACTTCGCGGAATGCAGATCGAAGAGAATGCCAAGCGCCTGGGAGCAAACCTGGCGGGTTTGCGAAAGCAACTGGATACTTTCGGCGAGCATTTCGACAAGATCGGAACGCACTTGAAGAATGCCCAAGCAAGTTATGGCGAAGCAGACAAGCGATTTGTGAAGGCGTCGAATTCACTGGATAGCCTGCTGACAAGCGGAGATGCAGGGCAAGCGGTGATTGAAGACGCCCAAGCAACGCTGGCACTACCTGCAGTTACGGCAAAAAAGACGGCCTAAGGGCGGAATCGAAAAAAATATTAGAAGCTAGAAGAAGCAAAACCTGGCGCCAGCGTCAAAGCCTGGGTGGACCAAGTGGCGCCAACAGGCGGATCGAAATCACGAAGCTCCCGCGTTGTTTGCCTACTAGCTCAAATGTCGCTGTGTTCTCTTTGCCGCCGCTGGATGTAGCCCGCACGTTTACGCCACCGGTCAATTGGGCGATGTCTGGAGCGAGATTGCGCGCTTCAAGAGCAATCTTAGCGACGCTACCCGTGACGTGGACCTGCAGCAGGCGATGCTCACCCGGCGCCAGCGTTGAAGTTTTGGCATCCAAATCCAGCGCCACAAACACCACTGTGAATGAGTCCGATTTTTTCTGGCCGCAAGCAACCTGTACGCTGGCCGGACCGGGATCCATTTCCAGTGGGGGAAGCACGGCGAGATAAGCAGGAGAAGAAGCCAGGACCAAGGCCGGGATGCCACCGATGGTTACGCGATTCGCATCGGCATCACCACAGAAACCATGTCCGAGAATCTCCATGCGATCGCTGAGGGATGCTACGCGTTGGACCGCGGTGACTTCCAAGGTCGAAGATGGCGCCTCGCTAGACGAAAGGATAGTGCTGGAGACACGTCCACTGCGGCCCTCGATAGAGGCATAGACCGTGCCGGGATTGAGAGGGGCAGCGAATAATGCGCGACCCGTGGGGTCGGTAGTGATTTTATCGCCGTTAGAAAAGGTGATGTTAACACCAGGGGTAAGCTTGCCGTTAACGTCCAGGACCGCCAGCGTTGCGCGTTCACCAGTGACCAACTTGCGAGGCAGCAGCAGGATACGGGCGCCCGAAGCGGGGGGAACGGGCGGCTGTTGTGCCGGGGAGAATCCGGCTACGGCGCTCAGAAAAATTGCAGCAAGGATGGCGGTTCGACGCAAATCCACGAAAGTCCACACATCCGGATTGTAATGGAGTTCCGCACGGCAAAGAAGGGCGAGGGTTGCATGACGGCAGGTTACAGTACCTTGCCCTTGGCCAAGGCATGTTATTTTTTCCTGCGCCTGCCAGCTTTCGAGTATTCTTCCGAACTGGCCGTTCGGCCAGTGTGGCTAATTAGCGAGTAATCAGTTGGGTGCAAAGGCTTCCGGAGCTAATAGGGGTCTGCTAGCTTTGAGACTAGATTGTTGGCAGGGGTGTGTACGCTGGGGGTTCCACGCGTGCTCTCGGAAATCTTGGAAGGAGAAGTCGTGGAGATCGTGAGTGGAGGAGTGAGCGATGTCGGACGGGTGCGAACCAACAATGAGGATTCGTACCAGATCCTCGATTCGCTGAACTTATTTGTGCTTTCCGACGGGATGGGAGGAGAGGCTCACGGAGAAATAGCGAGTGCCCTGGCAGTGGAGACGATTGTGAAGTATTGCACGGCGCCGAAGGATGATTCTGGAGCGACGCTGACCGATAGCGCGGAATCTCTGCATTGGAGCGATCACACCAAGCGGCTGCAAAACGCAGTGCGCGAAGCGAATGTCAGAATTTATGAGTCAGCGCGCAAAAATCCAGCACAACGCGGGATGGGCGCAACGGTCACAACGGTATGGGCGAATGAAGGCAAGCTGAGCATCGCACATGTGGGCGACAGCCGGGCCTATTTGTTGAGATCGGGGAACTTGCAGCAATTGACGAATGACCATTCTCTTGTGGCGGAACAGGTTCGGCGGGGGATTATAACGCCGCAGCAGGCCGAAGAGAGCGATATGCAGAGCGTATTGTTACGCGCTCTGGGTGCTCACGAGGATGTAGAGGTAGACGTGGACGAAGCGGGTATTTATTCAGGGGATGTCTTGCTGCTTTGTTCGGATGGATTGACGCGGATGGTAACGGAGCCGGAAATAGCCGGTACGCTGCAAGCGGAAACGAATCCGGCCAAGGCGGCACAGAAGCTGGTGGACCTGGCAAATGAAGGTGGGGGATTGGACAACGTAACCGTAATCGTCGTGCGATTTCAGGAAGAACCGAAGGGTTGGTTCTCCTGGATGAGGCCCGGAGCAAAGAAAAAAGACTAAGCCTCCGTAGGAGGAAGCGCGTAATGGCGAAGCTCAGCCTGATGTTTGAAAACAAATTGGTGAAAGAAGTCCCTATCGGGAGCAGGCCGGTGAGTATTGGCCGCTCTCCCGACAACGACATTCCCATCGACAACCTGGCGATCTCTAACTATCACGCACGCGTATATTACGAGGCGGGGCGGCTGGTGGTGGAAGATCTGGACAGCTTGAATGGCACGTTCGTCAACGATCTTCGGGTGGAGCGAGCAACGCTGCACGATGGCGACTCGATCTGGATAGGCAAGCACAACATCAAGGTAGATGCGACGGGCGATGCTGCGATTCCGTGGGACTCTGGCAGGAAAGCCGCCGCACCGAAAATCAACGAAACGATGGTGCTGGATACCAAGGCGCGACGCGACATGCTGCAACAGGCGGCAGCGCTGGGAGAGCGCTCGCAATTTTCGCCCGGACGATTGAAGATGCCGACACTGGTGGTGTTGGGCGGCAAGGTAGACCAGAAAGAGTATGTGTTGACCAACAAATTGACGGTGATTGGGAAATCGCCGATGGCAACGATTCGGCTACGTGGATGGTTCAAGCCAAAAATGGCGGCGCAGATTAATCAGCGCGATGACGGCTATTATCTGGGCACGGGAGATAAGGTGCCGAGCGTGAATGGCACGCCTATTTCCGGAACGGTGCGGCTGAATGATGGCGATTTAATCGATATTTGCGGTGTGAGACTGAATTTCATTTTCCGCGAGTAGTATCCCAACGTAAATGCCGACCGCTCCCGAAGGAGGCCGACAGAAGCGAAGCGTATTCCGCTTCCGCGAACTGCTTGGTTCGTGGTGGGACCATCGGGCGTCCTTCTTCATCAGCATTGGAATCACGGTCGCGGCGCTGGTGTTTTATTTTTATACCACCCTTGGCGAACGGCCTACGCCGTTGTTCACCTTTCTGCAGCGACTGGAACTTGACGCGCTGGATATGCGCTTCAACTACCGCCCGCTCAACGTTACTCCTCATGACCCTCGCATCGTGATCGTGGATATCGATCAGCATTCTCAGGAGGTGCTGGGACGCTGGCCATTCCCGCGTTCCAACTTCGCCAAGATGCTGGACGTCCTGAAACAGGACAACGCTAAAACGGTGGCGTTCGATGTGACGTTCAGCAAACCCGACCAGAGCGGGGCGGCCGTGCGAGAGCTGTGGGCAGAACTGGATGCCCGAAAGAAGAGAGGCGAACGGGTTGATCCCAAGCTCGAAGAACAAGTGAAAGACCTGGTGGTGAAGTTTGACGGAGACAAGCAATTTGGCGCCGCTATCAAGAATTTTGGCGCGGTGGTGCTGGGCAGCTATTTTCTGTACACCGACGCGGACATGCGGGGGATGGACGCGGCCACATTGGACAAATACGCGGACCAACTGAGCTTTTTTTCATTTCCACAGATTCGTCCACTCGATCCACGCCCGGAGATTGGTCAGCGCGATCGCATCAATTTAATCAAAGCGTTCGGCAATGAAAGTACCAGCCTGATTCCACTGGGCGCCGAAGCGAACATACCGGAGTTGGCCGATTCGCTGGGCGGCAACGCTTCGTCGACAGGATTTTTCAACGCACCGCCCGATGAAGACGGGGTGGTGCGACGTGCGACGATGGTATTGCCGTTTGGGCGCTCAAAGAATCTGAAGGATTGGGATCTGTACGGCTCGCTGGATGTGATGGCCACAGCGTCTTATCTGCGGTTAGGCGCGAACGAACTGATTTTGGAGTACGGAGAACCAGGGGTAGCGGCCATCGAGTTTGGGCCTAATCTGCAGATTGTTCCCAACAATGTTGGGATGAAGACGATCAACTATCGCGGGCCCGCCGGGACCTTTCCACACTATTCGATGGCCGACGTGGTTGAAGGGAAATTCGCCGCTGGCACATTCAAGGATAAGTTGGTGCTGGTCGGAGCAACCGCTACAGGTATCGGTGATTTGAAAACCACTCCGTACGGGGGAACAAATTATCCGGGAGTGGAAATCCACGCGAACGTGATCGACAACATTCTGAACCAGAGTTTCTATGCAGCGAGGCCAGCGGCAATTTGAGGTCGATATTCTGCTGATATTTCTGTTCGGAATCCCGCTGGGAGTAGCGCTGGCGCTGGTTGCGCCGCGATTTATGTGGTTTGGACTGGCGCTGCTGATACCATTCGCGGCGCTGAACTATTACGCGTTCAATCGGGGATGGTGGCTGAACTTTATTGTTCCAGCGGGGACACTAACGGCCAATGTACTTCTAGTTTCGCTGTACAGAGCATTGGTCGAAGAGAAAGAAAAACGCAAGGTTCGTTCGGCATTCGGGCAATATCTCAGCCCAGAAGTCATTCGGCGATTGTTGGTGAATCCGAAGCTGGTGGACCCGCGCAAGACAGAAATTACGGTGATGTTCAGCGACATTCGGGGTTTCACGACAATTTCCGAACAACTGGATGCTCAAGAACTGGCGCTGTTCCTGAACAGCTATCTTTCGGACATGACCAAGATTGTCTTTGATAGCAGCGGTACGCTCGACAAATACATCGGAGACGCAGTGATGGCATTTTGGGGCGCGCCGTACGAAGAACCGTCCCACGCAATCGACGCGTGCAACGCTGCGTTGCAGATGATGGAACGCGTGCATCAACTGCAGAAAGTATGGGAGGCAGAGGGTAAGCCGAAACTCGACATAGGCATTGGATTGAATTCGGGAGTGGCAAGCGTAGGAAACATGGGGTCGACCCTGCGATACGGCTACACGGCTCTTGGCGACGCGGTGAATCTCTCTTCGCGACTGGAGGGTCTGAACAAGGACTATGGGACGCACATCCTGGTGAATGAATCCACGTATAAAGCGGCAAAAGAGCGGTGGCTTTTTATTCCGCGAACTTGACGTGATCCGCGTCAAAGGCAAGTTGGAGGCGTAACCATTTACGAATTGTTTGGCCGGATAGAAGACTTACGCAAGGACGGCAGCCTGCCCGATGTTCACGAGCGTTTCGAGAAATTCGCAGCCGGCCCGCGAGCTCTATGCGACAGCGCCGAGTGGCTGGAAGCACAAATCGCGTTTCAGTCGATCTGGACCGCTGGCCGGATGATGGCCCTTCACGAATGTACTGGAAGCGTTGCCAGGAATATCTGTTCGATGAGCCGCCCGCAAATTGGGACGGCGTATTCACGATGACCCACAAATAAAAAAGGTCCGCTCTGGTAATCTTCTGTTCAGTCCCGTTTATCCGGGAATCAGAAGTACTAGGCGGACCAAGTAAGTCATGCCGAAAAAGCTAAGGCTTCGGAGGCGGAGTTGCCTGGGGCTGATCCGTTTTCGGCTGATCCATTTTTCCGGGTCACCCTTTGGCTGTTCAGCAGGCTTCGCTGGGGCGATCGATACGAGTTCCACTTCAAAAACCAGAGTGGAGTTCGGGGTGATGTCGGGTCCAGCTGCCTTCGGTCCATAAGCCAAATCTGGTGGAATCCACAATTGCCATTTGGAACCGACCGGCATTAACTGCAAGGCTTCGGTCCAACCTTTGATCACTTGGCTAACAGGAAAAGTAGCGGGCTGGCCGCGTTTGTAGGAACTGTCGAACTCCTTGCCGTTGAGCAAAGTGCCCTTATATTGACAGACGACGGAATCATCCTTCGTCGGCTTGGGGCCAGTGCCTTGCTGCAAGATTTTGTATTGCAATCCGCTCGGAAGAGCAACGACTCCGCTTTGTGCCTTGTTGGCAGAAAGGAAGGCTTGGCCTTCTTTCAGGTTGGTGTCCGCAATAATCTTGTTTTTCTCTTCCTGCTTGGCGCGAAGGTCAGTCTGGAGTTGTGTCAGTGCTGCTTGAGCCTCTTCGTCGGTGAGTTGCGGCTTGCCGGCAAGTCCGTCTTTCAAGCCGCGGGCGAGAATGGCCGGATCAACATCGACGCCTTGCGCTTTCATGCCTTTAGCCATGCTCATGCCGATGGCGTAACTGGCCTTATCTTTTGCAGTTTTCAGAGGGAGCGGTGCCGGTTTTGCCGCAGCAGTGCCGGTTTTTGTACCGGGAGTCTTTGCGGCCGGGGTTTGTCCGGCTGCGGCCTTGGGGGCCGGTTTTGCCGGAGGAGTTTGGGTGGAGCTCGCAGGCGGAGCATCTTGCGCGCAAACTGGCAGAGCCAGAGCGGTCGCCACGAGAAGCATGACAAGCAATGAATTTTGATGTTTAGACATTTTAATATTGTCACATTGCGGCGGCAGGTTCGCAAATCAAGAATTTGTGACAGATTCGCACAGAGCAATCCGGGAAGAGTGGGAACGAGACAAATTGGCTGAGGCTAAGTAAGAGATGAATTGGCTATCATCGAGAAAAAGAATCGATTACGAGGGAGTTTGCGCGTACCCGAAAGGGCACCTTTTTCAGTCTAATGAAAAGTCTTATAGTTGAAGTTGGCTGGGATGCTGGATCTGCGTCTATCACCCCGCAGAACGCAAAAGAAGGTCACTCACTCATTTTATGTGGATCGTACGTTTAGCGCTGGCGAGGCCGTATACGTTCATCGTAATGGCGCTGGTCATTATCCTGCTGACACCGGTCGCGCTAATGCGCACGCCTACTGATATTTTTCCTGAACATCAATATTCCGGTGATCAGCCTGGTTTGGACATACACGGGATTGCAGCCGCAGGAGATGGAGCAGAGGATCACCTCCAACGCGGAGAGGGCTATCACCACGCTGGTGAACGATGTGGAGCACATCGAATCACAATCACTTTCCGGAATTGCCGTGATCAAAGTGTTTTTCCAACCGGGCGCAAATGTTCAAACGTCGCTGGCACAGACCACAGCCATTTCACAAACGATTTTGAGTCACCTGCCGCCAGGCACCACGCCTCCGCTGGTCATTATTTATTCTGCATCCACCGTCCCTGTACTTCAGGTGGGACTGACCAGCAGCACGATGAGTGAACAACAAATTTTCGACTACGGGAATAACTTCATTCGAACGCAACTAGCGACAGTGCAGGGCGCGGCCACTCCCTTTCCTTATGGAGGCAAGCAACGTTTGATTTCGGTGGATATCGATTTCGCGGCGCTGCAGGCCAAAAATCTCTCCGCGGTGGACATCGTCAATGCGGTAAATGCTCAAAATCTCATCTTGCCGACGGGCACGGCGAAAATTGGTTCGCTCGAATACAACGTGGAAATGAACGCCAGCCCGCGAAATATCGCCGAACTGAATGATCTTCCGGTGAAGACGGTAAACGGTTCGACGATTTACCTGCGCGACGTTGCCCACGTCCGCGATGGTTTCAGCCCGCAGACCAACGTGGTGATGTCCAACGGTCAGCGCGGCGTGCTGATGAGCATCTACAAGACGGGGAACGCATCAACACTGTCCATCGTCGATCGCGTGAAGAAAACGCTATTAGATTACAAACCGTCTTTGCCAGATGGTTTGGACATGACCTTGTTTTTTGACCAATCCGTTTTCGTGCGAGCCGCAATCCAGGGCGTGCTGCGGGAAGCGCTAATTGCCGCGTGCCTCACGGCTTTTATGATTCTGCTTTTTCTCGGGAACTGGAAAAGCACGCTAATTATTGCGATTTCCATTCCGCTGTCGATTCTGGTCAGCGTGCTGTGCCTCAGCGCGTTAGGCGAAACCATCAACATCATGACGCTGGGGGGACTGGCACTGGCGGTTGGTATCCTAGTAGACGACGCCACGGTAGAAATTGAGAACATCAACCGGAACCTGGCGATGGGCAAAGAGACGGTGCAAGCGATTCTGGATGGCGCTCAGCAGATCGCCGTGCCAGCGTTCGTTTCCACACTATGCATCTGCATTGTGTTCATTCCGATGTTTTTCCTGTCGGGCGTGGCAAGATTTCTGTTCGTGCCGCTGGCCGAAGCGGTTATTTTCGCGATGCTGGCTTCGTATATGTGGTCGCGCACGATAGTACCCACCATGGCGATGTATTTATTAAGCGCCGACGATGAATATCACGCCGATCTTCACCAAGGCGAAAAATTGAGCTTCTTCCGGCGCTACCAGCAAGGATTTGAACGTGCGTTCGAGCGTTTCCGTGATGGGTATCGCAGTGCACTTGCGACCGCACTGGAGCACGCGATTCTCTTCTCCACGTGTTTCCTGCTCTTCTGCGTGCTCTCCGGAGGAATTTCCTTACTGCTCGGCCGCGATTTTTTTCCGCAGGTAGATGCAGGGCAGATACGCCTTCATATGCGCGCGCGGACGGGATTAAGGGTTGAGGAGACTTCGCGCCTGGCAGACCAGGTGAACACGGAAATACGGCGCGCGATACCCGAAAAAGACCTGGTTACGGTAATCGACAACATTGGGATCCCGTATTCCGGCATCAACCTGACGTATAGCAACGCGGGAACGATTGGAACGTCGGATGCCGAGATTCTGGTGCAACTGAAACAGGAGCGGGGGAAACCGACCAGCGAGTACATCAATCTTTTGAGGAAACGGCTGCCCGATGAATTTCCGGGAGTACAGTTCTTCTTTCAACCTGCGGACATTGTGACGCAGATTTTGAACTTCGGCACGCCCGCGCCAATCGATGTGCAGATCGTGGGCCTGAATCAGATGGGTAACTACAGGGCGGCGCTTAAGCTGGCAAATGAGATGCGCCGCATTCCAGGGGCAGTGGACGTGCACGTGCAGCAGGCTTTTGACGGACCCACTTTGTTCTTGGATATCGACCGGACCCGCGCCCAGTATGTGGGGTTGCAGGCAAGGGATATCGCGCAGAACGTGTTGGTCTCACTTTCATCGAGCTTTCAGACCGCTCCAAATTTCTGGCTGGACCCCAGAAACGGAGTCAGCTACAGCGTGGCGGTCCAAGCGCCTCAATATCGAGTAGATTCGCTGCAGGCACTTCAAAACACGCCTGTGACCAACAACTTGAGCACGGGAACTCCACAAATATTAGGAAACCTGGTAACCACATCCACCGTAGCGCGCCCAGCGTCCATCTCTCATTACAACGTGCAGTCGATGATAAACGTCTACGCTTCAGTGAACGGAAGCGACCTTGGAACGGTCTCCGGGGATGTCATCAAGCTGACGAAGAATCTTGAGAAAGAACTGCCGAAGGGGAGCCGGTTGTTCATCCGCGGACAAGTGCAGACGATGACCGAATCGTTCTATGGGCTTGGAATAGGATTGATCGGTGCGATCGTTCTTGCCTATTTGCTGATCGTGGTCAATTTCCAATCCTGGCTTGATCCTTTCATCATCATAACGGCGCTACCCGGAGCATTGGCGGGAATTTGCTGGATTCTGTTGCTGACCCACACAACCTTGAACGTACCATCGCTGACCGGGGCTATCATGTGTATGGGTGTGGCAACGGCGAATAGCATTCTGATGGTGTCGTTCGCGCGCGAGCAGATGAATGAGGGTAAGTCTCCGTTTGAGGCAGCGCTGGAAGCAGGCTTCGTGCGCATTCGGCCGGTGATCATGACCGCGCTGGCCATGATGATTGGCATGATACCGATGGCTATTGGGTTGGGAGAAGGCGGAGAGCAAAACGCCCCGCTGGGACGCGCGGTGATTGGAGGCTTGCTGTTTGCCACCTTCGCGACGCTGTTCTTCGTGCCATGCGTTTTCTCGATTATTCACGGATGGTTGGAACGCAGACGGCATAGGGCCGCGAGTGCAGAACCGGTGACGCCATGAAGCTCAAGGCCAGACACTTTAGTACCTGGGAGAGTAATCGAGCATGACTGACGTGCCAACTCATACAGGCCACGATCCCGGCGCCCGGTCACCGAAGAAGAGCCGAGTCTTTGTGTTTTTCTTTGCGGTCGCGGTGGTGCTGGTAATCATCGCGGTATTTCTGGTGTTTCAGCGCAAAACGCAATATCAAGCGCTTGCGAAGGAGACAGAGGCCGCGTCAATTCCCACGGTTGCCGTGGTGCGGCCCACTCCCGAACCTGGCGACGAGAATCTGGTTCTGCCGGGGACACTGCAGGCGTATGTTGAATCGCCGATTTACGCCCGGACCAACGGATACCTGCGGAAGTGGTATCACGATATTGGCACCCGCGTGAATAAAGGTGAGCTGTTGGCAGAAATCGATACTCCGGAAGTGGATCAACAACTATCACAGGGCCATGCAGATCTGGACACTGCACAGGCGAATCTGCATCTCGCGGAAATCACTGCGGCGCGCAATATTGAATTGCTGAAAACCAACGCCATCTCCAAACAGGAAGCGGATAATTCCAACGGAGATCTGGCGGCAAAAAAAGCGATTGTGCAATCGGCAGAGGCCAATTTGCGGCGGTTGCAGGAACTGAAGTCCTTTCAGAGAGTGACCGCGCCGTTCAGTGGCGTGATAACCAGACGAAATGTAGATATTGGAACGCTCATCAACTCCGGAAACGGTGGAGCAGCTCAACAGCTTTTCTATCTCGCCCAGACTGATCCGATTCGCGTTTTCATCAATGTGCCGGAAAGCTCTGCTGCTTCCATTCATCCCGGTATCGGGGCGTATATCGAGCTCACGCAATATCCTGGACAGAAGTTTGAGGGCAAAGTTGTGCGCACGTCGGAATCGATTGACCTTTCGACGCGGACACTGATGACCGAGGTTGATGTGCCGAACAAGACCGGTCAATTGCTGCCCGGTGGATACGCACAGGTGTATTTGCAGGTGAAAGCGACCGGTCAACGATTGCAAGTTCCGGTGAATTCCCTGCTGTTCCGTTCCGAGGGATTGCGTGCGGTTGTAATTGACTCAGATCAGAGAGCGCGGCTCAGGCCGCTGGTGATTGGCCGAGACTATGGCACCACGCTCGAGGTACTTGGCGGCCTGAAGGCGGATGACTGGATCGTGATGAACCCTCCGGACTCGCTGGAGGATGGACAGGAAGTTCACGTGAAGAAAATCACCAATCCCACAGCACCCGTTGCGGCACCTGGCGCAGCGACTGGCAATGTATCGGCAACACCAACCGCTCCAAATGCAAAAAAGCCGTAAAGACGATTCCCGGGCAAGAAGCCGACAACAATCACGAGCGAGGGAATTAGCACACGCGGTTAAGAAATCTGCGAAAATCGTATTGATGGTGACAGAAGCTGAAATTCAAAAGGCGGCGGAAATTCTGCGGGCCGGCGGACTGGTCGTATTCCCGACGGAGACGGTGTATGGATTGGGCGCAAATGCGCTCGATGCTTCGGCCGTGGAAAAGATCTTTAAGCTGAAAGGGCGACCTGCGACCAGCCCTTTAATTGTGCACGTAGAGAGCGTGGAACAGGCTCGTGCTTTGGCTGCGGATTGGCCGAAAGATGCCGAGCGCCTGGCACGCGATTACTGGCCCGGCCCGCTCACATTGGTCGTACCCAAAAAGCCGAGTATTCCAGATGGGGTGACGGCGGGATTGCCCACTGTGGGGCTACGTGTTCCACGCCATCCAGTGGCACTGGCGCTACTTCACGCGACAGGATTGCCAATTGCCGCGCCAAGTGCGAATCGATTCACGCAGCTTTCACCAACCACGGCGCAACACGTTCGCGAAGCATTCGGCAACGAGACACCGTTTTTGCTCGATGGAGGCCCGTGCGAAGTCGGGATTGAGTCAACAGTTATTGCTGTCACGCCCGACGGGCTTGAAGTGCTTCGCCCGGGGATGGCTATGATCAACGAAGCGGCTCCGGCTTCTGAGTACAAATCAGATGGAGCGCACCGCGCTCCCGGGCAACACAAGAAACACTATAGCCCAAGGACGCGCGTGCTCTTGGTTAGTGAGGGTCGCTTGCCGACACAGGGCCGTGGCGCTTATCTATTCCTGCATGCGGAGGCAGCTTCAGATCGTTCGCACAGAATGCCAGAGCAGCCGGAGAAGTATGCGGCACAACTGTACGGAATGCTGCATCAGTTCGACGCACAAGGCTTTGACTGGATCGCCGTGGAATTGCCGCCAAGTACTTTGGAATGGGCGGCGATTCGCGACCGCCTGACTCGGGCGGCCTACTGAGCGAAAAATCCAGGTCTTTCCCCCGGCAAGAGCCATTTCGAGGTAGAATCCGCTCGACAGCATCATTGAGAAGAGGTTTCTATGAGCCAACCAGTACCCACACGCACGATACTCCTGTTCGTTCTACTAGTTGCGGCCATTGCACTCGCTTTTGGAGTCGTCACGCATGCCCGTGCGCAGAATACCGCCGCGGTCAGTGCGGATAAACCGTTCGTTATCGAGTATTACTACAAGGCGAAATGGGGACATGCCGAAGAATTTCTTACGCTATTCAAGAAAAATCATTATCCGATTCTGAAGAAGGAAGTGGAAATGGGCCGCATGCTGAAGGTTTACATGATGCAGCCTGTGTATCACACGACGGAAGACGGGCGCTGGGATTTCCGCGTCACCATCGTTTACAAGAATGCGACCATCGCCAATGACGATTACGACTCTTCGGCGCTCATCAAGCAACTGTACCCGGATCAGGAGACGTATAAGAAGGAAGAACAGCGCCGGTTTGAGATACTTGATGCGCACTGGGATTTGCCGATCAAGGAAGTGGATCTCGACAAACAGTAATCCAGCGGAATTTTTTGAAGGAGGCGGATCGCACAGGATCGGCCTCCTTTTTTTTCAGATCAAATCAAAGGTTATCGAGAAAAAACTGGGTTACGCGATTCATCAGGACGCGCCGTGCGGGTGGATCGCTTACTCCGTGCCCGCGCCCCGGAAACGGCATAATTTCAACGTACTTGCCAGCTTTGATCAGGTCATTCACCAGCGACAAGGTATTCGAGAAATGCACATTGTCGTCGCCAGTGCCGTGGGCAATCAGCAGCTTGCCTTGGAGCTTTCCAGCATTCTTGATCGGCGATGATTCATCGTAGCTCTCTTCATTTTGCGGGAGGAGGCCGATGTAGCGCTCGGTGTAAATCGTGTCGTAGAAGTGCCAGTCGGTGACCGGGCCGCCTGCGAAGCCCACTTTGAAGACTTCCGGAGCCTCAAACATGGCGTGAAGCGTCATATGCCCGCCATAGCTCCAGCCCCAGATGCCGATCCGCTTGGCATCCACGTAAGGCTGATTCTGCAGCCAAGCCGCGCCGTCGCGCTGGTCAGACATTTCCTGAGCGCCGAAACGAAAGTGGATAGGCTCTTCGAAGACATGGCCGCGCCCCGCCGAGCCGCGATTGTCCAACGAGAAAATGATGTAACCCTTCTGGGCCATCAACTGATGCCACAGAAACGTGGATCCTTCCCAAGCATTTAGCACCACCTGGGCATGCGGGCCGCCGTAGGTGTAAACCAGGACGGGATATTTCTTAGCTGGATCGAAGTTGGGAGGCTTGATCATGAAGCAGTTCAACGAAACGCCATCGTGGGACTTGATGGCAAAGAATTCGACGGGAGAAAGATGGAAGGGCGCCAGCTGTGCTGACTGGTTGTTCTCGTTGATCGTCGCGGCTTTGCTGCCGTCCGCGTGGTAGAGGTCCTGGCGGGGCGGAGTCATCGAATTCGAGTACATGTCAACGTAGAACGCCGCGTTTGATGAAAACTGAACGATGTGCATGCCGTCCGCTTTGCTGACTCGAGAGAAACCGGAGCCATCGAGCCCAACACGATAAAGGTGGCGCTCCATGGGAGATTTTTCGGTGGCGGTGAAATAGACCTGGTCCTTCGATTCGTCCAGGGAATCGACGCCGCTTACTTCCCACTCGCCTTTGGTAATCTGCGCCAGTTGTTTGCCGGTGAGATCATAGAGGTAGAGGTGGCGGTAGCCAGTCCGCTCGCTAGACCAAAGGAATTGATTGGAGTTTTTGAAGAAACGGAGATCGTCGCTGACGTTAATCCAATACTGATCTTTCTCGGTGAGCAAGGTTGAAGATTTTCCCGTCGTCGAATCGGCAATCAGAAGGTCTAGAACATTCTGTTCCCGGTTGAGCCGCTGGATGGCCACACGTTTGGAATCGGGCAACCAGTTTACGCGGGGAATATAGATATTCGTATCTGGGCCCGCGTCCATCAGGCGCGGTTCACCGCCTGCAACGGCGCCGACGAAAACGTGTACGACGGGGTTCGCTCCGCCGGGGACTGGATAGCGCTGCAAATCCGCTTCTCCCGTGAACGAATCGAAGTCGAGCATGGAGAATTGCGTGACTTTGCTTTCATTCATTTCGAGGTAGGCAATCGAAGCGGAATCAGGTGACCACCAGTACGCCGTGCTAAGGTCCAACTCCTCTGGATAAACCCAGTCCAGTTCACCTTTACGATTTTCTTCCGTGCCGCCGGATGTGAAGGCGCGCACTTTTCCATCAGCGGTGGCCACCAGCCACAGATTGTGGTCGCGGATGAAGCTGACAAACTTCCCGTCAGGAGAAATTTTGGGATCGGCCAGCTCAGCTTTGCCAGTCACCAGAGGTTTTCCCGTTTGCGATTTCAAGTCAAACCATACCAGGGATGTGGAACTCTCCAGCAGCAACGCATCGCCAGAAGGCGCCCACTGAAACTGCGCGGGAGCCCGACGTCCGAGCCCGGTAGCCTGCGAATCCTTGCCCGTTTCCTTGGGCAGTGCGGCATCCAGCTTTTCAGCGGAGACGAGAATCGAACGATTCCCCGTCGCGGCATCGATCATCACGAGGTCGGTTTTGGCGTCCTTGCCCATTCCGGTGGTATCCAGAAAAGTGACGCTGCGATTGTCGGGACTCCAGGAGATTCCACGATTAAGCCGTCCACTTAAATTGGGTTGGCCGTAAATACGATCCACGGTAAGCGTGCCAGGAGCGACTGGGGCCGAGGCGGGCTTTTGCGCTACAAGCGCCCCGGGTAACAATAAAATGCTGGCCATCATTAGAGTGATCAAACAACTCTGCTTCTGTGCGAATCGCGTTAGACATCAGCTCTCCTTCATGAATAGAAACAAGTCTACAGTGATCAACCCTTTCCCCATTGCTTTGCGAATTTCACTAGCCGGGCGGCCAGCGAAAATTTCGTCCGCCCAGTAAATGCAGGTGCAAATGAAAAACGGATTGCCCCGCACCGCTGCCATTATTCAAAACGGTCCGATATCCCGAGAGCAGATTGCGTTCCTTGGCCAGTTTGGCAGCGATCAATTGCAACTTCCCGAGCAACGCCTGGTCCTCCGGTGTAGCATCGTGGAGCGCTGCAAAATGCTTCCTGGGACAGATCAGGATATGCGTTGGAGCCTGCGGACTGATGTCTTCGAAGGCGAATGCGTCTTCATCTTCATAGACCAGCTTGGCGGGAATTTCCTTGGCAGCGATCTTGCAAAACAGGCAGTTCTCGCTCATTTCGTAACTCCTGGCGTTGCGACTTCATCGAGGCGAAGAATCATGGGGCTAAATCCCTCTTTCGCGCGAAGTTGTTCGCCGAAATCGTGGGCGGCATCTTCGCCGGAAATCTTGCCCACCCGCACGCGATAGAATGTGCCGTCGGGCGAGTCGTAGGTCTGAATAAAAATCGGTGAGTAGGAAGCGCTCAGGCGTTCGCGAAGGCGCTCCGCGTTCCCACGATCTTTAAATGCGCCAACTTGCACGGTGAAGTAGCCCGCGGTCACATCGACATTGCCCAAAACTTCCAGACGAACCGGCACTACTCCCGGGCCTATGGAATCAATTTCACGCGCGGCGGCCAGAGACAGATCGATAATGCGATTGTCGACGAAAGGCCCGCGATCGGTAATGCGCACGGTGGTGGTTTTGCCATTGTTCAAATTGGTGACCTTCACCATGGTGTCGAACGGCATGGTTCTGTGTGCAGCGGTTAGTTTGTACATATCATAGATTTCGCCGTTCGAAGCGCGACGCCCGTTAAACGGATTGCCGTACCAGGAGGCTTTACCTTCCTCTGTGTATCCGGCAGGGGCGGGCGTGGGCGGCGTTTTGGCACGCTTGGGCTTGGGTGCCGCAGTGGAATTAGGCGGAGGAGTAGGATTGGGCGTTTCGGCAGCAGTGGATGGGGATGGCGAATTCACGGGAGGCTGAGCATCGGCGATGGGGCGCTTAGCCGCGCAACCTGCGGCCATCAGCGTGGAGCAAAGTATGAAGGAGAAAACTAAGGAGCGATCCAAGGTCACGGTTTGGGTTCTTGGGTATTCGATGGCTGGCGATTGGCCACGCGAGTTTCCAACTTCTTAGACGCTTCCGCCAGTTTTTCCGAAACTTCGCGGAGAAATTGCGCGGTGCGCCGCTCGGTTTCCGGTGCCACTTCGTCCTCTACATATTTCCGCAGCCGAGTGAGTTCTTCATCAAGGCGGCGACCGATTTCTTCGAATTTGTCCATGATTGGTCCTTACGCCAGAACCGCAGGCGGGATTCCGGTATTATAGGAACGCGGAATTGAGGGTGCAAGGAGGAGTGTTGGCACTTCCCTATCAGTGGCAGATGCGCGTGGAGCGCCTGAAACGAATGTTCAGTGGATGGTTTGGCGGAGGAGACGGCGACCAGCCGCGCCCGCAACTGTGCCCGGCTTGCGGAGCATTGGTGGGCATCAACGCAACCCGGTGTCATGAATGCGGGACGAATCTGAGGTTTGGATTAGCGGCCTGGAGCAAAGGGCTGAGCGAGTTTTTCGGCGGGCACGCACCGGTCACCTCGGTCATCCTGATCGTGAACGTCGTGATGTTCGCGTGCCACGCTGATTCGGGACTATGAAATCCGGAGGCGGGGGCGGACCTGAGTATCCTGTCGGGGGATTGGCGGAATGGAACTCTTTACCGCTGGGTGCAAGCTATCGGGCGTAGTGTATTCGGTTTGCACGAATGGTACAGGTTGGTGACCGCCATGTTTTTGCACGGTGGGTTGTTCACATCGGATTAATATGATGTCCTTCTGGATATTGGACCGGTGGTCGAAGAAGTCTATGGCTCCGCGCGATATCTGTTTTTTACACTGCAATGGGGATTGGAGGATTCGCTCTGCAGCACGTGGGCTGGGAAAAACCTATCACTTGGGGCGAGCGGAGCAATTCTCGGGATAATCGGACTGTTATTGGCAACCACCAGCAACGCAGCGGCATGATCTCAAGCCATGCGGTCTCGACTTATTTCCTGGGTCGGTACCATTTTCGTGATTGGATTTCTTGTTCCGCGGCATTGCATGGACTGGGCCACTTCGGTGGATCTGCAACGGGCTTCGTTCTCGGCAAGATATTTGCGGACCGTCTGCCTGTGGCAGGAAAAGAGCGCACGCAAGCTTATGCATTGGGCTGGATTGCGGGATTGTGATCATTGCCAGTTTATAGTGGTGATGTTCATGCACTTTGACGACCCGCTTCCAACTGTTGTAAGACCCGCAGTGACTTAAGAGTACTGGGCTCGGTTAGGACGACGAGTTCGATGTTACGAAGCGTGCAGGCGGCGGGCGACAACGAAGGAATAGTGGAATCCGGAAATCGTGACCAGCGCGGCGACTAAGAACTCCAGATAGTGAACCAGGAACGCGATCGCGTCAGTAGGATAGGCTGCGCCAACCACTGCAAAAAACACCAGACCAATCTCAAAAAAAGTAGTGGCCTTGCCCAAGAGGCTGGGCGGAAAAGGGCGATAGCCCTGGATCAGCAGGATCACTGCGGCCACGACCAGCATCAAGACATCGCGGCTTAAGACCATGACGGTCAGCCACCAGGGAATTTTCTTCTCCATTGCTAACACCACGAAGGAGGAGGACAGCAGCAATTTATCGGCGATGGGGTCAAGATACGCGCCTAGTGCCGATTTCTGGTGCAAGGTGCGCGCCAGCAAGCCATCGATTGCATCGCTTCCAGCGCGCAATCACCAGCACCAGCAAGGCCCATTGATATTTTTCGTAAAGAATCAGAATCAGAAAAAACGGCAGAATACCGAGTCGAAGGAAAGTGATCTGATTCGGGACCGTCCAGATGCGGGGTTTCATTGGCTTGAGAATAGCGTAAATCAGGCGAACTGCGCGAGATATTCGGTCAAGGAACGGCCCAGTTTGCGCTGGAAAATATCACCCATCGAGGGGATGGAGCCGGAAGGCTCATCGAGCGAAATGCGCTCCACGCGGGTCATCGGGAAAAATACGGTGGGCAGGCCCACGCGCTCGCCGTCTGGCTCGTTCAACTGGCGGACAAAGTGGTCGAACGAATTGAGATCGATGCCGCGAATGGTGACTCCGCTGGGATTAATTTCCAGGAGAATGCCCCAGACTTTTTCCTTGGGGGAATGAAGACTGATGATCACGATGGAGTTTGGGTTCATGTCGAGCCTGTGCGATTGGCTATATTCAGTTTACCGCACCGTTGCGAAAAGAAGGCAAGTGTCGCGAAGGGAGTGACCAAGCAGAAATCATCGCGATGGCAGCTATTTTGCACGGGCTTCATAAGCTTGGTTTAGCCAGTAAAGCGCATCCCGTAGATCTGCCTCCACATTCAATTCAAAGGAAAACCAGCCTTTGCTGGGTACTCGTTTATTAGTGTCCAAACGAGAGTCGGCCTGTGCGCGCTTCAGCAGGGGCTGCGGCATGGGATCGAATTTCAGGATGAATGAGCTGGCGCTTTTCAGGCCGCGCGTTTGCGGAAGAGCTGCAAAGATCTTGTCACCGCGATAGAACGCGAGGGAACCGAACATCGGCTTGGTGGAGACGCCTGGCCAGGTCTTCAGTTCGGCAGCCAGCATAGCGGACCAACGGCGCATCTCTTCACTAACTATTGGGAATGGGACATGAGACTTTAGCTTCCATTTTCCAGTTCGCGGAGAGTGCTTGCTTTTCTTCACGGAGGGTCGTTTTCTTTAGAAGATTTGAAGGGCCATAACAGCGGGGCCAGAAGGGGGGAGAAGAAGGTGTGGTTCCGTCAGGCTTTGCACTTGCGCAATCGTGGTGTCGGGAGCGATCTCGCGAAGGAGCAGCCCTTCGGGGGTTACGTCGATGAAGGCAAGTTCCGTAACGATGTGGTCTACGACTTCCACTCCGGTTAACGGCAAGGTGCACTTCTTGAGGATTTTGGGTTGATTGTCACGGGTGGCGTGTTCCATGGCGACGAAGACGCGTTTTGCTCCGGCGACGAGATCCATCGCGCCGCCCATGCCCTTCAACATTTTGCCGGGAATGGCCCAATTGGCCAGAGTCCCTTTCTCGTCCACCTGCAGAGCGCCCAGGACGGTTAAATCGACATGACCGCCCCGAATCATGGCGAACGATTCCGCCGACGAAAAATAGGCTGTGCCCGGCAACTCTGAAACTGTTTCCTTTCCCGCGTTGATCAGATCGGGATCAACTTGAGAATCCAGCGGGTAAGGGCCAACCCCCAACATGCCATTTTCGGATTGCAGAATAACGTCCATGCCTTTGGGGACGTAATTGGCAACGAGTGTGGGCATGCCGATGCCGAGATTAACGTAGAAGCCGTCGCGCAGCTCCTGGGCGATGCGCCGTGCGATGCGTTCGCGTTTTTGGTCGTCTGTGAGCATGCTTGATTTCAGAGTTCGGACAATTATCGGCTCGAGAGTTTGTAAATCAGCTCAAACAAAGGGAGGTACATAGCGAACACAGCCAAAGGCCACAATATAGCTCCGACAAAAATTAGATAGAGATTAGCCAGCTTCAGTTGAGTCCCGCGCAATTTTACCAATGTTTTAGCAATCATAAGCGCGGCCGCGCCAAAGCAAAGAGCCGAAACCAACCATTTGTGGGGAGGGAGGAAAAGTCGTGTGAGCAGGGGAAGGCTAATACCCAACCCCGAAAACAACTTATTGAAGGGCGAAAACATGAAATTGAGAACGAAGGCCTCTAGCAGAAAGCAGATACAGCCGAGAACGGCGAGCGGCCAAGAAAGACGGGAATCTGGTCTCCGCAGACCGGTCGTTTCTATCAGCGTAGGTGTGGTTTGTGCGAGCATGCTACCGTTTCAAATAGGTTTCTTGCCAGAGTCTAACTTAACTAAGCCTTCCGAGTGGTACGTTTTTCAATTCTCTTTTCGTAGCCAGTGCCCTGAAGGATTGCGTTAACAAAAATGCCGGGGGTATGCACCTGATCGGGATCGAGCTGCCCGGGTGGGACCAGTTCTTCCACTTCGGCGATGACGTAATCCGCGGCGGTAGCCATCATGGGATTGAAGTTGCGGGCGGTCTTGCGAAAAACGAGATTGCCCCACCAATCGCCCTTCCATGCTTTGACAAAGGCAAAATCGCCGCGCAGAGCGCGCTCCAGGACGCATTGGCGACCATCAAACTCGCGCGTGTCCTTTCCCTCGGCGACCATGGTGCCGTAACCTGTAGGGGTGTAGAACGCGGGAATACCGGCCCCACCGGCGCGCAACCGTTCGGCAAGGGTACCCTGCGGATTGAGTTCAACCTGCAATTCTCCACTCAACACCAACTGCTCAAATAGTTTGTTTTCGCCTACATAGGTGGAGATCATCTTTTTTACCTGGCGATTTTGGAGCAGCAGGCCAATGCCGAAGCCGTCCACTCCAGCATTATTGCTGACCACGGTGAGGTTCTTTGTGCCTTTCGCCAACACGGCGGCAATCAGTTTTTCTGGGATCCCACAGAGCCCGAAGCCACCCATCAGCACGGTCATGCCATCGCGCAAATTCGCGATTGCCAGTTCAGCCGACGCGATCCGTTTGTCCATTCTGAAGCCAGGCTCCTAGCCCGCAAATCTGGCAGGAAGTTTACTCTAAAGCGAGTAGTCTGCGGAAATTCAGGTTCAGCTTAAATTCAAGGGTCGAAGCGAAGCGCGAAATGCCTGCGGGGTCATACCGGTAATTTTGCGGAATGCCCGGGTGAAGTGACTTTGGTCAGCAAATCCCGTGGAGAGGCTGATTTCCGCCAGGGGCAGTTCCAGATTGAGCAGAGATTTGCAAGCGGTGCGAGCCCGCAAGCGGTGTACGTACTCTCCTATTCCCAGGCCCTGAAAGCGACGAAACACGCGTGAAAGATGGACCGGATGAACGCGTGCTTCAGAACTTAGCTCATCCAGGGTGATGCGGTTGCAATGCTCGGCCTGCAACTTATCGAGCAGACGTGCGAGCCAAGAAGGCGGCTGGCGTTTTTCTGCAAGGGGCAGGCGCGCAGCGAGCGCCACAGTTTCCGCCAACAAGCTGTTTACGCAAAGGGTGTCTAGACTCCGCACGCCAAACGTGGCACGGAGCAGTTTCATGGCCAGCCAAACCATCGGGCCACCTCGCGAGTCCTCACTGGCAAATTCGAGATTTCCCGAGCATTCCGCAATCTGTTTCTTCCATTCGGGTTGCAATTCGATGTGGAAAAATCGCACTCCGCCGGGGCCGATTTCATCCTGGTGAGGAATCCCCGCAGGACGGAACATGATCGAGAATGGACCAAACTGCTTGTCTTCGCGGCCGTAGCGTTCTCCATACT
>CAWIPD010000028.1:0-64893 GCA_963837885.1 Candidatus Acidiferrales bacterium | reverse complement strand
GGGTCCTCAATTTTAATGATATTCCTAACGCCGTTTTAATGCCTCCAGAGCTTCCAGCGTCCGTGGCCAGTCATCGCGCAACAATCGCGACAGGCTTCGGTCCGCCAAGACCCTTCCCCCGGTCTGGCATCGAGCACAATAGTTCGTCTCGTTGTCCGCGTAACGAATCCTTTGAATTTTTTCCCCGCACCTAGGGCACGGCAGCCCATAGCGACCGTGTACCGCCATCTCTTTACGGAAGGCGGTGACCTTTTCCGGGAATGCTGCATGGGCTTCTTTTCCCAACCGTGCCATCCACAGTTGAAGAGTTTCGCGGGTAGCGGCGAACAACCGCTGCCATTCTTCGTCCTTTAATTTTTGGGTCTGAGTAATGGGGGATAATTGTGCCGCGTGCAGAATTTCGTCCGAATAGGCATTCCCGATACCACTTAGCAGACGCGGATCGGTAAGGGCCCTTTTTAAGGTGTGATTCTCCATGGCCAGCACATTGCGAAAGGCAGATAGATCGCTGCCTAAGATGTCCATTCCTCCCGGGTCGAGCGCTCGCAATCCAGCTTCACCGCGCACCACGTGCAACGATGCACGGTGCTTTGTTCCGGCCTCGGTGAGCACCAACGAACCATTTGGGAAGTCAAACGCGGCGAGGCTGTTGCGCCCGACCAACTTTGCGTTGCTCTCTCGCCAATGCAAACGGCCGGCAATCATCAGGTGCAGAACCAGCCAGACTTCACCTTCGACACCGATGGCAATCCGCTTGCCCACGCGCTGTAACCCGAGCACGGTGCGGCCTTCCGCACTGGCAATGGGTGGATCGGCAGTTCGCAGCAAGAAAGGACTAGACAGGCGGAGATGTGCCATTGGCTGACCGACAATTCGTGGTTGCAGGCAAGAAGATAAGCGGCGATATCCGGAAGCTCTGGCATGAGTATCAGATTGCACGGCTCGACGGTGCTTTTGCAACTCAGGAGATAGGCGGAAGAAATCCGGCTCAGAAGATCAAGCCCAATAGGACCGGTCCAAGGTGCGGTACTGAATCGCTTCGCTCAAGTGTTTTGATGCAATATTCGCTTCTCCGTCCAAATCCGCAATTGTTCGCGAGACCTTCAAGATTCGGTCGTGGGCACGGGCGGACAATCCCAACCGCGTCACGGCGTTCTCGAGCAATTTCTCGCCCTCTGCTGAAATCGCGCAGTGTGTGCGAATCATCTTGGGTGGCATCTGGGCATTGCTGTAAATCTTCTTTTCACACTTGAACCGCTCGGTCTGTTTCTGACGCGCGGAAATGACTCGCGCACGCACAGCCGCCGAATCTTCAGACGAAGAGGGAGCGCGCAACTCTTTGTATTTCACCGCAGGGACTTCGATGTGTATGTCGATACGGTCCAGCAGCGGGCCCGAAATTTTGGATACATAGCGTTGAATCATCGGTGGGGTGCAGTGGCACTCTCGCTTTGGATCGCCAAAATATCCGCATGGGCACGGATTCATTGCAGCGGCCAGCATAAACCGGGACGGAAATGTGACGGAAATTGCAGCTCGCGCAATGGTTACCGAGCCTTCTTCCAGCGGCTGGCGCATCACTTCCAGGACATTTCGTTGGAACTCCGGCAGCTCATCGAGAAATAAAACTCCGTTGTGCCCCAGAGAAACTTCGCCCGGCCTGGGAACTGCCCCGCCCCCGATCAGCCCCGCATCGCTGATGGTATGGTGCGGTGAACGGTAGGGACGCGTCCCCACCAGACCCTGGCAATTCTCGAGCGTTCCAGCCACGCTGTGGATGCGGGTGGTTTCGATGGCTTCTTCCAGGGACATCGGCGGCAAAATCGTTGGAATACGCTTGGCCAGCATAGTTTTTCCCGCGCCTGGAGGCCCGATAAACAAAATGTTGTGTCCTCCGGCGCAAGCCACTTCCAGGGCGCGTTTCGCAGATTGTTGCCCGTGAACATCCTTCAAGTCCACCGAATAGGTGGCTGCCTCGCTTAACATCAAGCGGGCATCAACTTTGATCGGCTGGAAGGATTCGGGAGAGTTGATCAAATCGACCGCTTGCGGTAGCGACTTCAATCCGAAAACCTGTATGCCGTCCACCACGGCTGCTTCCTTGGCGTTCATTTCCGGCACGGCGACATACTCCAAGCCCATTTCTCGCGCCGCCAATGCGGCCGAAAGAGCTCCTCGCACAGACCGCACTCCGCCATCCAGGGACAATTCGCCCAGGAACATCATTTTATCGAGCGCTTTACCGAAAAATTGTCCCTGACAGCCAGCCAAGCCCAATGCCATTGGCAAATCGAAGGCCGAGCCTTCCTTGCGCAAATCGGCAGGAGCAAGATTAATCGTTACGCCCTGGCCGTAGGGAAACTCGTAGCCGCAGTTCCGGAGCGCCGACTTGACTCGCTGACGGCTTTCTTTCACAGCGTTGTCCGGCAATCCCACGACATTGAAATCTTCCATACGAGCTGAACCCACATCGACCTCCACCTGAACGATGTGAGCATCGATCCCATAAACAGACGCGCTGATTGTCTTGAAGAGCATGATCCCTTGGGAGAGTCTTTACTAGTAATATATCATTTGGTCAGTAAACTCCAGGAATATTTGGATCATCCTCGCGGCTTCTTGCCACTTGCAAGATAATGAAGAGTCGCACGGCGCTTTACGGCAATTCTTTGGCATCGTATAGTCAAGAGGTTGGCTAGTATCATTCCTTCTCTACGAGAGGTTGCCCATGGTCGGTCTTATTGTTCTCGGCGTCCTCGTTCTCCTCATAATTTTTGGCATTGGGATGTACAACGGCCTGGTGCGCCTGAAGGTGCAATGCGACAACGCCTGGGCCGATATCGATGTGCAGCTCAAGCGCCGGTACGATTTAATCCCGAACCTGGTGGAAACCGTCAAGGGTTATGCGGGGCATGAAAAAGGGAACGCTCGAAGCGGTTGTCAATGCGAGAAACCGGGCGATGACGGCCGCTGGACCAGCGGACAAGGCGCAAGCGGAAAACATGTTATCGGGCGCACTGAAGAGCTTGTTTGCTCTCTCCGAAGCATATCCGCAACTTCGTGCCGTCGAATCGTTCACGTCTCTGCAAAATACTCTCACGCAGATAGAAGATACGGTTCAGAACGCCCGCCGCTATTACAATGCGGTGGTTCGCGATCTGAACACAAAGATTTTGCAATTCCCGACCAACATTTTTGCAGGCATGCTGGGATTCAAAGAACGCGAATTCTTTGAAACCAGCTCCGCGGCAGAACGCGAAGCTCCGAAAGTCAGCTTCGGCAATCCCAGCGCCCCCACCGCCTGAGCGGTGGCTTCCTCCGTCCATGCCCAAGCTCAGCCAAACGCGCTGGTGGTTCGCCCTCCTACTCGGGGCGCTCTCGCTGGTCATGTGCTGCTCGGCTTCGGCGCAGAAAGAACGCCAGCTTAAGAAGTTTTACTCTGAAATTGTCATCACGCCTGATGGCAAAGTGGACGTCACCGAAAACATCACGTTTCGATTTATTGGTGGCCCATGGCATGGGATTTACCGGAATATCCCGGTCGAATATGCCGGCCCAAACGGGATGAATTTCAGTCTGTTTCTTGACGTGAAGAGCGTGCGAGATGAAAACGGCCAACCCCTGAGCTATGAGTCGAGCCGCGAGCGACAATATCGGAAACTGACAATACACATTCCCGATGCGGACAATTCGACACGCACTATCTCCATCGAATATGTGGTTTCGAATGCGCTCCGCTTTTTCGAGGATCATGACGAGTTTTATTGGAATATCACCGGCGATGAATGGCCGATTCCCATAGAAACTGCCGGGGCACACATCGTGTTCCCTGCTAACGCGACGGGGCTACGAGCCAACGCGTATACCGGAGCGTATCGCTCTAAGGGACGCGAGGCAACCGTCGAGATCGCAGGAACGGGCGTAGACGTTGACGACTACGAGTCCATTAGGCATTCATGAAGGTTTGACCGTTGCAGTGGCCTGTGACAAAGGCGTGTTTAAGGAACCTGGCGCTCTGGACATTTTCTGGCTGTACCTGCGTAGCAACTGGCCCGATTGTTATTCCCATTTTTGCGTTCTTCGGAATGTTTCGTTTGTGGTGGACCAAGGGCCGCGACCCGCGTTTACGCCCCATTGCAGCGCAATACGAACCTCCGGATGGCCTGACTCCCGGAGAAGTCGGAACGGTCATCGACAATTCGGTGGACATGCGTGACATTACCGCCTCGATCGTCGATCTCGCTGTTCGAGGTTTCCTGAGCATCGAAGAGAAGCAGAAGGATCATCTGTTCGGGCTTACCCATTCCAGGGAATATGTCTTTCACTTGAAAAAAGCACGGACCGAGTGGGGAACGCTCAAGCCTCACGAACAGATATTGCTCGATGGCATTTTCGCGGGTGGAAATGCAGGCGATGCGGTTGCGCTTTCCGACTTGCACAACAGCTTTCTACACCAATATTCCGCCCATCAAGAGCGCTATATTTTCTTCGCTGCTCGAAAAGCGCTATTACACGCGCAATCCAAATTCGTTGCGTTCCAGTTACATTTTGATGGGCATCGTCAGTGGCATACTGTTGATCTGGCTGGGGCTGTGGTTGGCCAAGCACAGTGGCATGGCTCCGCTGGCTTTTATTATCGCGGGCCTGTTGACGGGGGCAATCATCTGCGGTTTTGGGTACTTCATGTCCGCACGCACGGAAACAGGTGCAAGAGCGTTGGAAGGCGTTTTAGGTTTTGAAGATTTCTTGAGCCACGTGGAGGCCGACCGCTTCAATCGGATGATCAAGACGCCTGAAATGTTTGAAAAGTTTTTGCCGTTTGCAATGGCTTTGGGCGTTGAAAAGAATTGGAGCAAAGCCTTTCAGGGCATTTATACGCAACCACCGGAGTGGTATCAGGGAGCGTACGGTCCCAATTTCTATCCGTACATGTTCGTTAACAATTTGAGCAGTATGAGCTCGGAAGTTGGCAGCGTGATGACATCCGCGCCACGCAGTTCGGAGGGATCAGGCTTCGGGGGCGATGGAGGCTCTTCGGGCGGCGGATTTGGCGGTGGTGGTGGGGACGCTTTTTAGTCCTTAACGGTGTCCTTGTTCAACCCGTAGGATTCCAGCACGTCTTCCAAGTACACGATTCCCAAAATCTCTCGCACATTCGCGCGGCTCACCACAGGCAAAGCGTCTAGCCTCTCCGCTCCCATTCGTTCCAATGCAAGATCGAATGTCTGGTCCGCGTGCACGTGTGGAAATTTGCCAGGCTTCACCAGATCGGCAATTTGTTTTCCTCGATCGCCAGAGTTCAGCGCCATCGTCAATTGCTCCCGGCTCAACAACCCAACCACTCCCAGTCGGTCAACAACCGGCCATGTCCTCTGCGAGCTCTTACTCACTCGTTCCATTGCAGTTCCAATCGTATCTTCGGCTGGCAATACCTGGGTTGCCGCACGCATTACTCGCAGGACTTGCCGACGAGTCCTCCGCTCAGGACTCTCCGCATGAGGCAGATGAATCCCATCCTGTTCCGCCAGGACTTCATAAATCGGCTTCCGTTGTATCCGCGAGGCGATGAAATAACTCACTAGATTTGAAATCATCAGCGGCACGATGACTGCATAATCGCGCGTAATCTCGAAGATCATCACAACCGATGTCATAGGCGCTCGAATTACGCCTGCAAATGCAGCCCCCATCCCCACCAGGGCATAAGCTCCGGGTTCTGCCACGTGTCCCGGGAAAAAGTGCTGTGCGACTCCACCCACTGTGCCGCCCAGCATCGCGCCCATAAAAAGGCTCGGCCCGAAAATTCCGCCGGCATTTCCCGACGAGTAGCTGATCGCCGTGGCCACCAGTTTCAATGCCAGCAGGATGATCACGAGTTTTAATGCCATCCGTCCATTCAATACGTCGCCCACATACTTGTAGCCCACCCCCATCGCTTGGGGTACGAACCAACCCATCAATCCAATCAGCACTCCTCCAGCCACCGGCTGATACCACACTGTTTTTCTTGGCAATCGTGCGAACCACACTCTGGTTCGCAACAGCAATTGTGTAAATGCCGCCGAAACCAATCCTCCAGCCACTCCCAACACCGCATAAACCACCAACTCCCAGGAACTGACCAGCGAATATTGCGGCACTTTAAACAACGGATCGTTTCCCAGGATCAGCCGCAAGACCCCCCAACTGGTCGCCGACGCCAGCACCACCGACCCCAGAACCGGCGCATGCAAGTCGCCCACGACTTCTTCCAGTGAGAACAACACCGCCGCCAGCGGAGTGTTAAATGCGGCTGCCACGGCCGCTGCGGCTCCGACCGGGATCAGCGATTTAACGCGCTCCGGGCGCAGACCGAGCTTTCTTCCCAGCACCGAGGCAATTCCCCCACCTACCTGTACCGCCGGGCCTTCACGCCCCAGCGGAATACCACAAGCTAAGGTTGCTGATGTGCAAAAGAATTTTCCGAATACTGTCGCTAAGGTGATTCGCCCTTCCCGAGCATACAAAGCCGCTTTCGTTTGCGGCACTCCGCTTCCCCGTGCATCCGGGAAGAATCGAAACAGCAGGTATCCCATGGAGAGGGAGCCAACGACCGGCACCAGCAATCGCCTCCAAGGTTCACTTCCTACTGGATACAGCCGCGCTCCAAAGCGCTCGGTCAGGACGATGAACGCCACGACCGTCAAACCCACCAGCGCGCCAATCAATAGCGTTAGCACTAGGAATACCTGATCTTCACGATCGGTCATGAACGCGGCCCATTGGGTTGACCGAGCGCGCCACCAGGTTACCTTCTCAAGCTGCTCCGGCATTCCACCTGAGACTGCCACTTCACTGTTCATTCTGCTTCTCTCGCCTCCACCATTTTCGACTCGGCCCCACTTCTATTTCGCGCCAGTGAGTATTTCGGATGCTTGCGGCTTCGGTTGGAAATAGCGCCAGCGGAATACCTGCTCTCTATGTCGTTCTTCTTCCATGTGCTTGGTCCGGGCTTTCAACAAATCTTGTAGCGACACCATTCCCATCAGTCGGCGCGTGCCACGCTCCACGACCGGCATACGTGTAACGCCCTTTTCGGCCATACGGTAGACGACAATGCGCAAAGGTTCGTCGGGATACGCTTCTGCTTTCACTGGCCTAAGTAAGTCGTGCAGAGAAGTTTCTTCGTCAACATTCTCCGCAGACCATTGCCGTAAATCATCTCGCGTAATGACTCCCTGGAGGGCGTCATTCTTATCCACAACTGGCAATAACCTCTGCACCGACTGGAGATCGCCCCGCAGAGCATGCGCGACTTCTTTCAAATGCATTAGCTCTGGTAGCGCGGTGATTTTCGTTTTCATCACTTCCCGCACGTAGAGCAATTCCAGGGGATCTACAGCATATTCTGCGCTCAAGTGAAATCCGCGTCGCGCCACCTTTTCCGTTAAAATGGATCGTTTGAGCAGTAAGGTGGAAACGCCGTATGAAATCATGCAGCCAACCAGCAAGGGCAACAACATACTCCAGTCATGCGTTTCTTCGACAGTAAAAACAATCGCGGTCATGGGGACTCGCAAGGCCGCACTCATCGTTGCCCCGATGCCGATCATCGCCCAGAAGCCTGGGCCCATCTCCGGCATGCCACGAGACAGCAAAGCGCCCAGCGCTGCTCCGATCATCATCACCGGCGCTAACACACCTCCGGAGGTCCCTGAGCCCAGCGCCACGGACCAGATCAGCCACTTCACGATTAATACGCCCAGGACAAGATGCAAGGCCGTATCGCCCCGCACCAACTGGGCAATAACGTCATAACCCACGCCCAATGCCTGCGGGAAAAACAGGCCCCCCAAACCTACGACCAATCCGCCGAGTGCCGGCCACCACATCCAGTGAACCGGCAACTTGCCGAATAGATCTTCAAAAAAGTAAACAGAGTTGGATAAGGGGATCGCCACTAGCCCGCAGATCGCTCCCGCGAGGACACAACAAATTAGGGCCCATGGCGAGATAAACGAAGTGTGCGTTACCGCAGGAAATAAAGGGCCTTGTCCCAGCAAATATTGGCGCAATAAGGCGGCGGTGCCGCTGGCAACTGCAACGGGGATGATGCTTCGGGGTTTGCGCTCGAAGAGTAACAATTCGATCGCGAGCAGTACCGCGGAAATGGGTGCCGCGAAAGTTGCCGACATGCCCGCAGCCGCGCCCGCAACCAGCAAAGTCTTGCGCTCTGCACTGGTCAGATGGAATAGCTGAGCGATCATGGACCCGAGAGCGCCGCCGGTCATGATGATTGGGCCTTCGGCTCCAAACGGTCCACCAGAACCAATTGAAATTGCGGCCGAAACCGGCTTGAGGAGCGCAACTTTCGGCTCGATCCGGCTGCCGTTCAACAAGATTGATTCAATCGCTTCTGGGATTCCGTGTCCCCGAATTCGCTCTGACCCATATCGCGCCATAAAGCCAACGATCAGAGCTCCCAAGACCGGGACAAACAGCGCCAGCCAACCCAAGTGATTGGCCGCGGGAGAATTCGCCGCCGTGGTTAGTTTTCCGAAATAAAAGAGGTTTGTGAACAACGCGATCAGTCGCAGAAGAATCAGCGCACAGAGGGCCGCACCTGCACCAATTGGAATGGCCAGTGCCGCAATCATCAGCACCCTGGTACCTACCGTGAAGTCTCCTAAACGCTCGCCTGTTGCGTCCATAAGAAGCATAGATTTAGCGTGGGTTTTCATATATGGCTTACCGAAAATGGCTTTCTCTTCTTTGTTAGCGTTTGGAGTGTTTCTTCCGTCGCACGGTTAGCGTCTTGCTAGGCCCATTTCGCCGGGAATCCAAAAGTGCACTAATCGCTGCCACCAGGGCCCGTCCGTTGGCTCGTAATTCGACGATGCGTTTTTCGGCTACCCGTTCCAAGAGCTTTTCACCCTTTGACTGCAGGTGAACTAACACCTGTCGTCGGTCGCTGCGGCTTCGTTCGCGCCTGACAAACCCGTGCTCTTCCATGCGATCCACTAACTCCACGGTGCTGTGATGCTGCAGGGACAGCCGTTCCGCCAGAGTCCGAATCGAAGCCTGGGTGCCGGTAGGCAGGCCTCTTGCCGCCAGCAAAAGCAAATATTGCTGGGGCTCCAGGCCGGCAGCCCGTGCTGAGGCGTCGCCTTCCTGAACAAATCGGCGAATGCGATAGCGCAGCTCCGCCAGAGCGCGGTATTCCGCATCGAGTATTCGTTTTCCCATGTGTTAGATTATATCGTGTTACGATACATATTGCCAAGGGCGTGGCCTAACCGCCAGCTTGGCAGACGCCGAGACTTACCAAGACGGGTTCTGGACCTTGGCTCTTCCCAGAGCTTGCCAAGTTAATGCTGATCAGATGTTCTTCCGAAACGCTCTCTGCGTTTTGTAATGCTCGTAACCGTTCGTCAAATAAAATACATGCGCTCGCTCGCGCACTACATTTGAGCGAACTGACATGGTTCTACAGCGCATTTTTCTGGCCCACTCCTCGGCGGCCTGCAATAATTTCCGTCCGGTTCCCTGACTGCGCGCATTTTCATCCACCACCAGGCCGTTCACTTCGGCGCGCCGATCGACCTCCAGGAGGGGTATCACGCTGACGTGGACCCATCCAATGACTTGTTCATTGGGCGGTTCGGCGACAAAGCAAGCTGCATCCTTGTCTTTCAAAACCAAATCCAAGCGCTTCGTCATCTGTCGTAGATCGGTTGGATAACCGAGCTGTCCTGTCAGCTCCACAAGGCGCACGACGTCCTTCGTTTTTGCTTTGCGGATATTTAGTTTGTGCTTGCTCTTCATGCTCTATGCTCAACCCTGCTTCCTGCGGAGCCGCTCCTGTACCGCGTCTCCCTGCAGTTCCCGTAGCGCATCCGCTGCAATCCAACGCGTGACCGGCAGCTTGCTTTTATGCAACTTTTTTGCAGACGCAATCGCTTCCTGGTTCAAATGTCGGTTCCGCTTGCCAATATTTCGTAGGGCCCAGTTCACGGCTTTACGAACAAAATTGCGCTCGTCCCAAGCTTCGCGTTCGATCACTTTTAAAAATTTCTTGAACTCGGAATCCGGTGCAGACTTGTCGCGATAGGCCAGATAGGCGGCAAGAGCAAAGCCCGCTCGCTTCTGAAATTCCTGCTTCCTCTTGCTCCACGCGAAGGCTTTTGTCCAAGCTGGCTCAGCAAACACGAAAAGATGGCAGCACGTGCCATCGCAGATATCCCAATTGTCGAATTCGCGGACCCAGCGTTCCATCTGGCTCGCATTGACTTGCGACGGATCGTCAATCATTCCGGCCAGGATGCGCGCATCATGAACTCCGGTATCCCAGAGTTGCAGCGCCAGAGCATGGTTTCTTCTAATCTTTTTAGCCAGACAGTCGAGTGAAGGTTTGGCTACGCCGTAACAGATTTTAGCTCGAATGCCGAATCGCGCCATCCCTTCGACATTCGTTGTGCTACCCAGCCGCTTCAATTCTTCAACAATAGCTTTGGCATCCCATTCGATCCGTTGTGAAGAGGACAGTTTAGCTGTGTCAGAAGGTTTTCTCGGAATCGATAAGGATCGTGACTGGTCCTTCATTTACCAACTCCACGGACATCATGGCCTGGAAAATCCCTGTGCTCACGGTAATGCCCAAGCCTCGCACTGCCGAACAAAAATCCTCATACAATTTCTTTGCGAGCTCTGGAGGAGCTGCTGCCAGATAACTGGGACGCCTCTGCCCACGCGCGTCGCCATACAGCGTAAATTGCGAAACCACTAACGCTGATCCTTTTACCTCCAGAAGCGACCGGTTCATCTTTCCTGCTTCGTCTTCGAAAATCCGGAGATTAGCAACTTTTTCAGCCATCCCTATTGCTGTCGTTGATGTGTCTTCTTTTCCAACTCCCAACAGAATCATCAGGCCAGCGTCAATTTGCCCGGTCATTTGGCCGTCCACTGTGACCTTTGCGCGACTTACCCTCTGCACCACCGCTCTCATTCCATCGCCCTCCGGGTCAAGCAAGTTTGTAGCTTCCGGCTTCAGCTAATTCACGGCCGCTCTATTTTTTCGCGGCCTTGCGCGGAACCATCTGGCCAAACTGCGCCATGTTGTATGCAAATACTGCCAGCACTTCCGCTTCGCCAAATGTCACGTGATCCGATCCACCTTCACTGCGGAGCCTGGCCTCCATAAGCCCAGCTGCTTCCGCCAGCGGATAAACCATTCGATCAACGGCTGGCGCCTGGAACCTTTTTTCCGAGTCCCTTCGGCAATGTTAACTTCCATCCAGCCGGTGGCTTCTGGCAGACGGAACAGTAGAAACTGCTTCGGCCCGCAACGATACCCCTTCGTATCTTTGTGGAACAGCGGAAGCACTTTTTGCCCTCTCGTCCATAAACCTGGTGGTGTCGCTGATATTCTCCCGGTTGACCTTCCGCGTCAAGAAAGTCGGAGATGGACGATCCGTGCATGACAATCGCATCACGCAATATTTTCTGCAAAGATTTATAGAGGAGGGTTACCTGCTCTTCAAGCAAGTTGGCCCCCAGTTTGGCAGGATGTATTTTGGCCTTCCACAAACTCTCATCCGCGTAGATATTTCCGACGCCGCGCAAGACGGATTGATCCAGCAGCAGCGCCTTGATCCTTGTTCGTCTACTTCTGATCCGTTTTACAAATTCCGGCAACCCGGTTTCCAGCGGATCCGCTCCAAATCGCAGCAGCTCTTTCTGTAAGACTTCACCGGCGAGATAGGCCATCCGCCCGAATCTTCGTGGGTCTACGTAATGCAATTCTCGCCCGTCATCCAACAACATCACTACATGCGTGTGTTTTTCGTGCACCTGGCTGGCATCTCGTGGTTGCAACATTCCGGTCATTCCCAGATGCACCAGCAGCGCCGCTTCCGCTGCGTCGGGCGTTCCTATCGTCTGTGTAAGTCTCAGCAGCAGGAACTTGCCATACCGTTCGACCACCCGAATCGTCCGCCCCGGCAACTCTTTCTCAATTTCCGCAGGATTATCGATGAAATCGGTCTTGCCCAGGACAATACTAACAATACGTCGCCCGGCAATAGACCGCTGCAAGCCCCGAGCGACTGTTTCAACTTCAGGAAGTTCAGGCATCTTGGACCATTCTTTCCCACCAGGTACAACGCTCTACTGTGCTACTCGCGGTCGCTTCGTGATACATTTCATTTTCGGAGGTTCCAATGCTCATTACGCGTTTTCGGTTCTTTTGTGTAGTCGCGCTTGCAGTTTTTCTGGCTTCTCCCGTCTTTGCGCGGAAGCCCGAGACTGGATTTCTGGACCGCACGATAACCGTTGAGGGCGCCACATACAAGTATCAGGTTTTCCTCCCCGAGAACTGGTCAACAAATCAAAAGTGGCCCATCATTTTATTTCTGCATGGCGCTGGAGAGCGCGGATCCGATGGCCTGGTGCAGACCGACGTGGGGATCGGCACGGCAGTTCGCAAAGATCGCACCCGCTTTCCTGCGGTGATCGTTATTCCGCAGTGCAAATCCGGAGACTGGTGGAGCGCCCCAGATATGCAAGCCCTTGCACTTGCAACTCTCGCTGCCGCGACAAAGGAGTTTAAGGGAGATCCCAAGCGAACCTATCTTACCGGACTTTCCATGGGGGGTTACGGTAGCTGGGCTCTGGCTGCGAAATATCCGGGAAAATTTGCGGCGGTGGTTCCCATCTGTGGCGGGATCGTCGCCCCAAAATCACTCCTGGATAAATTCCCTGAAATGGCCAAGAATTTTTACCCTGATGATCCAAAAAGCTATTCGGAAGTGGCTGCGAAGATTGGCAAGACACCCGTGTGGATTTTTCATGGGGGAGCTGACCCTGTCGTCCCCGTCGAATATTCTCAAAAGATGAACGATGCACTCAAAGCAGCCGGCGGAGATGTGCACTACACCGAATTTCCCGGAGTTGGCCACGAGTCCTGGAACAAAGCTTATGCCGAGCCGGACTTAATGACCTGGATGCTCTCTAAGTCGCTTTAACAAGAACCGTTTTGAGGTCGAAAGCCATCAAACTAGCGTTGAGAGCTCGTGGCTACACACAATCTTTTCCTTTGTTTTCCAGTATCCGGCTACTTTTTTTGATAGTTTGGATACGCTGGATGATCGGGAATCACCACAGGATTCTTCTTCAATGCCTCTAAAGTGACCTGAACAGCTTTCTCCAACTGCGCGTCGTGGCCCGCGGCGACGGACGCAGGATCATTCTCGACCTCGATATCCGGGGCAATCCCGTGGTTCTCCACTTCCCATTCGCCCTTCAATCCATAGATTGCCGCGCGTGGCGCAGTTACTCCCCCGCCATCCATCAAACGGGGATAGCCTCCGATTCCGACGAGTCCGCCCCACGTCCGGGTTCCCACAAGGGGCCCAATTTTGTCTTGCCGGAACATCCAGGGCAATGCATCGCCGCCTGAGCCGGACATTTCGTTAATAATCATCGTCTTGGGTCCATAGATCTGCGAAAGGGGGGAGCACCAGTTTCCACCCTCGCGTGTTGTTGCACAATTCCGCAGCGGCCGTTTCAACATATCGATGATGTAGTCGGCGATATCTCCGCCATGGTTGTAGCGCTCGTCAATCACCGCGGCTTCTTTATCCGTTTGAGCAAAGTAAAAGCGGTTGAAATTGATGTAGCCGCCGTTGGCGGTATCCGGGACGTGAACGTACGCTACCTTGCCTCCACTTAACTGGTCAACTTTACGGCGGTTATCTTCTTCCCACGCACGATTGCGCAATTCGAATTCGCTGTCCACTGGAATGACGGTGACTTCACGAGCGTCTTTGCCATCCGCGCTTGGTCCAACCTTTAGGCGTACCTGTTTGCCGGCCGTATTTTCAAAGAAGCTATAGACCGAAAATGGAGGGAGAACCTGTCTGCCATTCACTTCCAGCAAATATTCACCTACCTTTACTTCCTGGCCAGGTTGAGTCAACGGCGCTCGCAAGCTTGGATACCAACTCTCTCCATTGAAGATTCGTGCGAAGCGGTAACGCCCGTTCTCCACCTTATAGTCTGCACCGAGCAATCCACCCTTTACCTTCTTTGATTCTGGGACATCGCCGCCAAAAATGAACATGTGTCCCACGTTCATCTCACCGAGCATCTCCTCAAATAAATAATTGACGTCATCGCGGCCGCCAGCGCCCTTCAGATAAGGAGCGTACTTCTCTTCCGCCTTCGTCAGATTTAAGCCGTGGTAATTCGAGGTATAGAAATAGTCGCGCTCGATTCTCCACACTTCGTGGTACATCTGATTCCACTCCGCGCGAGGGTCGACATAGATTTCCATTGCGCCCAGATTGAGAGCGCCCTCGCCGGGCTTTGGCGCAGATGCTGTTGCGGCGATAAACCAAGAGGCGCCAGAGTCGGGGCCCATGCGATAGAGGACTTTCTCTCCGTTGGCGGAAACGGTGAAACCTGAGACGCCACTCAAGAATGGTTCAGTCTTCCGCGTGGTCAGATCGAATTTCGTCACGGTGGCGAAAGCAGGATCATTCAATGGCGGCACCGCTGGCCCTTCCGACAAAAACAGAGTGCCAGCTTTCCCTACATCCAACTGAACGTAATTTGCCGCCTTAATCGGCAAGGCAACAATGCGGTTGCCAATGCCGTCAAAATCGATCGTGACAACCGGCGGTTCTTCCTTCTTCTCGGCATCTTTATCAGCGTCTTTCTTGTCTTTATCGTCTTTCTTATCTTTGTCCGCATCCTTGCGTTTGGTTTTGTCTTTTTCCGAGTCCTTCGATTTCTCGTCTGGCTTGGCTACTTTTTCTTCATCGCTCTGCGGCTCAACCGGATTCGCATCACCCTTCTTCAGCACCGCAGCATATACACTGCGCGTAACGGGCGCCTGAATACCTGACAAGTCCAGCCATGTCGCTCCAAGTGCGATGTCGGTACTCGCTGCGAAATATAATACCTTCCCGCCCTTATCGAACACCGGATGGCGGGCATCGCTCAAGCCATCGTTGATCTGCGTGGTCTTCTTCGTCTCCAGCGAATACACCTGAATGGAACGATAGTGATTCGGAAGGAATTTAACATAACCAATCCACTTGCTATCGGGGGACCAGGTCGGCTCCATCTGGACGCCCCAGGCATCGTACAAATCGGTGTCCACCTTCACTGGCGAACCATTCTCAATCTGCACATACCAAAGGTTCAGCCGCTTATCCATGAACGCGATCTTCTTGCTATCCGGGGACCACGTTGGTGAGTAGAAAAAGGAAGGTGGATTGCTCAAATCAATTTTCTTTACAGCTCCCAAGCCGCTCTGATCGACCAGATGCAGAGCGTACTCTCCCGACTCATCCGAGAAAAACGCGATCCACTTTCCATCGGGGGACCACGAAGGGTCTCTTTCCGCGACCCCAGTGGTATTGGTCAGATTGCGGATATCACCCTTCTCTGCCGGCACCGTGAAAATGTCCCCACGCGCCTCAAACACAGCCCGCGCTCCGGTCGGTGAAATCCCGGCGTTCAAGATTTTGTCGCCTGCCTTTTCAAAATGCGGACGGGTGGACGGAAGGTCTCCATTTACGCGAATATCCACTTTGCTGGCTTTGCCGCTTTTTGGATCAAAGAGATAAATCCCGCCAAACTGTTCGTAGACCAATTCATCGGGCCCGGCGGAAACGCTCTTCAAGTCAAATCCCTTGTTTTCGACGACCTGCTTCACGCTTTTCATTTTGGTGTCAAAGGCGAACAGAGTTACTGGTCCATTGCGGTCAGACAAAAAATAGATCGTGTCGCCAAACCAAACCGGATCAGAATCATTGGAGTTTTCACGTGGCAATTTTTCGAGTGAAAGATCACTGAGCTTCACCACATACACGGGAGTAGTCTGGCCGCCTTTATATTGTTTCCACGCCACCTGCCACTTCAGATTAGGTACATAAGTAAAGCGAGTCCCGTCGGGCGAGTAGGTTCCCTCTTGTGCCCTCCACATTGGCAATACTTCGGGCAGGCCGCCTTCCACCGGCACAGTGTACAAGCGGTTGAAATCTGCAAACGACTCACGTGCAGATCGAAATAGGACCTTCTTGCTGTCTGGCGTCCAGCCAATAACGACATCGTCGCCGGGATGCCAAGTCAACCGTTTGGGTGACCCGCCTTCCGCAGGAATCACAAAGACATCGACGTTCCCGTCATATTCTCCGGTGAACGCAATCCACTTCCCATCCGGTGAAAACACAGGGGTAGACTCACGGCCACCGGTAGTAAGCTGACGCGCGTCGCCCCCCGTTCGCGGCACGCTCCACAAATAACCGCCATAGCTAAATGCGATTTCCGTCTTGCTCAGGGTCGGTCGCTGCAGCAACAACGGCGACTCCTGCGCATGGACAGGGACCGCTCCCAGCAGCACAGCAAATAGGAAGGTAAGCAAACCCGAGCGTGCGCGCATGAATCCCCCTTCATTTTTCGAGCAGATTTTCTCTACCATGGAACGCATGGGAAGACTTTGAAGTTCAGAATTTCTCACAAAAAGAGGTACTCACTAGAACGCCCGGACTTGGAGCTTCATGGCAACGGCACACCCGGTGTCGCCACAATCCCGGCCATGTGCAATAGTTCCTTGTACTCTTCGTCGGTGATCGCAGAAACAATCAAACGCACATTCTTGAGTAACTTCATTTTGCGTAACGCGTTGTTTCCACGCATCTCCGCCAGAGTAACGGGGCGCGGAAGCTTCTCGTAAGCACGCAAATCCGCAACGAGATTTTTCTCTTTGCGGTCGTGAGGATCGGGATAAGGATCGCGAGTGATTTCGGCGATCGAATAGAGCGCTCTTTCTGGGGCCGAGTGATAACAGAGCACTCTGTCACCCTTTTTTACCTGCTTGAGTGCGCGGATCGCATCTGGCTTGGACCCAGCCCCGTGCCACATCTCTTTGCCCTTCACGAAAAGGGTATCCCAATGATAATGATGTGGGTCTGCGCTGAAGATCCAGTAATGTCGTATTGGAGGAGTAGAGGTCGCCATCGGCCCAGAATTCGGGTGCAATATATACCTTAATCGAGACGAAAACCAAACGAAATGTGAGAGGATAGCTAAATTACTCGAAGCAAAGCGGTTAAATGGGGTAGCCACGCTGTGCGAAAACAGCCACTCAAGTGGTTTGTTTTGTTAACTTTAGGATCTTCATCGCATCGAGCCTGGACCGTCTGAGTGCAACGCATTGAAAATCATGGCTTTAGTGTTACCCGAGGTTAACAAAAATGTCTTCGCCACGAATCTCCGTCGGATAGCAGTCTACTCCGGCTTTCGGATTCGCCAGTGACCTTTCCGGTTGTTACATCAAATTGCCAGCCGTGCCAAGGGCAAGTCACGACTTTTCCCTTCGAGCGTCCCCTGACCCAGGGGACCTCCCCGATGCAAACAAGTATTGTTGATCGCATAAATCTTCCCGTCGACATTCGCCAGGCCACGGCTTTTCCCTCGATCTGAAATTCCCGAACCGTTCCCGGTGGCAACTCGCTCAATCTTGCCGTTCGATGAATCCCATTCTCGTCTTCGCCTCTTTCGCAGTCCAAGTATTTGTTAGTGAACCCCAATCGCACGATCCAACCTATTCGGCCCGGTTCCGGGACCTGCGCAATCATCACGCTTTTCTTGAATTCCTGGACCATTTCCGTCTTCAGTCGCACTTCCGTTGGCCGCTTCGCCAAGGTCATATCATCAATCTTGTCCTGCAATTTTAGAACGCATAAAACAGGGCTTCGGGCCGTGGGGGCAACCAACCACATATACATCGACCGGAACGATCCGGTCCACACCCTGCAGCACGGAATATGCATTGAATGGCCCACCTACGCTCGAACAGGCACCCATCGAGATGCACCATTTGGGATCTGGCATCTGCTGCCAAACGCGCTGAATTACCTGAGCCATCTTGAGAGTTACAGTGCCCGATACAATCATCAGATCCGACTGCCGCGGTGAAGGACGGAAGACTTCCGCACCGAATCGCGCCATATCAAATCGCGAAGTCGTCGAGGCAATCATTTCGATCGCACAGCAGGCCAAGCCGAACGTCAGAGGCCACAAGGAGCTCTTCCGCGCCCAATTGAAAACGTAATCCACTGATGTGATCAGTACGTTCTTTTCAAACCGTTGGTCAATCACTCCCACAATGCATCTCCAGTCTGGTTCACTGCTGCGCAGTATATCCCCTGCTTCCAGAAGCCCGTCAAAGACCTGCGTCACAGCTCGGCTGGCCACTGACTCTTGCCTTTCGTTGGCCTACTTCCGTGCGCCGGGATCGTCAAATTGCTTGGCTAACAGGCCCCAGTATCCACGTCGGGGTTAAGCCGTTGCCAGAGAGTCAACAAAATAGCGAATCGGCTCCGATCAATACGCGCGGCTTCATCAGTTCGGCGACCCCTTCGAGATATCTTCGGCTGCCGCCACGTCTGGACCCGTGCGCGCGATACGCTTAAACCGCGCCATGCTCTCGTCGTACACGCCCTGCTTCCGCCCGGTCGCCACGCCGAGCCGATTCTTGCGATCGAGGTTCGCACGAACCCGGGATGCAACGCAGGTTACGTGAACGTTCGTATCCTTCGAGCTCGTGCCGCAAGCTCTCCGTAAATCCTCGAACCGCAAATTTGCTGGCACAATAAGCGCTTTGCCCAATCGCCCCCACAAATCCCAAGAAGCTCGAGGTATTCACGATCGCCGCACGCTTCTCCCTCTTCAAGATCGGCAAGAAACATAGCTGTCCCATAAATCACGCCCCAGAAATTCACGTCCATGAGCCAACGAAAATTCTCCATGGATATTTCTTCAAAATTCCCGAGCAAAGCCACTCCCGCATTGTTGAACAAAACCGAAACACGCCCATGTTCGGCTTCACGGACTGCCGCCGCAAACTCGTTTACTTGTTCTTCGTGAGCAACATCCACCAAGTGCAGAGTAATTTTCCCGCTGCGTCGTTCCGAGCAACTCTTGCGTCTCCCCTAGTCCCTTTTCATTCACATCTGACAAAGCCAGGGAAGCGCCCTTCACCGCCAACTGTTGAGCCAAACACCGCCCCATTCCCGATCCGGCCCCGGTAATCACCGCCACACTGTCCCTCAAAAAACTCATATCCGCCTCGCGAAACTGAAGAGCAATCACTCCGCATCATACCACACAACTACATTTTCTGCTTGTGCGCGCCGCACAACCAGAAAACGGCTTTGTATTTTCCCGGGTCAGAAAATGCAATTCACGGCAGGAGCCGCCGACCATCAAGGAAGTAAGACTCTTACCAAATTACGTCCGGCTCGCTTCGCTTCATACAACATCTGGTCGGCACTGCGCACGAGCGCCGAAAACTCCGCCGCGTTGCTGCTGTGAAATCCCGCCGCCCCAAAGCTGGCGTGGACGTTTACGCTCTGCCCCTGAAACGGAAAAGAGAGCGCCGCAAACTCTTCGCGAAACCGATTTATGGTCAATTCGACCTGATCGGGCTCGACGTGGGTAATAACCAACAAAAATTCGTCGCCTCCGAGTCTGCCGCAGATGTCCGACGCTCGGGTATTTTTCTTCAAGATATCGGCGAAGGTCCTCAGGACGATGTCGCCCGCATCATGACCGAACGTATCGTTGATCGTCTTGAAGCAATCGATATCGCCGAGGACGACCCATAGCCAGTAACCGTGACGCGCCGCGCCACGCAGTTGCCGTCCCGCCCAGTCCTCTATCGCCCGGCGATTCGGCAGTCCGGTTAAAGGATCGGTTCTAGCCGCCTCCTCCAGTTTCAGGCTCTTCAGCGCGACTTCGCGGTTCAGATCGATAATTCGCCGGCCAACGCCGATACGCGCCAACATTTCCCCGGGATCGAAAGGTTTTGTCAGATAATCATCCGCACCTGCCTTAATCCCCTTCACCACGTTCCCTTTTTCAGTGTTGCTCGTCATCAATATCAAGTAGGTGTACGGGCGGGAATTATCCGAGCGAATGCGCCGGCATAACTCCAGCCCGGAAAAATCCGGCATCATCCAATCGGTGATCACGATGCAGGGGAATGCTGTTGGTAGAGGTCCATAGCTTCTGACCGTTCCGGCGAAAATCAGGTATAAGGTTCAGACGACAGCACCTGCTCGACGAGTTTCCGGTACACCGGGCGAGTCGTCGACAACGAGCAATTTATAAGTTGGATTGGGCGAATTCATTTGTGGATAGCAGCATTTGTCACCGGTGGCTGCAGGCCTGTCTTTCTGGGATCTGTGCCTTTCATCGAATTTAGCAGATGAGGCGTATTTGTATTCCGGTTGCCCTTTAAGGCCGCGCGCCTAAGAAGCAACTGCTTTATGGCGCAATGTTACCTAAGGCGAGAGTTACGGTTTTTGCCCGAAACCAGCAACGCCCCTTCGGACTTAAATGCTTTCAATTGCTTGGCATCGCGGAACCATTTTCCACGTGTATGGTCCGGGCGATGGTGAGGGATCGAGACGCGTTCATGCTTGACCTGTACGAAATGCCGGCCGTGCGAAAAAAATCCGCCCATTCTTCGGCGAGCAATAAGTGCGTCTTGACCGCCAGCAACTCAGCCCCACTGGTGGCAATGGATATTGTCTTGATAATAATTGATCAGAATCCAGGCGCTGGCCGCCGGGTCGCAAGACACGGAACATTTCTTTGAGTCCCGCACCAGGATCGGGCCAATAATAAGCGGACTCCACCGAAATCGCGTGCGAAAAGAAATTTGCTTCCCAGGGGATTTCCGCAGCTTCGCCAGTTACGAATAAGACATTTTCGTGATCCTGGACTTTGTCGCCGTGCCAAGCGCATCATTTCGTCCGAAATATCCATCCCGACGACGCGGCCTTCGGTACGCGGCTGGCCAGGCGCCGCGTCAACCATCCCGAGCCGCATCCCACATCCAAGACGTTATCTGTGGCTGAGAGCCCGCATTTCTCGATCACCGGTAAAGCGATCGGCAAATGATCTCGCTCCATCCCTTCGCCGCGGCCAGCTTCGGCCCAGCTGTTGAACTCTCACGTAGATTTTCTGTGTTCGATTCGGTCATCGCCGCAATCGCCCGCTCGGTCACTTCATCGGCCAAGTTCGGATGACCTCAGAGTATCAGACCGTGCGGCCACATGCAGGTGCAGAAATGGGCTCGAGGATTCGCTAAACGTTCCGCACTGGGCAGCAGAAGCGTCCACCCGCCGGTATCGGTACCATTCTTGCGTGATAGAAGTGAGGTTCCGCAGAGCATGCCCAGATGAGGGCAATCAACCAACCGATGAATGTCCACCCGAGGAAAAGGTTCAGCAGGAATATCCCGCTGGAGTCCCGCTTTCCCGCGCAATGATCGACGGCAGGAAATACAGAAAAATAAGAGAAATCAGGGTAATCACAACGCACCCCTTTCACGATACATCGCCGGGAGGACAGACAGCCCCCTCGGCCTCCAACCATTAATACGCATTCACGGTGGATAATGTTTCACGCCGGTGACCCCGTTCGGACCCGAAGATAAGTCTTAAGTCCTGCGCCCTGGACCTTGACCAGCAAATCCGCGAACTTCTGCTTTCGCTCCTCCTGGTCCTTGCCGCCTTCCTTTTCGGCGAGTTGGGTAATATTCATCGAGCAGAATTTCGGGCCCGCACATCGAGCAGAATTTCGCTTCCTTGTAGAAATCGTCCGGCAAATTTTCATCGTGCATGGCCTTGGCCGTTGGCGGATCGATCGACAACTCAAACTGCTTGTTCCAGTCAAACAGGAAACGCGCATAGCTCAATGCGTCGTCGCGATCACGGGCTCCGGGGCGGTGGCGAGCAACGTCAGCCGCATGTGCGGCAATCTTGTACGCAATCACACCCTGTTTGACGTCTTCCGGATTCGGCAAGCCCAAATGCTCCTTCGGCGTGACATAGCAAAGCATCGATGCGCCATACCAGCCAATCATTGCCGCGCCGATCGCGCTGGTGATGTGGTCATAGCCTGGCGCGATGTCGGTGACCAGGGGCCCGAGGGTGTAGAAGGGGCCTCGTAGCACCATTCGTTTTCCTTATCCACCTGTTCCTTGATCTTGTCCATCGGGCACGTGGCCCGGGCCTTCCACCATTACCTGTACGTCCTGCTGCCCATGCCTTCTTGGTAAGCTCACCGAGCACCTTCAGCTCGGCGAATTGCGCCTCATCGCTGGCGTCCGCCAGGCATCCCGGCCTCATACCATCCCCGAGCGAAAAACTCACATCGTGTTTCTTGAAAATTTTCACGATTTCGTCGAATCGCTCGTACAGGAAATTCTGCTTCTTGTGATGCTCCATCCAGTGAGCCATCAACGAACCGCCGCGAGAAACAATTCCGGTTATGCGCTTGCGCACCAGTGGGACATGCTCCCGCAAAACGCCTGCGTGAATCGTCATATAATCCACGCCCTGCTGGGCTTGCTCCTCGATCACCTCAAGCATCAGGTCGATCGTCAGATCTTCCGGACGCCGCACTCGCGATATCGCTTCATAAACAGGTACTGTTCCGATAGGCACTGGCGAAGCATCGATGATCGCTTTACGGATCTCCGGAATGTTTCCCCCGGTGGACAAATCCATGACCGTATCCGCGCCGTAGTGAACGCCATGATGGAATTTCTTTAGTTCTTCGGCTTACGTCCGAATTCGTCGAAGAATTTCCAATGTTGGCGTTGATCTTGCATTTGAATGCAACCCCGATCCCCATTGGCTCGAGGTTACGGTGATGGATATTTGCGGGAATAATCGCGCGGCCCCGCGCCACTTCGCTGCGGACCAAGTTCCGGCTCCAGCTTTTCGCGCTTGGCGACATACTCCATCTCCTCGGTAATGACCCCGAGCCGCGCCAAATGCATCTGCGACATATTGCGGTTTCCATTCGCTCCCGCCTGTGCCATTTCCCGCTTTTCAATCCAGTTATCGCGTAACGCCATAGAGCCTCCCTGAACCAGCGCAGCCGGGAGGTCGAAAACACCCCGACGTCCCGGCGACGCCATCCTGCAAGTCTCAAATTATGGCATCGTGCGCCATGAACAACAACCGCTGGGATTTTGTAGGTCATTTTGTCTAAGCGTCGATTGAGGCGGCTGGGTCTTGCTTTTCATTTTTTGAAGCGGCTTTCCATGAACCGCCGACAGTATGCCCCGCGGGTCCCGAGAGCTAAGACAAGCGCTTTCCGATCATTTTCCGTCACCTGTCCTTACGTACAGTGTCGGCCCGTAGCTATCTCGCTACAAAGTACTTCCGTACAGTATCTTTGCCCCCCTCCAGCATGCGAAAAACGTATAGGTGGAGGCCCTCGAATGAAACGACATCTTCGCGTCTGCGTTTGCTTACTCGTTCTGAGCGGCCTGGCCTCTCTCTCCTGCCTCCGCGCAACACCCTCAAGGGGCGGGCACCGACGGAAAGTCACAAAAGATTCATGTCCACAGATTCCATTGGTGGCACCACGAAAAGCACTCCCACGTGAAGACAGCTCCACTCTATTCCGTGCCCAAATCGGGAGGATGGTGGCATAGGCATCAACCCGGGCCGGCCGGCGTCGGGGCGAAATAGCGGAATTAAATGAACGGAAACGATCGTAGACCTTCCGCGGGGATCTTTGCAGAAACTCTCCTAAGTATATATTTGTAAATATCTTACGTGGCTATGAAGAGGCTACGGTTCAGCAAGAGCTTGGAACTGCTCCGCCGTCAACGGGACCACGGACAGTCGTCCGATTGTCACCAGGGGCGATTTCGCAAACAGCTTGTTTTTCTTGATTTGATCCAAGGAAATTGGCTTGGCTAAAGGCTTCCCCACCTTGAGCTTGACTACCGGGTTCTTCGGGTCCGCAGCATTGACAGAGAGGACAGTGCCCGTTCCTACCGCGCTTTTGACATTACCCGTCTCATAAATGATGAGGCGATCGCCCGCCTTCATCTCCCTCATGTGCATGACTGCGGTGGGATTTGCCACGCCATCCCATACAGTCTCCTTGTCCTTCAGTAGGCCGGCAAAAGAATACTCGGACGGTTCCGTTTTCAACAGATAGGCACCTGGCATAGGTTCGCTCCTCAGGGTCAAATCACTCGGATAAGTCACTGTCAGCCGTGGCTCAGGGAGATCTGGCTCTCCAAGCCAGTCTTCAAACATGTTTCGAGCGCGAATCGAAAGCGTTCAGCAGATGCGTTTCACATTACATCAAGCTCTTCCAACGTTTCCAGGATTCTTCGCGCGCCTTCTTGTTCGCCTCGTTGGCGTCCGGAGCTTCTCCGGCACGCATGAACCCGTGTCCGGCACCGTCATAAGTTACCGGCTCATACGTTTTGCCTGCAGCTTTCATAGCGATGATAGTATCCGGGACGGTCGCGCCAATGCGCGCGTCGTTTCCTGCATAGAAACCGTAGACCGGGGCCTTAATGCGCGTCATAGCGTCCTTATCCGGAGGGGGACCGTAGAACACAAACGCGGCCGACAAGTCACCCCTATTCGTAGCAAACCGGAAAGTCTGGCCGCCCCCCCAACAGAATCCCGCGACATACAATTTGCCGTTGGAGGCGGGCAACTTCAAACCATAGTCGGCTGCGGCGTTCAGGTCCGCGGTCACCTGATCGGGGTTTAGCTTGCTTACGGCCTCCGTAACAGTGCCTTCAGGAAAATCCTTCGTTCGGCCACCATTGGGGGCCATCCCGCTCAACAGATCCGGTGCGACCGCAATGTACCCGGCGGCCGCCACTTCATCGGCAAGTTCCTGGGCCCAGTCACTGAGACCGAAGATTTCATGGATCACCAAGACCACCGGGCGCTTGTCCTTCGATTCAGGGTAGACAATCAGCGTCTGGATGTTACGGTCGCCGTGCTTCACCGTCACCCACTCACTATGCCGTGGCGACTTGGCGATTCGTTCACGCGCCCAAGGTTGCGACCATTCCTGCGCTGCAACGGTACTCCCACCCAGCATCATTCCGAGCAAAGCGATCATAATTGCTGCAAATAGCTTCATGGCTTTATTGCCTCCCCGACATCGCGCCAGCGATGATAATTTCTCGGCGTGACTCCAGCAACCTCTTTTCGTTCATGGGTGGATAGAGCCCCTTAATAGAGAAAGTTTGAGAGTGGCGCGACGTTCAGGTGGGTTAATCGTGGATTCGGCGTGGCGGTGTGCGGTTTTCTGTGACTATTACAAGATCCTGCTCAACAAGAAGTCTCGGCCGGGGTTCCAGGATACAAACAAGCGTTCCAGTAAAGCAGGTCAAGGCGTGCGGTTTCGTCTCTAAGAACCAGCACATAGAGTGACCAACTGATGGGCAGCCAGTAGAAGAGCATTATGCTCATGGAACAATATTTAACTTGGTATCACATCGGCAGGTTGTGACCTGCATCACGGAGCAAGAGAAAAAAGATGAATTGTCGAGCTCTTCAAGAGGTATAGGGGAGGGCGTAGCTTCCACGGCTTCTCAACTTCTTTTGATAACTGATGCGTTATATGAGCACTTATGACTTGACTTCATGGCGAATATAAGGCGAAACTGGCACGAGACCGTGATACCCTCATATGGGGAGCGATAGTTTGCCAGGAACACAGCAAGTCAAAACCGGCGGCGAGAACGGGCTAAGGGCCGGGACTGACAAATTCCACGCGGCGCTGAAGCGCTACTGGGGTTACGACGGCTTTCGTCCCAAACAAGAAGAGATCGTGCGTGGACTCTCGGCAGGACAGGATGTCTGCGTGGTGATGCCCACGGGTGGCGGAAAATCCCTTTGCTACCAGTTGCCAGCGGTGCTGGACGAGCAGCGAACGGCGGTGGTGATCTCGCCGCTCATAGCTCTGATGCAGGACCAGGTGGCGCAACTCCGTCAGATGGGGATCCCCGCGGTGTTCCTGAACAGCTCCGTAGCCGAATCTGAGCGTCGCGAAGTGAAGCAAAAGGCAGTGGCCGGCGAGTACCGGCTGATGTATTTTTCGCCTGAACGCGCGGTGATGGAGGGAACCTCAGATTGGCTGAAGAAAGTTCCGGTGTCGTTCTTCGCTATCGACGAAGCCCATTGCATTTCCGAATGGGGCCACGATTTCCGCCCCGAATATCGCCAATTGAAAAAGCTGCGCGAACAATTTCCGGACAGGCCGATTGCCGCATTCACGGCCAGTGCCACAAAACAGGTGCGTCACGACATTGTGCAGCAATTGAAACTGCACAATGCACTGAAGTCAGTTACCAGCTTTTATCGCCAGAATCTGCGCTATCTGGTGAAGGAGTGTAATGGCGATCTGCAGGACGAACTACTGCTGACCGCCGTGAAGAACGCGCGCAGCGGCAACGTAATTGTGTATTCACCTACCGTGGCCCGGGTCGGCGAGATCGTGGACATGCTGGAGGAAAATGGCATCGCGGCCATCGGTTATCACGGACAAATGGAGAGCAATGCGCGGCGCGAAAATCAGGAAAAGTGGATGAGCGAAGAAGTGCGCGTGCTTGTTGGCACCATCGCATTTGGATTGGGCATCAACAAACCGAATGTGCGTGCGGTAATTCGTTTGGGACTGCCCGAGAGTATCGAGCAGCTTTACCAGGAAACGGGGCGGGCCGGACGGGACGGATTGCCCGCCGATTGTTATTTGCTGTGGCAGAAAAAAGACATAGGTCTGCGCACCTATTTCATCAACAAGATCGGTGATTCGCAGGAACAGAAACGCGCCTGGGACCGCTATAACCAGATGGAACGATTTGTCGAGGCGGCGCATTGCCGGCCGCAGCTGATCTGCGAACATTTTGGCGAAACGGTGAAATGGCAGAAATGCGACCAGTGTGACGCCTGCGCCGGCCTGCCCATGTGGATGCGAAGCGAAGGAAGTTCGCGGAAGCGCCGCAGCAGTCGAGCGGGTGCCGTTCGGTCAATGCCGTCAAAACGCTTGGAGCAGTACGACGGTGGTTACTCTGGTTTCATGGCAAGCGATGTAAACGAAGAAATGATGGATTACCTACGGGAGTGGCGGCGGAACAAGGCCAAGGAAAAAGGCGTGGCCGCGTTTATCGTAGTGCACGACTCGACGCTGGAGGCATTGTGCCGTGTGCAACCGAAAACACACGATCAGCTTTTGCTGGTTTCCGGGATTGGCGAGAATAAAGCACAACTTTATGGCGAAGAGATTCTGAGCGCACTGAAGAAATTCCAAGCAGGCGAGCGCGCCAGAAACGACTGGCAGGCAAAAGCGTCCAGCCCGGCGAGAGAAACCCTGGAGATGCTGCAACAGGGCAATACATTCGAAGAAATTGCGCAGCGGCGGGGCAGAAAAAGTGAGCACGGTCGTGGCATTGATCTCCAGCCTGATCGAAAGCGGAGAAGCGGAATTCAAAGAAGACTGGATGAGGCCGGAGCATTACCGCGCGATCAAAGAAGCATGCGAAAAGCTGGGCATGGAACTACTTCGGCCGATCAAGGACGCGTTGCCAGAGGAGATCAGCTACGACGAAGTGCGCCTGGTGGCGTCCCATTTGCGTCGCAAAGACAAAAGCAAGAAAGAGTTGCGGGCAAAGGCGTAAAATTTCGCGTAATCAAAGCAACAATCCGAATCACAAATAATGAGGGCAATCGTAGGTTTCGATCTTCAGTGTGCTAAAGGCACAGGCTGATGCGGCGGCGCTTTCTTCATAATGAAGACAAGCGGGATCATGGCAATACAAACAACACCGAGAATCCAAAATACATCGATGAATGCAAGCATGGCGGCCTGGCGTTGGGTTTCTCCGTAGAGGATTGCCTGGGCCTGTTGCGTGGCCGTGGCGATACTCTCACCGTGAATGTGCAACGCACCAGTCAACCCCTGGAGCATGGCGCGGTAACGGGCATTAATGGGCGATAGATTGCTAATCAGGTCGGCCTGATGTTTCTGCGCGAGCCGAGCTTGCAATGTTGTTACCAAAGAAATACCGACGCTGCCACCGATATTGCGCGCGAGATTGATCATACCTGTGGCGTTGTTCATCTTTTCCTTGGGCACAAAGGAAAAGGCCATCACGTTGATTGGCACAAACAGGAACCCCAGTCCTCCGCGGGAAATCATCCAGACAAAAACAAAAGTACCAAAGCTGGCATACAAGCTGAGCTTGGAAAGCTGAAACATGCCGACGGCAAGAATCACCAGACCTACTACGACCAGCCGACGCGGATCGTGCTTCACCAGAAGGGCACCGATGAGCGGCATAGTAACCAGCGTGACGATCGCGCCTGGCGAAAGAACTAACCCGCTGAGTTGCGCGGTGTAGCCGACCAGAGTCTGCAGCAGAACGGGGAGCAGAACAGTGGTGCCGTACAAAACAATTCCGAGCGCGAACATGGTAAACGTGGCAGCCGCATAATTCCGGTCTTTAAAGAGGTGCAGTTCGATGATCGGTTCCTTCTGGCGGAGCTCCCAAAAAATTACGCCGATCAAGCCGATGGCGAAGCAGCGGCACACCAAACGATAAAGTGAGAGGAGAACCAGTCGTCGCGCTGGCCTTTGTCGAGGACCACCTGAAGGAAGCCGAGACCGACGCTGAGAAGGCCGAGGCCGATGTAGTCAATGCGCAGACGTTCGCCTTTTGCTTTACGCGCAACATGCGGCGGATCAGAAATGAGAGTTGCGGTGAGGAAAAGTGAGAGGAGACCCACGGGGAGATTGATGAAGAAGATCCAACGCCAGGAATAGTTATCTGTAAGCCAACCGCCGAGCGTTGGCCCCAGTATGGGAGCGACAACCACTCCCATGCCATATATGGCCATGGCCATGCCCTGTTTCTGGCGCGGGAAGCTCTCCACCAGGATGGCTTGCGAGATGGGCTGCAACCCTCCACCACCTGCGCCCTGCAGGACTCGGAAGAACACCAACAGTGGCAGACTGGGAGCCAAACCACAGAGAAGGGAGCTGACGACGAAGATCGTCACACAACCCATGTAGAAGCGCTTCCTGCCAAAGAGCCGGGAGAACCAGCCCGTGAGCGGAAGGACGATAGCGTTGGACACCAGATATGAGGTCAGCACCCACGTGCTTTCGTCAATGCCCGCAGAAATAGATCCGGCGATGTGAGGAAGGGCTACGTTGGCGATGCTGGTGTCGAGCACCTCCATAAAGGTAGCCAGCATGACTGTGAAGGCGATCCACCAGGGATTAATTGCTGGGCGCCAAACATCAGGAACAGGAAGGGTTTGAGCAGAGGTTACCACGGTCCCATGTTAGGAAGCAGGGTCTATAAGGGCAGTGCCGGTGGTCACAAGGAGGTAGGACAAAGAAAGCAGGAGAGTTGCGGACATCGGACAAAAAAGCCGCACCCCGAAACCTGCCAGAGTGCGGCTTGTAATTTTCTGCGCGCTTCCTACTGTAGAGGAGCCCTGCCGTTGAAGCGGGCGGCGGCACCAAGCTCTTCTTCAATGCGAAGGAGTTGGTTGTACTTGGCGATGCGGTCAGTACGCGACGCGGAACCTGTCTTGATCTGGCCGGCAGCAGTAGCGACGGCAAGATCAGCAATGAACGTATCCTCTGATTCACCGGAACGATGGGAGATAACAGAAGTGTAACCGGCTTTACGAGCCAGCTCGATTGCATCAATGGTTTCAGAGACCGTGCCAATCTGGTTGAGCTTGATGAGGATGGAGTTGGCAATCCCTTCGTTGATGCCCCGAGAAAGGCGCTCTGTGTTCGTGACAAAAAGGTCGTCACCGACGAGCTGGATTTTCTTTTTGGAGGACTTGTTGCCCACGCTTTGCGTCAGTAATTTCCATCCGGCCCAGTCGTCTTCGGCCATCCCATCTTCGAGTGAGACGATGGGATATTTCTCGACCCAATTCGTCCAGTAAGCAGTCATCTCCGCGGATGTATGCACAGACTTGTCGGACTTCTTGAAAACATATTTACCGCTGGCCTTGTCGAAAAATTCGCTGGCGGCAGGGTCCAGTGCGATGGAGACTTGCTCGCCGGGTTTGTAGCCAGCAGTGGAGATTGCCTCCAGAACGATCTGTATGGCTTCCTCGTTGGACTTGCAGCTAGGAGCAAAGCCACCTTCATCTCCCACGGAAGTGGAATAGCCATGCTTTTTCAGCGCGGCCTTCAAAGCGTGGAAAACTTCAACGCCCCAGCGCAGAGCTTCGCGGAAATTCGGCAGCACCAATCGGCATAACCATAAATTCCTGGAAGTCTACGGAACTGTCGGCATGCGCGCCACCATTCAGAATGTTCATCATGGGAACAGGCAGGAGATTGGCAGACGTATCAGTAGAGTAGCGGGAAAGATATTTGTAAAGCGGCTGTTTGAGTGCAACAGCAGAGGCGCGCGCAGCGGCCATGGAAATGGAAAGGATCGCGTTGGCGCCGAGACGGGATTTGGTGGGAGTGCCATCCAGAGTAATCATCTTGTGATCCAGAGTGCGCTGATCGGCGGCATCAGTTCCAGTGACGGCTTTAGCGAGCTCGCCATTGGCGTTGGCTACGGCCTTCAGCACGCCTTTGCCGAGATATTTTGATTTATCGCCGTCGCGAAGCTCGAGAGCTTCATGTTCGCCCGTGGAAGCACCGGAAGGAACGATGGCGCGGCCGAACGCTCCAGATTCCAGAGTGACCTCGGCTTCAACAGTGGGATTGCCGCGCGAGTCGAGTACCTGGCGGGCGTGAACGCGGGTAATTTTAGTGGACATGTTTGTGGTGTCTCCTGAGAGATATAGAACTGAACATTGTAGCAAAGGGCGGGCAGACGGGGGGTGACGGGGGACACGTCGGAAATGGTAGATCTAAAAACTCGCCGATTCGGAGAGAGAACCGTGCTATTCGGGTTCGGGTTCTTCGATCAGGGATTCCTGACGAACTACCACGACAATACCGGAAGAAGTGACGTGGAAGCGCCGGCGGTCGGCTTCTATATCGAAACCAATTTCTGTGTTTTCGGGGAGGCTGACGTGGCGGTCAATGATGGCACGACGAACGCGCGAGTGGCGACCGACGTTGACGTGATTATAAATGATGGAGTCGGCCACTTCAGAGTAGCTGTTAATGCGCACGTCGTAACCCACCACGCAATTCTGAGCTTTACCCCCCGAGAGAATGGAGCCACCGCCGACGATTGAGTCGAGGGCAACGCCCATACGGTCGGGATCGGCGAAAACAAATTTGGCGGGAGGATATTGCTGCTGCCAGGTGCGCAGGGGCCAATTTTTGTCGTACAGGTTGAAGACCGGGGATACACCGACCAGGTCCATGTTGGCCTCGTAATAGGCGTCGATCGTTCCAACGTCGCGCCAGTAGAGGGATTTCTCGTTATTTTCATCGATGAAGTTATAGGCGAAGACACGATTCTTGGAAATGATGCGCGGAAGGATGTCTTTGCCGAAATCATGGGCGGATTTAGGATCCTCGGAATCGGCGAGGAGCATGGGAATCAGGAGTTGAGTATTGAAAATGTAAACGCCCATCGAAGCGTTGCAGTGGGTGGGCTTGTGCGGTGAGACTTTGGGTTTGGCTGGTTTCTCCTCGAACCCGACAATTCGCCAGTTCCTATCCGTTTCGATAACGCCAAATTGCTTGGCCGCTTCCTCGGAAGCGATTTCGATCGTGGCAACAGTAACGTCAGCACCGGAATCAACGTGTTGCTGGAGCATTTTGGCGTAATTCATTTTGTAGATGTGGTCGCCGGAAAGAATGAAGACGTACTTAGAACGCTCGCTGCCTATAGAATAAATGTTCTGATACACAGCGTCGGCGGTACCTTGATACCACTGCTGCGAGACTCGCATCTGCGGAGGAAGGACTTCAATAAACTCGCCAAGACCCATCAGGGGAGACCAGCCGGCGCGGGTATGGCGACTGAGGCTAAGTGCTTTGTACTGGGTGAGTACGAAGACGCGGCGAAGTCCGGAATTCACACAATTGGAAAGAGTGATATCGATGATGCGATAGAGGCCGCCAAATGGGACAGCGGGCTTAGCGCGGTCGCGAGTGAGGGGCCAAAGTCGCTCGCCTTGACCACCGGCTAGAAGCACAGCTAGGGCATCGCGCATATCGGGCATGAAGGGAAACTCCCGTAGCAGGTTTAAGAAGCAGCTTAGTGTAACAGGAGTGGCAAGAAGGAGATATGAGATGACCCCCCGAGGTGAGAGTTAACCTTTCTAGTAACAGTATACGAAAGATAGATAGAAGGAGGAGTACGGGCCCTTTGCCATAAAGAGTGCTTGACTTGGATAGGGGGAATTGACTACAAGAAGCCAGCAACCTCGTGCGATAATGTATCAGGCGCAGTGCCCAAGGCAACAGTGAGGCGCTGCAATCATCCAATCCGAACCGGAACTGGGGTGAAATACATTGGCAGAAGTAGTCATTCAAGAGAGTGAGTCTCTTGAGAATGCACTCCGTCGTTTCAAGCGGAAAGTGCAGCAAGAAGACATCATCAAGGAAATCAAGAAGCACAGCTTCTATATGAAGCCGGGCGAGAAGCGCCGGGCTAAAGAAGCGCTTTCGCGGAAGCGACTGCGCAAGAAGCAGCGTCGCGAGCAGGATTAGTTCCCCTGCGCGTGACGAGGCTCGGCGCCGCACTTCCGGGATCAGGCCCCTATCAGGCAGAGTCGTTTGGGTATTAGTGGAATTCTTCGATCGCAAGCCCCAGGGATCCGTGCCCGGCAATCCCGGAGTACAGGTCTAAGTACAACCAAAGGCCCATGGTGGAAGACCTACGCGCTCCCCCTGCCCGAAAGGGGTCTCAGGGGGAGTGCTCATGGAATTCCACGATAGAGTCCTGAAGTGTTCGGAATGCGGTGCCGAGTTCGTATTTACAGCCGGCGAGCAGATGTTTTTCGCCGACAAAGGGTTCAAGAACGAGCCAAAGCGGTGCAAGGCCTGTAAGGCAAAGCGCGCCGAGGGCGGAGGAAGTGGCGGAGCCACTCAGACGCGAGCCGAAACGAAGACCACATGCTCGCAATGCGGAAAGGAAACCACGGTTCCCTTCCGGCCCACACAAGGGCGACCGGTATTTTGCCGGGAATGCTTCCAAGCTCGAAGATCGATGGGAGCAGCCTAGAGTTGACAAATTTTTCGTAGACCCTAATTCGGAACAGTGGAAACGCGCATTGACTTGGTCAGTGCGCGTTTTTCTTTTCGAGCACGAAGAAGAAGGATCCCCGCAGACTTCGCAGAGTTGGCGTCGAGGGTACATGGAGCGTATCGATAAGCGAAGACAAGCGTCAGACCAGAACACTACTTCTTGTAATGGGAAGTGAGCCATTCATCGAGATGCGCGAGCGACTCGGGCATGTTGGCGCGGCCGTAGCCAAAACGAATATGGCGGGGCTGATCGTAAATGGAGCCGGGAAGCAACAGAACGCCTGACTGTTCGACCACCGTCTCGCAGAATTGGTGGACGTCCTGTGCAGGTTTGAACTGCACGAACCCGATGGGGCTGGCGTTCGGTGGGGTCCAAGCAAAGAGGTCCGAACGGCGCGAGAGGAACGCGGATAGCAAATTGAGATTGCGAAGGACAAGTTGGCGATTGCGGTTAACAAGAATTTCACGGTGCCGAAGGGCAAGGTCGACAAGAAATTCACTGGGAGCGCTGCTGCAGATGGTCGTGTAGTACTTGAGTTCGGTGCACTTGGCGAGAATTTGCGAATCGCGCGAAGCTAGCCAGCCCAATCGAAGCCCGGGAAGACCGTAGGTTTTGCTCATGGAACCCAGGCTCACAGCGCGTTCGTAGAGGTCGCAGGCAGCAGGGAGGCGGGTGGAGGGATTGTGCTCGAGCTCGCGATAGACTTCGTCGGAAAAAACGTAGATACCCTGTTTTGAAGCTAGTGCAAGCACACGCTGGAAAACTTCGAGTGGCATGAGCAGACCGGTGGGATTATGAGGCGTATTGATATAGATAGCGCGTGTATTCGGCTGAATTAGAGATTCGAGAGCGGCAAGATCATGAGCCCAGTTATTTTCTGCATGTCGCTGCCAACTCGATACGGTGGCACCGGTGCTCTTCACTAGATTTAAGGCACTTTCATAACAGGGCGTCTCCACTATGGCGTGATCACCAGGGGAAAGTAACGCGTGATAGAAGAGAAAGATGGCTTCTTCGGCCGCGGCAACCACAAAAATATCTTGAGCGCGGACATTTTTGTAGAGCGAGGCTATGGTCTCGCGGAGCCAAGGAGCTCCCGGAGTTTCGGTATAGCCGCACCAGTGTTTCAGGAAAGCGTCGTGAGCATTTGGTTCAAGGGAGAGAAGGTCGGCGATAGTGCGAGATTCGGCGTCAGAGGAGGAGAGTAGGTACTTGGCTGTGAACTCATACTTACCAAAGTACTGCTCGATGCGGAAAGGTGCGATTTGCATGGCGAAGATTCTGGCAAGTGGTGAGCCAAGAGTCTAGGACCAAATTGAGCGGGGAGGGGGACAGAAGGCGATCCGCCAGAAAGCGAGCGGCAATCATTGAGACTTAAAGATGCAAAGTGTGTGACTGTGGGGGTATGATACTGGTCCGCTGTAATCAGAAGTGATATGAGCAATCGGAGGGCCTGCTATGGCTCACCGCTTCACCATCGGTGTCGAAGAAGAATTCCAGATCATAGATCCAGAGACGTTGGCGCTGCGCTCGCACGTCATCCAATTGTTATCCGCGGCTTCCCATGGCTTAGGCGACCAGGTGAAGCAGGAAATGCACCAATCTATCGTAGAGACGGGAACGAAGATCTGCGAAAACGTCAGCGAATTGCGTTTGGAGATGCACAGAACGCGTGGTGAGCTGGTTTCGGCAGCGGAAAAAACGGGGCTGCAGGTTGCTGCGGCGGGAACTCATCCCTTCTCAAGCTGGATCGATCAGATTATTTCTCCCGGCGAACGCTACCAGAATATCGTGGAAGAGATGGGGCAATTGGCACGGTCCCTGCTGATTTTCGGCATGCATGTACACATCGCGATGCCGGATAAACAGACCACCATCGATATGATGAATATGGTCCGGTATTTTCTCCCGCACTTACTGGCACTTTCCACGAGCTCACCGTTCTGGATGGGACGCAACACCGGCCTGAAATCGTTCCGGACTACGGTATTTCGTCGATTTCCACGAACCGGAATCCCCGAGCAGTTCCTGTCCTGGAGCGAGTATGAAAACTTCGTAAATCTGCTGGTGAAGCTACACTGCATCGACAATCCGAAAAAAATCTGGTGGGACGTGCGGCCACACCCGGCTTTTGGGACGCTGGAATTCCGAATGTTCGACGTGGCAACGCGCGTGGAAGAGGCTGTGGCGATTGCGGCCTTGACGCAAGCAATTGTAGTGAAGCTGCACAAACTGTACACGAAAAATATCAGCTGGCGATTGTATCGGCGGGCGTTGATTGAAGAGAACAAATGGCGCGCGGCGCGCTATGGAATCGAAGGGAAATTTATCGACTTCGGAAAAGAAGCAGAAGTGCCCATGCGGGCACTGATGCCGGAATTGCTGGAATTTGTGGACGACGTATTGGATGAATTGGGAAGCCGCAGCGCCGTGGAGTATGTGCACACCATCTTGAACAACGGAACGAGCGCAGAACGACAATTGCGAGTGTTTGAACAAACCGGCGATTTGAAGGATGTGGTGAGACACCTGGTAACGGAAACTCGTGGAGGCACGATGGACGGCCGGACGAATAGCGCGAACACCGTGAGCTAAGCAATAATCCGCGATTTTGTGTTTCAGGCGAGTGACATACGGCGGGAGGAACAGAGATGGCTAAAGTGGGATTGATGTGCGGGCGGGAGTTCAGTTTTCCTCCAGCATTCGTTGCACGCGTCAATGAGTTGGGCAAAAAAGACGGAGTGACCGCTGAGTTTGTAAAGCTAGGCGGCACAAAAATGAATGAACCCGCCGAATACCGAGTGATCGTAGATAGAATTTCGCATGAAGTGGAGTACTACCGTGGGTATTTGAAACATGCAGTCCTGCAGGGAACCTACGTAATCAACAATCCGTTCTGGTGGACGGCGGATGACAAGTATTTCAATTACTCGGTGATGGCAAAGCTTGGGATCGCGATTCCGAAGACGGTGCTGCTGCCACAAAAAGGTTATCCGGCGGACGTCGATATCAACGCTGAATCGCTGCGCAATATGAAGTACCCCGTTGATTGGGACGATTTGCTGGATTACGTTGGGCGCCCGGCAATTCTAAAGCCGTTTTCAGGTGGTGGTTGGAAGCACGTATATAAGGTAGCTAACAAAGAGGAACTGTTGGCGGCGTACGACAAAACTTCACCGTATTGCATGACGCTGCAGGAGTTCATCGATTTCAAGGAGTACGTACGGTGCTTCACGTTCGGCAAGATGGATATATTGCCCGTGAAGTATGACCCGAAGGAGCGGCGCTACCTGGTGGAACACAACTATCTGACAGCGGAAGTTGGTGCACGGGTAGTGAAAGATGCCCAGACGATCAATCAAGCGCTGGGCTACGAGATGAACACGATCGAGTTCGCTGTAAAGGACGGGGTGCCCTACGCCATTGACTTCCTGAATCCAGCGCCGGACTTCGAGCGAGACCGCATCACAGAATTTTATTTTGAGCACGTGCTGGATAAGATGTCGCGCCTGGTAATTGATCGAGCATTGAAGGGAAATGCGGCAAATACCTGGCCGCGTTGGGAAGAGATGCTGGGGATCGGCAACAGCACCCGGGGGGTTTACGGGCGCACCGGCAAGAACAGGGGCCGGGCAACCAGCCATTGCAGGAAAACCGAAACAATGAAGCGGGCAAAAGCGAAAACAAAAGCAACTGGTCTGAATGAGGCAGCGAAGCAGTGGGATAAATTGCTACGACCAGTGTTGAAAGAATCGCCTGGATTCCCAAGGACATTTCTAGGTAGGTTGCGGGCGGCAAAACTGACGTTTGGCCGGCGAGTACACTGCCCTTTTCTGCGACCGTTTTTCCTTTCTCCTGCGGATGAAGCACGCGTACGGCGGGTATCCGAAACGATTGCGACTGTGGCCGAGCGCTTGACGATAGCAGCACTGCAAGATGATTCCCTTTTCAGGCAATTCCATCTGCGACCGGAAGAGGAGCGCCTTGCGCGAATGACAACGGGATTCGGGCCGGCGAGCACGGCTTCGCGGCTGGATGCATTTCTACTGCCTAATTCCCTGATGTTCACCGAGTACAACGGAGAATCCCCCGCGGGTGCAGGATATTCGGAAACGCTATCCGAGATCTTCCGGAAGACTCCGGTGATGGGGGCTTTTGAAAAGCGGTTTGAGGTGCACAGCTATCCGTTAAGTGCAAAATTATTGGATGCGTTGGTGCAAACCTATGTGGATTGGGGCGGCAAACGCACAAGCCACAATGGCTATCGTGGATTGGAAAGAAGTGCCGACGTGGAGTGAATTTGAGATTTTGCAGGAACGATTTGAGAAGATGGGAATACCCGTAGTGCTGGCAGACCCTCGAGAACTGGAATTTGACGGAAAACGATTGGCCGCAAAGGGAAAGAAGATCGACCTCTTGTATCGAAGAGTGCTGATCAACGATATTGTGGCGAGACCAAAAGAATGCGAAGCACTGGTAAAGGGGTATGAGGCGGGAACTACGTGTGTGGCAAATAATTTTCGGTGCAAAATTCCGCATGTAAAAGCATTTTTTGCTGTGCTTACAGATGGGAGCAACGCGGATTGTTTTCGTCGGAGGAAAGAGAAATCATTCAACGGCATGTACCATGGACGCGGGTGGTTGAGGATGTGAGATCAGATTACGACGACGAACCGATAGAATTGTTGAAGTACATTCGTAAACATCGAAGAGTCCTGGTGCTGAAGCCCAGCGATGAATACGGCGGAATAGGCGTGACGCTGGGCTGGAAGGTGAACGCGAAAGAATGGGACAAGGCACTGAAGAAGCACTGCCAGGTGGCACGAAATCGAACGAATACGGTTGCTGGATCGTGCAGGAGAAGATTCCCCTGCGGCGTGAACTTTTCCCATCATTGTGGGCAGCGGCAAGGTAGAGATGAGGGAGATGCTGGTGGATTTTGCTCCGTATCTGTTCCGAGGAAAGTTGGCAGGATTTTTGACACGTTTGAGCGCACAGCGATTTGGCGAATGTGACCAGCGGGGGAGGACAGATTCCGTCGTTCCGGGTGGAAGCCGAAAAGGACAGGCCGACGAATTGCCAAAGTAAAAAGATGAGCAAATTGGGAATGCCGGGCTAATCCTGCGCCTGACTGGAATGCTTGCGTGCGGAATTGGCAGCGGGAGACAATTCGGTAAAATAGTAAGAATGTCCTTTGGAAATGCACCGAGTGAGTTGATGGCGGGGGCGAAAAACGCCGTGGACGTGTGCCTGGGTGTGCGCGCGAAGGAGAACGCGTTGACATTGATTGCGGATGAGGTGAGCCGGAGCGTAGCGGCGAGCCTGGAAAAGGCGATTGAAGGAAGCGGGAGCGGAAATTACTCCGTTGTTGCTGGAGGAATTTGGGACCGCGGCCGGTGGATCAGCGCGCCGGACAGGTGCTGGAGGCTTGGAAAAGGCAGACGTGGGGATCTTGTGCATGACGCCGCAACCTGGCGAATTGGGCGCACGGATGGCTATTGTGAGAGTGGTGGAGCGGAGGCAGATCCGCTACGCACACATGATCGGGGTGACGCCGGAGATTATGCAACAAGGCATGCGCGCGGATTACCGGATGGTGGACCGCTTGAGCGACAAGCTGCGCGAGCGAATGTTGAGGGCGGAATCGCTAACGGTAAAACAGGAGCGGGGACCGCATTTTCAGCGCGCATTTTGACCGCGGATTGGATTGGGTGAAAACAAGCGGATTGATCAGCCCGAGTTATTGGTCAAATCTACCGGCGGGAGAAGTATTCACGACGCCGGCGACCGTGGATGGCCGATTTGTTTGCGATGCGACGGCGGGCGATTATTTTAATGGAAAATACGGGGATTTGCAGGCGACGCCGCTGGTACTGAGATTGACGGCGGACGATTGATGCGAGCGGAATGCGGGCGAAAAGATCTGGAGAAAGAATTTTGGGTCGTATTGCCATACGGATGAGAACAGTGACCGAGTGGGCGAACTGGCGTTTGGAACAAATCTTGGGCTGTCGCGGATGATCGGGATCCTGCTGCAGGATGAGAAATTTCCCGGGGTGCATATTGCGTTTGGCGATCCGTATGGCAGCCAGACCCATGCAAATTGGAAATCGCGGACGCATGTGGATGTGCTAACAAGGAATTGCGATGTGTGGATTGATGAAGATCAGGTGATCGAGAAGGGCCGGTATAAGCTTGAAAGAATTGGAGCTCGCCTAGTTTTCCTCCGATTAGTTAATTTCGGAGTAAGAAAAAGAGCAAGGAGAATCTACCGCTTATTCGCAAAGGTCGTGTGACCCTCGGTTGAAGAGAGACTGACCCAGGAACCTCTCAAGTGACAGCTGGTTCAATAGAGTTGCGAAATGTATTGGCGCATCTGGTTTTTCCAGAAAGGCCAATCGTGGCCGCCTTCAGGGCCCCAATTGTCAACGGAATGGCGAATGCCTTTGCTGGAGAGGACTTCGGAGAGGCGATAAGTGGGGCCGCTGTTCTCCCATGGACCGGTACCGGTGATCAGATGAATGTCGCATGTGGCCAGTTGCTGGTAGTACCAGCCGATCGGACAGGTTGGAAAGGTAGTCGACGGGATTGTTGAAATAGAAAGTTGTCGTCGTACAAGCCGTCCATGAAGCTGCGCAGATCATAGACGCCGGACATGGCGAAGCAGCGCTTGAAAATATCGGGATGACGGAAAAGTGTAGTTGGCGGCATGATAGGCGCCGAAAGAAGCGCCCATGGTGGCGATGATTGCTGGGACTGGCAATTATTCCAGATGAAAGGAACGACTTCCTGGCGTAGATAGGAATCGAAAACGGACTGAACGTAGCTGCGATGGAAGGGATGCGCTCCCTTATTATAGAAGCTGAGACCGTTGATGGAATTGACGGTATAGAACTTGATGCGGCCGGCATCGATGAACTCCGCGAGAGCGCCGATCATGCTCTGTCCTTCCAATTCCCATTCGTCCCCGGCACTGGTCGGAAAGCCGAGTATCGGGGGACCCCAGTGGCCGTAAACAACCACTCCGAGATCGAGGCCAAGACGGGAAGAATACCAGCGGTGATATTCACGTTTCATTTGACAGACCTTTCATCGTGCGGAACATCTTGCGGGAGATTGAGTATGCCAGTCGGAAGGCGGAAGGAGCAAATGGTTTGGGAGCGAAGGTAGGGGCGAAGGAATTCAGAACCGGGTCGGCGGAAGAAGTCTCGAGGCCTCGCGGGGTTGCAACTCGACAAATTGCAGGTAGGATAGAGGTCTCTGGGCGTACGAAATGATACGGATTTTCGTACAGAGAACGGCAGGTGATGCGATGGTACAGATTGAAAATGTTAGCCGACGTGGATTCCTGAAAGGCGTGTTGGGGACCAGTGCGTTTGTGCTTGGCGCACGATATTTGCCGGGAACGTTGCTGGGTGCAACGGGTGAAGCAAGCGCGGACTCCATGGCAACGGCGGCTTTGCAGCCAAACGTGTATCTGGCGATCGCCACCGATGGAACGATTTACATCGTGGCCGCACGATCAGAGATGGGTAGCGGCAACCGGACGGGCCTTCCGATGATCGTGGCGGATGAACTGGATGCTGATTGGAAGCAGGTAAGGGTGGTACAGGGAACGGGGAACGAGAAATATGGCGATCAGGATACGGACGGATCGCATTCCGTGAAGAGCTTCTTCGATGTATTGCGCGAATCTGGGGCTAGTGCGCGGTTGATGTTGGTAAGAGCCGCAGCACAATCGTGGGGAGTACCTGAAATCGAGTGCAGGACAGAACTGAGCACAGTAATCCATACGCCGAGCGGAAAAAAACTTGGATACGGAGACCTGGCAGCGTCTGCGGCAAAGTTGCCGGTACCAAAAAAAGAAGAGTTACAACTGAAATCGCGAAAAGACTGGAAATATATAGGTAAGGCCACACCGAGTTATGATTTGCAAAGCATGTCGACGGGCAAAGCGGTCTATGGTCAGGACGTCCGAATGGATGGAATGCTCTACGCTTCAGTCGCGCATCCTCCGGTATATGGCGGGTCGGTGAAAAGTGTGGATGACGCGGCGACTCTGAAAGTAACTGGCGTGAAACAAACGGCGACTCTTGATCCATGGAAGCCTCCGGTAGGAATGCAAGCGCTCGGTGGTGTGGCAGTCATAGCGGATAACACGTGGGCTGCATTCCAAGGCAAGAAAAAGCTAAAGATTGAATGGACGAAGAGCGAGCACAGCGTGTGGAATTCCGATGCTTTCAGGAAAGAGCTCGAAGCGACAGCCAGGAAACCGGGCAAAGTGGTGCGCGAAGTTGGGGACGTGGATGCCGCATTTGCGAAGGGTGGAAAAATTGTAGAGGCCGAATATTATGCTCCGATGCTGGCACATGCCTCGATGGAACCTCCCGCAGCGCTGGCCCATTACACGGAGGGAAAAGTTCGAGGTTTGGGCGCCAACGCAGAATCCACAGGGAGCACAAGAAGCCGTGGCGGCGGCGGTCGGATTGAAGAAGGAAGACGTCACCGTGAATGTGACGTTGCTAGGCGGAGCATTCGGGCGGAAGTCGTTCCCGGATTTCATTGTGGAGGCGTCAGTACTGTCTAAAAAAACAGGGAAACCTGTGAAGGTTGTCTGGAGTCGGGAAGACGACATCAAGTTCGACACATTCCACTCTGTCGCAGCGATGTATTTCAAAGCGACGCTGGGTGCGAATGGAATGCCGACTGGTTGGCTGCAAAGAAGCGTATTTCCACCAATAGCGTCTACGTTTGATGCTTCGGCACAGTATCCGGATGCCGGAGAAATTGGATTGGGATTTAGCGACGTGCCTTTTGCAATTGCGAACCAACGCGCGGAAAGCGGGCCAGCGACTGCGCACACGCGGATTGGCTGGCTGCGGTCAGTGGCGAATATTTATCATTCTTATGGCGTTCACTCGTTTGTGGGCGAGTGTGCGCATGCAGCGGGAAAAGACCAAGTGGAGTATGTGCTGGCTTTGCTAGGGCCAGACCGAATTATTCCAAAGAGCGAGTTGCCCAAGGATTACACAAATTACGACAGCGATCTTGGGCAATATCCGCTGGATATTTCTCGTTACCGAAGAGTGGTACAAATGGCGGCCGAAAAATCCGGGTGGGGTAAAAAGAAACTGGGCAATGGATTTGGGATGGGAATCGCGGTACACCGTAGTTTTTTAACCTACGTGGCGACTGTGGTCCAAGCTGAAGTGAAAGATGGACAAGTGATCGTGCATCGGGTGGATACGGCGCTGGATGCCGGAACCATTGTGAACCCCACAACCGTGCGGCAACAGTTTGAAGGCGCGGCCGTAATGGGGACCAGTATAGCCTTTTACGGCGAAATCACCGCGACGAACGGAGTCATTGATCAATCGAACTACGACACATTCCAAGTGGCGCGCATGAATGTGGCACCCCGCGAGACCAACGTCTATATCGTGGAATCGGACGCTCCCCCAGCGGGAGTCGGCGAGCCAGGATTGCCGCCGTTTGCGCCTGCGTTATACAACGCCATTTTTTCGGCGACCGGCAAACGATATCGCGAGATGCCACTAACGAAAGTAGGGTTAGCCTAAGAAGTATTAGTTTTGTGAGACAAACAGCTTCGAGTGAACTAAGGGGGCGCAGCATGGCTGCGGCCCCCTTCTTTTTGCGGTACGATGCGTAAAAGTGGAGGGGTGAGAACTTGAAGCGAACGCTGAGTGTAGTTTGGCTGTTGCTACTGGCGGCGCTGCCAGCGGGAGCGCAACGGCGGCCAGTCCTTGGACAGATTGATGAGCCGCATCCTTATTACTACAGGGAATTGTATTTGCCGCAATTAACGAGCGGGCCAAGCAGTTTGACGTGGGGTCCGGATTCCGACGAGCTGATCTATTCAATGGCTGGGTCATTATGGCGGCAGAAGTTGGCCGCGCGCGACACCATGCAGATCACAGATGGGGAAGGATACGATTATCAGCCCGACTGGTCACCAGACGGAAAATCAGTTGTATATGTGTCGTACCAGAAAGACGCAATGGAATTATGGCTATTGGATTTGAGGAGCGGAACAACGCACCCTTTGACTACCGGAGGCGCGGTGAATGTGGAACCGCGATGGTCTCCGGACGGCACGAAGATTCTTTGGGTTTCAACGGAATATAACAAGCGCTTCCACATCTTTGCGGCTGACATAATCGGCGGCGAACTGAAGAACAAAGTGCGATTAACAGGCGAAACGAAGAGCTCTCTGCCCCGCTATTACTACAGTCAATACGATATGGAAATCAATCCGACGTGGACACGAGACGGAAAAGAGATCCTATTTGTGTCCAACAGGGACCATATTCACGGAACCGGTGGCTTCTGGAAAATGAAGGCGGAGCCGGGAGCAGAAGCACACGAAATTCATTATGAGGAAACAAATTGGAAAGCACGGCCAGATTTTTCACCCGATGGGTCGCGTATGGTCTACAGCTCTTATTTGGGTAGGCAATGGCATAACTTGTGGCTTATGCCTGCGACCGGGGGCGATGCTTTTCCATTTTCCTATGGAGATTGGGACGAGACGAATGTGCGGTGGTCACCCGATGGAAAGCGCTTGGCATATATCTCGAATCAGGACTTCGACACGGAAATTCGAGTAAGTGAAATTGCAGGTGGCGCACAGTTCGTTTTGCAGGCTCAGAGACGTATTACCATGCGACGGACGATGAGCGTCAGTTTTCGAGTCGTGGATGAAATTGGCAATGTTGTTCCGGCACGCGTCTCGCTGACGGACGAAAATGGCCGATCTTACGCTCCAGATCAGTCCTGGATTATCGCAGATGATGGTTTTGTTCGGGGGAGGCAGGGATTCGAAACACACTACTTCCACACCCGCGGAACGGACACCGTGACCATGCCCGTGGGCCAATATCACCTGGATGTGGTGGAAGGATTAGAACGGCCGCTGCCGTCAAAAGTCACAACTACAGCTTCGGGGACAAATCGATTCGTGCAGGTTGAGCTGAATCCGAAATTCAAGTTAAGTGAAGCAGGTGGCACCTGGGTGAGCGGGGATTTGCATGTGCACATGAATTATGGCGGCATGTATCGAAACGAGCAGTCCTGGTTGGCAATTCAAGGAGCGGCGGAAGGGATCAGCGTTCTCAACGAGCTTACAGTGAATAAAGAGCAGCGCTTTCCCGATGTTCCATTTTTGTTTTGGGGAGACGCTTTCAAACAATCGCCACAAGTCGCGATTGTTCAGGGACAAGAATTTCATACTAGCTATTGGGGGCACCGCGGAATATTGGGATTGAAGGATCACCTATTATTACCCGGCTATGCAGGGTATCCAGACACAGCGGCAGCAAGCTTGTTTCCCATGAATGCAGATGTCTACGACATGGCCCATGAACAGGGAGCGCTGGTGGGCGCTGTGCATCCGTTCGATGAAGTCCCGGACCCGTTTGTGAAACCTGAGCAACGAATTACAGACGAGTTACCAGTGGATGTGGCGCTGGGAAAATTGGATTACATGGAAATTGTGGGATTCAGCGATCACAAAGCGACCGCCGCGGTGTGGTACAAACTTCTGAATCTGGGATTCAAACTTCCGGCCGGTGGAGGAACGGACGCCACCATGAATTATGCAGCGCCTATTCGAGGAACGGTTGGCCAAGACCGAGTTTATGTCTGGATGCCGAACTGGCCTTCAAACATTTCGACTTGGATGGATCAATTGAGGCAGGGTCGCACATTTGCTACGAACGGGCCGCTGATCGAACTCAAGTTAGGCGGGGAGATGGTGGGGAGCGAATTGAAAGTTCCTACTGGACAGGCAGCTGTACCCTTCACCGCGAAATTGCGCTCGATCGTGCCCATTGATCATCTGGAATTGGTTTGCAATGGGAAAGTGGCGCAAGAATTGAAATTGAATCAAGCACACGATTCGGCGGATGTAACCGGGACGATTCCTCTGAAAGAAAGCGGCTGGTGCCTACTGCGAGCCTGGAGCGATAAACCCGAATATCCGGTGATGGACAACTATGCTTATGCAACGACGAGCCCTGTATATGTGACGGTAGGGGGAAAGCGCGCAGTTTCGAAGATCGACGCGGAGTATTTTGTTGGATGGATCGATCGGGTGGCGGAGATTACGGACAGATACCCCGACTGGAATTCAGCGGAGGAGAAGAAATTGGTAATGGTGCGATTGCGCGAGGCCCGCGAAGTGTACAAGAAATTATCGCGTGGCGAGTAATGGTGGCCATCTGCAGCATGATGTGAGCAACCTTGTGGAAGAGGCCGGAATAGAGATAGAATTCCGCGAAACAAACAATTGGGTGTAGGTCGTGCGCAGTTCGCTCACGCACGACTGCTTTTCCCTGCTGAAACAGGGGCAATCGCTCCAGCTCCTTTAAGGTTGAGCAGAATGGGCATTGCGGGCCGTTCAGGACGGGCCGGAATTTGAGTGCAGGTTCGCGCCGAAAGCAGCCAGTAAAGATCGGCCCAAGTTACGCAAACGCTAGGTTTGCGAAAATGGACTTTCGAGACAGGAAGGAGGGTACATGATTGTAGGTGTGCCCAGAGAAAACTATCCGGGAGAACGGCGAGTGGCGTTAGTCCCGGCAGTGATACCAAATTTGGCAAAGGCAGGATTGGAAATTCTGGTACAGGCAGGAGCGGGATTACAGGCCGGCTATCCCGATTCTGAATACACGGCGAAGGGCGCGAAACTGGCGGCGAGCCGTGAGGAAATCTTTGCGAACGCAGACATCGTGGTGCAGTTCCTTGCCCACGGAGCGAACGACAAGACCGGAAGCGCAGATGTACCGTTGTATCGAAAAGGACAAGTGCTGATTGGATTTTTGCGGCCATTGGGCACAGTGCAGACGATTCAAGAGATCGCAGATCGAGGAGTGACTTCCTTCGCGGTGGAGCTGATCCCGCGAATTACACGAGCGCAGAGCATGGACGCTCTGTCGGCGATGGCCACGATCTGCGGTTACAAAGCAGTGGTTTTGGCCGCGAATACGTTGCCGCGCATGTTTCCGATGCTGACGACGGCTGCAGGCACCATTGCGCCGGCGAAGGTGCTGATCATTGGGGCAGGGGTAGCTGGATTGCAAGCGATAGCCACGGCGCGCCGGTTAGGCGGCGTAGCCTCAGCGTATGACCTCCGACCAGCCTCGAAGGAGCAAGTGCAGAGCCTGGGTGGAAAGTTTGTGGAATTGCCGATTGAGGCGAAAGATGCACAGGATGCCGGTGGATATGCGAAGGAGCAAGGCGAAGAATTTTACAAGAAACAGCGCGAGTTATTGGGTCGCGTCGTGAGCGAAAGCGATGTGGTCATTACGGCGGCGGTGATTCCTGGCAAACGCTCGCCCATTCTAATTACGAAAGATATGGTGGAGCGGATGGCGCCAGGATCCGTGATCGTGGACCTGGCGGCCGAACGAGGTGGAAATTGCGAATTGACCAAGCCGGATGAGACGGCGGTGATTCATGGCGTCACAATTATCGGCGAATTTAACCTGGCAGAAACGGTTCCTTATCACGCCAGCCAGATGTATGCGAAGAATCTGACCGCATTTCTTCTGAACCTGACAAAAGAAGGCAAGGTCCAGATGAATCTGAAGGATGAAATCATTCGAGAAACTCTGCTCACCCAAGGCGGCGAAATCGTGAATGCCAAAGTGCGCGAGTTTTTCGCTTTACCTGCTCTGCAAACGACGCCAACGGTAGGAGAAGCTCGATGAAACTGGATTTCATAACCGGTCTGTATGTATTCATGCTGGCTGCATTTATTGGGTTCGAAGTGATCCGGAGAGTTTCACCTTTATTGCATACCCCGCTGATGTCCTTGACGAACGCGTTGGATGCGATTGCGGTGGTGGGAGCAATCATCCTTGCGGGCGAAGGCAAAAGTAAGCTGGCGATTATTTTAGGAACGATAGCGATTGTTGCGGCCACCAGCAACATCGTGGGCGGATTCATCATCACCGATCGAATGCTGAAGATGTTCAAATCCAGTGGACCGAGGAAATCGTAATGAACTTCCTCGCGAGCGATACGTTAATTGAAGTGACTTACCTGATTGCGACGGCGCTCTTCATACTGGCGCTGAAATGGCTGAGTTCTCCCGCAACGGCCCGGCGTGGGGTGTGGGCCGGCGAAGCGGGCATGCTGCTGGCAATCATTGGAACACTGCTTCATCACGGATTGACGTATAAGTGGGTGGCCATCGGCCTTGTGCTGGGAACGATTATCGGCGTTCCGCTGGGCAAAGTGGCCATGACGGCGGTGCCGCAACGAACGGCTCTCAGTCACGCGTTCGGGGCATTATGTGTAACGTTGGTAGGGACGGCGGAATTTTACCTGCGTGCACCGGATGTGCAGCCATTCCTGATGGGTGTGCTCTCGTTGGAAGTAATCTTAGGCGCGCTGACATTTACGGGAAGCTTGATGGCCGCGGGAAAGCTGCAAGAGATTTTGCCTCAAAGACCGATCACATATAAGGGCCAAAACCTTGTGAATTTGGGGATTTTGGCAATAGCAGTTGGAATTGCTGCAATGTTGGTACTTCATCCTGACCGAATGTATCTGTTTCCCTTGATCATTATCATTCCACTATTTTTTGGAGTGATGATGATTATCCCGATTGGCGGGGCAGATATGCCGACGGTGATCTCGCTATTGAACTCGTACGCGGGATTATCTGCGGCGGCGATGGGATTTGTGCTGGGAAGCAAACTGCTGATCATTGCGGGTGCGCTGGATGGCGCCTCGGGATTTATTCTCTCGGTGAACATGTCCAAGGCGATGAACCGCTCGTTCACCAACGTGCTATTTGGCGCGTTTGGGCAAGAGCAGGCGGTCGCAAGCGGAGCCAAGGAGACCCGACCCGTTAGAAGCGCCTCTCCTGAGGAAGCGGCGGGAATTTTGATGGCGGCTAGCCGAGTAGTAATCGTCCCGGGCTACGGAATGGCAGTGGCCCAGGCGCAGCACAAGGTCCGCGAATTGTATGATGCCCTAACAAAGCGCGGCGTCGATGTGCGGTTCGGTATTCATCCGGTAGCCGGGCGCATGCCGGGACACATGAACGTACTGTTGGCGGAAGCGGATATCCCCTACGATAAATTGCAAGAGATGGACGATATCAACGGAGAGTTGCCGCAAACGGATGTTGCCCTGATTATCGGAGCGAACGACGTGACCAATCCGGCGGCACGCGAAGACACCAGCAGTCCGATCTACGGCATGCCGATTCTGGATGTAGACAAGGCGCATACAGTGATGGTTATCAAGCGGAGTATGGGTGCGGGGTTCGCGGGCATTGAGAATCCTCTGTATTACATGGATAAGACTCTGATGCTGTTTGGGGACGCGAAGAGCTTTGTGGGATCAATCGTACGCGAAATTGCAGGTGGCCATAATTAGCCCTGGCGGTATCAGAATTACGAAATGGAAAAGCAACGCGAGCCTGGATTATGGACGGTTCGGGCTTTCGTAAGCTTTCCAAACGCCGATTCCCGTGGCAACTCCTGCCACTACTCCGGTTACCAGCAGAAAGCGGCTTTGCCCCGCGGCGATGGGCGCATGTCCATGGACCGTCTCTAGAGCAACGCATGGCTTGTGGCCGTGGTAGTTATGGTAATCGCTATCATCGGGCGATACATATTGACGGTAACTGATCTCATTATCCCCGCGAACGCGATATGCTTTACCTTCCTCGACAAAATGTGACTCAGTGCCGGTTTTGACATCAGCTTGGCCGCGCTGGCTAAAAACGGTGACGTTGCATGGATCGTTGATGGAAACTCGCCCAAGATCGGCGAGCGTGGCTGCCGGTGTGACGCGCACGTCATTCGCAACGGTTATGAGATTCTCGCCCGTGCCGGGAGTGGTGTAGACAATGGAGCCCTGATCCAATTCGACGACCGCGCCGTAGGGTGCGCGGTAAATATGCACGGCGGAAGACGATTCCAGACTAAGAGAAAGCGGACCGATGCGAATCAACAATGTGCCGTCGCTCCCCGTACTGAGATAATCCCCTGAGTAAATCGTAGATCCTTCTGAAAGTGCAGAGGAGCCGACTTGTGCGCTCTGCGCTTTAGCAACCAGACCAAGCGCGGCGCCCTTGGTCTGTTGAGCAGATACAGTTGCCGGAGCAGAAAGAACAAAAATTACCAGCGCGACGGTTAGAATCATGCGAGTGAGTTTCATTCTTGTAGTTTTCCTTTCACACATGAGGAACCTGAATTGCAGGGCGAAGCGATAGGCGAAGGCGCTTCTGGTTTCGTTACTTTGTGGCCTTTATTGGGTGTTGCAGACGACGGAATAAAGTGAATCTTCATCGCTGGATCCCCGAAGAGAATCCAGGTTCGGCGGACGTCGTTGTCCGTGGTGCCGCTCTTGGCCTGCAGGATCATTCGGCCCAGTGACTCATTGGGATGCGCGGCTAGTTGAACGAGGAAAGCCTGATTCATCGAGGCTTGCGGAGCCTGTTCCGTAAAGCCAGAAGAAGCCCAGACAGCGACACCGCCCCCATTGGGGGCTAGCAACACCGATTCGGCGAGGCTCTGACCGTAGACGTCCTGGAAAAATCCGTTGAGACAATCCATCAGCAGATAAACGGGGAGGTGGCCGCCATTGGTAAGTGCCGTGGCCGCGTCATTGTCAAAGAGATCGGAGAAGGACCATTGCTGCTCGGCACCGTGACCTTGGTAGTTGACCAAGAGCGCGCCGTTATTCAGCGAAGCAATAAGTTGGGCGCGGATGGTGGCCGGGTCCTGGCCGTCTGCCAAGATCTCAGAGACGTTCATAGAAGATGGCAAGAGGGCCGAGGAAGACACGACAGCAGATGTGAAATTAGAATTTATGTTCTGGTCCGCAACAAGAACTGCCTGTGAATTCCATGAGCCTGCATCGCTGCCGAGTTCATAGTTGACGATCTTGGAGACCACCAACTGGGTGTCAGCCACAGTGCGAACCGGCAGACGCCCTGTTGGAATGGTGGCGAAGCCTGTGGACTGAAAATCGGTGAACCAGTCGTCAGAGGAAGTCTTGAACGCAGCGGTTTCGATCATACGGGTCGGCACGAAATCGAAATATCCGAGCCCGAGATAATCGCGCGGATCGAAAGAAGCATCACCGACAAAAAGTACGGATTGCGGCTTGAGTTGCCAGTGGGCGGCCGCATCATTCAGGAAACTGCGAATAGCAAATGGACTTCGTTCGCCAAAATTGTATTCATCGTAGATCTCGTCTGTAGTGGCGAGGAGGACGCGGTGATTTTGTGATTCTCGAAGCCGGACGAGCGGAGCAAGGGCCGCGGTGAAATCCGGGTGCGAGATAATTATCACGTCCGCACCCGCACGACGGTCATCCAGGAACGATGGAACATGATGGACGAGCGAATCGGGAGCGGAGATGGCCGCGGTTGAAAAAGCGAGGAACGTTCTAACCGCGGAATTTTGTCGTGGGACGGTGAAGGAAATGTCGTAAGCGCCGGAGTCGGAGGAAACCTTCCCGCTGATTTCGCTAATGTTCAGCGGATCAGTGATGTCGAAAACACGGACGTGGGGATTGGTGAATCCGGAAATGCGCAAAGCAGAGCCAGTCGGTGCCGTGGCACGGAGCCAGTCTGCATCCGCGACGTAGGTATGGGCATAGTGGAGCTGAATGGATTGCACAACACTGACGTCGTTGTCGCCATTAGTGGCGGTTAGAGTGACGGTGTTGGCTCCCTCCTGAAGAAGAGCGGAGTTCACACTGAATGTCTGCGTTGAAAGGGTCAGGCCCTGAAAGTCCATCTGGCCGATGGTGGACCCGTTGAATTGAACGTTGACGGAGTGCAGTTGGCCATCGGTTGCACCTTGCAGTGCGAGATCGAGGGTGACTGGCAAAGAAGAAGTGGGGTCGATATGCGCAACAGTGAGTTGCTGGTCGACAGGATCCGTGGTGACGACGGCTCCAAAGAAGTTGTCATTATTCTGACCATTCAGAAGCGCGGCAAAGTAAGTGATTCGTTGCTCGAGCACAACAGTGAAGGGAAAGCTGCTGGGTGAAGCCGTTCCAGAACCTGCAGCTTGCTCGAAGGAGATACGTTTGCCAGGGACGTAATCCCGAATCAACCAATAAACGCGTTCGGCAGAGAAGGGTGTGTCGATGCCTGTGCCGTAAAATTCGATGGCTTCGCTAGAGGATGAAGAACCGACGCCGGTGGTTGTGTTGGTAATGAGAAAGGGTTGTTCGATACCTTCAGCGAAGAGGCGCAGCGTTTGCGTACTGGTATGGGGGTCAAGTCCAGCAGCAATCAAATCGGCCAGAGTAATGTGATACCAACCCTCGTGATCGACCGAAATCTTGACTGCGTTGTGGTCGGCAACAGAAAGAGGTGTAATGCCCGGCGGCAGAGGTGGATGAGGCCAGGGAACCATCTGCTGACGCAGAGACACTATCGAACCGACGGCGGAAGCGTGCAAATCACGGAGGAGAGGCGAAACCTGCGCCTGAGATTGCGGTTGTGTCTGCGCCGGAACGGTCAGCGGCACGGGACGCACAGAGGGCGCAGATTCGACTGAAGCTGGACCATGCATAGTACGGGTTCCATTGATGTCGACGTCTTCAATCCAATAACCAGTGGCGGAAGCAGGCTGCGGATCGATCCAGCGGTAGAGTTTGGCAGCGTGTTGCGGCAAAGAGCCGCGCAAAAGCAACGCGGAACCCGCAATGAGTGACGGTGTTATGCGCTGAAGGCCCGAGCCCTGTTCGCGGTAAATATGGAAACCAAGATTGCGCGACTCTTCCTGGGTACGCCATTCCAACACCACCGGAGCCATCGGGCTGCGTGTTGGCATGGAACGAAGCAATGTCCACGGCCGTGGGGGCCTGAATAGTGGAAGTCGCGGTGGAAGTATTGTTCGCGGAGTTCGGGTCGCTGGTTGTGGAGGTGACTGTGGCTGTATTAGTGGAGAGTGATGACGAACTGAATGTGTTAGCTGTAACGTTGATCGTGATGAGCGCAGAACTGCCAACACTGAGGCTTCCGAGAGAACAATTGAGAGTTGTAGTAGCAGCGGTATAGTTGCAGGTTCCCTGCGATGTAAATGAATTTGTATAGCTGACCTGCGCGGGAATAACGTCAGTGACGGCGATCCCTTGCGCAACAGCTGGCCCGCCATTTGTAACCATAGGGAATAGGTAAGGTTGGTGCCCTGATTCACGGGCTCGGGAGCGGCAGTTTTGACGATGCTGACGTCTGCTTGAGTGGGGCTGGCCACGATCGTGGTTACCGTGGCGGAATTATTGGCAGAATTCGGATCACCTACCGTACTGGAGACACTCGGGGTATTGGTGATGGACCCGGAGGTGGTGCCGGCATTCACTTTTACAACCAGCGGAAAATTGACCGACGAGCCAGAAGTAATCGTCTGACCCGTATTGAGAGTGCACGTGAACGTGCCGGTACCGCCAACTGCGATGGTATTGCAAGTCCAATTGGCAGGAGGCGTGAAGGAAACAAGGGTGGTGTTAGTCGGAATCGTGTCCGTGAACGTCGCATTCGTCTCCGTCGCTGGGCCATTGTTGGTTACCGATTGTGTGTAACTGATGTTATTGCCCTGAGTGACAGGATTCGGAGTTCCTGACGCGCTGACGGCAAGATCCGCCTGGCCTGCGGTCGCAACCGTAGCTGTAGCCGTGGCGGTGTTGTTGCTCGGATTGGAATCAGGCGTAGGTGACGATATGTTCGCCGTATCCGTAATAACCGTGCCAGAAGCTGTGCCAGAGGGAACGTTGAGAACAACCGGGAAAGTGGCGACGGCACCAGCCGCAACTGTAGCAGCGGTGCAGAGGATTGAACCGCTGGTGCCAGCAGCAGGCGTGGTGCAACTCCAACCTGAGGGGGCACCAGTGAGTTGAATGTCGTGCTGACCGGAGTGGATTCTGTGAAAGCGGCACTCGTGGCACTCGCCGGTCCGTTGTTGGTAACCACTGCGGTCATGGTCACTGTGGAACCAGCATTCACAACGATCGGATTCGCTGTGTTAGTGATGGCAAGATCCGCGCTTGTGGAGACACCAACGGTGGTGACAGCAGTCGCGGAATTGTTCGCAAGATTGGGATCGGAAGTCCCCGAAGTCACGTTGTCGACGTCAACAATTTGTGTGCCGCTGGTAGTTCCTGACGCTACATTAACGACTACTGTAAAGGGCGAGACGCTAGAAGCCGTGACATCGGGATTCGTACACGAGATCGTGCCGGTTCCGCCAACCACCGGAGTCGTACAAGTCCAACTTGCCGTGGAAGTGATGGACTGAAAAGTTGTGTTTGCCGGAATAGCTTCCGTGAACACGGCATTTACAGCGTCGAAAGGCCCGTTGTTCGTAACCGATTGGGTGTAGGTTATTGCACCACCGGGAGCAACAACCACTGGCGACCCTGAATTGGTTACCGCGAGATCTGCAGCAGCACAATAGGCCCCAGGTTGCGTGCCCGGTGTTTCTGTAATCACGTGAGTAGTTGCGATCACGCCAGACTGACCAGGAGTCGCGCCAAAAGAATCCTGGACAGTATCCGTGTAACCGTTTGAGCCGCCCGCAACGCAACTAAGAGTCGTAGCGCACGTGCTGTTAGCAGGTGACGCAGAGAGAAAAATGACTCCCCCACCACCGCCACCACCTGGACCGTGACGTTGACCCGGGAAGCCACCAGGTGCCTCCGCCGGCCAGGCATTACCTGCACTCCCGCCAATGGCGTTGACGGTAAGACCGCTTAACGTTCCGCTGTTTGCAAAAACGAGAATTGATCCGCCTGCTCCGCCCCCACCTGTGCTGTCATTTAACGTGCTAAGCGTCCCCTGGCCGTTGGAAGTAATCGTGCCCGTGCCTGTAACGCTTCCGGCATGAATAACGGCAATACCACCACCAGCGCCACCGCTGCTGTAGATCCCGGTGCATGTTGCGCCACAGTCGGCCCCATTGTTGGCGCCCGAGATGTAGTAAGAACCATCATTGGTGGTGCCTGCGCCGCCACCACCTCCCATCACCAAAGCGCTCGTGGAGGCGAGGAACCCGACGCCGCCGAAGCCGCCATCCGTCGAGTTGGTTGCCGCGAGGCTATTCCAGCCATAGCCGCCTTGTCCGCCGGTCCCTCCGTTGCCCCCAGCACCACCGCCGGAATTTTCCGAATTGCCTGCGGGATCGCCATCCGTACCTCCGCCGCCGGCGTTACCAGGTGCGCCACGCGCAAAGCTCCCGCCGGGGAGAGTATCCGCTGGGGTACCTCCCGTTGTGTCCGTTGCTGTAGTAGTCGTAGTAATCGTTGCGGGAGCAATATAGCGTGGTGTCCCCGCAATGCCTTCGCCCTTGGAGGCGTTGGCAGGATTGGTGGCTAACTTTGCGTAGTCTGTAACAGCCCCAGTGCCTGCACCCGCAAGTACCTTCCCTCCACCGCCGCGGAAGCCGAGCGCGTCTAGGGCTACAGTGCCGCCTAGCGTCAGTTGGGAAGATACGTCAATGGCAAGTACGCCTCCCACCGATCCGTTCCATGCCAAGGGTACCAAGCCGGAGCTAAGCGTGGCGGAAGTGTACTGAGGAACCCGAACCACTTGATAAGTTTGCCGTCCCTGGGTGGTGGACGAACCGGTGCCGAGCGCCGTTGCCGCACCAGGATTCGTCGTCAGTGCAACTGTGATTACTCCTGTCGTGGTGTTGACCGAGATAATCGGCACATTTGTAAGGTTGTAACCTGCAGGCGTAAATCCTGTGGTGGTCAACGCCGAATACTGAACTACGCTCGCAGCTAACGGTGCCGGGAATGTAAACGATGCGATGTTTCCCGCCCAGGAAACAGCGCTGGCCGTGCCGAGCGAGGCGGTGGCCGGCAGCGAATAAATGTAGCTGTTGAGCAAGCCACCGGTTGTGCCGGTAGCGATGAAATTGAGTGTCCCACCGGTGACCGGAACCGCATTGGTCGCGGTTACAAATTCGAATAATCCCGAGCTGCCAAGAGTAATTGCCCCAGCGGCGGGGTCACCAGGCACATTATGTCCATAGGAACTCGAATTCGTCCCGTTGATCGAGGCGTCTTGCGCCTGCATTATGAGCAGCAAGTCGCCCGAAGCTATGGCTTTCTGCGCTCCGCCCGCTGCGGCCGCACCTAACACAACGGATGTGGCGCCAGAAGCGACTGTGCCCGTCGCGGACGGCGGGTAATACGCGTTGACGATGCCTGTCAGCGTGCCGCCTGCACCATCTTTACCCGGCGTGGCGCAAACGATCGGCTGCACGACGGTAACGACTGTCGATACGTTGTTATTGGAATTTGGATCGCTGGCAAGGTTGATCAAAGCAGAACTGCTCAGCGTAGTGGCCGTGGTGGGAGCCGTAATCGTAACGGTAAAAGTCGCGGTAGCGCCCATCGCAAAAGTACCAGTCAACGAACAGTTCAGCGCTGTCGCTGTGGAAGCACAAGACCAGCCAGTTGCGGGTTGCGTGAAAGACGCGATGGTTGTGCCTGTGGGAATGTTGTCGACAACCACGTTCGATGTTGCTGTGAGGGTAGCTTGACCAAGATTCTGCGCGGTGATGGTATACACCAAGGTGGAATTTACAAACACCGGAGTGGGCGAGACGGTCATCGTGACGGAAAGATCGGAAGTCGTTGTAGGTTCGACGACGATAGAAGTCAGGCTGGTGTTGTTCGCCGGGACGGTATCTACGAATGTTGAATTCGTGACCGTGGCGGAACCCTGAATTGTAGTGCCTGCCGCAACGCCCGTGTTGATTTCGTAGGAAATACTTAAAGTGCTCGCCGTAGCACCGCTCGCCAGCGTGGTGTTGTAGGTGCAAACCACTGGCCCCGCGTTGCCGGTTGTGGGCGTCGTACAAGTCCAATTCGTACCGGAGTACGACACAAAAGTCGTGTTGGCCGGCGTCTGCATGTAGACAGTGATGGTTCCGGAAGTTACCGTGGCACTGGAAGTGTTGTTGGTCACCACTTCGGAGTAGGTATAGCCGGTGGGGACAGTCCCAGTTCCGTTCGCTGTTGACGTTCCAGGGCCGACGGTGCCGTTTCCGCGAGTCGTTAAGGCGCCAGGGTTTGCGGCCAGCGCGACCGTGATCACTCCCGTGGCGCTGTTCGCGGACAGGATGGTGGCATTCGCAAGATTGTAGGCGGCAGGCACGCAACCTGTCGTGGTCATCTGAGCGCCCATCACTGCATAGGAAGGCAGTGGCGCCGGGAATGTATAGGTTGCGACACCACCTGCCCACGTCACAGTGGTAACCCTCCCCAACGATTGGCTAGCGAGAGCAACCGTCACCAGGCCGGTTGCGCTGTTAGCCGACGTGATGGTCGCATTCGTAACGTTGTAGGCAGTAGCTGTAAAACCGGCGGTACTCAGCAAAGCATTAGTCACAGCACCGGAGGGCAGTGGGGCGGGAAAAGTAAAAGAGGCGACGTTGCCTGTCCATGTCGCAGATGTAGCCGTGCCCAATGACTGGGTAGTGGCACTAGTTGCGACGGCGGAAGAGGAAGCAGTTTGAGTGAGTTGAAGGTCTGCCGTTTGCGCAACGACAGCAGGGACAAGGAATGTCGCGGCCACTAAGAGGAATAGAATTAGCACGCCGAGGAGCATTGCGAACCGACGAAGGCGGTTTTGAGTTGCAAGACGAACACGGCGCCCCAAGCTCCTCAGAGGATGAACGAAGCGCGTCTGGAATGGCGTCAGGGTTTCTTCCTCGAATCCAGTATTGCGGGATAAAACCCTGCCAAAAATCCGGATCACTGATGGATCGCTTACTTGACCCGTATCGCTGCGGAGAATGACGTTGCCAGAAGTTGAATCACACGAGTTCAAACGGTGAACGCACAATCCATCGGAATTTTCCGCCAGCACGATGTCTCCGCGATGGAGTTCATCGGTCTTGGCGTGGGCGAGCACCACGTCGTCTCCGTCAAGGAGGTTAGGCGTCATGCTCTTTCCCTGCGCCCGGAAACGGACCCCCAATCCACGATTCAGCAGGGTGGAACACAATTCCACAAACAGCCGGGAATCCTTGCGTACCGTAACTTCACGCGCGAACATGACGAATCGCCTCCACAGCACTTTCCGTTGGAGCGAAGCGGAAAACCGAGCACGGAACCGAGCGAGTAAGCTCGTCGAAAAAATTGAGAGTGAATCGAATACCGTCACTCAGGTAATGAGGAACGAATGCGCGAGCGAACAGTTCAGCGGCAGCCTGTGCTCCGGGCAGCGGGAGAATTTCGTTGCGCGGGCGCCTGTTCCAGAAGGAAGATCGCGCTGAGCGGGGCGTAGGCTTGAGATGACACTCCGGCGTCACCGTGCCAGGGCGTGCCATACATCAAATATTTCCAGCCTTCTTACGCAGAATAATGCGGTCGTCGCTGAGGAGCTTAACTCCGGGTTCATTTCTCCACAGGCGCGCAGTAGTGCTCTTGCCGGCGCCAGAATGGCCGAGGAAGAGATATCCGGAACCATCCTGATCCGCGAGACCGAGAGCGTGGAGTTCGACACCTTCGCCGCGGGAGAGACGATGCATCATCGCCAATTCGTCGATCGGATATTCCAGCGGAAACACCGGCTGACCGGAAACAAAACAATCACGGCGCAGCACAATATGGCCACGTTCGAAGGTTGGGTCAAACCAAGCTGCTTTGTAAGGAGCTCTTCCCAGCGCGGGGCTGGAAAAATAGAATTTCGTCCCTGTCGAAGAAGCGAATGCGGACCAAAGCCCCCCCGAAACAAACGATGGGGACGTCGAAGGAAGTTCGAGTTGATCTGTCCACGAGACATCCAGTTCCATATCGCACGCTTGCCTGTTATCCGCAGAAATCACAAAGGCGCGATGCTCTTTGTCGAGAGCCATAGGTATTCCGCGCTCACAGCAAAGACCCATGGATAGACCGCCGATTTCAACGGCAAGCCTGGCGGCGGTTGAAGCGGTAATAGGCAAGTTGGCGACTAATGTGGACACTGAACTTTCTCCGTTCATTCCGAAAGTCATGAGCCCTGCGAACGACAGAAAACCACGCTGCGGCAAGAAACACCCGCAGGCCCTGCAGAGCCAGAAACTTTACAGTGACCAAGGACAGCTTCTTCCGGACGCAGACTTACGCGAACCACATGAGGCGCCTGGTAGAGCGATTTGGTTGTGCTATCAGACTTCCGCTTGTCGTTCATTTCCTGGTCTTATCTCTTTCAAAACTCATCTCGAATGTGATCCACAGGAGTTACAACCCCCTGGACCACATCCATTCTGTGAATTCAAGACGGGAAGGCTGGAATTCACCGATAACAGCGAGATGATTTTTTCGGAACTGAGCGTCTCGCTTTGGAGACGCAGGGCGGAATTCGTAAGCTGCTGATGGTGCACACCTCCGGCGCAGCACGGGCAATCGCCGTGTTCGGGAACCTGCAGTCCCAGTGTGTATGCGCGTAAGTGCGCAACCTGACACAGAAATTCGACGGGAGTTTCTGCATCGCCGCTTTCCAGTTCACCGTTCGCGGGACACATACTGCAGAGAGATTGGAGTTGGCATGAAGAGCAGATCGTTTGGCGAGTGCGGATAGATTGACGAATCTCCTTCAGATGACCGTCCCAACCTTTTTTGAACCCGCCATCCCGCAAGTTTGCCCCGTCCTGATGTGAGAGGACGCAAATCGTCATCTGGCCATTTGGGTCGACGGCGCAACCCTGTAATCCTCCGCCGCACGTATATTTCTCAGTGCCCCTGCGAACGTCGTACACGCCCGGCCAATTCTTCTTCTGCCATCTTTTTGAATTCGGATTTGCGGACGGGGTCGCGAAAATCAATGGAGACAACCTGCTCCGGAGACAGCCGAACGGAGAGCGGGCTTTGCGAGCAATCGGTGCGGGGATTAACCAACGGATCGAATTTAAACTCGACGCCTAGATCCTCTTCCGCGAAACGCTTCATCTCATACACTTCATGAAAATTGATCGTCGTCGGAACGGTCTTGAGCTTCAGTGGAAGATTCCGCTCGTGAAGAAGACGAACGCCTCTCATGCAGCGATCGAAGGAGCCTGGAATTTGGGTCAGCTCTTCGTAAGTTTCGCGCGTCGCACCATAGAGGGTGATCTCAATCGCGAAGGGCCGGTACTCCGCAAGATAATCCGCAATTCGGGGCGTAATCATGCGTGCCGTTGGTGAAGATGGTGATGAGGAATCCGCGCTTCTTTGCCTCAGTGTAAATGTCCAGAAAATCCTTGCGGGCAAACACTTCGCCGCCGGTATAGAGAATCCAGAGGCAGCCCATTTCAACAAGTTCATCCAGAAGACGAATATGTTCGTCGAAAGTCAGCTCCTGATTGCGAGCGTTGACGTCAGACATGGGGAGATTGTTGTAGCAGTGCTGGCACTCCAACGGGCAGCGGTGGGTAAGCTCGATGGACACTTCCATCGGGGCACGCCGGCCCTGCTGCCGCTCATGGAGGAGTGTGGAAAAATCTCCGTATGTAGCTGTCCGCAACAATCGATTACTCCTGATCTTTACGCCGCTCAAGAAACGGGCTGAATCAGTTTCTCTTCCAACATGGAACCTAGAAATTCCTCAATGTCGCTCTGCGCTTGAGTAGAAGTCACATCAAACTCGTCGCATACTCTATTGACCATTTCCGGCAGCGTGTGACCTTCGCTCATGAAATCCCAAAGGATCGATCCCACGGAATTCAGTGTGTAAAGCGAATTAAGATCGCCGACACCACGCCGGACTGGAACGATGACCAATTCGCCTTCGATCTGTCGAGAGACCACTTCACGATTACGAATGAAACGTGCATCAAGTTGAACCGCGAGCATGGCTAGTCCTCCAACAAACAAAAACTGTGAGATGAGTCACACACCCTTTCCATGAGTGTCCTGTACTGGTACGGCAGTGTCATCGCTCTCGATGGGATGTGTACCGTAAGGGTACCCAGTTATGTTTTGGGCATCCTGTCCGGAAGTAGGGGTATGCGTCCCGATTTGGGACAGGTCCGCGCGTTGTTTCTTCCCTTGAAATATCTATTGCCGATGGTGATCTCGGATTAGTCGTGCCGGGCAAGTCGAGCTATCTCGCTGTACAAGAACCACTTAACTGCTGCAAAGGACCGCACGTTCACAAACCGCTTGAACGGCAAACCAGGAACAATCTTGTGCAATTCTCGCCAATGTAGTTAGATGACTGCACCGCCTCTGGTTTTCTATCCAGGCTTCCCACAATCGTTCGGAGGAAACACCAAATGAAAATGCATTCGTTCTGGAAGGCTTGTGCCTTGGCTTTCTATCTCGTCGTACTCGCAAGTTTTGCAAACGCTCAAACCGCGCCAGCTCCGCACTGGGGCTATTCCGGAAAAACCGGGCCTAAGGACTGGGGAAAGCTGGAGTCCGATTTCGCCGAGTGCTCCATGGGCCACATGCAGTCACCCATCGATATTAAAGATGCCAAGAAAGCGGATCTGCCTTCCCTGCAATTCGATTACAACGCGGTGCCACTCAGCATTGTCGACAACGGACACACCGTAATGGTGAACTATGCTGCCGGCAGCACCTTGAAGGTTGGTGATAAGACCTACACCCTGAAACAGTTTCATTTTCATCATCCCAGTGAGGAAGAGATTAATGGAAAGCGCTACGATCTTGGCGTTCACCTGGTCCACTCCGATGCCGATGGCCACCTGGCCGTGGTCACGATCCTTTTTAAAGAAGGGACATCCCCGAGTCCCCTACTTGATACTCTTTGGAAGAATGTCTCTGAAGAGAAAGAAAAGGTCGTCGAGATTTCATCCGTATCCATTAACGTGAAGGACCTGCTGCCACCTACCACCGGCTACTACACTTTTACAGGTTCACTCACCACTCCACCTTGTTCGGAAGGCGTGACTTGGTATGTCCTCAACACTCCCGTCAGCATCTCCAAACCTCAGCTGGAGGCCTTTGCAAAAATATACAACATGATGCTCGGCCCTTGCAGCCAACCAACCATCGCGAAATTTTGGAATCCAAATAGGAAACTATCGGTGGGAAAACCAGAAGTGGTGGGCCCGCCAGGATTTGAACCTGGGACCAACGGATTATGAGTCCGCTGCTCTAACCGCTGAGCTACGAGCCCTTCTACCAGCCAAACTTTGATTGTACCGCAGGTTGCGCCGTTCTTGGGTCGTTGGCTGGTCCTTGATCCATCCTGTGGAGTGGCCGGTCTTCAGACCGGTGAATTTTGTTTACAGTCGCCTTCGGCGGGTGGCCGGCAGATTAAATCCTCCGACGAATTTGGGTGCTGCACCCTTGTGCTTTTCTAGGGTGCGGGTTTAGAGTTCACATGATGTTTGATCTGGCCCAGGACGGCGATGCGCTCCTTGAGACAGCTCTGATCCCTCGCGCAATTTTCCAGTACTACTCTTACGACCGCTTCGGCAACCGCTGGAATCAAACTGGCAACCCCAACACCTTCGATGCCACATTCACCGGCAACAACAACCGCCTCGACGGCTATCAGTATGATTCGGCGGGCAACCTGCTCAGCGACAAAACTTCTTCCTACACCTACGACGCGGAGAACCGCCTCATTAAAGTCGTCAATTCCAGCGACACGGCCACCTACGCCTACGACGCCAATGGTCGCCGTGTCCACCGCACCGGTTGGACCGCCTCCACATGCACCAACGGTGAAGTTTTGGACTATATCTACGACCTTTCCGGTCATTGGATTATGGATGTAAACAACAACGGCACACCCTGCGCCGACGAGTTCTATGCCGGTGGCCGACACATTGTCTCTGTCCGCGGGAGCACCGATTTCAGTCATTCCGATTGGCTCGGCACCGAACGCGTCCGCATCCCCTACCCCTCTATCAACGCCCCTAAAATGGCAGCGTTGCAGCAGCCTGCCCTTCGGCGACGGCCTCTCCTGCACTCCCTCTCGGCCTGATCCTGGCCCCTATACCAGCCCACTCCACTTCACCGGCAAAGAACGCGACTACGAATCCGGGCTGGACAACTTTGGGGCTAGGCACTTCGCATCCAGCATAGGGCGCTTCATGCAGCCCGACCCTGCCGGGGTTGCTTTTTCCCTTCCTTCTTCTCCTCAGAGTTGGAACCTTTACAGCTATGTACAGAACAATCCCCTGAGCTTCGTCGACCCAGATGGCCGGGAATGCGTCTGGGACGACGGCAGTTACGATTCCAAGGATGACGCTCAGACTGGCTCCTACGCTGGGTGTTCGTCTGCGGGGGGAAACTATATTGACCCCGCTACCTTCAAAGCTCCTTTTGGTCAGGATTGGAGCGCTGACCCGATTGCGAGTCTCGCCGACTATGTTGCACGAGGGAATGATATGGCGACTGACTTCTCCTCACCACCAACTGGAATTGAAGATGCGTCGTGGGTCCTGGCTTGGCCCTCGAATGGGAGCGTAACCCTAGACTTCGGTGGGCGTGGCTTTTTTGGCATGCAGTCAAGGTTCGGGAACCATCCATTCCGTGACAACAATCCGGGCGATATTCTTTTTGGACGCTTCACGAGCGGCCAAGGAGCCATTGGACCGGATGGTCGATTTGCTGTGTTCCCTACATCGGCTCAAGGCGGTCAGGCGCTGGACACATTGCTTAATGGATCAGGCTCTATCAACCTAAGCATCAATGAGGCCGTTGACCGTTACGCACCGGGTTTTGAGAACAACACCGCTGGCTACCAGCAGTTCGTGCAAAACGTGGTGGGAGTTAGTGGAAACACTCCGCTGTCCTCTCTGACTCCGACCCAATTTTCAGCGTTAGAAAATGGCATTGCCCGGTACGAGGGCTTCAATGCCTCGGGGGGTATTCCGTTACCTCGACAACCACGTTTGGAGCTCCAAAATGACGACTTTTCACGATAGGGGGCTGAGCCTTCCTGCGACTGCCCTTGTCATCTTTGTGGTCGTCGGGACCGCTTTTGCCAACCGAGTCACTTACGCAACCGAGCCGCAGTCCTCAAATACAAGTACTTCCGAGCGCACATTCAAGTTTGATACACCCAACGTGAAACTTGAGGGAACGCTCTCAGAGCGCGTCTTCTACGGTCCGCCCGGCTACGGCGAGACGCCAGACAAAGATGCACAAGAGAAGGTTTTCGTATTGACCTTGGGGCAAGCGATCACAGCCGTGCCTACCGAGGATGCGGAGACGAAGGGGAGCTCCAGCCTGAGCATCCAAAGAAACGTTCGCACCGTGCAGTTGTTTATATTCCCGTCCGCAAAAAGAGAGCAGGCTGGTAAGCTAATTGGTAAGACCGTTGTTGCAACCGGGACCCTGAACGAAGCTACGGCTCCGAGTGAGCATCTGAAGGTCTCCATGCGCGTTGAGGCCCTCGATCCCAAATAGGAAGCCCTCCAAAAGGGTGGCGCGTTCAACTAGAAGCCGTTAGCTGGAAAAAAGGGGACAGGAACGTGTGAAGAAATTGCTGAGCGCTGGTGGTGGAAGTGTGTAGACTGCGGAAATGACGAACGAACCTGCGGCAGTTCCTCGCCTTGTTTCGATTAACCGGCAGCAACTTATTCTTCGAAGTATGGATGTCGAGAAGTTGGTAGGAGAAAGAGGGGACAGACGGGACGTTCCCCCATTTTCTTACTAGCTTTCTGAGTCGAATAGATTTACCTATTGACAAACCGTACATTAAATATACAATGGTCCATGTACTGCGAGAACTGTTCGAACATTGCGCCTTGCCCCGAGTCTCAGCGGAGTTTTGAGTTGACCCTCACTCTTTCCCTTAATACAGCGATGAATCCTCCTCCAACTCTCCAACGCCCCATTTCATTCCCTCACATCTAGTTCATTCCAGGCACTTTATAAACTCTTTCGTTTCACAGACTTCCGCACACGCTCCGCCCGCAAACTCTTTCCTTTGATAGACTTCCATTTTTCGCGGGGGGAGGGGTGGGGTATCAAACTGGTTTTCTCCCGCCGCAAATTCTGCATTTTGCCTTCCTGTAAGTCCTTTAGATACGTCTCTTACAGACACCCCCTCCCGTAAGTCCTTTCGCTACCTCTCTTACGCAAAAAGGTGGGGGGTGGGGGGTGGGAGTAACTCAAAACTAAGCAGCCCTGAGGATCACGACTTCCGACGGCGGACCATCCGTCAGTCCAACCAATTTTCGAGGTGTGCAAATTCAAACTCTGCGGAGCACTATGGCTGCGGAGTTCCGCTGTCGGCTGGCTTGGCCTGCAAACGCTGGTATTCCTGCATTTCTTGTTTGGCTTTCTCCGCATTTCCCGCTTTTCGATAGAGCGCGGCAAGGCCGAAATGCGCTTGTGCCGAGAGCGAACTATCCTTCTCAATGGAGAGTAGTCGAAGCCAGGATTTTTCCGCCAGAGCCGTGTCACCTTCGAGCGAAGCCGCCTTGCCCAGGGAATAAAGTGTTTCCGGCATGTCTGGCTGTAGCTTGTCGGCGTGCTGCAGCTCCAGAGCGAGCCTCGCGGCCCTTACCCTGCTGCAGCAGCGCGAATCCTAGACGATAAAATGCTTCCGCCTTGCCGGGCTGTAATTTTACCTCCGTGCGAAAAACCTCTTCAGCCTTGGTCCATTCCGCGGAACCGGCATAGACCAGGCCAAGTTCCATGTGCACATCGGGAAGATCAGGGCGTTGACGTATCGCTTCCAGATATTCCTTCTCGGCTTGTGGCATCTGCCGCAGAACAAAGTAGTTCTCACCCATGGTCTGATGGGCGCGCGCGGAATCAGGGAAGGCCGTCACCAGGATGTCGTTGGCTTTCTTGGAGAGCAGTCCGCTCGCCCGTCCCATGTAGTACAACAAGTCCGGGTCGTTCAGGGGTTTCTTCAGGACGGCGTCCAGGTTCACGACTGCTTCTTCAAAATGGCCAGTTTCAATTTG
>CAWIPD010000027.1:0-15402 GCA_963837885.1 Candidatus Acidiferrales bacterium | reverse complement strand
GTTCGCATTACACACATACCCAGCGGTCTGGTGGTTTCTCAACAGGATGAAAAGTCACAAATCAAGAATCGCGCGAAAGCGATGCGCGTGTTGAGAGCCCGACTCTACGAAATGGAAATTGAAAAACAGCAGGCGGCTCTTAGCGCGGAGCGCAAAGGGCAAATCAAGACTGGCGACCGGTCAGAGAAGATTCGCACTTACAACTACCCACAAAACCGTATTACCGACCATCGCATCGGCTTGACCATTCACCAGTTGAGCGAGGTGATGGAAGGGAAGATGGCGCCGCTCATCGACGGGACGGTCACGCATTATGAGGCGGCACGACTGAAATCAGAGTTAACCGAGGGATAATCGAGGCAGAGGCTCGAAGGAACGGAGGGAACCATGTTGATTCGCCCAGGTTCCAAATCAGGCCCAAACTGGATGCGCAGTATCAGTGAATCGCTGAGCGATCCCGAACGTGCGCGCAAAGTGATGATGCCGTTCTGGGCTTTTTTCGCGTTGTACATGTTCATCTGCATCGGAGTCACTCACTTCATCACCGCGGTTGTTTTCTCGAAAGACTATCTGTACGAGTCGCATCTGCACATAGCAGGACTGCCGCTGCTGTCTTACGGCGCGGTTGCGCACGGGATCATTGCGATTGGCGGACGGGCGACAGGAATCGTCGCGATGGGAGGGATCGCTGTGGGAGTGTTGGCGTTCGGAGGAATTGCCTTGGGCGGGATCGCCGTTAGCGGCATTTCCGTTGGAATATTCGCGCTGGGTGGATTGGCGCTAGGCTGGCGCTCATTGGGAGGGTTAGCGGTCGGTGAGTCCGCGCTGGGAGCCATGGCTGTGGGTCGCCACGCTTTCGCAGGAAACGGCGTGGCGTACGGATCGTTGGAGGCCAGTGGCCGCCAGAAAGAACATTTAATTGGATGAGTGGAGTGACGGCTGACAATTCCGTACGGGGACTGTTAAAGCGGGGTATCGAGCAATTACGAGTGGCGAAGGTGAGTTCCTACACGCTCACCTCGGAGTTGCTATTACTGCAAGCCACGGGGCGTGATCGTACCTGGATTTATTCACACCCGGATGAAGTTTTGCCTCTAGAGGCCGCAGATAAATTTCTGGCCTTGGTGCGGCGACGGGCTAGTGGCGAACCCACCCAGCATTTGACTGGCAAACAAGAATTCTGGGGGCTGGATTTTGAAGTTTCGCCCGATGTGCTGATTCCGCGGCCGGAGACAGAACATTTGATCGAGGTGGCTCTCGACCGACTGGCAGTTCGCGAATTGCGGGCCGGACGTGATCCACGGCTTACCGGAAAAAACATTACGCTGATTGATATTGGAACTGGATCGGGCTGCATTGCCGTGGCGTTGGCAAAAGAACTTCCTGACGCTGAAGTTTATGCTACGGATATTTCGGCGAAAGCTCTGGAGATTGCCAAGCGCAACGCGGCGAGGCACGGCCTGAGCGAGCGTATTCGCTTTGCTGAGTCAGATCTTCTGCAAGCAGTACCCTTGCTCACTTTTGATCTGATTGTCAGTAATCCACCGTACGTCGGACTTTGTGAGGCGGACACACTTGCCATCGAGGTACGCGACCATGAGCCGCCGCAAGCGTTGTACGGAGGGCAGGAAGGTTACGAACTCTACGGGGATTTGATTTTGCAGGCGGGGCGCCAATTGAAACCTGGCGGACTATTGGTTTTGGAATTGGGGCACAACAGTTTGGCTGCCGTGCAGCCGCTGCTGGATGCCTCTGCTTGGACCAATGTTGGCGGTACCAAGGACCTAGCAGGAATCGACCGAGTGCTCTCTGCCGAACGTTTGGCAACGTCTTTGTAATAACCAGCAATTCCCCCCCCAACTGTTTCAAACCACCACATATACGGTCGGGCATTCAACTTTCGACTTTTTCCACGCGCCGCGAAGTCGTAGTCTAGCCTCATGCCCGAGATGGCTCGATTCCGAGCGAAGCATGATCCGACCAATGATCGGGACCTTCCGCTCTACTCGTCGATTCTGCACGTGGATATGGACGCGTTCTTCGTTTCCGTGGAACTGCTTGACCGGCCCGAATTGCGGGGGAAGCCAGTGGTGGTTGGGGGCCGACCGGATCAACGGGGAGTTGTTTCGGCGGCAAGCTATGAAGCACGCAAGTACGGTATCCATTCCGCGATGCCCTTGCGCACCGCGGGACGCCTCTGTCCGCAAGCGATTTTTCTGGACGGCCACCACGAAAAATATTCGCAATGGAGCGATCGGGTGGCCACCATACTTGCCCAGTTTTCGCCCATCGTGGAAATGGCTTCGGTTGATGAAGCCTATCTTGATCTCTCCGGAACCGAGCGATTGCACGGGCCGCCATTAGCCGCTGCCGACAAACTGCTGCGTAGCATCACACGGCAAACCGGACTGCCTTGCTCCGGAGGCCTGGCCACGACACGCCTGGTGGCCAAGGTGGCTTCAGACCAGGGAAAACCAAAGGGACTGGTGTGGGTAGCGCCCGGAATGGAAGCACGGTTTCTTGCACCGCTGCCAATACGCAAAATTCCCGGTATCGGCGAAGTGACCGAGCGGGCGCTGCGAGCGCTGGGCATCGAAACGGTTGAGCAGCTTGCGGCGCATCAACTTGAGAAACTGGAAAAGATCTTCGGACAATGGGGTACGGCACTTTATCGAAAGGCGCGCGGCGGCGATGCATACGAGTTCCTGATCGACGCTGAGCCCAAATCGATCTCTCACAATCACACGTTTGGTGAGGACACCGACGACGTGGAGGAAATGGAATCACTGCTGAGCCATCTATCGCAAAAAGCGTGCAAACGGCTGCGCGAAGCTGGCCTATCGGTTAGGACACTTACTCTGACGATTCGGTATGCGGGATTTGAGACCTACACTCGTTCGCACACGGTGGCGGAGCCGGTGCGGCTCGACGCTGATATATTTTCTGTATTTCTGGAGCTATTCCGCGAACACCGAGATGCCAAGCGCAAAGTTCGGTTATTAGGTGTGGGACTTTCTTCCCTATCGCATGGGGCCGAGCAACTGGATCTACTTCAAGCGGAACGCCGCGAAAAGATGGAGAAGCTAACGCAGGCAGCGGATAAGTTGCGGGATAAATTCGGATTTGGCAGCGTGCAATTTGGCGGCTCGCTTCGAAAAGACGAACCGCATTAATACTGATAGCCTATACTTCACCAATGAGCATCTCCGCCCCTCCAACCCCGCAAAGCATACCGCCGCGAAAAACCGGCCGGCTGCGGGAATTCTGGCAGCGCGTAAGCGAAGGCCGCGATGTCGAGGACCTGTGGCATCAGTTCGCTGCCGACGCGCAATCCAGTTACGGGTTCTATGGCAAGGATGTCGATTGGGAGGAGATCGACAAGCTGCCGGTCTGGAAGCGGCCCTTTCCGGTAATCAAGCAATTTTTCTGGGCACTGATGAGCAAGCTGTCGCCTGCCCGCCGGGTACTGCTTCTCATCGCCATAGCCCTTATTGTGTTCTCTGTCGTGAGTGGACCCTCCAACGGAAAGTCTGGCTCCGAGTTCAACTACGAATTCCTCTCCGCTGCTCGTGCTCTTACTTCTTCTCTCTCTCGAGCTGGCCGACAAGATCATCATGAAGCGCGACCTGGAGATCGCGCGTGAAATACAGTCATGGCTGGTGCCAGCCGATCCACCGCCGATTCAAGGGGCTGACGTGGCATTCTCCACGAGGCCGCAAAATTCTGTTGCCGGGGACTATTATGACGCGTTTTACCCCAATAAGGACGCAGATTCCGGGGGGAAGTTGATGCTGGTGATGGCCGACGTGGCCGGCAAGAGCGTGCCCGCGGCACTGCTGATGGCCACATTGCAAGCCAGCCTGCATACCATCGCTTCGGAAGGCTTCCCGCTCGCCGAACTCGCAAAGCGACTGAATCATTACGCTTCCGCGCATAGCCTGGATGGACGCCGCTTCACCACAGCGGTGATCGCGGAGTATGAACCTGGCACGCGGCGGCTGAGCTACGTGAACGCGGGGCATAACGCACCAATTCTGCGGCGCGCCAATGGCGGCATTGAAAGACTGGAGTCCGGGAGCGTGCCTTTCGGCATCACGGACGAAGTTGCTTTTGACGCTGCCGAAGTATATCTGCAGCCAGGCGACACCCTCATCCTGTTCACCGATGGGGTCGTGGAAGCATTCAATTCGGCGAATGAGGAATTTTCCGACCCGCGCTGGGTAAACCTCGTGCGCGCCCTTCCGGCGATGCCCGCCAAGGATTACATTACAGTTTCTGATGAAACAAGTGGACGATTTCGTGGGAGCCACGAGACAGTCCGATGACATCACCTGCCTGGTCCTTCGCTGCAACTGAGCTCCGAGCAGCGAAACTCCCGACGATTTCCCGCATCTCACTGGCGAGGGCTGTCGCATAATTAAATCGTGAATTCCAGAGAACTGGCCAATTCGATTTGCGAAACACTGCAGCGGAGACGGTCATCAGGCGCTGCTGGTGGGTGGCTGTGTGCGCGACCTATTGCTGGGACGCGAGCCAGCCGACTACGACGTGACGACAGACGCGAGGCCCGAGCGGGTCATGGAACTTTTTCCGGGAAGTTTGGGGATAGGCGCGCAATTTGGAGTCGTTCTGGTGCAGCAGGAAGGAAGCAAAGTAGAAGTTGCGACGTTTCGCTGCGACCTGGGCTATTCCGATGGACGGCATCCCGATGAAATCGTTTATGCGAAAAGCGCACAGGAAGACGTAGCGCGGCGCGATTTCACGATCAACGGGTTGCTGATGCGCCACGACAGTGGCGAAATTCTGGACTACGTGGGCGGACAAGCCGATCTAAGAGCAGGGCTTGATCCGCGCCATTGGGGATGCAGACCGGCGCTTTAGCCGAAGACAAATTGCGGATGTTACGGGCGATTCGATTCGCCGCGCGCTTTGATTTTCCGATCGAAGAGAAAACTTTAGCGGCAATTAAAAAGCATGCCAGTGAGATTCATTCCGTATCGGCAGAAAGAATTCGTGACGAGCTGACAAAGCTGCTGACTGAGGGTGCAGCCCGCCGGGGGTTTGAATTGCTGGATGAGACTGGCTTGCTCTCGAACTCCTACCGGAGGTTGCGGCCATGAAGGGTGTGGAGCAGCCGCCCCAGTATCATCCGGAGGGCGACGTCTGGATCCATACCCGAATGATGCTAGAGGGATTAGGGCCAGGAACCAGCCCGGCACTGGCGTGGGGAGTTCTACTGCATGACGTCGGCAAGCCCCCCACCTTTCGTTCTGCGGCCACCACAGGCGACCGCATTCGATTTGATGGCCACGTGGAAGTTGGCGTGCCCATGGCCGAGGCTATCTGCAAGAGGCTACGATTTTCAGGTGAGGATACCGAGCAGGTTAAGGCGCTGGTGGCCAACCACATGAAGTTCAAAGATGTGGCGCCAGATGCGCAAGTCCACGCTGAAGCGATTTGTCCGGCAACCCCGTTTCGACGAGCACCTGGAGTTGCACCGGCTCGATTGCGGGGCGAGCCACGGAAGACTGGATGCCTACGAGACCGTTCGCAAGTTACTCGCCGAGACACCACCCGAACAGGTTCGCCCTGCAAGACTATTGACCGGGGACGATCTAAAGGATATGGGATATAGTCCAGGACCTGAGTTCCAGCGCATACTAACCGCCCTAGAAGACGCCCAACTGGAAGGATTGATCCAAACCAGGGATGAGGCGATTTCGCTGGTGAATCGTACCTACTCTACGGCCCGGAATGGCCGATAAGGTTATTGGGGGTTTCGCCAGTTAGAATATTTGCCTCATTATGTCATTTATTATGAATGACATATTGGGTCGGTTGCAAGAATTGGATGATTCAGATAAGATCTTAGTGTGACTGACTAAAGTAAGTTGCTTTAACGGTTTGCAGAAATACGCATCCTTTCGGGCATCTCTGCATCTAATGTTTCAAGGCGGATCATTCTATTAGGTTTTTCCGCTGGCTTGGGGGGGTAACCATGGCTGACAAGAAATATGTTGTACCTGAAACACTGGCGATCCTGCCAGTTCGCGACACGGTGCTGTTCCCGGGAGCAGTCCTGCCGCTGACCGTTGGACGAGAGAGCTCACTGGCTCTGGTGAACTCGCTGACGGGCGAAGAGAAATTGCTGGGCGTAGTGGCCCAGCTTGATCCGCGGATTGAGGATCCAGCGGCAGCGGATCTCCATAAAGTGGGCACACTTGCCAAAGTACACAAGACGGTAAAGATGCCGAACGGGAACGTTGTCGTTTTCCTGGAAGGCTTGCAGAGAATCCGGATAACCGAACTGCTGGGCCTGCGCCCGTTCCTTCGTGCTTCCATCGAATCGGAACCCGACATTCTGGGTGACGATGACAACGAATTAGAAGCGCTGGAGCGGAATGCGCAGGATCTGTTCCGCGATGTTGTGAGTCATTCGCCGCAATTGTCCGATGATCTGCAGAACGTGGCGATGAACATTGACGATCCGGGCCGTTTGTCGGACTTCATCGCCGGCACACTGCCAAGTCTTTCCACATTGCTGCGCCAGGAGTTGATTGAAACTTCCAGCGTGCGCAAGCGTTTGGAGATGCTGATTCGCGAACTTTCCAAGGAACTGGAAGTTCTGGAATTGCGCAGCAAGATTAACGAGCAGGTTCAGGAGCAGGTGAGCCAGAACCAGCGTGAATACCTGTTGCGCGAACAGATGAAAGCGATTCAGAAGGAACTCGGCGAAATCGACGACGCCACCGCCGAGATCGACGAGCTACGAAAGAAAGTGGAAGAAGCGGGCATGACCGCGGAAGCCAAGAAGGAATGCGAACGCGAATTGAAGCGCCTTTCCAAGATGACTCCGGCGTCGGCCGAATACATGGTTTCGCGAACGTATCTGGAATGGATGACTTCGCTGCCATGGTCAAAATCCGCGGGCAGTGCGGAAATCGACATTGCCAAAGCGCATGAAATCCTGGATGAAGACCACTACGACCTGCAAAAGGTGAAGGAACGCATCCTGGACTATCTGGCGGTTAAGAAGCTTAAGCCAGAAATGAAGGGTCCTATACTGTGCTTCCTTGGGCCTCCAGGCGTGGGCAAAACTTCGCTGGGCAAATCCATTGCCCGCTCGCTGGGACGCAAATTCGTGCGCATCTCGCTCGGCGGCATGCATGATGAAGCGGAAATCCGCGGACATCGCCGCACTTATATTGGCGCCCTGCCAGGCCAGATCATTCAGGGACTGAAGCGCGCCGAATCGAACGATCCCGTCTGCATGCTGGACGAAGTCGACAAGCTGGGACGCGATTTCCGAGGCGACCCGTCATCGGCGTTGATGGAAGTTCTCGACCCGGAGCAGAACAGCACGTTCCGCGATCATTATCTGGACGTGCCGTTCGACCTCTCGAAGGTCATCTTCATCGCCACGGCGAACTGGGCAGATCCCATTCCGGGACCATTGCTGGACCGCATGGAAATCATCGAACTTCCCGGCTATACCGGCGAAGAGAAGATTCACATTGCGCGCAAGTACTTGATCCCGAAGCAGGCTGCGGAGCATGGAATCAAGGAAGGCGAGCAGCTTGAATTCACAGAAGCCGGGCTGCAGGAAATCATCCACAGCTACACGCGGGAAGCGGGCGTCCGCAATCTGGAGCGTGAAATTGCGACGCTGGTACGCAAACAGGCGCGGAAAATCGCCGAAGGCAAGACCGAGAAGATGGTGGTCACGCCGGAGGTTGTTCGCGAATTTCTCGGGGTGCCGAAATTCCGCACCGAGAGAGAAGTCGACGAACGCGTCAAGAAGCCCGGCGTAGCGGTAGGTCTGGTCTGGACTCCGGTGGGCGGCGATATCGTCTTCATCGAAGCGAGCAGAATGCGCGGCGGGAAGCAATTCACCATGACCGGCCATCTAGGCGAAGTCATGCAGGAATCGATGACCGCAGCGCTTACCTGGACGCGAGCCAACGGTGAACGCTACGGCATAGACCCGGACTTCTTCCGCAAGATGGATATACACATCCACGTTCCGTCGGGAGCGGTACCGAAAGATGGCCCATCGGCGGGCGCGGCGATGGTAACGTCGCTGGTCAGCTTGCTAACCAATCGTCCGGTGAAAAACCGCCTGGCGATGACCGGAGAGATGACGCTGTCAGGAGTGGTGCTGCCGATCGGTGGGGTAAAGGAGAAGGTGCTGGGCGCAAAGCGCGCAGGCATCAATCACGTACTGCTGCCGGCCGACAACGAACCTAACGCTGTAGCGGATCTTCCGCCGGAGATTCTCGGCGATCTGAAGATTACCTACGTGCGGACGCTGGATGAAGTGCTGGAACACGCCCTGGAGAAGGATCCCATCGCTCCGGTTGTTCCTGAGCCCGAACCACCGCAAACCGGGACAGAAGGCCCCCGCGCGGTCCACTAAAACACAGAGCAATAAACTGAAACGAGAAGAGGCCTGGCGAAAGCGTCAGGCCTTTTTCTTTATTAACGTCCGGCTGTTATCCGACAAGTTCTGTAGACCTTCGAGAGCTCAGTCACTGTCCTTCAGTACAGAACCCCAGCTACCCAACTGCTGCTACTATGTAAAACTCAGGATGCCTGCGAAATTAAAATCGACGAATTCGCCTGGAGAGCTTGCCAGCAAACTGGCACAGGGACTGACAGAGGCGCTTACACGCGAACGGATGGTGCCGCGATTTGTCGACTCTTATGTGGAGCAAAATGGCCGCTACGGACTGCAAGTCCACGCTGCACTGTACCGCGACCTTCTGGCCTTGCTATATCGAGAAGCGTTGCTGGCGGTGAGTGCAAAAGTCATGGAACTGGTGAGCAAAGGCGGCGAAGTCTCTGCCATGGAAAAGTCAAAACCACTGGCACGAAGAGATGCCGTACTGTTCCGGCAGAAATATCTGTCGGCGCTCGCGAAGCAACAAAAATGGAATGCGGGGGATGCGCTGGATTTTCAGACCGACCTGAAAATGTATGAAGATATCGTAGCGCGTGCCGCGACACCGCAACGCCGGCGCAAATCGTTCGAAGTTGCCAATCATCCGTTCGTGGACCGGTGCGCTTTTGTTCTAGATTCGTCATTTATGGAGAAAGCCCGGGTCGCGGCCAGCCACACGCTCACTGACGTTGAGGCGTTAGCCACTCGGCTGACACTTGAAGCTCTGAAATCCCAGTTTTAAGTATGGGTGCGACGCTAATTATTCGTCGTCTCGAAGTTCGGAACCGGACAATCAGTCGAACAACTCTTCCTTGAAAATCCTCTTCCCCGCCAGAACGGCGAAGAAACCCCACACGGCCAACGCGACAAAGCTCAACACCACCAATATTCCGCAGCGCGCACAAATACGCGCACGCGCCGGTACCTCAGTCCCACACGAAATACAAAACATAAGCCCGCGATTCTACCTTCGCCCGCAAGTGCGGCGTGGTCTTTGAAAGATCAGCTAACTCGCTCGACTTGCACCGCGGTGCCGTAGGCCAGAACTTCTGTCACTCCCTGCATCACCTCGTTGGCATCATAACGCATGGCCAAAATCGCGTTTGCGCCGTGCTCGGCGGCGTGCTCCAGGAGCAATTCGTACGCTTCGCCGCGGGCTTTCTCGCACAGTTCGGTCAGCACGCTGATATTTCCGCCGACAATCGTCTGAATTCCAGCGGCTAGATTGCCCAAGACGCTTCGCGAGCGCACAGTAATGCCGCGAACGACGCCGAAATTTCGGACTACCTTGTAGCCAATCAGTTCGTTGCTGGTTGTTACCATCGAAGAATCCACCCGGTTTGGCATGTTCGATTATTCCTCCGTGAACGATGTTTACCGCTGCGATTCTACCTCTATACATGGCTAACCGAACAGTTGGTCCGGTCTGGTATTCTCAGGTTAAATGGAAACATTGGAAACGGTATTTACGATATTGGCGATTCTGCAGATCGCATCGGGACTGTATCTGCTCTGGCAGGCGGTCTTGTGGCTGACCTACGTGCAGAAGCGACTGAAAACAGATCCGGGGTTCTATGCGCCGCGAACCGCGGTGCTTTGCCCGTGCCGAGGAATGGAGGCGGGACTGGAAAGGAATCTGGTCTCGCTGTGTGAATTTGATCACCAAAACTACGAGGTTTTTTTCATTGTGGCTTCGGAAAACGATCCGGCGCACGGAATTCTGAAGAGGGTTGTGGCGTCCAGTCGAGTGAAGGCACATATCGTGATTGCGGGGGCACCGCAAAATTGCAGCGAAAAAGTGAATAATCTTCGCGTGGCGGTGGAGCAACTTCCACCAGAGTTTGAAATTCTGGTCTTCGCCGACTCCGACGGGAGACCCGGAAAGTCGTGGCTGCACAAACTCGTAGCTCCACTGGCCGACTCGCGCCTCGGCGCAACGTCCACGATGCGCTGGTTCGTCCCAACACAGAATGACCTGGCGACGGCATTTCTTGCGGCATGGAATGCTCCGGTGGTGACAATGCTCGGAGGCCATACCAAGAACTTCTGCTGGGGAGGGGGCACGGCCATCCGCCGGGCGATTTTCGAACAGATCGGGATGATGGACGTCTGGCAATACGCATTCAGCGATGATTATTCCCTGACCATGATGATCGAGCAGGGTCGTCGCTTTGTTCTATTTTTACCGGAGTGCCTTACGGTCTCGTACGTGCAGACGGACTTTCCCGGTCTGCTGGAATTCACCAATCGACAGATTCGGATCACCAAAGTGTATCGGCCACAGACGTGGGGTATGGCGTTTGGGACACATTTCCTCTACTGCATCACGCTAGTGTTGGGGATTTATCTCGCGCTTGGCCTGACATTTTCTTCGCGTCCAGCATTTCACATACTAACGTTGTTGAGTTTGACCCTGCTGTTGTCGGCAATTCGTGGAGCGATTCGTGTGATCGGCGTCACAGAAGCATTGCCCAGCATTCGAAAAGAGATCATATCGCAGTCCTGGATTTACATTGTGTTAACATTGGCCGTTCCATTTCTGTACCTGACAAACTTCGTTTCGTCGCTGGTCGGGCATAAAGTGAAATGGAGGGGAATTACGTACGAATTAATTTCCACAGAGCAGACCCGACTAGTGGCGCGCTAGCTAAAAGACGCAGAGTTGAGAAAAATCTTCGGAGCCAGCGCAATTTCTACCTACCCATTAGACCTGACGGGCTTCACTTTTAAACCTAAGTCCTTTAAAAACAAAACTGTAAATATTTGCACACTTCGGTCTGCAGGATGCTCATCTTACCCGTGGTCAGGTGTAACTTTTGCAAGCATATTGATGGGGACTCCTTCTCGCTCATCCCTGGTGGTGGTTCTGAGGGTCCTTTTTGGGGATTAGCGAACCTGCTGTCCAGATCAGGCTCCCATCGCTTGCCCGGTGATTCCGGCCGCCTCTTAGGAGGAAACAACAGAACAAACCAACAGGAGGGCTTCGTTCCCACCACGAGGCACTTACGGAGGAGTGCAACAGTGAAGTTGATCCGCAGAACGGCAACAACTCATACGATTGGACAAACGAAGTCTTCCAACCCCAAACCCGTTTATCTATTTCTATGAAAAGGCTACCGGAACCGCTCATTTCCATGTAGAGGCGGGCCCCGAAGGCGAACTTCCCGTTGACCATGCCGCCGGCCTTCTTGCCATGCACTGCATGGTGCGCGGGCAAGTCCCCACGGACTACATGATCATGGTCCCGGCCGATCCGAGAAGCCTTTCAGGATTAACCGAAAAGGCCGAACAGATACTGGAGTCCGGCCACAGTGCCAAAAGTTCCGTCAGACTAACGCGTCGTGAAGAAGAAGTACTCGATGGCGTACTGAAGAGCCTGGCCAACAAAGAAATCGCTTCCCTACTGAATCTTATCCGAACGTACCGTGAAATTTCATGTTTCCTCCCTTCTAGCCAAATTCAAAGTGCGCAGCCGCATGGAATTGCTGCGCGAATCTTCGCGGCTATCCTTGAAGTCCATGCCTGCAGCGACCGCAGCCCCGGCAACCCATTTCGGCCCGTTCGTCGCGCAGGATGAAAACTTCCACTCTCCCATGAACTCCGGGAAAATTTTACCTTTGGCTCGTGCCCGAATGATGGCCTGATAGAGCAGGCCGTCATTTATTTCCGCCCTAATAAAAAGCACCCGGCTCCGTGAGGAACCGGGTGCTTTTTTATTTTAGGGAGAATGCTACTTCTTTGCCGCGTCAAACATCTCCGCGGCCTTGTCCCAATTCACAACGTTCCACCACGCGTCGATATAATCCGCGCGCAGGTTTTGATACTTCAGATAGTAGGCATGCTCCCAAACGTCAATACCAAGCACAGCTTTTCCTCCCGCCAAGTATGGGGTGTCCTGGTTCGCCGTGGAGTCAATGACCAGTTTGCCATCTTTACCAGGAGCCAAGCCCAGCCAGAGCCAAAGCGGCCGAGGCCCGCAGCCTTGAATTTGGCCTTGAAATCAGCGAGTGACCCAAAGCTGGCGTTAATTGCAGCAGACAGATCTCCCTTGGGGTCCCCGCCGCCACCCTTCTTCATTTCGAGCCAGAACAAGGAGTGGTTCCAGTGACCGCCGCCATTGTTTCGGACGGCAGTCCGGATGCTTTCGGGAACAGCGTCGAGATTTTTCATCAGGTCATCGATGGATTTGCTCTGCAGATCCGGGTGACCTTCCAGCGCCTTATTAAGATTGGTGACATAGGCACCATGATGCTTGTCGTGATGGATCTCCATCGTCTTTGCATCGATGTAGGGCTCCAGTGCGTCAAAAGCATACGGTAAGGGGGGAACTGTGAATGGCACGTGTGTATCCTCCAAATTGAGATAGGAATTCGAATCCGGCCCAGAAGAAGCATGAAGCAAACTTGGTGCTACTTGGCCTGCACCAAGCAACCCAGCACCGACTACTCCACTGTTCACTAGAAACTTGCGGCGATTCATTGCAACCCTCAGATTAGTATTGCCCGGTAACTCTGTGCAGTAATGAACAGATGGAGGCTCTAAACACCGGACTGAGTATAGCGCCGCGACGTGCGGCGGCTCAACCCAGGTCGAACTGAGTCAGCCACTATATGATGCCCGATAGTGCCCATCGGGCAGATACCTCAATGACTTTATTAGGAGATTCAGTCAGCCGCTCCAAGACCGCAATCGCGTCAGTATGTTTGGGATTTGTGCGTCGTAAGCCTGCATTTCCAAGGGCAATGCATGCGTTCCTGACCAACCCCTGCCACTTGGCACGCTTCATGGCACTACCCTTAAAAAAGGCCCGGAATTCCTCTTCAGTAAGTCCCGCTAGCCATTCTAAGTTCGGCAAATAAAGAGACTCCTCCAGACTTTTCTGCCAAGGCTGCAACTCTTTCAGTACGGTGATAGGTGCGTTGCGGTTAAAGGGACACACGTCCTGGCAAATATCACAACCATAGACTTGCCAACCCATCTGGCGACGGAATTCCTCGGGAATTGTGCCGCGCAGTTCGATCGTCAGATACGAGATGCACCGCCGGGCATCCATCACGTAAGGTTCAACCAGCGCCCCTGTAGGACAGGCGTCCAGGCATTGACGGCAATTCCCGCATAAATCGGGGGGCGCCATTTCCAGGGAGGCCAGAGAAGGCACCAGGTCCAACGAAGTCAGAATCGCCCCTAGAAAAAACCAAGACCCGTGTTTTTCGTTGATAAGCAAAGTGTTTTTGCCCAACCATCCCAGACCGGCATATTTTGCAAGCACTCGTTCAGCCAGTGGTCCGGTATCCGCATAAGCGCGAGAAGCAAACGGTTCGGTGAATTTTTCCTTCAGTTCTGCCTCCAGCGCGTTGAGCTTGCTCCACATCACCTGGTGGTAATCATCCCCCCAGGCATAGCGGGAGATCCAACCGCGCGGTTCGTCCCGTTGCCAAGGCGCCCGCGGCATCCACCGAATACGGACGCGACGTGTTGTAGTTCAACCCGCAAATGATGATACTGCGTAGCGGCTGGAGCACCTGCGATGGGTCCATCCTGCGCGCATCCTCCAGATACTTCATCTCTCCGTGAAATCCCCGCTGAATCCAATCTTCAAAATGCTGGAACTCCGGAAACTCATGCGCGGATACCACGCCGCAAAGCTCAAACCCCTGAGCCTGCGCCTGCTCTGAAATCCACTTCGTCACTGTCAGTGCTGTCATGGAATGATTTCCCGGGGAGAATGCCAAACCAACGAGACGAAAAGCCTGTCAGGCACAACTACTCGAAAATCACGGTTTTGTTGTCGTAAAGTAAGATGCGACTCTCAATATGCCAACGCACGGCTCTCGAAAGCACTACTTTCTCTAAGTCGCGACCCTTCTCGACCAAGTCATCCAAACCATCCCGGTGCGAGATTCGAGCGACTCCCTGTTCAATGATTGGCCCATCATCCAATACTTCTGTTACATAGTGGGCCGTGGCGCCAATCAACTTGACTCCCCGTTCATAGGCTTGATGGTGGGGCTTGGCGCCAATAAATGCAGGTAAAAATGAGTGATGAATGTTGATGATCCGTTGGGGGTAGTGCGAAATAAACTCTGGCGATAAGACCTGCATGTAGCGCGCGAGCACAATCAAATCGATCTTGTGGGCAGTTAACAACTCGCGTTCTTGCTGCTCAGCCTGAGCTTTGTTTTCTTTCGAAATGGGAATCACGTAATACGGGATTCCATAAAAATCGGCGTGCCGCTTGGCGTCGGGATGATTGCTGATCATCAAGGGAAAATCGCATGCCAACTCACCGTTCCGCTGCCGGTAGAGCAAGTCCACGAGGCAATGGTCGAATTTAGAAACAAAAATCGCCACGCGCGGCCGCTGACTGCCCATCTCAATACGCCAATTCATTCCGAACTTCGAAGCGATTGGACCAAAGGCTCCCGCGAAATCCTTCAAGTCCAGGCGGAATCCTTCCAAATCCCATTCCACGCGAGCCAGATAGTAGCGTTCTTCGCCAGCCTGGTGCTGTTCGAAATGCAATATATTGCCGTCGTAGCGGTAAATAAATTCGGCGATGGTGGCGTCCAGGCCCTTGCGGTCAGGACACTGAACTAAAAGGATGGCGCTATTCTTCAAAACGCTCTCCAATAATCAGTACATTGTACGAAAGAAATTAGGCGGCTGGGTTGATTTGATGGGGAGGCCGATTTAAAGGGCAATTACTTGAAACTTTGCACGGCTTCTCGTTCGTCGGTGTACACTTCAAACACGGTAAACAGTTTCGTGATCTGCAAGAGATCTTTTACTTTCTTCGTCAAATTCAGGAGTTTCAACTCTCCCTGACGGCTGCGTACAGCAGTATATCCACTGACCAACTCACCGATTCCCGAACTGTCGATGTAGTTGATGTCGCCGAGGTTCAGCAGAATCCGGGTCTTTCCGTCTTCCAAGAGCTCGCGAATCGTGCGGCGCAGCAAGGC
>CAWIPD010000026.1:0-58230 GCA_963837885.1 Candidatus Acidiferrales bacterium | reverse complement strand
CACTGCCGCATTCTGGAGACTGGGCGCGTACGACCGCTGTTGTGACACCCAGCAGGTCAGGTTGAATACATAACCTTCGCGTGCAAGAGTCGTGCGCCTCAGGGATGCTGCGTCCGGTCGTTAGGGCAGCTCTGCGGGGAGGCAAGTTGCAGTACCATATGCCCGATAGAGCGACAATAGAGGTGACCTTGGTGACCTCCATGATGGCAGCCGGAAATCCGGTCAAAGTGGTGGGTTTGACGGCATTCCCTGTCTTGCTTCCAGTCACGAATCGGCCAAGTCCTGGTTTGTCGGGAAACCGGACATGTCTCCCTAGTGCTTGATCTGTCCGGTTTCCCGCATCGCTATGGCTTCGCCTTTTTCTCCTCTGCCGGGGCTTTTGCCGGGGTCGCAGCAGTAGCCTTTGGTTGCCAAAAGTCCGGATCGGCCTTTATCCATTCGTCCCACACGTAACTCATGCGCGGATTGACCGCGAACAATTGCTTTTGTGTGGACTCCACGCAGGCGGCAAAGAGTTCGTTTAGTTTTTTCATCCCATCTTCGCCCATTGCGGCCTCGAACTGCTCCCCCTCCGCGAATCCCTTGTCGATTTCCGCCAGGGAATTGTCGGAGCTCAACAAGAGATAAGTGCCGCCATCGCCTCCGTACGATTCCTCGAACATGGCCCGATGCGAATTCGGCATGGCTTTCTCGTAAACCGCCTTCGCCATCTTTGTCACCTCGTCCCATTCCTTATCCTTGCCTGGGCGCACATGGTACACAATAACTTCCAGGAAACGCATCTTCGACAGATCGGTATGTGGACGCAGACTCATTTCCTCATTGAAATAGAACACTCCCTGATCCAGCGATTCCAGCAGTTCACCATCCGCCTTCAAGGCGCGGTCCAGGGCTGCCGAAAGCGTGGCGTTCTTTTGCGCCGCCTCCATGTCCTTTTGCCATGCATCAAACGAATCATAGGACGTCAGGAATATCGCCCGCGGTTTTCCGGAAAGCGAGGTGAACGCGGTATAATGCGTCGGCCACTTCGCCCGCCTAATTGCATCCACGAACGCACTTTCCGTCTTCTCGTGCGCTAGACCTGACGTAGTGGGTTTGACGAATTCTCGCGTAATCTGCAACACCTTCGGTATGGAAGCATTCCCGGCCGGCTTCTCCTGCGCTGCCGACACGTAGGCAAAAGTAAATGCAACTGACAATACCAAAACATACTTGCTGAATTTTTTCATCGTCTCGACTCTCCTTAGTCTGCGATCACAAACTGTATTGGGAAGGGCCTGCCTGCCTGGTCTAGAGTGCTGGGCACCGGTTACTTCTTCGGAGCGGGTCCGGTCGCCTCAGAGCGTGGTGCGTCCGATGGTGGGAGGTGCATTCCGGAGAGGCGCTAGCGATTTAGTACTCCAAATGAAGCAACCTTAGCGGTGACCACAGTCACATTCACCACGCCAATTGTCGAAATGCCATTCAACGCCATACCTCACAAATGGCCAGGCCGCTTGGCTTGCCGCAAACACGGAAACCTGCCCGCGTCTTCTAAATAGGTCCATCAGCCCCACTACACCGGAAGTAAACCATCAGAAAAACGGAGTTGACGCCGATACCAAACTGGTGCCTTCCTTCATGCTTGGCAATCGTGACGCGCACACTGCCAACATTTTCATAGACGATCTCGCTTCTAGGCTTGCGACTCGGATTCAACTCACCACGGATGGATTGAAGGTTTACTTGGAAGCGGTCGAGGGAGCCTTCGGTTGCGCGATTGACTACGCCATGCTCATCAAAGTGTACGGGGCAAGCCAAGAAGAGACTCGCTACAGCCCCGCAGAGTGCATTGAGTGCGTAACGAATGTGGTCTCTGGCGCACCTGCTGCGCAACACATCTCAACGAGCTATGTGGAACGCCAGAACTTGACGATGAGAATGGGGATGCGTCGTTTCACTCGGCTGACAAATGGATTCTCCAAGAAGGTTGAGAATCACGCATACGCGGTCGCAATCCACTTCATGCACTACAACTTCTGCCGCGTTCACAAGACTCTCCGCGTCACCCCGGCGATGGAAGCGGGAATCGCAGACCACGTTTGGACAATTGAAGAAATGCTTCAAACAGTGGGACTATAGCAGACCTATCTTTTCAGGGGACATCATGGATTTTATTTTGTTTGCCTGAACGCGATTACGAATATGACGTGCTTTGATTCTGCGGTTCAACTTTAGTCCAACCTTTCGGCATTCATCCTTGAATTTAGGCCATCGAACGGCCTTGAACTTCTTCGGCATTTCGAGATAGAGATATGCCGCTTGTGTTTTTCCGTTTGTTTTTATTCGCTTAATGTTGAGCAAGGTAGCGTGTGGATGGACCTCAGTCTTGCCCTCCTGCCAAATTTGGACAACCAAATCCCCGCGTTGAAAATCCTCTTTCCCTGTCCAGCGAACAGAGTCAACCGAATAACGCCTTGAGTTCTGGAGACGGACCGATGCTATTTTCTCTCCTGACTTGAATGCGGGCTTTTCTGATTCCGGGTAGTCTACCGGGCGTATGCCGAGCAACCAGATTCCTCTACCCACAGGCATTCCAGCAGTCCTGCCACGATGTGCCATGTCGTGCGCTGGCCGATAGATTTTTTGACAATGGGAAAGCCAACCTGGCGTGACTGGCGCTTGCACCCGCTCGCTAAACCATTGCTTTAGCCGTCGAGCTACGGCATTGTCCGTGGTCAATAGGGCGGCTTCGTCAAGACTATCCCGCGAGCTTTTTGACAAATTAGACGAGCCGACAATCGAACTCCTGCCGAGCAGGTAAATCTTGGCGTGAAGGTCAGGCTGTAGATAGACTCTCACTCCCCTCTTTTGAAGGATAGCAATTTCGGCTGGGCATCCGAGCCATTCCTTGAGTTTTGCTCAGTCAGAGCGCAGATAAGAACGTCGCCTCGGTTTAACGGCAAAAGAGCGGAACCGCCTGAGCCTAAGTACGGAGCTGCCACATAGCGTGGCCCCTTGACTCTGCCAGCTAAACTTCTCAACGTGTCCCAGAGATCGTATCTATCTAGAAACCGGAGCATGTAATCAGCGATTATAGGAAATTCCAATGAAAGAAGCATTGAGGGACATCATAAACTTACTCGAACGAGACTCTAAATTTTTGCTTCATCTCGCCGCTGAAGTTTCCGCACTGAAAAAGGTCGTTTGCGAGAATGATTCATAACTTGCACGGGCTTGGAATGTAGCCTTAGCGAGTCAGGAAAGAAAAGTGCATGAACGCGTTCTTGAGAACGAACAAGTTTTCGCAATTGCACGCTTAGCTCTTTCCAAACTTTCCGATTAGCTCTCTTTTCCCTCTCTTGCTCCTGACGGAGAATCCCTAGGACGGTGAGTTTCATTTTATGCGAAGCCAAACCGCGCTCAATAGCGGCCCCAATGGATTCAGTGTTAGGCACGTTCTTTGCCATTCTTTTGTCCTTGAATTTCAAACTGAACCACTACCGATCTTTCTGTGTGTCTCGTCAGGTATTTGTCGAGCCCAATCCGCGTCTACTCCCTCTCCAGACTACCGGGTATCTGTCGAAGTTCAACGGGAAAGCCTTGCAAATGCACGCGATCATTTCAAATCCAAAATTCTAAGGCAAGGACCTCCTACCGCTGAATGGCCGGACCTCCAAACGCCGAAGGGCGCCACCGAGGTGGTCTATCCTTCCGGCCAACTGAAATTGAAAGCCTGGATCAGCATACCCAGCGACACTGGCAAACACGAAGCCGTACTTTTCCTGCATCCCGGTTTCGCACTATGGCCAGACGAATGGGATTTTACGAAGCCGCTGCGAGACGCTGGATATATCGTGATGATGCCGACCACACGGGGCGAAAACGGCCAGCACGGTGTTTTCACCATGTACTACGACGAAGTGTCGGACGTGATTAGCGCCGCCGAATATCTTCGATTTCGGCCCGAAGTGGACCCGAAACACCTGTACATCGCGGGATATAGCGTGGGTGGAACGCTTACGTTACTAGCGAGCGAAATGGCGATTTGTCGCCAAGCGCTGCCCGCACAGCTAGAATATCTCCCGTGACTAGAGAACGTTGGGCTCAGATAGGAATCACCGTTCAATTCCTCATCATCGTGAGGACGCTAGGAGAGTTCTTCCGGCTCCGGCACGTCCACGGCGCGAGCTTATCAACCACATTCGCTGCGCCGTATATTGGTGGAGCATTAACAGCGGCATGCTTCTGCTGAATCATTCCTTTAATTTTCAAACAACTTAATTTGGCGGTGGCATCGTCTCAGTAAGCCAATCGGCCACCCTCGCCCATAGGTCGAGAACATCTGCGCGGTTCGAGATCGTGTGCCCTTCACCTGCATAGCGTACGAAATAAGCGCGCTTGTCTTGCCTTAACAGGGCGGTGAAAAACTCTTCGTCCTGTTGAATCGGAATGAAGTCCAGATCGCCGTGAATCAACATCAGTGGCGTCTGTACTTTTTCCGATCCGAACAGAGCACTCCCCGCGCGATAAAGATCTCCCTGTGCCCACGGTGGCCCACCAAGACCGTCGAGGCCTTTCTCCATTTGTAGCATTCGAAGGACCTGTCCTTTTTCAGGGCGCCCTGCATCGCCGTGCCGGTATTGTCCATAAAAAGTGCCATAGAGACTGACTAGGTCTGAGCATCCAGCGCTCTCGATTGCCGACCGGAATCGATTGGTCTGCGTGATTAGACCAAGAGTTGCGAAGCCACCGTCGCTTTGACCAGCAACTGCAATGCGATCCGGATCGGCGACGCCGCGCTCGATCACAGCATTCACCGCCGGAAGCACACCGTCTCCCAAGGCCTTAAGTTTTTCGGCTTGGTTTTTCGCGGGTGGCATGCTTGGGAGTAATACCGCGTATCCGAGTGCTGCGAACAACTGCGGATGCTCCCAGAAACTTGTCTCATATAACGAGAAATCTCCTGGGGGCTTGCTCGCTTCCCACATCAGACCTGGATACACGATCGTGACCACCGGCAACTTCACTCCCGGGGAATAATCCGGCGGCAGGAGAAGCCAGGCGGTGAGCGCCGAACCATCGGCCCCTTTGTAGGAGATGGACTCAGTACTGCCGGTCTTAATCTGTCGTATCCATTGATTGGCATGCCATATTTCCGTGCATGTGGGTTTCGGATGCGCACCATTACCGCAAAGCCACAAACGGGATCCATCTGACGCGTTCGATGCGTAAAGCGCGGCAACTCCGAGAGGGGCGCTGGAGAGCCACGCTGCGTCCGGCCTCGGAGGATTTAGACTTGGTTCCTCTTTTTGTGAAGGCTTTGACACCACATCCGGCATCAAAGACGCCGCGACTTCAGCCCCGAATTTCTGATCGATTACGTGAGTTGTGGTACCTTGATTCACGGCCACGTAAGCTGCATCCACGTCGGAACCCACCAACGCAAAATAAGACGAAGGGGCCTGGCCCGGGATTCCCGGTTCTTCCTGATCAAATTTCAAAAATCGTCCGTCAGACGAGGCACGCAAATTATGCATCCGTCCCCGAGCGAGAACCCGGGCCGTGTTCGTGCGGACGTCGATAACAACCAGCCGGGCCGACGGTTCTTCTGGCTCTGTGTGATGTCCCGATTCCAACACAGACACTGATGCGGATCGCCCATGCCTGGCGCGCTTCCATTCATTGGCCGCATTTGGGCCACGCAAAACCTCGGTGTAAACATTGCCCCTTTTTTGTGCGCCAATGTCCCACGCGAGAAACGCGATATTGTCTTTATTAACCCAGGCCATTGCTTCATCCTCAAAATAGCCCGCCTGTATATCCAGCCCAGGCAACAACGATGGCGCATTGGTGCCCATAGTCCAGATCCAAGCCCGAATCGAAGCGTCGCCATCCACAGAAAGGAACGCAAGCCGGTGCCCGTCGGGAGACCATTGTGGATGGAAAAGACCAAGGGAAGTGGTGTTCGCGCTCAGGGAACGAAGCGTGCGGCTTTGCACGTCGAGCAGCGCGATTTCATTGGATATACCGCTGCCGAGGGTATGATTGGGCTTGGTCAATTCGATGATTGCGTGCTGTCCGTCTGGAGTCCACGCGATTTCACCTACTTGCCGAATCCGAAACAGATCTTCGGGCTTAAACTTTCGCTGCGTAGGTGCTTGCTGAGAAGCGAGATTCTGTGCCACCACTGCGAGAATTAGAAGAGCGATAACCGAACCAACAAAAAGTGCCCTTAGATTCATGCTGTTGCCTCGTTAGCACGATGCAAGAGTACGCATTATAGATTAGCGGAGACGTTGAAAGCGATTTAAGAATTTGACCTGGCCGTTTACAACGTCAGCTCTCGATTTGTTTGAATGAATAGGTCAAGGGAGGAGCACTTCAGGGGAATATGGGGGACAATATGGGCAATATGGGGGACTGTCCCGGGTTTCCAGCGTGGCGAGCGAAATGGCGATTTGTCGCCAAGCGCTGCCCGCACAGCTAGAATATCTCCCGTGACTAGAGAACGTTGGGCTCAGATAGGAATCACCGTTCAATTCCTCATCATCGTGAGGACGCTAGGAGAGTCTTCCGGCTCCGGCACGTCCACGGCGCGAGCTTATCGGCCACATTCGCTGCGCCGTATATTGGTGGAGCATTAACAGCGGCATGCTTCTGCTGGGCAAGCGTGACCCTATACTTCTTTCGACGCTACACGCTGTCCGTCTGGATCGCATTGGCAGCCATAGTCATTCTGTTCGTGTACAAACTTGCCGTAATTGGTTCGTGATGCCCGGCGCACTCTGGCGGCTGAGTCGAACGGCGGGCTAACGGAGTTTGCTCAGAATCGATCGCATAAGATTTTTGCGAAGTAAACCGGCGAGCATCGTCGAGTGAGCGATGCTGCGGCGTCTATGGCTCGAAAGCGCAAGGGATCAGTGCGGCTTCAGGCCGCTTGGCTTGCCGCAAACACGGAAACCTGCTCGCCCCTTATAAATTGGTCCATCAGCCCCGCTAAACCAGAAATAAACCATGAGAAAAACGGAACGCTCAAATACCGCACCGTTGCGAAATAGCCTGTATTTTATTGGATTTTGGTGGACGTGACAGGGATCGAACCTGCGACCTCATGCTTGCAAAGCACGCGCTCTCCCAGCTGAGCTACACGCCCACTCTTCTATCCTGTTATTTTAATGCACTTTTGCCGGGAGCGCATCCCCTATCGCCCATCGAGGTTTCAATAAGGCGTCTTCTTTTCCTGGCTCTTCCACAGCGAAAACAGCGCCAGCGATTCTTTGCGCAACATCTGCTTCATCGGCACCTTTCGCTTATCCAAAGGGATCCTCATCTCATCGTATATAAACTCATCGTCAAATCCCGCCGCTGCTGCGTCCACGGCGGCGCACGCATAATAAACACTCCCTATGCGCGCCCAATAAATCGCCCCCAGGCACATTGGACAAGGTTCGCAGGTGGTATACAACTCGCATCCAGTTAACTGAAAATCGCCCAGCTTCTTGCACGCCTCGCGTATCGCCACCATCTCCCCGTGAGCCGTGGGATCGTTCGTGGCCGTGACGCAGTTGGCCCCTTCGGCCACAACTTTACCGTCCTTCACGATCACTGCCGCGAATGGTCCACCTCGCCCGCTGCGCACATTTTCCAATCCCAACGCGATCGCACGCTTCATAAACTCTTCATTCATACCTGAGTTTCCCCGGTGTAGCGTGCCCCAACTCACGATCAGCCGCCGTTTTCGCGAAATTCAATCGCTTCACAAATTCGACGCATCAAACGGCTTGGGAAACAGTTCCTTCATCGCCATCGTTTCCGTTTTCCCCTTCAAATTCGCCAGCACTACTGGCACATCTCCGCAAAATTCCCAGATCAGTTGCCGGCACGCCCCGCACGGTGGCGTCAACGTCTCCGCATCCGTCACTACCGCAATCGCATCGAACTTCCGTTCCCCTTCGCTGATCGCCTTGAAAATCGCCACTCGCTCCGCGCACACCGTCAATCCGTAGCTCGCATTCTCCACATTGCATCCGCCGAATATTTTCCCGCCCGCAGTCCGCAGCGCCGCCCCTACCTTGAATCCCGAATACTTCGCATGGGCATTCTCGCGCGATTTCTTCGCCGCCTCGATCAATACCTTAAACTCGCTCACGCCATTCCTCCCTCGCGCCTCCAACAAGGCTTACTTCCCGCCAAGAATCCGGCGGATTAGCGGCCGCTCCGCCGGAGCCTCGTCGCCAATCTCAAAACTTTCCGCAATCAATTTCTTCGCCTGTTCCAGCCTGGTCTCTGCGTTGTAATCAATCGTCACCAGCGGCTCTCCCGCCGCGACCCGCTCCCCAATCCGCTTGTGAAATTCCAGTCCCACGCCATGATCGATCGCGTCCTCTTTCGTCGATCGCCCGCCACCCAGCATCGCCAGCGCAATCCCAAATCGCAGGCAATTCGTGTCGCGCAAAAATCCCGCTTGCGCGCTACGCACATCCACCCGTCCCCGCGCTCCTGGCAGCAGCGACGTATCGTCAATCACTCGCGCATCTCCGCCCTGCAGCGCAATCACGCGACGGAATTTCTCCAGCGCCGCTCCTGTCGCAATCATTCGCGAAGCCAATTCGCGCCCCTCGTCCACCGACGCGCTTCGCTCTCCCAGATAGAACATCCACGCGGACAGCTCCAGACTCAACTCGCGCAAATCCGCTGGCCCGCCGCCGCGCAGCACCTCGATGCACTCAATCACTTCGTTCGAATTCCCCGCCATCCGCCCCATCGGCTGCTGCATATCCGTCAGCAGCGCCACCGCCTTCTTCCCCATGCGCCGCGCCGTTTCCACCATCAATTCCGCCAGCTCCACCGCGTCTTCTTCCTTCTGCATGAACGCGCCCGAGCCCGTCTTCACGTCCAGCACCAGCGCGTCGATTCCCTCGGCCATTTTTTTGCTCATGATCGACGCGCAAATCAGCCCAATATTTTCCACCGTGCACGTCGCATCCCGCAGCGCGTAAATCTTTTTATCCGCGGGAGCAATTTCCGCCGTCTGCCCGATCAATCCCATTCCGCATTCGCGCATCACCCGCCGGAATTCTTCCAGGCTCAGCCCGGTATTAAATCCCGGTATCGACTCCAGCTTGTCCAGCGTCCCGCCGGTATGCCCCAACCCTCGCCCGCTGATCATCGGCACCGTCAACCCGCCCGCCGCCACAATCGGCGCCAGGATCAGCGACGTGTTATCTCCCACCCCGCCGGTCGAGTGCTTATCCACTTTCGCGCCCGCAAAGTCCGAAAGGTCCAGCACCTCACCCGAATCCAGCATCGCCTCCGTCAGCGCGGCAATCTCCGCGCGATTCAATCCGCGCAGCAGGGCCGCCATCAGCCACGCCGCCATCTGGTAATCCGGAATTTGCCCGCGCGTGTACCCCGCGATCAGAAAATTGATTTCTTCGCGCGAATTTTCTCCGCTATCTCTTTTTTTTCGGATCAGGTCAACAACGCGCATGAGGCTCCGAGTGATTTGCGAGCCTAGCACCCGCCGCCACACCCGTCAACGCGCGGCCCGGATTGCGATCGATCCACCTTAGCGACCCCAGTTGCCGTCACATTCGAACATGATCGGAAGCATACGGGTTCACTTGAAATTCGCGATGCCGTACAATGGCGCATTAGCATGAACCAATATGCCCAGCAATGGCGCGAATGCAAAAGCCGGAGCAATATGCTTCTGGCCACGTATATAGTGGCCGTCCTCTCAGTGTTTGGCGTCTTGATTTCGCGCCACATCGCAATCCTTTTCTTTCTCAGCATTCCCCTTGGGATTTACTTTACTCATCGCCTTGCGATCTGGCCATGCCCGAAATGTGGGCAGCCATTTTTCAAGAAAGATATAACTCACCGTGATTTTTTTACAGCATCTTGCGTCCACTGTGGATTGATAAAATTCATCTGACCAGACTTAGGACCACATTTGGTCCAGCCTGCATTTCAACGCTTGCCCCCTCTCCCATTTCCCTATACTCTTCCGCCTAAATCTTCTCCATCGTCCAGGGTGCGCATGGATTTCTCCAACGCCGACTCTTCTCTCTACAATCACGATCTCGCGCCCATCCCCTTCGAGAAGCGCTCCTGGGGCACTTACAATTACGCCTCGCTCTGGGTGGCCATGAGCGTCTGCATTCCCACCTACATGCTGGCCTCCGGCCTGATCGCCGGCGGCATGGACTGGCTCCAGGCCATCTTCACCATCCTGCTCGGCAACCTCATCGTTCTCATTCCCATGCTCCTCAACGCGCACGCCGGCACAAAATACGGCATCCCCTTCCCCGTTTTTGTTCGCGCTTCGTTCGGCGTGCGCGGCGCAAACATTCCTGCAGTACTCCGCGCTCTGGTCGCCTGCGGCTGGTTCGGCATTCAAACCTGGATCGGCGGCGCCGCCATCTATTCCATGCTGCGCATCGTCTGGCCCGGAGCCACAACAATTCCCGGTTGCAATTGGCTGTGCTTTTTCTTTTTCTGGGCCATCAACATGTTCGTCATCTGGCGCGGCATCGAAACCATTAAATTCCTAGAAGGCATCGGCGCTCCCTTCATGCTTCTTATTGGCCTGCTCCTTCTTTTCTGGGTCACCCGCAAAGCGGGAGGATTCGGCCCCGTCCTCCACTCCAAAAGCAAATTTCATTCCACCGGCGAATTCCTGCACTTCTTCATTCCCTCGCTCACCGGTATGGTCGGCTTCTGGTCCACCGTCGCGCTCAACATTCCCGACTTCACCCGCTACGCCATTTCGCAGCGCAAACAGATGCTCGGCCAGGCTCTCGGTCTTCCGTTCGCCATGACGCTTTACGCTTTCATCGGCGTGGTGGTCACTTCCGCCTCGGCTGTAATTTTCGGCGAACCCATCTGGGATCCCGTTGCCCTGCTTGGCCGCTTCAACCAGCCCGTCATCGCACTCATCGCGCTGGTCGCTCTTCTCATCGCCACACTCAACACCAATGTCGCGGCCAACGTTGTCTCGCCTTCCAACGATTTCTCCAACATTCGCCCCAACCTCATCTCTTTCCGCACGGGAGGTCTCATCACCGGCGTACTCGGCGTCGCCATGATGCCGTGGAAACTTCTCGGCAGTTACAGTTCGTACATTTTCGGTTGGCTGGTTGGCTGTTCCGCTCTGCTCGGCCCTATCGCAGGCATCATGATTTGCGATTATTTCCTGGTTCGCCATCGCAACCTTCTTCTGCTCGATCTCTACCGCCGCAATGGCGCTTACGAATATCTCGGCGGTTTCAATCCCCGCGCCATCCTCTCTCTCGTCGCAGGAGTAGCCGTCGCGCTCATCGGCCTAGCCATTCCTTCTCTCCGCTGGCTCTACGATTACGCCTGGTTCGTAGGCCTCTTCGTTTCCGCCACTCTCTATTTGCTCCTAATGCGCCACCGCCTCACACCCTCCTGAGTGGATTCGCACTCTATGTAAACCAGTCACCCGTAGGGGCGGCTTTACGCACCATCCAATCCAGTCACCCGTAGGGGCGGCTTTACGCCGCCCTTCTTTTCGAGCACGTAGCGCTTCCTTTCATGCCAGCGCCTCATTGTCATCCATCCTCCACCAAAACAACTGTCATCCTGAGCGCCGACGCCTTCCGGCGCGAAGGATCTCAACCCAAGTCCTACTCATACCCGGGTGCCCCACTCTCGTAGTTCGAGGGTGGGGCTTTTTCTTCCTCTTTCCTTTTTTTCTCTGTGACCTCTGTGCCTCTCTGTGTCCTCTGTGTTAAGCCTTTTCTTTCCCTCTCCGTTTCCTCCAACCCTCAATCTCTCTTGAAACTCTCCCCCACCCGCACTAACCTTCTTCCACCCGATCCATTCGTCTCCGTCGAGGAGGATGCCTTGTCCGATCCGCCATCCATTCTTCCCAGTCCCTCAGCCCTGCAAGAGATCTTCCCTCCTCTCACCGCGCAAGAAGCCCTCGTCGAAGCCACTCGCTGCCTCATGTGTTTTGACGCTCCCTGCACGCACGCGTGTCCCACCCACATCGATATCCCCAAATTCATCAAGAAAATTTATACCGGCAATCTGCGGGGTTCCGCGCGCACCATCCTCGAATCCAATCTCCTCGGCGCCACCTGCGCCCGTGTCTGTCCCGTCCAGGAATTATGTGAAGGCGCCTGCGTTCTCGGCTCCGAGCACAAGCCCATCTCCATCGGCCGCCTACAGCGCCACGCCATGGATTACGTTTACGGCAAGGAAATCCAGCTCTTCCCCATCGCCAAGCCCACCGGCAAATCCATTGCGGTCATCGGTGCCGGACCCGCCGGCCTTTCCTGCGCCGGTGAGCTCGCCAAAGCCGGCCACAGCGTTACCCTCTTTGAACGCCGCGATCTCGCGGGAGGTCTCTCCACCTACGGCATCATCGGCCTGCGCGAGCCCGTCGAAGTTGCTCTCAGCGAAGTCGCTATGATTCAGAAACTCGGTGTGAAGCTGCAGCTCAAAAAAGAAATTGGCGTCGATCTCCATCTCGCGGACCTGCAGGCAAACTTCCAGGCCATTTTCCTCAGCGTTGGCCTTGGGAACACCCAGCATCTCGGCATTCCCGGCGAAGATATGATCCTCGACGGCCTCGAATATATCGAACTGAGCAAACTCGACGCGCCCAATTTGAAAATCGGCGCCAATGTTGTCGTTATCGGTGCTGGTAACACGGCCATCGATTGCGCCACCATTGCCAAACGCCTCGGCGCCGCTCGCGTCACCATGATTTACCGCCGCACCGAAAATGAAATGACCGCCTATCCCCACGAATACGATTTCATCAAGAGTGAAGGCGTCGCCTTCGAATTTCTCGTCCAGCCCATCAAGCTCCATGCTGAAAACGGTTCTGTCAAATTCCTGGAATGTATTCGCATGACTCTGGGTGAACCCGATTCCTCCGGCCGTCCTTCGCCAAAACCCATTCCCGGCTCTGTTTTCCACGTTCCGGTCGATCAAGTCGTCAAAGCCATTGGCCAGCAGAAACCTTCTGTCGCCCAGATGTGGAATCTGAAAACCCAAAAAGGTTTCATCCAGGTCAGCAACGACTTTGAAACCAGCCTGCCCAATGTTTTTGCAGGAGGCGATTGCATTCGCGCAAGCGGCAATGCTTCCACCGTTATGGCTGTGCAGGACGGCAAACTCGCTGCCCGCGCTATTCACGAAAGGCTGGTGACTCGTGGCTGACCTCAGCATCAATTTTGCGGGTATCCGTTCTCCCAATCCCTTTTGGCTGGCCTCCGCTCCTCCCACCAATTCCGGCGCGCAGATTCATCGCGCCTTTGAAGCCGGCTGGGGCGGCGCGGTCTGGAAAACCATTGGCGCGCCGGTGCTCAACGTTTCTAATCGCTACGGCGCCTGGCATTATGGCGGACAGAAAATGCTCGCCATCAATAATGTCGAGCTCATTTCCGACCGCCCCCTCGAAATCAACCTCCGCGAAATCGCGGAAGTAAAACGCGCGTGGCCCGATCGCGCCGTCATCGTCTCCGCCATGGTCGAATCCAAACCCGAAGCCTGGCACGACGTCATTCGCCACATTGAAGACACGGGCGCCGATGGCATCGAACTCAATTACGGCTGTCCCCACGGCATGAGCGAGCGCGGCATGGGCGCGCCGTCGGCCAGGTCCCCGAATACTGCGAGCAGATCACCCGCTGGGTGATGGATGCCGCCAAAATTCCCGTGATCGTCAAACTCACTCCCAACATTACCGATATCGTGATGCCCGCGCGCGCCGCGGTTGCGGCGGCGCCGACGCCCTCTCGCTCATCAACACCATCAACTCCATCATCGGCGTCGATCTCGATACTCTGGAAATCACTCCCAGCATCGGCGGCAAAGGAGGGCATGGCGGCTATGCTGGACCCGCCGTCAAACCCATCGCGCTGAACATGCTCGCCGCGCTCGGCACGCGATGCGATCGTCTCTTCCTCTCATCTGCCGATCTCCGGCATGGGCGGCATCTCCGACTTGGCGCGACGCCGCCGAATTTCTCCTGCTCGGCGCCACCAGCCTGCAGGTCTGCACCGCGGTCATGCATTACGGTTTCCGCATCATCGAAGATCTCTGCGACGGCCTCTCGAATTGGATGGACGACAAAGGTTTCGCGACCATCGCCGATGTTGGAGGCAAAAGCCTCAACCGCATCTCCGACTTCAAGAACTTCGATCTCTCCTTTCGCGCGGTCGCCCGCATCGATCAGAGAAATGCATCCGCTGCAATCTCTGCTACGTCGCCTGCAACGATACCGCGCATCAATGCATCGACCTGATCGCCAAAGACGGCTCCGTCGTTCCTCCGCACTCCTACGACATCCGCTCCAATGGCCAGCGAACAAGCCGTCGACACGCGCCCGCGCGTGCAAGTCCGCGAAGCCGATTGTGTTGGCTGCCGTCTCTGCTACAATGTCTGCCCCGTCGAAAACTGCATCCAGATGGTCGAAGTACCCTCCGGGCGCCCCTCCGTCACCTGGGATCAACTCACCCGCACCCAGCCCGAAGTAACCGAAGACTGGGAAGCCATGAAAAAATATCGCACCAACAAGGCATCGAGATCCACTAACCTCTCGTGCCGTACCGTGACTTTATCTTTCTCTTCTCTGTGCCCTCTGTGCCCCTCTGCGCCCTCTGTGTTGAGCCTTTTCTTTCTTTTCTCTCCGTTTCCTCTCTCTTTCTCTCTAACTCTCTTCTCCCTGTGCTATCTTTCCCTTTGCCGAGGCACCCATGACTCCGCTCCTCATTAAGAACGGCGAAATCGTTACCGCGGCTCCCGCTCCGCCGCCGACATCTACGTCGAAAACGAAACCATCACCCGCATCGGCAAGGACCTCGAAGTCCCCTCCGGCACCGAAGTCATCGATGCCACCGGCAAATTGGTTTTCCCCGGCTTCATCGATCCCCACGTCCACATCTATCTGCCCTTCATGGCGACCTTCGCCAAAGATACGCACGAAACCGCCAGCATCGCGGCGCTGATCGGCGGCACCACCACCTATATCGAAATGTGCTGCCCCTCTCGCAATGACGATGCGCTGGAAGGTTATCAACTCTGGAAATCCAAAGCCGAAGGCCACAGCGCCTGCGACTACGCTTTCCACATGTCCGTCACCAAATTCGACGACGAAACCGAAGCCCAGCTCCGCGAGATCGTGGCCGACGGCATCGCGTCTTTCAAAATCTTCCTCGCTTACAAGAACTTCTTCGGCGTTGACGACGGCGAGATGTACCAGACGCTCGAGCTCGCCAAACGACTCGGCGTCATCGTCACCGCGCACTGCGAAAACGCCGAATTGGTGGGCCGCCTGCAGCAAGAACTGCTCGCCGAGGGCAAGACCGGCCCCGAGTGGCACGAGCCCAGCCGCCCGGAATCCGTCGAAGCCGAAGGCACCCACCGCTTCGCCACTTTTCTCGAAAATACCGGCGCCACCGGCTATGTCGTCCATCTCTCCTGCGAAAAGCGCTTGCGCTGCCGCGCTGCCGCCAAATCGCGCGGCGTCAAGCTTCATATCGAATCCGTTCTTCCCGCATTTCATGCTCGACAAGACCTATGCCGAACGCCCCGGCGTCGAAGGCATGAAGCACGTCATGTCGCCGCCGCTGCGCGACAAAGCGCAATCAAAAAATCCTGTGGGATGCTCTGGCGGCCGGCTTCATCGACACTGTCGGCACCGACCATTGCCCCTTCGACACCTCGCAAAAACTGCTTGGCAAAGACGCCTTCACGCAAATTCCCAACGGCATTCCGGGCATCGAGGAACGCGTCAATCTGCTTACACCTACGGCGTCAAACCGGCCGCTCGACCTTCACCGCTTCGTCGATGCCGCCAGCACGCGCGCCGCGAAGCTCTTCGGCCTTTTCCCCCGCAAAGGCACCATCGCCGTCGGCAGCGATGCCGACCTGGTCATCTACGATCCGTATTATCGCGGCGTGATCTCCGCGAAAACGCAGCACGCGAATAACGACTACAACGGCTTCGAAGGCATGCAGATCGATGGCCGCCCCTCGGTCGTGACTGTGCGCGGCAAAGTGCAAGTGCGAGATGGCGAATTTGTCGGCGAGCGCGGACGCGGCCGCTTGTTGAAGCGCGAACCGACTTATTTCTAAGGAGCACGCCATGACTCTCGATCCCAAACGCACCATCGCCGAATTCAAAGAACTCCGCGCCCTCACCGCCGATGAAAATGGCGCACAGCGTGTGGCCTGGACCGACACCTGGCTCAAGGCGCGCGATTGGTTCACCGACAAACTCGCGAGCTGCCCGTGGAACATCATTACGACGCCGCGGGCAACCGTTGGTCACGCTGCCGGGCGAATCCGAAAAAGCTCTGCTGCTCGGCAGCCATCTCGATTCCGTTCCCAATGGCGGCTGGCTCGATGGCTGCCTGGGTGTCATGCCGGCCTCGAAGTCCTGCGCCGCTTCGCGGAAGAATTTAACGGCCGCCCGCCGGTCACCATCCGCCTGGTCGATTGGGCCGATGAAGAAGGCGCGCGCTTCGGCCGCAGTCTGCTTGGCTCGTCCGCCTTCGCCGGCACCCACTCCATCGACGCCGACCGCGGCCGCACCGATCGCGACGGCATCCGGCTGGAAGATGCACTGCGCCGCTGCGGCGTCGAGATCGACCGCTTTCCCGAAGCGGCGCAGGAACGGAAAAATGCCGCCGCCTATCTCGAACTCCACATTGAGCAAGGTCCGGTGCTCGAAGCTTGGATCTGCCGCTCGGCGTCGTGCTGGGCACCAAAGGCGTCGAACGCCACGCCATCACCTTTCACGGCCAGGAAGCGCACTCCGGCTCGACACCCATGAATGCCCGCCGCGATGCTCTCGCCGCAGCCGCGAACTGGCGCTCGAGATCCGCACTATCGCCCGAAACATAGCGACGCGGTCTGCACCATGGGCAGCGTGAAAACTTTCCCGGGCATCGTGACCGCGGTGGTGGGACGCTGCGAAGCCACGCTCGACCAGCGCGATCTCGATGCCGCGTGTTCTCGCGCAGATGTATCGCGAAGCGCAGGAAGCGAGCCACCGGTTCGCCGCGAAGAAGACTGCACCGTGGAATGGTCGCACATCTGGAACATCGAACCCGTCCGTTCCATCCGCAGCTGATCGGCTTCTGCGAGGAGGCGGTGAGCGAAACCGCCGGCAGGTCCATCGTCTGCCATCCGGCCCGCTGCACGACGCCGCGGAAGTTTCGCGCGCGGGATCCCACTGTGATGATGTTCGTGCAGTCGCTCGGCGGCATCAGCCACAACAAGATCGAAGATACCCGCGAAGAGCATCTGGAGCTGCGGGCGTGGCGCTCGACCGTCTGGCAAGCAAGACGCGGAGTGGATCCTCTCGCGCCCGTAGCTTTCCTTCGGGCCACTCGCTCAGAAGATCGCGCCGGCTTGCGCTTGAGGAGCGTCCTTCTTCGCGGTGTCTTCCACCTTCGCCAGGATCCGCGCCAGGTCCGGCGCGCGAGAAGCAGTGCCCATTCGCGAACACCGCCTGAATCTTCTGCGTATTCGCGATGTCCTTCAAAGGGTTTGCGTCGAGCAGCACCATATCCGCCAGCTTGCCGGTTTCGATCGTGCCCATCTGCTCTTCCATCTTGAAGAACTTTGCCGGATTGATCGTCGCGGTCTGCAGCGCCTCCAGCGGAGTGAACCCCGCGTCCACGAATCGTTGCAGCTCCTCGTGCAGACTGAACCCCGGAAATATGTACACGCCCGGCGGCGTATCGGTCCCTGCCAGGAACGGCACTCCGGCCTTGTGCAGCAGCGCCACCACTTCCAGCTCCTTGGCCACGAACGCCTTCCGCGTCGCCAGATCGTCGCTGCCGTTCTCCGCGATCGCCTCCGCGGTCATCTGTCTTCCACGTCTTGTCGCGCCACGCCGGCGGCACATACTTCGCGCGCGCATCTTTCGCAAAGTCCGTCACGTCGATCAAGTTCCCGCCGCGCTCCCACACCAGCGTGGGACATTGCCACGTTTGATTCGCTGCCAGCACCGCCGCCAGCTTCCGCCGCGCGTTCCGCATCGTAGCTCGCCAGGAACTTCGCCTCGCTCTTGCCGCCTTTCAGAAACTCACCCTCCAGCGGCGAGCTGCCCTCAAACACGCCAATCAAATGTTCAAAGCTGTGCATTCCCGCGTTGGACATGTCCGCGGCGCGCACCGCATCCGGCACGTGTCCTTCAAACGCGATCTCCTGTTTGCGCGCTTCCTCGGCGATCGCCTGCACCGCGTCCGCCGGGTATCAGCGATTGCAGCTTGATGAAGTCCGCTCCGCTTTCCTTGAGGTTGTCCACCGCGCGCCGCCCATCCTCCGGCGTAGCAATCGCCAGCGAGCTCGGAAAGCGCGGCTTCGGTCCATCCAGCATCGGCCCCGACGTCAAGATTCTCGGCCCAATCAACGTGCCGCTTTCAATCGGCGTTTCGCCACGTACTGCACCGTCACCCAGCTCGCTCCCCATATCGCGCACGCCGGTTATTCCATTCGCGATGAACAGCGGCAACGAGATCTGTTCCGCGTTCGGGAAACCAGTCGCCAAACGCCAGGTGGACGTGCATGTCCCACAGCCCGGGTATCAGGTAACCGCCCTTGGCGTTCACCGTCGGCGCGTTTCGCGGATACCGCGTATCTTTCCGCGATCCCGACTTCCACAATCTTGTTTCGCTCGATGATCACGATCTGGTCGAGACGTATCTCGCCCGTCCGCACATCCACCACATTCACGTCCGTGATCACGATCGTGTCGTCCAGATTCCAGTGCTGTCCCCGCGCCACTCCGGGCAGCACCACACAAAGCCAGCAGGAACAGGAGTACGGGCAGAATAGGCAGACCGATAGCTTTCCATCGGAGACGGGGAAGGGTCTTCATACGCAAATTGTATCGAGGATGCTGCTAAATTTGTCGGATCCTGGGGCGAAAGGTGGCGAATCAGGACACACTGCTCCAAAATAAGATAAGAAAAGACAAATATACTGAATAGTGATTGCATTCATCGCTGATATATATCAGCATAGGTTGCATGAAGGCGGTAAAAAGACATCGAAACTATTATTTGCACGAGGTCGCAAAAAAGATCGGCGTGGCACCCATTACCCTACGCAGATGGTTTCTTGCAGGGAAAATTAGCGAAGTGACGCGCAATCGGAATGGTTGGAGAGTTTTCAGTTTGACCGACATCGTCAAGGTAAAAGAATTCGCAAACCGGCGCCAGGGACCTACAAAGCGATGATTGTCGATGATCATCTTATTGAACTCGAATCCTACAGACTGACAGAAACTTCTCTGCCGATGGACCTCGAGCCGACATTCGGACCACTAGTAGTAGGCGCAGGGAACGAACAGCTGCCCGTCCACAGGTGGTTTCGTTTCAAAGAAGGTTACTCAGGCGATCTTCTCCTAAAGTTGCTTACTCTTCATTTCCCAAAGAAGCGGAATATAACTCTGTTGGATCCTTTTTGCGGGATGGGGACCACGTTGCTGTCAGGCCAAACACTTGAGACTCACAAAGTGCGTTCTATCGGAATTGAATACAATCCATTCATCCGGTTCGCAGCTTTGACAAAGTTGAAATGGCCATTGATGAATTCCCGCGAAATGCTAAGGCTAGCAGGGAAAGTAATTGACGCTCCGCCTGCTCTCCGCGAAGAAATCCCCGAATTGTCAGGGTTTTCCTCAGAACGGTGCATGTCACAATACATTGCGTGCCGATTAATAGGGATCCGTAACTCCATCAATCAAGACGGAAAGAGCGCCAATCATAAGGCACTCCTATTGGGGCTCGCCGCAAGCATCGAACCTCTGAGCCGGACGCGCAAAGACGGCCGCGCGCTTCGTATAGTTGAACGCGATCGGAAGTCGGTGACGGAAGTTCTCATGGGGAAATGGTTAGAGATGGCCGACGATATCGATTCAAATCAGACATCCTACCAGCATCCAAATCCCACTCAAATCATATCTGGGGACGGAAGAAATCCATTGGATTGCCAGATTGAACCTGATTCAATCGATCTTGTGGTTACCTCCCCGCCGTATCTAAACAATATTGATTATTCCGAGGTTTACAAGCTCGAACTTTGGCTGATGGATTTTATACGTGACTCAACTTCGTTCCTGAAGCTAAGAAAAGGAACGCTTCGAAGCCATCCGACGAGCAAACTGTCCATCCCGGAAACAGAATTCCTCAAGCTTATCGAACAAGGCAATCTGCGCCGTTCTTTCGGAATTATTATGGAAAAGCTCGATACCCAAGTGGAAAAATGGCGCAGAAAACTTTTCGTCGCGTATTTTTCCGACATGCATCGTTCATTCACGCAGCAATACAAAGTACTAAGGAAAGGTGGGTTGGCTTTTTGTATTGTGGGGAACTCGATGCACGGGGGTCAGTATGCTCCCTATGTAATTGCAACTGATATTCTCCTTTGCGAATTAGCACGCAGTGTCGGCTTTATCGTACAAAAGCTGTCAGTGGCGAGACCACTGCGCCGAAGGCTAAGTGGAAACCACTTTCTACGTGAATCAGTTATCGCCCTGAGGAAGCCTGATGCCTAATAAAACCGGAAAACTTTCATTTGAAGTTTCTGCGAATCTGCAAAAGTTAGTCGGCGAAGAGTTGGTCACCAACGAAGAGATGGCAGTAATAGAGATTGTAAAAAATGCATACGACTCCGGCGCCAAGTCGGTCGTTATTAAGATCCAACCAACAACATCTCGTGAACCTGGGGTTATCCTAATTCAGGATGATGGACCAGGAATGTCCCTCCCGGAATTCCGAAGAATATTCATGTTTGCTGGATATAGCGAACGCGATTCTGAGATCCCGAAGCGCCCCGAATCCCCACCGGAGAGAAAGGCATCGGTCGATTCGCAGCAGATAAATTGGGCAGCGAACTGCAGTTGTTTACCAAGGCCAGCGGCGAGAAAGAAGCCCTACACGTCACATTTGACTGGTCTGCTTTTCGCCATAAGAAAAAAAAGTTTGGAGACATTCGCGTCCCATATGAATTTGTGGAAAAAATCGAACTCCCGCAGACTGCGAACGGCACAATCCTCGAAATCCGCAAGTTGAGAGCAGAATGAGTTCGAAGTCGAAGATTGATTCGCTACACCGTGCATTGAGTTCGCTGTTCAGCCCCTATGGAACCGCGAGCGAGTTCAATATCCAATTGGAGGTTGCCTCCGCACCTGCGGTCTCAGGATCCATAAAGCAAGATCCTCCCGAAAACGCCGACTTTGAACTTCGCTTCAGGGTTTCAGAGGACGGGCGGTTTTTGTTTCGACGATTAAAAACCCCCACCTCTAACAGCAAAGAGTGGGAACCTGTACCGACTCAAGCCAAACTGGGAGCGCTTCCCGAGTTGCGCGGAAGGCTGCTCTACTATGTAAAGCGTCCTTCCAAAAAAGACACCAAGGGACTTCCAACCGGGATTCAAATTTACCGAGATGGATTCCGTTTACAGCCCTTTGGCGCTCCTCTAGAACCTTGGCTTCAGTTGACTGAAAAACGAGCGAAGCGCGCCGGACACGCGCCGCTGGTTCCGAATAGGTTATTCGGATTCGTGGAGGTTTCAAGGGCCTTACAGCCAGGAATCAAGGACATCACAAGTCGACAGGGCCTCATGGAAACTGAGGAATTCCACAATATGATCACTCTAATTCGAGAGCAGACTAGCCTCCTCGAAGAACAACTCCGACAGCAAGTCTCAATTCCCAGTTGGAGACAGAGCATAACAGAGCGTTCAATCGAAATTGAGAAATCGAAAGTCCAAACGCTTGGCGACCTGTCAATTGGCATTGCTCACGAAATTCGACAGCCCCTTCAATCGATGGTGAACGAGGCAGACGCAGTGTCCGAAAAATTGGCCGAACTGGGTGTCAACGATCCTGAAATAAATGAATCTCTAGACGTGATCCAAGATGATATCCGCAGGATAAACGAGACAATTGAGACAATCCAAAACTTCGCCAAGGGCGACCTTCAGGGCATCCAGGAATTTGATTTCGCAGACGTTATTCGTAAAACAGGACGCATCTTCGCCGCCCTCGCAAAGACTTGCGGCGCGTCCATTCACTACGATCTCCCGGATACTTATAAAGCGAGAACTAATCGCAATACAGTGGAGAGAGTGCTCGCGAATCTGACTTAAGAGTCTCGATCGACGCTATCCAAGAGAAGAGGGATTATGGTGCTGGTGAAATTACAGTACTCCTAAGAAAAGAGGTCAACATGACGTCTTGACTGTAATTGACAACGGCGGGGGAATGCCCCCCGATCTACAGTCCAACATCCTGACGACCTTTAAAACCAAAAAAACCCACGGTCTGGGATTTGGCCTATCGCACTCGAAAACTATTATCCAAGCTCAAGGAGGTGATATAACCTTTACGACGGTTATAGGTGAGAGCACCACCTTTAAGGTGAGACTGCCTGACATCCCGGGGTAAAAGCATGAGGGCCCGAATTCTACTAATAGACGACGAAGAGATAGTTCTTAATGGATGGACCAAGGCATTCAGGTCCACAGGACATACAATCCTCCGAGACAGACTAAGAGGAAGCCCTTCAGATCGCCGAAAGTGGTGCACTCGACCTAGTGATCGTCGACTACCTCATGGGAAGAGTCACCGGCATTGAAATTCTGAATCTAATCCGCAAGAAACACCCTACCGTGCGATCAATTCTGATTTCCGGAACAAATCGACAATCAAGTGAAAGAGACGGATCGAGGATTAATCGGGATAAAGTCGAAGTGGACATGTACCTCCATAAACCCGTCAGAAGCGCGGCACTGCGTGACGCAGTCGAAAGTTTGCTGGCTTCTAAAGATGTAAAGTGGCAGGACTGGGCGAAAAAAGTAAAAACGGCGCGGGAGTCTAAGCCCTGAAGATGCAAAAGATGCTGCCTCTTTGAGCCCTCATCTAAAAAAGCAGGAATAAGCGTGGATATCTATTTTTTTGATACCTGTGCCCTTGTGTGCCGTTATGCGGCCGACCAATTCACCAACCGTGTCAACCGCATTGTACAAGGTAAAAATCGCACCATTTCACATTTCCGATGCTACACTTGTCGAGATTTCTAGCGCCCTCGCGAAAACCTGTAGAGCCCGGAAGCTGTCGGCTTCCGAATTTTTCAAAACGCCGGGCCGCTTTCGAGGACGACATCGCGAACGGACTCATTCAGGTTGAAACTTCTAGTCAGGCAGATCTCCTAAGCGCGAGAGACTTACTTGAGGACGCAGCGGTGCTTAACCACAGAGACTTGCGGAGCTCCGACGCAATTATCGTCTCTACTTCTCGAGGGCTTGCTTATACTCTTGATAGGCGTATAACTTTTTACACACGCGACTGGAAACTTTACTCCAGCGTCCGAGGGATAGGATCCTACACAGCGGCGCTCAGACTGAGGTATTTGGGTAAAGGTAAGGGTGGAATACCCTCCAGCACCGGATAAACCCACAGACCTTCTTTTGTCACTGAACCCCGCGGCCAGTCCTACAACCTGACCCTGTGTTGCCCACATTCCGCAACCACCTGCACCTCAGTACCGTAGAATTATCATTTCTCTCTAGTTATCATTATCCATTATCTCGAAGGAAATACTCTTTCGTCGGTCGATACTCGCGCTTCGTTGAGCCATCCGTCCGCGCTCTCCCCGTTCCCTCACCCGCCGCCTGCCTCAACCGCCACTCCTCGCTTCCCCGCCTTCCACGTTCGACCTTCAACTCTTCAACCCTGAACTTCTGAACCTTGAACTGTTGAACCATGAACTCCGAACGTTTCGCCCTGTCCCCTGTCGATTGCCCCGTGTCCGATCCCTTCTTTCTATGAACTACCGACTACGGACTACCAACTCGTCTCCCTAACTCCTTTATCTACGTCTCTTGCGAACCACCCCTCCCGTAAGTCCTTTCCCTACGTCTCTTACGCAAAAACAGGGGGGGGTGGGGGAGTATTCACTTTATAAACAGAAAGGCATCATCATGAACTCAAATGAACTAGCCAAAAACGATTCATCTCCAAAGCCGCCCAGAACCACCAATCCGCGCTGCGCTCATCGCTCCCCCTCGGGACGCCAATGCTCCCAGCCGGTCTGCTATTCCAGCCCCACCTTCTGTCACACCCACAAACCGCCCGCCCGGTCGGCCGAGCAGCTCGTGGCGCAGCGGCTCAGCAAGGCGGCGGGGTCGCTGGATTCTCCCGCGGAGGTGCACGGCGCGCTGAAGGAAATCTTTCGCGCGCTGGTGGAGGGGCAATTGTCACGCGAACGCGCCGGCACGCTGGGATTTCTGGCGCAGATGCTGCTCCGCTCGCACCGCGAAATCGCGTACTACGAAAAGGCTCAGCTCGATCTGGAAGCGCAGGAAGATGAGCAGGAGCGTCAGCGGAAAAGGGATGTGGAGCGCATGGCGGAGAGGTTGGCCAGCGCCCATCAATACGAAGCGGAACTTTATTCCACGCAGCTAGCGCAGGTCGGCCCGGATAAAGCGGCGGAGCTGGCGAAACGCCGCCGGGATAAGGTATTGAATATCGCCCACGAACTCGATGCGATAGAAGAGGCTGCGGAAGCAGGGCAAACGGAATCGCAGCAGGCGGGCAACGCGGAAAAAGGCCCTGGAATAACCCTTCGCGGCTCAGGACAAGAAGTCAGCGCTGCGGAAGCGATTGAAGAGGACCAGCCGAAGGCTGCGCCGCAGTCCGCGCGGGACAAAGCACCCAAATTTTCCGAGAAGGATGCCTGGGAAAAAATGCGCCACCTGGTGAACAGGTCGTCAGACTCCGATGGGCGGCCCATCGAGGCTCGGGGTAAACAGGAAGCCGCCCCTACGCAAGAGAAAATACAGGCGCCAGGCGCCGACACACAGCCGCAGCCTGCGCACGTCGCAAAATCAGAAACCAAACCGGAGTCCGTCTCCCTCTCGAAATCCGAATCGAGCGCGAAATCTGCGTCCTCCCTGAAACCCGAATCAAAACCAAAACCCGTGCCCGTCGAACTTCCCGCGCCCCAGAAACCGAGCGTGACTCCACCTCCGGCGCCGACGATGACCATTCCGCCGCCTCGATTTGGCGATTTCACGTTCCCTGCCGGAACCACGCTCTACATCAACGGCATCCCCGCCGATAAAGTGCTGTTGCCCACCACGCCTCCTCCCATCCGCAGGAGACCTGTTCCGCCGCCACCCCCGCCAGAACCCGCGCCACCCGGATCCGTGCCTTTCCCCAAAGACATCCACTCCTTCGCCAAAGAACTCCTCCGCCGCCACGACGCCGATCCGCCCACGAAAACCTGACGATGTAGCGGACACCTTCAGGTGGCCATCGCGATCAATTTGGGCTGGGATGTGGCCACCTCAAGGTGGCCGCTACCATAATCATCACGGGACTTGACAACATGGTTACTATCGACATACGGTGGTGGCATGGAGCCGGAAGCTTCCCTCTCTTGGCTGGCGCTGACCATGACGCCCGGCATCGCCGCACGTCTCTCGGCGCGGCTGCTGCGCGAATTCGGCTCGGCCGACGCGGTGTTTCGCGCGCCCTTGACGCGGCTGGAGGCCTGCAACCTGACCGCTCCCGTGGCTCAGGCCATCTTTCACAAGCAGAACTTCTGGCGCGCGGAGAAAGAAGTCGACGCGATTCGCCGGATCGGCTGCAAGATCGTCAACTGGACCGAGCCGGAATATCCGCAGAACCTGCTGCAGATCTACGACCCGCCGGTGCTGCTGTATGTGCGCGGCGATGCGTCGATATTGAACGCGCCGGCAATCGGCATGGTGGGCACGCGGCGCCCCACGATTTACGGTACGCAGATGGCCGAGCGCATCAGCCGGGATCTGGCGGCGCGGGGCCTGACGATTGTCAGCGGGTTGGCGCGCGGCATCGACGCGATTTCGCACAAGGGCGCAACGGAGGTCGGCGGGCGCGCGATCGGCGTCCTGGGCACGGGCATCGATATCTGCTACCCCAAGGAAAACAAGAAATTGTTCGAGAAGGTGCTGGAGCGCGGCGCGATCATCAGCGAGTTCCCTGTCGGATGGCATCCGGCGCCGGAAAATTTCCCGGTGCGCAACCGGATCATCGCGGGGATGCCCATCGGCGTGGTGATTGTGGAAGGCAAACAGTACAGCGGCTCGCTGATTACCGCGCGACTGGCGATGGAGTTTGGCCGCGAAGTTTTCGGCGTGCCGGGCAACGTGACGCAGGACGTCAGCTTCGCGCCGAACCAGTTGATCAAGCAGGGAGCGAAGCTGGTGACCAGCGGCGAAGATGTGGTCGAAGAGCTGCCAACGCCCGTGCGCGCGGCTTTAGTGCAGGCCGAACCGGTTGAAGCGGAGCAGCGCAATCTGCTGCTGACGGAAGGCTTAACTGACTCAGAACGAAAGCTTTATGCGCTGCTGAGCGCCGAAGAAGCGCAACCCATCGACTACCTCGTCGAAACTACTGGCTTGAACTCCAGCGAAGTTCTGGCTACGCTCTTCACATTGGAGATGAAAGGCATCGTAAGGCAGTTGCCAGGAAAACTCTTCACCAAGGTTTTGCTCTGACTTTGCAATCGAGAAATTTGTTGCAACGACGAGAGTTAGCGGCTGCGCCGAACATGAAATGCATCCGAAGCGGCAGCAGATGCATCATCTGAGTACGGAAGGAACAACGCGGGACGTAGAAAAGTGACTATATAAGGTAGCGAGATAGACGAGCGAGTACGATCGAGGAAGGCTAACAAGTAAGATTAAGGACAGCGAGTACAAGCAGCGAAAGGTAGCGAGAAGGACACAGGCCGCCCCGTAGTCCCTTCCGGAAGTCGAATCCGAGTTACAAAGGAAAGCATGGCACGTTCATTGGTCATCGTCGAATCGCCTGCGAAGGCGAAGACGATCAACAAATATCTGGGTAAGAATTACGTCGTGAAGGCGTCCATCGGGCACGTGATGGATTTGCCGAAGAAGACGATAGGCATTCGTCTGCCCCAGGAAGCGGAAAAGCCGAAGAAGAAGAAAGCGCGGAAGAAGAACGGCAAAGTTGTGCCCGCAAAGCCGCTGAAGAAAGAGATCCTGATAGACGACCCGAAGATTTTTGAGCCAACGCTGCAAGTGATCCCCGGCAAGGGAAAAGTAATTAATGATTTGCGGAAAGCGGCAGCGGCGGCGGATATGGTGTACCTGGCGGGCGACCCGGACCGCGAAGGAGAGGCGATATCGGCGCATCTGGCGATGGTGCTGTCAAAGCCTGCAAAATTCCTGATTAATGCAGAAGAGCTGAACGGGGACGGGTGGAAGAACGGGAAAAACGGAAAGAACGGAACGAATGGAGCAAACAGCGCTGAAGGCGCGAAGGAAGAACCCAAGGATTCAGCGAAGGATGAGAAGCCGGCTGGAAAAGTGGCGCTGAAGGCAGGGACGAAGGGTAAGGCGGCTAAAAAAAACAGCAACAAAGATGAAATTTTCATCGAGCCGATCGATCCGAAAAAGATTTTCCGGGTAACGTTCAACGAAATCACGCCAAAAGCGATACGCGCGGCGTTTGAAAAACCACGTCAGGTGGATACGCAACTGGTGGATGCACAACAGGCGCGACGCGTGCTGGATCGGATCGTGGGCTATAAGATTTCACCGCTGCTGTGGGACAAAGTGCGTCGAGGATTGAGCGCGGGACGAGTGCAAACAGTGGCACTGCGGTTGATTGTGGAACGCGAGCAGCTGATACGCGCGTTCGTGCCGGAGGAATACTGGACGATCCACGCCATGCTGGATGCGGGCGAGCCGCCGATATTTGAAGCGAAGCTCTCGAAATATAAGGGCGAAGACATTGAAGTAAAGAACCAGGAAGCGGCGGAAAAAGTGGTTGCGGCGGTGAGCAAGGCGAAGTGGCAAGTCACCTCCGTGGCGCTGAAGGAAAAAAGAAGGAACGCGCCGCCGCCGTTACGACATCAAAGCTGCAACAAGCAGCGTATAACCGGTTGCGATTTATGGCGAAGCGGACCATGGCGCTGGCGCAGCGATTGTATGAAGGCGTGGAATTGGGCGACGAGGGTTCGGTTGCGCTGATCACGTATATGCGCACGGATTCGGTGCAAGTTTCCAATGATGCGCTGGAAATGGTGCGGAATTTTATTCCAGAACAATTTGGAAGCAATTACCTGCCGGAAAAACCGAACTTTTATAAATCGAAGAAAGACGCGCAAGGCGCGCACGAAGCGGTGCGGCCGACGGACGTATCGCGGACACCGGAAGATGTGCGGAAATATCTGGAAGACGATGTATTCAAGTTGTACCAGTTGATCTGGCAACGGTTTGTGGCGTCACAGATGCTGCCGGCAATTTATGACAATACGACGATTGATATCGCAGCGGGCGACTACATGTTCCGGACGACGGGATCGATCCTGAAGTTCGATGGATATCTGAGAGTGTATTCCATTCCAGTGGCGGGAGCGGACCGGGAGGACGATGAGAAGGATGATGAGGGGGAAGGCAAGACACTGCCGCGGGTAACCGAGGGACAAGTGTTGAAGCTGGATTCCATTCGGCCGGACCAGCACTTCACGGAGCCTCCACGAGATATACGGAAGCAACGCTGGTAAAAGAACTGGAAGAAGATGGAATTGGAAGGCCGTCAACGTACGCGGCGATTATTTCGACGATCGTGGAACGCGAATACGTGAAAAAGGATCAGGGAAGATTTACGCCGACGATGCTTGGCGAACGGGTGTGCGTGCTGCTGATCAAGAGCTTTGAAGATGTGTTTGACGTGAAATTCACGGCGCGGCTGGAAGAAGAGCTGGACGAGATTGAAGAAGGCAAGCTGCCGTGGCGGGAATCGGTGCGGGAATTCTGGGAGAAGTTCATCGTCGATCTGGATAAGGCCGGCGATGAAATGGTTTCGTACAAAGCAGGAATTGCGACGGGAAAGAAATGTGAGAAATGCGGGCATGGCGAACTACTGGAACGGATCAGCCGGCACGGATTTTTCCTGGGATGTTCGCGGTATCCGGATTGCGACTTTATCCAGGATATGTCGGAAGAGATCGCGGACGACGCGGAAAACAAGATTGAGTATTGCGAGAACTGCGGCAAAGAGATGGTTGTGAAGCGCGGGCAGTTTGGAGCATTTTTGGCATGCAAGGGATATCCGAATTGCAGAACGACGCGGCGACTGGTGGCGGGGACACGGATTGCGCTGAAACCGGACGAGCCGCTGGATGAAAAGTGCAAGAAGTGCGGGAACGGATTGATGAAGAAGCACGGGCGATATGGGGATTTCATCGGATGCACGGGTTATCCGAAGTGCAAATACACGCGAGCGATCACGATGGGGATCAAGTGCCCGAAGTGCAATGAAGGCGAGTTTGTGAAGCGGGGAAGCATGGGGCGAGGCGGCGGGGGAAGAATGCGATTCTTCTATGGATGTTCGCGATATCCGGATTGCGATTTTACGACGGCGTTTATGCCGATCAATCAGCCGTGTCCGAAATGCGGCGCGCCGTTTATGGTAGAAAAGAAAGCAAAATCGGACAGGTATACACCTGCATCAAGGAAGGCTGCGATTGGGAGAAATTGGCGCCGGAAGAAGAAAAACCGGCAGCGGTGGAAGAAGCGCCCGTAGCAGTAAAGGTCTAACAAAGCAGTTAAGCGAATGCTGCCGGCAAGCAGCAAGGACGCAAGAAACGACTTGAAATAGCAGCCCTTCGGAATTGCGAACCGGGTGAGAGTGTGCCCGAAAACAGAGCATGAGCACGATTGCGCAAACCGCCAGTAAGTTCCTGGAGTATATGCGTTCGGTGAAGAACGCCTCGCCACATACGGTGATTAATTACGGCAAAGATCTGGAACAGTTTGTGACGTTTCTATCGCCGCCGAATCTGGAGCCGCCAAAGCTGACGGAAGTGACCCATCATCTGATCCGGGAATTCGTGGGACATTTGCACGAGAACGGATTGGAAAAGAGTTCGATTGCGAGGAAACTGGCGGCATTGCGTTCGTTTTTTAAGTATTGCGTGCGAGAAGGATTGTTGAAAGAGAATCCGGCACGGCTGGTGCCGACACCGAAATTGCCGAAGCGAATACCGATGGTGCTGTCCGCGGAAGAGATGGGCGGATTCCTGGATCAGATGGCAGGGTCGGGCGGGAAAAGCGGGGAGCGCGGGATTAAGAAAAGAGAACGGGGATTGGCGGACGCGGCGGGGCCGGGAACCGGCAAGGCGATGATGGAAGATACGCTGCTGCTGCCGCGGGACCGGGCGATTCTGGAGTTGCTCTATGCGGCAGGGCTGCGCGTAAGCGAATTGACCGGGTTGAACCTGGTGGATATGAACGAGAAAGAACGAATGCTGAATGTACGCGGCAAAGGGAATAAAGAAAGAATCGTGCCTTACGGCGAGAAGGCCGCGGAAGCATTGCGGAAATATTGGCCGGTGAGGGACGGGCTGCTTCAGGAATGTGAAGAGAAAGCGCGGCGGGCCAGCGTGGATGCGGTTTTCTTGAACTATCGCGGACGGCGATTGACGCAGAGAAGCATCGGGCGAATTGTGAAGAAGTATGTGCGACTGGTGAATGTGAACTGGGATTTGCATCCGCACTCATTGCGGCATGCGTTTGCGACGCATTTGCTGGCGGACGGAGCGGATTTAAGAGCGATTCAGGAATTGCTGGGGCACCAGTCGCTGTCGACAACGCAGAAATATACACATGCGTCGATAAAGCAGTTGATGGACATATACGATAAGTCGCATCCGCACGCTTGAAAAACATTCACGGGGAAAATTGAGGTCGGGGGAACGGTCAGGACGGACTGGTTTGCGGAGAGGTGCGTGTGGATTTATCACAGAGGGCGCAGAGGAGGAGCACAGAGGGCACGGAGGAAGAGTAGGAAAAGACGACCCTCGGAAGGCGAGAGTGGTGAACCTGATCCGGATCACGGAATAAGCAGATCTCCTCAGCCCGTTCAAAAGACGAACGGGCTGAGGAATGACATGTTTTTAGATTTTGTGAGATTGCCGACGATTCGGGAGAGAACACGAAAAAAAGAAAAAGAAGGAAATAAGACCACCTCGGAAGGCGAGAGTGGGGCACCCTGAACAGCAAAGAAGGAAAAAGACAACGCAGAGACGCAGAGGCGCAGAGATATGACAGAGGAAGGGAAAAGACCCCACCCTCAGAAGGCGAGAGTGGGGGCACCCCAAGGCGTCAGGACGGGGCGGTCCGCATCGAAGTCAGGCAGGAGCAAATACAGGAAGAAAATGTGGAGAGCATGGCGCGGAAGGGAGAGCTAACCATCCAAAGGAAGGGAAAATGTAGGAAAACGAAAGGCGCGCCGCTTGGGAGAGAGAATGGGGGATATCGAGAGGGATTGCGTGGGGAGTAGTGGCGGCGCTGGGCCGATTTGCGTGAGCCCAGCGGCGAAAGCGCAGGACAATTACGAGATACAAGTATACGGATCGGAGCTGGTGGATCCTGGGAAGACGATGGTGGAGTTGCACAGCAACTTCACGTTTGAAGGATCGAAGAGCACGACCGACGGAACGTATCCCACAAATCACTAGTTGCACGAAACGATCGAGATCACGCATGGATTTTCGGACTGGTTCGAGACGGGATTTTATATATTTACATCCTCGAAGAGCGGATACGGAATTGATTGGGTAGGCGACCACATCAGGCCACGGGTGAGCATCCCGAAGAAATGGAACTGGCCGGTGGGACTGAGCCTGTCGCAAGAGATCGGTTACCAGAGGCGGGTGTATTCGGTGGATACCTGGACGTATGAGTTGCGGCCGATCATCGATAAGCAATGGGGACGGTGGTATTTTTCGTTCAATCCGGCGTTTGACAAGTCACTGCATGGAGTAAATGCGAGCCAAGGGTTTACGTTTTCGCCAAATTTCAAGGTAAGTTACGACTTCACACCGAAAATCGCGGGCGGAATTGAATATTATGGGGCATTGGGGCCGGTGACGGGATTTGATCCCGATTTCGCAACAGCAACAGCAGATTTTTCCGGCAATCGATTTGAACCTGTCCCCTTAGTTACGCCAATTCCCACTCCAAAGTTCACTTCCCATTTCGGTGACAGGTTCAAATCGATTGCCGGAAAAATCTGCTGTTGCTGTTGCGAAATCGGATCGAATCCCGTCACCGGCCCCAATGCCCCATAATATTCAATTCCGCCCGCGATTTTCGGTGTGAAGTCGTAACTTACCTTGAAATTTGGCGAAAACGTAAACCCTTGGCTCGCATTTACTCCATGCAGTGACTTGTCAAACGCCGGATTGAACGAAAAATACCACCGTCCCCATTGCTTATCGATGATCGGCCGCAACTCATACGTCCAGGTATCCACCGAATACACCCGCCTCTGGTAACCGATCTCTTGCGACAGGCTCAGTCCCACCGGCCAGTTCCATTTCTTCGGGATGCTCACCCGTGGCCTGATGTGGTCGCCTACCCAATCAATTCCGTATCCGCTCTTCGAGGATGTAAATATATAAAATCCCGTCTCGAACCAGTCCGAAAATCCATGCGTGATCTCGATCGTTTCGTGCAACTGGTGATTTGTGGGATACGTTCCGTCGGTCGTGCTCTTCGATCCTTCAAACGTGAAGTTGCTGTGCAACTCCACCATCGTCTTCCCAGGATCCACCAGCTCCGATCCGTATACTTGTATCTCGTAATTGTCCTGCGCTTTCGCCGCTGGGCTCACGCAAATCAGCCACGCCGCCACTACTCCCCACGCAATCCCTCTCGATATCCCCATTCTCTCTCCCAAGCGGCGCGCCTTTCGTTTTCCTACATTTTCCCTTCCTTTGGATGCATCCTCTCCCTTCCGCGCCATGCTCTCCACATTTTCTTCCTGTATTTGCTCCTGCCTGACTTCGATGCGGACCGCCCCGTCCTGACGCCTTGGGGTGCCCCACTCTCGCCTTCTGAGGGTGGGGTCTTTTCCTTCCTCTGTCATATCTCTGCGCCTCTGCGTCTCTGCGTTATCTTTTTCCTTCTTTGCTGTTCAGGGTGCCCCACTCTCGCCTTCCGAGGTGGTCTTATTTCCTTCTTTTTCTTTTTTTCGTGTTCTCTCCCGAATCGTCGGCAATCTCACAAAATCTAAAAACATGTCATTCCTCAGCCCGTTCGTCTTTTGAACGGGCTGAGGAATCTGCTTTTTCCGTGATCCGGATCAGGTTCACCACTCTCGCCTTCCGAGGGTGGTCTTTTCCTACTCATCCTCCGTGTCCTCTGTGCTCCCCCTCTGCGCCCTCTGTGATAAATCCACACCACTCCCCGCAACAGTCCGTCCTGACTGTTCCCCTGTACCTCAATTTTCACCCTTGATGTTTTTCAAGCGTGCGGATGCGACTTATCGTATATATCCATCAACTGCTTTATCGACGCATGTGTATATTTCTGCGTTGTCGACAGCGACTGGTGCCCCAGCAATTCCTGAATCGCTCTTAAATCCGCGCCGTCCGCCAGCAAATGTGTCGCAAACGCATGCCGCAATGAGTGCGGATGCAAATCCCAGTTCACATTCACCAGTCGTACATACTTTTTCACAATTCGTCCGATGCTTCTCTGCGTCAATCGCCGTCCGCGATAGTTCAAGAAAACCGCATCCACGCTGGCCCGCCGCGCTTTCTCTTCACATTCCTGAAGCAGCCCATCCCTCACCGGCCAATATTTCCGTAATGCTTCCGCGGCCTTCTCGCCGTAAGGCACGATTCTTTCTTTATTCCCTTTGCCTCGTACATTCAGCATTCGTTCTTTCTCGTTCATGTCCACCAGGTTTAACCCTGTCAATTCGCTTACGCGCAGCCCTGCCGCATAGAGCAACTCCAGAATCGCGCGGTCCCGCGGCAGCAGCAGCGTATCTTCCATCATCGCCTTGCCGGTTCCCGGCCCCGCCGCGTCCGCCAATCCCCGTTCTCTTTTCTTAATCCCGCGCTCCCCGCTTTTCCCGCCCGACCCTGCCATCTGATCCAGGAATCCGCCCATCTCTTCCGCGGACAGCACCATCGGTATTCGCTTCGGCAATTTCGGTGTCGGCACCAGCCGTGCCGGATTCTCTTTCAACAATCCTTCTCGCACGCAATACTTAAAAAACGAACGTAATGCGGCCAGTTTCCTCGCAATCGAACTCTTTTCCAATCCGTTCTCGTGCAAATGTCCCACGAATTCCCGGATCAGATGATGGGTCACTTCCGTCAGCTTTGGCGGCTCCAGATTCGGCGGCGATAGAAACGTCACAAACTGTTCCAGATCTTTGCCGTAATTAATCACCGTTGTGGCGAGGCGTTCTTCACCGAACGCATGTACTCGAGGAACTTTCTGGCGGTTTGCGCAATCGTGCTCATGCTCTGTTTTCGGGCACACTCTCACCCGGTTCGCAATTCCGAAGGGCTGCTATTTCAAGTCGTTCCTTGCGTCCCTGCTGCTTGCCGGCAGCATTCGCTTCACTGCTTTGTTAGACCTTTACTGCTACGGGCGCTTCTTCCACCGCTGCCGGTTTTTCTTCTTCCGGCGCCAATTTCTCCCAATCGCAGCCTTCTTTTACGCAGGTGTATACCTGTCCGATTTTGCTCTTCTTCTCCACCACGAATGGCGCGCCGCACTTCGGGCACGGCTGATTGATCGGCATATTTGCCGACGTGTAATCGCAATCGGGATAGCGCGAACAGCCGTAGAAGAATCGCATTCTTCCCCCGCCGCCTCGCCCCATACTTGCCCGCTTCACAAATTCGCCTTCATTGCACTTCGGGCACTTGATCCCCAGCGTGATCGCTCGCGTGTATTTGCACTTCGGATAGCCCGAGCATCCGATGAAATCCCCATACCGCCCGTGCTTCTTGATCAATCCGTTCCCGCACTTCTCGCACTTTTCATCCAGCGGCTCGTCCGGTTGCAGCGCAATCCGCGTCCCCGCCACCAGTCGCCGTGTCGTTCTGCAGTTCGGATAGCCCTTGCACGCCAGAAATGCTCCAAACTGCCCGCGCTTTACAACCATCTCTTTGCCGCAGTTCTCGCAATACTCAATCTTGTTTTCCGCGTCGACCGCGATCTCTTCCGACATATCCTGGATAAAGTCGCAATCCGGGTACCGCGAACAGCCCAGGAAAAATCCGTGCCGGCTGATCCGTTCCAGCAGTTCGCCCTGTCCGCATTTCTCGCACTTCTTTCCGGTCGGGATGCCTGCTTTGTACGAAACCATTTCATCGCCGGCCTTATCCAGATCGACGATGAACTTCTCCCAGAATTCCCGCACCGATTCCCGCCACGGCAGCTTGCCTTCTTCAATTTCGTCCAACTCTTCTTCCAGTCGCGCCGTGAACTTCACGTCGAACACGTCTTCAAAGCTCTTGATCAGCAGCACGCACACTCGTTCACCAAGCATCGTCGGCGTGAACTTGCCCTGATCCTTCTTCACGTATTCGCGTTCCACGATCGTCGAAATAATCGCCGCGTACGTTGACGGCCTTCCGATTCCGTCTTCTTCCAGTTCTTTTACCAACGTTGCTTCCGTGTATCTCGGTGGAGGCTCTGTGAAGTGCTGGTCCGGCCGAATGGAATCCAACTTCAACACTTGTCCCTCGGTTACCCGCGGCAGTGTCTTGCCTTCCCCGTCATCATCCTTCTCGTCGTCCTCGCGGTCCGCTCCCGCCACTGGAATGGAATACACTCTCAAATATCCGTCGAACTTCAGGATCGATCCCGTCGTCCGGAACGTGTAGTCGCCCGCTGCGATATCAATCGACGTATTGTCATAAATCGCCGGCAGCATCTGTGACGCCACAAACCGTTGCCAGATCAACTGGTACAGCTTGAATACATCGTCTTCCAGATATTTCCGCACATCTTCCGGTGTCCGCGATACGTCTGTCGGCCGCACGGCTTCATGCGCACCCTGCGCATCCTTTTTCGACTTATAGAAGTTTGGTTTTTCCGGCAGGTAATTGCTTCCAAATTGTTCTGGAATAAAATTCCGCACCATTTCCAGCGCATCATTGGAGACTTGCACCGAATCCGTGCGCATATACGTGATCAGCGCAACCGAACCCTCGTCGCCCAATTCCACGCCTTCATACAATCGCTGCGCCAGCGCCATGGTCCGCTTCGCCGTAAATCGCAACCGGTTATACGCTGCCTGTTGCAGCTTCGATGTCGTAAACGGTGGCGGCGCGTTCCTTCTTTTTTCCTTCAGCGCCACGGAGGTGACTTGCCACTTCGCCTTGCTCACCGCCGCAACCACTTTTTCCGCCGCTTCCTGGTTCTTTACTTCAATGTCTTCGCCCTTATATTTCGAGAGCTTCGCTTCAAAGATCGGCGGCTCGCCCGCATCCAGCATGGCGTGGATCGTCCAGTATTCCTCCGGCACGAACGCGCGTATCAGCTGCTCGCGTTCCACAATCAACCGCAGTGCCACTGTTTGCACTCGTCCCGCGCTCAATCCTCGACGCACTTTGTCCCACAGCAGCGGTGAAATCTTATAACCCACGATCCGATCCAGCACGCGTCGCGCCTGTTGTGCATCCACTAATTGCGTATCCACCTGCCGTGGTTTTTCAAACGCCGCGCGTATCGCTTTTGGCGTGATTTCGTTGAACGTTACCCGGAATATCTTCTTCGGATCGATCGGCTCGATGAAAATTTCATCTTTGTTGCTGGTTTTTTTAGCCGCCTTGCCCTTCGCCCCAGCCTTCAACGCCACTTTTCCGGCCGACTTCTCATCTTTGGCCGAATCTTTTGGTTCTTCCTTCGCGCCTTCAGCGCTGTTTGCTCCATTCGTTCCGTTCTTTCCGTTTTTCCCGTTCTTCCACCCGTCCCCGTTCAGCTCTTCTGCATTAATCAGGAATTTTGCAGGCTTCGACAGCACCATCGCCAGATGCGCCGATATCGCCTCTCCTTCGCGGTCCGGGTCGCCCGCCAGGTACACCATATCCGCCGCCGCCGCTGCTTTCCGCAGATCATTAATTACTTTTCCCTTGCCGGGGATCACTTGCAGCGTCGGCTCAAAAATCTTCGGGTCGTCTATCAGGATCTCTTTCTTCAGCGGCTTTGCGGGCACAACTTTGCCGTTCTTCTTCCGCGCTTTCTTCTTCTTCGGTTTTTCCGCTTCCTGGGGCAGACGAATGCCTATCGTCTTCTTCGGCAAATCCATCACGTGCCCTATGGACGCCTTCACGACGTAATTCTTACCCAGATATTTGTTAATCGTCTTCGCCTTCGCAGGCGATTCGACGATGACCAATGAACGTGCCATGCTTTCCTTTGTAACTCGGATTCGACTTCCGGAAGGGACTACGGGGCGGCCTGTGTCCTTCTCGCTACCTTTCGCTGCTTCTGCTCGCTGTCTTTAATCCGACTTATTTGCCTTCCTCGATCGTACTCGCTCGTCTATCTCGCTACCTTATATAGTCACTTTTCTGCGTGCCGCGCTGTTCCTTCCGTACTCAGATGATGCATCTGCTGCCGCTTCGGATGCATTTCATGTTCGGCACAGCAGCTAACTCTCTTCGTTGCAACAAATCTCTCGATGGCAAAGTCAGAGCAAAACTTTGGTGAAGAGTTTTCCCGGCAACTGCCTTACGATGCCTTTCATCTCCAATGTGAAGAGCGTAGCCAGAACTTCGCTGGAGTTCAAGCCAGTAGTTTCGACGAGGTAATCGATGGGTTGCGCTTCTTCGGCGCTCAGCAGCGCATAAAGCTTTCGTTCTGAGTCAGTTAACCCTTCCGTCAGTAGCAAATTGCGCTGCTCCGCTTCAACCGGTTCGGCCTGCACTAAAGCCGCGCGCACGGGCGTTGGCAGCTCTTCGACCACATCTTCGCCGCTGGTCACCAGCTTCGCTCCCTGCTTGATCAACTGGTTCGGCGCGAAGCTGACGTCCTGCGTTACGTTGCCCGGCACGCCGAAAACTTCGCGGCCAAACTCCATCGCCAGCCGCGCGGTAATCAACGAGCCGCTGTACTGTTTGCCTTCCACAATCACCACGCCGATGGGCATCCCCGCGATGATCCGGTTGCGCACCGGGAAATTTTCCGGCGCCGGATGCCATCCGACAGGGAACTCGCTAATGATCGCGCCGCGCTCCAGCACCTTCTCGAACAATTTCTTGTTTTCCTTGGGGTAGCAGATATCGATGCCCGTGCCCAGGACGCCGATCGCGCGCCCACCGACCTCCGTTGCGCCCTTGTGCGAAATCGCGTCGATGCCGCGCGCCAACCCGCTGACAATCGTCAGTCCCCGCGCCGCCAAATCCCGGCTGATGCGTTCGGCCATCTGCGTACCGTAAATGGTGGGGCGCCGCGTGCCGACCATGCCGATTGCCGGCGCGTTCAATATCGATGCATCGCCGCGCACATACAGCAGCACCGGCGGGTCGTAGATCTGCAGCAGGTTCTGCGGATACTCCGGCTCGGTCCAGTTGACGATCTTGCAGCCGATCCGGCGAATCGCGTCGACCTCTTTCTCCGCGCGCCAGAAGTTCTGCTTGTGAAAGATCGCCTGCGCCACGGGAGCGGTCAGGTTGCAGGCCTCCAGCCGCGTCAACGGCGCGCGAAACACCGCGTCGGCCGAGCCGAATTCGCGCAGCAGCCGCGCCGAGAGACGTGCGGCGATGCCGGGCGTCATGGTCAGCGCCAGCCAAGAGAGGGAAGCTTCCGGCTCCATGCCACCACCGTATGTCGATAGTAACCATGTTGTCAAGTCCCGTGATGATTATGGTGCGGCCACCTTGAGGTGGCCACATCCCAGCCCAAATTGATTGCGATGGCCACCTGAAGGTGTCCGCTACATCGTCAGGTTTTTGTGGGCGGATCGGCGTCGTGGCGGCGGAGGAGTTCTTTGGCGAACGAGTGGATGTCTTTGGGGAAAGGCGCGGATCCGGGTGGCGCGGGTTCTGGCGGGGGTGGCGGCGGAACAGGTCTCCTGCGGATGGGAGGAGGCGTGCTGGGCAACAGCACTTTATCGGCGGGGATGCCGTTGATGTAGAGCGTGGTTCCGGCAGGGAACGTGAAGTCGCCAAATCGAGGCGGGGGAATGGTCATCGTCGGTGCCGGAGGCGGAGTCACGCTCGGTTTCTGCGGCGCGGGAACTTCGACGGGCGCGGGTTTTGGTTTTGATTCCGGTTTCAGGGTGGACGCAGATTTCGCGCTCGATTCCGATTTCGAGAGGGAGACGGACTCCGGTTTGGTTTCCGATTTTGCGACGTGCGCGGGCTCCGGCTGTGTGTCGGTGCCTGGCGCCTGTATTTTCGCCTGCGTAGCGGCGGCTTCCTGTTTACCCCGAGCCTCGAAGGGCCGCCCATCGGAGTCTGACGTCCTGTTCACCAGGTGGCGCATTTTTTCCCAGGCATCCTTCTCGGAAAATTTGGGTGCTTTGTCCCGCGCGGACTGCGTCGCAGCCTTCGGCTGGTCCTCTTCAATCGCTTCCGCAGCGCTGACTTCTTGTCCTGAGCCGCGAAGGGTTATTCCAGGGCCTTTTTCCGCGTTGCCCGCCTGCTGCGATTCCGTTTGCCCTGCTTCCGCAGCCTCTTCTATCGCATCTAGTTCGTGGGCGATATTCAATACCTTATCCCGGCGGCGTTTCGCCAGCTCCGCCGCTTTATCCGGGCCGACCTGCGCTAGCTGCGTGGAATACAGTTCCGCTTCGTATTGATGGGCGCTGGCCAACCTCTCCGCCATGCGCTCCACATCCCTTTTCCGCTGACGCTCCTGCTCATCTTCCTGCGCTTCCAGATCGAGCTGAGCCTTTTCGTAGTACGCGATTTCGCGGTGCGAGCGCAGTAGCATCTGCGCCAGAAATCCCAGTGTGCCGGGCGTTCCCGTGACAATTGCCCCTCCACCAGCGCGCGAAAGATTTCCTTCAGCGCCCCGTGCACCTCTGCGGGAGAATCCAGCGACCCCGCCGCCTTAGTGAGCCGCTGCGCAACGATCTGCTCAGCCGCCGGAGCGGCCGGTTTGTGGGTGTGACAGAAGGTGGGGCTGGAATAGCAGACCGGCTGGGAGCATTGGCGTCCCGAGGGGGAGCGATGAGCGCAGCGCGGATGGGTGGTTCTGGGCGGCTTTGGAGATGAATCGTTTTTGGCTAGTTCATTTGAGTTCATGGTGAAGCCTTTCTATTTAGAAACTTGATACTCCCCCACCCCCCCCTGTTTTTACGTAAGAGACGTAGGGAAAGGACTTACGGGAGGGGTGGTTCGCAAGAGACGTAGATAAAGGAGTTAGGGAGACGAGTTGGTAGTCCGTAGTCGGTAGTTCGTAGAAAGAAGGGATCGGACACGGGGCAATCGACAGGGGACGGGGCGAAACGTTCAGGAGTTCATGGTTCAACAGTTCAAGGTTCAGAAGTTCAGGGATGGAGAGTTGAAGGTTGAACGTGGAACGCGGGGAAGCGAGGAGTGGCGGGTTGAGGCAGGCGGCGGGTGAGGGAATAGGGAGAGCGCGGATGGATGGCTCAACGAAGCGCGAGTATGCGACCGACGACAAGAGTATTTCCTTCGAGATAATGGATAATGATAACTAGAGAGGAATGATAATTCTACGGTACTGTGGTGCAGGTGGTTGCGGAATGTGGGCAAAACAGGGACAGGTTATAGGACTGGCCGAGAGGTTCAGTGACAAAAGAAGGTCTGTGGGTTTATCCGGTGGGAGGGTATTCCACCCTGACCCTTACCCAAATACCTCAGTCTGAGCGCCGCTGTGTAGGATCCTATCCCTCGGACGCTGGAGTAAAGTTTCCAGTCGCGTGTGTAAAAAGTTATACGCCTATCAAGAGTATAAGCAAGCCCTCGAGAAGTAGAGACGATAATTGTGTCGGAGCTCCGCAAGTTTCGCGGTTAAGCACCGCTGCGTCCTCAAGTAAGTCTCTCGCGCTTAGGAGATCTGCCTGACTAGAAGTTTCAACCTGAATGAGTCCGTTCGCGATGTCGTCCTCGAAAGCGGCCCGCATTTTGAAAAATTCGGAAGCCGACAGCTTCCGGGCTCTACAGGTTTTCGCGAGGGCGCTAGAAATCTCGACAACTGTTAGATCGGAAATGTGAATGGTGCGATTTTTACCTTGTACAATGCGGTTGACACGGTTGGTGAATTGGTCGGCCGCATAACGGCACACAAGGGCACAGGTATCAAAACAATAGATATCCAGGCTTATTCCTGCTTTTTTAGATGAGGGCTCAAACGGCCTTCCGCATCTTTTGCATCTTCGGGCTTAGCCGCCCGCGCCGTTTTTACTTTTTTCGCCCAGTCCTGCCACTTTACATCTTTAGAAGCCAGCAAACTTTCGACTGCGTCACGCAGTGCCGCGCTTCTGACGGGTTTATGGAGGTACATGTCCACTTCGACTTTATCCCGGATTAGATCCTTCAGATCCGTCTCTTTCACTTGATTGTCGATTTGTCCGGAAATCAGAATTGATCGCACGGTAGGGTGTTTCTTGCGGATTAGATTCAGAATTTCAATGCCGGTGACTCTTCCCATGAGGTAGTCGACGATCACTAGGTCGAGTGCACCACTTTCGGCGATCTGAAGGGCTTCCTCTTTATTCTTGGCTCGGAGGATTGTATGTCCTGTGGACCTGAATGCCTTGGTCCATCCATTAAGAACTATCTCTTCGTCGTCTATTAGTAGAATTCGGGCCCTCATGCTTTTACCCCGGGATGTCAGGCAGTCTCACCTTAAAGGTGGTGCTCTCACCTATAACCGTCGTAAAGGTTATATCACCTCCTTGAGCTTGGATAATAGTTTTCGAGTGCGATAGGCCAAATCCCAGACCGTGGGTTTTTTTGGTTTTAAAGGTCGTCAGGATGTTGGACTGTAGATCGGGGGGCATTCCCCCGCCGTTGTCAATTACAGTCAAGACGTGCATGTTGACCTCTTTTCTTAGGAGTATTGTAATTTCACCAGCACCATAATCCCTCTTCTCTTGGATAGCGTCGATCGAGTTCTTAAGTAGATTTGCGAGCACTCTCTCCACTGTATTGCGATTAGTTCTCGCTTTATAAGTATCCGGGAGATCGTAGTGAATGGACGCGCCGCAAGTCTTTGCGAGGGCGGCGAAGATGCGTCCTGTTTTACGAATAACGTCTGCGAAATCAAATTCCTGGATGCCCTGAAGGTCGCCCTTGGCGAAGTTTTGGATTGTCTCAATTGTCTCGTTTATCCTGCGGATATCATCTTGGATCACGTCTAGAGATTCATTTATTTCAGGATCGTTGACACCCAGTTCGGCCAATTTTTCGGACACTGCGTCTGCCTCGTTCACCATCGATTGAAGGGGCTGTCGAATTTCGTGAGCAATGCCAATTGACAGGTCGCCAAGCGTTTGGACTTTCGATTTCTCAATTTCGATTGAACGCTCTGTTATGCTCTGTCTCCAACTGGGAATTGAGACTTGCTGTCGGAGTTGTTCTTCGAGGAGGCTAGTCTGCTCTCGAATTAGAGTGATCATATTGTGGAATTCCTCAGTTTCCATGAGGCCCTGTCGACTTGTGATGTCCTTGATTCCTGGCTGTAAGGCCCTTGAAACCTCCACGAATCCGAATAACCTATTCGGAACCAGCGGCGCGTGTCCGGCGCGCTTCGCTCGTTTTTCAGTCAACTGAAGCCAAGGTTCTAGAGGAGCGCCAAAGGGCTGTAAACGGAATCCATCTCGGTAAATTTGAATCCCGGTTGGAAGTCCCTTGGTGTCTTTTTTGGAAGGACGCTTTACATAGTAGAGCAGCCTTCCGCGCAACTGGGAAGCGCTCCCAGTTTGGCTTGAGTCGGTACAGGTTCCCACTCTTTGCTGTTAGAGGTGGGGGTTTTTAATCGTCGAAACAAAAACCGCCCGTCCTCTGAAACCCTGAAGCGAAGTTCAAAGTCGGCGTTTTCGGGAGGATCTTGCTTTATGGATCCTGAGACCGCAGGTGCGGAGGCAACCTCCAATTGGATATTGAACTCGCTCGCGGTTCCATAGGGGCTGAACAGCGAACTCAATGCACGGTGTAGCGAATCAATCTTCGACTTCGACCATTCTGCTCTCAACTTGCGGATTTCGAGGATTGTGCCGTTCGCAGTCTGCGGGAGTTCGATTTTTTCCACAAATTCATATGGGACGCGAATGTCTCCAAACTTTTTTTTTCTTATGGCGAAAAGCAGACCAGTCAAATGTGACGTGTAGGGCTTCTTTCTCGCCGCTGGCCTTGGTAAACAACTGCAGTTCGCTGCCCAATTTATCTGCTGCGAATCGACCGATGCCTTTCTCTCCGGTGGGGATTCGGGGCGCTTCGGGATCTCAGAATCGCGTTCGCTATATCCAGCAAACATGAATATTCTTCGGAATTCCGGGAGGGACATTCCTGGTCCATCATCCTGAATTAGGATAACCCCAGGTTCACGAGATGTTGTTGGTTGGATCTTAATAACGACCGACTTGGCGCCGGAGTCGTATGCATTTTTTACAATCTCTATTACTGCCATCTCTTCGTTGGTGACCAACTCTTCGCCGACTAACTTTTGCAGATTCGCAGAAACTTCAAATGAAAGTTTTCCGGTTTTATTAGGCATCAGGCTTCCTCAGGGCGATAACTGATTCACGTAGAAAGTGGTTTCCACTTAGCCTTCGGCGCAGTGGTCTCGCCACTGACAGCTTTTGTACGATAAAGCCGACACTGCGTGCTAATTCGCAAAGGAGAATATCAGTTGCAATTACATAGGGAGCATACTGACCCCCGTGCATCGAGTTCCCCACAATACAAAAAGCCAACCCACCTTTCCTTAGTACTTTGTATTGCTGCGTGAATGAACGATGCATGTCGGAAAAATACGCGACGAAAAGTTTTCTGCGCCATTTTTCCACTTGGGTATCGAGCTTTTCCATAATAATTCCGAAAGAACGGCGCAGATTGCCTTGTTCGATAAGCTTGAGGAATTCTGTTTCCGGGATGGACAGTTTGCTCGTCGGATGGCTTCGAAGCGTTCCTTTTCTTAGCTTCAGGAACGAAGTTGAGTCACGTATAAAATCCATCAGCCAAAGTTCGAGCTTGTAAACCTCGGAATAATCAATATTGTTTAGATACGGCGGGGAGGTAACCACAAGATCGATTGAATCAGGTTCAATCTGGCAATCCAATGGATTTCTTCCGTCCCCAGATATGATTTGAGTGGGATTTGGATGCTGGTAGGATGTCTGATTTGAATCGATATCGTCGGCCATCTCTAACCATTTCCCCATGAGAACTTCCGTCACCGACTTCCGATCGCGTTCAACTATACGAAGCGCGCGGCCGTCTTTGCGCGTCCGGCTCAGAGGTTCGATGCTTGCGGCGAGCCCCAATAGGAGTGCCTTATGATTGGCGCTCTTTCCGTCTTGATTGATGGAGTTACGGATCCCTATTAATCGGCACGCAATGTATTGTGACATGCACCGTTCTGAGGAAAACCCTGACAATTCGGGGATTTCTTCGCGGAGAGCAGGCGGAGCGTCAATTACTTTCCCTGCTAGCCTTAGCATTTCGCGGGAATTCATCAATGGCCATTTCAACTTTGTCAAAGCTGCGAACCGGATGAATGGATTGTATTCAATTCCGATAGAACGCACTTTGTGAGTCTCAAGTGTTTGGCCTGACAGCAACGTGGTCCCCATCCCGCAAAAAGGATCCAACAGAGTTATATTCCGCTTCTTTGGGAAATGAAGAGTAAGCAACTTTAGGAGAAGATCGCCTGAGTAACCTTCTTTGAAACGAAACCACCTGTGGACGGGCAGCTGTTCGTTCCCTGCGCCTACTACTAGTGGTCCGAATGTCGGCTCGAGGTCCATCGGCAGAGAAGTTTCTGTCAGTCTGTAGGATTCGAGTTCAATAAGATGATCATCGACAATCATCGCTTTGTAGGTCCCTGGCGCCGGTTTGCGAATTCTTTTACCTTGACGATGTCGGTCAAACTGAAAACTCTCCAACCATTCCGATTGCGCGTCACTTCGCTAATTTTCCCTGCAAGAAACCATCTGCGTAGGGTAATGGGTGCCACGCCGATCTTTTTTGCGACCTCGTGCAAATAATAGTTTCGATGTCTTTTTACCGCCTTCATGCAACCTATGCTGATATATATCAGCGATGAATGCAATCACTATTCAGTATATTTGTCTTTTCTTATCTTATTTTGGAGCAGTGTGTCCTGATTCGCCACCTTTCGCCCCAGGATCCGACAAATTTAGCAGCATCCTCGATACAATTTGCGTATGAAGACCCTTCCCCGTCTCCGATGGAAAGCTATCGGTCTGCCTATTCTGCCCGTACTCCTGTTCCTGCTGGTTTGTGTGGTGCTGCCCGGAGTGGCGCGGGGACAGCACTGGAATCTGGACGACACGATCGTGATCACGGACGTGAATGTGGTGGATGTGCGGACGGGAGAGATACGTCTCGACCAGATCGTGATCATCGAGCGAAACAAAATTGTGGAAGTGGGATCGCGGAAAGATACGCGGTATCCGCGAAACGCGCCGACGGTGAACGCCAAGGGCGGTTACCTGATACCCGGGCTGTGGGACATGCACGTCCACCTGGCGTTTGGGGACTGGTTCCCGAACGCGGAACAGATTTCGTTGCCGCTGTTCATCGCGAATGGAATAACCGGCGTGCGCGATATGGGGAGCGAGCTGGTGACGGTGCAGTCGTGGCGCAACGCCATCGAAAGCGGCACGTTGATTGGGCCGAGAATCCTGACGTCGGGGCCGATGCTGGATGGGCCGAAGCCGCGCTTTCCGAGTTCGCTGGCGATTGCTACGCCGGAGGATGGGCGGCGCGCGGTGGACAACCTCAAGGAAAGCGGAGCGGACTTCATCAAGCTGCAATCGCTGATACCGGCGGAGGCGGTGCAGGCGATCGCCGAGGAAGCGCGCAAACAGGAGATCGCGTTTGAAGGACACGTGCCGGATGCGGTGCGCGCCGCGGACATGTCCAACGCGGGAATGCACAGCTTTGAACATTTAATTGGCGTGTTTGAGGGCAGCTCGCCGCTGGAGGATGAGTTTCTGAAAGGTGGAAAGAGCGAGGCGAAGTTCCTGGCGAGCTACGATGCGGAACGCGCGGGGAAGCTGGCGGCGGTGTTGGCGGCGAATAAAACGTGGCAATGTCCCACGCTGGTGTGGGAGCGCGGCGGGAACTTGATCGACGTGACGGACTTTGCGAAAGATACGCGCGCGAAATATGTGCCGCCGGCGTGGCGCGATAAGACGTGGAAGAGGATGACCGCGGAGGTGATCGCGGAGAACGGCAGCGACGATCTGGCGACGCGGAAGGCGTTCGTGGCCAAGGAGCTGGAAGTGGTGGCGCTGCTGCACAAGGCCGGAGTGCCGTTCCTGGCAGGGACCGATACGCCGCCGGGCGTGTACATATTTCCGGGATTCAGTCTGCACGAGGAGCTGCAACGATTCGTGGACGCGGGATTCACTCCGCTGGAGGCGCTGCAGACCGCGACGATCAATCCGGCAAAGTTCTTCAAGATGGAAGAGCAGATCGGCACGATCGAGACCGGCAAGCTGGCGGATATGGTGCTGCTCGACGCGAACCCTTTGAAGGACATCGCGAATACGCAGAAGATTCAGGCGGTGTTCGCGAATGGGCACTGCTTCTCGCGCGCCGACCTGGCGCGGATCCTGGCGAAGGTGGAAGACACCGCGAAGAAGGACGCTCCTCAAGCGCAAGCCGGCGCGATCTTCTGAGCGAGTGGCCCGAAGGAAAGCTACGGGCGCGAGAGGATCCACTCCACCGTTTTGCTGGCGAGGCGATCGAGCGCCACGACGGAAAGTTCGAGATGCTCTTCGCGCGTGTCCTCGATTTTGTTGTGGCTGATGCCGCGAAGCGATTGCACGAAGAGCATCACCGCGGGAATCCCCGCGCGCGCGACTTCGGCCGCGTCATGGAGCGGGCCGGAAGGCATGCGAATGGAGGTGCCGGAAACTTCGCGCACCGCCTGCTCGGCGAGGTCGAGTAGCTGCGGGTGGAAGGGAACCGGCTCGATATTCCAGAGGCGCGACCACTCCACGGTGCATTTTTCTTCGCGCGCGAAACGCTCGCTGGCCTCCTGCGCCTCGCGATACATCTGCGCCAGCACCGCGCGCATCGAGATCGCGCTGATCGAGCGTGACTTCGCAGCGCCCCACCACCGCCGTGACAATCCCCGGAAAAGTTTTCACGCTGCCCATGGTGCAGACCGCGTCGCGATGTTTCGTGGCGATGGCGCGAATCTCCAGCGCAAGTTTTGCCGCCGCGGCGAGCGCGTCGTGGCGCGCATTCATCGGCGTGGAACCGGAGTGCGCTTCCTGTCCGTGAAAAGTAATGTTGTGCCGCTCCACACCTTTGGTGCCGAGCACCACGCCGAGCGGAAAATTCATGCTCTCGAGCACAGGGCCTTGCTCGATATGTAGCTCGAGATACGCCGCCGCGTTCTTGCGCTCCTGCGCCGCGCCGGGGAAATGATCAATCTCGACGCCGCAGCGACGAAGAGCGTCTTCCAGCTTGACGCCATCGCGATCGGTGCGGCCGCGATCCGCGGCAATGGAATGCGTTCCGGCAAATGCGGATGAGCCAAGCAGGCTGCGGCCAAAACGCGCGCCCTCTTCATCGGCCCAATCGACGAGACGAATGGTGACGGGCGGCTTGCCGTGAAATTCATCGGCGAAGCGGCGAAGAATTTCGAGGCCGGCGAGGACATCGAGGCAGCCATCGAGCCAGCCGCCGTTGGGAACGGAATCGAGATGGCCGCCGATGAGCAGAGATTTTTCGGAGGCGCCGGGAAGAGTGACCCAATTGTTGCCCGCGGCGTCGTAATGATGCTCGACGGGTAGATTCTTGAGTTTATCGGCAAACCAATTGCGCGCGGCGAGCCAGGTGTCGGTCCAGGCAACGCGTTGAGCGCCATTTTCGTTGGCGGTGAGGGCGCGAAGTTCCTTGAGTTCGGCAATTGTGCGTTTGGGATCGAGAGTCATGGCGTGGCTCGCTTAGAAATACGTGGGAGTGCGCTTCAACATGCGGCCGCGACCGCGTTCGCCGACGAATTGGCCATCGCGGACCTGAACTTTGCCGCGAACAGTCACGATGGAAGGGCGACCAGCGATCTGCATGCCTTCAAAACCGTTGTAATCGTTATTGGTGTGCTGCGTTTTTGCGGAGATCGTGCCGCGATAATTTGGATCGTAGATGACGAGGTCGGCGTCGCTGCCGACGGCGATGGTGCCCTTGCGGGGGAAGAGCCCGAAGAGCTTTGCGGCGCGGGTGCTGGCGGCGTCCACAAAGCGATCCAAGGTGATGCGGCCGGTTTTGACGCCGTAGGTGTAGAGAAGATTGACGCGATCCTCGATGCCGGGAATGCCGTTGGGAATACTGACGAAGGAATCTTTGCCAAGAAGTTTTTGCGAGGTGTCGAAGGGGCAGTGATCGGTGCCGACAGTGTCGATGGAAGCGTTCGCCAACGCATACCAGAGGATGGATTGATTATGCTTTGCGCGGAGCGGAGGAGACATGACGTGCTTCATGCCCTCGACGCCGGGGCGTTCGGCGAAGGATTTGTCGAGCAGCAGATGGGGCAGAACGGATTCGATATGAATTTTGACGCCGCGGGATTTGGCGGAGAGGCAGCGACAAGAGCTTTCTCGCACGAGAGATGGACAACGTAGCCGGTCGCGCCGGTATTTTCGAGGAAGGTGGCGAAACGGCCGGTGCCTTCGGCTTCGACGGATTCCGGGCGGCTGGGCTCATGCCATTCGGGGCCGATTTTTCCTTCGGCGATTAGTTTTTTCTGCAGGCGGTCAACGAGTTCGGCGTTTTCGCAGTGGGCGGTGACGATCACGCCCGAGGCGTTTGGCAAGCTCGAGAGTCTGGTACATCTCGCCATCATCCACACCGAAAAAGTTTTTGTAGGAGAGAAATATTTTGAACGACGCGGTGCCATCGGCAACGATCTGGCGGAGTTGCGCTTCCGTTTCGTTGACGAATTTGGTGACGGACATGTGGAAAGCGTAATCGCAGGCGCTGTGTCCCTCGGCTTTGGACTTCCAGAGTTGGTAACCTTCGAGAGCGTCGTCATTGCGATTGGGACAACACATTTCGATGTAGGTGGTGGTGCCACCGATGAGAGCGGCGATGCTGGCGGTTTCGTGGGTGTCCTTGGCGAACGTGGCCATGAAGGGGAGATAGATGTGGACGTGGGGATCGATGAAGCCGGGGAAAATCAGTTTGCCAGTGGCGTCGATAGTTTCGGTGCCGGAGGGGACTTCGAGGTTTTTGCCGATACGGGTGATGGTTTCGTTTTCGATGTAGATGTCGGCGGCGGAACGGGAGCCGACGGTAACGATTTCACCATTTTTGATGAGGAGCGGAGTCATGGGTGCCTCGGCAAAGGGAAAGATAGCACAGGGAGAAGAGAGTTAGAGAGAAAGAGAGAGGAAACGGAGAGAAAAGAAAGAAAAGGCTCAACACAGAGGGCGCAGAGCGGCACAGAGGGCACAGAGAAGAGAAAGATAAAGTCACGGTACGGCACGAGAGGTTAGTGGATTTCGATGCCTTGTTGGGTGCGGTATTTTTTCATTTTTTCCCAGTCTTCGGTTACGTCGGGCTGGGTGCGGGTGATTTGATCCCAGGTGACGGAGGGGCGGCCGGAGGGTTCTTCGACCATCTGGATGCAACTTTCTACGGGGCAGACATTGAAGCAGAGACGGCAGCCAACACAATCGGCTTCGCGGACTTGCACGCGCGGGCGCGTTTCGACGGCTTGTTCGCGGCCATTGGAACGGATGTCGTAGGAGTGCGGAGGTACGACGGTGCCGTCCTTGGCGATCAGATCGATGCATTGATGGGCGGTGTCATTGCAGGCGACGTAGCAGAGATCGCAGCGAATGCATTTCTGCTGATCGATGCGGGCGACCGCGCGAAAGGAAAGATCGAAGTTCTTGAAGTCCGATACGCGATTGAGGCTTTTGCCGACAACATCGGGAATGGTGGCGAAACCTTTGTCGTCCATCCAATTCGAGAGGCCGTCGCAGAGATCTTCGATGATGCGGAAACCGTAATGCATGACCGCAGTGCAGACCTGCAAGCTGCTGGCGCCGAGCAGGAGAAATTCCGCGGCGTCGCGCCAATCGGAGATGCCGCCCATGCCGGAGATCGGCAGATGAGAGGAAGAGACGATCGCATCGCGGCCGAGAGCGGAGAGCATGTTGAGGGCGATGGGTTTTACGGCGGGACCAGCTAGCCGCCGTGGCCTCCTTTGCCGCCAATGTTGGGAGTGATTTCCAGAGTATCGAGATTCACGCCGATGATGGAGTTGATGGTGTTGATGAGCGAGAGGGCGTTGGCGCCAGCCGCAACCGCGGCGCGCGCGGGCATAACGATATCGGAAATGTTGGGAGTGAGTTTGACGATGACGGGAATTTTGGCGACGTCCATGACCCAACGGGTGATCTGCTCGCAGTATTCGGGGACCTGGCCAACGGCGCTGCCCATGCCGCGTTCGCTCATGCCGTGGGGACAGCCGTAATTGAGTTCGATGCCATCGGCGCCCGTGTCCTGAATGCGGCGAATGACGTCGTGCCAGGTTTCGGGTTTGGATTCAACCATGGCGGAGACGATGACGGCGCGATCGGGCCACGCGCGTTTTACTTCCGCAATTTCGCGGAGATTGATTTCGATGGGACGGTCAGAGATCAGCTCGACGTTATTGATGGCGAGCATTTTCTGTCCGCCATAATGCCAGGCGCCATAGCGATTAGAAACGTTGAGGACCGGCGCGCCAATGGTTTTCCAGACTGCGCCGCCCCAGCCGGCTTCAAAGGCGCGATGGATCTGCGCGCCGGAATTGGTGGGAGGAGCGGAGGCCAGCCAAAAGGGATTGGGAGAACGGATACCCGCAAAATTGATGCTGAGGTCAGCCACGAGTCACCAGCCTTTCGTGAATAGCGCGGGCAGCGAGTTTGCCGTCCTGCACAGCCATAACGGTGGAAGCATTGCCGCGTGCGCGAATGCAATCGCCTCCTGCAAAAACATTGGGCAGGCTGGTTTCAAAGTCATTGCTGACCTGGATGAAACCTTTTTCGGTTTTCAGATTCCACATCTGGGCGACGGAAGGTTTTTGCTGGCCGATGGCTTTGACGACTTGATCGACGGGAAGATGGAAAACGGAGCCGGGAATGGGTTTTGGCGAAGGACGGCCGGAGGAATCGGGTTCACCCAGAGTCATGCGAATACATTCCAGGAATTTGACAGAGCCATTTTCTGAATGGAGTTTGACGGGCTGGACGAGAAATTCGAAGGCGACGCCTTCACTCTTGATGAAATCATATTCGTGGGGATAGGCGGTCATTTCATTTTCGGTGCGGCGGTAAATCATGGTGACGCGAGCGGCGCCGAGGCGTTTGGCAATGGTGGCGCAATCGATGGCGGTGTTACCCGCGCCGATAACGACAACATTGGCTCCGATTTTCAAATTGGGCGCGTCGAGTTTGCTTAGTTCGATATATTCGAGGCCGTCGAGGATCAGATCTTCGCCGGGAATGCCGAGATGCTGGGTGTTGCCCAAGGCCAACGCTGAGGAAAATGGCTTGGAAGTTTGCTTGCAGGTCCGCGAGATGGAGATCGACGCCAATTTCTTTTTTGAGCTGCAGCTTCACGCCGAGTTTCTGAATCATGGCGACTTCGCTGAGAGCGACTTCGACGGGCTCGCGCAGGCCGATGATGCCGTAGGTGGAGAGGCCTCCGGCAAGATCGCGGCGTTCAAAGAGGGTAACGCTGTGGCCGGCTTTGGCGAGCTCACCGGCGCAGGAAAGGCCGGCGGGTCCCGCACCGATGACCGCGATGGATTTGCCCGTGGGCCGGGCGATGGGGAAGAGCTGAATTTCTTTGCCGTAAACGTAGTCCATGGCGTGGCGCTGCAGGCGGCCGATGGAGATGGGCTTGTGCTCGGAGCCGAGAACGCAGGCGCCTTCACATAATTCCTGGACCGGGCAGACACGGGCGCAAGTGGCGCCGAGAAGATTGGATTCGAGGATGGTGCGCGCGGAACCCCGGAGATTGCCGGTATAAATTTTCTTGATGAATTTGGGGATATCGATGTGGGTGGGACACGCGTGCGTGCAGGGAGCGTCAAAACACATGAGGCAGCGAGTGGCTTCGACAAGGGCTTCTTGCGCGGTGAGAGGAGGGAAGATCTCTTGCAGGGCTGAGGGACTGGGAAGAATGGATGGCGGATCGGACAAGGCATCCTCCTCGACGGAGACGAATGGATCGGGTGGAAGAAGGTTAGTGCGGGTGGGGGAGAGTTTCAAGAGAGATTGAGGGGTGGAGGAAACGGAGAGGGAAAGAAAGAAAAGGCTTAACACAGAGGACACAGAGAGGCACAGAGGTCACAGAGAAAAAAAGGAAAGAGAAAAGAAAAAGCCCCACCCTCGAACTACGAGAGTGGGGCACCCGGGTATGATTAGGACTTGGGTTGAGATCCTTCGCGCCGGAAGGCGTCGGCGCTCAGGATGACAGTTGTTTTGGTGGAGGATGGATGACAATGAGGCGCTGGCATGAAAGGAAGCGCTACGTGCTCGAAAAGAAGGGCGGCGTACAGCCGCCCCTACGGGTGACTGGATTGGATGGTGCGTAAAGCCGCCCCTACGGGTGACTGGTTTACATAGAGTGCGAATCCACTCAGGAACGTGTGAGGCGGTGGCGCATTAGGAGGAAATAGAGAGTGGCGGAGACGAAGAGGCCTACGAACCAGGCGTAATCGTAGAGCCAGCGGAGAGAAGGAATGGCTAGGCCGATGAGCGCGACGGCTACTCCTGCGACGAGAGCGAGGATGGCGCGGGGATTGAAACCGCCGAGATATTCGTAAGCGCCATTGCGGCGGTAGAGATCGAGCAGAAGAAGGTTGCGATGGCGAACCAGGAAATAATCGCAAATCATGATGCCTGCGATAGGGCCGAGCAGAGCGGAACAGCCAACCAGCCAGCCGAAAATGTACGAACTGTAACTGCCGAGAAGTTTCCACGGCATCATGGCGACGCCGAGTACGCCGGTGATGAGACCTCCCGTGCGGAAAGAGATGAGGTTGGGGCGAATGTTGGAGAAATCGTTGGAAGGCGAGACAACGTTGGCCGCGACATTGGTGTTGAGTGTGGCGATGAGAAGAGCGACCAGCGCGATGAGTGCGATGACGGGCTGGTTGAAGCGGCCAAGCAGGGCAACGGGATCCCAGATGGGTTCGCCGAAAATTACCGCCGAGGCGGAAGTGACCGCCACGCCGATGAAAGCGTAAAGCGTCATGGCGAGAGGGAAGACCGAGAGCCTGGCCGAGCATCTGCTTGCGCTGCGATATGGCGTAGCGGGTGAAGTCGGGAATGTTGAGCGCGACGGTGGACCAGAAGCCGACCATGCCGGTGAGCGAGGGAATGAAGAAGTGCAGGAATTCGCCGGTGGAATGAAATTTGCTTTTGGCGTGGAGGACGGGGCCGAGTCCGCCCGCTTTGCGGGTGACCCAGAAAAGAAGAAGCAGGCCGATAAGAAGCATGAAGGGCGCGCCGATGCCTTCGAGGAATTTGATGGTTTCGATGCCGCGCCAGATGACGAACATGTTGATGGCCCAGAAAAAGAAAAAGCACAGCCAATTGCAGCCGGGAATTGTTGCGGCCCCGGGCCAGACGATGCGCAGCATGGAATAGATGGCGGCGCCGCCGATCCAGGTTTGAATGCCGAACCAGCCGCAGGCGACCAGAGCGCGGAGTACTGCGGGAATGTTTGCGCCGCGCACGCCGAACGAAGCGCGAACAAAAACGGGGAACGGAATGCCGTATTTTGTGCCGGCGTGGGCGTTGAGGAGCATGGGCATGAGCACGATGAGGTTGCCGAGCAGGATGGTGACGATGGCCTGCCACCAGTTCATGCCGCCGGCGATCAGGCCGGAGGCCAGCATGTAGGTGGGAATGCAGACGCTCATGGCCACCCAGAGCGAGGCGTAATTGTAAGTGCCCCAGGAGCGCTTCTCGAAGGGGATGGGCGCGAGGTCGTGATTGTAGAGAGAGGAGTCGGCGTTGGAGAAATCCATGCGCACCCTGAACGATGGAGAAGATTTAGGCGGAAGAGTATAGGGAAATGGGAGAGGGGGCAAGCGTTGAAATGCAGGCTGGACCAAATGTGGTCCTAAGTCTCGTCAGATGAATTTTATCAATCCACAGTGGACGCAAGATGCTGTAAAAAAATCACGGTGAGTTATATCTTTCTTGAAAAATGGCTGCCCACATTTCGGGCATGGCCAGATCGCAAGGCGATGAGTAAAGTAAATCCCAAGGGGAATGCTGAGAAAGAAAAGGATTGCGATGTGGCGCGAAATCAAGACGCCAAACACTGAGAGGACGGCCACTATATACGTGGCCAGAAGCATATTGCTCCGGCTTTTGCATTCGCGCCATTGCTGGGCATATGGTTCATGCTAATGCGCCATTGTACGGCATCGCGAATTTCAAGTGAACCCGTATGCTTCCGATCATGTTCGAATGTGACGGCAACTGGGGTCGCTAAGGTGGATCGATCGCAATCCGGGCCGCGCGTTGACGGGTGTGGCGGCGGGTGCTAGGCTCGCAAATCACTCGGAGCCCCATGCGCGTTGTTGACCTGATCCGAAAAAAAAGAGATGGCGGAGAAAATTCGCGCGAAGAAATCAATTTTCTGATCGCGGGGTACACGCGCGGGCAAATTCCGGATTACCAGATGGCGGCGTGGCTGATGGCGGCGGTGCTGCGCGGATTGAATCGCGCGGAGATTGCCGCGCTGACGGAGGCGATGCTGCATTCGGGTGAGGTGCTGGACCTTTCGGACTTTGCGGGCGCGAAAGTGGATAAGCATTCGACCGGCGGGGTGGGAGATAACACGTCGCTGATCCTGGCGCCGATTGTGGCGGCGGGCGGGTTGACGGTGCCGATGATCAGCGGGCGAGGATTGGGGCACACGGGCGGGACGCTGGACAAGCTGGAGTCGATACCGGGATTTAATACCGGGCTGAGCCTGGAAGAATTTCGGCGGGTGATGCGCGAATGCGGAATGGGATTGATCGGGCAGACGGCGGAAATTGCTCCCGCGGATAAAAAGATTTACGCGCTGCGGGATGCGACGTGCACGGTGGAAAATATCGGGCTGATTTGCGCGTCGATCATGAGCAAAAAAATGGCCGAGGGAATCGACGCGCTGGTGCTGGACGTGAAGACGGGCTCGGGCGCGTTCATGCAGAAGGAAGAAGACGCGGTGGAGCTGGCGGAATTGATGGTGGAGACGGCGCGGCGCATGGGGAAGAAGGCGGTGGCGCTGCTGACGGATATGCAGCAGCCGATGGGGCGGATGGCGGGGAATTCGAACGAAGTGATTGAGTGCATCGAGGTGTTGCGCGGCGGCGGGCCAGCGGATTTGCGCGAGTTGAGTCTGGAGCTGTCGGCGTGGATGTTCTATCTGGGAGAGCGAAGCGCGTCGGTGGACGAGGGGCGCGAATTGGCTTCGCGAATGATTGCGACGGGAGCGGCGCTGGAGAAATTCCGTCGCGTGATTGCGCTGCAGGGCGGAGATGCCCGAGTGATTGACGACACGTCGCTGCTGCCAGGAGCGCGGGGACGGGTGGATGTGCGTAGCGCGCAGAGCGGGATTTTTGCGCGACACGAATTGCCTGCAATTTGGGATTGCGCTGGCGATGCTGGGCGGCGGTAGGTCAATGAAAGAGGACGCGATCGATCATGGCGTGGGACTGGAATTTCACAAGCGGATTGGCGAGCGGGTCGCGGCGGGAGAGCCGCTGGTGACGATTGACTACAACGCAGAGACCAGGCTGGAACAGGCGAAGAAATTGATTGCGGAAAGTTTTGAGATTGGCGACGAGGCTCCGGCGGAGCGGCCGCTGATACGGCGAATCATTGGCGGGAAGTAAGCCTTGTTGGAGGCGCGAGGGAGGAATGGCGTGAGCGAGTTTAAGGAATTGATCGAGGCGGCGAAAAAATCGCGCGAGAATGCCCATGCGAAGTATTCGGGATTTAAGGTGGGAGCAGCGCTGCGGACGGCGGGCGGAAAAATATTTGGCGGATGCAATGTGGAGAATGCGACATACGGATTGACGGTGTGCGCGGAGCGCGTGGCGATTTTCAAGGCGATCAGCGAAGGGGAACGGAAATTTGATGCGATTGCGGTAGTGACGGATGCGGACACGTTGACGCCACCGTGCGGGGCGTGCCGGCAACTCATCTGGGAATTTTGCGGAGATGTGCCGGTGGTGCTGGCGAACTTAAAGGGGAAAACGGAAACGATGGCGATGAAGGAACTGTTTCCCCGGCCGTTTGATGCGTCGAATTTGTGAAGCGATTGAATTTCGCGAAAACGGCGGCTGATCGTCAGTTGGGGCACGCTACACCGGGGAAACTAAGGCATGAATGAAGAGTATATGAAACGCGCGATCGCGCTTGGATTGGAAAATGTGCGCAGCGGACGCGGCAGCGGCGGGATTTGACGATGCGTTTATATACGATGAGATGAAGATTCCGCCGGCTGAGCGAAAGGTGCCGATGAAACAGATGTTGCGCCAGGAATCTCTGCCGCTGTTTTCGCAGTGGAAGAGCCAGGAAATGAAGACACCGTATTGAAACAGTGACGGGCGATAGGGGATGCGCTCCCGGCAAAAGTACATTAAAATAGTTGAGTAGAAGAGTGGGCGTGTAGCTCAGCTGGGAGAGCGCGTGCTTTGCAAGCATGAGGTCGCAGGTTCGATCCCTGTCACGTCCACCAAAATCCCAATAAAACACGGGCTATTTCGCAAGGGTGCAGTACTTGAGCGTTCCATTTTTCTCATGGCTCACTTCTCATTCACTCTGGAAGACTGACCATTTGGGAGAAGGTCCCTTGACCGTCCATTGTGACGCGGAGTAAATTTCGCCACTCGGTATCCAATCGCGCCGTTCGGATTACAAGGAGGTCTTCATGAGATCCATAGGTTTCCTTGTTGGCATTTGCGCGCTCCTGGTTTGCGGCTCAGCCGTCGCGCCATCCTCCACGCAAACTCAGCCGGGTAACGCAACGCCGCTCATCCTCGAAAAAGAGGAAGGCGAACGCCGAGTCTGGAGGCCCATCGAGGGTCTCGATAGCAAACTCTCTCTCTTCATCCTCAAAGTTGATCCACATAATGGCGGTTCGTCTCATCTGGTTTTCGGAACCGAAGACATTCCGGTCGGAGGAAAAATAGACGCTCATCGGCACCCTGAGTCGGACGAAATCCTTTTCCTACAGAATGGGTCAGCGAAGGTAAGCCTGGACGACAAGAACAGGGACGTGCATGGCGGTGCCACCGTGTTCATTCCAGCCGGCACCTGGATTTCTGCCGTCAATACCGGAAAGGAAGCTATCCACGCAGTGTTTATTTTCTCCGCGCCGGGTTTTGACGAATTCATGCGGGCGGAATCCGTTCGCGAAGGCGAGAAAGTCGTTGCGCTGACAAAGGCCGAGGATGCGGCGATCCTGGCGAAGCACGCCCACGCCGTCATCTACAAGGAACCTTGAATTGAGCCGCATTTATTGACTGCTCATGCCTGACTAACGCGGTGAGGACGCTGTGACAACTTGTGAAAACTCTCTACTGGGGTTTAGGGGATTCCTGGTCAGCTGGGTACCAAGCCGGTTTTTCGCAGGTTGCTCGCTTAAACCACATTCTCGCTTGCTTCACGGAGTTCGGACCCTCCATGCATCGGATGTCGTGCAAGATAAAGACATTTGCATAGTTTTGGTACCAAATTCCATTAGAACCCGCGAGAATACTCCTCCCGACCCAAGCAGTTCCTTTCCTCTTTTTTCAGGAGGAGCGACTTGTGCCAGAATCTCCGAGATTCTGGCAGATGACATGAGTTGTTCCCGATACTTCCCGGGCTCAGCATTAGGTGTCCCCGGTTCTAAGGTGATACGGCAAGTTTGCTTATCAGAACCGTACAGCGCTGAGAGTTTAATATTCGGAGAGAGTGAGAAGTCCTCTGAAACAGGAGTCCCATCGCGGCGCGGACCAAGATTGGTGGAAGCGCCATAGATCGTGTGCAGGTCCTCTGACGTGGGCGCTAGAGCGGCGGTAGTCACCACCACAAGCAGGCAGCAAGTAAAAACACGCATACTGTTCAGATTCTAGTTTTCTGCTCTGTTTCCCGCAATAAGATCGATACAAGTCCAGGAAAACGCGGTTACCGTGCAAGTGACTCAGAGTACTCCCAGGTGTGCATACAAGGCAAAACGCCCGCCTCGGAAGGCG
>CAWIPD010000025.1:0-77838 GCA_963837885.1 Candidatus Acidiferrales bacterium | reverse complement strand
GCATGAACCGGGTGACGTGTTTGTGAACGTCCAGGGCGATGAGCCGCTGATCGATCCAGTAGCCATCGACAAGGCTGTGGCGGCATTGCTGGAAGAACCGGAAGCACAGATTGCCACGGTAGCGACTGCCATACGCCATGCAGGCGACATCATGGACCCGAACGTGGTGAAAACGGTGTTGGACTTTGACTCTAATGGATTATATTTTTCGCGAGCGCCGATTCCCTGGATACGGGACACGAAGCAGAAAATTCATGTGAAGTACTGGAAGCATCTGGGGCTGTATGTTTTCCAGCGCGATGCACTTCTAGAGTATCCCATTCTGCCACAAGGGGAACTGGAGAAGATCGAGCAGTTGGAACAACTCAGGTGGCTGGAAAACGGGTGGAAAATCCGTGTGGCGGAAGTGGAACACGATGCGGTTAGTGTGGACGTGCCGGAAGATGTGGCGCGGGTCGAGAAACTATTGAACGCAACCTCGTAATTGCAGCATGCTCCAATGCAAAACATATTCTTGCAGAAAGTGTGCGTTAACAGAGGCTATCAGACGAGCACAGTCAGGAGTGACTGTGCACTTTACTGGGATTGCTGGGTGGCGATGGCGGTGGTAATTCGAGTGCTATCTGTACAGATGGCGTAAGCGGTTGAGGGGCTGACGACGTAAGCGACGAAATTAAAGGTGGTGGAGGAAGGACTGCCACTCACGACCTGGAGGCCGTTGTTGGCAGAGCCGTCAGAATCCAGAGTTAGAGTGCCGGCGATTCCGATGCTGGAATAAAGCGTACTCCCCGTTGTTCCCTGCTCGGTGTAATCCATGACGCCGGTAATATTATTTTTGGTTGCGGAAGACAGAACATACTGCCCGACGAAACTTTCGCTCGAAGGTACCAAATTTTGACGCTCCGTCTGAATGCCATTCCAGTAAAACTCGTAGTTCCCTGCCAACGTTGCGTTGGAAAAAGGCGCGCCTACTTGAGCTTGCATGGGGCCATCGGCAACAACGTGCGGAGTAACTTCTTGGATGATGGCTTGCGTTGGCGATGAAAAATAAAAGACGTAAGACAGTAGGCCGAGATTGGAATCGGTAAACGTAAAGGTACCGCGACCTGAGCCAGCATGAGCTGTATCAATCGCGAAAGAAGCATTGGTGATATTGCTGCCCTGCGAGACGTGGGTGTAATTGCCGGCGTAGTTCTGGTCAAAGGAGATGTTGGTCATTCCCCCCATACCATCGGTAGTGAATCGACCCATGCGGGCAATAAGCCCCTGGCTGCCAACCAAGAAAGCTCCATTGACCAGAAAAACAAAACTGCCGTTAACCGCGGAGTTTTGAGTGGGGATGGCGCCGGACTGCAGGTTGGCATCGCCCTGCGTTGCGGCCGCAATGTCTTCTTCGAGCAGTTTGATGTGGGTGCTGTTAACGATATAGAAGGCGAAAGAGCGTGCATCAAAGGTGATCGTGCCACGGCCAAATGTGGTGCCTGCACCTGATGAATCGATTTGATAGGTGCCGGGTTGAGGCGCAATCGGTCCAGTGAGCGTACCGTCGTTTTCATCCAGCGTGCCACCGGTGACGTTGCCGTTTCCGTCGAGAGCAATCTGCCCGGCAATGGAAAGTGGAGTAACGAGAGTTGGGGAAAAAGAAACGCCGGTGGAATCGAGGACAAAATTTCCGTTCAGAGAGTTGAGAGTGAATGCGGACGGAGTCTGCAGAGAGAAACTTCCGCTGGTGGCGTCGGCAAGGTCGGTTTGTACCATATTGCCCTGCGCGCTGGAAACGAGAGTGATGCTGAGTTGAAGAGAATTCTGGCCAGTGAAGGTCATGAGGCCAGTGCCGTTCTGCCGAATGGAATAGGTGCCGCCGGTGTAGGTGACTTGGGTCGCGCCGGAATTGCCTTCGACAACATCCGCGAGGGCAGCGGTGATGGAACCGTTTCCATCGGCAAAAAAGCTTCCGACACGAGCAAGATAAGCGCTTTTGGTGTCAACACCGACCATCGAGAAAGCGTACTGGCCGTTAAGGCTGGCATTGGAAAATCCGCCGGCAGGAGGAGGGGGAGTAATGTTGGTGCCACCGCCACAAGCAGCGAGATAAAGTGCGATTGCAGACGCAGGCAAGAGCCGGCTGATTTTGAAGAGAAATTTCGCGATATTACAATTCAGCACGCCGGACGATCTCCTCAAAGGCTTCACCGTTGAGACGATTGCGGACCGGGAACTGTTGCCCGGCCGTGAAAGCGAGCCGCGCAAAAGAAAGCAAGGCGCAGCCAACCAGTAGAAGTATAGAAGGTTTTGCATCAATCAGAAAAAACTTTGATAGAGTGGTTACAAGAGTCCGCATTGACAGAGGGAGAGGTTGCAGCCATAATTCTATGTACGTCAATCCTGCGGAGGTCTAAGAAACTCAATTCCGCTAACGGCGGAAGCGAGAAACCCGGATGGCGCCAAAATATATTTTTGTAACCGGCGGTGTTGTTTCCTCACTTGGCAAGGGCGTTGCAGCTTCCTCTATCGGATGCCTTCTCGAAAGTCGCGGCTTTAAAATCACCATCCAAAAATGCGATCCGTACCTGAACGTGGATCCCGGCACGATGAGCCCGTATCAGCACGGGGAAGTATTCGTGACGGAAGACGGGGCGGAGACGGATCTCGATCTAGGACACTACGAGCGGTTCACGCACGCCAAGCTCACACGCGACAATAACTGGACGACCGGACGCATCTACGAAACGATTCTCTCGAAAGAGCGTCGCGGAGATTATCTCGGAAAAACGGTGCAGGTCATTCCGCACGTAACCGACGAAATCAAGCGCTGCATCAAACGGGTGTCTGAGGGCGTTGACATCGTGATCGTGGAAATTGGCGGGACGGTTGGCGACATCGAGTCGTTGCCCTTTCTGGAAGCGATCCGGCAGATGCGCTTGGAGTTGGGATCGGAGAATACTCTGTTTGTGCACGTCACCCTGGTGCCCTATATTGCGGCAGCCGGAGAATTGAAGACCAAGCCAACACAACACAGCGTGAAGGAAATGCTGGGCATCGGAATTCAGCCGGATGTGTTGCTGTGCCGCAGCGACCGGCATATTTCCGTCGGATCTGAAGCGCAAAATTGCCCTGTTCTGCAACATTGCCGGAATCGTGCGTAATTTCCATGGAAGATGTGAAGACGATTTATGAAGTGCCGGTGGAGCTGGACAAGGAAGGACTGGACGCGCAAATTTTGAAGCGGCTGCATCTGGAAGAACGGCCGGCGAATATGCAGCCGTGGCTGGACATGCTGCAGAGGCTGCACCATCCCAAGGGCGAAGTGCGCATCGGAATTGTTGGCAAATATGTGCAGCTTGAAGATGCCTATAAGAGTTTGCGGGAAGCATTGCTGCATGGCGGGCTGGCGCATAACCACAAGACAGTTATTGAATGGATCGAATCGGAAGAGATCGATTCGCTGGAAACAGCGGAAAAGCGGCTTCACGGCTTTGACGGGATACTGGTGCCGGGCGGATTTGGGAAGCGCGGAATTGAGGGTATGGTGCACACCATTCAATACGCGCGCGAAAACAAAATTCCCTTCTTTGGAATTTGCCTGGGGATGCAGTGCGCGACGATCGAATATGCGCGTGACGCTGCAGGATTGAAGCAGGCGGATAGCACCGAGTTCGACCCGCAAACACCTCATCGCGTAATTTATAAATTGCGCGAATTTCTGGGCGTGGACGAGATGGGCGGCACGATGCGCCTGGGCGCATGGCAATGCAAGCTGGAGCCGGGGTCGTTTGCGTTTAAGGCGTATGGGAAAACGGAAATCAGCGAACGGCACCGCCATCGCTATGAATTCAACCGCGAATACGAAAAGACTCTGATCGGCTGCGGGACTGAGGATTACTGGCCGCACGCCGGATGAAAATTATGTGGAGATTGTAGAAGCGCCGGAACATCCGTGGTTCCTGGGCTGCCAGTTCCACCCGGAGTTCAAGTCAAACCGCTGGAACCGCATCCGTTGTTCGCGGCGTTCATTGGCGCGCGCATTGGAACACAAGATTCAGAAGCAGCGGCCGACAACCACGACCAGCGCCAGCGACGTGCAACCTCCAGCGCCGACTTTGCGGGCGACACCTCACGCCACTGCATAGCGACGACAGGTACAAGCAAATAAAATCCCAGAGAAGTCTTCATAAACCGTTCTGAGCTCAACAGCTCCGGAAAGACAATTGGTGAATTGCGTAAAATGCACTACATTTTCGGTGAAAACGATTTACCGTCGGTGGCTCCGGTCATTCTAGGCATCTCACGGGAAATACCAGACGCGATCATCGCTCTTGCGATCGTTCTCTCGCCCGTGGAGTGTCTCCACGCCGAAGAGCAAAAGATGACGTCGTTGCCCCGGCTATTTACAGTAGATCCGAATCGCTTCGTAACTGAACTCGCCTCGGAGGCAATTCCACAGGCAATGCCGCCGACGATTCCAAGTCGAGGAGACACGCGCTGTCGGCACGCGTACCTTATTCTGACATGGCCCCCAGAATGCAGCGATAAGCGGAAATTGGTTTGCCGATATTCGGAACTCCGGACATTCGAGCGCTCATGATGCGTACGCGGATCGCCCCATGGATTTCGCGGATGCCACTCTTGTGTATTTGGCCGGACGAGAGGCCATTGATACGATCCTCACCGTAGACCAAGCTGATTTCTGGGTCTACCGGATTTCTGGCAAACGTCGATTCCGGGTACTTCCGATCGAACGTCCTTAGAGATTACTGTGATATCTTCGGTTAAGAAATGAATCCACGCGAAATCACTCTTGGGTCTTTGCGGCTTGGCGGCAGCAATCCGCTGTTTCTGATTGCCGGGCCGTGCGTGATCGAGTCCGAGGCGCATGCGCGGAGCATGGCTGAGCGGTGGCGAAGATTGCGGCTGATGCAGGTGTTCCGTACATATTCAAGGCTTCCTACGACAAGGCAAATCGTTCTTCGGTGAAAGCGTTTCGCGGGCCTGGGCTGGCCGAGGGATCTGCGCATTCTGGGAAAAATCAAGGCAGACCTGCAGCGTGCCGATTCTCACCGATATTCATGACGCTTCGCAGGCTGGCCCAGCAGCGGAAGTCGCCGATATTTTGCAGATCCCGGCATTTCTGGCGCGGCAGACGGATTTGCTGCTGGCGGCGGCAAAAACAGGCCGCATTGTAAATGCAAAGAAGGCGCAATTTCTGTCGCCATGGGATATGGAAAATGTGGCAGAGAAAATCGCGTCGTCGGGAAATGACAAGATTATTTTGACGGAGCGCGGGGCGAGCTTTGGGTATAACAATCTGGTAGTGGATATGCGCTCGTTCCCGGTTCTGAAGAAATTCGGATATCCGGTGGTCTACGACGTGACGCATTCGGTGCAATTGCCTGGCGGGCAGGGTCATGCCAGTGGAGGACAACCTGAATTCATTGAGCCACTGGCGCGCGCGGGAGTTGCGGCCGGAGTTGACGGAATATTCCTGGAGACGCATGACAACCCTGCTGGCGGCGTCTGTCCGATGGAGCGAATGCGCTGCCGCTGTCGCAGCTTGCCGGGCTTATTGTCGCGATTGAAACAACTCTCGACGATCGTGCGCGGCTGGAGCAATCGCATGAGCCTGGACACGGCCCGGCGAGTACTGCGAATTGAAGCCGCAAGCGCTGCAGGATGTGCTGGCTCGGCTGGACGAATCGTTCTGAGGCGCGGTCGAACTTTTATTGGGCTGCAAAGGGCGAGTCGTTGTGACGGGGATGGGGAAATCGGGATTGGTAGGGCGGAAGATTTCGGCGACGCTTTCGAGCACAGGTACGCCTTCCTTTTTCCTGCATCCGGCCGAGGCGTTGCATGGCGATCTGGGAATGCTGGCCAAAGGGGACGTGCTGCTGGCGATTACGTATGGTGGCGAGACACAGGAAATTTGAATCTGCTGGACTCGCTTAAACGACTGGAGATTCCAATTGTGTTGCTGACAGGTAAAGTGAAATCAACGCTCGGCCGGCGAGTGATGTGGTGGTGGACGTCAGTGTAAAGGAAGAAGCCTGCTCGCTGAATCTTGGCACCGACAGCAAGCACGACAGTGGCTATGGCGGTTGGCGATGCGTTGGCGGTTTCGCTGCTGGAGCGGCGTGGATTCCAGCCGATGATTTTGCGGTGCTGCATCCGGCAGGGCGCCTTGGGAAAAAACTGCTGCGCGTCGAGCACCTCATGCACGCGGGCGATTCGCTTCCGCGCGTTTCTCCTGAAACCCTGATGCCAGACAGTGTTTCACGAAATGTCGGCAAAGAAGCTGGGCATGACGACGGTAACCACGGACGACGGAAAATTGGCGGGAATTCTGACCGACGGCGATCTGCGTCGGTTGATGGAGAAACATGGCGGTGCGACCCTTTCGATGCGGGTGAAAGAATGTATGGTGCGCTCGCCCCAGACAATTGATCGACAGCTCCTGGCCAGCGAAGCATTGAACTTGATGGAAAAGAAGAAAATTACTTCGATCGTTGTTGTCGATAAGACCAGCGAAAGAGTGTTGGGCGTGGTTCACCTTCACGACCTTTGGACCCTGCAATTAATCTGACGGCCGATCTGCTCACCAAAAAGCAGGCTGCTTCCTCGTTTTGACAAAATCACCTGGCCGTCATCTTCCGCACATGCGTATTCGCCGCAAAGGCTTTCTGAACGGGCGCTGAATTTCGACAGCGTGGGGTATTGCCGACGGCATTCCTGATACCATTGTGAGTTCATTTTCCTTAGGAGGCTCCATTGGCTGTGAGCATGAAAATTTCTGCTGCATTAAAGAAACGTGCCGCGCAGATCAAGCTGCTTTTGATGGACGTTGACGGAACAATGACGGACGGAGGCGTGACGTTACTGTCGCAACCCGACGGCACGGCACTGGAAATCAAGAACATTTGACGCGCACGATGGGCAGGGTTTGACGCTGGCGCACACGGCGGGAATCCTGACGGGATGTATCACGGGGCGCGAGAGTTCCGCTTTGCTACGGCGCGCACAAGAAATGAAGATGGAATTTATCTACATGAAGATCGCCGCTAAAAATGCCGGCGTATGAAGAAATTCTGCGGAAAGCGGAGCTGCCCGGATTCAGCAGTGGCGTTTGTTGGCGACGATTTACCCGATATTCCCCTGCTGAACGGGTGGGACTTGGCGGTGGCGGTCGGAGATGCGGTCCCGAAGTGAAAGAGGCGGCCGCACTACACGACAAAAGCCTCGCGGGGCATGGCGCGGTTCGCGAAGCCATCGAACTGATTATGAAATCCAAGGGCATTTGGGAAGAGATGATCGATAAAGCCCGCGCGTAGTGATATCCTCTCGGCATTATGCGGCTCGTAAAATATTTTGTTGCGTCCAGCCTGGATAATTTTATATCGCGCAAAGATGGCAGCGTGGACTGGTTGTTCATGGACCAGGACTACGGGATGAAAGAGTTTTTTGCGTCGGTGGACGTGGCGGTAATGGGCCGCAAAACCTACGACAAGGCGCTGGAACTCTCGCCAAATGGCCTGTCATTCCCCGGAATGAAAACCTACGTTTTTTCGCACCTGATGGCCAAAGGGAAGCAGGAGAACATTGAAGTGGTTTCTGAACCGCCCGAGACGTGGGTAAAGTCCATTCGTGCAACGCCGGGAAAAGACATCTGGCTGGTTGGCGGCGGAGAAATGGTGCGCGAATTTCTGCAGAAGCGCCTGGTAAACGAAATCGGCATTTCGATTCATCCACGATTGCTGGGCGATGGCGATTCCCCTGTATGCGCAACCGTACCCGGAGACGGAACTGGAACTGATACGGTCGAAACAGTTCCCAGCGGTCTGTTGCAATTGTTCTATCGCTTGAAATGAAGTAGCTTGACTTGCCCGCCCAGCCGGCTACAGACTCTCCACCAACATTAACGTCTCGCGCCCACTGACTTCGAGTGGCCTCAGAATGAGAGGAATCACCATGCGAACCAACTATCCAGCCGTTTTTGTTGCAGCCGTTGCGTATTGGGTTTTCGGAGCGCTGTGGTACGGAGTCCTTTTCAGAAGCCGTGGATGGCGCTGGAACACATGACCGATCGAGCAGGCGCAGAGTTGAACCCGGCTGTTCCGTACATCGTCTCGTTCTTGCTGGAACTGTTGGTGGCGTACTCGGTGGCGCAATTGTGCATCTGGCGCAACGCCAACACTGTGGGCCGCGGAGCATCGGTTGGCGTGCTGGTGTGGATAGGATTTGTGGGACCGATCTCGTTCATGAACTATATGTTTGAGATGCGGCCGAAGGAATTGTTCGCGATTAATGAATTTTACCCGCTGGCAGGACTGGTGCTGATGGGAGCAATTCTGGGCGCATGGACAAAGAAAATCGTCTAAGAAACTACTTACGTTTCAGCTCACTCTCGGGCGATAATGGAGGTCGCTAACACGAAAGCCCTAAGAGTGAGGATCGCTGTGATGCATCCATGGCACGATGTTTCACCGGGAAAAGAACTTCCCCAGCGATTTTCAGGCACTGATCGAAATTCCGCTCGGATCGAACATTAAGTACGAACTGGACAAAGCCAGGGTCTGCTGAAAGTCGACCGCATCATTCATTCGGCCGTGTTTTATCCTGCAAACTACGGCTTTATCCCGCAAACCTATGCGGAGGATAACGATCCTCTGGACGTGCTGGTGCTCTGCCAGGAACCGGTACAACCGCTGGCGTTGATCAAAGCGCGCGCGATCGGGGTGATGACGATGATCGATTCCGGCGCGGTGGACGACAAGATTATTGCGGTTGCGACAAACGATCCGGAATTCAGCAGCTACATGGAGGCGCGCGATTTGCCCCCGCATCGATTGCTGGTGCTGAAGCGATTTTTTCAGGATTACAAGCAACTGGAAGGCAAGCAGGTGCAAGTGGAAGATTTTCGTCCCGCGTATGCGGCAGCGGCGGCAATCGAGAAGGCCCTGGCGCGCTACCAGGAATTAAAAGAAAATCTGCGCGCCGGGGAAGACCACTAGGAGAGCTGACTTGAATCCGATTCTTAAATGGAGCTTGATTTCGTTTGTGGCGGTGCTGGTGATTGTATTCATCGGGCTGAGCGTGATGGCGGGTAGCCCGAAGGACGCGTTCTTCATGGTGCGTTACGCGCTGCCGTATATGCACCGCGGAAACTTGCACGTTGGGGATGATGCGCCCGATGCGCGGCTGGTGGCGCTTGATGGAACTTCGCCAATTCCACATTCAGAGAGCGGACCGCGGGCCGGCCGTTAGTGCTGGTATTCGGCAGCTTCACTTGACCACCCTTCCGTCGCCAGGTTGGCGACATCGAGCAGATTTATAACGATTACAAGGACCATGCCGATTTCCTGACAATTTATGTGCGCGAAGCGCATCCCACCGATGAATGGCAGATGAAGTCCAACGAAAAGGACAAGGACAATGTTTGCTACGCGCAGCCCAAGACGATTGAGCAGCGGGTGGCGATTGCCAATGATTTTACGCAACGATTTAAATATACCGTGCCGTTCGGCATCGATCAGATGAACAATGCCGCGAATGACGCGTATGCCGCGTGGCCCGAACGGCTATATGTGATCGACGAGAGTGGCCAGATTTCGTATAAGGGCGGCAATGGACCGTTCAAGTACGAACCGAAAGAAGTGCGGCCTGGCTTGGCCGGACGCTTTGGCGAAGTGAAGCACCCGGAAACTCCGCCCGCTGCCGCTCCACCCGCGCCAGTAGCGGACAAAAAGAGTTAAACTTTTCCGCAGTCAAGTGAAACCTTACCTACGAACTTCACACAAGCAGGCGGGCGGCTCTGGAAAAAGAGTGGGACTCGCCAGAGCATTGTCAAAGTTAGGGTTTTGCTCGCGCACCCAAGCGTTCGAGCTGATTCGCGAGGGAAAAGTACGACTGAACGGCAAATTGTCGATCAATCCAGAGGCACCGGTGCGGATGGGGGTAGACAGGATCGAGGTGGCTGGGCAAAGCGTCAAGTCAGCAGAGAAAATTTATCTGATGATGAACAAGCCGCGAGGGATCGTGACGACGGCCTCGGACGAAAAAGGACGGGACACGGTTTACTCGCTTCTGCCAGCAGAGATGGAATGGATCGCTCCGGTAGGGCGGTTGGATAAAGCCAGCGAAGGATTGCTGCTGCTGACAAATGATTCGGTGTGGGCCGCGCGAATTACTGATCCCGCGACACATCTCGACAAGACCTACCACGTGCAGATAGGAACGGTCGCGAATCAAGAGATGCTAGCGAAACTTAGAGCGCGGCATTGAAACGGAAAAAGGCGAAGTGCTTCGGGCAAAGCGAGCCGCCTTGGTGCGAACCGGCGAGAAAAATAGCTGGATTGAACTGGTGTTGGACGAAGGCAAGAACCGGCAGATTCGCCGCATGTTCGATGGGTTGGGCGTAGAAGTGCTGCGATTGATCCGAGTCTCCATAGGCCCATTGCAGCTTGGCGAACTTGGTAAAGGCCAAAACCGGAATCTCAGTCCCGGTGAAGTGGCGCTGCTAAGCGAAGCATACAGTGCAAAACAATCCTAGGCCTTGGGCTCTTCTTTGCCAACAGAGGTCAGGGCACCAGATGGGCATTTCTGGGCCTGTGCGGCAATTTGTTCTGAGGCTGCGGCAGCCATGTTTGTCCATGGACGTATTTATTTCGAAGGGTCCAATTCGCTGGTCCCGTACAACGGTGAATCTTTCGGGATTGGCTCATCCCAGATGTAGTGATTAAACCAATCGAGATTTGCGCGCTGCAGAGCCAGTTGCGACTTGGGCTTGTTGATACCGTGGCCAAATCCGGTGTAGAGAATGATTCGGACAGGGACATGTTGGTCCATCAAGCCGTGATAAAGTTCGAAACTGTTGGGTACTGGCACGCGTTTGTCATTACTTCCCTGCTGAATCAATGTCGGCGTTTTTGCCTGCTTAATCGTGGTGATTGGCGAAGTCTTGGCATAAATCTCGGGATCATCCCACGGTGTCGCGTGCAGATACTGCGGCGTGAAAGGAGTGATATCCGTGTTAGCGTAATACGTCATCCAGTCGCTGATGCCGGCGCCGACGGAAATCGCCTTGAAGCGGTCCGTGTGGTGGTGAGGAACGCGGAAATGTAGCCACCTTCCGACCAGCCCATCGAACCCATACGTGTGGGATCGACAATTCCCTTGGCAATCAGTGAATCGACACCGCTCAGGACATCCCACATATCGCCAACGCCGAGATTGCGGACATTCAGAGCGCGGAATTCCGCTCCGTAACCAGCGCTGCCCCGGTAGTTCGGTTCAAGTACCAGTGCGCCCTTGGCCAGGAAAATTTGCACCGGGTAAGCGTATTCGTCTGGGGAAAGCGTTGGAAACGAAGTTTCTGTATGGACCTCCGTGAATCATCACCAAAAGAGGATATTTGCGAGCGGGATCGTAATCCGCCGGCTTGTGGAGAATTCCTTCAATTATCGCACCGTCTTTGCTCTTCCAGGAAACCACTTCCACGGTGCCAAGTTTCCAATCCTTTACCTGGGCAGTGATTTCGGTAAGTTTTCGAGGAGCAAACGGTGTGGCAGCCGAGACATATAATTCGGTCATGTGGGTAGAGTCTTCGGCTATGTAGGCAATTGTTTTTCCGTCCGGAGTGAGAGAAACATGTTCCAGCAACAGATTATCAGGCGAACTAACTCGCTGAATTTCCAGAGAGGAAGGACTGATACGGAACAGGTGGTTGGCCGTTTTCTGCTGGGCAATAAAATAAATTCCGTCTGCTGCCCAGTCGATGGGCTGCGGGTCTTCGTCAAATTTCGGCATGAGGTCGCGAACATCAGCCGGAGTCGTGGCAGGCTTGGCCAAGACGGTTGCCAGGTCCACAGCAGACGATGTGCCCGTTCGCATAGTAATAAAAGGGCTGGGCAAACGAGGTGTAAAACGCCAATTGCTTGCCATCGGGCGAAAACATGGGGGAAGTGTCCGGTCCGGGGAGAGCCACAATTTTGGAGACAGTGTTGCCGTGGGCCAGATCGAGAAGATAAATGTCTTCTTCCGCGCCATATGCAAGAAGCGGATTGTGTGTGGCGCTGAAAGCGACGCGCGTGGAATCCGGTGACCAACTAAATGAATTGATGTTCAATGTGAGATCGGAAGTGACTTGTTTGGCAACGACAGGCATATAGCTTTTTGAAGCGGCCGAAACATCGACAAGCCAGAGCTGATTCTGGCGGTAGTCTTTTTCGATTACATCGTATTCGCTGTACTTCTCTTTTCGGTCTTTAAAGGTTTGGCTTCGTGGCGTTGGCGGTAAACAGAATAGAGTTTCCATCCTTCGACCAGTGAAAATCCTCAACGTCTCTCTCGGATTTAGTCAGTTGCCAAGCTTCACCGCCCTCCGGCGAAATCAGCCAAATCTGCTGCTCCGCGGGTTTTCCGTCACCGGCCTCTTCTTTTTTGGTGTCTTTGGTTTCTTCCTTTTTCTCTGGCACGGGTTGCATCTCTATTGCACTGGCCTCGCGTGCCGTAACAAAGGCGAGCCAGTGGCCATCCGGCGACCACTCCGCATAGCCGGCCGCTGTTTGCCTCGGGTAAGCTGAAAGTTTTTGCCAGTCGAAACATTCGCCAGCCAGAACTGGTGAATGTATTTGTTGTCTTTCCAATTTATTCGCGAATCTGATAGGCGATGTAACGGCCGTTTGGGGAAATCTTTTGTGAACGGCGAACTTTGAGGCTGATGGACTCTTCTAACGTTGGAGTGCGCTTGGTTTGCGCAAACAAAATTACAGGCAGAGCCAGAGAGATGGCACAGAGAGTGCCGAACCCGCGGATTGTGAACACATCTGTATCCTCCTCGTGAGAAAGGAGAGTTTACACGGGGATTTGCGGTTTTGGGAATTGGCGAGTTGCGAGCAGTGCGCGACGGTCAAGAGCGGGAGATTTCGTCGAGCAACTCACCCGCGGCGTTGACCAGGCGAATTTTCAGGGCGATCTGGCCGACGGCATGAGTCGAACAGCTCAGGCACGGATCGTACGCGCGCACTACAGCTGAGACGCGGTTGAGCATGCCTTCCTGTAGTTTGTTGCCATCGATAAAGTGTTCACTGACTTGCTGGACGCTGCGCCCGATGGCCAGATTGTTGTGGCCAGTGGCGACGATGAGATTCGCCCAGGTCATTGCGCCGTCCTCATTCACTTTGTAGTGGTGAATCAAAACTCCACGGGGGGCTTCGATCATTCCTACTCCTTCCAGTGAATTCACGCCCCCCGTGGCACGAACTTGTTTATCGAGGATTTGCGGATCAGCGAGTAGCGATTCAATTTTTTCGAGAGCAAAGATGATTTCAAGAAGCCGGGCATAGTGATAGAGAAATGCGCTATGCGCGGGATGACCAAAGCGAGCGCGAAACTCCTGGAGCTCGGCGTCGGCGCCAGGCGTACCGAACTGGTCGGCCACGTTGATTCGCGCAAGCGGACCGACGCGATAAACGCCCTGGGGAAACCCTACCGGCTTGTAATAAGGGGCTTTGAGGTAGGAATCCCGCAAGGTGGCTTCGCCCATCCAGTCGGGGTATTGCTCGGCTGAAATATTGTCCGCGACGATCTGGCCGGCAGCATCGCGAAAACGCAGCGAGCCATCATAGAACTGCAAATTCCCTTTCGCATCGACCAGTCCGGCATACATGGTGGGAGCAGAGCCGAAAAAGTCGATCTCCTCTTTATAGGCATCCAGCGCAGTCTTGAAAAAACGGAGAGTACGTTCCGCGATCGCTTTGGCAGCGGGAAGATCAGCGAGAATGCGGTCGCGCGATTGCGTGGCCAGGGGCGAACCAACACCACCGGGAACGATCCATGACGGGTGGACACGTTCCTGGGCGAGACTCTCGATTAATCTGCAATCCAAACTTGCGAAGCTCGATGCCATCGCGAGCAAGTTCGGGATGATTGGCGATCACGCCCAGGACATTTCGGCTGGCCTGCTCTGAATCCATGCCCAGAAGAAAGTCGGGCGCGGAGAGATAGAAGAAACTAAGCGCGTGAGACTGCACCATCTGCGCGCAGTGAATCAGTTCGCGAAGTTTTCTGGGCTGCCGGCGGGATACGCAAAGCCATGATGGAATCGCAGGCTTTGGAAGAGGCGAGCAGATGGCTGACCGGGCAGATGCCACAGATGCGCGAAGTGATGCCGGGCATTTCGTAGAAAGGACGGCCTTCGGTGAATTTCTCGAAGCCGCGCACCTGGGTAACATGAAATTCCGACCCGCTGACGTGGCCATTGTCATCCAGAAGAATGGTGATCTTGGCGTGGCCTTCAATGCGGGTTACCGGATCGATGGTGATGCGCTTCATCGGCGCTCCTTAGCCAAACTTCGCCGCTAGATTGTTCTCGCGCTTGCGTCCTTCCACCAGATCGAGGATCAGCTTGGAAATTGCTTTGGACGGTGGAGGACAGCCCGGCACGTAAATATCAACTTTGACGAACTCGCGCAAAGGGCGAGCATGTTTTAACAGCGCGGGGACGCCATCCACAGGCACCTGCTTATTTTCCTGGGAGCCTTCGACGTAGACGCGCTGCAAGAGCCGTGAAACCGGAATATTGTTACGCATGGCGGGAACATTTCCGGTGACGGCACAATCGCCCAGGGCAATGAGCAATTTGGTGCGCTGGCGGACCTTGTTTAGCTTATTGAGATCGTCCTGCGAGCTCACCGCACCTTCAACCAACGTGACGTCCACATCTTCGGGGAATACCTGGGCATCGACCAGCGGCCCGTAGACGATGTCAATTTTCTGCGCCAGAGCGATGATCGCGGCGTCCATGTCAAGCACCGACATGTGGCATCCGGAGCAGCCATCCAACCAAACGGTCGCGACTTTCACTTTCTTCATGCCTGCACCCCGCGACGATGCACCAGCGAGCTGACCGTGCCGCTGTTCTTGACCATTTCTTCGACCGCCAAGCCTTTTTCTGCCAGCGCTCCAGTCGGGCAAGCCTGCACGCATTTGCCGCAACTGGTGCAGCCGACGCGATTCGCCCCATGCTTGGTTCAGGTCGCTGACAATGCGGGCGTGAATGCCGCGCGCAGTCATTTCCCAAACGTGCGCGCCTTCGAGTTCCGCGCAGACACGAACGCAACGGGTGCAAAGGATGCAGCGATTGTGGTCGAGCACAAAACGCGGATGTGACATGTCCACTGTTAGCTTGGGATAGTTGTAAGCAAAATGGACCGAGTTGTATCCCTAGCGCAGTGGCCATGGATTGCAACTCGCAATGGCCATTCGAAACGCAAACCGCGCAAAAATGATTGCGCTCGACCAACAGGAGTTCGATGGACATGCGGCGATACTGCGTAAGCTTGGGCGAATTCGTGGTAACGGACATGCCGTCCTGAATAGGAGTGGTGCAGGCGGGGAGAAGGCGGTCGATTCCCTGCACTTCCACGATGCACAGGCGGCAAGCGCCGACGGGAGACAGTCCCTCCATGTCGCAGAGCGTAGGGATGAATTTGCCGCTGGCCTTGGCCGCTTGCAAGATAGTTTGGCCCTCGAGCGCGCTGATCAGCTCGCCATCGATCCGGATGGATAGTTTCTTTTGCGGCAAAACGGCGCTCCTCTCTACCTCTACACGCTATGTCACGTTCGCGACTTTTAGATCGCAGCGAAACAACGGCAAGCCTCGTCCAAAGCCTCTTCATGCGTAAATCCGGTAACCACCTCCGCGTTTGAAGCGACGCGGGTGGTGGGAGTCAATAAGTGACCCTCGTGGCGGTGGTTGGCGCTGGGGTTTTCGGGCGGGGTCTGGTCGTACTCCATTTGAGGAGCGATTCTGCTCCAGCGATTGGCTTCCATGAGTTGCAGATCAATGTTGCGGGCTGCCTGTTTGCCATAGGCCATGGCGTTGGAAACGTTGGAGGCGCCAGTGATCACATCGCCACCAGCATAGAAACGGGGGCGGCTGGACTCCAGCGAGAAGCGGTTGACCTCAATGGTGCCGCTCTCTTTCAGGCTCAGACCGGAGGCGCGGGCAAAGTCGAGATCCACGCTTTCACCAACGGCGTAAATCACGGCATCACAGTCATAGCGCAGGATTTCTCCGGTCGGCACGGGCTTGCGCCGGCCGGACGCATCGTATTCACCCAAGCGGGTCTTGGAGATTTCGATGGCCTTCACGTTGCCGTTCGCATCACCGATGATGCGGTGCGGAGCGGCGAGAAAAACGAACTTCGCGCCTTCGTCTTTTGCGGCGCGAGTCTCCTCTTCAATTGCGGGCATGTCTTTACGTTCGCGGCGATAGTAAGACCGTGGCTTCCGCCCCCTTGCGCAAGGCAGTGCGAGCGGAATCGATGGCCGCGTTTCCACCTCCGATGATGGCGACCTTTTTGCCCAACTGGAATTTCTTCACCCTTGGCAACCGATTCCAGAAACAGGAGGGCGGGAAAAACACCTTTAAGTTCGGTGCCCGGCTGATAGACCCAGGATTCTTTCCAGGTGCCGATGGAGAGGAAGACGGAATCGAAGCGATCGTCCATTTCATTCAGGGGAATATCGAAACCGACACGCGTATTGAAAATAAATTTCACGCCGAGGCGTTCGATGAGATCGATCTCGCGCGCAAGGACCGCCTTAGGCAAGCGATATTCGGGTAGAGCAAAGCGCAGCATGCCGCCTGCTTCCGATTTGGCGTCATAGACGGTGACGTCGTGACCCAACATGGCCAGATAAAATGCTGCGGTCAGGCCAGCAGGTCCGGCTCCGGCAATGGCGATTTTTCGTCCAGTCCGCTCGAGCTTCTTCGCCTGGATGAGCTTGACCATGTTTTCGTAGCGATCGGAAAGGTAGATGGAATCCGCGATGAAACGATGGACTTCGCGCATATTGACGGGTTCATCGATCGTTTGCCGGCGACATCGGCCATCGCAGGGATGCTGGCACACTCGGCCAGTTGATGATGGCAAAGGATTATCGAGGATGACGGAAAGGAAAGCGTCATCGAGGCGATTTTCGGCGTAGAGCTGCAGGAAACGAGGAATGTTCATGTGCAGCGGACAACTGTTTTCGCACGGCGAAACCGCGAGTTCCTCGCAGACACCGGCCTGGCATCGCCGCGCCACGATGTGGTCCTCAAATTCGTTGCGGAAGTGACGGAGGGTGGTGAGCACGGGATTGGGCGCAGTCTGGCCAAGCCCGCACAATGAGCATTCGCGGATGTAGCGGCTCAATTCGTCGAGCAGCTCGAGATGATGCATGGTGCCTGCACCCTCGGTAACCCGATTGAGGATGCGCAGGGACTTGTTCAGACCGACGCGGCACGGAATGCACTTGCCGCAAGATTCCGAGTGGGTGAACTCGATGAAATAGCGCGCCACATCGACCATGCAATTGTCTTCGTCCATGACCACCATGCCGCCGGAACCCATGATGGAACCCAATTGCGCGAGGCTTTCGTAATCGACCGGGCGTGTCAAACATCTCGTGCGGGATGCAACCGCCGGAAGGACCGCCCGTCTGCACGGACTTTATCTGCCGTCCACCGATACCACCTTCACCGATGTCATAAATGAAAGTTTTGAGCGGCGTGCCTAGCGGCATCTCGACAAGGCCGGTACTGTGTACTTTGCCGACGAGCGAAAAGACTTTCGTGCCGGAACTCTTGGGGCTGCCCGTTTCCGTGAACCAGGCCGGGCCTTTCGTGACGATGGGCTCAATGTTGTACCAGGTTTCAACGTTATTGATGTTGGTAGGCTTTCCGTAGAGACCTTTTTGGGCGGGGAAAGGCGGACGTGGACGAGGGCGTCCGGCGTGCCCTTCCAGAGAAGCAATCAGCGCAGTCTCTTCTCCGCAAACAAACGCTCCGGCACCCTCCACAATTTCGATATTGAACTTGAAGCCGCGGCCAAGAATGTTTTCGCCAAGCATGCCGTACTCGCGGGCCTGTTCGATGGCTCGATTCAAGTGGTGAACAGCCAGCGGGTATTCCGCGCGAACATAGATGATTCCTTCAGTCGCGCCCATCACGTATCCGCCGATGATCATGCCCTCGAGCAGCGAGTGCGGATCGCTCTCGATTTCGTTGCGATTCATGTACGCGCCGGGATCGCCTTCATCGGCATTGCAGATGATGTATTTCTGGTCGGACTTGGCTTTGGCGAGAAATTCCCATTTATTGCCAGTCAGGTAGCCAGCACCGCCGCGGCCGCGCAGCTTTGCGGCTTTGATCTGCTCGATGACGTTTTCCGGCCGACCATCGATCAGCACTTTATAAAGGGCCTGGTAGCCGCCAACAGCAATGTATTCTTCGATGTCGTCTGGATTGATGAACCCGCAATTGCGCAGGACGATTTTCTTCTGACCCTTGAAGAACGGCACATCATTCCACGAAGGCACTTCTGGATAGCCGCGGCCATATTTAATGTTGGCCGGTGATGTGGTCCCACTCCTCCACTTTGCAATAGACCAATTCCGGAGTCAGATTTCCAATCGAAATATCATGAAGAATGCGTGAAACGTCAGCCGCCTGCACCCGGTGATAAATGACCAGCGGACTGCCAGGGAGTCGTACGTTGGCCAGCGGCTCCTGAAAGCAAGCGCCGAAACAGCCGACGTTCGCGAGGACGACATTCATGCCGCTGCGTTCGATGGCCTCCGCAAAGGCATGATAGAGACCTTCTGCACCGTTCCCGCGGCCGCAGGTGCCCATGCCAACGGCGATGCGTGGGACAGAGGGGAGAAACTTCGCCAGCCCTGCTTCGCGTACCGCATTGAAGGCCCCGATGTCCAGGATGCGCGGCATCACTCACTCTCCCGCTCGATGGTTTGAATCTCGCGCTGCAAGGTTCGCTCGTTCACATGCCCGCAAATCCGGTGATTGACCTCCACGACAGGAGCGAGAGCGCACTGACCGAAGCAGGCGACGGTGCGCACCGTGAATTTCTGGTCTGGGGTGGTTTGCAGCACCTTCTCGCCCTCGCCATCCTCGCTGTTTTCCAGAGAGCCGAGCCCGAGCTCGAGGCGCACGCTTTGCAAAAGATTGCGAGAACCGCGCGTGTGACAAGCCGTACCGCGGCAGATGCAGATGGTGTTGTCGCCCTGAGGTTGAAGATTAAAGAGGGCGTAAAAGGTGGCGACACTGAAAATACGAGAGAGCGGAGTTTCGGTCTTTGCGGCAACGTACCGCAAAGTGTCGGGCGAAAGATACTTGTGAGAATTGTGTTCCTGAACAGCTTCGAGGATACCGAGGAGCGCACCGGGACGGTCAGACAATCGCGTAACAACCTGATCGATAAACAACCGTTCGGCAGCGGGAAGCGTTTCCTGGGACAGTGCGTGCATGGTACTCCTTTGAGAGGGACCAGCACTTCTCTGAGAACTTAAACGAACAGCAGCACGGAGCGAAAAGAGCAAAGGAGCGAGGAGAGCGTGAACATGGGACAACTGCGGAGTTCACGCCTGAATAAGGCATAAGCGATAGGAGCGAATCGCACAGTGATGGGAGTCACGCAGAGAGGTGAGCGGGAAGAGGAGTTAAACGCCGAACAAACGACTGATCCGAGCGCATAAAGTGACAACTCGAAAGCCGCGCATCGTCATGCAAGAGAACGAGATAGGTTGTAGTACTGAGGAATCGTGAAGATAGTGCAGAGGCTCTGAAAATAATTCAGAGAATTCGCGACCCGTATCATTTTGAGTCCAAGGTAAATCATCTGTAACTATTTGAAACGGGGGGAAATAGAAGTTTGTACTCGAATGGTCCTCCATTTGCGTTCCATTGGCATGAAAAATGACGAGCTTGGAGGTAGCACCAATGGATGTGAAATTCGACATCTTCAAGAAACTACCCGATGGCCAGCCGATCTGGGTAAAGGCAGTGGAAGGTCTGGAAGAAGCCAAGCTGCAACTTGGGCAGATCGCGTCACAATTTCCCGGAGACTATTTCATATTTGATATGAGAAGCGGTCGGAAGATCGCATTTCATCCGGCGGCAGCTCTTGGCCTTGAGAGCGAGCTCGGCACTGATCTGGCAGGATAATCGCTCGCCGTACTTTCTATAATTCAATTGGGAGAGATAGAAATATCGGCCGCCGGAGGATCGGCGGGATCGCATTCATTGGTGGGAAGGGTTGCGCAAATCTGCGTGCCGGTGGTGCTCGATTCCACTTCCAGCGTTCCTCCCAACTCTACTAATCGCTCGCGCATACCGGCCAAACCAATGCCCGCAGCCTGGCCATCACGGAAACGGCGGAGAGTGCCTTGATTCAGGCCCTTACCATCGTCACAGACCATCAACGTAACATCGTCGTCGGTGCATTCCAGTTCGATTTCGACCTTGTGCGCCATGGCGTGCCGGTGAACGTTGGTCAACGATTCCTGGAGAACACGGAAGAGAGCCAGCTCAATTTCCCTGGGCAAACGGTCGGCAATTTCTGAAAGATGCAGTTGCACTTCGATGCCGCTGCGCTTGGCAAAGCCTTCCACGTACCAGCGAGCCGCGGAATGGAAGCCCAATTCGTCCAGGAGTGGAGGGTGCAGCAAATAAGAGATAGTGCGGACTTCGCCGATGGCCCGGTCAGTAAGGTCAATCGTCTCGGTCAGCAGAGCTTGATTCTCCGGGGTAGCATCCACCTGACGCCTTTGAAGCCTGCCGAGATTGAGTTTCAAGCCGGCAAGGAATTGGCCGACGCTGTCATGAAGTTCACGGGCGATTTTTCGACGCTCAACGTCCTGCAGTTCAAGAATGCGCGCGCTTAGCAAGCGGAACGATTCGGCGTTGCGTTTTTCCACGTCTTCCTGTTCCTTGCGCCGCTGGATCTCGGAAAACAGTAGATTGAAATTATAGAGAAGAAGGACCAATGCCAGAAGAAAACTCCCGATGATGGTGATCACCATGCGAGAAAAAAGGCGCTGCCAAATCCGCAGCCGGTCTTGCAGCAGACTTTCTTCGGTGTTTTCCATCTGACGAAGCATTTGCGAGAGTTTTCTTCTCCGGCCGGAAACTTCAGCCATGAAGTCGCCTCTCTCGCTCGAACCAACCGTTAAACAGTTGTGCTGATTGACGCAGCCGTGAAGCTGGTCGATGTCCTGCTGCAGAAGCTGATGGATTTCATCGAGGCGAACCTGCTGAATGGTGTTGTCGGAGGTGAGCTGCCTGGTTTCGGCAACGAGGGCCAGTTCGTTTTGCAGTAGAAAATCTAAATCAGCGACCTCTTTGGTATTGTTGGATAAACGGAAGAGGTCGAATTGAGCGTGGGTTTCAAAAATTACAGAGCGCAAATCTTTCAACAACCCGCGGACCTGATAGGTGTGTAACACCAGGTCGCGACTCCCCTTCATGCGGTCCATAGTGACATAGGCGATGAAACCGGCGACGGCCAGGAGAACGAAAGCGAGAAAAAGCGAGGCAAAGCGCGCTGCAGGTAAACGAAGCGTGGACTTACGTAAAGCTCGGGCCAGAGAACTAGTCGACACGGCATCCTTCCAAAGCGATGAAGGGCGGGAGGGTTGCGCTTGGTCCCGCCTCATGTATAGCACGATTTGGCGGTCTGTTTAAAAGGAAGAACGCCTGAAACAGGGACTCTCGAGGCCATTTATTTCCGATGCGCTCCCATTCAGAGGATACGGCTTACTGGTGATTCCTTCACTATTGAGTCTTCCTGGAACGTCGGCGGCCTCGGGTAGCCGCGGCCCTTTCAGCGGATTGGTGGCGGGCGCTCAGTCCACGCTTTCTTGCGCTGTTCTTGGCAAAGCGCGAAAGCGCAGTTTTGGAAGCAGAACGGGAACCCTCTCGACGGAGTGCGGCGAGAGACGCTCGGGCCCGCTTTTTGGATGAACCGGGGCTGCCGGCGCGCTTCTTGCGGCCCGACTTGACTTTTCGATCAGAGGATTTGTTGGGTGAATCGGGAATGGCGATTCCGGCGCGTCGAGCTTTAGATAAGCCAATCGCGATGGCTTGTTTCGTGGATCGGGCTCCGTGAACGCCATGGCGAATGTGGTCGATCTCCTCCTTCACAAATTCTCCGGCTTGCGTGGAGGGCGCTTTACCTTCCTTTTTGTCGAGCTCTGCTTTGGCAATTGTGGATTCTTCAGGCATAAAATTATTCCTTTGCTAGAGCAGCGAATTTGAATCTTAGACGCTCACTTCTTGGCGTCAATCTGAGGAACTTCTTCCCCAAGAGCAGTGGCGAGATCGATAAGATGATCCTGCTCCTGCACTAAAATCTCCCGAATTAATTCGGCCATGGCGTATTCGCCCAATTGTTCGGACTGGCGAACGCGCTCGCGGTAGTTGCGGATGGTCTCTTTCTCATTACTCAAATCCGCCCGCAGCATTTCTTTATTGTCTGAGGTCGACTTAACCGGTTTGGCTTGTACCGTAGGTGTGCCACCCAAGTAATCGATCTGCTTGGCAATGGTTATGGCGTGCTCCAGTTCTTGAGACGCATGGCCCACCAGATCTTCGGCGATGGACATGTACTCCGCACCTTTCAAGACTTGGGAGTACACGACGTAGGCAATGATGGCCTGATATTCGCGAGCCAGATCCTCGTTCAAATTGGCGATGAGCTGTTCGCGCGTAATTTCCGGGGGTGCTACAGCGGTTGCTTGATGTGCCATCGGGATTCCTCCGTGTAAAGACGGACAACAGTTTGGGACCTAAGGCAAGGCGGTGGTATCGGGTATTCACGGTAAATAATTGTTGATTCGTCGAGGAACTTTAAGAAAGAGCCGGATGCGCTAGTTGGCAGAGCGGATTTCGCCGATCACGCCCGCGACGACACCCTGATCAATTTTGGGGCTGATGTAGGAGCCTTCACCGACGACAACTCGCAAGGCCTTGATCAGCTCCTGCTCTGCATCTGCCTTCAGAAGATATCCATTCGCCCCGGCACGAAATCCGTTACGAAGTATTTCCGAGGATTCGTGGAGAGTCAGCAAAACAATTTTCATGTGCGGGTGCGCTTTGCGAATAATGCGAGTGGCATCGATACCGTTCATTCCGGGCATCGTGACATCCATCAGAATGACATCCGGGTTCACTTCGTCGGCCATGCGAACCGCGTCGGTGCCATTGCTGGCCTCGCCACACAAAGTCCATTCTGGAAATGACTGCAGAATGGACTGAACACCGCGGCGAATGAATGCATGATCGTCAACGATGAGGACTGTGGGCATGAGTCGATGTCTCCTGGAGCGATGGCAAAGAATAGGGTGTGCAATCACCCGGGGTAGGAAAGGAACAGGAGCGCCTCCAAGAGATGATGGCGAATGCAGGCGTAACGTCGCTCGAAATTGAACGCAAAATCAGCAAAATAATCTAAGCCTCAATGATCTGATTCTTGATTGCGTAGCGCACCAGTTCGCTAACGGAATGTAATTCCAGTTTACGCATGATGTTAGCACGGTGTGTTTCCGCGGTTTTCACACTAATGTTCAAAGAAACAGCGACTTCCTTGCTGCTTTTGCCCTCCGCGAGCAGTTGAACCACTTCGCGTTCACGAGTAGTCAGGCGGTTGCGCTGGGGAAGGCGAGGTTCAGCGCCGGCCGATTGTCTGGAAAAATCGTCCATGAGCATTTCGGAGGCCCGAGGGGTAAAAAATGTCCTGCGATTGGCGATAGAATCCACCGCGGTCACCAGATCGCGGTCTGCGTCGGATTTTAGTATGTAGCCACGGGCACCGGCTTCCACGACGTCGCGAACCAACTGATCAGAGAAGTGCATCGTGAGAATGAGAATCCCAGTTTTTGGGAGAGACTTGTGGATTCGGCGTGCAGCTTCCAAGCCATTCAAATCGGGCATGCTGATATCCATCACCACAACGTCCGGCTTTAGCTGCTCAGAAAGCGTGATGGCTTCCCTGCCGGTTTTTGCTTCGGCGCAGACTTCCCAACCGGGCTTGGCGGTAAGTAGACCTTTCAGTCCCCGGCGGATGATATCGTGGTCGTCCACAACCAGAATCTTCAGATTTCCCATGCTGGACCTGACACCCGATACAGAAACTGCGGATTCACTCGCTATTGAGGCTCGGTCTGGCATTTTATCTCCAATTTATAGAGTAAGGGGCGAAAACTATGGTTCCCATTTATTTTGCCTAATTTCAGCAGAAGCTGAATACCAGCGTTACTGTATTTCTATGATGGGAAAGCCCTTGGCCCCAGTTATTGGCTGGATCCAAGGGCTTATGCGTAACAAAGCTCAGCTGCGCCGAGTTAACTCTTAACGGCGTGGCATGTCGTCGCTTTGCGAATTATCTTTATCCTGGCCGGGCTTATTTTGGCGATTCTTGTTGATGTCCTGGTCAGTCTTGTTGGGATTGTCGCGATCCTTTTCGGGGTTGGGTTGACGGCCTTCGTCCTGGCGACCCGGGAAACGCTGATCCGACTCTTCCTGAGTATTCTTGGGAGAGTTGGGAGTGTCTTGTTGTCTGCGAGTTGCTTCACCGCTCATAATGTTTTTCTCCTTTGGTGGGCCCTGAGGGCCAATTTCCTTTCTCATGGAAACATCCCCAGGTAGCCAAACCAATACGCCATACTCCTGACGTTCTTCGAGAAATAGCCTGAACTCATTTTGTTCCATGCGCCGAGGTGTATTTTTGTGACTTGAAGCGCAAATCAATTCTCAAATCCAGAGTTTAAACGCCGAAGTTCGAGTGATGCGGGTATTCTCCGATTCGAAAACGTCACCGATTCTCTCTATGACTTGCGGATCGCCCTAAAAAAGCGGTCTGCCATCCACAGAATCAAATGCGGCACGGTTTTCTTGAGCTGCACTGTAGCGGAAAGAAATATTTCAACAGAAAAATGGAGGAAACATCATGTCAGTGAACAAATCGGTGTTGGGAATCTATTCCAATCGCGATTCGTTGGAGAATGCGGTCGTTGCATTTCGTGAAGCGGGATTTGAACGGACGGCAATCTCTGTTCTTTTACCTGAGAATCTCGGGTCCAGAGAATTGGCCATGCAGAAGGAGACCAAAGCACCCGAAGGCGCGACCGCAGGAGCAAGTTCCGGCGCGGTGATAGGCGGAGCACTCGGTTGGCTCGCCAGCATAGGTGCATTGGCCATCCCGGGCGTTGGGCCGTTTATCGCGGCGGGACCACTGCTCGCCGCACTAGCGGGACTAGGGGTTGGCGGAGCGGTTGGCGGTTTCGCGGGAGCGCTCGTGGGCATGGGAATTCCCGAGTACGAGGCAAAACGCTACGAAGGCCGCCTGGCAAAGGGCGGAATTCTGCTCTCCGTACATTGCGACACTTCGGAAAAGGTCCATGAGGCCAAGCACCTCATGGAGCACACCGGCGCAGAAGATATATCCTCTGCGAGCGAGTCATCTGCCGATGTCAAGACTTCGGATATGGCGTCGGTGAAGAAGGCCGGGCAATACTAAGCAGAGCAGGGGAGAAATCGCGATCCAAATAAGAAGGGCGAGGCAACTATCTGCCTCGCCCTTTTTTTATGGCATAAATATTGTCTTTTTACTTGAGTTGGGGGCTTCCCTTTTGCAAACGGTGAACCAACGGCTGAGCTGCTTCGGGGGCTTGGAACTTCGATTCAGTAATGATATTCGCCGCGGAAGCATCGCCTCCGTAGACGCGACGGTTGGCGTCGTTGTCGGGCCGCAAGGTTGAGCCTTCAAGTGAGATGCCCGCGAAAACACCTCGGGCGCGAGAATAGCTCAGCAACTCGGCTCGAGCGTAAGCGTCGGTATCAGCGGATGCGGTGCGGCCCACCGGGCCTGCCGCAACCGAGGCATCTCCGCCGAGCTTTACCTTGCTATGCAACAAACTATCGACACCGCGAGTGTTCATCACGAGGATTACAAAGTCCGTGGCCTCGCCTCCGATTTGAAAGCCGAAACTACCACCTTCCAGAGCGTACATTGCAGGAGCGCCCCAGGGTCCTGTGAAATCTTTGCCGGTGCGACATACCATTACGCCGCGGCCATAGCTCCCACCTGCGATAAAGGCAGCTTTGAGCACTGAAGGAAGTACAACCACACAACGCGCCTTGTCTAACAAGTCTTGCGGAATATCATCGGGCACGTCGAGTATTTCTTGAACGACGGTGCCAGCGTTGCGCAAGCGATCCGTTTCCTTTGTATCGTCCGCTTTAGGCCCCGCGAAAGCGAAAGGAGCTAGAGCAAGAGCGCCAAGCAAACCAATGTTCCAACGTTTCATGAATTTTTCTCCTGATAGATTTGAATTTAAGGTTAGTGATGTTTATTTATCGCGGCGATCCATTACCAGCACTACAATGCCACCGATAAGTGCCAAGGCGCCCAATATCGGAGGAAGCGGAACATTGTGACGCTGTTCCTTGGTCACCTGGATCGGACCGATATCGACTTCTTTCTTAGGTACGGTGTAGCTGAAACCCTGGTACGCGAGAGCGAGAATACCTAAGACGAGCAAGGCTACTCCCAGCATGGTTTTTCCACTCATTTCCAATCCTCCTGGTAATCACTTTTTTTAACTGCTCATCATTTGGGAGCATCCGCTAGCCATCGTGTTGTCATGTCCTGCTTGCAAGATGGCTAATCAGGCTCAGGACAAAAAGGACAAGGAAAATGTAGAAAAGAATTTTAGCGATACCCGCAGTGGCTACAGCAATCCCGGCAAAACCAAAAAAACCCGCGATGACCGCAACGACGAAAAACGCGAGAGCCATTCGTAACATGATGGAACTCCTTTGTTCATATTTAGTGCTTGACCAGAATCACGGCTCATTTAGGAATCGCCATGATTCAGGCAATGTTGTTCGCAAAAGGGATTTCTCGCCATCGGCGGGTCCTAGTAGAGGCGCGAAGTATAAAGCCGCAGATTTCAGTAATCGATTCAAACCTCATGGACTTCGCCAGCCCATCCCAATGAAACGCTGTATGTCACATGGCTACGATATGAGTTCTCATCACTATGGCCGATTTGACGTTCTATCCCCGTAACAGAGGTGAGTTAGAACTTCGGCAAATTAAGGAGGGATTCATGAACTGGGATCAAGTCGAAGGAAAGTGGAAACAAGTATCCGGAAAGGCCAAACAGAAGTGGGGCAAACTGACGGACGATGATTTGACGATGATCAGTGGGAAGCGCGAGCAACTCGCTGGGATACTGCAAGAGCGCTACGGCCTGGCAAAAGACCAGGCAGAGAAACAAATCGACGAGTTCACCACTTCGTTGAGTGACACCGACGCCGCACATAAGACTCACGGCGCGGGCCGTTAGTCTCTGTCGGGCGAAGTTAACGTTTCTGTTTCAATTAAAAGTATTGGCTCGGGAGCGGAAAGTAAATTCCGCTCCTGTTTCATTTTCGGTCCAACTTTTTTGCCGAGTCAATTGGACCAACTGGCGACGTCATTCTATTTCCACGCTACTGGCGTTCTGCTAGAATCCGCAACGGACAGAACACTTTCCACACCCAGCTATGGGGACCTGACGAAATAAATCTTCAACCCATATGTATCCGAAATAGCGCTAATATTCGTCCCATAGAGCATGGACATCTGTGCCCCTGTCCGAACCTTCATTAGTGACGAGGAATTGACTTGCCGACTGATCCGAGAGAACACCCAGCTTCTACGTCGGAGCATTTACCTACTGCTCCGCCCTCCCGCAACAAAGGTGTACGCATCCTTGTGTGGATCATCATTCTCCTGATATTTGGGTTCGGATTTTATTGGCTACTACGTAAGCACGATGACAGCGCCACGAGCGCAAAGGCGCCGCGAGGCGCCGGTGGTCCGGTTACGGTGACGACCGCAACCGCAAAAAAAGATGATATCGGCGTGTATCTGGATGCCATTGGAACTGTAACACCGGTATACACCGCTTCGATCACCAGCCAGGTGAATGGAATCGTGACGGCCGTGCATTACAAGGAAGGACAGATTGTTCGCAAAGGCGACCCGCTGGTTGAGATTGACGCGCGGCCCTATGAAGCAACGCTTCTACAGGCGCAAGGAACATTGGAGCGCGATCAAAATCTCTTGGCGCAAGCACAGATGGACTTGGACCGCTACCGTGACGCCTGGGCACGCAGGGCAATTCCGAAACAAACCCTGGATGATCAGGAAAAACTGGTGCTGCAAGAACAAGGAACAATCAAAATCGACGAGGGTGCAGTGCAGTACGACCAGATTCAGGTGGGCTATTGTCACATCACTTCTCCGATCGATGGAAAGGTTGGTCTGCGGCTGGTGGATCCCGGCAACGTAGTGCAGGCCACCGGAACCCTTACGCTGGCCGTCGTCGCGCAAATCCAACCTATCACGGTGATTTTCACAATTGCCGAAGACAATCTCGGCCAGGTGCAGGAGCGGCTGCGGCAGAACGCCAAGCTGACGGTGGATGCTTACGATCGCTCCGGTACAAAAAAGATTGCGACAGGGCAGTTCATAACCTTTGACAACCAGATCGATACGACTACCGGGACGGTAAAGGCGCGCTCTTCGTTTGTGAATCAAGATGCCGCGCTGTTTCCCAATGAGTTTGTGAACGTGAGGCTACTGGTCGACACGCTGCGTGGAGCCACGCTGATTCCTTCCTCCGCGATTCAACACAATGGGCAGATCGCGTTCGTCTACGTTATTCAAGACAACGTCGCGCACATGCGCAACATTCAGACCAGCGTGACGGACGGAGGACTGACCGCCGTGACGGGAATTAATCCCGGAGATGTGGTGGCCACCAGCAGCTTCGATAAGCTGCAGGACAACGCAAAGACGGCGTTACCCGGGAGTAGCGCTCCGGCAAAACCTGCTGGAGGAAATGCACCTGCCGCAAAACCAACTGGGAGCACCGCGCATTGAGTCCGTCCTCGCCTTTTATCTTGAGACCAGTGGCGACGTCGCTGCTGATGGCGGCGATCTTGCTCGTTGGGATTGTAAGTTACACGCAATTGCCCGTTTCTGCTTTGCCGCAAGTTGATTACCCCACCATTCAAGTGTTGACGTTTTATCCCGGGGCCAGTCCGGACGTAGTGGCCACGACGGTAACCGCGCCGCTGGAGAGACAGTTCGGCCAGCTCCAGGGACTCAGCCAGATGACTTCGAGTAGCTCGGGCGCGACATCCGTCATCGTGCTGCAATTTAATCTGAGCCTGAACATTGATATAGCTGAAGAAGAAGTGCAGTCCGCCATCAACGCGGCGCAAAGTTTTTTGCCGGCCAACCTTCCCTCTCCGCCGATTTATAGCAAGACCAATCCAGCCGATGCACCAGTACTAACGCTGGCGGTTTCATCCAAAACCATTCCGCTTCCACAGGTGGAAGACCTTGTGGATACCCGACTCGCTCCTAAAATTGCACAATTAAAGGATGTGGGGCTGGTCAGCATCAGCGGCGGTCAGAAACCTGCGGTGCGCATTCAAGCAAATCCGGCCGCGCTGTCATCGTACGGAATCAACCTGGAAGATGTGCGGACGGCCGTTACGCAGGCAAGCGTAAACGCAGCCAAGGGAAACTTTGACGGCGACCGCCAGGATTTTCAGATTGACGCGAACGACCAACTGCAAACCAGCAAAGATTACCGGCAAGTGGTGGTGGCTTACCGCAACGGTGCGCCTGTAATGCTGACGGACGTGGCCAAGATTGTCGATGGTGTGGAAAACATCAACCAGGCAGCGTGGATGAACAAAACCCCTGCAGTGATCGTGAACGTGCAGAGGCAGCCCGGCGGAAACACCATCAGCGTAGTACAGCGGATCAAGGCACTGTTGCCGCAGTTGGAAGCGAACCTGCCTAAAGGAATCGATGTCACCAGTCTTGACCGACCTGACGACTCCGATTCAGGCGTCGGTGAGGGACGTTGAGTTTGAATTGATGCTAACGGTGGGGCTGGTTGTATTAGTAATTTTCCTGTTTCTGCGGAATTTATACGCCACCACCATCCCTAGCGTCGCCGTTCCGCTGTCGCTAATTGGAACGTTTGGCGCCATGTACGCTTTGGGTTACAGCCTCGACAATCTTTCTTTGATGGCATTAACGATCTCCACCGGTTTCGTGGTCGACGACGCGATCGTCATGGTCGAAAACATTTCGCGCTATCTGGAAGAAGGGCTGCCGCCGATGCAGGCGGCGTTGAAAGGAGCCGAACAGATCGGATTTACGATCGTGTCGTTGACGGTTTCGTTGATCGCGGTGCTGATCCCGCTGTTGTTCATGGGCGACGTGGTGGGACGCTTATTCCGCGAGTTTGCCGTGACGCTCGCGGTGACCATTGTAATTTCGGCGATCGTTTCACTGACGTTGACACCGATGATGGCGTCGCGCATTCTGAAGCACAATCCAAAAGAAAAACAGGGACGCTTCTACCAGATATCCGAACGGGCTTTCGAGGGGATGATTTCTTTCTATGGCCGCACGTTGAAATTCGTGCTGCGGTATCAGACCATCACCCTTCTAATCGCCCTTGGGACTTTGCTGCTTACTGTCTTTCTCTACATCATCATTCCAAAAGGTTTTTTCCCTGTCCAGGATACGGGAATTATTCAGGGCATCACGCAGGCGCCTCCGACCATTGGTGCAAAAGCCATGGCCGAAAAACAGCAGGAAATCGCTGACGTAATTCTCGCAGACCCAGCCGTGGAAAGCCTTTCTTCGTTCATCGGGGCCGATGGCACCAACACCACGATAAATAGCGGGCGAATGTCGATCAATTTGAAGCCACTGGAACAGCGAGACCTGAACGCGTCTGACGTAATCCGCCGGCTGCAAAGCAAGATCAATGATGTGCAGGGTATTCAAATTTTCATGCAACCGGTCCAGAACATCACCGTCGATGACCGAGTCAGCCGTACCCAATACCAATACACTCTGGAAGATCCGGACTCGAATGAGTTGAGTGATTGGACGAATCGCTTTGTCGACCGTCTAAAGAAGTTGCCGGAATTAGAAGATGTGGCCACTGACCAGCAACCGGGAGGATTGGCAGTAGCTCTGGTGATCGACCGGCCCACCGCTTCGCGGCTGGGAATCGCGCCCACCACAATAGACAACACGTTGTACGACGCCTTCGGTCAACGCCAAATCAATACGATGTATACGCAGTTGAACCAGTATCACGTGATTCTGGAAAGCCAGCCACAATTTCAATTGGACCCGGATAAACTGCACAAGCTTTACATTCAAGCGAATTCAGCCGCTGGCACCACGGGAGCGGCTGCCTCCACGACCAGCAACGGATCAACTTCGGCCGGTTCCAATGCGTTGACAACCTCCGCTCTTTACACAGCCTCAGCAAACACATTGACGCCGCCCGTAAATGTGCTTTCGCCCAACACTTCCACAACAACATCGAGCAAAGGAGCAACGTCGGCGGGGAGCAATCACTCGGCAATCAGCAGTGCCGTACCGTTAAGCGCGTTCTCGCACTTTGAGACCAGGACACAACCGCTGACCATCAATCACCAGGGGCAATTCCCGGCGATTACCGTTTCGTTCAATCTGGCTCCCCGAGCGGCATTGGGCGAAGCGATCGACGCTGTAACGAAAGTGCAAAAAGATATGCATATGCCTGCAAGTTTGCAGGCTGATTTCCAGGGCACCGCAGCGTCGTTCCGCAATTCCCTTTCGAACATGCCCTTGCTGATTCTTGCGGCGCTGGTCACGGTGTATATCGTGCTGGGCGTTCTGTATGAGAGTTTCATTCATCCCATCACGATTCTTTCGACGCTTCCATCGGCCGGTGTTGGCGCTTTTCTTGCATTGATCCTCTTCAAGCAGGATCTGAGCGTGGTCGCCATCATCGGATTGGTACTGCTAATCGGCATCGTGAAAAAGAACGGAATTATGATGGTGGACTTTGCGCTGGATGCCGAACGCAACCATGGTAAAAGCTCGACGGATGCGATCTACGAAGCCTGCCTGCTGAGGTTCCGCCCGATCATGATGACCACCATGGCTGCGTTGCTGGGCGGCCTGCCGCTGGCGTTTGGCACCGGCATCGGTTCGGAATTGCGTCGTCCGCTGGGCATCGCGATGGTTGGCGGGCTTGTTGGTGAGCCAGGTACTGACGCTTTACACCACGCCGGTGATTTACATTTTCTTCGACAAACTGGCGCAGCGCTTCGCGAAGAAGTCCGAAGTCCACATTCCGGCACTGAGCCGCAAACCGGCAGGACAGTTATGAACGTTTCGGCACCATTCATTCACCGGCCAGTGGCAACGACGCTGCTGACCGTTGCCATCGCCATTGGCCGGTGCAATTGCGTACAAGGTTCTTCCCGTTTCACCGCTGCCGCAGGTCGATTTTCCGACAATTTCCGTGAATGCGCCAGTCTACCGGGGGCCAGCGCGGAGATTATGGCCTCATCCGTCGCAACGCCGCTTGAGCGGCAGTTTGGTCATATCGCGGGCGTGACCGAAATGACTTCCAGCAGTAACCTCGGATCAACGTCAATCACCATTCAGTTCGACCTCAGCCGAAACATTGATGGGGCGGCGCGAGACGTTGAAGCGGCAATCAACTCGGCACGCACGTATCTGCCTGCAAATCTTCCCGTCCAATCCGACCTATCGCAAAGTGAACCCCGCGGACTCACCCATTTTGATTTTGGGGCTCACCTCAGACAAATATGGGCCCGACAAGCTCTATGACGAAGCATCCACGGTAATTCAGCAAAAGCTCTCGCAAATTCAGGGAGTGGGCCAGGTCAACGTCGGCGGAGGCGCGTTGCCTTCGGTCCGCGTTGAAGTAAATCCGACGAAGCTTGCCAGCTACGGGCTGACGATGACAGATGTGCAGTCCGTTTTGCGTTTGCAGAATTCCGACCTTGCCAAAGGACAGATCACGGATGGCAACATAACGGCAGACATTCTGGCTAATGATCAGATTTCCCACGCGGTGGATTACAAGCCGCTGATCATTGGCTATCAACAAAGGGTCCGCCATACGTCTTTCTGATGTCGCGGATGTAATTGACTCCGTACAAAATATCCGGGCCGCGGGATATTTGAACGGCAAACGGTCCGTGACGCTGATTATTTTTCGGCAACCCGGCGCCAATATTATCGACACTGTGGACCGCGTTCGTGCGGAATTGCCTGCCATCAAAGCATCCATTCCTCAAGGAATGGACACTACGATTGTTCTCGACCGCACAACGACGATTCGGGCATCGGTGAACGACGTGCAGCACACCCTGGTGCTCTCAATCGTGCTGGTCATCATCGTGGTGTTTGTTTTCCTGCGGAATGGACGAGCAACGCTTATTCCCGCTGTCGCCGTGCCCGTCTCCCTCATCGGAACTTTTGCGGTGATGTATCTGTGCGGCTACAGCCTGGACAATCTTTCGCTGATGGCGCTCACTATTTCAACTGGATTCGTCGTGGATGACGCCATCGTGGTGATGGAGAACATCACGCGGCATCTTGAAGAAGGCATGGAGCCATTCGCCGCTACGTTGAAAGGAGCGCAGGAAATCGGCTTCACGGTTCTCACCATCAGCATTTCGCTGATCGCAGTCTTCATTCCTCTGTTGCTCATGGGCGGAATCGTCGGCCGGCTCTTCCGAGAATTTGCTGTAACGCTCTCTACTGCCATTGTGGTGTCCATGGTCATTTCCTTGACCACGACGCCGATGATGTGCGCGTATCTGTTGCGGAACGAACGCGCGCGGAAACACGGACGACTGTATATGGCGACCGAGAAAGCGTTCGATTCAATTCTCGCTTTATACCGGCATACCCTTCACTGGGTATTGGACAATTCTGTTCTCACCCTGACTGTATTGTTTCTCACGATCATTTTGAATGGCGTGCTTGTGTATGAGATTCCGAAGGGCTTCTTCCCTCAACAAGACACAGGCGCGCTCGCCGGTGGTGTGCAAGGGCCTCAGGACTCGTCCTTCCCTGCCATGAATGACTCAATCAAGCAACTTGTGGGAGTAATCAAGAACGATTCGGCGGTTGAAAATGTGGTTGCGTTCACCGGGAGCGGCGGTGGTGGTGGCGGCGGTGGCGCCACGAATACCGGAAACATTTTTATCGCGCTCAAGCCGCTGAATGAGCGGAAAATCACGGCGCCGGAGATCATTAACCGGCTTCGCCCGCAATTGAATCGTTTGCCCGTGGCATCCGTTTTCCTTCAGGCGGCGCAAGATCTCCGAATTGGCGGACGAGGGAGTTCCGCGCTTTATCAGTACACAATCCAGTCCGACACCGCAGCGGATCTGACAACCTGGGGACCGCGCCTACTTACGGAGATGAAAAAACTTCCTGGACTGCAGGATGTGAACTCTGACCAGCAAAACGGTGGGCTCAACGTTCTGCTGAATTACGACCGGGTGACGGCAGCAAAATTGGGACAGACAGTGCAGTCCCTGGATAGCGGGATCTACAGTGCGTTTGGACAGTCCGAGACCTCGATCATCTATACCCAGTTGAACCAATACTACGTTGTGCTGGAAGTTGATCCGAAATATTCACAAAACCCGGAGGGGCTGAAAAATATTTATTTCCACCCGAATGGCAGCAGCAGTGTGACCTCCAGCGGCAACAATCCTTTGCTAACCATGGCCACGAGCCAGACCACTACGACGCCGTTAGCCCTCAACCACACGAGCATGTTCCCTTCGGTCACGGTCTCTTTTAATCTTGCCCCGGGCGTTTCGTTAAGCGATGCAGTTCTGGCTGTGGATCAACTAAAGCAGCGCATGGGAGTTCCCTCAACGGTGCGTGGTTTTTTCGCGGGGACCGCACAAGCTTACCAGCAATCTCTGAGCACTGAACCTATTCTGGTGCTCACCGCAGTCCTTGCGGTTTACATCGTTCTGGGCATTTTGTATGAGAGCCTGGTACACCCACTCACGATTATTTCGACCCTGCCGTCGGCCAGCGTTGGTGCGATGCTTGCGCTTCTGCTCTTCAAGCAGGACCTTAATGTCATTTCCATTATTGGGATCGTCTTGCTGATCGGCATTGTAAAGAAGAACGCCATCATGATGATCGATTTCGCCTTGCAGGCCGAGCGTGAGGGTGGATTAAGCACCGAAGATGCAATCTTTCAGGCTTGCATGCTACGTTTTCGGCCAATTCTCATGACTACTATGGCGGCATTGTTCGGGGCTTTGCCGTTGGCTTTTGGCACCGGTACAGGCTCCGAGTTGCGACGTCCTTTGGGTATCACCATCGTTGGGGGACTCATTGTGAGCCAACTGCTCACGCTGTATACGACCCCGGTTGTGTATCTGATGCTTGATCGGGCGCGGCTTAGGGTATTGGGCAAGAAGCGCGACACATTTCATCCAACAACGGATGCACCCGCACCTGCGGCAGGATAGTTAGGATGGCAAACACTATGAACAAAACACTTCTGAAAACTTTTGCGGGTTCCGGTTTTACAGCACTTCTCCTGGCCGGCTGCTCGGTCGGGCCGAAATATCATCCTCCGACCGCGACAGTCCAGGCCACTCCGCCTGCTTACAAAGAGGTGCCTGCACAAAACGCGGATTCAGGCGATTGGAAAGTGGCCCAACCGCAAGATGCCATGCTCCACGGAAAGTGGTGGGAGATCTTCAACGATCCCGAGTTGAATGCGCTGGAAGAACAAGTAAACATTAACAACCAGAACATCAAGCAGGCTTTCGAAAATTTTATGGAGGCCCGCACGTTGATCACGCAGGCCCGTTCGCAACTCTACCCGACTGTGGGAACGGCTCCTGCGTACACGCGCTCACATAGTTCGGGCAATCTCGTAAATAATTCGGGCGGGACCGGCACAGGTACGGGTGGCTCAGGGACCGGTTCCTCAAACTCCGGCGTGACCGGTTCCGTATCCACACTTCCGTTTGAAGTGTCCTGGGAGCCGGATCTTTGGGGTAAAGTCCGCAACACCATTCATCAAGCTCAATATAATGCCCAGCTCAGCGCTGCCGATCTCGAGAACGAACGGTTGACCGAACAGACCAGCCTGGCAGTCTACTTCTTCGAACTTCGCGGCCAGGATGCTTTGCAAAAGGTCTTCGACGACACGATTGAGGCAGACAAGAAATCGGTAGAACTCAGTCGGGCTCGCTACGAAACTGGAGTGGATGATCAAATCTCTCTGGTCGAGGCCGAAATCGCATTGCAGAGTGCGGTCGCCGCCGGTACGAATTTGGGCATTGCCCGCGCACAATACGAACACGCCATCGCTGTCTTGATTGGAGCGCCGCCGTCCGCTTTCTCGATTCCCGTGAAGCCGCTGGATGCTAAACCGCCCACGCTGCCCGTCGGTGTGCCTTCGGAATTGCTGGAACGCCGACCAGATATCGCTGCTTCGGAACGAAACATGGCTGCTGCAAATGCTCAAATCGGAATTGTTACCGCGGCGTATTATCCGAATCTCACGATTACAGCGTCAGCGGGGTTTGAATCTTCGGCACTGAAAAATCTGATGACTTGGCCGAGCCGGTTCTGGTCCGTCGGCCCTTCCCTGTCGGAAACCATCTTTGATGCAGGCCTGCGCCGTGCGACGGTGAACCAATATGTAGCAGTTTACAATGCAGATGTAGCCAGCTATCGCCAGACGGTCTTGACCGCGTTTCAACAAGTTGAGGACAACCTTGCCGCAGTGCGTATCCTGTCCAAACAAATTCAGGAACAACAACAATCGGAGCAGTCCGCGAAACGCTACCTGGAGTTGGCCACCGCTCGCTATGAAACCGGCGTCGATCAATACCTGAGTGTTCTGGTTGCGCAAACAGCTTTATTGGATACGCAGCAACAGCTTGCTTCCCTGCGAACCCAGGTCATGACCGCATCAGTTCAGTTGGTGGAGGCACTCGGCGGCGGTTGGGACCGCTCGCAACTTCCTACTCCTGCGCAAGTTTCGCAGAAGGTCAGCAAGTCGGATATCGAAATCCCCCAGTAAGCTCCGCAAACTTTTTTATGAGAGCTACGAGGTCTGGCGTTTCAGTTGCTTCTCCGTCGCGGACGATAGCGTGGTCGGACTGGCGACCCATCGCGACGAAAACGCCATAATTAGCGTGTAAATCCCAAGAGTGAGACCGAGAGGAAGATCTGAAATTGACAGGAAGGCTGCGACAATAGCCAGCATGCGAGCAGACCGCTGATTGCTCAACAGGGCGATCCCGGCCAAAATTCCCAAGAGTCCGCCCAGAAGCGACACGACGATCAGGCACACATAAACGAAATGGAAATCCGCCATTAGCGCGTAAGGATTGGGCACGCGGGTGAGAAGCGCTCCAAACATCACTGTCGCCGTCGGACTGAAGGGAATAAGGAGAATTCCCATGATGAGGCGCAGAACGCCATAAATCAGCCAGCACGCCCCTAGAATTGATCGGTGACCGTTGAAATTGTCATCTAGATTGGTTGGCATTTCATCTCCCGTTTATTTTTCCGGATTTCGTGGTGCACATCGGAAAACTGTTCCCACACAAAAGGCTCGAATAACTAACCTCCTAGGTAAGCAGCTTACTCGCGGCAATCCCATCCCAGGCTTGCTGTAGGGCGAGCGCTGCGAAGTCGTAGGCGAATCCGCAAGTGTGCACAATTGAGCAGTTTGGGAAACCGAATCAATTTAGAGTTGAACAGTAACTGCTGAAAGGTAATTAAGGATAAATCGACCATGCCTTACAATTCTCACCAACGAGCGGCAGAACTTCACGAACTTGCCGCACATGCACACCGCGTTGCGGCCACGCAGCATGGCAAGGGAGAACATCTCTCCGGGCACGAACATTCCAAACAAGCGTTGGAGCACGCGCAGAAGGCTTTCGCACAGTCAGAAGAAGCACATCGCAATTCTGTGAACTCACTCGGAAAATAGCCACCATGACCAGACACGCCACAGCAGCGAAACAATCGATCAAGCGCGAGAAGCGGGGAAAAGATCCTCTCGGCGGCTTCCGTTCAGGCGAGAGTCTGGGTGGGTCGGTTTCTCGCTTTCGGAATAAAGAAAAAATATACAAACAGGGTGCTCCTGCTTACACACTCTTTTACATTCAAGAGGGAGGAGTGAGCCTGACCAGCCGAACGAAGCAACAGCCATCTGCAGTGACCGCGATACTCGGTGTGGGAGACTTCTTTGGCGAGTTATGCCTGGCTGGATATCCTCTGCGCATGGCAACCGCTGTGGCCCTGACCGCCAGCTCCATTCGCACGATACAAAAAGTCAAAATGCTTGCGATGCTTCGCAAGCATAATAAAGCTTCCAATTCCCTGGTGACCTATCTGCTGTCCAGCGTCAAACGTTACCAGGACCATGTGGCCCACCTGCTCACGTCTTCTGCCGAGCAGCGGCTTGCCCGCGTGCTGCTGCGACTATCTCATTTGGATCGCAATGGTGCGCCGCTCGTTGAGATTCCAGTTTTAAGTCATCAAGTACTGGCGGAGATGGTGGGCACCACCCGTTCGCGCGTGAACTTCTTCATGAATGGATTCAGGAAAAAAGGCTACATCAATTACGACGGCGGCTTGGAAGTACATCAGTCCTTGCGCAAAATCCTTCGGAACAGTTAGCCACCACTCGAGTTAGGTCAGCTTCGGTATGGCTCGAAGCTGATAGCTACTTCTTAATGGCGCGGTCTTTCAGCAGGTTCTTCAGCTCAGACATGAATTCCTGCACGTCTTTGAAATCCATATAGACGCTGGCGAAGCGGACATAGGCGACCTTGTCGAGCTTTTTCAGGCGATGCATGATCATCTCGCCGATTTCCGTGGTGGTCAGTTCCCTCTCGGTCGCCTCATGGACTACGCCTTCAATTTCATCGACGATGGCTTCGAGCTTGGGCGTCGGTACGGGACGTTTTTCGCAAGCCTTCAGCAATCCCTGCAGAATCTTCTGGCGCTCGAAGCGTTCGCGGCGGCCATCCTTCTTGATAACCATGTACGGAATTTCGTCGATGCGTTCGTAAGTGGTGAAGCGGCGTGAACACTTGAGGCATTCGCGGCGTCGGCGAATGGTGTCGCCGGTGCGGCCTTCACGGGAATCGATTACCTTGTCATCCAGATGCGCGCAAAAGGGACACTTCACTCTGCAACCTCTCCCGGATTCTTCTCGGCCATTTCGGCGTCGAGTTCTTCGCCTTCCTGCGCTCTCATTTTACGCAGTTCGCCAAGCGACCAGCCTTCGCGGAACAGAATTGGCACACCCGCGAGCGTGCAGGCAGCGAAGGTGATCAGCCAGGTGATCATCGCGGCAGCGACGGCCGCCTCCTGTTCTACTCCAAACAAACGCGTAAACGCAATGATGGATAGCGCTTGAGCACCGCCGCCAACGCCTGGCAGTTGCAAGACCGAGCCAACCATGGTGAACACCAATACCAGCATGGCGTCACCAAATGTGAGCGTATGGAGGCGCCCTCCAAAGCTGTGGGCGATCAGATAGTAAGTGGCGACGACAAGAAACCAATGAACGAAGGATAGGACGATGGCGGAAAAAAGGTCCGACCAACTGCGAATCGTCTGCACGCCGCGGGAAAAACCTAAAAGGATGCGGGCAATAGCAGCGCGCCAGCCATGCGCGGAGAGCCAGGCTTGCGAGCGGCGCTCCAACACCGAGTGTCCGTGGAAGCGCAGATAAATCAAGCCAGAAATAGCGACGATGGCACCGATGGAGAAAGCAGTGCCTGCGGTGCGAGCGGCTTTTTCGAATGCCTGACCGGTGCTTGTACCCAAGTGCCCCGATGCCTCAAAGACCAGCAGGCCGATCGAGGCAAGCACCGCGGTACAAGCGGCATCGAGAATGCGCTCTAGAGCATAAATCCCAAACGTGTCCGCGAGAGGAATTTTATCTTTACGCGAGATAAGGATGGGACGTACCGGTTCGGCGGCGCGCCCTAACAAAAACAAGGCACTGAATCCCGCAAGGTTCATCGAATAGATGTTCCAGAATTTGGCCTGGCCAACGTGCGCCTGGAACTTCTGCCAGCGCCAGGCGCGAATGGCGTAACAGAGATAGATGGTGATGATGGACAAGAAAAGCAGCCCGTAATTGGCGCCACGAAGGGCTTCCCAAAGCTTCGCCCCGCTGAACTGGCTAAGGTGCAGAACCCCCCGGGAACGGTAGAGCAGAAAGACCGCTAAAAGCGCAACAAGTCCCAGGAACCACCATTTTCTCGACTTATTCGGCATGTTTGGCGAGCGTACTGGGCTCCGGGCAATCCGTCAAGCGGAGCTAAACATTTTGCTTGCAGTATCTTGTAACGGAGGGGCTAGCTAGGTAATATGCCTGCAAACAGGTCGAACCAGGCGAGCGGCAGCTACTTCGCGGTACGAAGGGAACATTTTTGCCACATTTTGCGTTCCACTGTTTGGCAGGCCATGCAGAACACCAGCAGGTCTCGCCAGAGCAGGCTTATGGAAATCGGGGCTAAGCAGCTTGGAGCAGGATGCCCAACTGGTCCAGCAATGCCTCCAGGGAGATGGATCCGCCTGGGAGGAGCTGGTGCGTCGGCACACCCGGCGTATCTTCAATCTGTGCTACCGGTTCACCGGGAATGGCACGGAGGCGGAGGACTTGTCTCAGGAAGTGTTTCTGCGGGTATACCGTACGCTGGGCAGTTACCGTTCGGCGCACGGGGGCTTCGCAACCTGGATGACCAGTGTTACAAGGAATTTGTTGATCGATCATTACCGGCGAACCAAGCGCGACCGGATTACCGATTCACTGGACGACGCAATGCCGGTGGTGGAGAACAAACAATCTTCAGCGCGGCGGCCGGACGAGTTGGCGCTGTTAGGAGAGTTGAGCGTGCAAGTGCAAACGGCGTTGACCAAGCTTTCGCCCGAATTGCGCGAGGCGGTTATCTTGCGCGACTTGCAGCAACTCGACTATGCGGAGATTCAGCAGGCACTGGAAGTGCCTGAAGGAACTGTAAAATCCCGGATTAACCGGGGCCGCATAGAATTGGCAAGGATTTTGCAGCAAATGGGAGTCGGGCCGGCAGGAAGTGCATCATGAGAGTGAAGAGCAGGCGCGCTATGCAGATGCGCCAATGCGGCGGCGAAAAGGGAATTTGAGAAGTTGGTGGGGAGTAGGCTATGACCTGGACATGCGATCAAGTCGAAACGCAATTAAGCGATTACCTTGAGGGATTGCTGCAGACGCCGGAACGCGCGGAGTTTGAAGCGCATGTGGCGGAGTGCGCGCAGTGTGCGCCGCTGGTCGCGACAGTGGGCAAGTTGCTCACCGGCATGCATTCCATGGAACAGGTAGAACCACCTCCGCGGCTGATTTATTCGATCCTGGACAAGACGCTTGGGCCAAGAGAAACAGTTTCCGGCTGGCAGGGATTGCTGGAATATCTGCGCGGTTTCGCTTCGCCGAAATTTGCGTATGGAGCAGCCAGTGTGATGGCAACCTTCGTCATTTTGCTCGGCGCAACCGGTTTTTCGTTCAACAAACCCAAGCTGGCCGATCTGCGGCCCGCGAGTATCTACAATAAGGCCGACCGTCAGGTGCATCTCGGTCTATGCCCGCAGCGTGAAGTATGTCAGCGACTTGCGCGTGGTGTACGAGATTCAGTCACGCCTGCGGTCCGACCAGAACGATTTGCAAGCTCCGCCGGAAGAATCGCTGCCCAAGGCGGCGCCTGAGAAGAATCCAGGCCAGACCGACGATCAGAAGCCAGCGCAACCCCGGCAGCAGAATCGAGCCGATGAAGTGGCGCACCAGTTGGAACTTCTGGCCGCACAGTGTCCCGTGCTATACGAGAGGAGCTTTCGATGAAATGTGCGGTACATCCTGAGGTGGATGCCACCGGATTTTGCCGAAATTGCGGAAAGCCGATGTGTCCGACGTGTGTGCGCTCGGTGCATGATGTGTTTTATTGCGAAGATTGCCTGGCGCAGGTGATCGGCATTCCTGCGGCGCAACCGGTCGGCGCGACGCCCGTTACCGCCGCAGGGATCCCAGTTGCCACAGTTCCACCGCCGATACAGCCCGGCGACCGGTCAGTCGACCCGCCAACGCTGGCATTGCGTTTCTGTTGGGACTGATACCGGGCCTGGGAGCGGTCTACAACGGTGAATACAATAAGGCAATTATGCATGTGTTCATTTTTGCCGGAATTATCGTGGGGATTACGGGAGCATTTGGCGACAACCTAGTGGGCTTTTGCATCGTCGCGCTGGTCTGCTTCGTCTTCTACATGGCCATCGATGCGGTGCGCTCTGCCAAGGCCAGAGAAACAGGCCAACCGGTCACTGACCCCTTCGAGAATTGGACCCGAAACCGTGCCATGGGGCCCTTCCTTTTGATTGGCGCGGGCGCGTTGTTTTTGCTGAACAACTTTGGGCTATTCGATTTTTTCCGGGTACGGCAGATCTTTTGGCCACTGGTTTTGATTGGCGTCGGATTCTTGATGTTGAAGAATCGCGTGCAAAAGTGAAAGGATCGGGAAGATGAGCACACAACCGCGTTGCCATTGCCCTAGTTGCACGATCCGCGCCCTCACGGGCCCTGCCGTCGTGATCACTGTTGGCGTGCTGTTTCTGCTTCACCAAGTCCAGGGCGGACGATTTTCCTTCGAGAATACCTGGCCGGTGATTCTGCTGGTCATCGGATTGTTGCACGTGGCTTCGGCGCTGGCACCGCGTGATGGGCACATTGAGCCTGTTGCTCCGGCCCCCATTCCTCCGCCTGCGGCCCCGCCACCACCGGTTGCGCCGCCGCAAACTCCCTATTCGGCGCAAGGACAATAGACGCTATGGCGAACACCCAGTCTCGCAGCAGCGGCCTCTTTTCCGGCTTAGTTCTGATTACCGTAGGAGTGCTGATGCTATTGCACTACTACAGCAGTCTGGATCTCGGGCAATTCTTCACCCATTGGTGGCCGGTCATTATTATTTTCTGGGGCGTGGTGAAGCTTTATGAGCGCACCGCAGGGCGCCGCTTTGGCGGAGGCGGTGGTGGAATTACCACGGGTGAAGTTGTTCTGGTCCTGGGGATGTTTGCTCTGCTCGGCATGGTGGTCGCTGTCGATTACGGAAAACGCGTAGTTGGCGACAAGTTTGGAATTGACGTCCAAGGCGACAATTACTCGTTCGATGATTTGGAAGTCCCTTCGCAACAAATTCCTGCGGGATCGAGGATCAGCATACGGTGTCGGACGGGGTGACATCACTTTGCGGGCCTCCGATGACCAGAACTTAAACGTCACCGCCAAAAAGAATGTTCGCACCTGGAATGAGAGCGAAGCGGACAAAATTGCCAAGCCAGTCAAAGTTGTCGTCATCAAGAACGGTGATGGTTATGAAATTCATCCTGACGGATACGACCTGTCAGATGCGCGCGTCAGCATCGACCTGGAAATTGAAGTGCCCAAGAAATCGCCGGTAATCATCAAGACCGACAAGGGCGACATCAGCATCTCTGACCAGATGGCCGACGTTGCTGTCACGGTGCAGAACGGCGATGTTGAGATCCGCAATACCACAGGGGATGTAGATGTGGAGACGCGCAAGGGTGACGTAAAAGTTTCGGACACCAGCGGCAACGTCAAAGTGAACGGCAAGGGCGGCGAGGTGGAAGTCATAAACGCAGGCGGAAGCTTCACACTGGAGGGCGATTTTTACGGCCCGGTGCGCGCCGACAAAATTGTCAAAGGCATACGCTTGATTACCGGGAAGACTGACCTGACGCTTTCGGCGCTGGCCGGACACATGGAAGCGGGCTCGGGGAATCTGGATATCGTCGATGCGCCGGGAAACCTGAGTGTGCGCACGCGCGACACGGAAGTCAGCCTGGAAAATCCTGGCGGCAAAGTGAACATCGATGATCGCAACGCCAACATCAACGTGCGATTTTTGTCCGTTCCGAAGGATGATGTGAGCATCACGAATTCTTCTTCAGAGATTTCGGTGGCGATTCCCGGCAGTTCCAGTTTTGATGTGGATGCCACGTGCAACAACTGCGATATCGATTCGGAATTTTCCACTCTTGTGCCGGTGAAGTCCGCTTCAGGCGATTCGAAACTTGGCAGGAAAATACGGGTCAGGGCGCGGGCCGAAGATCACCTTGAAAACCAGCTACGGAAATATCGGCCTGCGCAGGACGTCAACCAGCATCGCTCCCACGCCAGCACCTATGCCCATGCCAGCGCCTAAAGTGCACCCGGCAAATCCTCCGGCACCCATTCCCCCTGCGACCGAACAATAGTTTTGCTTGGAGACTAACGCAGCTGACATCGCAAAATGGCGGATCATCTGGGCCAAAACTGAATTGGGGTCAGGCTCCGGCGAGGCGTTTCAGTTCTGCAAAGAACGTTGGGTAAGAAACACCAGCACAATCGGCGTCGTTGATTATGGTTTCGCCCTCGGCGGCAAGGCCAGCTACGGCGAAGGCCATGGCGATGCGGTGATCACCGTGCGGCTCGATTTCTGCTCCATGTAGTTTACCTGCGATGCGACCTGCGATGCGCAAGCCATCGGGACGTTCTTCGACTGTTGCGCCCATGCGCTTCAGGTTTTCGGCGAGCACCGCGATGCGATCGCTTTCTTTGACGCGCAATTCGGCAGCATCGCGAATCTCGATTCCCTGTTCAGTGAATGGCGCTAGGGCCGCGAGCATTGGCAGTTCGTCGATGAGCAAAGGCACAAGGTCCCCAGACACTACGCCACCCTTCAATGAGGCGCCTTTGACGGAGAGATCGCCCACAACCTCGCCCTGATTCGCTTGCAGATTGATGATGCTCAACGCCGCGCCCATGGAGCGAAAAAAATCCAGTATCGCGGAGCGCGTGGGATTCAGGCCGACATTCCCGATAAAGAGATCCGAGCCGGGCAGGAGTGAAGCCGCCACGATGAAAAATACCGCCGAAGACAAATCGCCAGGAATCTCGAGCGAACGCGCTTGTAGGTTGGCCTTGTTGGAGGCATTGGCCATCCCGCGGACAGTGATGGTCCGTCCACTCTTTTCAATGTGCGCGCCAAATTCGGAGAGGGCAAGTTCCGTGTGGTCGCGGGTGGTGGCAGGCTCGGTGACGCGCGTGTCGCCCTCGGCGAATAGTCCGGCGAGGAGTACCGCGGACTTTACCTGGGCGCTAGCCATCGGCATTTCGTAATGAATCGCCTTCAACTTGCTTCCATGTATTTCCAGCGGCGGAAAATTATCGTCCCTGGCGCGGATGTCGGCACCCATCTGACGCAAAGGCGTGACTACACGCTTCATAGGGCGCTTCTGCAGCGACGCATCGCCGGTAATCTTGGTGGTGAATGACTGACCGCTAAGGATTCCGGAAAGCAAACGAATCGTGGTGCCAGAATTTTCCGCGTCAAGCGTACGCCAACTGCTCTTCAACCCACGCAATCCGCGTCCGGTGACCTTCACTGTCGTTTTATCGATCGCGACTTCTGCGCCGAGCGCTTTCATGCAGCCCAGCGTGCTGTGACAGTCGCGTGCTGCGGCAAAATTGTGCAGTTCGCTGGTGCCTTCGGCCAGCGCGGCAATCATCGCGTAGCGGTGCGAAATGGATTTATCACCAGGAAGTTGCAGACCACCAGAGAGTGCTTTTGCAGGATGGATCGATTCTTTTTTCACTGTAAGTTTCCTGAAATCAGTCTATCACGCTGGGGTTGCGCTCCTTAGATCGGCAGCGAGTTCGACGGTAAAGCAGTGCATCCCGGCGCCGAATCAGCACGTCTAAATCTATACGTGAATCCTGTACCTGAGGCCAGTTTTCCCAAGGAAATTCACGAAGATTACGGTGAAAGAAAGTGGGGGCGGAATTCGTATCATTGAGTGAGTGGGAAGTAGGAATCGAAAGCGTATTGGGGAGTGAGTATGTCCGGCGGTAGAACTCTGTTACATCTTTTGACCAAGGCCGCAATTGGCTTGGGCGCACTTTTTCTGGTCGGCGTGTTGCTGGCCGCCATTCCAAATCATCGCACTCCGGTGGTCGCTTCCGTTGCAGGCGATCAGGAGCAAAATCCGCAATCAACCGCTGCACCGATGGATCACAGCAATATGCCCGGCATGGATATTGACGATGCCAAGGCTAACGAACATGGCGCCATGGAAGATATGGAAGGCATGCATCATGGCGACAGCGCGCACATGTATATGACGACGCTGCGGCCAGCGAATTCCACAGATCAGCAACGCGCCAATGAAATCGTGGACAAATTACGGGCGGGAATTGAGAAGTACCGCGACTATCATGTGGCCCTGAGCGAGGGGTTCAAGATTTTCCATCCGGAACTTCCGCAAAAGGAATATCACTTTACCAGTTACTCCAACGGTTTTCTGGAAGCGTTCTCGTTCGATCCTTCGCGGCCGACTTCTTTGCTGTACAAGAAAACTTCAGTGGGTATGAACTGGTGGGCGCGATGTACACCATGCCGAAGCGCGCCACCGAGGATCAACTGAACGAGCGCGTGCCTCTGAGCGTGGCGACATGGCACCTTCACACCAATTTGTGCATGCCGCAAAAAGGCCAGATGCTTGACGCGGATTGGACCAAGTTTGGATTACGAGGTTCGATTGCCACACAGGACGCCTGCGACGCCGCGGGTGGGCGGTTCTTCCCGGTGATTTTCGGCTGGATGGTGCACGTGTATCCGTACGAATCTTCACCTGACAAGATTTTCGCGATGCACCACCGCGACTAAGCGATGCAACCGTAAATTAAGGTTTGAGTCGAGAGCACGCAAAAGCGGCAAGGGGATTGCCATCCTCCCTGTAAAATTGTCCTCGTCCTTCGCGCTACGAATCTTTCAACTTTAGCTTGTGCTTGTTCTCTTCCAGAAATTCGCGCAAATCCTTGGCCATGTCCAGCAGGCGCACCCACTGTTCGTAATACAGCGTGACCGGGAAGCGGCCGAGGCCATAGACGCTGACGCCGCCTTTTTCTCCCACGCGAAATTCGAGCGCACCTTTTTTGCGGCCTTCGGCCTTCTGCTTCAATTCTTCGATCTGGGCTAGCAATTCTTCTCTGGTTGGTTCAGCCATTGGTTTGCTCTCCTTTTGGGCGAAGAAACAGTCTAACGCAGTTCTAGGACGTATGAGGCTAAAGTCCTGGAGCAGCTACAGCGGGAGTTTAATTGCCCTGCTGTGGCCCACTCTGTATCATAGCTGTTCACTTCGGGGGACTCCGTTTCACTCCATGCTTGGTCAATTCCAGCGATTCTCGCTACTGCCTTCCTTGCTCATTATTTGCGCATGTTCGGCTGCGTCCCTCTTTGCCGCTCCTCAACAGGAATCGGCCCAGATCATGCCCTTGTCGGAAGTCCGTGGCGGCATGCAAGGCTACGCCTACACGATTTTTGCTGGCGACCAGATTGAGAAGTTTGATCTGGAAGTCATCGGGGTGATGCCGAATTTCCTGGGGCCCAAGCAATCCATCATCTTGGTGGAGTTAAAAGGCCCAAAGGTAGAGCACACCGGCGTGGTCGCGGGCATGAGCGGCAGCCCGGTCTATCTGGAAGGCAAGTTGGCAGGCGCGCTTTCCCTGAAACTTGGCATATTCACCAAAGAAGCGATTGCGGGCGTAACGCCAATTGAGGACGTTCTGCGGCCACCCACGCAATCCGCCGAGGGGCAAACGGTGCCGCAGCAATTTACTTTGCCTAACGATACTCTCGCGCGCAATTCCCTTCCCAGTGGCTCTTCGTTGGAGCGTATCGAAACGCCGCTGATTTTTTCCGGCTTCCAGCCTGCTGCGGTGGAGCAATTCGCGCCGCAACTGCAGAACTACGGATTCGTAGCCGCGCAAGGAGGAACCGCAGCGCCAGAGCCGGATGACAAAAAGCTGGTGGCGGGAGACATGGCGGGTATGGTGCTGGTTTCTGGCGATGCCTCGATCAATTCGGCTTGCACGGTTACGGCGGTACAAGGGGACCGCGTGTTTTTGTGCGGCCACCCGTTTATGAATCTTGGCGATATTCAAATGCCGATGTCCCGGAGCCGAGTGGTTATGACGCTTTCCTCGAGCCTGGCATCAACCAAGATCGTCAACTCTGGCGCAGCGATCGGCACAATCACTGGAGATCATCTGACGGCGGTAACGGGAAAGCTGGGCGCTGCCCCTGCCATGGTGCCATTGGATTTGAGCTTCATAAGCGGCTCCGCGGAAAAGAAATTGCATTTCGAAATCATCAATCATCCGAAGCTGACACCCTTGCTGGTAGCGGTGACAGCGTTCAATGGCATCAGTCAAAATTCGATTTATGGTGAAGGAACAACGCTGCACTTGACCGGAGAAATTCGTTTACAAGGACACGCCCCTGTTCAGATCGAATCCTCATTTGCGCCAGGAGATTCGCTTTCTCAGGACAGCTTGCCGTTGGCGCTGGCGATACAAAATGTGTTTGGGCGACTGTTCACCAACAATTATGAAGTCCCACTGGTGGAGCACATTGAACTGCGCGTGGAAAGCCAGCCAGGACGGAAGTCGTACACAATTGAGAGCGCGTGGCTGGAAAAAGGCGAAGCAGCGCCCGGCGAAGACGTTCGCGTACGGGTGATGTTGCAACCGTATCGCGGACAGGCTCGCGTGGAAGAAACCTCGGTTCATGTTCCAGATCAGGCGGCTCGTGGAACTACTTTGCGCGTTCTGGTCAGCGACGCGGATTGGCTGAATCGTGCTTCGCGCGGCTTCAATTTTGCCGGCATGCCGGGCGCTGGCGGCCCTGAAGGGCTCGACCAATTGATCGCGTTACTCAATCGGGAGCGACGCAATGACCGGCTCTATGTCGGCCTGTTTGCCCCGGCCCCCACGTTGGTTTGGGACGACAAAGAACTACCAAATGTGCCGTTGTCGGCGATCAATGTAATCGATGGACGCCCCACCCCGGGTAGCGTACAGGTATTGCGTGAATCTTTGGCCAGCGAAGCGTCTATTCCGCTGGGCGGCCCCGTTGCGGGCTTAATTTCCTTGAATCTGCAGGTCCGGTGAAGATGATCATGTCGAAAACAGCGGTGGAACAGATGTCTGGCCAACCGGAAGTCCGCGTTTACGCGCAAATCGACAGGCCGGCGAAGTCTCTTTTGCTGCGCGTTCCTGCTCGCGTGCGTGCTGGCGGCCAGCCTGATCAGTTACGCGGAACACACGCGGCGGTGGCGGCAATCGAGCTACGACGAATTCTTGAAAGGCACGGCAAAAGGAATTGCCGTACGCAGCGACGGGCATCTGGAGCTCGCTCCCAAATTCACATTGATATCGGATGCGGATGCTTCCTATCTCTGGTCTTTACGCAACGATGCGGCGGGGACGCTTTACGCAGCGGGAGGCTCACCGGCAAAGGTTTTTCGCTTTGAAACCAGCGGCAAGCCGAAGACCGTTTTTGAATCTACCGACTTGCTGGCGCAGGCCATCGCCTTCGACGCCAAGGGAACTTATATGTAGGCACTTCGCCCGACGGCAAAATCTACAAGGTTTCATCCAGCGGCGAGAAATCCGTTTTCTTCGATCCCAAGACAAAATACATTTGGGACCTCGCGTTTGCGGCCGATGGAACGCTGTACGTAGCTACCGGTGACAAGGGACAGATCTTTGCCGTTGCACCCGACGGAAAAGGCGAGCTTTTCTATGCCAGCGACGAAGCACACATCAAGATTCTAGGCTTTGATGCCAAGGGAAATTTGCTGGCGGGCACGGAGCCCAATGGGCGCATCCTTCGAGTCAGCCGGAAGACCGAAAAAAACGGGAAGAAGTCCGCCGGTTCGGATGAATCGGCTGGCGAAGGATTTGTTCTCTACGAGACTGCGAAGCGAGAAGTGACTTCGCTGGCGGTGGCGGAAAACGGAACAATTTACGTCGGCGCCATTGGTGAGAAAAATCACACCAACACCAACGCTCCAACGACAATCATTGCCACATCGCAAGGGACGACTACCATCACCAATGCCAGTCCATCCATCTCTCCGCAAGCGGGAGCACCCTTCCTGAATTTTCCTCCAGCCATTTCCAGCAGCATTTACAAGCTGGCCCCGGATGGTGCGCCGGAAGAGTTGTGGTCTTCGCGCGATGATGTGGTCTATGCGCTGGGATTGAGCGCTGATGGGCGCTTGCTGGCCGGCACCGGAAACAACGGCTCGCTGCTGGTCATCGATGGGCGCGGCGTCTATGCGCAGTTGGCAAAATCGGGCGCATCGCAAATTACCGGCATCACGCGCAACGCGGCCGGAAAGATATTTCTTTGCACCGCAAATCCCGGAAAAGTATTTTCGGTTGGCCCGGAATTTGAAGCGGAAGGGACATTCGAATCGCAGTCCTTTGACGCGAAATTGTTTTCGCAATGGGGCCGGCTGGAATGGTGGGGCCCCGCTGTTGCGACCTCTGCGTTTGGCAAGCCCGCAACAAAAGCGACTGCGGATTCCAAGGAGCCTCGTCTGGAATTCTTTGTGCGCAGTGGCAATACCGAAGATCCCGGCAAGGAATGGTCCAGATGGTTTGGGCCTTATACCAAGAGTGGAACCGCCATCGAAGCGCCCGCCGCTCGATTTTTTCAGTGGAAAGCGGTCATCCACGACGGACGCGCGGGAGATGGACTGGATTGGGTGAGCGAAGCGTATCAACCACGCAACGTCGCGCCCGTTATCGATGGCATTGCCATACAGGACCCGGGCGTTCGCGCGCAGGCTCCGCAGGTCATTATCGGACAACCGGCAAACGTGGTATTGCGCCAGCCACAAGCTCCAAATCCCAGTGGGGTTGTGATCACCACCAGCACGTCGACCAAATTCGAGCAGCAGCCCCAAGCCACGCTGCAAAAAGGGTACGAGTCGGTTTTATGGACCGCGCACGATGATAACGAGGACGATCTGAAGTACGCAGTTTACTTTCGTGGCGAGAACGAGCATGACTGGCGCTTGCTGAAAGACAATCTCGACCAGAAGTTTTATTCCTGGGACGCCACCACCATGCCGGATGGTGCTTACTATCTGAAGATCGTGGCGAGTGATTCGCCTTCCAATCCTCCCGCAACCGCGCTGAAGACCGAGCGCGAGAGCGAGCGATTTGAAATCGACAACACGCCGCCCAGCATAGAAAAACTTGAAGCCAGCGCTAGCGGCATGAATGCCGACCGCTCCGCGGGAGTGTCCTACGACTTCCAATTCACCGCGACGGACTCGACCAGCAGCATTGAGCGCGCACAATACAGCGTCGATGGCGGCGAATGGATTCTCCTGGCGCCGGTCAATGGCATCAGCGACAGCCGCACGGAAAGTTATTCCTTCACAGTGCGTGGATTGCCCGTTGGCGAACACACTATCGCGGTTCGGGCTTACGACCACTTTGAAAATGTCGGTGCGGGAAAGACCACGATCAATATCGCGAGCCAGAAGAACTAAGGCTTCAGCTTGGCCGAGGCTGGGGGAGCCTTGACCAGTTCAGGCCGTGGAGGCCGGGGCTTCGACGGTTCGATAAAACTTTCAATTTCTGCGCCAAACCCCATGCGGCCATCACTGAACGCGTCCGCCTTGGCGTGAACTACGCGCGCTTTGCAGTGCGTCTCCTCGGGCTTTGTGCCGGTAACCTCTGCAGGCATTCGGAGTGTAGCCTCAATCGGCATGCCCACCTGCAAGGGCGCCGAAGTCACAAAGAAAAATCCGCCTCGTGACAAGTTAACTGCCTCCGTAAAGTGCTCGGTGGTGTCGGAAGCCAGACCGGTGGGACGGAAGCGCAGGGGGACACGCAGCCTAAAACGCTCGAGATGTCGTCGCTCAGAAGGAGCCATCGGGTTACTCCGCAGTCGTGAAGGGGGGCAGGTCGCGACCGCGTCACTTTGAAGCATAAGCCTAACAGAGGTACGCCAAGGGTCAAGGGTTATTGCCACTTTCTCAGTTGTTGCGAGGGTACTTCCAGAACATTGAGCGTATTCGGCTTATTGCTAACATTGGCCTGAATTCCGCGTCCAATTTGGGTATTCCCAACTTTGAGACTCGTGGAACTTGCGTTCCGTACATCCGCAATTGCATTGAGTTCCCGCAACATGGCGGCCGTCGTTCGACCTGTTTGGAGAGTCTGAAAATCGCCAATATCCGGACTGGCCAGCAAAGTACTTGTTGGAATACAGTGTAGAGGCTACTGAGAAGGAAGCAAGAATGGGTGGAGGGCGGCAGTTGAAACGCGGTGCTGTGCTGCTGACATTGTTAATGGTGTTGACCGTGGCGTGGTCGCTGCCCGCCGAAGCGCAAGGTACGGGTGCGCAAGAATACGGACGGCAGACCCAGATTATCGCCAAGAAACAAGCAAAGCTGTCCAAAAAGGCTAACAAAAAGAACCAGAAACAGATGAAGAAGAACGAGAAAGCACAACGCAAAGCGCAGAAGAAAGCGGCCAAACAACAAAATCAGCACACCCGGGGCCGATGAGCGAAACGTCCGCAACCAACTAATCGATTTCTCAACCCAAATGGACTTCCCCCCATTCTCCTCATTTCAAGCGGTCAAGCTCCAACTTGTCTCCCGCGGTCTTAAATCAGTAGATATCTCCCAGACACAAATCTGCGTAAAATAAACTGTATCCATGAGCACACAGAAACCGAAATTGCTGGACGGCGTCACACCGGTTGATGGCAAGACCATCGCGGAAGCACACGAGCGGATAAAATCGCGCATTCATCGCACTCCCGTGCTGACTTCTCAATCGTTGGATAAGCTCTCTGGCGCGCAGCTTTACTTCAAATGCGAAAACCTGCAGAAAACTGGGTCCTTCAAGATCCGCGGAGCCTCTAACGCCATTTTATCGCTCAGCAATGAGGAAGCGGCGCACGGCATAGTTACCCAATCGAGTGGGAATCACGGCGCGGCGGTGGCCTGCGCCGCGGCGTGGCGAGGAGTGACCGCCTGGGTAGTCATGCCGCGCAACGCTCCCGCGGTGAAATGCCGTGCAGTGGAATCCTACGGAGGAAAGATCACTTTTTGCGAACCTAAGGTCTCCGCGCGTGCAGAAGCGGCGGCAAAACTCTTAGCAAAAACCGGCGCAACGCTGATACATCCCTACGACGATGACCGCATCATTGCGGGACAGGCTACGGCCGCAAAAGAGTTGTTAGAGGAAATTCCCGATCTCGATGCGGTGCTTGCACCGGTTAGCGGCGGCGGGCTACTTAGCGGCACCTGTCTGGGGGCAAAAACGCTGCGCCCAGATGTGCGCGTTTTCGGCTGCGAACCAGAACGCGCGGACGACGCTTACCGCTCGATGAAAAGCGGCGAACTGCAAACCCAGGAATCCAGTGACACGATTGCCGATGGGCTCCGCGCTTCCCTGTCGCCGCGTACTTTTGCCATTTTGCGTAATATCCTCGACGGGATTCTGCTGGTAAGCGAGGACGAAATCAGGTCGGCGGCACGAATGGTGGCGGAGCGGATGAAATTGATCGTTGAACCATCCAGCGCTGTGGCGCTGGCACCGTTGCTTCGTCTGGAAGGCGTAAAAGTTCTGAATTTGCCTGCCCGAGCCGACGGGAAACCACTAAAAGTCGGCATCATTCTTTCTGGGGGCAATGTGGATTTGCCTTGATTGGATTTGAAGTCAACTCGGCCCATTAGAATCCAGTAACGTATCGCGCAATGTACCTCGGATTGTCTCCGAATTTTGGCACGTGTAGACTGGTTGGGTTCGCCATTCTCAATTGAAAAATTGTTTAGCGCATTACCGGAGTAGCGAAGCCGCCCTGGCTAGCCCAGCACCACGGGCGGAGGAGCGCGCTACCCGGACACGGAAAAGGTGGGCAGCGTTGTCGCGTTTTCCCAAACAAGTCTTACCGGTCTTCTTTTTCATACTCGTACTCGTTCTCGCACCTGCGGCTTTCTCGCAAAGCGCGCCCGACACGCAGCCTCTTGTTGCGGAAGAGAGCGTCATTCAACTGCAGCATTCCACGCCTTTCATTGCAAAGCAGGCGGCCGACCTCGGTCGCGTAGAGCCGAGCCGGCGGGTCGATCGCATGTTGCTGATGCTGTCAGCCTCGGCACAGAAGGAAACCGATTTGGCGGCCTTGCTGGAGCAGCAACAGAACCCAGCGTCGCCAAATCATCACCGCTGGTTGACCGCCGCGGAATTCGGCGCACGGTTTGGCCCCGAGGCTGTCGACGTGCAACAAGCGCAGAGTTGGTTGCAGGGTGCAGGATTCACGATTAACGCGGTTGCCAAAGGAGGCCGCTGGATTGAATTCAGTGGAACAGCGGCCCAAGTGGAAACTGCTTTTCACACCGAAATTCATTCCTTCCAGCTCGCGGGGCAGCGCTATGTGGGAAATGCCACGGATATTTCTCTTCCCATTTCGATGGCCCAAATATCGCGCGGCCTTGTTTCGCTGAACAACTTTCCGAAGCGCTCGCCGAAGCAAATCGTTGCAGGATTTGCCGGAATTAACGCGCAAGGACAAAAGGTCAAGCTCGCGCCGAATCTCACAGCGGTCGGAAATTCCAATACTTTCTATCTGGCGCCGGGCGATTTTGCCGCAATTTACAACACCAAGCCGCTCCTTGGTAGCGGCAATGACGGCACGGGAAGCTCCATTGCGGTAACCGCGCAGTCGCAAATCGAACTGACCGACGTGGAAGCTTTTCGTCAAATTTTCAGCCTAAAAACAAACGATCCCAACATTTATTTAAGCGGGCCGGATCCGGGTATAGCCAATTCCGTCGACCAACAGGAAGCCACCCTGGATGTGGAATGGGCTGGCGCCGTGGCCCCGGGTGCCACCATCGACCTGGTGATCGCAGGCTCGACAGACTCCACCAACGGTGTGGACCTCGCCGCGGCATATGCCATCGACAACCAGATCGCTCCGATCCTCACCTACACCTACGGAAGTTGCGAGCAATCGCTGCAAGCATCAGGCAACGCCTTTTACAATGCGCTGTGGCAACAGGCTGCGGCGGAAGGCATCACCGTGCTGGTCGCCACGGGCGATAACGGTTCCGCTAGCTGTGATTCCGGCGATCCCGGTGTTGCGGCTTCCTATGGTTTGTCAGTGAATGGCGCCGCAAGCACGCCGTTCAATGTCGCTGTTGGCGGAACGCAATTCAACGACTCTGCCGCACCCGCCACCTATTGGAGCGCCAACAACAACGCGGATTATTCCTCGGCACTCGGCTATATCCCCGAAGCGGCATGGAATGAGGGCTGCGATCCAGCACAGGCCGCAGGGCCAACGAATTGTTTGTTCAGCAGCAACAATTTCAGCACGCTCTCAGGCGGTGGGGGAGCCAGCACGGTGTACAGCAAACCTTCGTGGCAAACTGGCACAAACATGCCCGCAGACGGTGCGCGCGATATTCCCGATGTCGTGCTGGCAGCCGCTTCCGGGCATGATGACATTGTTTATTGCAACAGCCAGGCCGGCGCAGCCTGCCAGATCAACGCGCAAAACCAGGTTGTCGGCTTAACACTGGTCGGTGGCACTTCCGCATCCACTCCCGCGATGGCCGGGATCCTGGCATTGATTGAGCAAAAGAATGGCGCGTTTCAGGGGCAGATCAACTACACACTATACAAACTGGCGCAAAATTCCGGGGCCAGTTGCAACTCCTCCACGCAAACGAATCCATCCGCGCAAAATTCCTGCCTGTTCTATGACATCACCGGCGGAAGCAATGCGGTTCCCTGCGCTGGCGGTTCGCCCAATTGCTCCTCCGCGCAAGCGGGCACAAACGGATTTCTTACCGGAGAAACTGCGGGGCCTGGCTACGACCTCGCCACCGGCCTTGGCTCCGTCAATGCCAACAATCTGGCAAATAATTGGGGCAGCGTCACTTTCCTGCCATCGCAAACGCAATTACAAGTACCGACGACGACCTTTGTCCACGGAACTCCCGTCCTGGTTTCCGGTTCAGTCGCCCCGGCCAGCGGAAATGGCACGCCGACCGGTTCGGTTTCTCTGAAGACCAGCACGTATGGCAATGCCGACATTTTGCCGCTTACCAACGGCACCTTTTCCAATTCGACGGTTAGTGACTTGCCCGGCGGGTCCTACAATTTATCCGCGCACTATGGCGGCGATGCAACCTATGGAGTCAGCGATTCAACTCCGGTTGCGGTCAGCGTGTCGCCGGAAAACAGCACCACGACGCTAACTACTGGTCTGCAAAACGGAAGCACGCTGTATGGCGATCCAATCGAGTTCATCGCCAGCGTTCAAGGATTATCAGGCGCGGGCATAGCAACCGGAAGCGTCACGCTGCAAGACGGCCCCACTGTTATCGGCACCTATGGGTTAGCCTCAGACGGTTCGGCGCACATCCACACCGGATTGGGCAGTAGCTATTCGTTTTCTGTTGGTGCCCACTCTCTGACTGCCAGCTACAGCGGCGATAATAGTTTCAATGCGAGTATGTCGGCACCCCTTTCGCTCAATGTTGCCAAGACCGCGCCACAAGTAATCGTCGGCTTGAACACGCCAACAATCCGAGCCTCGGAGCCTTTTAGTGGACACGTGACCGTATCTGGTTTCGGCACGGCGTTAGCAACGGGGACCGTCCAATTCACAGTAGATGGGGCAACATCGGGAGCTCCAATCCCTCTTCAAGTGAACGGATTTTTCGGGCCGTACGCACAAGCTTCACAAGTGTTCTCGACAACAAACCTTTCCCAGGGCAATCACGTCATTGGGGCGATCTATAACGGTACCGGCGACCCAAATTTTTTGAGTGTCAGTCTGGGAGACCCAACTGAATTCGTCCAGACAATAGACGTAATCGCCAACCCGGGCGTGAAAACCACCACCACTATTACTTCTCCTACGACCGCGAATCTGGGAGACACCGTTACTTTCGTCGTTGGGGTCAGTCCTGCAAGCACGACTGGTACTGTTACCGTGTGGGATGTCGTAGGAGCCCGAAGCAGCGCAGCTCCCATACAAAATGGGTCAGCCCAGATTAGTTTCCCATGGACACAGGCCGGGGCAACAACCGTGTATGCCGTCTACTCTGGCGACCAAACAAATTCGGGTTCTTCAAGCGCACCGTTCGCCTTTACAGTAAGCAAAGGCAAACCGAAAATTACGATGACCGCACCGACGAGTACATTTGCGAACTCTCAGGTCAGCTTAATTGCGGATGTAATTGGAAACCCGGCGAACACCTCGCTGTTACCACCGAGCGGCAGTGTACAGTTCTGGGATTCGCTGAACGGTGCACCCGCACAGTTGCTTTCTACGGATTCGCTCACCGTGGGCGCTGGGCATATCGGCACGTTCGGGTTGCGGACAAAATTGCCCGTCGGGACAAATACAATCAGCGTGCAATACCTGGGCGACACCAACTGGCTGCCCGGAAGTTCAACCAACGTCACCGTAAATTCCACACAGGCACCTGACTTTACTGTGGCGGAATCGCCCAATCCTGTTCCGGTCACCGCGGGCAGCGCGGGAACGGCCACAATCACCATTACGCCGAGCGGCGGATTCACCGGGCCAGTCGTGCTGACTTGTCCCTCGGGCGCATTCCCCATCGCGGGTTACAGCTGCGGGTTCGCGCCCTCCCCGACGGTCACGATCAGCAATGCAAACGCTGGTAGTGCAACCTTGAACCTCACACCGTCCTCCGCTGCAGCGGGAACCGTTGCTAACGCCTCGACGGATGGTGTGCATCCCGGGCGCAGCTTCGCCTCCCTCTCCTTGTTTGCGGGGATTCTGTTACTCGCGCTGGTTGCCTTCCAGTCCAGCAATTCAAGCTCATTGCGCCAGTTCGCGTTTGCCGCAGGTTGCGCCTTGTGCGTTGCCAGCATGGTGATGGGATGTGGTGGCGGAGGAGGTGGTGGTGGCGGAGGTGGCGGTGGCAAGGTTGCCTCCACTACAACGCTCACATCCTCTAACCTGCGGATCGCCTATCAAACGCCGCTTACTTTTAACGTGAAAATCACCGCGAACAGCACTCCCAGCGGCACGGTCGAGTTAATCGACAACGGACAGATCTACAGTTCCGGTCCGGTCTCTGCCGGCATCGCGACTTTTCAGACCACCACTCTGTCTGTGGGCGTCCACGTTATCACCGCGCAATACTCGGGTGACTCAAACACACTGGCCTCCACCTCGGCGCCGATTACGCAAATTGTTACCGGGCCGGTACCCATCGGAATCACCGCGACCTCGGGCAGCACCTCCCACACGGTGAACTTCACGGTACAGATCAATTAGCAGCCTGAGCCAGATTTGTATGCGCCCGCCCGCGAACGATGCAGGTCATTCTGCGGCATGCTCGGAGCGACACCTTGTTATTTATGTGAGAAGAGACCGAAACTTTTTTCTAGTTCCGGGGTTGTGGTTCCTTGCGCAGCTGCAGTGCGTCGTCACGACACAATTGGCTGTAGTTAAGAATTGTTTACATTTGCTAGGAGAGTAGAATAACTGGGAAACCGTTTTCCCCCTACGTGCATCTCTGTAGGGAAAGCGCCAAGCGTGACTCTGTCGTGGGGACCAGAGCACCAGCTTACCTGCCCGGCGTATCTCACGAAAAGTTCAAGACGAATTGGGAGCGAAATAAAAAAAGATGAGAACAGCGAAGAAAGTTTCCGCGGTAATCCTGTGTGTAGCCTCACTGCTCCTTGGCGCGGTTGCTGCCAATGCGCAAAAATCTCAGGTTGCTTCCCGCGTGGTCGAGGCCGTGGATGAGACGCGCACCGTGCGCATCCAGGGCAACGTGCACCCATTCGCGAGCCCTGCGTATGATCGCGGCGCCGTGGCCGATTCCCAACCCATGACTCGCATGCTCCTGCTGCTCCAACGCAGTGCCGCGCAGGATGCCGCGCTCTCGCAATTGATGGACGCGCAACAGACCAAGGGCAGCGGCAATTTCCATAACTGGCTGACCCCCGAACAGTTCGGCACGCAGTTCGGCCCGTCAGACGCCGATATTCAAGCGGTCACCGATTGGCTGACGCAGCATGGCTTTCAGGTCGCCAAAGTTTCCGCGGGACGCACCACGATCGAGTTCAGCGGCAACGCCGCGCAGGTCCGCAGCGCCTTCCAGACGGAGATTCACAAGTTCGTCGCCAACGGACACGAGTTTATGGCCAACACGGCGGACCCATCCATCCCCGCCGCACTTGCGCCGGTTGTAACAGGCGTTGTAGCGCTGCACAACTATCCGAGGGTGGCTCAAATTCGCAAGAACGGCGCCTACCGCCGTACCAACGCCACCGGACAACTGACGCCTCTCTTCACCTATCCCGGTGGAAACTTCTGCTCGGCAACTCCTGATGGCAGTACCTGCGTTGCCCTTGGTCCCGCTGACTGGAACACGATATACCATGTTCCCGCTGCATCCACGGGTGCCGGACAGAGCATAGTGGTCGTCGGACAATCCAACATCAACATGGCCGACATCGAAAATTTCCGCAGTCTATTTGGACTGAGTGTGAACGACCCGCAAATCATCTTGAACGGTCCGGATCCAGGAATTCTGGGGCCTGACACTACCGACGACGAAGGCGAATCGGATCTTGATTTGGAATGGGCGGGCGCGATCGCTCCAGCGGCGAAAATCTTGTTCGTAACGACGCAATCCACCCAAACGAACGTGAATCAAATCACGTCGGGCGTAGACCTTTCTGCGCTCTACGCTGTGGATAACAACCTCGCTCCCGTCATCAGCGAGAGTTATGGCTCCTGCGAAGCTTCTAACGGGACCAGCGGCAATCAGTTCTACAACCAACTGTGGCAACAAGCAGCCGCTCAGGGCATTACGGTAGCGGTTGCGACCGGCGACAACGGCACTGCAGGTTGCGACAGTCCAGCTAGCGAAACAGCCGCAACACTTGGCTTGGGCGTGAGCGGCACTGCCTCCACACCTTATAACGTAGCCGTTGGTGGCACTGACTTTATCCCCAGTGCTTTGGCGACAAATCCTCCAAACCAATATTGGGGCTCAACCAATAATGCTACGACGCAAGCCTCGGCCCTCAGCTACATCCCTGAAACTCCCTGGGACAATTCGGTGTGCGCCGTTAATTTTCCCACGGCTTGCACTTCCGTTGACTCGACAGGTGGGGACTTGACCGCCGGTAGCGGTGGAATCAGCGGCAGCAACTACAGTGCGGGTGGCTACACCAAACCGCCTTTCCAGATCGGTTCTTTCGGCTCGGCCCTTGCCGGAAGCACAAAGCGCGCACTTCCAGATATCTCCTTCTTTGCAGGGAACGGGTTTAACGGCGTTTCTTACATCGTGTGCCAGTCTGACGCCGTGACAAGCGGTGCGGCGTGCAGCCTGGGCAGTCCCTATTCCGATTTCCTGCTGGTCGGCGGTACATCTGCGCCGACGCCGGCGTTCGCCGCAGTCATGGCCCTCATCAATCAACAGACCGGGCAGCGGCAGGGAAATGCTAATTATGTTCTCTACGGACTCGCTGCACTTGATCCCAACTACGCCAGTGGAGGTTGCACCTCCACCAAACCTCCGGTCGCAGGATGCGTTTTCAACGACGTCGTGCAAGCCATCAACACAAACGAAGTGCAATGGAATAACTCCGTCGCCTGCGTATCGGGTAGTCCCAATTGCAAGGTGGTCAGTAACTCCCCCTACGGAATTCTTGCGGATACCAACGGAAATGCTGCATACATTGCCGTGCCGCAATATGACTTCACTTCGGGTCTCGGCTCGATCAACGTGGGCAATCTGCTGACGAAATGGACTAGCTTCTCCAGAACCGCGCCAAACGTCGCGCTAAGCGGACTGACAGGAACAACAGCGGGAGGCAAGCTGTCGGCCACTGTCATCGTTTCACCAACGCCTTCAGGTGCTCCGGGTACTGAGACGGTGGCCTTGAATGGATATGACAACACCGGTAGCCCGACGGGTTCGATGGGTCCGTTTGTGATTACTGCAGCAACTGCAAATATAACTAACGTCACCAACCTGCTTCCCGTAGGCACGGTTTCTGTGAAAGCTAGCTATGGCGGAGATGCGATGCTTGCAGCGAATACTTCAAATTCCGTAGCCTTTCACCGTGGCGGGCGGCGGTTACACGGCGCAGACTCAGGTCTACTACTCGTCATTCAGCGGGAATCCACCTGTTCCAACAAATCCAACTACGAGTTCCCAGAAAATTCCTTACGGTTCGCCATACGTCTTGCAGATCGCTGTAACAAAGCTCGTAAACGGCAGTGGAATAACGTGCGGGTTCAACTATCCAACGACTACACAGCCCTTCCCTTGTCCTACTGGAACGATCGCGTTGACAGACAATGGATCACCCTTGAATGACTTTCCCAATGCAGGAACGCCTAATGCTACGAATGTCGCCAAGTTGAACAACCTAGGTATTGCCGAAGACCAGCCCGTTCAACTCTCCGCCACCGTCGGCACCACTTCACCCGGTGTTCACAATATTGCGGCCACCTATACTCCCGACGCTGCGTCGAGTTACTCAGCCGGGCAGCCCAGTAATACGCTGCAGATCACGATTACCAAAGGTCAAACGGCAGTCGGTGTTGCGGGAACTTCGTCCGGAACCAGTGTCGCGATTCAGGCCACCATCGCTACGCAAAGCAATGGTCTGGGTCCAACGGGCACCGTAACCTTTTCAAATGGATCCACTAGCGTTGGAACGGCGTCATGTACCGCTGGGACCACCGCCATCACCGGCGCAAGCAATACTACCGGCGTGAACGGCACAACTCCCGGCACTGGCTATTGCGTGGTAACACTTAACACCACGATTTCCGCGCTCTATCCGCCGCCAACCGCTCAACCGAAGACTCCGATCGGACCGATCGTTCTATTGGCCTTCGCCCTGGTTCTGTTCCTGGCGCTGGCTCGCTGGATGCCGGCGAATCGCCGTCGCGCCTATGCCTATGCAAGCCTGGTTGCCTTCGCCTTGCTGGCTACCGCGATTGTCGGCTGCGGCGGTGGAGGGGGCGGGGGCGGTGGTGGCACGAAGAACGTGACTATCAATGTTGCCTATCCGGGTGACGTGAATTACTCAAGTTCGTCTGGAAGCGTTACGGTGACTGTGACCAACTAACAGGAATCAAACTTCATTTCACGAAAAAGGCGCCTGGAATTTTTTCTGGGCGCCTTTTCTTTTTCGGTTATCTTCTCTCCCTTGTCTAAGGATGACCTTCTGAGGTTGTCCGCCCGCTTTCCACTCTGCGCAAACCCGTTTCGCGGCTTAAATGTTTGCGCATCCTCAACCATTACACCGCCTATACGTCATCGGCTAGACAAGTACCATCCGAGGTGATACTCTTCGCCCGAATTCGTTCCACCCGCTCCAACAGTTCGCTTCATAAAATCACAGCACGCCAGGACGTGACATGGGTCGCCACTCGCGTTTTTGCTTCGGTTTGTCTTCGCTATGTTCTTTTTTCCTGCTCTTCTTCGCTAGCGTAATTCAAGCCCAGGTTCAGCCGCAGATCACTCAGGCCATCGACAACACTCTCCGGGTCACACTCAAGGGCAACGTTCATCCTCTGGCCAATTCGGCGTCTGATCGGGGCCTTGCAGCGAATGCCCAGCCAATGACCCGCATGCTGCTGCTCCTGAAACGGAGCGACGCGCAGCAGTCCGCTCTGCAGAATTTCATGGAGCAGCAACAGGACAAGAGTTCGCCAAATTATCATGCATGGTTGACTCCGCAGATCTTTGGTGTGACGTATGGCCCCGCGGATGCCGATATTCAGGCGATCACCGGCTGGCTGACCGCGCAGGGCTTCACCGTAAACAAGGTTTACAGCGGTAAAACCATCATCGAGTTTTCGGGCAATGTGGCCCAGGTCCAGCAAGCCTTCGGAACCGAAATCCACAAATATGAAGTGAACGGCAATGTGTTCACCGCCAATGCGCAGGATCCACAAATTCCCGCGGCGCTAGCCCCGGTGGTGGCGGGCATCGTTTCGCTCAACAGTTTTCCTCGGCACTCGCACGCCATCATGAAGGGGGTAGCCCGTCGCGTTGCAGGAAAAGCCGGACTGCAACCGCTGTTTACGTTTCCCGGAAATAATCCAAACGGTTTTTTCTATGGCGTCGGACCGGGAGATTTCGCCACGATTTATAATTCCAAAGCTTTGATCGCTGGCGGCACCAATGGCAACGGTCAAACTATCGCCATCGTCGGAGAGACCAACATCAATGTGTCCGACGTCACGAATTTCCGCTCAATTTTTGGATTACCCGCGAATTTCACCAGCAGCAACATAATCCTAAATGGCGAGGATCCGGGGATCACCTCGACTGATGAAGAAGGTGAAGCTGACCTCGACGTTCAGTGGTCCGGAGCCGTTGCGCCCGGAGCCACCGTCAAATTCGTGGTCTCCGCCTCCACGCCAGCCGCCGCTGGAATTGATCTTTCCGCGCTCTACATCATCGAGCACAACCTCGCCGATGTCATGAGCGAGAGTTACGGAGCTTGCGAATCGGATTTGGGCACAGGAGGAAACGCGTTTTATAACTCTCTTTGGGAACAAGCCGCCGCACAGGGCATCACCGTAGTAGTTTCTGCGGGCGATGGCGGTTCGGCGGGGTGCGACGATTTCAATACGGAAAATGTAGCCACAAAGGGATTAGCCGTCAGTGGCCTCTCTGGCACGCCGTTCAACGTCTCCGTTGGCGGCACCGACTTCGATCAAATCAACAAATGGAGCACTTACTGGAAACCGGAAAGCGGCAACGATTCCGTCACCGGAGCCTCCGCGCTCGGCTACATCCCGGAAATTCCCTGGAATGAAAGTTGCGCCCAATTGGGACTACTAGGTTGCACCACGGCTCAGGGACAGAATTTTCAGGACATTTTTGCCGGCAGCGGTGGCCAGAGCACTGTCTATCCCAAACCGTTCTGGCAATTGGGTGTTGCCGGAGTACCTTCAGGCAGCCACCGATATCAACCGGACATTTCTCTCTTTGCCAGTCCGGGGTTTGATCTTTCTGGTTACATCGTCTGCCAGCAGGACAGCAATATAATCAACCAGAATACCTGCGATCTCAGCCTTGCCAGCAGTTTCCTGGACTTCAATATTATTGGCGGCACTTCAGCCTCCGCGCCGGCCTTCGCCGGTGTAATGGCGCTCGTCGACCAATACCAGGGCGCCACCGGAGGATCCAAACGCCAGGGCAATGCCAATTACATTTTGTATCAACTGGCGAAAAAAAGTGGTTACAGTTGCGCTTCTTCACCTGCAGAAGCAGCGAACTGCGTATTCAATGACATCGTTGGCGGAAATAGCTATTTCCAAGGTAGCGTCGGCACCAATAGCGTACCCTGCGCCGCGGGTAAGGCCAATTGCAGCGTTGCCACGGGAAGCAGCCTCGGCGTCCTCGTCGACCCAGCTCACACAACGACTGAAGGTTGGACAGTTACGCCAGGGTACGACCTAGCCACGGGACTAGGCACAGTTAATATTGGCAACCTGGTCACGAATTGGAAAAACGTGTCGACCGTGCCCACGGCTACGACCCTTACACTGTCCAAAACGACGGGCATAACTCATGGCACAAATGAAAATGTAACCGTGAGTGGCACAGTGAAGCCGACGGTCGGGACGAGCGCAGCGACTGGCGACATTTCTTTGATAGCGACAATCAATGGCGTCACACAAGGATTTGACCACTTTACGCTGAAAGCAGATGGTAGCTTCACTGGCACAACGCAAAGTCTGCCCGGCGGCACGAATTATCAGGTATTCGCCCACTATGCCGGTGATGGCACAAACGCTCCGAGCGACTCTACTCCACCTCTCAGTGTGACCGTTGCCCCAGAAAATAGCCAAACCTACATTACCGTTCCCGCCGAAAACTCCATCGGACAAGTCACCAATCCGAATGCCACAACCGTGCCGTACGGCAGCCAATTTCTGATCCGCATGTTCGTCACCAATACTTCCACTGCTATGGGAGCCAATGGCCTGCCTTCACCTCTTTGCATTAATCAAAATGCTCTCACTTGCCCGACCGGAACTGTTGTGCTCACCGACAATGGGAAGCCCGTCGACCAGGGAACATTTAGCTTAAATGGGATGGGCTACACACGAGATATCGCACCAAGCATCACTGTGTTTACTGGTGGCACTCACACACTCAAAGCAGTCTACAGCGGGGATAACAGTTACAATGCTAGCTCAGTAACCGACACCATTACCGTCACGCCCGCGCCAACGATCACGACAATTTCGAGCCAAACTTTGGCGTTAGTGGGCCAATCCATGACAATCTACGCAACCGCTACAGCCAACTTCGGGAACGCGGTCGCTCCCACTGGAACGTTTACATTTTTTGACGGCGGCAACCCCATACCGGGGACAGTATCGGTGCAATCACAAGGCGGGAATCCTTATATCCAAGGCAGCCTGTCCTTCACACCTTCCGCCCCGGGCAGCCATACCCTCACGGCCACGTATAGCGGCGACGCAAACTACGCCACGTCCACGACAACGTCTCCTGCTACCTACGTATCTCAATATCCGGTTACCATCAACGTTTCCGTAGACAACAGCACGGTAATGTATGGCTCGCCGGTCAACGTCACCACAACGGTCATCGCGAACCACACGTCTCCTCCACTCGCCGGCAGACTCACTTTCTCAGCATCAACCACTCAAGTGCCTGTTACGAGTCCCACCACGCTTACCACGGACGGCAATGGTAACCAGATTTTGAAAGCAAGTTTTGCCACCACGCCGCAAGGTAGCGAGGGAATCCAAGCGTATTACACCCAAGATCCCAATTATGCCGACAACCAGAACGGCGTTTTCGTCACGGTAAATATTCCTGATTTCACGATCACCGCCAACCCAACCGTCACCGCCACTGCTGGCCAGACCGGAACCGGCTCTTTCCAAATTGCTCCTCTGTCCAATAACCCAAGTCCCGTTACCCTAACCACCTATGGAACTGTCCCTGCGGGCGCAACTCTTTCATTCTCTCCGAGTCCGGTGAACCTGAACGGAACGACCGTCCCCGTTACCATTCAGCTCACCACGACGGGAACAAACGGCGTTCAATCCAACGCCCTGAAAACACAAATTAAACACGCAGGTCTTTTGGGATATTCCAAAACGGGATGGTGGTCGATCAGCCTGGCTTTCCTCATTTTCTGTGTGTATCTAGTCGGTATTCCAGGCAGACGTAAACGCTTTCGGGCAGCATTTCTCCTCTTAGTCCTCAGCATGCTCAGCTTCAGTTTAGGCTGCGGAGGTGGAGGCGGCAGTGGTGGCGGAGGGGGAGGTGGTGGTGGCGGTATCACGCTAGTGCCAAGCACAACTACGCTAACGGTAGACAATCCAAAACTTGGCCCCGGGATGTCCGCGACTCTTACTGCCTCTGTAACCTCTTCAGGTTCGCCGACCGGAAATGTGACGTTTTACCAGGGATCGAATCAGATTTCGGGGAGCGTCAATCTCGTAAACGGCAAAGCGACCCTGCCGGTTAGCTTCCTTGCTGCATATTTCGGAACGTATCAATACACCGCGCAGTATAGCGGGGACAACGCGAATTTGCCCTCCACTTCGTCAGCAATAAACGAAGTGTATACAGGTTCCAGCCAATTAACCCTTCTGGCCACAACTGGCAGCTTGCAACATCAGACTACCCTGACCATTACGTTGCAATAAGAGGGACAGACAAATCACGCGATAGAAAGCAAAGCGAACTGTTACGCCGTTGCGTTTGGCGGGAAGAAAATATTCCAGAAGTTCGGGCTGGGCGAGGTGAACTCCACCGGAATCAGCGAACCTTCCTGGTTCAACTGCGGCGGCCGAACCACATTCACTTCCACCTTTTTCTGCGTCTTGGGATTTTCCACCTGGAACTTTGTGCCCTGGGCAATCCCTTCCGGCAAAATAATCATCGCGCCGGTTGCGCTAACTGTGTGCGTGAATCCGTGAATCGGGTTGGCCTTTCCGGTCATGTGCACCAGGATCGGCATCCTCAGCAGCACACGCTGCGCGCGTCGGCGTTCTTCGGCCGTCTGCGGACGCGCTGCATTCGGGCTCCGCTTCACTTGCGTCAATGGAGCGGAAGCGCTGCTGGGGGCATGCGCGGGGGAAGTCGTTTTTTGAGGAGGCGTCATAGTTCGATATCCCAAAAGTCCATCTCCGGCGCCACCAGTTCTACGCCGTACTCCCAACCATCCGGCTGCGGATTCCCTTTCCAAACCACCACAGCCGCGTTACTGGACTGCGTCGAAAGATTCGTCAGTGCCACTCGATGATTCAGCTCCAGGGAATGCCGCAAAACCATCATGCATCCGTAGGGATTGACCACCCTCGTCACCGTCTCCACAGACACGCGTCCGCTCCCTGTTGAATCCCATTCCAATCGCACCGGCACGCGCGAATTCATGCGGCGTCCGCGGCGTTTTTCCTGATAGCGTGCTCCTGCCTGCTTTAATTCCCCAAGCTTTACAGTCATCTACCCCTCTATCTGGCCATGCTAGAGTTAGAGAGAAACACGGTCAATGGTACGAATTAGCACAATGCTGCAAAAGAGTAGCTGTACGGAAGGACAGTCAGGGTGAGGAATCTCATCGTAAATGCGGACGATCTAGGTTGGACCGAGGGGGTCAACCGCGGCATAGCCGACGCCCACCGTCGCGGACTGGTGATGAGCACCTCTCTGCTGGCCAACGGACGTGCATTCGCCTCTGCGATCCTCACCGCTCAAGCGAACCCCGGTCTCGGCGTCGGAGTCCATCTGAACCTGAGTGATGGCCCCTCGGTCGCTCCCACTTCGGCGGTGAAAAGTCTGCTGAGCGAAACCAGTGAGTTGGATGGCGGTCCGGAGAGTTTATTACTGCGAATCGCCAGGCGCAGCCTACTAGTCGAAGAAGTTGAGCTCGAGTGGGACGCCCAAATCCAGAAAATTCGCGACGCCGGAATCTCGCCCACTCATCTCGATGGCCATAAACACGTCCACATGCTTCCCGGCTTATTCCAAGTCGCCTTGCGCTTAGCCAAAAAGCACGGTATTCGCGCCGTTCGCATTTCTCACGAGGATTCCAAACTGCGCGCGGTCCTTTCCGAAGGCAAAGACCCACAAACCACTACCATCGTCAAACAGGGCGTGCAGGCGCGCGGGTTAAAACTGTTGGCGCGTGATGCTCGCGGTATGGCCAGCCGCGTCGGAATCGCTACCCCCGATTATTTCTGCGGTATCGCCCAGACCGGGGTCTTGATGGCCGAAGGCGTGGAGCGGCTGCTGCAAATCCTGCCCGACGGCACTACAGAGCTGATGTGCCACCCGGGTTACGCCGATGAAGAACTGCGTCAGACACACACCCGCCTACAGGAATCCCGGCAGGCCGAACTCAATATTCTTACGGATGGGGCCATTAGAAAACTTGTCGCCACGCAAGGCATACGCCTGATAAACTTTAAGGATATGGCGATGGAGGGCTGATTGGCTCATCTCGCCAGACCGCCTTTTGGGTCAGGGCTCAAAGACTTTGGGGATCTGCAGATCGCGTGCAGAGATCGGCCGCACGTGCCGCGAAAGCAAATTTGAGAGGCATGGAAAGAAGTATGCGAAGCGACGCTGCCATCCGTTATTCGGTGGTCGTTCCGTTCTACAACGAACAGGAAAACATCCCACAGCTCTATATGAAGCTGACGGAAGTTATGGACTCCATCGGCGAAGCCTACGAAATGGTTTTCGTAGACGACGGCAGCAAAGACAATTCCTACAAAGTTCTCACCGAAATTTACGAGCACGATCGCCGCGTCAACGTCGTCCGGCTGCGTCGCAATTTTGGCCAGACACCTGCCCTGAAAGCCGGTTTCGATTTTGCCCGCGGAGAAGTGGTTATTTCCATGGACGGAGATCTGCAACACGATCCCGAGGAGATTCCCCGCTTCCTGGAAAAAATCGAGGAAGGCTACGACCTCGTCAGCGGCTGGCGTTCCCGCCGCAGAGACCATTGGCTGATGCGCCAGGTGCCCAGTCGCATCGCAAACTGGCTCATGGCCAAACTGAGCGGCATCGAACTCCACGATTTCGGCACTACCTTCAAAGCGTATCGCCGCGAAATTCTTCAAGAGATTCAGTTGTACGGTGAACTGCACCGCTTCATCCCTGCCCTCGCCAGCTCCACCGGTGCGCGCATTGCCGAAGTTCCCATATCCAATCCCGAACGCAAGAATGGGCAATCGAATTACGGAATTGGCCGCAGCATTCGCGTCTTCTTTGACTTGATCATGATCAAGTTTCTGCTGGACTATTCCACGCGCCCGCTGCAATTTTTTGGATTGCTCGGAATGGCTGGTTCAGGCACCGGCTTATTGTTGGCTTTTCTCCTGGCAGTCGATAAGGTCATCTACAAGCAGGACATCATGGCGCAACACGGCCCTCTCCTGCTGCTCTCTATCGCCCTGTTTGTTAGCGGGATTCAATTCATTTCCATGGGATTACTGGGAGAAATCAGCTCTCGCACTTATTACGAATCGCAAAATAAATCCATCTATGCCCTGCGGGAAGTAAAAAGCCACCGCAAAGAAATCGGCGACAATGCCGAGCCCGCGCGCCCTTCTGGCTCTGAACGCTAGTTCAACTCAAAATCTGTGCCCATTGGTAAACGTATAGCTGATGTTCTGCGGAGGATTATTTCGCGATCCGCCGGTATTTTCCGGTGTAATACAGCAGCGGTTCCCCTTCTCCCACGTCCATGCTCTCAACCTCTGCCACAAAGAGCGTGTGGTCGCCCGCCGGATGTTTTGCCACCACATTGCATGCCAGATGCGCCAGCACGTCCTGCAGCAAGGGGATACCCGTCTCTGTCCAGCGAAAGTGAATCCCCAATGATTCATTCGCGTCATAATCCTGCAAAGGCTTCGCAAAGTGTTCCGAGAAAGTCTGCTGCGTATCCCTCAGGATATTCACACCGAATCGTCCCTGCACCTCAAGAAACGAAAGCAGCCGCGCATTGTGGTCCACGCTAATCAGAATCAACAAGGGGTCCAGCGACACCGAGGTGAAAGAATTTGCGGTCATGCCATGAACCTGCCCCGGAGATCGCTCCACCGTAATGACGGTGATTCCGGTGACAAAGTGGCCGACCACCTTGCGAAATAATTGTGGTGACAGAGTAGACGCGTTCATGCCGAATCATTTTAAGATATCACACTCGCGATAAGCAGCCGAATGCCCAAACAAAAGCGCCCCGAACGTATCGGAGCGCTTTCGCAGCTTCCTGTTTCGAAGATTCCGCTGTCTTCTAGTGATGCGGCTTGTCGTCTGATTTGGGCTTTGGTGGTGGCGCCTGCTTTGGCGGCACTGTCTGCTTCGCCGCCTTGGCGTGCTCCGCTTCCTGCTGTTGCTTCAGTTGCTCTTGTTCCTGGTCATGTTTCTGTTCCAGTTGCTGCAGTTGTTGCTGGTGCTTTTGCTCCAATTGCTGCTGCTTGGCTTCATCGGCTGCCTTTTTCTGCAACTCCTGTTGTTCCTTGTAGCGCTGTTCATCAAGTTTCTGACGCTCTTGATCCTGTTTCTGGTTCAATTCCTGCATCTGCTGCTGGTGCTTCTGCTCCAGTTGAGAATCCATGCTGGAATTGCTGTTCGTTCGCGCGGCAGGCGGCCGGTTCGCATTTGTGTTTGTATTCGCTGGGGTCTGCGGCACATTTGTCGGCCGGTTGTTATTGAGCTGCGCAGGAGGAGTATTACGATTCGCATTTCCCTGCACATTGTTCACCTTCGGCGTGGCAGCCTTAGCCGCCGGTGCAATCTTCACCGGCGCAACAGCGGCACGCGCGCGTTCAGGTTCCAGTTGGTGCGCTTGCGTCACGGAAATCGGTCGTCCGCCATTTGCCTGAACCGCTGCCGCCTGCTTCGCAAACGAAGGCGGCGGAGGCGGCGGAGCAGTCTTCGCCACCACCGCGCGGTTTTGCATTGCAGCGGGAGGATGTACATTCGTGCTCATGCCAGAGCCGAGCACCGCTTGCTTGGGCGGGGCAACCGCGGGAGCGCCAGCAGCAACGGGCGCTGCGGCCATTTCGCGGGCATCGACCCGCACCTGATTTGTGCCGACGGGTCTCGCCGAGGTGAAGTTCTGTCCGCTGGTAGCCGTAACTCCGCCGGGCACGCTTTGGTTTACGTAATGCACGTTGGTTACGGTTACGTTCCGGTTGACCACTGTGGTGTTGTAATAGTTGTTCACCACCGTTTCATTCACTCGCGTATTGGAAACATTCACGTTGGTCACATACACGCGGCTGACGTGATACGACGGCACGAATACTTCGCGCGGCCCCAGCGGGAACCATCCTACGTTCACACCTACTCCAACGCCAACACCGATTCCGAATCCCGGTCCGCCGACCCAAGCCACTAACGCTGGCGCGTAAACCGGCCGGACATAAACTGCTCCGATAACTCGCGGCGGAGCCGGAACCCAGCCCCATGCTCCCGCGCACAAAAACCCAGCGTCCGTAGTGAAACGGCGCAAATCCCCAAGACGCATCATCCACCCAGGTCCATCCCCAAGGCGCAACCCACGCCCAATGGCCGTAGCGATACGGCGCCCAATTCACCAGCGTGACGTGTGGATACCAAACGTTGCCGTAATCGGGATCCGGTCTCCATCCACCATTGTCATCCAGATCTTCGTAGCCGATCACGTCATCGGAAACGTAGCGGCTGGAGACTGAATGCTCCATGCGCATATCGCGTTCATTGCACCAGTTGTCGAATTCGTCCTGATCCGCGAGTGGCTTCAATATCCGCACTCAGCGAATCCGTACCAGTAAGAAAAGCCTGTTCACCTGCATGAATGGTGTAAGCGGAGCCTGCTCCGGTAACTTCTCCTTCGCCATCTCGAACATTGATGATCGTGGTATCCCCGTTTTCGTTCACGTTCACGCGATAACGACCCGGCCGCAAAATGGAAAACGCCAGGTTGGGCGTGTCAATTTCAATGGCTTCATCATCATTCAACCGGCGGACGCGGATATTCAAAGTTCCTTCCGTCAAACTCACCTGCATCATCTGATCCGTCAAATTCAGAGAACGACATGCCAGTCATTTCGGAAAGACGAAACGCCGCCGTGCCCACATGCAATTCCGCGCGGCTCTCGTGATCGGTCCACAATTTATCCCCTGTGGTTACCGGCCGGTTGACTACCGCGCCTACCCAGTCGTCCGTCCCTGCGGGATTAAACGAAACCTGGCCGTTGGCAAGGCTGAGCCGAGCCACACGTCCCGGGGGATCATCGTCATCCGCTACTGCAGGCTTGGCCGCCGCTAAAGAAAATGCACAGATTAGTCCCACGCAAACTAGCCAGCACAAAGCTCGAGTCTTCATACGCATTCTTCTCTCCTGGTAACTTCCTACTGATTCCGTTCAGGCATTCAGCACTTAGAAGCCAATTGGAGCTCCGTTCGCCCTGGGAGGTTCGCAAGCTCTCTTGAGTTTCATCGAAAACGACCTGAAACCTGGCTTCAATATATGTAACACACTCAGAGAAAAAGAGTTTTACAGAGAAAAAGACTCGCTTCGATTCAGATAAGATCGACGCAAAAAAAAAGGCCCGGTCGCGTAATGTCGTCCGGGCCCTCTTGGATGTTTTCACTTCGCTTTAGCGATGATGTCCACCACCGCCGCCACCCCCACCGTGAGGCGCGCCACCGCTTGGGTGCGAACCTCCTCCGCCACTCGGATGTGAACTTCCTCCACCACCAGCAGTGTGCGGAGCTGAGGCCGTGTGCGGCGCGGGAGATGGACTATAGGGACGCGGTGCTGTGCTCGGGTGACTCCCGCTGCTGGATGCAGGTGAATAGGTTCGATTCGCGGTATTCCCGGATGGCGGTCGATTTACGGAACTCCTGGTGTTCGCGGTGTTGCCACCCGTAGAGGACGTTCGGTTGTTATTCACTTGTCCGTTAGCCGTGGTGCCGTTGGTTGCATTCGTGCTCTTCGCGCCGAAACCTTGCGGTGCGTGCCCGGAATCGGTTGCGTTTCCCTGCGCACTCCATGTGCGTGAGGCTGTGGAGTTCGTCCGCGAAGCTCCTCCTCGGATATTGCTGATCCCTGAACCGTTCGCATGGTTTTGCGTCAGCCCGGCATTATTCATTGTATGTACCGGCATTTGCGCAGCGCCTGCCGCAGGCGTCGTACGTGCGACTACCGGTCGAGCCTGTACACTACTGGATGGAACAGCCGCGCTACCGCGCAAATTCTGTGCGCCAAGATAGCTGGACCGGCTTGGCGCAATGTTCGCTCGATTGGTTACCGATGCCCCGCGCAAAGTTGAAGCAGTCACCTGCCCGGTAGTCCTGTGGATCGCCTGGCCGTTCGCAAACTCACTGTGCGACGCCACCGTCACCGCGTTGGTGTTGTGTGCGTACGCGTAGTTGTACGCTCCGCCGTGGTTAATCACATTCACGTTGCTGATGTACGTGTTGTGCACGTTGATGCTGTTCCAGTAGCCGGGACCCGCGTGATACCACGGATGGTATGGCTCGCCCCAACCTAGGGGGAACCAGCCCACTCCAACCCCAACTCCAAACCCGATTCCGACGTGGACTCCACCAAGGAATCCTACGAACGCAGGGCCGTAATAGGCTCGAGCGTAAATCGGCCCCGGGGCCCAGCCCCAGCGTCCGCCGCCATATACCCAGCGACCGTAGTGGTAAGGCGCAAAGCCCCATGGCGAATAGTCAATCCAAGTCCAGCCCCAAGGCCCCACCCAATTCCAGTAGCCGTAGCTGTACGGAGCCCACCCAGGCGACACGGAATTCGGGTACCACACCGAACCATAATTCGGTTCTTCGCTCCATGTTCCGTTGTCGTCCAAGTCGCTATACCCGATCACTTCACGCGAAACGTGCTTGGCTGACTCCGAATTTTCTTCGCGCAAATCGCGCTGATCGGCCCACGTGTCCAAATCATCCGCCGCATCCAGCGGCGCTGCGTGCGCTTCGTACTTGACCGCGTTGTCCATCCCGATAACCGTGCCCCGCTCACCCGCATGCAACGTGTACGTCTGGCCGCCGGCCGCCACTTCGCCCAAGCCGCGGATCACGGTTATATTCGCGGCGTCTCCATTCTCGTTTACTTCGATCCGGAACGCTCCAGCCTGCTTCACCGTAAACGCCATGTTCGGCGTATCGACCTCGTACAAATCTCCTTCGCGCATTTCGCGCACGCGGAAATGGATTCTTCCTTCCGCCAATCTCATTTGCGTGGCCATCTCATCCAAATTCAAAAACGAAAGCGCGGTCATAGAGCCCAGATGGATCGAAGCCTCACCAGCCTGCAATTCCAGGCGCGAATTTTGATCGGTCCAAAGTTTGTCGCCTATGGTTACAGGACGATTCAGCGACGCTGCGCCCCAGTCGCCTGCTCCTCCCGGTTGCATGGACACACTGCCGTCCAAGAAGCTGATGCGCGCAACGCGCGATGGTGGATCGGCGTCGTCATTCAGCGCTGGCTCTTGGGTGTCTTGCGTCTGTCCTTGTGCATCAACCGCGGGGCCGGGTTGGGGATTCTGTGCGCGCGCCGCAGGCGTCACCGAAAACAGCAATGCAACCAGGCCGGTTACCACAGCCATGCTGATCTTCCGGTTCAAAATGGTCTTCATCGTATTTCCCCTGAGCTGGCTCGGAGCAGTGCACCGAACCAGGCAAGCTTATCTACAAGTATGATGCAGACGAACTCCGCGGTGAATAGAACCCCCGGATGAGAAAAAAGTTTCTGTGTCCCAGAATCACCCGACAAATCGGTGTCCATTCGATCTGGGTACTAGGACTAACGGTAACTTGTTCGCAATCTGTACTTACGGACAGCACCCATTCCCTTGCTTCCTCCGTACACTACCACCTTGTAGCTTGTAGGCGCACTGCCACATCGGAGAGAATGCATATATGAAGCGTTCACTACTAGCCGTTGCCGCACTCGGTTTCGCATCAATCTTCAGCGCTCAGGCGCAAACTTGGCACCAAGTTGGGCCATCTGGCGGAACCGTCATCACGCTCTCCGCAGACCCCAATAACGTCAGCAGACTGTACCTCGGTACTGCCGACGGCCACGTCTTCACCTCCGGCGATGAAGGTGGACACTGGCAATTGCTCAGTCGCCTCAGCAGTGCGCAGGACGATGTGGTTACTCACATCATTGTTGATCCGCGCAATGGCAACCGTCTGTACGCCAGCGCCTGGTCTTTGTATTCCAACGGCGGCGGCGTGTATCGCAGCGATGATGCCGGCCGCACCTGGAACATCATCGGCCTCGCTCATGAAACCGTCCGCGCTCTTGCGCAATCTCCAACGGATCCCACTCTTCTTCTCGCTGGCTCACTGACCGGCGTGTATCGTTCCACAGATGAAGGCGCAAGCTGGACCAAAATTACTCCCGACAATCATTCCGACCTGAAAAATTTTGACTCCGTAGCATTCGACGCGAAGGACAACAACATTATTTACGCGGGCACGTATCACTTGCCATGGAAAACCACCGATGGCGGCAAGAACTGGTTCCCCGTGGTCAAAGGAATGATCGACGATTCCGACGTGATGAGCATCATCGTTGATCCTTCGAATTCTGATAACGTCCACGCCACCGCATGCTCTGGCATCTACCACAGCACCAACGGCGCTCAGCAATGGGTCAAGTATCAGGGCATTCCCAACACCTTCCGCCGCACACAAATCATTCGCATGGATCCCAACAACCACGAAACGCTCTATGCTGGAACCACCAGCGGCCTCTGGAAGACTGTCAACGACAAGGATTTCAAGCGCGTGACTCCCGGTGATTGGATCATCAACGCTTTGGTCATCGATCCCAAGAATTCTCAACGCATCATCATCGGCACAGAGCGCGAAGGCGTGCAAATCAGCAATGACGGCGGTGCTACTTTCACCTCCGCCAACAACGGCTTCCAGCACCAGCATATCACCGACGTAGCCATGGACCGGGAACATCCGGAACGTGCGCTTGTCGTGCTGACCTTCGACAACGACGCTTTCCTCGCCACGAAGGATGGTGGCAATTCTTGGACAACACTTGGCCCTGGACTCAAGCGCACCGACCTGCGCCACGTCTATGCTTCGCCGAATGGTTGGTGGGCTTCCCTCACCATGGGCGGCTGGTCCAAGTACGACGAGACCACCAGGAAATGGGTTCGCGCGGGCCTCTACGTCCCCGACGCAGTTTCTGCTCCTGCAGCCGCAACTGCCACCAAGACGAAGAAGGGCGCAGCTCCCGACGAAGAAGCCTGTCGCAAAGCCTGCTACTCCTACGCTGGCCGCTTACATGGTCAACGACATGATTTTCGGCAAAGACTCTTGGTACGCGGCCACAACCGGCGGCGTGCTTGTCTCTCGCGACAAGGGCACAACCTGGAAGTCCGTCAGCATCGATCCTCTGACTCGCAAGCCTGCTCAGTCCGTGGAAGTTTCCACGGACGGCAATCAAGTCTGGGCTATCGCAGAAACCAATCTTCTTTACTCGCCTGACAATGGCGCCAACTGGGAAGCCAAAGAACTTTCTTTTGCCGCCGCGGGCAATCTGCACCTGCACCGCCTCGACGACACTTCTCTTTACATCACTACCAACATGGGCTTGTACGGTTCACACGATGCCGGACGCAACTGGAACCGCACCGACATCCGCGAACTTTCTTTCCAGTCGGTTGCTGGCAACGGCAATGCCTTGGTCGTTTCGTTGCGCAAGCAAGGCCTGATGGCCTCGTTTGACGGCGGCAAGACCTGGCAGCACATGGATGACCCACTTTCCCAGAGCTACTTCCCGGTTGTGGGTACTCGCCGCGATGGTTCGCTCATCGCCGTGTCTGCCACCGAAGGAATTCTCAGCCTGGACCCAAACGCTAAGTCGGCGAGCAGCTCCTCTGGCTCGACGATGCGCTAAAACATTCGTCTCCCTTCTGCTTCACGGGCGCCCTGAGAGAGCAGGGCGCCCCTTTTTTTTGCTATCTTCTGCGCTCATTTTCCCGCCGAGGCGATGCTTGGCCGTCTTTTCCCACGATCCCGAGGGTGACTGTATAGGACGGCCTGCGGAGACCCTCGTCCACGATATCAATTGTGGCTGTGTAGGTGCCTTCACCCGGAACATTGAACACGCCAACCTGAATGCCGGTGCCACGCCGACGACGCTAAGCGGTATTGGGGGGCGGTGTGAAGTAGGTAATCGAACTGCGGCCAGACACGGCCTGTGCTACCATGCGTTGCATTCTGCTTCCGACCTCGCAGCCTCCGGTTTGGTGCCGTTGACCGTACAAATTCATCACGGGTCTGTCACTCGAGATAGGCAATCCTATGGAACCCTCTGCAGTATTCAAAAGTATTGAGCTGATCGCACTCGGGATGGAGATCGTCGGCGTGGCGGTTATCGGGCTGGCCTTTCTCTACGCCACACTTCGCGGGCTGTTGGAACTGTACCGCAGAAGTCTCCATGCCTACGACAATCTCAAATTCTTCATCGGCAGGGCCCTGCAACTCGGTCTGGAATTCCTGGTGGCCGCCGACATTATTCGCACGGTGACCGTATCGCCCACGCGCGAAGAAATCCTCTCACTTGGTCTGTTGATTGTTGTGCGAACGGTATTGAGTTGGTCGATCACCGTCGAAATCGAAGGGTGCTGGCCCTGGGAGGTAGCCAAACTTAAAAAGAATGAAGCCGCGGACTCCGTCGCTCCTATTTCTTGACGTCCAGCGGCGGGCCGCTGACTCGTTTCGCTTTCAGATGGAAGCTGACATCCACGTGGTCGGCGATCTTGATAAAGGGAATGCCCTTGTTCATGCCGTAATCCTTACGATTGAAAACCATCGTGCCTTTGATTTCGCCGGAGCTTGTTCCCGATCGGGAGACCACCAGCGTCAACTTTTCCGGGTTTGACACTCCACGTATCGTGAAGTCGCCATCCACTTCGTACCTGTTTGAGCCACTCGGAACAATCTTCGTTGACTTGAAGGTGATCAATGGATTCCGTTCCACATCAAAGAAATCCTGGCCCTTCAGTTTCCCGTTCTTGATCCCGCTTCCGGTGTCTACGCTATCCGCTTGAATCTTGATCTCCAGGACTCCCGAGGTTTCATCTGTAGACGGAAACGTCAGCG
>CAWIPD010000024.1:0-94692 GCA_963837885.1 Candidatus Acidiferrales bacterium | reverse complement strand
AAACCGGGAACGCCCGTGTTCACAACTGGATTCAGTCGCTGGCGAGTTTGAATCTGATTGATTTGGTCAAACGCGTCCGCGGGAAGTGTGGAGATATCGAAATTTTCTTTCGCACGGGCCGCACTTTTGGGCGTGGTAAGCACGGCCGTGCCGCGCTGGACTGCCCAAGCCAGGAGCACCTGTGCTGGCGTCTTACCAACTCGCGCGGCGACAGCGGAAACGACGGGATCTTCGAGCAGCCCCGGCTTCATGCCGTGACCTAATGGCGCAAAAGCCAGGAGCACAACGCCCTTCTCCTTGCAGAATGCCAATAGTTCTGTTTCCGGCAGGTAGGGATGGGATTCCACTTGCACGACGGCGGGCTTGATTCTGGCGGATTCGTAGATGGGCAGTAGTTGGTCCAAGGTGACGTCCGAAAGACCGATGGCGCGGCACTTGCCATGATCGACGAGAGTTTCCAGGGCTTTCCAAGTGTCAAGCAAAGTGACGTCGCGGTCGTAGAGGACATCGCCGTTTTGATCGCGCGGATCCTGATCGTCTCCGGGGCGAAATGCAAAAGGAGTGTGAATGAGATAGAGGTCCAGATACTTGAGGCCGAGTTTATCGAGGCTCGCGGTGAATGCCGGTTCGACGCGGTCGGGCCGATGATTGGTGTTCCACAGCTTAGTGGTGACAAAAATATCTTCGCGAGTGATCTTTGCAGCGGCAAGTCCTGCCTGCAACCCCGTGCCTACTTCACGTTCGTTTCCGTATCTTTCCGCGCAATCGAAGTGGCGAAATCCGGCTTCCAGGGCATCTCTGGTGGCAGTTATGGTCACGGCCGGATCGGGAATTAAGGTGCCAAAGCCGAGTGCGGGTATGCGACCGGCATCGTTGTTTAGTGGAATTCGTGTCATTCGAAGGTCAGTAGATTCAGTCATGGTTACACCTCCGCGTTACTTTACGCATTAGCAGGATCGTCGGGTTCACAAATTAGATGCCGGAGGGCGAAGAGCGACTCGATTTAAATTGGGGAATGAGACGAAGGCAGGTTTGTAACGCTCGATTCGCGGGCCTTCCGGCAAAAGCTTTGTGCCTGCGACGCTATTCGCTGATTATTCGATCGGCCCATTCCACTAGAGAAACGAAGGTCGCTGGGTTACCGAATTTCGCGCCCCAATTGGCGAGATCACTTTCCGAGACCCCACGGGCCCGGGAGCAAGCTCCTCAAGAAAAGACAGGAATGTGTTTGGCGAGGATTTTCTCGCGCAATTCGCTGAGCGGTGGCCAACCAATGGGAAGCACTGCATCGGAAGTGGCCTTACGCATCAGATAGGTGGCGTCAGCAGTCAAGAAAATCTGAACATCGTGGCCTGCGTCCGACAAAGCAAGAGCATGAGCAAACACAAAAGAGGCGCGGGTGGGGTCGTCGGTTCCCCAAGAACTCCTCATCATGATTTTCAGAGTTTTTTTCGATTCCTGGGCTTTGGCCCCGAGTGCTAAGAAAGGCAGACCGAGCAACTGCGAAAGGAATTGACGCCTGGCCATAAGTATCTTCTCCCGTTTCTGCCGTCCCGGCGAAGGATTTGGGAGAAGCTACATTGGTTAATTCATTCTGTCAATTGGTTAACTCCCGGTGGGCAGGCGTACTCGCGATGACTGTAGCGAAACCCTGGTGAATTCACGCTCTATCGGGGTGGAAGCTTTCGCGATTGAGAATAGCTCTGAATTTCTGTATCGAATCCGGGACACTCGAATCTATACCTTCGTAATCCATGGTCCTGATCGACGGTCCGAAGTGCGCAATATGCTCCACGGATATGGCCGTAGACGAGAACTCGGCAAGTACGTTGACTCAAAAGGAGAGTCCCATGAAATGGATCGCTTTCTTATTTATTACAGTTGCAGCGGGCGCCGGCGTTTTGCTTTCGACGGCTGCTGCGTCAGGACAAGGCGGCGGTGAGGCCGTGCCGATCTTCGGAATCCAAATTCCGCCTGGATACCGCGACTGGAGGCTGGTCTCCGTGGCGCATGAAGAAGGGAATCTGCATAGTTTCGCGGCTATTTTAGGCAATGATGTGGCGATTCAGGCGTACCGCGACGGGAAGCTTCCATTTCCGGACGGCACAATCATCGCCGCTTTACACTACACTCATACCCCGTCGGAGGAAAACGACAAAGTGTTCGGCGATCCACAGTCGTTCGTTCCCGGAGCGCTCACCAACGTTCAATTTATGGTGAAAGATTCAAAAAAATTCGCGTCGACGGGTGGATGGGGATACGCCCACTTCGATAAAGACGGAAAGCCGGGCACTGAGGCCGCACTCAAAACCTGCGCTCCCTGCCATGCGAAAGCATCTCGCGACTCCGTTTTCACCCAATATGCCCCCTGATCCCGAGGGTAAAGCGTTGCCCGGTTTCGCTTGTGCTGGCCAATTTGCCGTAGTTTCTCTCTTGGTCAAATTTCGACCCACTTCTGCAGGTGGCACAATCCACGTCGGTGACATCGTAAGCGCATAGGACCGGCGCGGCTGAAACACTTGGACCCCGGCGGGCGTATATAGTGCAGGGAAGGACGTGGCCCGTGCCTTATTCGCCCGTACTTGTGGTTCATATTTGTGCTGGAACCGTTGGCCTGTTGTCCTGGCACTGCAGCAATGTTCTTCCGCAAAGGCTTTCCCCGTCACATCCAAGCCGGGAAGGTGTTCGTCGTATCGATGCTGGTCATGGCTGTCGGCGCCGTGTACTTGGGAATTGTGAAGAATCAATCAAGCAACATCTGGGGCGGAATCCTAACCTTCTACCTGATTGGAACTGGGTGGCTAACGGCAAGACGAAGGAAGGGGAAGTGAGCCGGATGGACTGGCTTGTGCTGTTGATTCCGCTAACGCTCGGTATCCTAATCTGGATAAATGGTATTGAAGTGATTCGCAGCGGAGCAACTTCCGTAAACGGGGTTCCCGTGGGAATGAATTTTTTCATGGGCACCATTTGTCTGCTTGCGGCCACAGGGGACGTGCGCGTACTCATGCAGGGTGGCGTTTTTGGGGTGAGGCGCATACTCCGGCATTCTCTGGCGAATGTGTTTTGGGTTGTTCATCGCAGCAGGGTCATTTTTCATGGGGCCATCGAACCGGCCATTGAGATTGCTTTCGACAGTTGGTCTCGGGCAGCGCCTTCCTTCGGCGCTATTCAGCACCGGACTATATCTATTTCTTAGCCTGCTACCACTGGTTTTGCTGATCTTCTGGGTAGTGCGAGTTCGTTTCACAAGTGCATTCAAGGGAAAGCCGATTCCGCCGAGCGGGAATACTTACTCGCTTCGTACTTAGACCCCGATAGTCGTACTTCTCCTAATCCACCGCAACAGTATTGGGTTCTTCAGAGTTGAACTCGCCCAAATAGCCAATTTCTTGGGCAGTGGAATAGTCATAAAAAAGTTGGGACAGAACGGGTTGTCGTCTGGGCCTTGCGCGGCATCTTATACTGGGGAAGTGGGCGCAGAGGTGGCGCGCATCCTACTTTACTGTCGAGGTTCTAGTTGTGGTCAGAGAGCGGTGGGGGCAGTACTTTGCAGCGTTCTGCTGTTGTTGGCGACGGGGTGCGGAAACGGTGCGCGGCCCTCGGACGAAACGATCGTCACATCGATACAGGGGAAGATGTTCTCGGAGCCAGCGCTAAAGGCTTCGACGATTTCGGTGAAGGCGAAAGATGGCGTGGTAACGCTGTCTGGCCAGTTGCCGGATGAAGCGGCTCGAGAAACCGCGCAGAAGATTGCGTCGGAAGCGGTTGGGGTCAGCAAGGTGATCGACCGGACAACCGTGGCTGTGCAACAGGCAGCGGTTGAAGCCGCTCCTTCGGCAGCTCCAGTGGCGCCGGTCGCGATTGTGAAAGCTCGACCTGAACCGGCGGCAAAACAAGTGATTGCCGCTGCGCCACCGGCAAAGAAATCCGCGCCCCCGCCATCCGCGCCGGCGCAACCCACGCCGGCACCGAGTCAACCGCAAAATGCAGATGATTCACAGCGCCGAATAATCTCGAGGGATGTGATTCCACCACCGGCAGCGCCTTCTGAACCGGTGGCCGACCCGGGACCGATCGCTATGGAGGGGTCGCCGACTGCGGTTGCGCCTAGCGCACCGGTGGCGGCAGTTCCACCGCCAAAGCCGCAAGCAGTGATTGTGAGAATTCCCGAGGGAGCCGTCGTTTCCGTGCGAACGATTGACGCGATTGACAGTTCGGTGAACCGCACGGGGCAAACGTTCCGAGGATCGCTGGACGCACCAATTGCCGTGAATGACAAAGTGGTAGTGCCGAAAGATTCAAGCGTGACACTGAAATTAATCAGTGCAGATTCGGCGGGGCACATCTCGGGACGAAGCGAACTGACTGTGTCGCTGGACAGCTTCACATTTCAGGGCAAGAAATATCTGGTAGCGACGAGTGACGTGCAGCAAAAAGGAGCTTCGCGAGGGAAAAAATCGGCGGCCGTGATTGGCGGGGGCGCGGTGTTGGGAGCGGTCATCGGCGGTCTTGCTGGAGGGGGTAAAGGGGCAGCGATTGGGGCAGCGGCGGGAGGCGGGGCCGGCACGGCAGTGCAAGCGGTGACAAAAGGCGAGCAAGTGAAAATTCCGGCGGAGACAAGGCTTGATTTTACGCTGCACGCGCCAGTCGAAGTGAGCTACCTCCCGGGAAAGAGCGTTCCAGGAATGAACGCGGAAGGAACGCAAACGCTGCAGGCTAACCCAGTCGCGGGAACGAAGAACCGGGTCGAGTGGCCCACAGTTGAAAAGGGCACCGGGATCCGATAGTCCGCAAGAGCCACCGGCAAATAATCAGGGGCAACCACCACCGCGATAGTAAGTTGCTAATGTAGAAGAGGGGCGGAGGCGTGTCGGATTAAGTCTCGGCACCGGAATTCATCACAATTGCTGTGCCAAGCGACGTGTTACGATTCGGTACGTCTAATCGTAAAAAGGGCATGCTGCGTTCAGAGATTGCTGCAAGCCGGGAGAGAGTCCTTGAATTCGATCAAACATTTTTCCGCCATTGTGATTCGAAGTGTGGTGATAGTTGCTCTATGTGCGGCATTCCTGCCGCTGAATGCACAAAATCCGCCAAGTACGGCACCGGAAGTAGCCCATGGTATCGCGGTTGCGAACATGGATCCCAGTGTGAAGCCCGGCAATGACTTTTACCTGTATGCCAACGGGGAATGGATTAAACGAACGGAGATTCCGGCAGACCAGGCGGCGATTGGCGTGTTTGCCATGCTGGACAAGGAAAGCAACAAGCGCCTGGCGGCATTGATTGAGGAAGCGGCGAAGTCGAATGCGGCCGCGGGTCAAACGCGCGAAAGATTGCGGACCTCTACAACTCGTATATGGACGAGGCGGGGATTGAGGCGAAGGGGATTGACACCGCTCAAAGCGCGCATCTCGACGCGATTGCCGCTATCAAGGATAAGCATGAACTGGCACGTGCGCTGGGAGAGAGCCTGCGCGCGGATGTGGATGCGCTGAACAACACCAATTTTCACACCGCGAATCTTTTTGGACTGTGGGTAGCGCCGGGATTCAACGATTCCGAGCACTATACGGCTTACTTGCTGCAGGGCGGATTGCAACTGCCGGACCGCGAATATTATGTGGCGGCAGAGCGAGCGGATGAAGAACCTTCGGACGCGAATACGAAGCGCACGTGGCGGCGATGCTGAAACTGGCAGGATATACGCAGCCGGAAGAGCGAGCGAAAGGATTGTGGAGTTGGAACATGCGATTGCCGAGAAGCATTGGAGCCTGGCGGAGAACGAAGAAATTAAGAAAGCCAACAATACCTGGGACAAACGGAGTTCGCGGCGAAAGCGCCGGGGCTGGACTGGGCAGAATATTTTCGCGGGGCGGGGTTGAGCAAACAGGCAACGTTCATCGTGTGGCAGCCGAGTGCGTTCACGGGAGAGTCCGCGCTGGTGGCCGTCGACATCGCTGGAGACGTGGAAAGACTGGCTGGCGTATCACCTGATCGAGGAGTGGCGGGCGTGTTGCCGAAAGCGTTTGCGGACGAGCGGTTTGCGTTTTTTGGAAATCGCTGACGGGACGCAGCAGTAACGTCCGCGGTGGCAGCGCGGCGTGGCGGTGGTAAACAGATTCCTGGGCGACGCTGTAGGGCAGATTTATGCACAACATTATTTCCCACCGGAAGCGAAGGCGCAAGCGGAGGCGATGGTCGCAAATCACGTGCGGCATTCCGCAAACGGATTGATGCGCTGACGTGGATGGACCCGGCAACAAAGGCGGAAGCGCAAGCAAAGTTGACGACGCTTTACGTCGGGATTGGATACCCGGAGACGTTGGCAGAGACTATTCCGGATTCGAAGTGAAGGCAGACGACATTTTTGGCAATGTGTGGCGTGGGCGATTGCTGGATTATCACGATGAATGTAGCGCGACTCGGCAAGCCAGTGGACCGCAAGAAATGGTCCATGGACGCCGCAAACGGTTAATGCCGTGAATTTGCCGTCTGCAGAATGCGCTGAATTTTCCTGCTGCGATTTTGCAGCCGCCATTTTTTGATCCACAAGCGCCGGATGCGGCGAATTACGGCGCGATTGGGTCGGTGATTGGGCACGAAATCAGTCACACGTTTGACACGGAAGGAAGCGCGTTCGATTCGAAGGGGCGCGTGCGGAATTGGTGGACACGCGCGGATTTGAAGCATTTTGAGGAACGACGGCGGAAAACTTGTGGCACAATATAACACCTACAAGCCATTCCCGGTATCTGGCGTGAATGGGAAGCAGACAATGGCAGAGAATATCGCTGACGTTGCAGGAATTGCCGCGGCATACGACGCCTATCGTGCGACATTGGGCGGAAAAACCGCTCCGGCGCAGGACGGATTCAGCGGTGATCAACAATTCTTTATTGCGTTCGGCGCAGAATTGGGGAGCGAAATCGCGGGAAGCGGCAGCAGCGGCAACAGGTGATGACGGATGGCCATGCTCCAGCACAATATCGCGCGGATACGGTGCGAAATATTGACGCATGGTACGACGCGTTTTCGGTGAAGCCGGGAGAAACGCTATATCTGGCACCCGGGGAGCGCGTGAGGATCTGGTAGGGCACAACCTCGGGGAAGCTAACTTCATCCGACGATGCGGTTCGGGCATGGCGAGCGGCCGCCCGCCGGGTCATTAAAAGCAGGCCACCCGCTGGTCCGATTCAGATGCTAAGCGTTAGCCTGCATGGATTTGCCATGATCTTCGATGTGCGCCTTGGCGGCTTCCGAGGCGTGGTGCCTGGCGTGCTCGTGGTGGCCGCGGGCGAGGTGCGCGTGATGTCCGGCAGTCTCGTGCTTGCTTGATTCGTGATGCTTCGCCGCTTCCTTATGATGTCGAGCCGCGTTTTCATGATGCTCGGCTGCCTTGTGATGATGTTCTGCTGCTTTCTTTGACATGATCATCTCCGATATTTATTTTCACTTCACAGTGGAAGTGTGGCTGAGGAGCAAAACAAAGATTAGGCCGGCGGAGATACGCGAGGTAATACCTGAAAGCGTGTATCTGCGATGAAATTCTGTTGTTTAATGCATCGGAAGTGCCGTCCGTGACGTGCAGCGGGGTCGTGGGTAGAAATTGCCCGATTCATTTTGCCGGATCTAGAAGCGAACAATATCCGCTGGATTAAGCAGGGTGAACCACTTAAAATCAACCGCATTCCTGTTGGGAGTTTGCTGATGCTCGCGCCTTTTGATATTTTCCGACTTGATTCGGAGGATAGAATGCTTTGGGTTGGATCGGCTAGTGACCTTGAAACTGCGAAAGCGAGAATTCGGGAACTGATGAAGGACGTTCCTGCGGATTACCTGATCTTCAGTTTGAAAACACAACACAAAATGCGAATCAAGAAGGGCGAAGAAATCGTTTAGTTGTCCGGTTGTTCTGCTTATCCGAAAAGCACAGAGTGCGCGCACGTTGTTTTTTATGGCCCTCTCCGCATTGCCCCTTTCCAGAAGTTAAAAGACTCCTCAGAAATCGACGGAATAGCTTTGGCAGATTCCTGGACGTAAATCGCCACAAGACAATCTAGGAAAGCGGCAGCCAGAACTTCCAGACCGAGCTCATGCATAGACTTCAGTATTCTGGTAATCCGCAAATGATTGTGATTGCCAAGGGTGAGCCAGTTGGCCGATCTTACCGCAAAAAAGGGAGCGCGCAGAACGCGGGCGGGGCGGGACTCGTCCATCCGGAGGCCGTAGAAAGTGAGCATACGGAGGAAAGAGCGACGCAAGTTTTGTTGGAGGTCCATGCGGACGCGAAATTGCTGAATAGTCTGAGCATCGAGAGTGGGAGCGTGTGAATTAAAGCCGCTTCGTTCGGAGAGCGGAAAGAGCCATTGGATGTAGTCGTGACTCGTCTCCAGTAATTCATCGGGCCATTGGAGAATCTCGAGGAGATAGCGGCCACGGTGGTCTGGTGCCGCGTTCGTGTAAAAATCGATGATTTTCATATTTGAGGGCATAAAAGTAGAGCGGCAACGGAAAAGGCTATCCTACGTTATGGCATAGCCCTACGGAATAGGGGGAGGTACAAAGATTGAATCGGCCAGGCGTGCGGCTACGCTTAAGAGCAGTTAGTGCGTGCGCTGAGGAAGTCAAAGGAGCCAGTCTAAAGACTGGCCACTACATTATTGTTATGCAGTTGGTTCGATAAACTTTGTGCGGGGGTGACTGATGACAAGAGAAGAAGCTTGGAAGTTGGCGAAGGAATGGGTGGCGGCATGGAACGGGCACGATCTGGAGGGGATCGTGGCGCATTATGAGGAAAGTGTGGAGTTGACGTCTCCGGTGGCGGCGCGGTTGTTGGGGAAGGCTGATGGCAAAGTGGTGGGAAAGGAAAATCTGCGAAATTATTTTCGGCTGGGGCTGGAAGCGTTTCCGGATTTGCAATTTGAATTGCAGGACGTGCTGTGGGGGCTGAACAGTGTGGTCCTGTATTATACGAATCAGAGGGGAACGCGGACGGCGGAGTATATGGAGTTGTCGAACACGGGAAAAGTGGTGAGGGTGGTGGCGAATTACAACGGTTAAGAAGTAGAGGGCAAACTGACAGCTTTGGAATTGAAACAAGTGCCCAACCTAAATAAGAAGCGAGTGGAGCATCCTCGGAAAGATCAAAAAACCGCACCCCTAGAGGGCTAAGGTCATTCGGGATGATAGAGTTGGAAGGGCAGGAACTGCGAAATCTTCAAGGGTAGTTGCAGGAGCTGCAGAAGAGACTGCCTTAGTTACGGAATCATACGCGAACATCGCCAGTGACCGAAAAATTGCAAAAAACGTGGCGTGAGAGGTGGCTGGGGCCGCTCAGCGTGCTGATGATCGTGCTCGTGCTGTTGGCGACATTGGTGCCGTTCAATTTTTTCCCGCCGAATCGAGTGAGTTGGCTGACGGACGAAAAGGGAATTGTGTTCAGCCAGAGCGGAGTGGTGGTTAGTAAGGCGCCGCTGGCGGAGCAGAGGAGTGATCCAGGGAAAGGCTGCAGCCTGGAGGTGCTGGTGCGTCCCGCGAGTACCGAGGGAGTGCACACCTTGTTGGGTATTTCCGTGGCGAATAATCCGAAGCAGTTGTTACTGCGGCAATGGACCGACGAATTGCTGGTGTCGCGCGATTCCAGAGACGCGCGGAATAAGCTGAAGAGAATGCAGGTCGATGTAGACAAGGCATTCCAGGACGGGAAATTAGTTTTGCTGACAGTGGTATCCGGGCCTGAGGGGACGCTGGTCTACACAAATGGAAATCTAGCGGAAGTTGCCAGCCGATTGAAGATGTCGTCGAATGATATTGCGGGGCGGATCGTGTTGGGAAATTCGCCCGAGGAGCTTGAGCCCTGGGAAGGGGAGCTACACGGTCTGGCGATCTATTCGCGAGAATTAAGCATGGATGAGGTACAGAAGCATTACCGAAGTTGGGGGATAAGCAGAGATTGGACGATGAGGAGTTGGACGGGGCGGCAGCGGCTTACATGTTTAGCGAAGGAAAAGGGCGGGAAATTCGCAATGGCGTGAGTGGAGGGCCGGATCTGGAGATTCCCAAGATATTCCGAATTCCGCAGAAACCCTTTCTGAAATCACCGGTGAAGGAATTTGATTGGAGCTTGAACTACCTGAATGATTTGTTAAGGAATATAGCGGGATTTGTGCCATTAGGATTTCTGCTGTGTAGTTACTTTGCGTTAACGAAAAGCAGAGGGCAGGCGATACTGTACGCAACGCTGTGTGGTGGGATGTTGAGTTTCGTGATTGAAGTGCTACAGGTATATGTGCCGCAACGGTATTCGGGCGTGACGGATATTATTACTAACACGACAGGCGCGGCGATTGGAGCGGTGCTGGCGCGGCCGGAGCTGCTAAGGAAATTGATGCCCCGGAGCTGGCGGAGGCTGCAGGAAACAGAATAGGTTTTAAGAGAGCGATGTCGAGAGCCTTAACGGGTCAGAGTGGGGTAGCTTTGCAACGCGCGGTTGAGAGCGGCGGGTGGGCTGGAGGACTTAAGTATTAGTGGGGTGTAAACCGGCACTGTTACGAAAGAAAATCGTGTTAAGGAATGGAGAGAGTGGACAATATGGGCATCGACCAAGATATAGAGAAGGTGGCGTTGCAGGAAAAGCGGCTGCAGTTCAAGCAGTTTGATGCGGATGCCGCCTGGGTGATAGGCAACGCGCTGAAGGCGGCCGCGGAGAAGCAAAAGGTTGCGGTAGCCATTGAGATCTACATGAACGGACACACACTGTTTCTGTACTCGATGAAGGGAACCACGCCCGACAATCATGACTGGATAAGGAGGAAGCGGAATGTCGTGATGCGGTTTCAGCGGAGTTCGTATGCGATTGGATTGAAGCACGAGAAGGCCCAGACGACGCTGCAGAGCAAATTTGGGTTGGAGCTGAAAGATTTTGCACCACATGGCGGGTGCTTTCCAATCAACCTGGTTGGAAGTGGATGCGTGGGCTGCATCACGGTATCGGGGTTGCCGCAACGCGCCGACCACGAAATGGTAGTCGCCGTGCTCCGGGAATATTTGCAATTGAAGGGCGAAGATCTGGCGTTGGATGCCGAGGCGAAAGTGTAAGCGTAATCTTAAAGAGCGCAAATTCCGCAGACAGTGGGATGCAGGCTAAAGAAGCGTGCGAATGATTGCTGTTACTGCGGAGAATACCCGGGCAGTAAAATAATAGTGGTCTCGCTGCTCTGACAAAGAAAAAGAGGGACCGGAAGGAATTTTTCCGGCCCCTCTTTATTTTGGGACTACACGAGATTGCCTACTGCACTGTCAGGTTGATGGTGGTTGAGTGGCTAATGGCCCCGGAAGTGGCGGTGACCATCATTGTGCTGCTGCCGATTGGAGTGCCCGACGACTTGCTGGAACTTCCGCCGCAAGCGTTAAGCGAGAGCATGCAAAAAAGCGCAAGCAGCAGACTGGCGGCGCCAAAACGAAGTGCCCGGGTGTTGGCCACTCTTGCAAACGGCAGGCGACGGGTGACCAGCAGGAGTAATGCAGCACCGATCACGAAGAAGGTTGGACCGGCTGGACCGCCGGGCAAGAAACCCATGCGGAAATAAGGCCCGCGCCCAGTGGTTGGCGCTTGGGTGGTCAGCGTTAAGGTGGTGGTGGCGTTCCCTCCGCTGGTGGGCGTCACGTTCGCGGGAGAGAACGAGCAAGTTGTGTTGGCTGGTTCGCCCGAGCAAGTGAAAGCGACTTGGGAGTCGAAGCCGTTCAGGCCGCCAACGGTCACGGTAAAGGGTGCGGATTGGCCGGAAGTGATGGTCGCGGAGGTGGGAGTAACGGCAAGACTAAAATCCGCGCCTGTAGTTGCGGTGGTGTTGGGCGTGATTGCGGCGAACACACCGTGCTGCTCATTCGAAAGACCCGCGGTGATGTAGAGGGTGCCCGGATCACCGGAAGAGCCACCGCCGCCGAAGACCATGTCCCACAGGGAAGCGTTGGAAATGACCGCACCATTGGCGTCCTTCAATTGGTCAATGAGAGCGCCGGAGGCCGGATCGTAGACATCGATATCGCCATTGCCAAATTCACCGATGAGCAATTTGCCGGCAAAAGGGCCGAATCCGGCGGGAGGAATGACGACACCCCAAGGGGCATTGAGATTTCCCTGGGAAATCAGGCGCTGAACAAAGCCACCGTTGCTGCTGAAAACGGAAACGTAGCCAGCGCCGGCTTGGTGGACGGGATCATGCTTGGCTTGATCCTGCAGTGCGTAGGTGATGTAGATTTGCTGATTGATGAAGTGAATGCCAAAGGGAGCGTAACCGTTCGGAAGTTGAGGGTCGGTGAGGTTTCCCGTGAGATTGGTAGACTGAAAGTTGGTGTCAAAAACATCGATGGCGCCGGAATTGAAATTTGCGGCGAGCAGGAAAGTGCCGGCCTGGCCAAGATTCACCAGCGCCAAGCCCTTGTAGACCGCACCCGAGTGGGAGTTGTCAACCATGGTGGTGACGGGATCGGTGCCGTTCCAGGCGCTGATGGTGCCATCCTCGGAATCGAAAATGAACTGAGCGGGTTTGCCATTGACCTTGAAGCCGGTGGCAGCGATGTTGGCGACGATGCCAGTCGGAGTGGAAGGATTGGAATCACCCGTTGGCGCGGGAACGAGAAAGCTGCCTGCGTTCACGCCTGCCTGGTTGTAAACGGTGGAATAGCCGGAATTGTTGTCGGCAATCCAGAAAGGTTGGCCCGGAAAGTAGGCAATGCCCCAGGGATTGACGAGTTTTGGATCCGTGTTGGCTGCAGTGCCCGGAGTATCCGAAGTGAGATTGGTTTGCTTGTACGAGTTAGTTTGTGCAGGTGCGTTTGTCGCCACAAACAGGGTGAAGAGCATTGCTGCTACCGAAGACAAGAAAGACTTTTTGTAATGCATTGCATTACCTCCAGTGTGATTTCTTAGGCAGCTTAGGGAAAGCGCAGAGTGGAGTTGTCACCATGAAGATAGAAGTTTGTAATTGCGGATGTGAAATATTTTACAAATAGATGTGCAACAAATGGCGGCAAGAAGTAATGGCGAAGTAGGCGTTATTGTGAGAATTGCGGGAGGCTGGGGTAAACTGAAGCGATTATGAGCGTAATCGACGAAGTATTGGCTGCAAACCAAATGTACGCGCGGACGCATGAGCTGCGCCGACTGACGCCGAGGCCAGAGCGGAAGCTGGCGGTGCTGACGTGCATGGATACGCGGCTATCGATACAGACTCTTGGGCTGAAGACGGCAGATGCGCACATTATCCGGAATGCGGGCGGGATCGTGACGGACGATTCGCTGCGCTCACTGCTGGTTTCGCATTACCTGCTGGGGACGGAAGAATTCATGGTGATCAACCACACGGATTGCGGATTGATGCATGCAAGCGAGCAGGACTTGCGAACACGAATACAGAATATTGCCGGGACTGCGGCGATTGCGCCGTCGTTTTTTTACGCGTTCCAGAATATTGAAGAAAATGTGCGGCACCAATTGCAAAAATTGCGTACGCATCCGTGGATACCGCAGAAGGTGGCAGTGCGCGGGTTCGTATACGACGTGAGCAGCGGGTTGTTGCGGGAGATCAAGCTCTAGAACAGGGAATTCGCTCGTTTCCACTGAAGAAACACGGGTATATCTGGGCGTGAGACGCGGAATCAGTTGGCAGGTAATGACTGGGCCAGACTAATTAAATTTTGCGGACGAACCCGAATGATGCCGCCGCGGGGGCTGTCGATATCGGCGATCAACAAGAAAGAAATGGAAAGCACCAAGGGAAGAACCAGGGCCAGGAGTCCTTTCCCTTTCAGGTGATAGGCGTAAAATCCAACCAATAAATTGCTGCAGATAGAAATGGCGGCCATGAGCACCCACGCGGCAGTTGGAATGCGGTTCCACCAGGCGGCCTGGGTGTAGCCCTGCGAATTCAATACATCGTTCATACCGGCCATAGCGAGAGCGGAAATGGGAGTGGGCTGAGCCTGAGCGGGTGCGCGAACGGCGTTCCACAGATCGTTCTGCAGTTGGGACGTGACGGCGTTGACCTGACGAAGTTGATCAGTGTCGCGTGTGTTGTAGAAGAGTACGCGTTGATCGAGATAACTTTTGAGGAGGGCGCGAACTTTCGCGGCGTCGGCAGCCGGCAAGACGTCGGCCCGGACAAATTCGGTGCCGATGGCGTTAGCCTCGGCTTCTTCGAGGTTTTTACGCTGGTCATAGCGGCTGATGGCCATCGAAAAAGTGAAACCGATGATGAGACCGAGCAGCGTGAGCGTTGCGCCGAGGATGACTCCGAGGTCGTCGCGCTCGGCATCTGGGGATGGTGGGCGCTTGCTAGCGGCGACAGTGCCGAGGCGAACCGAAAGCCATAAGAAGAGAAACGAGATGAAGAAGACGAGGACGGGATGGTCGAGTATGGCACGCATGGCGTTAGTCTCCCACAGAGTGGTGGGGAAATCCTAGGGGAGGGCGTGATTTGGGGCTTTGGGTATCTCAGAGTAATCGAAGTAGTGAATGGGGCAAGGGGGAACCGCAAAGGGAAAATAGGTCATGCGGACGATGTCGGATGTATAGTGCAGGGTTGAGCAGCGGTATCGGGAGAGTGCAATGGCGAAGATTGTGGCCGTAATCATGCTTTTGCTGGGAATGTTGTTTGGAGCCGGAACGCTCTGGGCAGAACCGGTAGAGTTGCGCTGCGAATATTTAGTTAATCCAATGGGAATCGATGTGTTGGCGCCGCGTTTTTCCTGGCAGAACGATTCCACGGAGCGGGATTGGCGGCAAACGGCGTATGAAATTCTGGTGGCGACGAAACCAGAGTTGTTGAAGAGCGGGTCGGCGAATGTTTGGGATAGCGGGAAAGCTGAGACGGATGGCGAATCCGTGGGAATTGCGTATGGAGGGCCGAGATTAGAAACTGAGCGGAGATATTACTGGACGGTGCGGGTGTGGGACGGGAAGAAAAAGGTATCGAACTATGCACCTACGGCGTGGTGGGAGACGGGGTTGCTGACGCAGGATGGATGGAAAGCGAAATGGATTAGCCGGAAGGATGAAGACGAGGCGGCCGATCGAGTGGCGGCGCGGTGGATCTGGCTGGGTACGAGTGGGGATGCCAAGGCAGGAGCGGCGGTAACGTTTCGACGGACATTTGAGCTGGGCAGTAATCCATTGCGTGCAGCAATCTTCCTGACAGCGCGCAGCGACTTTGATCTGAAAGTGAATGGCAAGGAAGTCACACGAAAGCACGGGTGGATGAGTTTCGATCGACAGGAAATCGGCGATCTGCTGCGCGCGGGAAAGAATGAGATCGAAGTGACGGTAACGCCGAGCGATCCGGGTGAATATGATCCGAATCGAGCGGAGAAGTTGGCGCGTCCGCCTGCGATGGCGGGAGTGCTGAAGATTAACGAGGCGAACGGAAACGTTTTGCGGATTGGGAGCGACGAGAAGTGGGAAGCACGTGGGGCTGGGCAGGAAAACGCGACGACCGCGGTAGTGGCCGATGCGGCGGCAGTGGCGCGGATAGGGAAGTTGCCGGAGTCGCTGCCTGAGCCGGCAGCCTTATTGCGGCACGAATTTGAATTGAAGAAGAACGTGAAGCGGGCGCGGGTGTATGCCACGGCGCTGGGAAGTTACCGGTTGTATGCAAATGGAAAGCGTGTGGGAGAGGACGTGTTGACGCCAGGATCGATGGATTACCAGAAGCGAGTGTTGTACCAGACGTATGACGTGACGGGAATGTTGAAGCCTGGAAAGAACGTGATTGGGGCGATTCTGGGCGATGGATGGTATGGAAGTGGGTTTACGTGGGACGGCGAGCGATTCTTCGCGGCACCGGACCGGTTACTGGCGCAATTGGAAGTGGAATACGAGGATGGCACGCGCGATGAGATCGTGAGTGATGAAGGTTGGAGGACGGCGTCGTCGCCCATTCTGCATTCGGAAATTTACGCGGGCGAAACGTATGACGCGCGATTGGAGCAGAACGGCTGGAACATGGCTGGCTTCGATGACGGGAAGTGGAGGCCTGCGGCGGTGATAGCTCCAGCGGAAAAGATTGTGGTGGAAAGTCAGAAAGACACGCCGGCCAGCGTGGTGAAGATAATGCCTGCGAGGGCGGTGAATGCCCTAGCGGATGGGTCGTACGTGATCGACGTGGGACAAAACATGGTGGGCTGGGCGAAGTTGAAGGTAAAGGGAGCGGCGGGAACGGTGGTGCGGTTACGGTATGCGGAAGTGCTGAATCCCGACGGAACGATTTACCGCGAGAATTTGCGAAACGCAGATGCGACGGATCTGTACGTGCTGCGCGGGGGAGAGACGGAAGAGTTTGAGCCGCACTTTACGTTTCACGGTTTTCGTTATGTGGAGGTGAGTGGATATCCGGGAAAGCCTGCGCTGGATGCGATTGAAGGACGCGTAGTAAGCAGTTTGCGCGGAGACGGAACCGGTAAGCTGAGCACTTCGAGCGAGTTGGTAAACCGAATGTGGGCAATCGGATTGTGGGGACAGCGCGGGAACTTCGTGACGATACCGACGGATTGTCCGCAGCGCGACGAGCGATTGGGATGGATGGGAGATGCGGCGGCGTTCTGGCGCACGGGCAGCTACAACTTTGATACAGCTGCGTTTTCAGAAAAGTGGCTGCAGGATGTGCGCGACGCGCAACTGGAGAATGGCGCGTTCACGAATGTGTCACCAAATACGTTGCCGTTTGCGGGAGATGTGGGGGCGCCGGGATGGGGCGATGCAGGAGTAATCGTGCCGTATACAACGTGGCTGCAATACGGGGATAAGCGGGTGATTGAGGAAAATTGGGACGCGATGGAGCGCTGGATGAAGTTTATAGAGGACGCGAACCCGGATCATCTACGGAAGAAGGCGCTAGGTCCCAATTTTGCGGACTGGCTGGCCCCTGATGAGCGAACTCCCTCGGATTTAATTGCTACGGCGTATTGGGCGTTGATTGCGCAGCGGATGCAAGAGATGGCGCATGCGGTATCGAGGCGCGAAGACGAGCAAAGGTATAGGGAGTTGGGGGAGAGAATTCGCGCGGCTTACCAGAAAGAATATGTGCAGAGCGACGGGAAGGTGAAGGGCGATACGCAAACAGGCTATGTGTTGACCCTGCAGATGAATCTGGCGCCGAAAGAATTAGAAGCGGTGATGGTAGAAAATCTGGTGAAGGGTATTGAGGCGCGGGACGGGCACTTATCAACGGGATTCCTGGGAACGCCCTTCCTGCTCTTCGCGTTGTCGGATCATGGACGCGCGGATGTCGCCTACAAATTGCTTTTGACGGAGACCTATCCTTCGTGGGGATACATGCTGTCGAAAGGGGCGACGACATGGTGGGAGCGGTGGAACGGAGATACCGGCGACCCGGCGATGAATTCGTACAATCATTACGCGTTTGGATCGGTGGTGGCGTGGGTGTATCGGAGGGTGGCGGGAATCGACACGGTTCCGAATGGAGGAGGATTCCGGCAGATCGAGATAAGGCCGCTGCTGGATGACGGGATTAGCGAGGCGCGCGGCGAGTATGAATCGGTATACGGAAAGATTGTGAGCGAATGGAAAGGAACGAAGCAGGGGCCGTTTGTGCTGAAGGTGCGAATCCCCGCGAATACCGTGGCGAAAGTGAGTCTGCCGAATGCGGGGAAGGGCGTGGCGACAATCAATGGAGTTGTCATGGCGGAGGAGGCAGGGCGGACGGTGCAAGTGGGTTCGGGAGAGTATACGTTTGAGGTGAAGTAGCAGAGTTTAACCTTCGTTGGCGATAGAGAGTTTCAGCGTACTTCATCTGTAAAGGCGCGTTTGTATTCGTGGCCACGCAAGACAAATACATCGTCTGGGATCGTTGCCGCAGGCGACAGATTGGTGATGTGGATTACCATCGCGACTTCACTTTTGCGTATCACAGAGATCTTGCGGGCGACCTGCGCGCCTCCGTAATTAGAAAAGTCGGATCTGTCAGTCTCCATGCCAAGGTAATAAGTCTTGAGAAGCCTCCCGTTCTCATCAAACCAATAAGCCCGAGCTTGGCTACCATCCAGCGAACCATCCGGGTTTTCCGCTCCCGTCAGGACGCGAATTGCTTTGATACCATCCACCGTGTCGCGCTTAATTCTCCAATCCGACTCGATGAAAGTGTCAAGAGCGGGAATTGGCTCGATGAACTTGAGAACCATTTTCAATGTTGGCACGTCCGGCCCTTCTGCAAGTTCGTAACGAGCATTGCCGTGTTGGCAGCGAATGTAGCGACTCTCTGCGATGCTTGCTTCTCGTCGCCATTCCGTGTTGCTCTTCCAAGTGTCGGTGTATTTTCCATCAGCAACCAAGCCAGATTTTAACTTCGTTTGAAACGTTCCCTGTACTTCATAAGGAGCACCCGAACCGGCCGCAGGAAAACCAGCATGCCTGCCGAGCTCAAAATAACTGCGAGCGGAATCGAATTTCTCAGCTCCCTCGGGACGGACCGTGCTGAATGGCATGGTTATACGAGAGACGACCTGCACAGGAATTCCGTTCACCAAATATGGTTTAAATTGCATCGCGACAATAGCTTTACCGGCAGCTTGGCTCAGTCCGGGGTTGTCGGAGAGTATCGAGCCCATCTCTCGGACTTTGCCTGAGCGATCAATAACAACTTCTGTGGTTATGCCACCTTGGAGGGGCCCATCCTTCAAAGCCGGCCAGTCCACCGGAGGTGAGGGTAACAGATTCTTTCGCAAAGCAGTTTCGTCTACAATCTCCGTTCTGATGAGTGGAGCATCGGTCGTGGTTGCTGGCGCCTTAAACGTATCAGGAGGAACATTATTGAGATCTTCAAGAATGATGACTTTCGCGGTCACTTCGGGGGATCCAACACTCACTGTTCTAGCCACCATACGGTTGTGGAAACTCTTGTAGTTGCTGTAGCCAGCACCCCATCCGAGGCCGCCTCCGTACATAAGGAGTCCCGAACTATCCGTAATGTCGATCCCCGCACCCATACCCTTCGTAATATTTCCGTCGGTGCTCATCATCGTCCAACTGTAGTAGGTGGTACCAAACAATCTTTTGACTTCAGCCTCGCCCAAGTCCTTCAAAGTGTGATCAAGGTAAGGAACGGGGTCGATCAAGGCGACGGCTGCCTGTCTTAGCCACTCGGGGAAATAGTCGCCTTCATTTGTCTGCCATTCATCAGTCCCGTCGACGATAGCGACCTGGTGGAACTCCGGAGACCGGACCTCGCGCTTCCACTTCTTAGGAGAGTTCCACCAGATTTCTACTTCGCCTGTTCGATTGGAGCTACGATCTCGCTCGCGGGTGGGGGCGAGTGTGGCCTTTAAATGAAACGGTTTAGTGCCGGGCTGATTTAAGGTACTGCGCTTCACGGCTTTTTTAACGTTGGCTGCATCATCGGCAAACGAGAGAGAGCCGAACGCAAAGGCGGCGAGCAGAACTGCAAGGGCGTAGTTTGGGGCAAAGTTTCGTTTTTTGCTCATCTATATTCTTTGCTGACTCAAAGTCCGGGATTGTCATTTATTGAGACCGTTAATTGACTGAGAGTATCACGCCTAAAACAAAATCTACGTGATGGAAATCCGGGTTAATGAAGAATGTCGGCGATGGGTGGGGCGGCTTTGGGGGCGGCGGCGTTGTAGTCCTGGCCGAGAAGAGCGGCGAGGGTGGCGGCGATTTGGGATTGGGTGATAGGGGCGATGTTGGAGCGCTCGCCAAGCGGGGAAGTGTCGGGGCCGATGACGGCGAGCCAGATATTCTCGGAACCTTTTTGTTTGTTACCGTGATCGCGCCATTCTTTGGGGCCGCTGCCGCGGCCATGATCGGCGGTGAGGATGAAGGTGGTCTGATTGCGGAATTCGGGGATGCTCTGCACCAAGTTCCATAGCTCCTGAACAAATTGGTCGTAGCCACGGGCGCTTTCAAGGACTAGATCGTAGCGGCCGGAGTGAGCCCAGTTGTCGGTCTCGCCGTAGCCGACGAAGAGCAAGCTGGGACGATTGAACTTCAAATAATCACGAAGAGGGACTTGCAGGAACGAGTCGTAGACATCGTCGTTATCGAGCCTGGTGGTGGTGCGATACAGCTCGTTCAACAATTGTTCACTGGGAGTGAGGTTGGGGCCGGAGTAGGGAGTATCCCAGGCAACCTGCATGGGGATGTGGCTGCGCGATTCGTTGAAAATATCGCGGAAGGTTCCCCAGGTGGCGAAGACGTGGACCTGATCGTGGAATTCGGGTTTGTTATTGAGCCATTCGAAAACGGTGACGTTGGGATTGGGGCCGAACTCGTTGGAGTTGATGCGTGGATCAGGTGAGCCCGTGAGCATTTCGTTGTAGCCGGGGTAGGAGAAGTCGAGACCGTTGGTGACGTGGGCGACGCTACCTTTGTTCTGGTTGCCGTAGATCTGACCTTGCTTGGCGATGACGGTCCAAATGAAGGGGAAGAGGGCTTCGCGGCGAGCTTCGGGAGTGTCGCGCCAGAATTCCTTCTGCAGGTACTCTTTGCTGGCCCAGTTGCCGCCGTGATCGGTGAGGAGAAGATCTTTTTCCGCGCCGGTGAAGATTTCCTGCCAGCGGAGACCGTCGGAGATGAGGAGGAAGACATGTTTGGTTTTGAGAGGAGACGAAGGTTGTTGCGCGTGCGAGGGTCCGACGAGAATTAGGGAGAAAAGCAGAAGAAAAGGAATGCGGAAGGCGCGAATGATCATGTCGAGGACTCCTGGAAACGGAAAAGAGACTATAGCGCAGAAAAGGATGTTGCCGTATTTCGGGCATGAAAAGAGAAGAGAAAGGACTACCACAGAGGTCACAGAGATCGGAAGGCGAGGTCACGGAGATTCATTGAGAGTGGCGCAGGCGAAGGGCGGCGCAAAGTCGCCCCTTCGGGAGAAGGCGAGTTGGGCGTGTGCTAGGATGGGCGATTGGATGCTTGATGACGGGAGCAGTGAGACGCGATGAGTGAAGTGAAAAAAGGGGCGCGAATACTGGGGATTGAGTCTTCGTGCGACGAGACGGCCGCGGCGGTGGTGGAGGATGGACGGCGGATATTGTCGAGCGTGGTGGCATCGCAATTTGATGTGCACCGGAAATATGGAGGCGTGGTGCCGGAACTGGCTTCGCGCGAACATCTGCGGCAGATCGTGCCGGTGGTGCGAGAGGCTATGGGCGCAGCGGGAATGAAGCTCGAAGAATTGGACGCGATTGGAGTGACGCAGGGACCGGGACTGGTGGGGTCACTGCTGGTGGGGATTACGTATGGGAAGACACTGGCGCGGGCTTTGGGAAAGCCGCTGATTGCAGTGAACCATCTGGAAGGACATATTCACGCCGCGTTTCTGGAGGCACATCAGGGCGGTGACGAGCCGGAATTGCCCGCAGTGTGCTTGATTGTTTCCGGAGGACACACGGTTTTGTATGAAGTGAAAGCGGGAACAGGTGACGAGGAGTTTGCTTATCGCAAGATTGGGCAGACGCGGGATGATGCAGCGGGCGAAGCGTACGACAAAGTGGCGAAACTGCTGGGGTTGGGATATCCGGGCGGTCCGATGCTGGATCGGTTGGCAGCTGTGGCGGAAACGTTGCGACACCGGTGAAATTCGGGCCGACGAAGACGCGGGGGAATGCGCTGGATTTTAGTTTTAGCGGACTGAAGACGGCGGTGCTGTATCACGTGCGGGAGCATCCGGAATACAACGAAGAGATTCGAGCGCGCGAAGAGGCGATTGCCGCGGGGAAGCGATCGCTTGAGGAATTGTTGCCGCTGTGCAGTCCACAGACATTGGGATTGGTGCGAGAATTTCAGAATGCGGTGGTGCGGGATTTGCTGGAACGGACGATGACGGCGGCGGAACAGAGTGGCGTGGCGACGGTGTTGGTGTCGGGAGGAGTTTCGGCAAACCGGCAATTGCGAGCGGCATTTCAGGAACGGGCGCGTGGGTTGGAGATCTTTTTCCCGAATCGCGAGTTGTGCACCGACAATGCGGCGATGATTGCGGCGGCGGCGTTCGCGAAGTATCGAGGGGAGTATTCGCGGGGGTGGAATTGAATGCGGTGGCTAGTATGCCGCTGGCGTGAGGGAAGGCAATTCGCAGTTATAGTCGGGAGTTTGTAGTCCGGAATGATGGAGCGGTCATAGCGGGGGATTCTGCGGGGCTGGTTGGATTGAGCGACTAGAACCCGCACCCTTAGAGGCGAAGGGTGCGGCACCCCGAGCGAGGAAGGGGCGATCGGAAGATGGTACTCCTGCGGCCTCGGTGAGAGATCGGTTGGGCAAAAAAAGAGGGCGGTGCTTGCGCGCCGCCCTCTTGATCATTGTGTTTGTAATGTTCGAACTATTCGAACTTCTCCTTCATGGTGGGAATTGCAATTTGGCTTTGGCCAGGGACTTCACGACCAGGCCTTCGGCGTTTTCCGGCGGTCAGGTTGCGCGCGGTGGCCATTTCGCTGACCAGCAGATACTTGGCGCGCTCGAGCATTTTCTTTTCACGGAAAGACAACGGCTTGCTGCGGCTGAGGGAAACGAGGCTCTTGAGAACGACGGCCACTTCCAGAAGGGAACCGGTGCGCATGCGCTCGGAATTCTCCTTGAAGCGGTGCTTCCAGTCGTGATGGGAATTGAGCTTTCCCTTTTCGAGGAAACCAAGAACTTTGGTTGTGTCATTGGAGCGGATAACGGATCGAAGCCCAACGGCAATCGCGTTGGTATGAGGAACCATAACGCGTAAGCCACTGGATACAATGCGGATCATATAATAACGTTCAGTTCTACCATTCAAGACCCCAAAGCTCATCTGTTCAACAACGCCAACGCCATGGTTCGGATAAACGACTTTGTCGCCAATCTTGTAGTCCATTCAGGAGTTCCCCCTAGGAGATGAAACCAGTCTAAGGAAATGTATTGAAAGAGTCAAGATATATCCAGTGGAATGAGGAAGTTAGGGGAGGCGGTGTGCCAATTTGGCATTAAAATTGCTCAGCGGGACAGCTTTTTGTAGCAGTTAACGGCTAAGGTGGTTTAATGACATGAAAATCGCCAGGGGGCCAGGGACATTGCAACTGCTGAAGCAAATCGTTTAGATTCATGGAGAAAGATTGAAGGAATCTGACTTGGACGGTTAAAGGCAGGTCACGGACAGTGAGAATTTATCACAGAGGAGCACAGAGATCGGACACTGAGGACACGGAGGGGCGAGGAGCTAAGGCAATGATCACCCTGGCGGTGGACACTTGTGATGGCAGAGGCAGCGTTGGAGTGCGCCTGAATGGGCGGTGCGTTGGGGTACGTCTTCATGAGGTGGATGAGTACTCGAGTTGGTTGCTACCCGCCGTGGAGAGTTCTTTGCAGGAGGCGGGAGTTAGCTTAGAAGAGCTGGATCTGCTGGCGGTGGCGAATGGGCCCGGTTCGTTTACGGGGGTGCGAGTTGGCCTGTGTGCGGTCAAGGCTTGGGCAGAGGTATATGGCAAGCGCGTAGTAGGAGTTTCGAGGCTGGAGGCAATGGCGGGGAGTGTGACGGAAGAGGGATTGGTGGCAGCTTGCTTTGACGCGCACCGTGGACAGATGTTCGCTGGGCTCTATCGGAAGGGCGAGGGAAAGTTGGAGCGAGTAGAAGAGGAGATGGTGGTTGGGGCGGAAGAATTTGTTGCGCGGGTGAAGGAATTGTCTGGCGGGGAGGTTGTGCACTGGACCACGCTGGATCCCAAAATTATCGAAGAACTTGAGAGATGGAAAGAGATGGCGTCGCGCGGAAGCACGCTGCTGAAGTGTGAGGGAGGATTGGCGAACGCGATTGGGAAGCTGGGAGAGGAAAAAGCGACGCGCGGGGAATTTACGGATATTGCAGAATTGGATGCGAACTACGTGAGGAGATCGGACGCGGAGATTTACTGGAAGGGCCCTGCATACCGTGGTGGATGATAGAGAAATGGATAAGCAGGCGTGCACGATTAGAGCAATGTCGCTTGCGGACGTGGGAGTGGTGGGAGAAATTTTGAAGGAGTCGCCGGAAGCGTCGGAATGGTCGGAGCCGGTAATTCGTGAATCCTTGAGCGTCAGCCGCACGCTGGCGCTGGTAAGCGAACACGGAAAAGAAATCAGCGGATGCGTGTTTGGAACGAAACTGGATGAGGAAGCAGAGATATTGAACCTGGCGGTGAGGCGGAAGCACCGTCGTAAAGGAGATGGAAGAAAACTGGTGGAGCGAATTATGGAGCGATGGAAGAAAGACGGAGCGACCAGGGCGTTCCTGGAAGTGCGGGAGTCGAATGTAGGAGCCATCAAGTTTTACGAAGGGCTGGGCTTCCAGCAAATTGGGCGAAGGAAAGGGTATTACGCGGGACCGGAAGAAGATGCGTTAGTACTAGCTCGGGCAATATAGAGGAATCCACAGGTTGGTACCAGATTGCCCTTGACGTGGGGATTCCCGGTGCTAGGCTGCGCGTCATGTAGTATTCACAATTCATTAATGAGGAGGACCGCGTGGCCGAATTGCAGCGTAACCCTCGGGACGTAATAGTCGAGACAGACGCCGAATATCAGCGTCTGAGCGAGAAACACCGGCAGTACGAAGCAGAACTTCAGAACCTCTCCCCACTCTCCCTACCACAATTCTGAAGACCTCATCGAAGAAATCCGATTGAAAAAATTGAAGCTTCACGTGAAAGACGAGATGGAACGTCTGCATCGCGCATAACCATCTTGCGCCCGAACGACGATCGCAGTAACCGCCAGGAATCGCTCACCAAACAAGTTTTGTCGTAAGATGACCAGAGACCTCCCGCGCCGAGTAGGCGTGACGGAGCAGGGAAGGCTATGGTCAACGAAGGATATTATTTCGGAGTTCCCCCGTTGGTGGGCGGTTTGCTGGCGCTGGGTTTGGAACCCGCTCTGGAATTGTCGTGGGCGGTGGTGCTTGTATTTCTGGGCGTTATTCGTATTTTATTTTTTTCGCAATCCCGACCGGAAAATTCCTGACGGGAGCCCGGCTTGAGTTGTGTCGCCGGGAGACGGCCGAGTTGTGGTTGTTAAGGATGAACCGTACGGCGGGCGTCCGGGCAAGCGCATCAGTATTTTTCTGGCCGTCTGGAATGTGCACGTGAACCGTCCCCGGCAGCGGGAACGATCACCCAGTTGGAATACAAGCCCGGCAAATTCATGGCGGCCTGGGCAGAAACGGCATCGCTGGAAAATGAGCAGAATGTATTCACGCTGGCCAGCGAACACGGCGAAATTGTGTTTAAGCAGATTGCCGGATGGGTGGCCGGCGCGTGGTGTCCTGGAAAAAACAGGGAGATGTGGTAAGCGCGCGGAGAGCGAGTAGGGTTGGTGCGATTTGGATCGCGCGTGGATGTGTGGATGCCGGAGAACGTGGAAGTGCTGGTGAATGTAGGACAGAACGTAAAGGGCGGATCGAGCGTGCTGGCACGAATGCAACGAAAAATGATGGGAACGAAGTCAGCGGACCGGAAGGCGCGAGAAAAGGGCCGGAGAAAATAAAGGAAGGTTGAGCCGCAGCATAGTATCTTGTTGCAGGATAGAATAAGGAACATGGCCGAACACGAGCAGCAGGAAACATCGTTTCACGCAAAACGATTCAAGAATCCAAAATTACGGCGGGGAATCTTCCTGCTGCCGAGCTTATTCACCGTGGCGAATTTGCTATGCGGGTATTATGCCGTGGTGGCTGCGATGGTCGGAGGGGCCGAGGATTTTGACCACGCGGCGAAGGCAATCGGTATAGCGATTCTGTTCGATTCACTGGATGGACGCATTGCGCGGATGACCGGGACAAATACGGAGTTTGGAGTGCAGTTTGACTCGCTCGCGGACGTGGTGAGTTTCGGGATCGCCCCCGCGATAGTGGCGTACGCGTGGGGATACCGTAACTTGACCGGCGTGGCCAGTGAAGGCGCAAGGACGCTGGTGGACTCTTACTGGCTTGGAGATGTGGCATGGTTATGCTGCCTGGCGTTCCTGATTTGCTCGGCGTGGAGATTGGCACGATTTAACGTGCAAGGAATGTCGCCGGAAGGGTCGAAGAACTTTGTGGGCATGCCAACGCCAGCGGCGGCGGGAGTGGTGGCAGCGATTATTCATGCGTGCCACTGGATCGGGCCAATTACGGACAAGAATTGGGCGATTGTGTGGTTTCTGCTGATGGTGGCGCTGGGAGCATTGATGACCAGCACGGTGAGGTATTACAGCTTCAAAGATATACCGTGGGCAAGGAAACAGCCTTCCGTGACGATAATATTGCTGTGTTTGTTCGTGGGCGTGGTGTGGAGATATTCAGAATACGCGCTGGTGATATTTGCCGGCACCTACGCAGTGGCGGGTGTTGCGCTGCATGTGGTGCGTTTCCTGCGGCACCGGTTGGTCGCCAGGACCGCCTGAGCCATGACTGCAGAACGGGATTCCCAGAAAATCGTGATAGCGGGCGCTTCGTCCTTATTGGGACACGAAGTGAAATCGCTAATGGAAGAGAGCCTGTTCGCAGGATGGGATCTGCACCTGGTGGATGAAGATGAAACCGCGGGAATTTTGACGGTAGGCAGGTGGCGCTGCGGCGATTATTCAAAAAGTGGAAGAGGATACGTTTCGGGGGGCGAAGTACGCGTTCCTGGCGGGCTCACCTTCGTTTGGGAAACAATGCCTGGGTCCGGCAAAGGATGCAGGAGCGACGGTGATCGACTTGTCGAGCGCGTCGCTGGGAAATCCGGATGCCACGCCGTGGTTCCCGAAGATTGAAGCATTAAGCGGGAAAATCGCCAGCAAGGATTCGCAGACATTTATCGTTTTTTCGGTGGGAGGAACGACGATAGCCAGCCTGGCTTTGCTGCTGCAATCGCGTTACGGACTGCGACGTTTGGTGGCCGTAGTAAATGAACCGGTATCGGAAGTCGGACGAGCGGGGATCGAGGAATTGGAAACGCAAACGACACAGCTGCTGTCATTTCAAAATATCGGGCAGCAGGTATTCGGGACGCAAACTGCGTTCAATATGCTTCCGCGCTATGCGGCCGAGAGCCGCTACGACCTGGGAAGCAAGCAGCGGGAGATGCGGGCGGAGATTTCCGCAGCGATCGGCGATACGGATGAAGATGCGAAAATTTCTGTGAATCTGGTACACGCTCCTGTGTTTTATGGCACGACATTCAGCATTTGTGTGGATCTGGAGCACGATATCGACGCGATGGCGTTGGCGGGAGCGTTTCGGGATGCGGGTTTCATTGTTGTGCCGGACGGAGATGCCGGACCCAGCAACGTGAGTGTAGCGGGAGAGACTGGAGTTTACTTGCGGGAGCCGCAACCGGAGATGACGCGGGAGAAGAGTTGGTGGGTATGGGGGTCGGGAGACAATCTGCGCGTGCCAGCATGGAGCGCAGTGAAGCTGGCAGAGTGGCTGGAAGGATGAGGAAGTGGCAAGTGGTTAGTGGCGAGTGGCGAGGAAGGTACACGCGCATCAGGCTGTGCATGGCTGCGTTGCTGGTGGTGTGCTTGTGTGGGTGCGGGTACCACGTAGCCGGACACAATAATACGTTGCCGAAGACGATTCACGTGATTGCGGTGCCAGCGATGGAAAATAAGACCACGGGCTACCGGATCGAGCAGAAATTAACGGCGGCAACGATCCATGAATTTCTAGTGAACACAACGTATCACGTGGTTTCGGACGCGGATGCAGGGGACGCGGTGTTGACTGGGAAGGTGTTGAGCATGGAGGTGCTGCCGTTGCTGTTTAATAATGAGGTCAATCCGGCGACGGGAGCGCAGACGGCCCAGGCAACGGCGATGCTGGTCACGATTAAGTGTGAAGTAACATTCACGGACCGATTGACGCAGAAGGTGCTGTACCATGCGGATAATTTCGTGTTTCGGAACGAGTATGAATTGGCGTCCGTTAGCAGCAATAACAGCGGAGCCGTGGATGCGAACAGCATCGAGAGCTTTTTCCAGGAAGGTGATCCGGCGGTGGATCGCATGTCAAAGGATTTTGCGTCGCGATTGGTGACGGCGATTATGGAGAATTATTGATGGCGCGCATTTCGACGGAAGAATTGTCGGCGCGGCTGGAGAAGGACAAGAAAATCCCAGGAATATTGCTGCTGGGAGATGAGCGGTATCTGCGCGATAAATGCAGAGCGCTGTTAATCGAGCGTTTTGTGGACGAAGCGGCTCGGACATGGGCAGTTTCGCGTTTTTCGGCGGACCGTGGAGAAACGCAGGCGGCGCTGGAACAGGCGCAGACTTTGCCGATGCTTTCGCCGAGACAAGTCATATTTCTGGAAGAGGCGGAAGCTATCGAAGCGCTGGGGGAGAAGAACCGGAAAGAGACGGTCGAAGGAATTCTGGCGTACTCTGAAAGATCCGGCCCCGTTCACGGTGCTGGTGGTCGAAGCGGCGAAGTTGGATATGCGTATGCAGTTGGGCAAGAACCTGGCGGAAGAGCTTTTGGTTGTGGAAGTGGGAACCGGGGATAACCCTGAGGCGCGAATTGCTGCGGCCGCAGAAGTGGCCCGCTCACTGGCCGAAGAAAAGGGAATTGCCCTGGAGCAAGGCGCCGCGGAAGAACTGGCGGAACTGGTCAGCGGAGATTTGTTGCGACTGGAAACGGAACTGGAAAAATTGGCGACGTTTGCGGGAGAGCGAAAGAAGATCAGCAAAGCGGAGATTGCCGCGCTGGTAATTTCAGAGAAGACCACGACGATTTGGGAAGTGGCGGGATTTCTGGCGGCGCAGCAGCCGAGGCAGGCTCTGGAGTTCATCAACCGGCTATTTCAAGAAGGCGAAGCGGCGTTGCTGATGCTGGGCGGAATCACCTGGATGTACCGGAAAATTGTGGAAGCCAGCGAAGTGCGTGGGGCGACGAACGGATGGCAGGCCGCAAGGGCATTGGGGATGAGACCTGAGCAGGCGGAAATTGCGCTGCAATGCTCGCGGAAGATCTCCAAAGAACGATTGATGAACGGATTGAAAGCGCTGCGCGATGCGGATGTGCAGTTGAAGAGCGGCCGAGACGAACGCACGGTAATGGAGTTTCTGGTGTGGGAGTTAAGCGGCGCCCAAGCCGGCAGGCGTATCTACATTTTCTTGTCCCCCCATTTAACCAAACAGTAGGGTAGCTGCATCCAAAGAGGCCAGATGTTGCCAAGGACCTCTGTCCCAGAATCGTGAAATATCGTATTCAAAAGACTCTGCCCGCGGAGCGGCTTGTGCCCAGCCGTAGAGACGAAGACGCAGACGAAATACTGTTGAAGGGTGTGGCGAGGCGAGACGCTGACGCGCTGATGGCCCTTTACCGAAAATACGGTACCCGTGTATTTTCGTTAGTATGCCGCATAACCGGAGACCGGGCCTCGGCGGAAGAAGTTCTTCAGGATACATTTCATCGTTTGTGGCAAAAACCGCATCTGTACGATCCTGTAAAAGGTCCGCTTCTGGCGTGGTTGTTTACTGTTGGGCGGAACGCGGCGCTGGACCTGATCCGTAAAGAAAACCGAAGAGCGAGTTTTCGCGTACTACAGGATGAGGGCACAATCGGAAGCGAGTTGCCCGCCAAACAGGTGGAAGCGGCAGATCCTACACTTGAACATGCCATCCGACAGGCGCTGGAGTCTCTGCCCACAAACCAGAGGCGGCTGATTGAACTGACGTATTTCGAGGGCTGGACCCATACTGAGCTTGCGACTCACTTCGCGGAACCTGTAGGGACAGTAAAAACGCGTATTCGACTGGGAATGAGCAAGTTGCGAGAGGCTTTGAGAAAGTATCACATGGTTATTTTCCTATGACGGACGTCTGCCAAGTCTATCGGGCGGATTGGGAGAGCTATCTCCTCGGATCGCTGGAAGAATCTCAGCAGCGCGCCATGGAGTTGCATTTGGCTGGGGGATGTTCCGTCTGCGCAAAGGCTGTGGAAGAGGCCCGCATCGTAATACTGGCGATTGGGTTAAGTGTGCCGCAACAGGAGCCGTCTGCAGGTTTGGAAGCAAGGTTAGCCAGAAGTTTGCAGGTGCAAGATCGAGCGATGGCCAGGCCCACGGTTAGGACTGGAGTCCGAGAGCGAGGAAGCTTCTGGGAGATGCAAAGGATTTTGCCATGGGGACTGCTGGCCGCCAGCGTGCTTTTTGCAGTGTGGTTGGGCCAACGAAACATGAAGTTGCATGAACAGTTGGCGAACTTGACCCAGAGAACGCAGGTGCCCGGGCAAAATACCGGGGCAGGTTCCAACGATGGGGATGGTGCTGCGACTGAAGGTGGCAGGGAGGGTCTTGAGGCACAGGTCGCCCAACTCCGGCGCCAACTGGAAATCTTCCAACAAGAGAAGGCCGCAGCCGACGAGCAGATTGCGCACCTCTCGGCAGAACTTGCGACTACGAAAGATCAGTTGCAGGCTGCGCAGCGGGATGCGTCGCAGGGCGAAACCGAACGTGTCAAGAAGAATGAAGAGCAAATTCGCACATTGAGTCTGGAGTTGATCAAGGCAAAGGAAGATGTGAAGCGGCTGAATTTGCTGACCGCAGAAAATTCGCAGGTGCAGGAACTCCTCGATGGCGGGTCATTATTTGAATTAAGTCTGAAGAGTGTCGATACATTGACCGCGGCGTCCACCGCGCGAGCCATCTATTCGCGGGGAGGCGGCTTGCTGTTGACGGCGAGCGACTTGCCGAAGTTGCGAGACAATCGCTGCTATCAGCTTTGGATTTTGCGCAAGAGTCAGCCCAACGTGGTCAGCGCAGGCGTGCTGACAACGGATAACCATGGACGGGGCAGGCTATTCATGGCGGGCGACGAGCGCCTGGATGATTTCGATGGGTTGGTCATTACCGATGAGCCGGAAGGCGGAAGCGTCTACTCGCGCGGCGGCAATCTTATGATTGGCAGGCCCTAAGTTTCACCATGTGAAAGTCAGGCCCTCGCGAATCTCCTCTCAGTAAATAAATTGAAATACGTGAACTGCAGGAATCCATTCCGCGAGGTTGCGTCGTTAACCAGTTTAGACGACAGCCGAAAGGGCTATCGAATCTAACTGGAGGAACGAGCATGCGTTTGAAGAAACAGTTGGTTGGGGGAAGTTTGGTGGCAATGGCCGCACTGCTGCTGGCGAGTTCGGCGTTTGCGCAGAAAACGAAGACAGTTATTTTTGGAACTACTTCCGTGCAGTTAAGCAGTGAATTCACAGGTGGACTAAAGTCACTCGGTTTGGAAGCCAACACGGTTTCCCCCTCGACGCTTGCTGGTGGGACGGTCACGTTTCCGATCGTAGCGGGGGCGATTGACCTGGACACGGCAGCCGGAGAGATCATTCACAGTGGCGGGCTGGTCCTGGAGAACGAAGAGAAAAATGAGTCAGATGAAACCGCAGTCAGACTGCAGAGCTTCACAATCGACACGACCAACCCCCAAAAGCCGATCCTGACGGGGCTGGTTATCCTGAATAACCAATTGTTGGGGCGCTTCCCATTGTTCAATCTGGCTTTGCCCAGTGGAGTCACCCTGCCTCTAAAGGCAGAAGGCGGATTTGTGTTGCAACTGAATGGCGTAGGCGTGACGCTGACACAGACTGCTGCGACAACGCTGAATTCCGTTTACAAGACAAAAGCATTGACTGCAGGATTCCCCGTGGGTACGGCGAACGTTTTTGCGATCGTGCAGAGCTCCCGCGAAAAGTAATTCAGGAGAAGCGCGCTCTGGCCGCGGTGGCCAGGGCGCGTTTCTTTATTTAATGGGCTAGATGTAAAGCAGCCAATTGTGGGTGTCGGGCTCTTTACCAGTTTGGATCGCGACGAGCTTGGTGTGAAGCTTTTTGGCAATGCCATCAGGAGCGCCCGTGGGGATAGCGATTTCGCGGTTGGCGTGGCCGATGGCGGCGATGGGTGCAATGACGGCGGCGGTGCCGATGCCGAAGGCTTCCTGCAAGGTGCCGGCGGCGTGTGCGGCAAAGACTTCGTCGAGAGTGATGGCGCGTTCCTGCGCGGGAACATTCATTTCGCGCAAGAGTGTTAAGACGGAATCGCGAGTGACGCCGGGAAGAATTGTGCCAGAGAGTGCAGGAGTGATGGCGACGCCGTTGATGACGAACATGACGTTCATCACGCCAGACTCTTCGACGAACCTGCGTTCTCTTCCATCGAGCCACATGACGTTGTGAAAGCCTTTGGCTTGGGCGAGCTTGGCGGCCAGCAAACCTCCACCATAATTGCCAGCGGATTTTGCGTCACCGGTGCCGCCGGGAAACGCGCGGACGTAAGTTTCTTCGGCGAGCAGGCGGATGGGTTGCGCGAAATAAGGGCCGCCGGGAGCGGTGAAGATGACGAAGCGATAGGATTCAGCCGGGCGAACCATCAACGATTCGTCGGTGCCGAAATAGAGGGGACGAATGTAGAGGGAGCCGCCTTCGCGGTGAGGAACCCAATCGCGATCGGTGCGAAGGAGTTCGAGCAGGCCGTCCTTGAAAAGCGTTTCAGGAATTTCGGGCATGGCGAGTCGCGCGGCGGTGCGATTCAGGCGCGCATGATTGGCCATGGGACGGAACACAGCAACGCGGGCGCCGGGCGTGCGATGAGCTTTGAAGCCCTCGAAAAGAGATTGACCGTAGTGTAGAGCGGTGAGGGCCGGAGAGAGATACATGGGGCCGTAGGGAACCACGCGAGCGTCATGCCACTCACCCTTGCGATAGTCGGCGACGAACATGTGGTCGCTGTAATTGGTGCCGAAGGGAGAGTTTTCGCGGAGCTCTTCGGTGAGACGGGATTTTTCGATGCGGGTGATGGGTATGGGGTGGCTCATAAATTTCCTTAAAAAGACAGTCGATCAAACTTAGAAACCGACTTAGGCGGTAAATCGTAAAGCTTATCGTCTGTGTGTACGACATCCAAAATGGCCAGTGGGCGGCGTAAAGCCGCCCCTACGGGTCATGCGCAAACGGCTCGTTTGTGAGCAAGTATTGACCACCGCAGAACACAAAAAAGGCGGGCAACTTTGAAAGCCGCCCGCCTGGTGAAACTTGAGAAAGGGAATTCTTACTTTGCGGCCTTGGCTTTGACCTGGTTATAGGCCAGAGTAAGACGCGACTTGTAACGATTGGCAGTGTTCTCATGGAGCACGCCTTTGGTGATGGCCTGATCGATTGCAGACATCGTGGGATGTAAAAGATTGCCGGCAGCCGTGGCATCACCCGCGGTGATGGCGGTGCGAAGACGCTTCATGGCGCTGCGTACACGGGTACGATTTGCTTGATTCACTTCAGCGCGCTCGCGGGATTGCGCCGCGCGCTTCAAAACTGATTTTTTCTTCTTCTTAACTTTTCTTGCCTGACCTTGCGCCATCTATAGCTCCTTAGTCTTATTGCTCAATCTTATATTTTGAGGGGATAGAGCAGCAATGTCAAACGAAGGAATGGGACGACGCGAGAATTGTCAGGCTCGAGAAAATTATCATTTCAGGAAATCAGTGGACTACAATGGCTGACAAATGAACGCTCGAAGCGACGTGCAACAGTTTATTGAGTCCGCCAGAAGCCAGGGGGCATCGGACGAGATTATCGTTGGATTACTGCGTGGTCGCGGTTGGCCTGAAGAGGATGTGTACCGGGCGCTGGGGGATCATTTTGAAGGGCGCAGCGGGATCGCGGTGCCGATGTACAAGCGCTCAGGTTCGGCGAAGGATGCATTTCTATACCTGCTGAGCTTTTCGACGCTGGCGACGTGGACGTTTGGGCTCGGTGCGGTGATGTTCTCGTTGATTGAGCGGTGGATCAAGGATCCGGTAACCCAAGGAAATTTCTACGCGGCGAGCTTTTACCAGATGGCAAATTCGCTGGCGTGCATCATCGTGGCGTTTCCGTTGTACCTCCTCACGATGCGCTATATTACCCGGGAGTTGGAGGTTCATCCCGAAAAGCTGGAATCCAGCGTTCGGAAGTGGCTGACGTACATTGCATTACTCATAGCCGCGTTGATTGTAGTGGGCGACTTGATCACGTTTTTGACTTTCTTCCTGCGAGGCGAGTTGACCGCGCGGTTTGTGGCGAAGGTGATCACCACGCTAGTGATCGCCGGAGGCGTGTTCTGGTATTACATTGGCTCGATTGGAAAACGGGCGCCGACCGGGAAGAGCTCTGATGAATAGAGACCGATGGGCGGCTGTCTTGGCGACCATTGCTGTGGTGGTCGTTTTGATCCTGGGATTACATGTGATGGGAACGCCGGGAAAGCAGCGCCTGATACAGTCAGACTTCCGCACAGTTCAGGCCCTCGGGCAACTTTCGCAACAAATCAAAATGGCCTGGAATAATTCGGAGAAGGTTCTGCCGGAGAGCCTGGAAAAAGTTCCCAACGCGGTGAAGCAGGATCCAGTCACTAAAAAGCCGTTTACCTACCATCCGAAGTCCGGCAGCCAATATGAACTGTGCGCCACGTTCGCTACAGATGATCGCGAATTGCAAACACAAAATCCGAACAATTCCTGGGTACATCCCAAAGGGGATTACTGCTTTCAGTTGGATGCCTCGCAGGATGTGCTGCAAGTCCCCTACTACTATTGAAATGTTCTGATAATAGAGCAGGAGGAAAGCTACAAGACCACGGCCGAAGCCTGAAAATGTATGGAAGACGGCGCCCGAAGCATCTTTATAAAAGACGCTCATGACGGGGGCTTCATCGCACGGGAATCCAGGCTCGGTGTTAACCGAAGAACATCGTGTGGGTAAATGGCTGGAAAATGGGGAAGGGTGCGGATAGGCTCAGATTTGCGATTGAGTCGGCAAGATTGCGATTCAGGGAAGGTAACTGTGACGGATTCGGTGAGACAGGGTGTGATGGGGATGACTGCTTCGTCCGGGGGATTGTCGACGAAGAAGCAGGAAGAGTTGCGACTGCTGATCAATTCTCGGAACCCGATCATCAGTGTCGAGAGTGACGAAGAAGAGCGGTTCACGCGATTGCTTGAGAGCGTGGCGGAAGACCTGGATAGTTCGCTGTACGTGTGGAGCGTGACAGAGGGATTGGCCAAATTTGGCGGCGCGCCGCTGTATAACTCGGATCAGCCAGAGCAGGCATTGGCGAACATTGCGACGATCCAGGGAAATGGAATATTTCTGCTGAAGGATTTTGGGCGATATTGCGACAACGACCGGATCAGCCGGAAACTGCGCGACATCGCTGATGGATTCCGCACAGCGCGGCGAGCGATCGTGTTGCTGGCGGCGAGCATTCAGTTGCCGAGAGAGCTCGATGCCGATGCGGCGCGATTTGATCTGGGGCTGCCCTCGGCAGAGGAATTATTGCCGGGAGTGAAGCGTGTGCTGGCGGAAGTAAATCATGAGCAAGGCGTGGCGGTTGCGCTGGACGTGATGGGGATGACGCAGGCGGCCAAGAATCTGGTTGGACTGACGGAAGAAGAGGGGCTGCGACTGTTTCGGAAGTGCTTACTGACGAGGGGAAAGGCCGATGGAGATTTGCTGAATGATGTACTGGAGGCGAAGCGAAAGGCGCTGCGGTCGGAAGGTTTGCTGGAGACGGTGAAGCGCGACGCGTCGTTTAGCGATGTGGCTGGGCTGGAGAAACTGCGTGACTGGATTGCAAAACGAAAAAGCGCGTGGACGCCGGAAGGGCAGAAGTTTGGGCTGGTGCCGCCGAAAGGAGTTTTAATTACCGGCGTGCAAGGCTGCGGAAAGAGCCTGGCGGCGCGGGCGATCGCCGCGGAATGGAATTACGATCTGGTGAGGCTGGATGCCGGAGCGCTTTATGACAAATATGTCGGAGAGAGCGAGAAGCGGTTGAAGAAGGCGCTGGAGTTGGCGCAGAAGCTAGCGCCGGTGGTGCTGTGGATCGATGAAATCGAGAAAGCGTTTGCGTCGGCCGGCTCCAGTGGAGATGCGGATGCGGGGCTGTCGCAACGATTGCTGGCGACATTGCTGACGTGGATGCAGGACCGGGAAAGTGGAGTGTTCCTGGCGGCGACGTCGAACAACATCACGATTCTGCCGCCGGAAATGGTACGCAAGGGGAGATTCGACGAGATTTTCTTCGTGGATCTGCCCAATGAGAAAGTGCGTGAGGCGTTGTTCGCTCTGCACATCAAGAAAAGAGGGCGAGACGTAACGGGATTTGATTTGGGCAAGCCTGGCCACTGCTTCGGAAGGATTTTCGGGGGCGGAGATCGAACAAGCGATCGTTTCGGGATTGTATACGGCGTTCAGCAAGAAACAGGCGTTATCGACAGAAGTCTTGTTGGGCGAGATTCAAGGGACGAGGCCGTTGAGTGTGACGAGGGCGGAAGAGATTAGTGCGATAAGGGAGTGGGCGAAGAGCCGGGCAGTTCCCGCGGATTAGGTTTGGGATTGCCGGGTTGGATTCGCGACGCGAAATATTGATAGTTGGCGATAGCAACAAAAGCAGATCCCTCGCATCGCAAAAGGCGCGGTGCGAGGGATGACAATTTTAGGTGTTTGTTTAAGGTTCCAGGCCACACACAAATTTCGGACATGCATTAGAGAGCGCCCGCCTCAGAAGGCGGCCGGTACACAAAGAAAACGGCCCGGCGTGAGGGGTGCGCCGGGCCGCGGTACAACGACTTTTCGCCTTACTTCTTGGGGTTGAAGGAAAGCGGGAAGTCGAAGACTAGTCCGCCCACTGGAACGCGAAGAGAGAGTTCGCGAGCATTGGGGTCGCGCTGGAACCAGATCACACCGGAAGTCTTCTGGCCAGAGGCGAGTTCACCATGCTTGAGAGCAAGAGAGCTAAGCTCGCTGCCAGCCACAACGGATTGGTCGTGATTGCTGGAAGAGACCGGAACAGTGTGCTCGATGAAATAGTTCGGTGAAGAGGTGCGGTAAGAAGTGGTGGTCAAGCGCGCTTGAGAAAAGTTAGCGCTGGGAGAAGGCTGGGCATTGGATTGTGTCCAGAGCACTTCGTGATTGACGACGTGGCTCAGCTTGGAGGTATCGACAGCAAGCAACGTCTTCAAACCGGGCTGCAGTTCATCCAGCGTAATCAGGACGGGCATAACTTCGATGGGCTGACCAGCAGCGTTGGAGATGACAACGGTCGCGCGGAGCTTCCAGCCCGTGTCCTGCAGAGAAACCTGCACGGTGACGCCATTGGCGGTAGCGGATTCGACGGTGTAGCCCTTGACGGCGAACTGATCGCAACCCGGAGCGCCAGCGGACCAGCGAACCACATTGTTCACCGGCGTGGCGGTCGCCGGCTGTGCGTCGACTGGAGCGGAGCCATCGAACTTAGCGGAGCCATCCAGGTTGAGGTACATGTGGGCGACATAGCCTTCTTTGCCGTCGGAGAGACGAACTCGCGTGGTGTAACCCTCGGTGTCTGAGAGAACGGAAACCGGTTCATTGCACGACAGAGTAGCTACCAGGTGCATGGGTAGAGACTGCTCGGCATCAGCGGTCATGGGAACGCTGGTAATGCCGGGACAATTGATGCTGGCGCGACGTGCAGAAGATGGCGCCACGACGGGGGCGGATTCTTCTGCAGCCAAGGCTGGCAAGGATGCGCAGAGTAGCGCGGCACCGATTAATGAGTATTTCGAGATGCTAGAGTTGAAGCTGAACATGGCCCTTTTCCTCCCTCAGGTACTTCCGACTGATTAGTTTTCTGCAATCGATGAGTGGAGTTTGGGGTTTACGAGAGTTTGCGTCCATAGCTCTGGCGTACCAGAAGGACAGGTAATCAAAGCGAAGCGGCACCTGTACTCGGGAGCGGAAAAAAGTACAGGGGACAGGTGAGGCGAACATCAGAGAATTACCGCATTTCAGTTTTAGTTAGCGGGGAATGGGACTTATCAAAGACGGCAGGCTGATTTGAGCACAAAGCGCAGTGAAAAAAGACAGAAGTAGGAAAACGGATAGGAGGAAGCGGCAGAATTCATGAGGGTGTAACTTGACGGTTAGGCGTGTGTGCGCTACGTTGAATGTAGTTTCTCCCTGTTTCAGTGCTTTAGCAGCACGATCTTTCAGGAGGAATTCCATCGGCCACCCGGTTCGAACACCTGAACAGCCTTCCAAGTGGATGAGACGCACGATACACATTACCGGAAAAATTGAACCTTTCTTTGGAACTCTGGACGAGAACATTCGCTCACTGGAGGACGCGTTGCGCGTGCGTACGCACTTGCACGACACGCGGCTGACGGTGGAAGGCGAACAGGACGGCGTAGACCAGGCCGTGCGAATCGTCGAAGAGTACAACCATCTGACGCGGCACGGACGAGTGCTGGCGAGCGCTGAAGTGAAATCGCTGATGCGCGTGGCCACGGATGAACCGCACGAGTCTCCCCGGGGGATGTTCGAGCACGGGAAGACCCGTTCGTTCGGCAAGAAGCCGGTGACGCCGAAGAACGCCAGCCAGAAACGATACATGGACGAGATCGAAGCGCATGACATGACGTTTGGCATAGGGCCGGGCGGTACGGGAAAGACTTATCTGGCCGTGGCCATGGCGGTGAGTGCGCTGCTCACTAAACAGATGAACCGGATTATTCTGGCGCGCCCTGCCGTGGAAGCGGGAGAACGACTGGGATTCTTGCCGGGAACGCTGCAGCAGAAGATTGATCCTTATATGAGACCGTTGTACGACGCGCTGTACGACATGCTGGACGCGGACAAACTGGAGCGTTTTCTGGAAAAGGGAATCATCGAGGTCGCTCCACTGGCGTTTATGCGCGGGCGAACGTTGAACGATTCGTTTGTGATATTGGATGAGGCGCAAAATACCACCAGCGAGCAGATGAAGATGTTCCTGACGCGACTGGGATTCAACTCCAAGGCGGTGATTACCGGAGACGTAACGCAAATCGACTTGCCGATAGGCAAGAAGTCCGGGCTGATCGAAGCGATGGAGATTTGCGGACGGATACCGGGAATCAGCGTAACGCAGTTTGGGGAAAAAGATGTGGTGCGGCACAACCTGGTGCAACAGATCATCCGCGCGTATGAGGAACACGATATGGCCAACCCGCAGCGCGGCGGTAACGGTAAATTAAATAACGCGGCGCGAACGCCGGTCCAGCCCGAGGCTCCGAAGCCAACGCAGGAATGAAACGGAAACGAGCAACCACGAAAGCGGCGAATGAAGAGCGGGAGCCGTCGATTGAGAATCGTCAAAAGGCGGTTCGTGTGGAACTGCGCCGACTGCAGGCATTCGAGGCGAGGTTGCGCGAAGAATTGGGGTTGGGTGAAGAGAGCGTTGCCATACGGTTGGTGACGGACGCGGAGATGGCCCGGCTGAACGAGGACTATCGCGATAAAAAAGGAACTACGGATGTGCTGTCATTCCCCGGGGAGACCAGGCGAACTCCGGCCAATCTGAAAACCCGGTTGAAGAAAGTCCACGGGACATTGTTGGGTGACATTGCCATTTCGCCGGTGGTCGCTAAACGAAACGCAAAGACATACAGGCGAGACCTGCAGGAAGAGTTGGAAATTTTGATTCTGCATGGAGTGCTGCATCTGCTGGGCTACGATCACGAAACCGACCGGGGGGAAATGAGCCGTATGGAGATGCGCCTGAGGCGCCGACTGGGAATCGCCTAATGCTGCAGTGGAGTTACATTGCTAGTGTGTTAGTTCTGGCGTTGGGCCTGCCCATTTTTTCCTACCTGACCTTGATTTATCGCGAGCTGGGGCGAATTACCACCGGCCGAATTCACGAACACCTGGACATATTTGAGGCGGAGATCGAGCCGAAGTTGAAGATCAGCCGGCGCAGCGGTGGACGCACGTTCCGTATATTGGGGCACTTCTGGCTGGCGTTTGTGGTGCTGGAGACCACGCGAGGCGTGGTGTACCTGGTGCCGAACCGCATGGAAGCCGGCGTGCAATTTCTGGTGTTCCTGACGCTGGAAGTTGTCATCGCCATGCATTTCATTCCGGACATGCTGCTGTATCGCACATCGGGAAGATGGCTGTTGCCATTGCTGCCGTTAATTCGAGCGGCGATGTGGCTGGTATGGCCGATTCGAATCTTTCTGGAAGGGGCGGAATCGTTGGCAAGGATTTCCGAGGTGGAAGTGGAACGCACCGAGGAGCAGCGAACAGAAGAGGGGATCGGCGCGCTAGTGGAAGTCGCGGAAGAAGAGGGAATCATCGAGCCGGACCAGGCCGACTTGATTGAGCAGGTGGTGGAATTCAGCGACAAACGCGTGCGCGAAGTGATGACGCCGCGGCCGAATGTGGTGGCGATGGAGGCGGACGCTTCGCTGGAAGAGATGCATGCGAAGTATGTAGAGACGAAACTGGCGAAGATGCCGGTCTACGAAAAGACGCTGGATGATGTAGTTGGGGTGGTGCATGTGCAAGATCTCCTGCAGATTGCGGACACCGATTTGCCGAAGCGGCGCGTGCGGGAATTGATGAAGCCGGCACTATTTGTGCCGGAGACGAAGTTGGGTTCAGATTTGCTGAAAGAGATGAGGCAGAAAGACCAATCGATGGTGATCGTGATTGACGAGCACGGAACAGTCGCGGGAATTGCCACAGTGGAGGATTTGGTCGAGGAGATTGTGGGAGAAAGTGGTGTGGATCACCTGAAGCCAGCCCCGGATGCGGTGCGGGAACCGGACGGAAGTCTGGTATTGCGCGGAAGCATGTCGATACGCGACGCGGAGAAGTTGCTGGGAATACAGTTTGGGGAAGACCTGGACGAGACGGTCACGACCATAGCGGGATTGCTGAGCACGATTTCCGGGAAAGTGCCTGCGCCCGGGGATAAGGTAGATCTGGGCGGATTCCGATTTGAAGTGTTGGAAGCGAATCAGCGAAAAGTGTTGCGATTGCGAGCCAAGCATTTAGCGACACAATAGAAACGAAGACCTAGAGCGGAAGAAAGAAGAGCTCTCTCACAGCGGTTGGCAAACTTCGAATAATTCGGGATTGCGAGATACATAGTGGGTTTGAGGCCGAGGCGCGATAGGATTGGTGCGTGGCATTGGAGCGAAAGAGGACATTTGTGGCAACTACCGAGGAAGAAGCGACGAAGAAGACTGGAAAAGCGGGATTTGTAGCGATTATCGGACGGCCCAACGCGGGCAAGTCGACGTTGATGAATTATCTTGTGGGGCAGAAGGTGGCGATTGTCACGTCGAAACCGCAAACGACGAGGAACCGGATCCAGGGGATTGTGACGCGGCCGGAAGGGCAGATCGTGTTCATCGATACCCCGGGTTTGCACGATGCGGCTTCGGTGTTGAACCGGCAGATGATGCGAGAAGTGTCCGCAGCACTGGAAGGGATCGACGTGTTGCTGATGATGATCGATGCGACGCGAACGATGCCGCACGCGGACCAGATGCTGCTGGACCGGGCGAAACGCTTCGAGAGCAAAACGATCCTGGCACTGAACAAGATTGATAAGTTGCCGAAGCCGAAGCTGCTGCCATTGCTGGAGGCATTTGCGAAAGCGTTTCCATTCGCGGCGCTGGTACCGATCTCGGCGCTCACCGGAAGCGGATGCGAGCAGTTAGTGGAAGAGATATTCAAACAATTGCCAGAGAACGCCAATTTCTTTCCAGAGGATCAGGTTACCGACCAACCGGAACGATTCCTTGCGGCCGAGATTGTGCGGGAAAAGGCGATTCAACTGACGTATCACGAGGTGCCTCACGCGCTGGCGGTCTTCGTAGACAAGTTTGAGGAGACTCCAAAGATATTGCGGATTGAGATGACTATGCACGTGGAGCGGGATTCGCAGAAGAAGATATTGATCGGGCGCAAAGGCGAGATGTTGAAGAAGATCGGGACCGAGGCGCGCAAGGAGCTGGAGAAACTGCTGGATACGAAAGTCTACCTTGGGCTATTTGTGAAAGTGGTAGAGGGTTGGCGAGACAATCCCAATAAAGTTCGGGAACTGGATTGGCATGTACAGTTGGAAGATATCAAGAAGGATCAGGCGCAGAAGGCCAATCGGGAACGCGGCATGGATGATGACGACGAGTGACATTGACTGTCTAACGCCTCGGTGGCGTTTTGGAGAGAAAAGAGAAAGGATTACCACAGAGATCACAGAGGAGGCGCAGAGGTCACGGAGACTTGGCCGAAACTGTTTGAACTAGGCTCGTGGCATGAAGAGCGGACTACTCGGGAGCGGCAATGCCGAGGGACTTCATTTTGCGATAGAGGTGGGAGCGCTCGAGACCCAGAGCGGTGGCAGTTTGGGTCATGTTCCAGCGATGCTCCTGTAGTTTGCGCAAGATGAATTCGCGTTCGTAAGCACTGCGAGCTTCGTGAAGAGTGGAATAAGGTTGCTGGGGACTTTCGGCAACGCCGCGGAAAAGCTCCGGCGGCAAATGGTGGGGCTCGATGCGAGCCTGCGGGCAGACGATAACGAGGCGCTCGATCAAATTGCGAAGTTCACGAACATTGCCCGGCCAAGGATAGCGCAACAAGATTTCCATGGCAGAGTCGCTGAGCTCGCGAGTCTTCTTGCCGTACTCAGAACTAAATTCATTCAAGAAATATCGAGCCAGGATGGGAATATCGCCTTTGCGATCGCGCAGGGGTGTGACAAAAAAGGGAATGACATTAAGGCGGTAGAAAAGGTCCTGGCGAAAAGCGCCCCGAGCAATCTCCTGCTCGAGGTTCTTGTTGGTCGCAGCGAGCACCCGCACATCAACATGCATAGTCTGGTTGGAGCCGACACGCTCAAAGCGCTGCTCTTCCAGAACGCGCAGGACTTTGGATTGGGTGCGCAGGCTCATGTCTCCGACTTCGTCGAGAAAGAGCGTGCCGCCATCGGCCTTCTGAAATTTGCCGATTTTGTCTTCACTGGCACCGGTGAAGCTGCCTTTGATGTGGCCGAAGAGTTCTGACTCAATCAATTCTTCCGGGATTGCGGCGCAATTTACTTCCACGAAAGGACCCTTGTTCCGCAGGCTGGCAGCGTGGAGTGAACGGGCGACGAGTTCTTTCCCAGTGCCGCTTTCTCCATAGATCAGGACGCGGCCGTTGGTTGGAGCGGTGACAGCGATTTGCTGGCGCAGCGCTTTGACGGGAACGCTTTCGCCAATCACCTGGTATTTGTGGCCTAGCTCGGTGCGCAGAAATTGATTTTCATCCTGCAGGCGGCGTTGCTGAACCGCGTTGCGGACGAGAACGATAATTTTGTCGAGCGAAAGGGGCTTCTCGATGAAGTCAAAGGCGCCAAGCTTGGTGGCGCGCACGGCGGTTTCAATGTTGCCGTGGCCCGAGATCATGATCACCGCAGGAGCACGAGGAACAGCTTGAATGCGGCCGAGCGCTTCCATGCCATCCATCCCGGGGAGCCAGACATCCAGGAGAACGACTTCAAAATCACCGTTGGGAATTTGATCGAGGGCTTCCTCGGCAGAAGCGGCGGAAGAAACCTCGTACTGCTCGTCGTGCAGAATCGCGGCAAGCGATTCGCGAATGCCCGCTTCGTCATCGACGACAAGTATCTTGGGCTTGGGACTCACTGGCCACGCTCGACAGGAGAAGGATCGGCGGCAATGGGGGCGGGAGTCTCGGCGATGGGCAGTTCAATGATGAAGCGTGAGCCCTGCGGCAAATTATCTTCGACGCGAAGCGAGCCACCATGTTCGGAGATAATGCGAGCCGCGATGGCGAGACCCAGTCCAGTGCCACGCTCTTTCGTTGAGAAATGAGGCAGGAAAAGTTTGTCCTTATCTTGCGGCGAAATGCCGTGGCCCGTGTCGGCAACAGCTATCTCTATGGTATCGGATTCGTCGCGCAAATGCGTGGAAACGGTGATGCGACGGACCGTCGCATCTTCGAGAGCTTCGGCGGCGTTATCGATCAGATTTACGATAACGCTTCGCAAAAGAGGAGCATCGGCACGCAAAGGGGGAATCCCGTCCTCGAGGGAGGTCTGGAGAACGACGCCATCGAGGCGCTCGGAAAACACGGCGACAGCTTCATGGACGGTGGTGTTGGCATCCACGGGTTGAAGCTTGGCAGTGGGGAAACGCACGAATTGCGAGAACTCATTGACCAAGGCGGAAAGGGTGGCGACTTCGCGCTGGATTAGAGTGGCAGATTCGCGCGCAACGCTCATTAACTCCGCGTCCTTGGGAGGCTGTTTCGCCGCGGCACGCAGATCGAGTTGGCGGCTCAGGCGCTGCGCGGAGAGCTGAATGGGAGTCAGAGGATTCTTGATTTCATGGGCGATGCGACGAGCTACTTCCTGCCAGGCCGCGGACTTTTGCGCGTGCAGCATTTCGGTGAGGTCATCAAAAACGAGGACGTAACCCGTGTTGGCGCGGCGGGGGCCGAGGGAACTGACAGTAGCAGAGAGATGGCGGACTCGTCCGGCAACGACGACTTCCAGTTCGCGTGAAACCTGGCCCATGCGCAGAGAACGGCGCATCAATTCCTGAACAGTTTTGTGAGCTTCGGCGCCCAGAAGAGTTTCCAGAGAGTGGGCGTCTCGCTCAACAGTTCCGAACATGCGCAACAAGGCGGTGTTGGAACGAAGAATGGCGCCATTGGCATCGAGCGAAATCACACCGGCGGGAATATTTTCGAGTACCGTTTCCATAAGTTGACGACGGCGCTCGAGCTCCTGAACGGCCTGCTGGAGGTTGCGGGTGAACTCGTCAATTTGCGAACGGCTGTCGCTCAATTGCGTGGTCATGGTGTTGAAGGAACGGACCAGCAAGCCGAGTTCGTCCTGTACCTGTTCGGGCACCTGATAGGAGAAATTGCCGGCCGAGACTTCACGAGTGCCCTCTGCGAGAGCCTGAATGGGGACGGTCACCTGTTTAGAAAGGAACAGAGCGACCCAGGTAGCAGCCGACAAGACCAGCACGGTGAAGAAGAAAAGGATCAGAATCATCTGGCGTTTAAGGGTACGGAGATTCTGCTTCACCTCTTCGTACTCTTTGGTCTTGGACTGAATGGTGGTCCAGCGTTGCAAAAAGTCGGGGCTGGTGCGGTAGGCGACGACGAGGACACCAGGCTTGCCGTTGTCGAGAACGGCGGGCACCCGCGTAGCGAAATAGCTGTTGCTGTGGACCTGCCAGACTTCCACGCCACTGGGAAGGGTGCGTTGCATAACACCTTGAACGCCAGCGACAGTGCAGGTAGAGAGAGTGCGATCCTCTGGCTGGTCGTCGCAGACGATGCCGCCGTGAATGAAATTGCCATCAGCGTCGTAAAGCCAGGCGGCGTCGAGACCGGAGGAAAAGACATTACTCAGGAAGGACTCTGGAGTTTCACTGGCGTGCATTGCGGCTTGATAGCCCTGTGTGCGCAGCCTGGGCAGGCTGGTATGGCCTAGATCGTTGAGCAGTTTCTGAGTTTCCTCGGAAGCAATTTCTAACGGACGTGGAAACCAGCGACCGAGTGTGCGATTCAACAACGGAGTAGCTGACGAAGAACATGAAGATGACCGGGAGAAGAGATATGGCCATGGCTCCCAAGACCATCTTGGTTTTAAAGCGTGCGCCGGGTTGTTCTTTACTGCGCTCCATCCAGAGACGAACGATGCTGCGGGTGAGGATCAGGCCGAAGACCAGCAGGGCGGCAATGATCAGGCTGGAGAGCGCGTAGAGGGCAATGATGACCTTCCACGAACCCGGTTCGAAGGGCACGTCGAGCGAACCCATCGTGAACACGGCGGCAAGCAGCAGCGTGAGAAGAATGCCGCCGACGGTCAAACGAACCCGCTGCCTGGATTCCTGAGGGCTCATCGTGCTCCTTCAATAGGATGGGTCAAGAAACATTGTAGCGGACAGGCGGTACAAAGTGGGGCCTTGGGCCGACAAAAATGTTTGCCAAGGTGGACGATCAGGGCATGAAATTCGTTGAACATGACGGGGTCGAGAGGTAAACTGCTTTCGAACAGCGCTCGAATTTCCTCGTAGGTCTCTTTCCCGTGCAGCAAACCGTGACGTTGCAGGATTCTCCGCGTGTAAGCGTCAACTACAAAGACGGGGTGTTTGCCCGCATAAAGCAAGATGGAATCTGCGGTCTCTGGACCAATACCGTGAACTGTCAGGAGTTGTTCGCGGAGGACGGGAGTGGGCGTGCGAAAAAGTTTGCTCAACGAACCCCCGTAGTGCTTATGGAGAAAGGCGACAAATTCCTTAAGTTTGCGGGCTTTCTGTCGAAAATAACCGGAGGATCGGATCAGCGGGGCGAGTTTGGCGATAGAGATACGACTGAGAGCCGCGGGGGAAAGCGAACGATTGCGGCGCAAAGCGAGAATGGCGCGCTCAACGTTAGTCCAAGTGGTGTTTTGCGTGAGGATCGCGCCGACGATGACTTCGAAGCGAGTCCGCGCCGGGCCACCATTTCTGAGGTCCGTAGGTTCTGAAAGAGGAGCTCGTAATATTCTTGCAGAACGGGCGAGGGTGTAGCGTGTGTGTTGACGGGCGAACGGTGAGGACGCCGTGGAGCGGGGGAGGGAGTTTGCGAGGAGGCTGTCAAACCACTGTGTTTATACATCACTTTCGCAAGATAGACACACAGAGGAGCAAGTCAAGAAAGAGGAACTGTACTGCCATCCCAGAGCCTGTACGGCTGGGCAGGTATTAGCCAATTCACAACTGTGGTTCAAAATCGAACCCATCCTAACGCGCTGTTTGCTATGTTGACGGTGGGTAGTCAGTGATGAGGGAGTCCAGCGGATGTCTGTCCGTTTAGGCGAAATCTTAATTAAAGAAAGCCTGATCACACAAGATCAGTTGGATAAGGCGCTGGAGTTTCAGCGGTCCAACGGCGGCAAGTTGGGCAGTTGCCTGACGAAGATGGGCTTTATTACGGACGACGATATTACGGGAGTGCTAAGCCGGCAGTATGGCGTGCCTTCCATCAACCTGAAATATTACGAAATCGATCCCAATGTTATTAAGTTGATTCCACAAGATACGGCACTGCGGTATCAGGTGATTCCGTTGTCGCGTGTTGGCTCGGTATTGACGATTGCGATGACCGATCCGACCAACGTGTTCGCCATGGACGATATCAAGTTCATGACGGGGTTCAATGTTGAGCCGGTGGTGGCCTCGGAGTCGGCGATTGGTGAGGCCATTTCGCGATTTTACGGCGGCGGACATTCCAACCATGAAGAACTTAGCAACTTGATGAAGGACCTGGTCGATGAGGACCAGGAGTTGGAGCTGGCGGCAGACGAAGAGCAGATGGACGCCAGCGCATTGGAGAAGGCGGCAGAAGAAGCGCCGATCATCAAGCTGGTCAATTTGATTTTGACGGATTCGGTGAAGCGCGGGGCGAGCGATATTCACGTGGAGCCTTACGAGAACGAAATGCGCGTGCGCTTCCGTATTGACGGCGTCTTGCAAACGGTGATGAGCCCGCCGCTGAAACTGCGGGACGCGATGACCAGCCGTATGAAGATTATGGCGAAGCTGGACATCGCCGAGAAGCGACTGCCGCAAGACGGCCGCATCATGATCAAGTACAAGGCCGACGGGAAGAAGAAGGAATTGGATTTCCGCGTTTCCACGGTCCCCACGCTTTATGGCGAAAAGATTGTTATGCGGTTGCTGGACAAAGAGAACCTGCGCCTGGACATGACCAAGCTGGGCTTCGAGCCAGAATCGCTGAAGAAGTTCGAACGCAACATTTTGCGCCCGTACGGGATGGTGCTGGTCACCGGCCCGACGGGTTCCGGAAAGACCAACACCTTGTACTCCTCGGTGTCGCGGCTCAATCAGGTCGATACCAACATTATGACGGCGGAAGACCCGGTCGAGTTTCAGTTGGCCGGTATCAACCAGGTGCAGATGAAAGAACAGATCGGGTTGAACTTCGCCGCAGCATTGCGCGCTTTCTTGCGGCAAGACCCCAACATCATTCTGGTCGGAGAGATTCGCGACTTTGAAACGGCGGAAATCGCCGTGAAAGCCGCGCTCACAGGACACTTGGTGCTTTCCACGCTGCACACCAATGATGCGCCTTCCACGATCAGCCGTTTGATGAATATGGGTATTGAACCCTTCCTTGTGGCGACGTCTGTGAACCTGATCTGTGCACAGCGCCTGGTGAGACGTATTTGCTCGAACTGCAAGGAAGAGTTGGAAGTGCCGGAGCAGGCTTTGATCGACGCGGGTTACACACCGGAAGAAGTGAAGACCACGAAGATTTATCACGGCAAAGGATGTTCCACCTGCAACAAAGGTGGATACAAAGGGCGCACCGGTTTGTATGAAGTCATGGAGATTACCGACGAGATCAGGGAACTGATTCTGGTGGGTGCTTCAGCGCTGGAACTGAAGAAGAAAGCCGTTGAATTGGGAATGATCACATTGCGCCGCAGCGGTCTTATTAAAGCTGCGCTGGGCCAAACGACCATGGAAGAAGTTCTTCGCGAAACGGTTCTGTAAGCGGGAGAGGACACGACGATGGCAGGTATCACACTAAGCGAGTTGCTGAAAAAAATGATTGAGATGGGAGGCAGCGACCTCCACATCACGACGAACAGTGCGCCACGCGTGCGTGTGCACGGACGCCTGCGCCCCCTGGATATGCCGCCTCTTTCCGCCGCTGACACGAAATCGCTGGCTTATAGCGTGCTGACGGACGCGCAGAAGCACCGGTTCGAGGAAAACCTGGAGCTGGACTTTTCGTTCGGGTTGAAGAACCTGGCGCGCTTCCGCGGCAACGTGTTCAATCAACGCGGAGCGGTCGGAGCAGTGTTCCGTACAATTCCGTGGGAAATCAAGGGGTTTGACGCTCTGGGTCTTCCTGCGGTGGTCAAGAACATGTGCGACAAGCCGCGCGGGCTGGTGCTGGTTACTGGACCGACTGGTTCGGGCAAGTCCACAACGCTGGCCGCGATGCTCGACAAGATCAATGCGGAACGCGAAGAGCACATGATCACGGTCGAAGATCCGATCGAGTTCCTGCACAACCACAAGAAATGCCTGGTGAACCAGCGCGAAGTCCACGCGGACACGCATTCTTTCGCCAACTCTCTGCGCGCTGCGTTGCGCGAAGATCCCGACGTAGTGCTGATCGGCGAGATGCGCGACCTTGAAACCATTGAGTCCGCGCTGCGCATTGCAGAAACCGGCCACTTGACGTTTGCGACGCTGCACACCAACTCGGCCGCATCGACGATCAACCGTATTATTGACGTGTTTCCCTCACACCAACAGCCGCAGATTCGCGCACAGCTGTCGATGGTGCTGGAAGGGATCCTTTGCCAGGCGCTGTTGCCGCGAACCGATGGACGGGGCCGCGTGATGATCATGGAAGTGCTGGTGCCAACGCCGGCGATTCGCAACCTGGTTCGCGAGGATAAAATTCACCAGATCTACTCGGCCATGCAAACCGGTACCGGAAAACGGGCATGCAAACATTCAATCAAGGCCTGGCCAATGCATATTTCCAGAAGTTGATCACACTGGATATGGCCGTTTCGCGCTCTTCAAACCCCGACGAACTGCAGGACATGATTAACCGCGGAGTGGCCACGCAACAAACAGGTGGGAAGGCTCCAACAGGAAGGTCACCGGTAGGGGCGAAGCATTAAGAAGGACGGAATTCGGGGAAACGGGCTCAGGCAACAAAATGGTTTTCGACCGATGAGGAGGAAATATGCCGGTCTTTACATATAAAGGAACGAATCGCTCGGGGGGATCGGTTGCTGGAGAGATGTCCGCCAGCAATAAGAACGAGCTGCAGAGCCTGCTGCGGCGGCAGCAGATCACGCGCCACGAAGATGTCGGAGAAGGGCAAGGAATTCAACATGCCCACCTTCGGCGGAAGCGTCAAAGCGAAGGAACTGGCCATCTTCACGCGGCAATTCTCGGTGATGATCGACGCCGGGTTACCGCTGGTGCAGTGTCTGGAAATTCTCGCGACCCAGCAGGAGAACAAGACCTTTCCAGAAGGTCCTGACGGGCACGCGCGCCGCTGTCGAAGGCGGAAGCACCCTGTCGACCGCCATGAAGCAATACCCCAAGGTTTTCGACCCCCTCTACAGCAACATGGTGGAAGCGGGCGAAACGGGCGGTATTCTTGACACCATTTTGCAACGCCTATCCACCTACATCGAAAAGAACGTGAAATTGCAGGCGGCGGTGAAGTCGGCTTTGATTTACCCGATTGGCGTTTTGTCGATTGCGGCCGGCGTTATCGTTCTTGCTGTTGTGGAAGGTCGTGCCGATTTTCGCGACGTTGTTCGCCGGCTTGGGCGTGGATCTGCCGTTGCCGACGAAGATCGTTATCGGGTTGAGCAACTTCGTGGGAAGTATCTTCGGCTTGTTGATTCGTCGTGGCCGTGGTGGCTGGAATCTTCGGCATCAAGATCTGGTACGGCAACCGTTCAAGGCAGTTACATCATTGACTCGATCATCTTGAAGCTGCCGGTGCTGGGTATTTTGATGAGGAAGATCGCCGTGGCCAGATTCACACGAACCCTGGGAACGCTGATCTCGAGCGGTGTACCCATCCTGGAAGGTTTGGATATTACGGCCAAGACATCCGGCAACGCTGTGGTTGAAAAGGCCCTGTTTGCCGTGCGGAAAGCGCTGGAAGAAGGCAAATCGCTGACGGAACCATTGAAGGAATCGCAAGTGTTTCCCGGCATGGTGACCCAGATGATCGCGGTCGGCGAACAGACCGGCGCGATGGACGCCATGTTGCAGAAGATTGCGGACTTCTACGAAGACGAAGTCGACGCCGCGGTGAAGGACTTGCTGACCGCCTTGGAACCCATCATGATCGTGTTCCTCGGTGTGGTCGTCGGCGGCGTGGTCATATCCATGTACTTGCCGCTGTTTACCCTGATCGGCAAACTCTCGGGACACTAGACTGATTCAAATCTGGAAATGGAGGACGGTTGAATTACGCCGCTCCTCCATTTTTTCTTTAAGATTAAGTTGTGGAGGGTCCTGATAAGTCCTCTGGCCGCATACTCATGGTACAAACGCTCAATCGCCGGGAATGGCTGGAATGGCTGACGAAAGTCCGCCTGCTGATGATTGCGCTGATTCTGGGCGTTGGCGTGGTCTGGCCGCAATACATTCCCTCGACAGGCGCCCCGCGGTTATTCCTTCCGATCGTTATTCTGTGGATCACCATCAGCATCCTGCACCTGATCCTGGTGCGCCTATTGCCCTCAGTGAACTGGATGGGCGGGATTCAGGTGGTGTGCGACATTGCGCTGATCAGCGGACTGGTGTACGCCACCGGACTGCAGGATAGCTACTTCACTTCGCTCTATTTGCTGATCATCATCGTTGGCAGCATTCTCTTTACGCGTCGAGCGGCTTTCCTGACCGCGGTCTTTTGCCTGTTTTCGCTCGGGCTGATCACCGGGCTTGCCTATTATGGAAGAATCCCACGAACGTCTCTCTCGGCACCGACACCCGAGAGCCTGCGCATGTGGTTCCTCAGCAATTCATTTGGATTTCTGGCGGTAGCTTATTTAGCGAGCTTGCTGGCACAGTCCCTGCGCCACAAGAGCACGGAACTTGAAGAGAAAAGGGAAGAGTTGCTGGAATTACAGGATTTTACCGCCGACATCATTCATTCCATGCGCGGCGGACTGGTGACCACGGACCTGGAAGGCCGTATTGTTCTGCTGAACCGCACCGGAGAAGAAATTCTGGGGCGTTCCTTTGCGGAGTTGCGTGGACGGGATATACGGACAGTGAACGCGCAATTCTGGCTGCCGGAGATGTCGGCATTGCCAACGAGGCTTTCGATGCGCCGCGAAGTGGAATTGAAGACGCCGCACGGGCAAACTCGTTTCATCGGTATCTCGGTGTCGCCGCTACGTTCAAAAGATACTTCGAGAAGCGGCTATGTATTCAACTTTCAAGACTTGACGGAACTGCGCCGGTTGGAACAGGAAGTGGCCACTAAAGAGCGCATGGCGGCTGTGGGCCGGCTGTCGGCTGCGATTGCGCATGAGATACGCCAACCGCTCACGGCAATGGCCGGAGCAGTAAAAGAATTAACGCGGATGATGCCGCTGGAAGAAGACGAAAAACATCTGGTCAATATCGTGAGCCGGGAATCCGAGCGGCTGAACCAAATCATCACGGACTTCCTCAACTATTCGCGCGAAAAGTCATACGTCTTCCAGGAGGCGGACTTACGAGCGCTGCTGGACGAGACGCTTCTGCTGATTGGGATGAAACCGAATGTCGAAGAGCGCTACAAGATCGTGCGTGATTTTAACGGCCAGGCAGTGATGGCGCACATCGACCCGAACAAGATTCGCCAGGTTTTCTGGAATTTGAGCGATAACGCGCTGCGGGCCATGCCCAAGGGCGGCACGCTGACGGTTGGTATAGATACTCAGCCGGAATGGCTGCGTATTTCCTTCCGCGACACCGGGATTGGGTTGGATCCGCAACAACGGTCCAAGATTTTTGAGCCGCTGCAATCCAATTTTGAAGGTGGGACGGGCTTGGGGCTGGCCATCGTGTACCAGATTGTCCAGGCACACAATGGCCGGATTACCGTGTTCAGTGAAAAGGATAAAGGCGCCGAATTTGTGGTTGAGCTTCCGCGATCAAACTGAGGGCTTATGCAAGCTACAAAAACAGCGGCAAAAGAAACGGGACGCGAGATGGTCCACATTCTCGTTGTAGACGACGAGAAATCCATCTGCGAATTGCTGGAGATTACCTTTCGCAAGGAAGGGCATCGCGTGGAGATCGCGCATACCGTTGACGAAGCCAAGCGCAAGCTGGAAAGTTCGCTGTACGACATCATCATTTCTGACGTGCGCATGCCAGGCGCAACGGGAGTGGAGTTGTTGCGATTTACCCGAGAAATCGCGCCGGATTCCTACTTTGTGCTGATCACCGGCGTGCCGACCCTGGAAACAGCGATTGCGGCGGCCAATGAAGGCGCTAACCGCTACGTAATCAAGGACCACGACCTGGTGGAGCAGTTGCGCGTAGCGGTGCGCGAAGTCGCTGAGAACATGAAATGGAAGAAGGAAGCGGGCTACCTGCGCAGGGAAATCCGCCGTCTGACCGGGCTCGACAACATCATTGGACAGAGCCCAAAGATGCGAGCCATCTTCGATATGATTCAGACAGTAGCGCCGCAAACCAGCCGAATCCTGATCACCGGAGAAAGCGGTACCGGTAAAGAGTTGGTTGCACGCGCGATCCACGAGAACAGCTCGCGATCCACGGCACCATTCATCACCATCAACTGCGGAGCATTTCCGGAAACATTGTTGGAATCAGAGCTGTTCGGCTATATGAAAGGCGCGTTCACAGGCGCGAACGAAAACCGGCGGGGATTATTCCAGGCGGCGCATGGCGGAACGCTATTCATGGACGAGATCGGGAACATGAACCTGGCCATGCAGGTGAAGCTCTATCGCGTGCTGCAAGAAGGGAAAGTGCGGCCACTGGGAAGTAACGAAGAAATGGACGTGGACGTTCGCGTGATTACGGCCACGAACAAGGATCTGGAAAAGGCGATTGCCGCCGATGAGTTCCGCGAAGACCTTTTTTACCGGCTTAGTGTTATCCCGATTCACGTTCCTCCGCTGCGCGACCGGCGCGACGACATTCCTTTGTTGGCGCGGCACTTTCTGGAGCGCTTCCGCAAGCAAATGGAAAAGCCCATCGAGGCGATTTCGCCGCAAGCGATGACTCGGCTGGAGTCGTACGACTGGCCGGGTAATGTGCGCGAACTGGAAAATACGATTGAACGTGCTGTGGCGCTGGAGAGCGGACCGGAGATTTCCGTGACGGTGCTGCCGGAACGAATTGCAATGTCCAAGGGCGAGGAGACTGCCGCGTCGATTGCTTCAAGTGCGGCTGAATTTCCGGCCGAAGGCGTGGATTTTGAGGCAGTGCTGGCGGGGACCGAAAAGCACTATATTCAGGCGGCGCTGGAAAAGGCTGATGGCGTGAGAACTCATGCGGCAGAATTGCTGAAGATCAGTTACCGGTCGTTCCGGCACTACGCGAAGAAACACAACCTTTAATTGCGTCGCAATCGCGACGCTGCATTTTCTATAATTTTACAATTTCAGGAGGCAGTTTCGAGAGCGGCTGCGGCTGCCATCGGCTTGATGCGCTTCTGGTCCGCGGGAAGTCTGCAGGCGTGATTCAATCCAGATGGAGAATGCTACGGTTATAGCGCAGAGTCCCCATGGCACGATGGGAGAGCTCCAGAAGAAGTGCGTGGCATAGCGCAAGCTGAGCAACCATCCCAAAGTCGCAAGAAGTCCAAATCCGAGAGCCAGCAAACGACGAGCGTTGGTCAGCGGAATGGAGAAAGCAAAAAGCGCCTCGATAAACAGTGCAAACGGGAAAGCCACAACGAGATCGATGAAGTAGTGTTCGCCAGTGCCCATGGTCGCCAGGACGGTGAAGAACACAAAGAGGAAGGCGATGGCGCGCTCCCACCAGGAAAGCCCGCGAGAATACCACCAGACCAGCAGAACCCAGGCCATGTGCAGCGAGGGGATAGCATTAGGCGCGCCCGTGAGCGGCACTTGTTCTACCAGAAGCCGCGAAGCCTGAGTGATTGACAGTGGAGCCCAGGGAAAGTTTTGACCGAACAGGTGGGCAGGGCCTAGTGCGGGGAGCAGGTTGTAAAACAGAACGCCGATGGGTCCCGTGGCGAGAAAAGCGAGGAAAGAAGGAATCGCCTTGTCGCCGATGCGCAGAAGACGGCCAACGTAGATTAAGGCGATGGGAATTGCCAGAGCGATATAGAAGATCAGGCCGGTGACGCGAAGATTGGGCCATTTGGCAAACCATTGTCCCAGCAGAAAGGGAAGTTGCACGTGAAGGCTGGCATCGAAACTGTAGAGATAAAGGTCAAAAACCTTTGGATGGATCGAGGAAGTCCATTGCAGAAGGTCGTCGGCAAAATATTCAGAGCTGACGAAGAGGAGAGATGGAATGAATGCAAGCAGCATCAGCCTGCGGTCTGCTTCCGCGGCCCAAACGGTTCGAAGCCCGAAGATGAACAGGCTGCTGAGGCCAACGAACGAGACCCAAGCCATGATGGCGGGCTTGAAATGGAGAAGCTGGAAGTCGATAACGGCGAGGAAGGCGGCAGCCGCCAAAACCAGGAATGCGTCATGAATCGAAGGCCGGACGCGGAACTGAATAATGAGCACGCTGGCGAGAGCGAGTGCGAAAAACGCGGAAATCAACGCCTCGGTGTAGAACTTGGTACTGGTGCCGAGCCAGAGGAAGCCGGCAACGAGGACGAGCGTCGAAAGAATTCTTGTGGTTCGGTTCATGGGCTTAGAGTTGATGCTGATTGACGAAAAGTCAGATGGCGCCGCGCGAACGACTATCGGGCAACCTGGCAAATCCATCTAATCAGAATTCTCAGGTGGATTGATATTTTTCGCGGCGAACTGTGCTCAATGAAGGAATGAGGATAAATACGATGGGAGGAGCCCGGAAAGCAATTGCAATTTCGCTCTTCTGGTTGACGAGGGGAGGAAAAGGTCTTCTGGAGGGGATAAATCTGCAGAGTTATGGAGCGATATCAGGGGCTTCCAAACCATGTACTTCAAACAAAAAGCGGGAGTTGGACTGGCCGATGGGCCGATTGGGAATGACGGTTTACGACGCCTGGGAATGACAAAAAGTGTCAGTTCCGGGGTTGGTTTGACGTACGGGCCAGCGACTGGAGATTTTTGGAGGGAAGTACTGGCTGTAAGCTATAGAAAAGGTTGTTGTTATGGCGATTATGGTACTTCTGTACTGTCAAGGGGTCGATTGGAATGCAGGTTGCACCTAGGTAGCGCGTGCTCTGGCACGATACACACTCTCAAGGAGATTACATGAAGAAGCAAAAGGGTTTCTCTCTTATCGAATTGCTGATCGTTGTGGCGATTATTCTTATCATCGCAGCCATCGCGATTCCGAACTTGCTCAAGTCCCGTATGGCCGCCAACGAGTCTTCGGCTGTTGGTTCCGAACGGACCTTGAACACCGGTGAAGTAACGTATGCGGCTTCTTGCCCCAACGTTGGCTTCTCGGCTTCGATCGTGGAACTGAACACTGGTGCGGTTTGCGCAGGCGGAACGGGCATTATCGATAACGTTCTGGCGACCGGCATCAAGAGCGGCTACACCTTCAACTATACCGTTGCGGCAACGAGCGGTATCAACACGACCTACACGACCAACGCAGTTCCTCTGAACGTCGGCGTGACCGGTCAGCGCGGTTTCTACAGCGATCAGACGGGTGTGATCCGTTACACCTTGGCTGGCACTGTTCCGACGAACGCGAGCTCTGCACTGCAGTAAGCTCGAGTCGTAGGGCCTGATCTACAAAAGGGGGGAGTCGCTGTGGCTCCCCCCTATTTTTTTAGCAAGTCGAGTTTCATGGAAGTCGCGGGAAGTTAGAAGTAGATGACCAGGTGGCGGATACTCAGGGAACTCAGCCGCAAATACCTGGAGAGTTAAGGAAACACAAAATTTCTCACCCAGCGGGTGAAGCTCACGGAGAAGAAATGAAGAAGCAGAAAGGTTTTTCACTCATCGAGTTGCTGATCGTAGTAGCGATTATTCTAATCATTGCGGCCATAGCGATTCCGAACTTGCTGAAATCGCGCATGGCGGCCAACGAGAGTTCGGCAGTGGGATCGGAGCGGACTCTTAATACGGCGGAAGTCACTTATGCCGCTTCATGCCCCAACACCGGGTTCTCGGCATCGATCGTGGAACTGAACACCGGCGCAGTCTGCGCAGGCGGCACGGGCATTATCGACAACGTTTTGTCCACGGGCATCAAGAGCGGGTATACGTTCAACTATACCGTGGCGGCAACCAGCGGTATCAACACCACGTATACGACGACGGCAGTGCCGCTGAACGTTGGTGTAACCGGCCAGCGGGGCTTTTTCAGCAACCAGACGGGTGTGATCCGGTATAGCTTGAGCGGTGTAGCACCCACGGTGGCGAGTTCAGCTCTGCAGTAAGAGTTTACTCACTGGAGTTGGAATACCGTCCTGCTCCGCGTGAGCTGGTCGCGAAAGGACAAGGAGAAAGTTTAAAGAGCCGGCAGTAACGCGGGGCATGACGGGCATAGGAATGGCAAGCAAACTGCTCTTACTTATTGCTGAAGGTGTCATAATTCGCGGAAAGGCCAGAACTACTTTCTTCGATTGCCGGGTTAAGGAGTGAACGCATGGATCTGGGGAAACATGCAAGACGGAACAGGAGAGCAGCAACGAGAGCTGGCGGCTTCTCGCTGATCGAACTGCTCATCGTGGTGGCCATCATTCTGATTATCGCGGCGATCGCTCTGCCGAACTTGATCAGGTCGCGTATCTCTGCCAACGAAGCCTCTGCAGTCAATTCCATCCGTACGATGACAACGGCAGCAGTAACGTACGGTTCGCAGTGCCCGTCGGTTGGGTACCCCGCAACGATTGCCGATATGGGCCCTGGTGGCGGCGGATGCACCGGTGGCGCAAATATTCTTGACGATGTCTTGGGCGTGGCGGCGCCGATCAAAGCGGGGTATTCCTTTACCTACGCGCCGGCGGCAACCGGTGGGTTGAACACCACCTATACATTGAACGCGAACCCCATTAATCCGGGCAATAGCGGACAGCGTGGATTTTATTCCGACCAGACGGGTGTGATTCACTATGCGTTGACGGGTCCAGCCACCGTGGCGAGTTCAGTACTTTAAGAGGCTGGTCCTAGTCCTAACCATCTCGTAAGCGGTTGTGATCAGTGATTGGCGGAGAGCCGCGCGATTGCGGATTTTATTTCCGTATTCTGGCCATCTGTTTCCAAGGCTGAGCGATATTCCTGCAGTGCTTCTTCGTTGCGACCCTCAATTTCCAACTGCTTTGCCAATTTCAAATGCATGGCCCCCTCGAACGGATACTTTTTCAACAGAGCGCGCATGCGGTCCTCGGCTTCGGCGCTGCGGCCGGTGCGTAACAGCACATCGATCAGGCCTCGATCCGCGTCGATGGTAGGGGCGAGTTCCAGAGACTTGCGATACTCGGTCTCAGCTTCCTGGAGGTTGCCATCCTCGGCAAGCGTTTGGGCCAGAAAGAGCCTGGCGGAGGAATTCAAGGGCCCGGTTTCGACGGCTGTGCGAAATTGTTCCAGTGCTTCAGGGCGATGACCGGTTTTCACCAGTAGACGGCCGAAATTGTAATGAGGATCGGTCCACAGAGGCTTTAGCTCGATGGCGCTCTGGAACATGCGGGCCGATTCATCCAGGCGTTCCTGCTCGAGATAGAGGCATCCCAGAGCGTTAAGGGCATTGACGCTGTCGGGCTTCAAAACCAGGGCCTGCTTCAATTCCTTCTCGGCATCCGGGAAATTCCTATTTTGGAAGTAGGAAGTGCCGAGATTCAAATGCATCACATAAGAATCAGGATCAGTCCTTAACGTGGTGGTGTAAAGAGTAATGTCGTCGTGCCAGACATTGTTGCGCGCGAAAGTCTTGATTGCTCCGGCTAGCACGATTCCGGCCATGAGGACGGCCAAAGCAACTCTTGCGGGCATTCGCCAAGGCTCCTGGGACTTCACGGCATCCCAGCAACGCGATAGCGACCAGGCTGCAATCCAACAAAAACCGACCGATGGCAGATAGAGATAGCGTTCCGCCAGGACGTTAGAAGCCATCCAGCGGGCGTTCAGAACCGGGCCCAAGGTAAAGCCAATCCACACGAGAGAAAAAGTGAGTGCGGGAAATTTCTTGTAGCAGAGGAGGATAAATACGAGCGAGCCGAGAACGATGGCGATTCCCGCCAGGACAGGTGCATCCCAAAGGGTATTGCTGACATGAAAGGTATGGAAGGCGGAAAGATGAGAAGGCCAGAGCAACAGTCTGGTGTATTGGCCCACCAATGCAAATGCGGAGAATATCGCTTGCGGCCAACTGATTTGCGCATGCTGCAGCACCGGGGCAAGTTTCCCTAAAAGTAGGATTCGGCAAGCCAGGTAGGCCACAGCGGCGGCGCAGACAGGGAAATAGCGGCCAAGTTTTGTGGTGAAAGTAGAGTGCTGGTGATCGTCGCGGACAAAGTGTTCATAAAGGACCAGCATGGGAGCAAGCATCAGGGCGGGCTCTTTAGCCAACAACGCCAGTAAGAAACTGATGACCACGAGCAGTTGCTTCCATTGGAAAGTAGAGGAGATTTTTGTATAGGCGCGAAAGGCCACCAGCAAAAACAGGGTTTGCTTCCAGGTCAGGAACGGCGGCAATCCAGCAGACAGTCTCCGTGTGGATAGGATGGACCGCAAAGAGGAACGCGGCGATTGCGGCAATGCTCCGGTCGCGGAATAGTTCGCGCCCCGCGTAATACACCGCGAGAACTACCAGCGCATTCAAAACGATGTTGAAGAGATGATATCCGAACGGCAAGTCTCCGAAGGTTTGCCACAGAACCAGAAAGGTAAAGGTCATCATCGGCCGATAATAATTGGTGGCGCCGGCAGCGCCGACAAAGGACCACACCGTGGTGGTGAAGATTTGGGGAAGATAGTGCCAGCTCTTAATGTAGGGGTTGAGCAGGATCTGCTGATCATCGTCGTAGACGAAGCCGTTCATTAGCGTGTTGGCGTAGCACGCGACAGCGAGGAGGAACAACGCAATGACGATCAGCTTCTCCGTATTATCGGGTTCCGAAATCGGGAGATCAGGCGCGGCGTTCCCGGTCGAAGAGGGAGCCGCCTGCCGGTGCATTGCGGATTGGGTGAGCTGTTCAGGCATTTTTAACAGTGTAGTAGAGGGAATCGAGGTTTACACGCGCACTGCAAGAAGGGGGTGCTTTGCTTACTAACCCGCGGCTGGTTGCTATACTGCGAAAGATGAGAGCGAGTTGGCAGGGTTGGCGACTAAGCCGAGGAATCGCAGGAGCTGTTCTGGTTCTGTGTGGAGTCCTATGGCCCGGCGGAAAGATTTTGTCTCTAGGTGCGGACGATTGCGCAGAACCCGCTTGTGAAGGCCATGGAGCAGAAATACGCCAAAGCGAACGGGCTGCAAGCGGTTTTTCTGGAACGCTACTATGACAATGGAAGACTGGTTCGCGCGGAGTCAGGCAGGGCGTATTTCCGCAAGCCTGGCAAGATGCGCTGGGAATACGAGAAGCCGGAGAAGAATTTGTTCCTCGTGGATGGAAAGTACGCATGGTTTTATACCCCGGTTGATCGAACGGCCACGAAAATGCCAGCTCGGCAGAGTGACGATCTCCGTACGCCGCTGGCCCTGTTGACTGAGGGAGGAAAGCTCTCAAGAGTGTGCGAGAGAGTCGTTCTTGCCAAGATGCCGGCTATCGCAGAAGGGAATGTTCCACCGACCAACGGAACGGGGTTCGAATGCATTCTGAAAAATGAGGGAGCGAAAGGGGGCGCAGGAGCCGACCGAAGTTCCGCGGCGCGAATCTTCTTCGAGATTACCGATAAAGGGGAACTAGCGCGGGTGGTGGCGCAGGGCGCAGGCAGCGTTGAGACAGAATTCAGCTTCAAAGAATGGGAGTTCAATCCGACGATGGCAGACGCATTGTTCCATTTCAGTTTACCTCCCGGCGTGGTGATTGTGGATGGACTGCTACCGTCTTCTCCCGGCGCCCGTCAGTAATAGGGTAGGTGGTGCAACGGTCGAAAGTTGCTGGTAATCCAGAGGTTACACGGTATTATGGCAAACGCCACAATGCACGGGTGGGTTGAGGTAAACTAGCAGCTATGGGCGAATTTGTCTGCCGCGTCGCCGACGCCAACGGTCGAGTTTTCTCTCACGTCGAAGCCGCCGGCACTCTAGATGAAGCTCGCCAGAAGCTTGCCGATCGCGGGCTGTTTGTCTATTCCGTGAACTCGCGCAACAGCCTGGTCAGCGGATTTTTCGGATTTCGCAAAGAACGCAAAATCGGCGGCAACGATTTCCTGATCCTGAACCAGCAATTCAATACGCTGATTAAAGCAGGTCTGCCGATCCTGCGCTCGCTGGACCTGCTGGCTACGCGCGCAACCGCCCCTAAGCTGCGCCCCGTGCTGACGCAGATTCGCGACCGCGTTCGGGAAGGAAAATCGCTGTCCGAGGCGGTGGATGAAGCTGGCGTCTTTTCGAAGGTTTATTCGACGGCGATCCTCGCGGGTGAGAAGAGCGGCAACCTCTCCGGCGTGCTGGATTATTACATTGCGTACCAGCGAGTCAGCACCGGCGTAAAGAAAAAGATATCTGGCGAGTCTGGTCTATCCGGCGCTGCTGATCTTTGTCAGCCGTCGTTATCGTGACCTACCTGGTCACGGCGGTGGTTCCGAAATTTGCGCTGTTGTATAGCGATCTTGGCGTGGAACTTCCCGGCCCCACACGAGTTCCTGATCAATAGTCACCGTGGCTACCGCTATTACATATTGGCCGCTCTGGCGGTGTTTTTCTGACCTTGCGTTGGCGTGTTTTTCTGGTCCCGCAGCGAAGAGGGCGGCGTGGCTTTCGACGGCTATATTGTTCCGACACCGATTATCGGTGAAACGCTTCTGAAATTTCAGGTGGCACAGTTTTGCCGCACACTGGCCACACTGCTGACCGGCGGCACGCCGCTGGTAGCGCGCTAGGCACGTCCTCGGAGTCCATCACCAGCAGCTCGTCCGAAGGGACCGTGGGACGGTCCACGCAAATGGTGCGCGAAGGGGAATCCCTGCACGGAGCGCTTTCCGCCAGCAGGGTGATGCCGGACATGGCGCTGGATATGATCGAAGTGGGCGAATCCAGCGGCGCGTTGGCGCCTATGCTGAACAGCGTGGCGGAATTTTACGAAGAAGAGGTGGGGTTGCGGCTGGGAGCGATGGTATCGGTGATCGAGCCCGTTATTCTTGTATTCATGGGAGCTTCTGGTAGCCTTTATATCTGATTTCGTTGTATTTGCCGATTTTCTCGTTTTCCCTCTCGGGAGCGGGGAAGTAGTAAGGTTCATGATCGTTTATGGCCACAGCTAATCCCAATCTCCACGATCACAATCGTGCCGGTCGCGGGTCCCGTGATGAACCAGGAACGGGAACAGGCGCGGCGTCTGGCGGATCGTTATCGCTGCGGGTTTATCGACCTGACGGAACAGAGAATTGACCCGGAATTGTTCCGCACGATTCCCGGCGGACCTGATGTTCCGTTACAACTTCGTGCCGTTGGTGACGCAGAACAACACTCTGGTGATCGCCGTGGCCGATCCCAGCCAGGTCCTGCTGAGCGATGAATTGCCACTGCTGCTGGGCAAGAAGCTGGCCATCAAAGTTGCCACGCCACGGCAGATCAGCGACCTGCTGAAGCGCACCGAACAATCGCAGCGCGTTCTGGAGCAGGCGACCGAAGCGTTTACGCTGCAGGTTTCCAAGGACGAAGAAGAAGGCGAAGAAACGATTTCCGGTGATCGTCTGACCCGCGATACTACGGTCAGCCCGGTCGTTCGGCTGGTCGAAACGGTTATCTTTACCGCACTGGAACGCAGAGCGAGCGACATCCACATCGAAGCTCGCGACGGCGAAGTCGCCGTAAAGTACCGCATTGACGGCGTTTTGCAACACGCCATGCAGCCGATCGCCAAGGAATGGCATTCTTCGGTCATTTCGCGCATCAAGGTGCTCAGCGAACTGGACATTGCCGAGCGTCGCGTGCCGCAGGACGGCCGCTTCCGGGTTAAGTACAAGGGACGCTACATCGACTTGCGCGTCTCGATCATGCCGGCCAGCCACGGAGAAGATGCCGTGCTTCGCGTGCTGGACAAAGAGACACTTTCGGAGAAATTTCAAAGCCTCAGCCTGGATGTTGTCGGGTTTTCATCGGAAGAGACCAGGCGGTTTCGCCGCTATATTCGCGAGCCTTACGGCATGGTGCTGGTAACAGGTCCAACGGGTTCGGGCAAAACCACCACGCTGTATGCGGCGATCAATGAAATCAAGAGCGACGAAGATAAGATCGTGACCATTGAAGATCCGGTCGAATATCAGCTTCGCGGCATTACGCAGATTCCTGTGAACGAGAAAAAAGGACTGACGTTCGCACGCGGCTTGCGCTCGATTTTGCGTCACGATCCCGACAAGATCATGGTCGGCGAAATCCGCGACCAGGAAACCGCGCAAATTGCGATTCAATCCGCGCTGACAGGCCACCTGGTTTTCACCACAGTTCACGCCAACAACGTTACCGATGTGATCGGCCGCTTCATCAACATGGGAGTTGAGCCGTATAACTTCGTTTCGGCGCTGAACTGCATCCTGGCGCAACGATTGGTCCGCTTGATCTGCGAAAATTGCAAGCGTCCCAAGACCTACACCACGCAGGAATTGATTGAAGCAGGCCTGGCTCCCGCACAGTGGGAAAATTTCGTTTTCGCGGAAGGCGCGGGATGCCTGGAGTGCTCCGGCACGGGTTATCACGGCCGAACTGCGATTTGCGAATTGCTGGACTTGACCGATCGAATTCGTGAAATGATTATTGAGCGGAGGCCGACTTCGGAAATCAAACGAATAGCTGTCGAAGAAGGTATGATTACGCTGCGCGAAAGCGGGTTGGGCAAGATACGTGCCGGGCAAACGACACTGAAAGAAATCAATAAGGTGACATTCGTTGAGTAAGGCGACGGTCTATCAAGAAGGAATTTTCAAGAGTGACGTGGTGCGTCGTGTGTCGCGCTGGCTGGAAGGCACGCCCCACCCGCCGGTCGCTCTGGAAATTTCCGTGGATCGAGTGGCGGGAGTGCGATTCCACCGGAGTGGCAGCCTGGACGGTTTTGCGGTGGAGAGCCTGCCCGCAGGAGCGTTGGTTCCTTCGGCGATTGAAACCAATCTGATTAATCCCACGGCGGTGAAGTCGGCGGTTAACAGTGTATGTGCGCGCCTCGGCGCGAAAGAAGAAGATGCGGCTCTGCTGCTTCCCGATCCGGTTATTCGCGTATTCGTGCAACATTTCGATGATTTCCCGCGCTCTACGGCAGAAGCGATACCGATGCTTCGCTGGAAATTGAAGAAGAGCGTGCCGTTCGAGGTGGATGAGACGTTACTTTCGTTTATGCGGCAGGCTCCGCGAGCCGATGGCGTGGATGTGGTCACCGGCATCGCGCGCCTGCGGATCATTCGGGAATATGAATCACTGGTCGATACACTTGGGCTGCGGCCGGGAATGGTGCTGAGTTCGACGCTGGCGGCAATCACATTGCTCGATGACCGGAGGCCCACCCTGTTGGCGCGTGTCTCCGGCACCTCACTTACGACCGCGATTGTGCGTGCCGGAGTGCTGGCCGGTTACCGCTGCACGGAATTGCCAACGCATGCAGGAGATGTAACTCCACACATGTTACTCGAAGAAGTTTTCCCCTTGGCGGCCTACTATCAGGACACCTGGCAAGAAGGCATTCAAGCTGTCCGAGTGGCTGGACTTGGTGCGCGGCTGCCAGAATTTGTGCGTCCACTCGAGGAAGAGTTTAAATGTGAAGTGAAGTCGTTGTTGAGCGCCGCCCAATTGGAAGGCCGGTATGGCGAAGGCGCGCGCTCGCTGGCTGACCGAGATCTTGATGGATTGGTTGGCTGGATGCAGCACCGTGGTTGAGGGAGAATAGAGCAACAAACACATGAATATCCGGCTAAATCTCGCGACTAAGCCGCTGGTCAGCAACCGCCGTTTCCTGGCGGGTGCAGCGCTGCTCGCCGTGTTGGGGGGATTCATATTGTTGCTGTTGGGCTGGCGCTTTTACAGCCTACGGAAAGCCGACACACAACTTCGCGCTAAGACTCAGGTATTGCAGACGGAAATGGCGAAACTGCAGGCCCAGCGCGCGGAACTGGACCGGTTTTTTGCGCAACCTGAGAATGTCAAGCTGGTGGACCGGGCCAGCTTCATCACTTCGGTGATTCAGGCCCGCAGCATCAACTGGACACAAATGTTCATGGATTTAGAGCACACGCTGCCCGCCGGGCGTACACGTCGTGCGGATTGAGCCAAAGCTGGAAAAGGGAATTGTTTCCGTGAAATTCAATGTCGGGGCGGCGAATCAGGAAGCAGAATTGAAATTATTGAAGGCATTTGAAGATTCGAAATCGTTTTCGCATGTGGAGCTGAATGTTGAGCATGCGGCGACACAGCCTGGGAGCGATCCGATTACCGTGGAATTCACGGCTGTGTATTCGGCGATCTAGCGATGAAGAACTGGGAACTACAAAAGCGACTGATCATTGCCGGGCTGGCCGTACTGCTGCTGGCGGATGCGGCGCTCGGTTACTACACTTACCGCATGCTGGAAGTGCGGCAAAACCCCGACACCGCGATTGCCCGGCTTTCGCGACAGGTTGGCTTGGTAAAGGCCGATATCAAAAGGGCCTCAGACATTCAGAAGAAGATCCCCGCCTATTTAAAGGGGCTGGATGATTTCGAAGCTTCTCTTTCGCCGGCGACCGTCGGGTATTCGGCAGTGTCGCAGGAATTGGTGGACGTTGCGCAAAAGAATCACATCGCCATTGAAGATCAGAAATTTCATCAGGATGATGTTTCCGGACGCAACCTCACGCAATTGGAAATCGAAACGTCGATTAACGGCGATTATGGGTCCATCGTACGGTTTCTAAATGCGTTGCAGCGGTCCAAGAGCGTGTTCATTGTTGATTCGCTGCAGGTCGAGTCACTTTCCAATACCCCGGGACAGGCGCCCACAGGAATTGTGAAAGTGAATTTGCACTTGCGCACGTATTTCAGGAAGGCTTGATGGCGGAAGCAAAACAAAAAAAGGAGTTGTACGCGCTGGCCGCGCTGCTTGTAGTAGCGCTGGTGGTTTGGTATTTCGAGTTTGCCAAACACCCCACGACTACCGGCTTCTCTGTCGACAACAGCACCTACACGCCGATCAATGCGCAGGATTTTGGAGGAGTGCTGGCGGGACTGGATAGGGCCCAGGCCACCGAATACAAGAGCACGGGCAGAAATATATTTGTGATGGGAGCGCTGCCGACACCGGCCAGTACAGAGACCAAGGCAGCGGAAGTGAAACCGGTTCGCCGGCCGGTCGGCCCACAGGTTCCCCCGCCACCCCCACCAGCGCAACTTTCCATGAAATTTTTTGGCTATGGGAACCTGCCGTCCGGAGGGCCTCGCCAGGCGTTTCTGCAGGATGGCGAGGATGTGCACATTGTCAGCGAAGGGGACACCCTTCAGAACCACATACGCATCCTAAGGATAGGGAACGAGAGCATTGAGTTTGAAGACATCAATACCCACCAGCGCGGCTCAAATCCAATTGAAGCCTCGCCGGTAACTCCAGCAGCATGAGGAAAGCAATTCCAACTCGCGGCCTACGACGTGGCGAAAAAGGCTACGCGCTGCTGGTTGTGATGTTCCTGCTGGCGCTCCTGGCGGTCACGGTTACCGCCGTCGCGCCAAACGTAATTACGAACGCTCGGCGCGAGCAGGAAGACGAGATGATCTGGCGCGGCAAACAATATGTCCGCGGGATCCGCTTGTACTACACAAAACTGCACAAATTCCCCACGGCGCTGGATGATTTGTACAAGCCCAAGACGGGAATTCGGTTCATGCGGCAGGCGTATAAGGATCCGATGAACACGGCGGACGGATCGTGGCGAATGATTTATGTTGGGCCGAACGGCGCGCTGATCGGCAGCCTGAAAAATCGCACGGTGAACATTAATGGACAGGCCGCCGCAGGATTTGGCGGTGCCATGCCCGGGCCTGGGGCGACAAATTCGGCGACAGGCTCCTCCGGAATGTTCGGTTCAGCGAACGGATTTGGGTCCGCCAGCTCTTTTGGTTCGAGCAATTCATCTTTTGGGTCGAGCAGCGGGTTTGGATCGAGTAGCAGCTTCGGATCAAACAGTTCGACAGTGGGAACAAGTGGGCTGCCTGCACCTTCGGGTAGCTCCACGACGCAAGCGCCGATGACCGATGCTGAGGCCGACGCTGCTTTGCAGGCCCAGGCGGCGAGCATAGGCGATGGAACAATCATCGGCGGGAATATCATTGGGGTGGGGAGCAAAATCAACAAGAGATCGGTGGAGTGGTACGACAAAGCAAAAAACTACCTGCAATTCGAGTTTATTTGGGATCCCAGCGTGGATGCATTGACCGGCGCGAGGGTTGGAATTCCTTCCAACAATCCCAACACGTTTGGAGTCTTCGGAAATTCGTCCAGTCCGGTAGGCGCGCCCACAACCCCGAATCCGACACAGAACCCAACACAAAACCCGAATCCCAATCCCCCACAAAACCCCGGCAGTACGGACCCACCGCTGCAGGCACCACCAAATCAGTAGCAATAGTTAGTGATCCGAAGTTCAAAACGATTTAATTGTGAGTTTAAGGAGTAGCGTCAACGCCCTGCCGCGTCTGTTTGCGGTGAGTCCAAAGTTGAGATAGCAGAAATGGCTGCCTGCGCTTTGATCTTGGCATAGCCCCGCGCGATTCGCTGAATGTAATTCTGAGTCTCCAGATAGGGCGGCACGCGATTTCCGTAGCGTTGCACCTTTTCTGGCCCTGCATTGTAAGCGGCAAGCGCCAAAGTCACGTTGTTGTGGTAGCGAACGAGCATATCCCGCAAATAACGCGTGCCACCGTCTACATTTTCCCGCGGATCGAAGATATTCTTCACGCCCATGCGGCGGGCAGTATCGGGCAACAATTGCATCAGGCCGCGCGCATTTTTGGGCGAGATGGCCTTTTCATTAAAATTGGATTCGACGGCGATGACGCAGTGAATCAGGTCGGCATCCACACCATAGCGTTCGGCCGCGGCGCGAATGATGTCGTGATAAGGAGTGTTGGGACTGAGCGGCGCAGGGAGCGGCTCAAAAATCTCTTCCGGCTCGATGCTGACGACGTCTTCGACAGGGACTTCCGCGGTGCCGCCCTTCATCTGCAGGCGATATTTGTCGCCAAGGAGTTCGTAGCCTGTGACATTGAGGCGCGCGCCTGTACGCAGCACGACGTACTCGGCGCGACAGGGAGAGGCTCCCACGAGCGCCAGAAGCAAGGTTGCCAGGCTCCCAGCGGCTGCGAAATGCTTCAAGCGCACTCTGGCGTCTCCTTTAAGGCAAAAAGATGGATGGCGGCGGCGACACCGTCATCGTCGTTGCTGCGGGTAACGTGCCAACCCCGGGTTTTCAGCTCAGGAACAGAGTTCTCCATCACCACGGGGGTGCCAGCAAAGGATAACATTTCCAGGTCGTTGTGGTTATCCCCTATGGCCAGAATTTCTTCCGGAGCGACAGAGCGAAGTGCTGCCCATTCGGACAGGGTCGCGCCCTTGGTGATGCGAGGGTGGAGCACATCAATCATCCCAAAATCTCGATCTTCATAAGTCGTCACGGCGAGGGCGAACTCGCTACTGAATTGGACGCTGCGGAGGTGCTTTTCGGCTTCCCGGATGGGCTGAACTTTCCCGGTCAGCATCACTTGAATTGGATCTTCGGCCTCGTGTTCGTTGAGGCAGTTTTCCAGTGGTTGCATCTCGGCCAGAAATTCACGATTGCGCAGGTAGTAGGGCACTTTGGCAAGGTCGTGCCAGTCGATTTTCTCTAAAATAACCTGCTTGGCAATGGGACGGTCAAAGACCACCGCTGTGTTTTCGCGCCAAGGCAAGGTCGCTTCGCAGGACGCGGTGCGCGGTCTCTCTTGGCAGCAGGTGGCGGAGATGAGTGTGACCGTCCTGTGTACGGACCAGCGCGCCGTTGTTCACGATCATGGTCAACGGCGCGGAAATTTGTTCCGCGACGGGCAGCGCGAAATCATAGCGTCGCCCAGTGACGAGAGCGACTTCAATGCCGCGTTTGGTGGCTTCCCCGATGGCCGCGCAATTCGCCGGAGAGACTTTCCAATTGCTGCCGAGCAAGGTTCCATCGATATCGAGCGCGATCAGTCGGATAGCCATACGACTAGTTTAGCGGAAAAGGTGTGCGAGCCTGTAACGGGCGGCTGAACAGTGAGATGGTTCACGATGTCAGGGAAATTTCCTGTGCTAGACTTTTTCACCATGAGCACCCACCGTCTTTATTATGACGATTCATTCGTGCAGGCATTTGAAGCGCGGGTAGTGAGCTGCCTGCCCGCCGAGCCATTTGCATCAGCGTCGGGCACGATCGCGGCTTGGGAAGTTGTGCTGGACCAATCAGCGTTCTACCCGTCTTCGGGAGGCCAGCCGAACGATCTGGGCTGTATCGGCGAAGCGAAAGTGCTGGACGTGCGAGACGATGGCGAAGACATTGTGCACATCGTGGACAGAGAAGTGGAAACGGGCGTGGTGCAAGGATCAGTCCAGTGGTCGCGGCGGTTCGATCATATGCAGCAACACACGGGACAGCATCTGCTGTCGGCGATGTTTCAGGAACGATTTGGGCTGCCAACGGTTTCCTTTCATCTGGGGGCAGAGATTTGCACCATCGATTTGCGCGGGCCAGAGCCAACGGTGGCGATATTAGAAGGTGCACAGCGGGCGGCGAACGCAGTAATTTTTGAGGACAGGCCGGTCAATGTGCGCTATGGCACGGCCGACCAATTGGCAAGAATTGGCGTACGCAAGGAAGTGGAACGCGAAGGAATTCTGCGCGCCATCGAGATTGAATCTGCAGATTTGCAGCCTTGCGGCGGCACGCACGTGAAGTCCACGGGACAGATCGGTTTGATCTTAGTGCGCAGGTGCAGCAAGATTCGCCAGGACTGGCGAGTGGAGTTTGTGTGTGGCGCCCGTGCGGAAAGATTTGCGGCCCAGGATTTTCAAATGTTGCGGACGATTGCAGACCGTCTGAACTGTGCTCCGGAAGATATTCTGGCCGCAGTAGATAAAACAGCCGTAGAGCGAGATGCGAATCACAAAAGTCTGCGTGAAGCCTTGCAGCAATTGGCTGAAGCGCGAGCGGAATTGCTGGCAGCCGCAGTTCCGTCAGGAAGTGATGGAGTGCGAGTCGTCGCTGAAGTCTTGAGAGGAGCGCATCCGGACTTGCTGTTGTTGCTGGGCACGGAACTGGCGAAGAAAGACAAAACGGTGGCTTTGCTGATGATGGAAGAGACGGGGCAGATGGTGTTTGCCCAAAATCCCGCGGCGGCCCGGAATCTGCAAGACGTGCTAAAGCAGGTTAGCGGGGAATTCCCGGCCAAGGGCGGCGGAACGAAGGACTTCGTTCGCGCAAAATTGGCAGACCCCAACAACTGCGCGGCCGCGCTAGCGCTCGCTAAGAAATTAATTGTCAGTTGAGGGAAATACTAAGGTTCGTCAATCTCACCTTTGCAGCCCGCATGGCGGCAGGTGCATTCGATGTCAGGCGTTTTTTCCATAGCTTCGCACTCGATGCTGCAATACTTACCGTTGGTAACCGTACAAGAACAGTTTGGGTGAGCGCATTTTGTGGCATTTTCCGCGGCCATTGTATTCTCCTGTGTCGCGCGACTCCGTAAAGAAGCGCAAGGAATTGGATTCGATCAGGACTGCAGATTCCAGTACGCGCTGAGAAATTGCGTTACGGCCTGCCGGGCGGCTTCACGCGCGTGGAGGTCGTATCCTACGGTAGCGCCCCGGGTAACGCAAGCGTCATTCCACGTGAACGGTTTTCCGGTATCGAGATTGAGGATCACGCCAGGATCTGTTTCGGCGCGACGGCAATTACTGAGTATAACGGCGTCGGGAAAGGGAAGGACCCCGGGATTCAAGGGGTTGTCGAAGGAATGGCGCGCGCTTTCGTAAATGGTGATCTCAACATCCTTTCCGGCCTGCTTCAATCTTTGCGCGTAACCCGTCGCAGAGCTGGCGGGTACGTAATCGTCCGCGCCGCCGTGGAAGAAGCGGATCGGATGGTCGGTGACATTTTCGTCGTCGATATACGGGGTGTCGCAACGGGTATAAAACGGGAAATAAGCGGAGAACTCCACGTTTTCCGGTGCCCACATTTTTTGAAAGCGCCGCATGCTGGAATACAGAGCGGCAAAGCCACCTTTGGAAAAGCCCATGACGGCAATACGTGTGGGATCAACGCGTGGATGTTTGGCGAGCAACTCAAGAGCGCGGTAAGCATCGTGAATCATGGAAAAACTGGAGAGTTGCGATTGGTCGGTGATGGTCTGGACAATACCGCGTCCAGTGAAACAGTCCAGCACAAACGCAGCGACGCCCATGGCGTTGAATTCGTTGGCCCAACCTATGACGTTTGCGCCCACACCGCCTGAGCCATGAACTAGTACCACCGCAGGAATTTGGGCAGTGCCAGGCGGCAAGCGCAATTCCGCGCCGATGTGGATAGGACTTGCCGTCTTTCGCACCTAATAGAAATTGCTTGTCGGTGAGGGTGAGAGTTTGGAGTGAATAGATTTCAATGCGAGCGGTTTCGGCGTTTCTGGGTTGAAGTGACATCAGAGAGCAAGCTCCGAAGAATGAATAGCGTGCGAGTGCGCCAAAGCAGGGCCAAGCATCAGGGGATGGTATGACGTCAGTTATTTGCAGTCAAATTGCCCTCTTTGCGCTGTGCTATAGAAAATCTTCTTGGAACTTCACCCCGTCTGTTATAGAGTCCCGCCAAGTCAGACCACGTCACGAGTTTTACTCCTCGTCCGCCCGGACGTACATCAGACAATCTCAATTCTAAACTCCATCTGGAGCGGCCCTGCCTTTAGAAAAGGAGAAACAGACATGAATCTTGTGCCTCTGATTATTCAGCTAATTAGTGGAGCGGTTGGTGGGAACATTGCGGGAGCTTTGCTGAAGAAGTACGATCTCGGGCCCATCGGTAATACCATCGCGGGACTTGTGGGTGGCGGAGTCGGCGGGCATTTGCTCAGCATGCTGACATCGGGCGGAGCGGCAGCGTCCGCGGCATCCGCAGCGGCGGCAGGATCGGGGTTGGATCTTTCCTCGATTCTATCGAGCGTGGGAGGCGGAGGCATCGGCGGCGCGATTGTGATGGCCATCGTTGGACTGATCAAAGGACAAATGGCCAAAAGCTAGCCGGAAACAAGTTCGATTATTCACGAATAGCAGATTTACGGGCGGAGCCCCCTCGTGGCCCGCCCGCAAATTTATGGGAGCAGCATCGCACCGAAACGCAAGGTTTACTTTTCGATTAGAAAAAGCGCGTGCGTACGCGGTGCGGTAATTTGGCCAGATCGACTAATGTCAGAAAATCGATGGTCTTGAATTCGCGGTCGATGGCCGGTGGTCCGCAGATCTTCGCGGAGATGTCCAGATAAGCGCGAAAGAGCCGAGGTGGCCGGGTGATTTCCACCATCGCGCCGGTTGAGCTGCAGCGGCAGCCGGGCTGCGGCATGGTGCGAAAAGCCGGTTCGGCCAGGTATCTGTCTTTCAAGGCGGCATACATGGCCATGCCATAATTTTCGTCCTGAGAAGAGACCGAGTTGCAGCCGAGAAGATAGCGGGCCTCGACGCGCGTAGCGTAGACGGCGATGCCTTTCCACAGAGAGTGCAGCACCATCATGTTCCGGAACTCTTCGTGGACGCAGGCGCGGCCCAGTTCCAACACTTCCTTGCGCACCGAGTCATAAACTGAAAAATCAAACAGTTGATCGCCGTAATAACCCATATTGCGGGCCGCGGTTTCGCCGGTTTGTAGTCGATAGGTACCGACGAGTCGGCCCGTTTCGAGGTCACGGACCATCAGGTGATCGCAAAAAGAGTCGAAGGGGTCGATGTCGAGTCCGCTGCGTTCGGAAGTGGATAGGCCTTCGCGCAATTCCAGATTGAAGACCAGATAGCGAAGGCGCTGACATTCCGTTAGATCGTCAGCGGTTTGAGCAAGGCTGACGCGGTAGAGTGAGGTGGCTACTAGGACGGGGTCGAAGGTTACCGTTTTCACAGTTGACCTCTAGCTAGCTCGAGTGTCTCTTGGCTGAGATTGCCACAATGTTTCAATAATATTATTTTCGTGCGTCCTGCCGGTTACCAATTCGATACAACATTCCGCTGGTACATTTAAGTCTACTCGCAAACGAAAGGAAAAGAAAGATACGGAGTGGAGACAGTGCCTGTCTCAGTACCATCGTTGAGGGTGCGAAATTGTTCTAACTCCTCGGGGGGAGACTTCATCCAAGCATTGTAAACTCCGTGGCTTGTGAAGCGCGCAGTAGCAGCATTGTGTTCCGTCGACAACAGGAGAGTGGGAGATGGCGAAGAATTTAGTGGCTCAAGTTGGCAAGGCCGGTGGGGAATTTGAGTTTGTGGAACGCGAGATCCCGAAGCCGGGCGCGGGCGAAATCCTGATTAAGGTGCACGCCTGCGGAGTTTGTCATAGCGATGTGCTGACGAAGATGGGCGGCTTCCCAGGCTTGGTTTATCCACGAGTACCAGGGCACGAAGTGGCAGGCACAGTTGAGGAAGTTGGCTCGGCGGTGACGGAATGGAAGAAGGGCGATCGCGTAGGAGTGGGCTGGCACGGGGGGCATTGTTTTGTATGTGTGTCGTGCAGGCGCGGGGATTTTATGACCTGTGCAAACGAAGCGCTCACCGGCGTGACGCGTGACGGTGGGTACGCACAGTATATGTTGGCTCGCCACGAGGCGGTAGCGCGGCTGCCCGAGGGTCTGGATTTTGCCGATGCGGGGCCTTTAATGTGCGCGGGAATTACGACGTTTAATGCGCTGCGGAACAGTGGTGCGCGAATCGGTGATCTGGTTGCCGTGCAGGGCATAGGGGGATTGGGACATTTGGGAATTCAGTATGCGGCAAAGGCCGGGTACCGGGTGGTGGCGATTGGTCGCGGCCCAGAGAATGCTGCATTGGCGAAAAAGCTCGGCGCGGCTGTATACATCGACTCCAAGGCGACGAATGGGGCCCAAGAACTGCAGAAACTGGGCGGGGCTCGCGTGATTTTGTGCACGGCACCGAACTCCAAGTCGATGTCAGAATTGGTGGATGGATTGGGCGTCAGCGGCAAGATGTTGGTGGTGGGCGCGACCATGGATCCCATCGAAGTTTCGCCCTTTCAGTTGATCATGGCCAGGAAAGAGATTCAGGGGTGGCCTGCAGGGACGGCAATGGATTCAGAGGATGCGCTAAGATTCTCGGCTCAGAGCGGGGTACGTGCAATGATCGAGAAATATCCGCTGGCGAAGGCCAAGGAAGCGTTTGAGCGGATGATGAGCGGTCACGCCGAGTTCCGCGTAGTCCTAACAATGGATTAATTGGATAAGAACACAAAAATAGAAGAGGGGGGAAGCGGCGCTAGGCTGCTCCACCCTTTTTAGTGTAAGAGACGGTTTAGAACGGGATATCTTCGTCGGAGATTTCCGGGCCCGCGCTGCTTCCCATGGGTTCCTCGGAGTGGCCGCCTTGGTCGAAGTCGTCACCACGGCTCGCCCCTCCTGCACCGGCGCCTGCGGCCATGCCGTCGCCACGTCCACCTAACATGCGGAAGTTAGTCGCGACAATTTCGAAGCTGGTGCGCTTCTGGCCCTCTTTGTCTTGCCATTCGCGGGATTGAATTCGGCCCTCAATGAAAACCAGCGAGCCTTTCTTTAGATATTGCTGAGCGATTTCGGCCTGTTTGCCCCAAACAACAATCTTGTGCCACTCGGTGCGCTTTTGGCGCTCGCCGCTTTTGTCTTTGTAAGATTCATCGGTAGCGACGGAAAAATTGGCAACTGCCTGGCCGCCGGAAGTGAAGCGGGTTTCTGGATCGCGGCCAAGACGACCGACGAGGATGACTTTATTGACGGACATGTAACTACCCCCTGAAAAGAGGAAGATAGCACGTCGGCGAAGAAAAACGAAATGCGCCAGGGGAATGGGCTGAGGAAAAACCGCGGCCGTGGAAGGCAAACTCTAAAGAGATAGTGGTCTCTCTTAAAAAATGAGGTGCTCCGATTCGCGTTTAGCGCGTGAAATGAGCGCCAAAACTTAGACGCCCACGGCCACGGATTTACCTACTAGCCGGGCAGCGGCCAAGAGGCCACTTCGCAAGGCAATAATCTGGTGCGACTGCGTAATGATTGAGTCGATGATCTTGCTGACCAGGATGGCTTCCGGAGGAGTGGTCCAACCGGGACTATGGATCACCCGCATGAGTTCGTCCCACTCATCGCAGGAATTGATTGCAGAATTGGCGGCCTTGGCCAGTTGAATCAATTGTTCCAGCCTGACAATTTCATTTCTCTCCATATAAATCTCCTTTTGATCAGAGAGCGCATGATGGTGCGCGTAGCGAGGCCTGAGCGCGAGCGTTACATAGAGTAGTGAGTTAGAACGGCAAATCGTTTCAACTGACAAATAGGTAGCTATGGGGGAGGAACGTATTAAAGGGAAGCAGAGACTCCACTGACAGCATAGGCCTCATACCTACCTCAGCTTCGGTAGAGTTCAAAGCAGGTGTCAGAAGAGACTTAGTGTGCAGTTGTAGCTGAAGCGGCGACGCCGAGGTCCTTCAATTTGGCGCGGGCGCGGCGCTCTTCTTCCGTGCCGGGATAGCGCTTGATGACTTCACGAAGTTCCTTGATGCCGGGATTCTTCTGGCCGAGTTCGATGAGCGCCATGCCCTTCTTGAGGCGGGCTGGGGCTAGTTTGAAGCTCTTGGGATAGTTGTTGAGAACCTTGTCGTATTCGTCTACGGCCTGATCGTACTGCTTCTGAGAGTAGGCAATTTCGCCGAGATAAAATTGGGCGTTGGAAGCAAGATCGGTGTCGCCGTAATACTTGATGTAATCCTGGAACTCAGAGCGAGCCAGATCGTATTTGCCGCTGGTGATATCCCGCAGGCCGTTTGAATATAACGTATCGGCGGAAGGAGGAGGACCAGACGGAGCAGCATTCGAAGTCACCGGGCCGGAACTGTTCGGCGATGCTGAGCTGTTTGGGGGAGGGATAGAAGGTCCTCCGCCAGCAATGCGCGAATCGATATTTTGGACCGAGTTTTGTAGATCGACGAGTTGCTGATTCACTTTGCCCAGGCGAGACTTAATTTCCTCAAGATTGTCCGAGAGGCCTTGTACCTGCGTCGACATGGTGTCCAGGCGCGCGCCAGAGTTGGCCTGCACATCCTGAACAGATTTTTCGAGCGAGCTCATGGTGGAACTGAGCTTACTGACATTGTCAGATGACTGCTCGATCAGCGTTTTCTGGACGGTGTGGTCCTGGGTCATCTGAGTCTGGAGATCTTTCTGGCCTTGCAAAAGAGTGGTGACGTCGCGTTGCAGTTCAATCATTTCGCGGGCCACGGCCATCACGGGATGAGGGCCGATCAGGCTGCCGGCGACGGCGCTGGCAAACATGGCGCCAGCGAAAAAAGCGATGTTGCGGGTACGCATGAGACTTCCTCCACGATTACGGGTAGAACAGGGGAAAAGAACGAATGAACCCCAAATAATTAATGTAATGGCAGATGCGCGAGAGGGCAAGTGCAAGGTAGAAGAGAAATTCCTGTAGTTGCAGATCCGATGGCGGCTTTCGGGCGGCGAAAGCCGAGGAATTACCCCGCACCGAACAAAAGTACACGGAAGAGCTAAAAAAAGAATGTGACTGGCGTGTGAGAAATCTGCTCGCACAGCCAAGAGTGACGGTGCTACTGCCTTAGCGGGCGCTGGCTTTGGACTGCGCGTCGGTCAGGAAATCTTCGTAGGTGCCCTTGAAATCGTAGATTTTGCCTTCGCGGAAATGCCAGATGCGCGTGGCCACTTCGTCGAGGACGTCCTCGTCGTGAGTAACCAGGAGGACCGTGCCCTCGTACTTTTGCAGCGAAATGTTCAGGGCGTTGATGGATTCGAGGTCGAGGTTGTTGGTGGGTTCGTCGAGAACCAGGAAATTGGGCTTCTGGATCATCAAGCGGCAGAAAATCAGACCGGGCGCACTCGCCTCCGCTGAGAGCCACAGTGGGCTTCAACGCGTCTTCACCACTGAAGAGCATTTGGCCAAGGAAGCCGCGAATCTCTTCCTGGGTAGCCTGCGGCTGGAATTGCCAGAGCCATTCGAGCGCGGTGATGCCCTTGGATTTGTCGATGGTGTAGCCGAAATCCTGCGGGAAGTAGCCAACCGTGACTTCGTGGCCCCAGGTTACCGTGCCGCCATCGATAGGGAACTCGCGTTCCGCACTGCCGATAAATTGGCCGGCGTTGCGAATAATGGATTTGAGCATGGTGCTCTTGCCGGCGCCGTTGCGTCCGGTAAAGGCAATTTTTTCGCCTCGGGTAATGCTGGCAGAGAAATTCTTGATCACTTCCAAGTCGTCATAGGACTTGGAAAGATGCTTGATTTCCAGCGGCAGGCGGCCGGAAGGGTGATCGGTGGTGAAACGGATGTACGGGCGTTGAATATTGGAGCGGGCAAGTTCGGAGGTTTGCAGGCGCTCAACTTCTTTTTTGCGCGAAGTGGCCTGCGCGGAGCGCGTACCGGCAGAAAAGCGCGCGATGAAGTCATTGAGCTGCGCGATCTTCTTCGCGCGAACGGCGTTGTCAGCTTCCATGCGCGAGCGGATCTGCGTTTTGGCGAGCACCATGTCGTCGTATCCGCCGGGATACATGATGATGGTTTCGTAGTCGATGTCGGCGGTGTGGGTGCAAACGGAGTTAAGAAAATGGCGATCGTGCGAGATGACGATTAGCACGCCGTGGTACTCGTTGAGATATTCCTTCAGCCAGTGGACGGAATCGAGGTCCAAGTTGTTGGTAGGCTCGTCAAGGAGCAGCGCCGTGGGATTGCCGAAGAGGGCTTGGGCTAAGAGAACGCGAACCTTTTGGCCGCCTTGCAGTTCGCCCATGAGCCGTTCGTGAAGCGCGGCTTCGATACCGAGACCATCCAGGAGCACGCCAGCGTCAGCTTCCGCGGTGTAGCCACCTTCCTCGCCGACGATGCCTTCCAGTTCACCGAGGCGCATGCCATCGTCGTTGGTGAGTTCGTCGTGAGGCTTGGCGTAAAGAGCATCACGCTCCACGAGGGCCTTCCAGAGGACGCCGTTGCCCATAATGACGGTGTCGATGACGCGAAATTTATCGAACGCGAACTGATCCTGGCGAAGAACGCCCATTTTCTTGGGGCGGGTGATGTTGCCCTTGGTGGGCTCAATCTCTCCGGTGAGGATCTTCATGAACGTGGATTTACCGGCACCGTTGGGCCCGGAAATGGCGTAACGCCTGCCTTCCATGAAGGTGGTGGTCACGTCCTCGAAGAGGATCCGCGAGCCGAAGCGCATAGTGATGTCGTTGACGGCAATCATAAGCTTTAATTTTATCTTAGGAAGCGGTGGAATGCTAAATGGAGTGAACAATTATTTTTGGCTTAGAGGGTGTGCTACATTAGATTTTTCCACTCAGGACGATGAATCTCACTGAAACAAGACCCATCAAAGTGCGCTCCAGTTCAGGGGATTACGCCGTGGTGTGCCGAACGGGCCTGCTGAAAGGGTTGGGCCGGGAAGTCGCCACCCTGGGGACATTCTCGAGCATCCATGTTCTTTCCTCGCAAAAAGTGTGGAAGGCCTTAGGCAAGTCGGTTGTTGCGGGCTTTACACGCGTCCGCCAGGCCACAGGTCCACCTGCTGGATGATGCGGAATCAGCGAAAACGCTTGGAACGGTGGAGAAGGCAGCCCGGGCATTGGTGCGGGCGGGTGCGGACCGTCACTCGCTCGTGATTGCCGTGGGCGGCGGAGTGGTTGGAGATGTGGCGGGATTTGTTGCCGCGTCGTACTTACGCGGTGTGGCCCTGGTGCAAGTTCCTACGACGCTGGTGGCCCAAGTGGATAGTTCGGTCGGAGGAAAGACCGGCGTCAATTTGCCGGAAGGGAAGAACCTGGTGGGGGCGTTTTATCCTGCCAGGCTGGTAGTCGTCGATCCTGAGGCATTGAACACGTTGCCCGAACGCGAATTTCGTGGCGGACTGGCCGAGGTGATCAAGTACGGGGTGATTGCGGACCCTAAACTGTTTGCATTCCTGGAAGCGAATTTCGATCTGTTGTTGGCACGCGATGCAAAGTCGCTGCGACATATTATTCACCGCTCGATCCAGATCAAGGCGGACGTGGTTAGTAAAGACGAACGTGAATCGGGACTTCGCGAGATTCTGAATTTTGGGCATACCTTCGCCCATGCGCTGGAAAGCGTAACGAAATACAAGACGTATCAACACGGGGAAGCGGTGGCTTGGGGAATGATGTGCGCAGGATTGCTGGGGCACGAAATTGCCGGGATGCCGGCGGATGACGTTGCGAGAATGGTCTCACTCATCCGGCGAATGGGCCCGCTACCGGGCTGGCCACGCGTTTCGCCTACGACCATTGTTGAGGCGATGCGCTCGGATAAGAAGGCGCGTGGCGGGAAGCTGCGCTTCGTGCTATCGCCCAGAATTGGCAAGGCGCAATCCTATGATGGCGTTGCGGAGAAAAGTGTATTGAGCGTGCTGCGCGTGATGGAGAGATTCGAAAAGAACTGGCACGCGGCCATAGGCAATCGGAATGACTGAGCGAGTCGGCCTCCCGCAGGGAACAAAACCAGAAGGCGCAGTGAATGAACAAGAGGCTTCGCGTAAAGTGCGCGAAATGTTTACGCGGATTGCTCCGCGGTATGACCTTTTGAACCATTTGTTGTCGGCGCAGATGGACCGCCGGTGGCGGGCGCGTACTGCCGCCGAATTGCGGCCGATCTTGCAGCGAGCCGACGCGTTGGTGCTGGATTTGTGCTGTGGAACAGGGGATTTGGCGTTCTCTTTAGCGAGGGGGGCAAAAGCGCGAATCGTGGGCGCGGATTTCTCTCACACGATGCTGGTGCGGGCCAAGGAGAAAAGCGAGTTTGAATCCGGCAGGGAATGGCGTGTGCCTTTTTTTGAGGCGGATGCGCTGCATTTGCCGTTTGCCGATGGTTCCTTTAATTTGGTGACCACGGCGTTTGGCTTCAGGAATCTGGCGAATTACCAGGATGGCTTGCGGGAAATATTTCGCGTGTTAAAGCCTGGCGGGAGCCTGGGGATTCTGGAATTTACGGAACCTGCGCCGGGCTTCGCCGGAGACGTCTACCGCTTTTATACCCAGAAGGTGCTGCCGAAGATTGGCGGGATCATTTCTGGAGATTCGGCAGCGTATGAATATTTGCCGAAATCAGTAGCGCGGTTTTTTCGGCCAGACGAGTTGAGTGGACTGATGAAGAGATGTCGGCTACAACAGCGTCCGATATCACTTAATGACGCTTGGTTCGGTCGCCCTGCATGTCGGGGTAAAGGTCTAAAACCAACGACGGCCACTCTGCGCCCGGCTGGTTAGGTTAAATTCACAAATCGAGTCGGAACAGTGTCGTACTGCAATGTGCCCAAATGGCGTGCGGCGGCTTGCTGGAGATACGGCATGGCAGTTGCGTCCATGTTCCAGTAGGCCTTGGCTACATAAGCGTCGAGAGCCACGGGATCGGTTCCCGCGATCAGAGATTTTTTCAACTGAACATCTTCAAGATTGCCGCCGGTGGGGCCATTGCGCAGCAGTATTCTGTAGGCATCCACAATCGTCAGAGTCGGACGCATAAAATCGGCGAGGTCTACGAGACTTTCGTGAATGTGCTGGTGGAGCTGCTGACGCTGGCCGCCCAGAATTCCGTACCAATTTTTCATTCCGAGAGTTACCCCGGTCAGGCTGTGATGCTTGGCGATAGGTACGTTGATAATTTTGTCGGCTTCCAGGAACGGCTGAAAGACCGGCCACGTTTGCAAGACGGAACCGGCTAAATCCACTTGCTTGAATTTTGACGTGTCGGGGAGGAGGACTTGCGCGCCTTCGTGCGCAGCCGCGTCGGCAATACCAGAGCGCTGAAAGCAGCGGCGTGGGTCGTTGCAGCTTACATCCGTGACGATGACTTTCTTTGCGCCAGCGTTCCAGCATTGGCGGACCAGTTCTGCGACCAGCAACGGATTGGTGTTGGCAGCCTGTTCGGGAGTTCGATCCCATGCAATGTTTGGCTTAATGATGACGACGTCGTTGCGCGAAATGAAACGCCGTATGCCGCCTAATTCTTCGAGAGCGCGTTGCAGAAGCTGTTCGGGCGTTCCGTTGGTGATCACCGCGAGTTGGGGGAGAGCGGCGACAGACGGGACAGTGTGATCGCGTTTGCCGTTGAGGATGAGATCGTCGACGGGATGATGACTATGTTCGCTGAGATAGAGCGCAGCGGCCCCGGTTGCGGCGGCAATGCCGGAGAGGCGCAAGATCCGGAGCATGGCATCGCGGCGCGAGAGCGGAGTCTGATTCGGAACTGGGTTGGTATTTGTGGATGGCATGGTGCCTCCGAATTAATTCGTTGAACTCTACAGTTCCACGAGATTGATGTGCGCGGGATTGTTGGTGCCGAGGCGATGCTGGTCATCAGCGGCGACGGCTATGTATTTGGGCGGCCGGCCGGCATCGGTGAGAGTCTTCAGACCTTTTTCTGCGCGTTTCGCTTCGATGATTTGCCAGCCCGTGTAGTCCTGGGCCACGGGATCGGTAGCGATGATCAGGCCGTTGTAGTGCCACGTGTATTGCGGTTTGAAGCCGGGACCGCCGTCGTAACACGCGGTGAAGGCGTCGGCGATGGAGAGACGGAACTTGTTCTTGATGACCGGACTGGCGTAGAGATCGGCGACAAAAGGACAGCAATTGTTGTCATGGAAGTCTGAAGGATTTTTGACCACGCCGTACATGTTTTTCATGGAGAGAGTCACGCCCGCGCCGCTGTGGTCTTTGAGAATGGGCAGATTGATCATCGCCGTGCAGGTGCGCGTAAGAAGAGTTGAAAACCGCGTGATGATCGAAGCGTTGGTGAAAGTGGACTTCATCGTAGCCAACGTCTTTTGAGTCAGTGCCAAGAATGCGCACGAGGTTGGGATCGCTGGAAAGGCGGAAGCCCGCGCGGTCCAACTCGTGATTGGTACGATCCCATACAACGATATCGTTCGGCTTGATGCCGGCCTGTTTCAGCCGTTCGCAAATAGCCTCTACCAGCACGGGGTGCGTGGAGAGTCCGGGGCCCGCGATGGTGTTGACCTTGAGTCCGACGACCTCGCCTGGACGAACGACTTTCTTCCAGGCGGAGACCGGATCGTGGGTGTCGAAGAAAGACTCCATCGCGTTGTCCAGCAACTTCTGAACTCGGGAGAGCGTCGAGAGTGGAACCACCCCCGTAGATATCAGGGTCGCGTGCGATAACGACCTTTGATTTGGGAGTGGCACTGGGGATGACCTTGTCCGCGACAGCCAATTTTGTGGCGGATAGAGACGCGGCGCCCACGGCAACGGTCTTCAGGAAATTGCGGCGACTATTTTCAAGATTGTTGGTCATGGTGTCCCTGCTCCTTGGAATTCTTGAGATTGTTCACTTGGGAAGTTTCTGTTCGATCGATTTACCCAGGTCTAAAAGAGCTTGCTGAATCTGAGGATTTGCCTCGTACGCTACCACGCGCACCAGGTAGCGGCCTTCGCGAAACACCAGACTCTGTTCGTACAGGCGCGCGGCGTCGCCCAGCGGCGGAGTTGCGGCATTGGCGGCTGGTTCTGAATCGAATATGGCCTTTGCGCCAGAAGGTTCGCTGAACGAATAGATATCCGCAGTAGCTTCGAACTTGTTTTGGAATTTATAGTCGGCGGTGGAGGTGGACTGCACGTTAGCCCGGAGATATTTTTCGGCGTCACCGTCGATGTATTCGGAAAGCTGTGCCGGAGGATAAGTGCGGATGTCCGGGGAGTGCGTCCAGTTGGGAACGGCGTTGGAATCCGGGAAGAGGGTGGCCGTGGAAGTTACAGCGGAAGCCTTGTGGCCGCAACTCGCCAAGAAGGGAAGGGTGGCAAAAAGCAAAACAGAAGATAACGCAGAGACGCAGAGGCGCGCAGAGATGCGCGGAGAAAATGCGAAGGGGCCAGAACGTGCAGATCGGATCATGACTGAGGTTTCTCCTTGCGACGATTGAGCAAAATTTGATTTGTCTTGGAGCGCGTTTCGCCGATGCTGATCACATAGACTGCGGGATTGTCGTGAATGGGACAGGCATACTCGCAAGCTCCGCAACCGACGCACTGCGCAGGATTGAGATAGGGCTGCTTCACCTGCTTGGCGTTGCCAGCAGCGTCGAAGACTTCAGCTGGCCGCATATAAATTGCTTTGGGTGAAGTGGGGCACCATTCTTCGCAGACGATGCAATCGGTGGACATGGCCCACGGGAGGCATCGCCCACGATCGTAGAACGCGGTGCCCAGGCGTATCGGCGGTGTGTCGCTGGCCAGGTCCACGGTCCAGCCTTTGGCCTTTGGAGTGATTTCCCAGATAGCTCCCGTTGGGCAAACCGTGGAGCAGAGCACACAACTCGATTCGCAATAGCCGATGCGTGGAACCAGTTGCGGGGTCCACAGTCCTTCAATTCCCGCTTGAGAGAAGGCAGGTTGCAGCGCATTGTTGGGGCAAACCTTCATGCATTCGCCGCAGCGGATGCAGCGCGAGAGGAACTCTGATTCTTCCAGCGCGCCGGGCGGGCGAATCAAGCGGTCAGATTTTTCTACCGCGAAGGCGGAAGTGCCGCGCATGAACGGAACGAGCGCGGCACCGGCAGCGATGGAAGTAAGGGCTTGGCGGCGCTTGAGATTGGGGCCGATCTTCGCTTCCGCGTTCTGTGGGAAGAACTTGAATTCCAGGCCATCGTGTGGGCATTCTCCAAGACAGTTGAGACAGAGATGGCACTCGGCCTTGCGCCAGGGAACCCCGCCGATCGGATCGTCACCACCCTGACAATGTTGCAGGCATCGATTGCAGTTGTCGCACGACTCGTGGTTCTTCTGGAGGCCGAGGATCGACCAGCGAGAGGCTATTCCCAGCAGAGCGCCCAACGGGCAGATGGCCCGGCACCAGAAACGAGTGACGCGGAGGTTCAGCAGCAAAATGAAAATCAATAGCAAGCCGAGGAAAAACCCCTGACGAAAATGGGGCTGCTTGAAGCTGAGTATGGTGGCGTTCAGGAGCCAGTGAATCAAGCCAATCAGGAATTGAAAGGGCAGTGCAAGAACATGCTCAGCGGACTTAAACGTGGCATTCGTGGCGTAGTTGATGCCCGGGAGAACTGACAGACCTAACGAGCGAACCAGGAAGGAAAATGGGTCGAGCCAGCCCACTAGACCCGAGCCGAAGAAGGCGGCGAGCAGTATGGCGATCAAGAGATAGTATTTTGTGGCCTGCCAGGGCTTGTAGCGATTCGAGTCGATGAGTTGCTTGCCACGCTTTGAATCGGACTTCAGTGAGCCGAAGAAATGGTTGAGTGTGCCCATGGGGCAAATCCATCCGCAAAAGAAACGGCCCAGGAAAAATGTGGGGAGCAGGATCACCAGGCTCCAGAGCAGTCCGCGATAAAGTGCGTGCGTGGCTAGGGCATTAGAGATGGCAACCAGCGGATCGATCTGGAAGAACAGTTGGACGGGATAGGGCAGACGGGTGGCATCTCCCTTGGCTGGTAACGAGCCGCGCAGTTCGGAGCGGAACAATAGCAACAAGAACAAAGACAGGAAGAAGATTTGCGACAGACGGCGCAGAGTGGTGAGCGTCGCGTGCTTCACGGATTGAGTGTGGCAGGCGGTTGGGCCAAGGGGATGTGATGGGAGTCACGCGCCACGGCCCTACACTTGTCATTCCTCGCCGAATTTGCGAGGAATCTGCTTTTTTGCTTGGTTGACCTCCCTCCAGCAGCGACAAAGCGGAGGCGCCGAGCGAGCACAGCAAAACCGGCCCCCAAGAAAAAGCCCCACCCTCAAAAGACGAGAGTGGGGCACCCTGAGAAGGATTAGCGGTAGTTCTTTACGTCAACGGTTTCGTACATGGTTGCACTGGCCGCGTGCGCCTTCTCATAGGTGGCGATGGAATCGGCGTGGAGCATGGTGGTGCCGATGTCGTCGAGGCCCTTCAGCAGGACCTCTTTGCGCGAAGGAGCAATTTCGAATTTGTAGGAAAGGCCGTGCTTGTCGCTGATGGTTTGGTTCGGCAAATCGATGCTGAGCGAATAGCCCTCTTCTTTTTCGGTGCGCTTAAAGAGCTCATCAACTTCCTGCTCGCTCAGGATGGCGGGGAGTATGCCGTTCTTGAAGCAGTTGTTGTAGAAGATGTCAGCATAGCTGGGCGCGATGATGGCGCGAAATCCGTAATCGGCCACGCCCCAGGGAGCGTGTTCGCGGCTGGAGCCGCAGCCAAAATTCGCGCGAGCGAGAAGAACGGATGCTCCTTTGTAGCGCGGAAAATTCAGAACGAAATCAGGATTGGGTTTCTCGCCAGGCAAATAGCGCCAGTCGTAGAAAAGGATTCGGCCGAACCCCTGGCGAGTAAGCGCCTTGAGAAATTGCTTCGGCACCATCTGATCGGTGTCAACGTTGACCTTGTCCATGGGCATGACCAGGCCGGAGTGAGTGATGAATGGTTTCATTTGAAAGAGTTCCTCTGTGTTCAGTATTTACGTTTACGCTAAGCCCATTCACCTCGTTGCTGTCCGTTTACTAATCGACAATACGCCCGTATTTATTCTGTTATCGGTCAGAACCACGCGATGCGTCGACGAATTGAAGTTTCCTCAGGCCTCCCCATGTGAGCAATCCACTTTCAACAACGATAGCGAAGAGGTAAACCATGCCGATCAGGAGAATCACGCGATCATGAGTAGCGTATACAGCCAGCATGAAGACACATCGGTCAGCCAGATGCTACTGCCTGCGATGATATTTCTGTCTTGCGATAGCTTGATGTTCATCGGGCCCTCCTTGCCGGGCGAAGCCCGGCACCTAAACAATGAGAAAGCAAAATCTACTCGACCGTGGTGACGTCGAAGTCGCGCACATCTACGAAATGGCCGGCAATCGCAGCGGCTGCGGCCATCACTGGGCTGACCAGATGCGTGCGGCTGTCACGGCCCTGACGGCCCTCAAAGTTGCGGTTGGAGGTGCTGGCGCTGCGCTCGTGCGGCGGCAGAACGTCGGCGTTCATGCCGATGCACATGCTGCAGCCCGCGTCGCGCCACTCGAAATCCCGCGCTGGTGAAATATTTTGTCTAGCCCTTCGGCTTCTGCTTTGGCCTTGATGCCGCGCGAACCGGGCACAATGAGTGCCTGCTTGATGTTCTTGGCGACGTGCTTTCCGGCAACGAATTGCGCTGCCGCGCGCAAATCATCGATGCGTGAATTGGTGCAACTTCCGATGAACACGCGGTCCACAGGAATATCCACGATCGCCGTACCGGGCTTCAAGCCCATGTATTTCAAGGCGCTTTCGGTGGCTTTCTGATCGTTCAGATCCTTGAAGTCGTGCGGGTCGGGGACGCGTCCGTTGACGCTGGTGACCATGCCGGGGTTGGTGCCCCAGGTAACTTGCGGAGCAATTTGCTCGGCTTGCAGCTCGACGGTCATGTCGAATTTTGCTCCGTCGTCAGACTTGAGCAATTTCCAGCGCTCGACCGCTTCCTGAAATTCCTTGCCGCGTGGAACGAAAGGGCGTCCTTCGAGATACGCAAACGTAGTTTCGTCTGGCGCAACCATTCCGGCGCGCGCTCCGCCTTCAATGGTCATGTTGCAGACGGTCATGCGGCCTTCCATCGAGAGCGAACGAATCGCTTCGCCGCCGTATTCCGCGACGTGACCGGTGCCGCCACCGATGCCAATTTTTCCGATGATGGCGAGAATAATATCTTTCGCGGTGACGCCCTTGGGACGCTTGCCATGGACGAGAATATGCAGCGTCTTCGATTCGCCTTGCACGAGGCATTGCGTGGCCAGCACGTGCTCCACTTCGCTGGTGCCGATGCCGAAAGCTAACGTACCGAAGGCGCCGTGCGTGGAAGTGTGGCTGTCGCCGCAGACGATGGTCTGGCCAGGCTGAGTGATGCCGAGTTCCGGCCCAATTATGTGCACGATGCCCTGATTTTTGCTGTTCATGTCGAACAGGCGCACACCAGTTTCGCGGCAGTTCTGTTCGAGCGCTTCAAATTGCAGCTTGGCGTCGTTATCGAGGATGGGCAGCGTTCGATCGGTCGTGGAAACGGAGTGGTCCATCACCGCAAACGTCAGGTCGGGGCGGCGGACTTTGCGGCCCTCGGCCTTCAGTCCAGCGAACGCTTGCGGCGAAGTGCCTTCGTGGATCAGGTGGCGATCGATGTAGATGAGCGCGGGCTTGCCGGGCTCCTGGTAAACAAGGTGGTTATCCCAAATTTTTTGATAGAGGGTTTTTTGTGTCATTGGAGTTCTTGGATAGTTTAGCACTGTGGGAAATGGGGGCAAGTTGGGGGGAAGGATAGTCGACAGTCAACAGTCGAAAGTCAAAAGCGAAGAACAAATTCAGAGGATTAACGCAGAGGCGCAGAGTTCACGGAGAAGCGGATGCACGTGGGCGGAGGAAATAAAGGAGAAGGCCGAACAGATTGGCGACTCCGAGCACCATGATGGTCTTCACCGTATAAGCGGACTGGCTGGCCACCGGAATGATTGGGAAGACGGACAGGACGACGAAGAGCAGCGTCAATAGAAAGCCAGACAGGGCGAGTAGTCGCATCCAGAGGGGACCGCGAAGCGAGCGGTTCTTGAAGGACAAAATCGGAATGGCGAAAATGCACGTGGATCCGAAGAGCGGAAAAGTAACCCGTATCGGCTACAAAGTGCTCGACAACGGCAAGAAAGTCCGCGTTGCTAAGCGCTCCGGCGAGGTTATCGACTAATTATTTTTGACGGAAAGGAGGACCACTTTACCATGGCAGGAAGAATGAAAGATCGTTTTCTGAACGAAATTACTCCCGCTCTTATGCAGAAGTTTAACTACTCGACTGTGATGCAAGTGCCGAAAATCGAGAAAGTCGTTATCAACATGGGTGTAGGCGAAGCAGTTGCCAACTCCAAAGTGCTTGATACGGCTGTCGAGATCTTCGCCTCATCTCCGGTCAAAAACCGGTTATCACGCGTGCGAAGAAGTCTATTGCAGGCTTCAAGCTTCGTGAAAACATGCCGATCGGGGTTAAAGTAACGCTGCGCGGTGACCGCATGTATTACTTCCTCGACAAGCTGTTCAACACTGCCCTCCCGCGCGTTCGTGACTTCCGCGGCGTATCGACCAAAGCATTTGACGGTCGCGGCAACTACACTCTCGGCCTGAAAGAGCAGCTGATCTTCCCGGAGATCGAATACGATAAAATCGATAAAGTCCGCGGTATGGACGTCGTTATCGTAACGACGGCTAAGTCGGACGAAGAATCTCGTGAGCTGCTGACCCAACTGGGAATGCCGTTCGCGAAGTAATCCGCGAATCAGGAGGTGTAATACCGAAGTGGCAAAAACTTCGATGAAGATTAAGCAACAACGCACTCCGAAGTTCAAAGTCCGCGCCTACACTCGTTGTGAGCGTTGTGGACGTCCGCACTCGGTTCTGCAAAAGTTTAAAGTTTGCCGGATTTGTTTCCGTGAATTAGCATACAAAGGCCAGATTCCTGGCGTTAGAAAAGCCAGCTGGTAATTAGTTTTAGTTCGGGAAGGAGGTACACAAGAATGGTTATGTCTGATCCGATCGCAGATATGCTTACTCGTATCCGCAATGCGAATCTTGTCCGTCATGAGACCGTTGAAATGCCCGCTTCGAAAGTTAAGAAGCAAATCGCTGATATCCTTAAGCGTGAGGGCTTCATCCGTGACGCTGAATATATCGAGGACAGCAAGCAAGGGATTATCCGTATTTTCTTGAAATACGGTGCCGGTAACGAGCGTGTCATCACTGGTCTTAAACGTATCAGTAAGCCTGGTCTTCGTGTTTACACGAAATCCAACGAAATTCCGCGCGTGCTTGGCGGACTTGGAATCGCGATTATCTCCACGTCTAAGGGAGTTATGACCGACAAAGAAGCACGTCAAGGCAAAGCTGGCGGCGAAGTCGTCTGCTACGTCTGGTAATTAACCGCTACAACGATAGGAGGTGTAACAATGTCCCGTATTGGTCGCAAACCCATTACTGTCCCTAGCGGAGTTAACGTCTCCCTGGACGATACGGTGATCACGGTAAAAGGACCGAAAGGTTCCCTTAGCCGTCCGGTCCATAAAGATATTAAAGTAAGCCTGGAAGAGGGCACGATCCTCGTGGACGTCCTTCCGACAACAAACTGCACCGCTCCCTCCACGGCACGACCCGCAGCATTATTGCTAACATGGTCAGCGGTGTAACGGATGGCTTCTCCAAAAACCTGGAGCTGGTGGGCGTTGGTTACCGTGCAAGCAAATCCGGTGAGAAAGTTGTCCTCAACGTAGGCTACTCCCACCCGGTCGAAATCGTTCCTGCTACAGGCATCGAATTCGAAGTTGTCGGTAACAACAAAATCACCGTTCGTGGCATCGACAAAGAACTCGTCGGCGCAACGGCTGCGAAAATCCGCTCTGTACGCGAACCTGAGCCATACAAAGGCAAAGGCATCAAGTACGAAGGCGAGCGCATTATTCGTAAAGAAGGTAAAGCAGGTAAGAAAAATAAGCATAAGGCTATGCTTATTCTTATAGAGGTTCATTTATTTAAGAAGGGAGGATCCCTCAATGATTACCAAAGGCGACAAAAACAAAGCCCGTCTGAAACGCCACCTTCGCGTGCGCAAGAAAATCAACGGCACTGTAGAGCGTCCGCGGCTGTCCGTGTATCGCTCCTCCAAACACATCTACGCTCAACTGATCGACGATGTGGCTGGAGTGACAATCGCTGCCGCTTCGACTCTGGATAAAGAGCTTGCTGAGCAAGTGGGCAACGGCGGCAACGTCGAATCCGCTAAGCTGGTAGGCCAACTGATCGCTAAGCGCGCAAAAGACAAAGGCCATGAGACCGTTGTCTTCGACCGTGGAGGCTACCTGTACCATGGACGGATTCAAGCACTCGCTGACGCAGCTCGTGAAGCTGGTCTTCAATTCTAAAATTTACAGTCAAGGGAGGTAAATCGACTTGCGTATTGATGCAAATGCGTTGGGTGAGATGACTGAAAAGGTCGTTCACATCAACCGCGTAGCTAAAGTAGTCAAAGGCGGACGCCGCTTCAGCTTCAGCGCCCTGGTCGTTGTCGGCGACGGCAAAGGACATGTAGGCGCTGGAATCGGCAAAGCTTCTGAAGTACCGGACGCGATCCGCAAAGGTATTGAGGATGCGAAAAAGAACCTGATTTCTATTCCGATCGTCAACACGACGATCCCGCACCAAGTGCTTGGGCACTTTGGCGCTGGGCAGTACTGCTCAAACCGGCATCCCAAGGTACTGGCGTTATCGCTGGCGGCCCTGTACGTGCTGTATTGGAACTGGCAGGTGTCGGTGACATTCTGACCAAATCCCTTGGTTCTTCCAATTCCATGAACATGGTTAACGCAACGCTTGAAGGGCTTTCCCGCCTGAAACGCGCTGAAGATGTTGCCAAGCTTCGCGGAAAAACCGTTGAAGAGCTCTTGGGTTAAGGAGGGGAACACGATGGCTAAATTGCAAATCACCCTCGTCCGCAGTCTGATTGGCCGCAACGAGAAGCAACGCGCAACGGTCGCTTCGCTCGGTCTTAGCAAAATCCGCCAGACGGTTGTCCTTAACGACAGCCCCGCTATCCGCGGTATGGTGAATCACGTTAACCACTTGGTTAAAGTGGAAGAAGTTTAAGACGAACGAATCGTCTATTCTATAGACCTACAAAGAGCAACAAGGAGGTGCAAACGTACGATGAAATTGCATGATCTTAAACCAGCTGAAGGATCCCGCAAGAGCCCATACCGCAAAGGACGCGGTATCGGTAGCGGTAACGGTAAAACAGCAGGCAAAGGCCACAAAGGTCAAAACGCTCGCTCCGGCGGCGGTGTTCGTCCTGGCTTCGAAGGCGGTCAAAACCCGCTCTATCGTCGTCTGCCTAAGCGTGGTTTCAACAATGCTTTCCGCAAAGAGTACGCGATTGTCAATATCGAAGAGTTGAATGTATTTGAAGCTGGCTCCGAAGTAACTCCTGAGGTACTCATCGCAAAAGGGATCATCAAGAATCCTCTTGCCGGTATCAAAGTTCTGGGCAACGGAGAAGTAAAGGTTCAACTTACGGTTAAAGCAAACAAGTTCTCTCAATCTGCGGTAGAGAAGATTCAAGCTGCCGGCGGTCAAACCGAGGTGATCTAATTGTTTAAGACGGTTTCAAACATTTGGAAAGTAGAGGACCTTCGCAAGAGGATTCTCTTTACTCTTTTCATTTTGCTTGTATACCGCATCGGTTCCTTTGTTCCGGTGCCCCATATTGACAAGACCGTCTTTTCGCAAGATGCCAAAGGCTCGGAGCTGTTCGGCCTGCTGAACACGTTCTCGGGCGGCGCTTTGTTCCAGTTCTCCATCTTTGCAATCGGGATCGTGCCGTATATTACGGCTTCGATCATCGTGCAGCTACTTTCCATGGATGTCATTCCGCGTTTCGCGGAATGGGCGAAGGAAGGGGAGAACGGCAAGCGCAAGCTGACTCAGATCACTCGCTATGGTACTATCGTGTTGGGTCTTGTCCAGGGCTTTGCAACGGCAGTAGGATTCAATCGCCTATATCATCTGGAGATGGTTACTAATCCAGCTTCGCGGTATACGCTATGATTGCTATTGTGTTGACGGCGGGAACGGCTTTCCTGATGTGGCTTGGCGAGCAGTTGACGGAACGCGGTGTAGGCAACGGCATTTCGGTGATTATCTTCGCGGGTATCATCGCAGCTATGCCTGGACACGTTCGTTCGATCTATACGACGTACTTTGTAGATCAGTCAGGTCAAGTGTTCCTCGGAATCTTGAAGGTTCTGGCGATTCTAATTGTGGTTTTGGCGGTTATTGTAGGCGTCATTTTCGTTCAGCAGGGCATCCGTAAGATCCCTGTACAATATGCTAAGCGTGTTGTAGGACGCAAAATGTACGGCGGACAATCCACGCACATTCCACTGAAGGTGAATGGTGCAGGCGTTATCCCGGTTATCTTTGCGGTATCTCTGCTGCTCTTCCCTTCCACGATCGCTAACTTCTGGTCTCAGAAGCCATGGGCTAGATGGATCATTGACCACCTTGCCTATGATAAGGCGCTTGGACTGCTGATCTATGTTATACTGATTATTGGCTTTACCTTCTTCTACACCTTCGTGCAGATTAATCCTGTACAGATGGCGGATCAAATGAAGAAGAACGGCGGTTACATTCCCGGTGTTCGTCCAGGCAAACCGACTGCGACCTACATTACTCGCGTTATGACTCGGATTACGATCTTTGGAGCTCTGTTCCTGGCTGTAATCTCGATCATGCCGGTATTCTTTGGGACGCTGGCTGGTTTAGACCGTTCGATCAAGCTCGGCGGTACATCGCTGCTCATCATCATCGGCGTCGCTCTTGACACGATGAAGCAGATTGAGAGCCAATTGATCAAGCGTCACTACAAAGGGTTCATCAATAAATAACACTAGGTTTCGAGCGGGCGGCTTGAATACTCTGAATGGAGTAATGGGCCGACCCGAGCGTGCCTATTGTGCTTAAAGCGAGGAAGACAGGATGAACATTCTTTTCATGGGTCCTCCGGGCGCCGGTAAGGCACCCAGGCCGAGAGAATCGTAGAACAGTTCAACGTTCCTCACATCTCCACCGGTGATGCTTTCCGGCTGGCGATGAAGCAGGGCACACCGCTTGGCCAAAAGGCGAAGGAATTCGTCGATCAAGGTCTTCTCGTCCCAGATGAGATTACCAATGGCATTGTACGGGAACGACTGCTGCTGGAAGATTGCGAAAAAGGTTTCCTCTTAGACGGATTTCCGCGCACTTTGCAGCAAGCTGCTGCTCTTGACTCCATGCTGGCTGAGATGGGTCGCCGCATCGACCATGTCGTCAATCTGCATGTAGATCGCGGATTGCTTCTCGCAAGGCTGACAGGACGCCGCATCTGCAAAAGCTGTGGTACGACTTATCATGTGATGTTTAATCCGCCTAAAGTGGAAGGCATCTGTGACAAGGACGGCGGCGAGCTGTATCAGCGTTCGGATGACACGGAAGAGAAGGTTGGAACGCGTCTGGACGAATATATCTCCAAGACTGCCCCTTTCTTGACTACTATGCCGGCAAGGATTTGCTGCGCGAAGTGAACGGGGAGCAGGAGATCGACCAGGTTACGACTGAGATTATCGCCTCTCTGCGAGGTTCGAACGAATGATAATCTGCAACTCTGAAGCCGAACTGCGATTCATGAGAGAAGCGGGCCGCATCGTAGCCGAGACATCGTCTTATGGCTGCTTCTGTGCGAGCGGGCATAACAACCCTGGAGCTGGATGAAATCGCTGATCGATACATTCGCAGTCAGGGCGCGATTCCGTCATTTAAGGGCTACAATCAATTTCCTGGCAGCATTTGCGCTTCTGTTAACGAAGAACTGGTGCACGGCATCCCGGACTCCCGGAAGCTGAATGACGGCGATATTATCACGCTTGATATCGGCGCTCAGTATGAAGGGTATCACGGGGATTCGGCATGGACTTACCCGGTTGGGGCGGTTTCGCAAGAGGTGTCCCGTCTGTTGGAATTCTCCGAACGTTCGCTGTATGCCGGGCTTGAACTGGTCAAACCGGATGTTCGGCTGTACACGGTCTCGCACGCCATTCAAAAAGTGGTGGAAGACGCGGGCTTCTCCATCGTTCGCGAGTATGTCGGACACGGAATCGGTCAGGATCTTCATGAAGAGCCGCAGATTCCAAACTACGGCATTCCGGACCGCGGGCCCCGGCTGAAGCTGGAATGGTGTTGGCCATCGAGCCGATGGTGAACATCGGGGAGCGCTATGTCCGGACATTGACGGACAATTGGACGGTTGTAACGGTTGACGGCTCCTGGTGCGCTCATTATGAGCACACGGTAGCGGTCACGGAGAGCGGTTATGAAATTTTGACGAAGCTGCCGGATTCGGAGTAAGAGGAACTTGGATCCGCAGGCTCAGATCGGTCGTCTAGTCAAAGTGCTTCGAGGCAAGGATGAGGGCAGCAGTGCTGTCATTGTGGGGATTATAGACGAACGTTTCGTCTTGATCGCTGACGGAGATGGCCGCCGCTTCGACTCGCCGAGAAGAAAAACCTGCAGCATCTTCAGTTACTGCCGGCTCTCAGCAGCGAAGTTTCGGACAGCATGTCTGAGACGGGCCGGGTGACCAACGCCAAGCTAAGATTCGCGATACAGAAGTACGGTGATGGAAAGGGGAATGAAGATGGCCAAGGAAGACGTCATTGAAGTCGAAGGTACGGTTCTCGAGCCGTTGCCTAACGCCATGTTCAAGGTTGAACTGGAGAACGGCCACCAGATTCTCGCTCATGTATCTGGTAAGCTCAGAATGCACTTTATCCGTATTCTGACCGGAGACAAAGTGGTTATCCAGTTGTCGCCTTACGATTTGTCCAGAGGACGCATTACCTATCGGAAGTAGGCCTGCAAGGCCTCACGGACGAAGGATTCGGGAGGTAATTCACAATGAAAAGGTCAGACCTTCGGTTAAGCCGATTTGCGAGAAATGCAAAGTCATTCGCCGCAAAGGCAACGTTATGGTCATTTGCGAAAATCCGAAACACAAACAAAGACAAGGTTAAGAAAGGAGGACACTGCCCATGGCACGTATAGCTGGTGTGGATTTGCCGCGCGACAAGCGCACTGAGATTGCTCTCAAATACATTTTCGGTATTGGTCAAACGACAGCTAAAAGAATCCTGGCTGAAACGGGTGTAGATGCAAGCACTCGCGTTCGCGATCTCACGGAAGACGAAGTGAGCAAGCTGCGTGAAGTGATCGACAAATCCGTTAAAGTAGAAGGCGATCTCCGCCGCGAGATTTCCCT
>CAWIPD010000023.1:0-50064 GCA_963837885.1 Candidatus Acidiferrales bacterium | reverse complement strand
TGGAAGTGGAGGATTTATGCGCGAAGTCGTAGAGAAGAAAGTGCTCAGCGAGAATGATCGGCTGGCTGCTGAGCTGCGGCTGCGTTTTCAAAACGAAAACATCCTCTGCGTGAATCTGATCAGTTCGCCTGGGTCGGGCAAGACCATGCTTCTGGAAAAAACACTGGCCGCCCTGCCCAAAGACGCTCCCGTGGCGGTCCTGACTGGCGATATACAGACGGACAATGATGCCAAGCGGCTCGCTCGTTACGGATTTCCTGTACGTCAGATCGTTACCGGAGGCACCTGCCATCTCGATGCGCGGATGATCGATCGGCATTTGAGCGAAATCGGTTTTCGCGGGCCCGGGATTCTGTTCATCGAAAACGTGGGCAATCTGGTCTGTCCATCGAGCTATGACCTGGGAGAGGCAGCAAAAATCGTTCCTGAGCGTTACCGAAGGCGAAGACAAGCCACTGAAATATCCGGGTATTTTCCACCGCGCCTCGCTCATGCTTTTGACCAAAACTGACCTCTTGCCGCATGTGGAATTTGATCCCGCACTCGCCCACGAAAATGCCAAGAAGATTCACCCTGAGATCGAGTTCATCGCGCTTTCGGCCCGGACTGGGGAGAACTTTCCTCAGTGGATGAACTGGCTCTCGGCCCTGCGCGAAAAAACTTGCCCGCAAGCAGTCGCAACGCATTAATCCAGCTCGATGAAGTGACGAAGTCTTCGACGGCAGGCTTGTCGATCTCCCATTATGCTCCTAAGATTCCTGGGGAATCCGCGCAACGAGTCTTTCTTGAAAACCATTGCCTATGAAAAAGCAATCGGGATGCCACGACGCCTTAGTGGCAAACCAAGCACTTCGCGCTCGATGCTTGGGTGACGCTGCTATGCGCACGACCTAAAATTAAAGTGCAGTAAAAAAAGGAGTCAAAGATGTCGAAGTCAGTTGGTACAAAGACGGCCGCACCAAAAAAGGCTAGCGCCAGTAAATTGCCCACCCATGAAGAGATTGCACTTCGCGCGTATCATATTTTCTTGCGACGAAATGGGACACCTGGGGATCCGCACGCCGATTGGCTGTTGGCTGAACACGAACTGGTTGCCGAAAAAGCCAAAAAGCCGAAAGCGCGGCGTAAGTCTAACGTAACTTCCATCGCTGCCTGACGAAGCCTCCCCTACGGCTCGCTATTTCTCCCGCTGTGGCCAGCGGTAATTTTCTGTGGGTAATCTCACCAGACGGCAATCCGCATATTTTCTGAAATTGGGCTTAAACTTTCCTCACAGCGGGAATGGACCGTTCGTACCATTAATCAATACTGCAAATATTGGGGTTATCACAGCTTTTGGCGCAGTGCCTCTGGGAAAATGGTGTTTCATTGAGGTGCGGCATGCGCTTCCGGTTCTGTGTTGCGATGGCGATCCTATACATTGGCTCCAGCGGAGCCGTGAGCGCGACTGCCCAACAGTCTCAAGATTCTGCCGCGTCGGGAAGTGAACAACAGTCAACAGTTTCCGGGCAACAGTCGGTCGCGGCGACTTCGGAACCGGATAAACCCTCAAGCAAACCCAAAAAGGTGTACACCAACGAAGACCTGAAGGGTTCGGGTGCAAACGACAATTTCGGGACATCGTCGGCCGGTTTTGAACACATAAATGATTGCAACGCGTCTTGCTTTGACCAAGTTCGAGCCATGGCGCAGGTTGATACGATCGCGAACCCGAACTGGCGGCGGGACCTGCTGGATGCCATCGAGTTGGTTCGCAATGACGGAGAGTGGCAGAGATTTCTGCGCGACTACTACACGGCGCAATATAAGCTTTGCCAGCTCAGCAACGACCGAAGAATGGACTTGGCCAGAAATTCTGATCCGCACAATGTGACACTACAAGAAATTGCAATCGCCGAGAAATATGACGCCAAGGTCAAGGCGGCTCAGGATGAATTACAGGCGCTGCGCGCGAGGGAATACCCGCTGCAAAGGAAATTTTTGACCAATCGGATGGCCTATCAATTTTCGACGTTGCAGACGATGTGGGTGGTCAGTTCGTACACTTATACCTATCATGTGCAATATTACCGCCACTAAATTCAGGAAACCGAATGCGGTTGCGGCTGCGGAGAGTCTCCTGCTACGAGCCGGATAGAATCTTCGCAAACAGTTCACGATCCACGTTTGCGCCTGTGGCAATCAGCGCCACGCGTTTTCCGCCAAGCAGTTCTGTTTCCTTTAGAGCCGCCGCAAGTGAAGCGGCCCCCGCTCCTTCTACTACGTTGTGGGTGTCGGAGAAGAAGTAGCGCATCGCCGCGCTGACTTCCTCGTCGGTTACACGGACAACATGATCCAGGTTCTGAAGAATGATTTTCAGCGAAGACTCATCCGGTTTGCGACAGGCCAGGCCATCGGCAATCTTCGACTGCGCGGGAGCTTCGACACATTTCTTCTGTTCGAACGATAAGGCATAGCTGCGGCGCGTGTTCCGAAACGACACCGACCAATTTCGTTTTCAACCCAAGGCCGTTGCGCACGGCGGCTCCGGAGCTGGCTCCAGAACCCATGCCGATGGGAACATAGGCAACATCAATGTCGGGCAACGCAGTGAACAGTTCGAGCCAATAGGTAGCGACACCGAGCACGATATCGCGGTGGAAAGGGGGCACGAAATGGAAGCCATTAAGCATGGCGAGTCTTGCCGCTTCCTCTCGCGCGGCCTGATAATCCTCGCCAAATTCGATGAGCTGCGCACCCTGTTCGCGCATTGCGGCGTTCTTCTCTACACTGTTACCCTTGGGCACAAGGATTATGCAAGGCAGTCCTTTGCGTTGCGCCGCAAGTGCCACGGATTGCCCGTGATTTCCTCTCGTGGCGGTGATGAGTCCACGTGTCGCGGGCTCGCGCTTCAATAATTCTTCCACATAGACGATGGCTGTTCGCGCCTTGAAAGAGCCTGTTGGGGTGTGATTTTCGTGCTTAACCCACACTTCCGTGCCAACGCGGGAGCAAAGCAAGGGCCACCGGTATTGCGGCGTGGGCTGCATCAATCGATACACGTGCTCGGCCGCTGCCTGAATGTCTGCGATGGATGGCAGTAATTCGTTCGCACTCTGTTGTGGCATGTTGTGGTTCCCCCTCTGCGATGTTCTCACAATGACCCAGTTGGATTGAGAGAAGGGTAGGAGGAGAGCCCTGACATTTTGGCTGGGTAGGCGGGGTTTGTCGATTGGCTTGGAGCAGGTTACAATTCGCGCCTGGTGGGCAAGGAAGCTTCTGCTATTCTCTGGCTCAGAGTTCCACATTTCTCACTTCGTAGCACGATTACTGAATAATGACCGAGCTTCCTCTTAATTCCGATCCGTCGGTTTCCACCTCACTCGACTGGCAAGCCGTCAACATCGGGCAAGAAAAACGCCGTTATCGCTGGCGTGCTCAGTCTGTTCCTGCCGGGAATGGGACAACTCTTCAATCGGCAGCCTCGCAAGGCTTTTGTATTTGCCATCATCACGCATATTTTGGGAGCCACAGTGGCCCACACTCGTTTGTTGCTCTCCTTCTGGACGATGGTGGGGTCAGTTATCGTTCTGACGGCGTGGCAACTGTTCGCGGCGGGGGAAGCGGCCAACGTTGCAGCCCATGGGAAAAAACCAGAGAAGCCTGTTCCGCTTGCCTGGCTAACTTATCCGCTTCTGGCAATCATCATTATTTTCAGTGCGCTAGCTCCGTCTCCGCCGCATACCATGCACGAGTCAGGGTTCCATGCTTATAGAGTTTCCTCGGCATCGATGTGCCCCACAATCTGTACTGGCGATCGCATTGTGGCAGACGCATGGGCTTATCGGTTGAAATCCCCGCAGCGTGGAGACCTTATCGTGTTGAAACATTCGTCGGAGGAGGCTTTATTCGTCAAGCGAGTCATTGCTCTGCCAGGTGATGTTGTGGAGCCCGGTCCGGACGGAACGATCTTGGTGAATGGCGTTCCTTTTCAAACTCCTCCATCTTGTGGCAAGCCCGAGTGGATAAAAGAAACGGCACTACGGAACGTTTTCAACTTCAAGACAACAAAAGTGCCTGAAGGCACGCTATTCGTTGTTGGAGACAATCTCGACCAAAGTCTCGACAGCCGCATTCCCGATTTTGGGGTGGTTACGCCGGACATGGTTCGTGGAAAACCACTCTATTTCCTGTGGTCTTCGACCACCAGGTCGCATGGCTTGCTCGATCCAGTAGCTATCAGTTGATTTATGCTCTGGATAGTGTTGCGGCGCGCGCGGTATCTAGCAGTTGGGCGGCGTTGGCACGAATGTCGCCATGGCCAAACACGGCGTTTCCGGCCACGAGGATTTCGGCGCCGGCTTTCACCACATCCGCGATGGTGGTCATATCGATGCCGCCATCGACTTCGATGCGGTACTCGAGTTTGCGTTCGGCGCGCATTCGCGCGAGTGCCGCAATTTTGTTCAAAGAGTTGGGTATGAATTTCTGGCCGCCAAATCCGGGATTCACGCTCATGACGAGGACGTGGTGGACCAGGTCAAGAACTTCAGTCAAAGTTTCGACCGGAGTGGCGGGATTGATGACCACGCCTGGCTTGCAGCCATGTGAAGCGATCAAGTGCAGTGTGCGGTCGAGGTTCTGGCAAACTTCCTGATGCACGGAAATCCAATCCGCGCCGGCCTCAGCAAACTCAGGAATGAACTGGTCGGGATTTTCAATCATCAAGTGGCAATCGAAAGGCACCTTGATAACCTTTCGCAGACTTTTCACCACCGGCGGACCAATCGTTAAGTTAGGAACGAAATGGCCATCCATGATATCGACGTGCAGCACGCTTCCGCCGCCCTCAATCGCAAGGCTTGCGTCTGCGCCAAGTTGCGCAAAATTCGATGCCAAAATCGACGGCGCCAGTTCAATCTTCATGAGGTCTAATCCGCTCCTGACCGTTGAGGGTGATTACTGAATTATACGCCCGACATCCGGCTTGTGGCTCTACGACTGCAGTTCGACAGTGCGCCAGGGTATAACGCGCTTTTCTGCTGAGCTCTGCTGAGCCAATTCGAGCGTGACCATGACGTCGAGAACTTGTTGGGGTTTAACGAGCAATTCTGCTTTGCCCAGAAGCGCGTCGCGAACATTGATGTAGAAATCGCGCCAGTCGCCAGTAGAGGCCACACGATGTGTAAGGGTTTGCCCATTCTCAACGATTGTGGCTTCGCCAAAACTCTCTTCTTTCTCCATGACCCATGCATCGCTGGCTGGTAAGTTGCCCTGTCCGCAAGGCGTTTTCCAATGGATCAAAACCGGCCTTCACAAAAGTGCCCTTGGTGCCAAGAATAACGAAGCGAGGGCGCGGCACCATGCTGAGCATAGTCGCGCTTAATTGAGCGCGCATGCTCTGCGGATATACCGAGGCTGAGGTCAAAGGCGTCATCGGTTCTGCGCATTGTCGCGCTCCATGCGGACATCAGCCGAAATTGCCGAGGGCCGGCCAAAGAGCATCGAGTGCGTGATCGATCATGTGCGGCCCCAGATCAAAGAGGATGCCGCTTCCGGGACCGGGAAGTTCGCGCCAAGCGCCGGGCTTTCCAGCGGGCCGAAAACGATCGTAGTGCGATTCGAAACGCACGAGGCGGCCTAAGTCGCCTTTGGGAAGAAAAGCGCGGAGCCCTTGAAAATCAGCGTCGAAACGACGGCTATGAAAGACCGTGAGTAATCGCCCCTGCTTCTTAGCAATACGGAACAATTCGACGGCCTCGGCCACGGTATTGGTGAACGGTTTATCGACGACGACGTCGCGGCCGGCTTCGAGGCAGAGCTTGGCAAAAGGAAAGTGAGTCTGGTTGGGCGAAGCAATTACAACCATGCGGATGGAGTCGATGGCCAGCAGTTCATCGAGGGAGCGCACGACGCGCGCCTCTGGATAGATGCTCGCGGCCTCGTTTCCAGTGCGTTGCAAAATGGCGGCGATGCGAAGGCCCGGCACCGCATGTATTACTTGGGCATGGAAAAACTTGCCAGCGAGTCCAAACCCGACCACTCCAACATCAATCATGCTCAGCGTCCTAACTAACGAAATGTGGCGTTGATTTTACGCGCGCGAAGGCAGTGTATCACTGAGACGCGGGGTGGCGAGGGGAAGAAAACGTGTGCGGTGAGTTGGTTCCACGGCGTGGGCGGTATATGCTTTTCGCGTGGACAAAAATCCTCCGGCGCAGATTGCCCCCACACGCGGGCTTTATCTTGGATTGATCATCACGCTGATAGCCGTGCTGGCGTACGCGGCGTACATCACCATGCAATTTGCGGGGATTCGCAAATTGCAAAGCGAAATGGTGGACCGCAACCGCAAGGATTCGTTGCAACTGCTGCGCATCCAGAACGACCTCAACTCGATTGGGCTGGCCATGCGGGACATGCTGGACGCTTCCGCACCGTACCCGTTGGCGGCCTGGAGCGCACAGTTCGACCGCATTCACAACGATTTGCAAGTGGCGATGCAACAGGAAGAGTCACTGTTTGGGTCGGAGCGTACCAGCGATCAGCGTCGATTCCTGACGCAGTCACTCAGCCAGTTCTGGGACGCGTGCGACCGGATGTTTATCCTTGCCCAGAGTGGATCCGACGAAGCTGCACGCAATCAAATTCGCGACACGCTGCAACCGCGGCAGGCGGCGCTGAGTTCCAGCGTTTCCCGCTTGCTGGTGCAGAACAATGAGGCTGAAGAGCAAGCGGAAGCTGGCATAGCGCAAATTTACGACCGGGTGCAGAGGCAACTCTATTTTTTCCTTGCCGGTATTCTGCTGGCGATCATTCCCACCAGCCTCTATCTGATACGCTACAACCGCCGAATCTTCGCGCACGTGGCTGAATTGTCGTCGCAGCGCAGTGACCTGGCGCAAAAATTGATTTCCTCGCAGGAATCGACACTTCGGCATATTTCGCGTGAGCTCCACGACGAATTTGGGCAGGTACTCACCGCGATTGGTTCGCTGTTGCGCCGGGCCACGAAAGATGTTCCCGCTAATTCAGCGCTCCATGAAGACCTGCAGGAGGTGCGTGAGATTGCGCAGTCGACACTGAACAATATTCGCAGCCTCTCTCAGGCCTTGCATCCGGTCCTGCTTGAAGAGGCTGGTCTGGAAGCCACACTGGACTGGTACATTCCGACTGTGGAAAGACAGAGCGGCATTGTGCTTCACTACGAGAAGACAGGAAAACCGTTCGCCTTGGAGACTTCGGCTGGGGTGCAGGTTTATCGGGTTCTACAAGAAGCGTTGAATAATGTGAGCCGACATTCGGGCGCTAAGGAGGCGTGGATTCGTTTGCGCTTTCAGCCTGTCGTGCTGGAGTTGGAAGTGGAAGATCACGGCAAGGGTATTGTCTCCGTGCCTGGACAGACGGGCATTGGATTGGTGGCGATGCGTGAGCGCGCGGAAATTCTAGGCGGGACAATTCGCGTTGCGTTGATAGAAGCGGGCGGTACGCTGGTGAAGTTACGTGTCCCGCGCGAGAAGGTGGAATTACATGCCGAATAGGCTGACGGTTTTGTTGGTGGACGACCACGCACTGGTACGCCGCGGATTTCGCCGGATGCTGGAAGACGAGGAAACGTTTGAGGTGGTTGGCGAGGCCAGCGACGGAGCGGAAGCCGTGAAACGGGCGGAAGAGTTGCGCCCCAAAGTGATTGTGATGGACTGCGCCCTGCCGCAGATGAATGGAATCGAGGCTACGCGAAAAATTCTGCAAAAGCTGCCGGATACCGCGATCTTGATGTTGAGCATGCATTCGGAAGACACGCTAGTGAAGCAAGCGATGGAAGCGGGAGCGCGCGGATATATTCTGAAGAACGCGATGGATCTGGATTTGGTGAGCGCAATCAAACAAGTTGCCGAGGGAAAAGTAGTGCTTGACCCGCAGATTACGCGTACAGGGGGATTACGAGGAGAACGCGACACAGGATTAACACCGCGGGAACTGGAAATTCTGCAACATATAGTAGCGGGCAAATCGAACAAGGAAATTGCCACGGAACTGAATCTGAGCGTGAACACGGTTTCGGTGCATCGCGCCAACATTATGGATGCGCTGGGAATGCACAAGACTGCGGAATTAGTGGTTTATGCGATCCGCAATGGGCTGGTAAATCTTCCGTGAAGCGCCGCGATTTTCTGCAAAATGCTCTGGGTGCAGGGATTACTTGGGCAGCAATTCCATCGTTGCTGGAGGCCGCTACGCCCCCCGGATTCCGATTTATTGATGCTACGGAATCGGCAGGCCTTCATTTCCGGCACAACAGCGGTGCGTATGGAGGAAAGCAACTGCCGGAGACGCTGGGATCGGGCTGTGCTTTTCTGGATTATGACGCGGACGGCTGGCAGGACATTTTGCTAGTCAACGGAATGGATTGGGCGGGACACAAACGGCAACGGACGACGATGAAGCTGTATCGAAACAATCGCAACGGCACGTTCACCGACGTGACGAAAGCCGCAGGACTGGATTTGGAAATGTACGGCATGGGCGTCGCGGTGGGCGATTACAACAACGATGGGTTCCCGGACATTTTTATCACCTGCGTGGGTCAGAGCCGTTTGTTCAAGAATACGGGCAAAGGAACATTCATCGACGTAACAAAAGCCAGCGGATTAGCGGGTAAAGAGGGATTGAGCACTTCAGCAATCTGGTTCGACTACGACCGCGACGGGCTGTTGGACTTGCTGGTCTGTAACTACGTGCACTGGTCGGTAGAGAGCGACGTGTTTTGCAGCCTGGACGGAAAGAATAAATCGTACTGCACACCAGAAGCGTATCGCGGGGATACTTGCTGGCTGTATCACAACCGCGGTAACGGCACATTTGAAGACGTAACGGCGACAAGCGGGATTTTCGATAGCAGTTCGAAATCGTTGGGAGTGGCGATGCTGGATTATGACCAGGATGGCTGGCCGGATGTCCTGGTGACCAATGATACGCAACCAAACAAGCTGTACCACAATTTGCACAACGGAAAGTTTAAGGACGTGGCGGTAGAGACGGGTTTGGCATTCAGCACGGAAGGGAAGGCACGGGCAGGAATGGGCGTGGATGTCGCGGATTTTGAGAATTCCGGGAAGCCGGGGATTGTGATCACGAATTTCGATAACGAGATGATTGGATTGTATCGCTGGACTGGAAAAGGATTTGACGATGTAGCGATGCAGACGGGATTGGGAGCGGCCTCGCGGAACACTTTGGGATTTGGATGCGTTTTTTTCGATGCAAACCTGGATGGCTTGTTGGATATAGCGGTGGCCAACGGACACATTGACGATACGGTGCGGAATATCCGCGGCAATGTAGGCTATGCGCAACCGCCGCAACTTTTTATGAATCGAGGTGGCGGAAAATTCCACGATGAGGCGGTGGAAGTGGGAGGGGGTTACGACCAGCCGAAAGTGGGACGGGGATTGGCGGTTGGCGATTTTGACCGCGATGGAGATTTGGATGTTTTGCTGACGACGAATAACGGACCAGCTTATCTTTACCGGAATGATCAACTCGGCGGCTACAAAAGTATTCGTTTTCATCTGGTCGGCACAAAATCAAATCGCGACGCGATTGGCGCAACGGTGCAGATTCATTACAATGGACAAATCGCTTCGCGTATGGTGCGCAGCGGATCCAGTTATTTGTCGCAGTCGGAATTGCCGGTGACGTTCGGGTTAGGGAAGCAAGATCATATAGATCGTCTGGTGATAAACTGGCCCAACGGGGGCGTGGAAGAACACCAGAATCTGGCAGCCGGGAAAGCGTTCCAAGTTACTGAATTAAAGGGAATTACAGAGATTTATCGATTCTAGTTGTTTCGCACTATTGTCAGGGTCTGGGGAGAGATTTATAAAGAGTGCAACCTTATGTAAGTCGCTTCCAACGAGAGCGTTAACTTCGCTAACCTCGGGAGCAACCCCAACAAACTCAGCGGCCGGAGACCCTACTCCGGCCGCATTTCTAATTTGGGGGGAAGAAGCGAAGTGAATTGGATGGGGGAAAAGTAATGCAACGCTGGCGCTCCTTGAGCGTTTTGGTCCTGGTGGTCACCGCGGTTTATCTGTTTGCATTTCCATCGGCAACGATATTTTATGCAGCAAATGTGATACTTCACACCGGACTTGGTGTGCTGGTCGGGCTAGGCTTGCTGGCATTTCTGTTCCGTGGAATTGGAAAAGAATCGTGGACGGCGAAAATCGGCTGGCTGTTTTTGCTGGCAGGCGCAGTGCTCGGTATTGTGTTGATCAAGATCGGGACGGCGCACCGTTTCAAATTGTGGCTGTACTGGCACATTGCGTTGTGCGTGGCAGCGGTTATTTTCCTGACGATCGCGTGGTTGTCTCAACGTGAGTGGCTGGGGGTTGGCGCGCTGCAGAGAATACCGCGAGTGGCCGCAGTTCTGGCAATAACAGCGGGAATTTCGGTGGGAGCATGGTGGGCGCGGGATTTTGCGGGCAAAGAGCGCTACCGTGTGAACAATCCAGCGATTTCGCCGGCAACGATGGAGCAAGAGGGTGATGGGCCACACGGGAAGTTCTTCCCTAGTTCGGCGCAGACGGTAGATGGCAAGTACATTCCCTCGGATTATTTTCTCCAATCGCAAGCGTGCGAGCGATGCCACGGGGATATTTATAAACAGTGGGATAGCTCTGCGCATCATTTTTCATCGTTCAACAATCAGTGGTACCGCAAGAGCATTGAGTACATGCAAAGTGTGAACGGGGTGCAACCATCGAAATGGTGCGCGGGATGCCACGACCCGGCATTATTGTTCAGCGGGATGATGGATCAGCCCATTCAACAAAATATTGATAAGCCGGAAGCCAGAGCGGGGCTGAGCTGCCTGATGTGCCACAGCATTGTGCAAGTGAAAGGCACGATGGGGCAGGGGGATTTCACGCTGGAGTATCCCGCGCTGCATGCGCTGGCAGCCAGCAACAATCCGATGATTCGGCGGCTGCATGATTTTATGGTGAAGCTGAACCCTGAGCCGCACCGACGCGTTTTTCTTAAGCCATTCATGAGGGAGCAGGTGCCGGAATTCTGCTCGGGATGCCACAAGGTGCATCTCGATCAACCGCTGAATCACTATCGCTGGATTCGCGGGTTCAACGAGTACGATAACTGGCAAGCGAGCGGAGTTTCAGGGCAAGGCGCCCGGGCATTTTATTATCCGGCTACATCGATGATGTGCGCGGATTGCCACATGCCGATGGTACCGTCGAAGGATGAGGGGAATATCGATGGTTACGTCCACTCACATCGCTTCCCAGGCGCAAATACAGCGGTGCCGACGGCGAATGAAGATGCGAAACAACTACTGGCCAGTCAGACGTTTTTGCAGGATAAGCAGCTAAGCGTGGATATTTTCGCGATCTCTCCAGCGGAGAGCAAAACGGAAAAAGCGAAAAGTGCGGGGGCACCGAAGCAGGAGCTTTCCACGACATTTGCCGTAGGCGAAGAGGCGGACTTGGCCTTGCCGACGGGGGCAGCTGGCGAAGCGCGACCTCTGACGGCTCCTCTTGGACGCGTGGATGCGGCAGTGCGACGCGGCGACGACGTTTTGATTGATGTGGTGGTGCGTACGCGAAAGGTCGGGCACTTTTTTCCCGGCGGCACGGTGGATGCAGAAGATGTGTGGCTGGAGTTGCAGGCCATCGACGAGAAAGGCCAGATCCTGTTCTGGAGCGGAAAAGTGGAAGACGATGGAAAAGGGCCAGTTGAGCCAGGTGCGCACTTCTACAAATCGTTGCAGATTGATGAGCACGGGAATCCCATTAACAAGCGGAATGCCTGGGCCAGCCGCGCGGTAGTGTACGTGAAACTCATACCACCGGGGGCTGCGGACACGGTGCATTTCCGGATGCACGTGCCGGAGAATGCGGGCGAGAAAATCACGCTGCACTCGAAACTAAATTATAGGAAATTCCAATGGTGGAACACGCAATTTATGTTTGCCGGTAAGCAGGAGCCGGCAGAGGGGAATCCGCAGGTAACACCTGATTACGACGACCGAAAAGTGACGTTTGACGGAGACCTATCGAACCTGTCGAGCAAAGTTAAGGGCATTCCGAATTTGCCGATCGTGGTAGTGGCGGAAGATACGAAAACGGTTCGCGTGTTACCACATAGCGCAAAGGCACCCGTACCAGAGACAGTGTGGGCAAAGGAGGATTGGACGCGTTGGAACGACTACGGAATTGGACTGTTCCTGCAAGGTGATTTGATCGGCGCGGAGCAGGCTTTCGCGAAAATTACCGAGATGGATCCGCAAAATCCCGATGGCTGGACAAATGTGGGGCGCGTGAGAGTGCAAGAGGGAAATACGGATGGCGCCAAAGAAGTGCTGTTGAAAGCGTTGGCGTTGAAGCCGGGACTGGCGCGCGCGAATTTCTTTTACGGGCGAGTGTTAAAGGAAGAAGGGAAGTACGACGAGGCGGCCAAGGTGTTGCAAGAGGTATTGGGGCAATTTCCGCGGGATCGAGTGGTAAGGAATGAGTTGGGGCGCGTGCTGTTTCTGCAAAAGCGATATACCGAGGCGGTGGCAGAATTTCAGAAGACTCTGGCGATTGACCCAGAAGACTTGCAGGCTAACTACAACTTGATGCTGTGTTACACCGGGCTTGGAGATGAGACTCGCGCGAATGAACACAAGGAAAGATATTTAAGGTTTAAGGCGGATGAATCGGCACAGGCGTTGACGGGAGCGTACCGGCAGAAGCATCTGGAAGATAACAACGAGCGGCAGGCGGTGCACGAGCACGTTTCGGTGGTGTTGGGGAGTGCGGGAACGGCGTTGAAAACCGCGAAAAAAGTTACAGCTGCCGGGCAGGATAAAAAGGCTGCGGGTGAAGTCGGACGCTGAGCGTGAGTCAAAAGCGCCCGCCTCAGAAGGCGGCCGCTACACAAGGGATTTCGGAGGATTGCGGATGACCTGGATTAAGACATTTAAGTTGGAAGAAGACGAGCAGGTGCGCAAGGCAGTGATGGAGCAGCGAAAGCTGTATCCGCAGGAGTATGCAACGCCTGTGCCGATTGTCGACAATGGATTCGAGAACAGCATCGTGGGATCACACACGTTGCTGCCGGATGTGCTGTTTCACTCGTTCTCTGCATTCGGAGCGATGATGTCGCCGGAGTTGCCACTGAAGCGGGAGCAGCACGAGATGATCGCAACGATGGTGTCGGTAACGAACCGATGCCACTATTGAATAGAGTCTCACGCAGAGTTTCTGCGTCGCGTGACGTTGAAGGATGAGATGGTGCAGGCATTGCGGCACGACTACCGCACCGCGCCGATAAGCGAGCAGGATCGCGCCATGTTGGACTACGTGGTGAAACTGACTAAAGATGCCACGAAATGCAGTCCGGCAGATCACACGAAACTGCGCGCGGTGGGATTTGACGATAAAGGAATTCTGCAGATTACGTTAATCGCGGCGTGGTTCAACTACATCAATAAGGTGGCTGATTCATTGGGAGTGGGACGGGAAGGAAAGGCGGAGAATTCGTGAGGAAGTGGTGTGGGCTGGTGGTTGCATTGATGTGGTGCAGCGGATTATTCGCGCAGTCGCAGACGGATACCTCAGGAAAGTCTTCCGTTACATTTCGAGATATCACGCAAAAAGCTGGAATTCATTTCGTCCACAATAACGCGGCGTTTGGGAAGAAGTATTTACCGGAAACGATGGGGCCGGGAGTGGCGTTCATCGATTACGACAACGATGGCTGGCCGGATATCTTCCTGGTGAACGGAATGGATTGGCCCGGTCATGCGGGAAAACACAGCACGCCGAAGCTATACCATAACAATCACGATGGGACGTTTACGGATGTGACGCACAAAGCCGGCCTCGACGTGGAACTGTTTGGAATGGGCGTAGCGGTAGGGGACTACGACAACGATGGATACGACGATTTGTTTGTTACCGCGATGGGGCAGAGCCATTTATTTCACAACAATGGAAACGGCACATTCACCGATGTGACACAAAAGGCTGGACTGGCTGGGCCGAAGGAATTCAGCACCAGTGCGGCATGGGTGGATTACGACAAAGACGGGAAGCTGGACTTAGTTGTAGGGAATTACGTGCAGTGGTCGATGGAAAACGACTTGTATTGCACACTGGACGGCAAGAGCAAGTCGTATTGCACACCGGAATCATATAAGGGAATTTCGGTACGTCTGTGGCATAACCGCGGAGACGGAACCTTTGAAGATGTGACGAAAAAAGCGGGCTTGGGCGAGCCCACGTCGAAGACATTGGGAATTGCGATTCTGGATTACGACAACGATGGCTGGCCCGATTTGCTGTTTTCCAACGATACGCAGCCGAACAAGCTATATCGCAACAACGGCAACGGAACATTTACGGAAAAAGCGGTGGTGGCGGGAATTGCATTCAGCGAAGACGGTGTGGCGCGCGCAGGAATGGGCGTTGACGCTGCGGATTATGACCATTCGGGCGCGGCAAGCATCCTGATCACTAACTTTTCCAATCAAATGCTTTCCTTGTATCACAACGAGGGAAAAGGTTTGTTTGTGGATGAAGCACCGAGGTCGGAAATCGGACGCGCTTCTTTGTTGACACTGGGATTTGGCTGCTTCTTCTTTGACTATGATTTGGATGGCTGGCCAGACATTTTCATTGCGAACGGACATATCGATGTGGATATTCAGCGGGTGCAGCCCAACGTGAAATATGCAATGCCGCCGCATCTCTTCCGCAACATGGGCAAAGGCAATTTTGTCGAAGTGACTAAACAGATGGGCAGCAGCGTTTGCCACGGCACGAGTGGGGCGCGGTGCCGCCTACGCAGATATAAACAACGATGGACGATTGGATTTATTGCTTTCAACGAATGGTGGACCAGCGTACCTGTTTGAAAACGATGTGGCAGCCGGCGGCCATCGCGAACAAGAGTCTGCGCGTGAAGCTGATCGGGACGAAATCGAACCGCGACGGAATTGGGGCGGTGGTCAAGATCACAAGCGGCGGAGAAACTCAGACACAGATGATGCGAAGCGGGTCGAGCTATTTGTCGGCCAGTGAGCTGGTGCTGACGTTTGGACTGGGACAGAAGAACAAAGCTGAAACCGTGGAGATACGCTGGCCTAGCGGGCAGACCGATAGGCTTACGAATGTCGATGCGGGGCAGATGATTCGAGTGACGGAAGGTAAGGGGGTCACGGGAAGCTTAAAATTCGGGACCAGGTAGGAGCAGTCTCCTAGTTCCCGGCACTGATTTTGCATGACGGATCGGCTGAGATTCTTCGGCCCGCCTAAAGCGCAGTCCTCAGGATGACAAATTGTCTGTTGACGGAATTAGGAGTTTAGGTTCGTGGAGGCTTTTAATAAATGAGCTGCTACCAAGGCCTGGCCGAGGCTAAGGCCGCCATCGCCTGCGGGAACTTCGCTGTGGAAGTAAATTTCAAAGTCTTTCTTGCGCAGAGCATTTAGAACGAATTCAAAAAACAGAACGTTGTGAAAACAGCCGCCGCTCAGGCAAACGCGATTCAGGTCGCGCGCGTCGCGGATTTTTACGGCGACATCTGCCAGGACGAGCGCCAACCCATTGTGGAAGCGGCGACTCATGTCGGGAATGCTGACCTGTTTGCGGATATCGGCGATGAGCCAGTCGAACAGCGAGCGTGTGCCGATTCTCCAGGTTGAACCTTCCTTTACCAAATCGAAACGGATAGGCGCCTTCGTCGGCAGAAGTGTGCGCGGCCATTTCAAGTTCGATGGCGGCCTGTGCTTCGTAGTTAACGGTTGAGCGAAGTCCGAGCAAGCGCGGCGACAGCATCGAAAAGGCGGCCGCAACTGGAGGTACGAGGAGAATGAATTTCGCGCTCCATCATTTGAAGAACGAGCTGAAGCTTACGTGAATCAATTTCTCTAAGGAACGGCAGATCGAGGGATTGCAAATCATTGCCGTAATGTTTGGCAAGATGGCTGACGGCCATACGCCAGGGTTCGTGAATCGCAGCACTGCCACCGGGAAGCGGAACGTATTGAAGATGAGCGGCGCGGTCGAAGGTTGTGTAATCGGCGACGAGGATTTCGCCGCCCCAGATCGCTCCGTCCGCGCCATAACCGGTGCCGTCAAGCGCGATGCCAATGACTTTGCCATCAAGATGATTTTCTGCCATGCAGGCGGCGATGTGCGCGTGGTGGTGCTGCACAGGGATATGTTGAAGGTCTTCGCGCTCGAGAGCCCACTTGGTGGAAAAATAGTCGGGATGAAGGTCGTGTGCGATGACCTGCGGCTGAACTTCCAGAATGCGCTGGAGATGGTCAACTGCTTCGTTGAAAAAGTTGTAGCTTTCGAGATTTTCGAGGTCGCCGACGTGCTGGCTGAGAAAGGCCTCCGAGCCGCGGATAACGCAGACGGTATTCTTCAGCTCGCCACCGACAGCGAGGATGGGTTGCGATTCATGCTCGATGGCCACGGGAACGGGAACAAAACCGCGCGAGCGGCGAAGTTGCTGCGGCACACCGGCGGCAACACGAAGAACGGAATCGTCGCAGCGGCGGAGGATTTCGCGATTGTGGACAAGGAAAGCATCGGCAATGCCATGGAGACGCTGCACTGCTTCCAGGTTGTCGATGGCGATGGGCTCTTCGCTGAGATTCCCGCTGGTCATGACCAGTGCATCGAATTTGCCGCTGGTGAAAAGGAGATGATGCAGGGGCGTGTAAGGGAGAAAGATTCCGAGGAAGCGATTCCCGGGAGCAATGCCCGATGGTAGAGCAACTTCGGGACGGCTGGGGAGAAGGACGATGGGGCGCTCGATGGAGAGCAGCTGTTTCTTGGAAAGGTCGTCCAGGATGCAGTAGCGCTCGGCAATTTCCAGGCGCGGAACCATGATGGCGAAAGGCTTTTCGATGCGATGCTTGCGCTCGCGGAGTTTTTCGACGGCATCGACATTCTTCGCGTCGCACGCCAGATGAAAACCGCCGAGACCTTTGATGGCGACGATAGAGCCTTGTTGAAGTAGTCGTGCTGCCTCGCGAATGGGCTCAGCGATATCGATGAGCGTTCCGGACGCCGACAGCAATTGGACCTGCGGGCCGCAATCCCAGCAGGCGTTGGGCTGAGCGTGGAAGCGGCGATTGGCGGGATCGTCGTATTCGGCCTGGCAGGCGGCGCACATTTTAAATTGATCCATTGAAGTGCGAGCGCGGTCGTAGGGAATGTCGCGAATGATGGTGAAGCGTGGGCCGCAGTTGGTGCAGTTGATAAAAGGATAGCGAAAGCGGCGATCGCGTGGGTTGGCGAGTTCACGAAGGCAATCCTCGCAGACGGCGATGTCGGGAGAAATCAAAGTCTTGGCAGACTGGTCTAAACGCGTGGAGATAATGCGGAAGGATTGCTCGCCCTGCGGATTGATTTCGCGATCGGAGAGTGCGGTTAATTTTGCGAGTGGGGGAACTTCTTTCGGCAGGCGAAGAAGAAATTCTTCGACTTTTTCGGGCGCCCCTTCCACTTCGATGCTTACACCTGCGGGAGTGTTGGCGATGAAACCGGAGAGCGAGCATTGATTGGCGAGGCGATAGATGAAAGGACGGAAGCCGACGCCTTGAACGATGCCGGAGACGTCGATGGCTTTGCGGAGCGGGGGCATAAGGGACATTTCTATCATACTGGAATGGATGGAAAAGTTTTTGGAGGAAGAATGGACGGCGAACCATTTGCATTCAGGCCCGCCTCAGAAGGCGGGCGCTACAAGAATCACACTCAAGAACACAGTCAAGAGTGACTGTGCCACATGATCGGCATAAAGGTTCAGAGAGGGAAAGACGTCAACTCAAGAGGGCGGCATAAAGCCGCCCCTACGGGAGCTCTACAGGCAGGAGCAGTAGATCATTGTTCCTGGTAGTTCCAGAGAAGGCCGCCGTCTACGAAGAAGGTGGTGCCGGTGACGTAGGAGCAATCATCGGAAGCGATGAAAGCCGCGATGGAGGCGACGTCAGAGGGTTCGCCGAGACGATTCAACGGAATATTCTCAAGGAGATTCTTTAGTTTGACAGGGTCGTTCAACAGATTTTTGTTGATGGGAGTTTCGATTGCGCCGGGTGCAATGGAATTGATGGTGATGCCGAGGGGCGCAAGTTCAATCGAGAGATTGCGAGTGAGCATTTTTACCCCTCCTTTGCTGGCGCAATAGGAAGAGAAGTGCGGGAAGGGCAGTTCTTCGTGGACGGAACTGATGTTGATGACCTTGCCGCCGGATTTGGCCTGCATTCGATGACGTACAAAAGCCTGGGTGAGAAAAAACAGGCCCTTTAGATTCACGTTCAGTACGGCGTCGTAATCGGCTTCCGTTACGTCCCAGAAATCGGCACGGCGTTCGAGGCCAGCATTGTTAACCAAAATATCCAACTTTCCCAATTGGTTGACGGCTTCGCTGATGAAGTGTTGGCCATCGGATATCTTTCCGACGTCGCATTGAACGGCCGCTGCGCGGCGGCCCAGTTTCTGGATTTCACCGAGCACTTCGTTGGCGCCTGATTGATTGGAGCGGTAGCAGATGGCAATGTCGGCGCCCTCTTGGGCCAGGCGTTCCGCGATGGCGCGGCCGATGCCTTGGTCGCCGCCAGAGATAGCGATGGTTTTACCTTCCAGACGATTGGACATGAAGCCTCCCTAACGAGTGCAAAGAATTGGATGATGCCGGGAGAATAATGGTGCGGGGGAAAGGTGAAAATTTGAAGAGAAAAGAATTAGCAAAAGGAACAGAGTGAGTAGAGAGATGAGGGACAACAGAAAATCCGCGAGAAAACCGAAAAGGGCGGCGTAAAGCCGCCCCTACGGGAGTCTTTGACTACAGTGTAGGTCGCTAGGCTACGGTGATTTCTTTGCTGAGGTAAACGTCCTGGATGGTGTTGAGCAGCTTTACGCCTTCTGCCATGGGACGCTGGAAGGCTTTCCGGCCGCTAATGAGTCCAGTGCCGCCCGCGCGCTTGTTAATGACGGCAGTGGCTACGGCTTCTTCGAAGTCGTTGGCGCCAGAAGCGCCGCCAGAGTTGATGAGGCCCGCGCGACCCATGTAGCAGTTAGCAACCTGATAGCGAGTGAGGTCGATCGGGTGATCGCTGGAGAGGTCGGTGTAGATACGCTTGTCGAATTTGCCGTAGCTGGAATCGCCGATGTTGAGGGCCTGATAGCCGCCATTATTCTCCGGCAACTTCTGTTTGATAATGTCGGCCTGAATGGTGACGCCGAGATGGTTGGCCTGGCCGGTAAGGTCGGCGGAAACGTGATAGTCCTTGTCCTTCTTGAAGGCGCTGTTGCGGAGATAGCACCAGAGAACGGTGGCCATACCGAGTTCGTGAGCCTTTGCGAAAGCGTGGCTGATTTCAATGATCTGCTTGTCGCTATTGGCAGAACCGAAATAGATGGTAGCGCCAACAGCAGCCGCGCCCATGTCGTAGGCTTCCTGGACGGTGCCGAACAGAATCTGGTTGAACTGATTGGGGTAAGTAAGCAGTTCGTTGTGATTAATTTTGACGATGAATGGAATCTTGTGCGCATACTTGCGAGCGACGGAACCCAGCACGCCGAACGTGGAGGCGACGGCGTTGCAGCCGCCCTCAATAGCGAGCTTGACGATATTTTCGCCGTCGAAATAATCAGGATTCTTGGCGAAGCTGGCGCCGGCGGAGTGCTCGATACCTTGATCTACCGGGAGAACTGACATATAGCCGGTGCCGCTGAGGCGTCCGTGATGGAAGAGGCGATGCAGATTATTCAGGACCCGCAGATTGCGATCGGATACGGCATAGACGGTATCGATGAAATCGGGGCCGGGAACGTGCAAACGCTCCTTGGAGATTTTGGGATTCTTGAAGCCGAGCAGGCTCTCTGCCTTCGCTCCTAAGAGTTGTTCGATTGCACTGGTTGCTGCGGTTGCCATGTTTTTCTCCTATTAGTCTGAAAGTCTAGTTCGTCGCGATGCCCGCGCTAAGTGAATTTCCGGCGTCCTGGTCCACCAGCCAAAGAAGATTGCCAGAGGAGGGTTGAATGAGCTGAGCCGGTAGCTGCTCGGGCTCGTACGGCCCTTCCAGAACCGCTTTCAAGGCCAGAGCCTTGTCGGCGCGAGTTACCAAAAAAATGACCTGGTTCGCCTGATTGGCGGCTGGAGCGGTCAGAGTAATTCGTTCGGTATACAACTTGCCAACCCAATTGCGAACCACGAAGCGATGTGAGGATGGGTGTAAGGCCTTGGTACCCGGGAAGAGTGAGAGAGTGTGTCCCTCCTCTCCCATACCGAGGAGCACCAGGTCGAAGCGAGGTAGCCCGTCATCCTTCAGCTTAAAGTATGCGCGAAGTGCCTGCTCATATTCCAGTGCAGCTTTTTCGGTGTCGGCGTATTCGCCCATAATGCGAGTGATTTGGTCCGCTTTGAGGGGCGACTTGGAAATCAGGGATTCCCGGGCCATGCGGTAGTTGCTGTCTTTGTCCTCGGGCCCGGCGTGACGCTCGTCACCGAAAAAAACATGCATCTTGTCCCACGGTACTTTGGAACGAAAGGCAGGGTCATCGGCCAGCAAAGCGTAAAGAGCTTTGGGAGTGGAGCCACCAGCTAGAGCTACAGAAAATGAGCCATGATCGGCGACAGCATTGGCGGCAGTCTGAACGAATTCTTCGGCAGCGCGCCGTGTAAGAGGGACTGCGTCAGGGAAGATCACTACTTTCTTTTTTGCTGGAGTTGCCATCAGAAGATACCCGCCTTACCGTGGGTGGCAACGCGGCCCCGAATATCGATATCTTCTTCACCGATACGACGCCAGGATCGGCCATCGCGTTCGAGAAGTTCCTCGGCCTCAACGGGCCCCCAAGAGCCGGCTGCATAGTTGGGGAACCCCCGCGGAGGTAAAGCGTGCCAGACATCGAGAACGGGCTGAATCACTTTCCAGCCAGCTTCAACCATGTCGGCGCGCTGGAACAGGGTGGCATCGCCAGCCATGCAGTCGCGAAGCAAGCGCTCGTAACCGGTACCGTGCTCCACGCCGAAATAGGATTTGTAGTCGAAGTCCATGTTCACCAGGCCCAGACGCATGACGGCTCCGGGAACTTTAGCGCCAAAACTGAGTGAAATGCCTTCGTCAGGTTGGATGTGAATGACAAGGCGGTTGGTCTCTACATTTTTCACAGCCGTATTGCGGAATAGAACGAAGGGAGTGCGGCGAAACTGAATGACAATTTCGGTTGCGCGTAATGCGAGGCTTTTACCAGTGCGGAGATAAAAAGGAACGCCAGCCCAACGCCAGTTGTCGATTTGGAGTTTGAGGGCAACGAAGGTCTCGGTGTTCGAGGTGGGAGAGACATCGGGTTCACTGCGATAGCCGACGACGCGTTGATTGTCGATGATGCCCTCGCCATACTGGCCGCGAACGGTGTTGGTGAGCACCTCTTCCGGAGTGAGGGGTTGAATCGCATGCAGGACTTCGGCTTGTTTGTTGCGGACCTCATCGGCATCGAAGGAGATGGGCGGCTCCATGGCGGTCATGGTCAGCAGTTGAAAGAGATGGTTGGGAACCATATCGCGGAGGGCCCCGGCAGTCTCGTAAAAGCCACCGCGGTGTTCGACGCCAACGGTTTCCGCCGCGGTTATCTGGACGTGGTCGATGTAATTGCGGTTCCAGAGAGGCTCGATGATGTTATTGGTGAAGCGGAAGACCATGACGTTTTGCACGGTCTCTTTGCCGAGATAATGGTCGATGCGGTAGATCTGATTTTCGCCAAGAACCTTTTTCAGGTCGGCGTTGAGCTGAACGGCGGAGGCAAAATCGTGGCCAAAAGGTTTTTCGACGATTACGCGAACCCACTTGCCGTTTTCTTCTTTGGTGAGGCCCGCATCGCCAAGTTGCTGGACGATGGGAGCGAAAAAGCGTGGGGCTACCGCCAGGTAAAAGAATTTATTGCCTTCCGTGCCGTGGGCTTTGTCGGCTTCAGCAATTTGCTGTTGCAGACGCTTGTAGGCTTCCGGATCCTGAAAATCGCCTTTGACGTAATAAATTCGATCCTTGAGAGAATCCCACATCTTCAAGTCGATGGGATCGGGAGCAAATTGGGGCATTTCTTCGCCGAGAGCTTTTCGAAACGATTCCGTCGTGTAATCGTTGACCGCGAATCCGACAATGGCGAATTGCTTTGAGAGAAGCTCGTCCTGCGCGAGATTGAGGAGCGCGGGAATCAGCTTGCGCTTGGTCAGGTCGCCCGTAGCGCCGAAGATGACCATGACGCAAGGTCCGCCGGCTGCTGAGGGCTCCACGTGATTGGCGTTCATTGAGCGATGTCCTGTCTAAGGCGAAAGAAGTCTGGTAGAGAGCTTCAGTGCCCGGATTTTTTCTCGACGTGGCCACCAAACTGAAAGCGCAAGGCGGAAAGAACTTTACAGGCGAAATCATCTTCGCCGCGCGAAGTGAAGCGCTCGTAAAGCGAGGCGGTCAGTACGGGTGCGGGCGCCGTGGATTCGATGGCGGCGAGGATAGTCCACCGGCCTTCGCCGGAATCCGAGACGCGGCCGGAGTATCGTTCAAGAGTAGGTTGTTCGAGCAGAGAAATCGCCGCGAGATCGAGGAGCCAGGAAGCGACAACGCTGCCACGGCGCCAGACTTCGGTCACGTCGGCGAGATTGAAATCGTACTGATAGTGCTCCGGATTGCGCAGCGGAGTGGTTTCCGCGTCCGTTTCGCGATGTGTTTTGCCGGCGTTGGCGTGCTTCAGGATGTTGAGTCCTTCCGCGTAGGCGGCCATCAATCCGTACTCAATGCCGTTGTGGACCATCTTCACAAAATGACCCGCGCCGTTTGGGCCACAATGCAGGTAGCCCTCTTCTGCCGTGCCACCGACTTTATCGCGGCCTGGAGTGCGGTCAACATTTCCGCGGCCGGGAGCGAGAGTCTTGAAGATGGGATCAAGATGCTGGACGACGTTGTTTTCGCCGCCAATCATCTGGCAGTAGCCGCGTTCCAGTCCCCAAACTCCGCCGCTGGTGCCGACGTCCACGTAGTGAATACCCTTTAGCGCAAGTTCCTTGGCGCGGCGAATGTCATCGATGTAATAGGAGTTGCCACCATCGATGAGGATGTCGTCTTTCTCGAGTTTTGGCAGAAGTTCCGCGATGCTGGAATCCACGACAGCCGCGGGAACCATCAACCAGATAGCACGAGGCTTTTGCAGCTTGCTGATGAAGTCGTCGATGGAGGAAGAGCCGGTAGCGCCTTCGGCCGCGAGTTGTTTGACAGAATCGGGGCTGCGATCGTAGACCACGCACTTGTGTCCGGCCTTTTCAAGGCGGCGAACCATATTTGCGCCCATTCTTCCGAGACCAATCATTCCAAGTTGCATTGTGAGAAGACCTCCGCCGGGGACGTAGTTGAAAAACTAATGGACAGCCTAGGGTTACGGATTGCTCCCGCAAAAAACGTTCGTCTCAGAGCTCCAAAGGGCGTTGGCGCTAATCAAGCGCGGACTCCAGCGCTTTTGCCTGTGGCGTCGAGCAGGGTATGGAATGCATCAGCAAAAAGTTTGACACCGTCCACGAGGAGTTTGTCGGTAACTTCTTTCATGGAGATGCCTGCCTTTTCGAGATTGTGCATTTCGGTTGCGGCGACGTCGACCTGTTCGGTCAGGCTGTTGCGAAGCTTGCCGTGTTCGCGGAAAGCGTCGAAGGTGGCCGGCGGAATGGTGTCAACGGTGTCAGCGCCGATCAATTCTTCGACATAGAGCACATCACGGTACTTGGGATTTTTTGTACTGGTGCTGGCCCAGAGCAAGCGCTGAACATGAGCGCCCTTAGAAGCGAGAGCTTTCCACCGAGCGCCACCGAACAGTTCCTGATATTTGCGATAGGTGAGCTTGGCGTTAGCAATGGCAATTTTGCCACGAATGCTTTCGAGCAGTGCTTTCTGCGCAGGGTTAGGGGATTTCAGGAGTTCATCGACCTTCGAATCGACCAGCGAATCAATGCGGCTGACGAAGAAACTGGCGACACTGGCTATTTGGGAGATGTCCAGGCCCTTTGCCGCGCGGGCTTCCAGAGCGGCGAGATAGGCTTCGGCGACCTGTTCGTAAGCGGATTGAGCGAAGAGCAGCGTGATATTAATGTTGATGCCTTCTTCCAGAAGCGTGCGAATGGCAGGAATGCCAGCGGGAGTGGCGGGAACCTTGACCATGAGATTGGGGCGGTTGACTGTTTTCCAGAGACGACGCGCCTCGGCGAGAGTTCCGGCAGTGTCGTTGGCGAGTAAAGGAGAGACTTCCAGGCTGACGTAGCCGTCGCGTGACTTCGTAAAACGGTAGACGCCGGTAAAAATGTCGCAAGCTGCCTGCACATCGCGAATCGCGATGCGTTCGTAGATGCCCTTAGCGTCGAGCGATTTTACGTCGGGCGAGTTGAGGATATCGTCGTAAAGCTTGCTACCGGTGATGGACTTTTCAAAAATGGCGGGATTGGAAGTCATGCCCTGCAACCCATCCTCTTCAATCATTTTCTGAAGGCCGCCGCCGGTGAGCAGGTCTCGGCGAATGTAGTCCATCCAAGGGGACTGGCCAAAATCGAGCAACGCTTTGAGGGGATTTTTACCGGCAACATTGGGAATCGTGGGTGAAGTTGTCATGATACTTCTCCTTTACTTTCGAAACCTGAGACTAAAATTGTACGCCAGTGACTGGCGGCAAAAAATCCGGATTTCAACTCTTACACATGCGCATTTCAATTGCGTGAACCTTCGCCAAGCGCCGCACGTGGCGCTCTTCATTGGTGAATTTGGCGCCAAGGTAGTTCTTGACGAGATCCTGAGCAAGCATTTCACCGATGATACGCGAACCCAGAACCAGCACATTCATATTGTCGTGTTCCACGCCTTGATGAGCGGAATAGCTATCGTGACAAACCGCGGCGCGAATGCCGATCATTTTGTTGGCAGCAACACTGACACCAACACCGCTGCCACAGATGAGAATGCCGCGTTCGGCGCGGCCATCAAGAATAGCTTTGCCAACGAGTTCGGCGAAATCGGGATAATCCGAAGGTTGATCGTTGTAAGCGCCAATATCCAGCACGTTATGCCCAAGAGATTTCAAGAAGGGGTCCAAAGCCCGCTTCAAGGCAAACCCGGCATGGTCAGAGCCAATCACAAGATTCATATAATTCTCACTTGCCTAGAACTTCTTTTGCGGCTTTCACGACGTGTTCCGGAGTGAAGCCAAATTTTTTCAGAAGGTCTTTCAAGGGGGCGGATGCACCAAAAGTGTGCATGCCGATGATTTTACCCTTGGGGCCAACGTAGCGGTCCCATCCAAAAGTGCTGGCCATTTCGACGGAGACGCGAGCGGTAATGTTCGCGGGTAGAACGCTTTCTTTGTAAGCGGCGTCTTGTTCGTCAAATAGTTCGAAACAGGGCAGGCTGACGAGCCGCGTCTTGATTCCCTCAGCTTTCAGAAGATCGCTGGCGGCCACAATGAGTTGCACTTCGGAGCCAGTGGCGATGAGGATGACGTCCGGTTTACCGCCTTCGGCGTCGAGGAGCACGTAGCCACCCTTGGCCACTCCGGAAGCCGGTGCAAATTTGGTGCGGTCCAGCGTAGGCATCGCTTGGCGGCTGAACACCATGGTTGCGGGACGATGGGTAAGTTTGGCGACGATTTTATATGCTTCGGTTACCTCGTTGGCATCGCCGGGACGCAGGACCAGCATGTTCGGCATGGCGCGCCACGACGCCAGTTGCTCGATGGGCTGGTGGGTTGGGCCGTCTTCGCCGACGCCGATGGAGTCGTGCGTGAAAATGTAGATGGGATTAATTTCCATCAATGCGCCAAGACGCATGCTGGCGCGCATGTAGTCGCTAAAGTTGAAAAAAGTGGCGGAGAAAGCGCGAGGTCCGGTAAGAGCGATGCCGTTGACAGCGGCTCCCATGGCGTGTTCGCGCACGCCAAAGTGGATGTTACGGCCCTTGTATTCCCCGGTGAAGAAATCGCCCGCGCCTTCAAAGAGCAGCCCGGTCTTGTTGGATTTGGCGAGGTCGGCCGAACCACCGATGAGCCAGGGAATATTTTGCGCCAGGACGTTGAGTACTTTGCCAGAGCTTTCGCGAGTAGCTATGCCCTTTGAGTCGGCCGGGAATACGGGGAGGTTCTTGTCCCATCCATCCGGCAACTCGCGACGTTGAATCTTGTTCAACTGTGCGGCGAGTTCAGGGAACTGCTTGGAGTAATCGGCGAAGAGCTTGTTCCATTTTTCATGAGCACCCCCTCCGCGGACACCGACTCCCGCGCGGAAGTGATCATAGACGCCGTCGGGAACCAGGAATTTGGCGTCTTCGGGCCAGCCGTAATTTTTCTTGGCCAGTTTGACCTCGGCTTCTCCGAGGGGCTCACCATGGGCTTCGAAAGAATCCTGCCTGTTTGGCGAACCATATCCTATGTGGCTATCAACGACGATGAGCGTGGGTCTGTCGTTCGTCTTGTGGGCTAGTTCGTAGGCGCGCGCCAGCATCATTAAACTGTTGGCATCAGCTACGCGTGTGACGTTCCAGCCGTAGCCGATGAATCTGGTCATCACGTCTTCGTTGAACGACCAGCTTGCCGGACCGTCCAGCGTGACGTGGTTGTTGTCATAGATCCAGCAGAGATTCGAGAGTGCCAGATGGCCGGCAAGAGAAGCGGCTTCGCTAGCCACTCCTTCCATCAGATCGCCATCGCCACACAGGGCATAGACTCGAAAATCGAAGAGATCAAATCCGGGCTTGTTGTAGTTTGCGGCAAGCCATTTTCCGGCAATGGCCATGCCAACACTATTGCCTGCACCTTGACCGAGCGGGCCTGTGGTGGTTTCCACTCCAGTGGTGATGTGCGATTCGGGATGTCCGGGAGTTTTGCTATCAAGTTGGCGGAAGCGCTTGATTTCCTCGAGGGAGACAGCAAGCTCCTTAGTTGGTTGGCCGGTCTTGTGGTCAACTTCGCGCACGCCAGCCAGATGCAACGTGGAATAGAGAAGCATCGACGCATGGCCCGCAGAAAGAACAAAACGATCACGATTCGGCCAAGTGGGATCGAGCGGATCGTAGGTCAGGAAATTATGCCAAAGGGAATAGACAACCGGAGCGAGTCCCATGGGTGCGCCGGGATGGCCCGAGTTGGCCTGCTGCACGGCGTCGATTGAGAGAGTGCGGATCGTATTGATACAAAGTTGATCGAGATTCGATTCGGCCACGGTTTCTCCGTTGCGAGTGAGGTAATACCCTCAGGTTGGATTCAGGGGCTAGGTACCACCGCCTGCAGAGTAGACCACGGAATTGTACTTCAAAATAGATTCGCGTGGAGGGGAAGAGGTTTCAGAAAACTTGGGCGAGACCAAAAATCAACTTACGAGCAGGTAAGTGATCCAGGAAATCCAGTAGAAAGAAAAATTTTGGTGCGGCTGGTCGGACTCGAACCGACAACGGGGAAAACCCCAGTGGATTTTAAGCCCACCGCGTATGCCAATTTCGCCACAGCCGCACCGAACGGCCACGCGGCTTAAGAAGAATAGCATGAGGAGGAGCGGAAGAAGTAGAGGGCGCACAGAGTGACCTTAGTCACAGCCGGATGTGACGGATTGGCATAGGCTTGGGTTGAGGCAAATGTCATGGCTGTTCAGCTTCCCACAGTGATAGCTAGCGGAAAAGTGGATGTACTGGTTGAAGAAATCCTACCTGCTGTGCCTGCGCGGAAAGCCAAAAAGAAGCTTGTTCGAAGAGTGGGAGAAGATCGTTCGCAGATCTACCGTCGCGGGATTCAGTTGGCGTTCTTGGGATTGAATTTGTGGCTTGGCGGAAAGTTTTACTTTTGGGTGCGACAATTCGAGACCGGCAACATTTCACGTGGACTGCAGAGGCCAGCGGGGGTGGAAGGCTGGCTGCCAATTGCGGGTCTGATGAATTTGAAGTATTGGATTTTGAGCGGTCATATCCCGCAGGTGCACCCCGCGGCGATGTTCCTGCTGATAGCGTTTCTGGCCATGTCGTTTTTGCTTCGCAAAGCGTTTTGCAGTTGGCTGTGCCCGGTGGGAACAATTTCGGAATACCTCTGGCGATTGGGAAAAAAGCTGTTTGGCCGGAATTTCCCGTTGCCACGGTGGATCGATCTGCCGATGCGAGGATTCAAGTATCTGCTGCTGGGTTTCTTTGTATGGGCGATCTCGACGATGTCGGTTGTGGGAATAAAAGATTTCATGCAGAGCCCGTATGGGCTGATTGCTGATGTGAAAATGCTGAATTTCTTCCGGCACATTGGAGAGACCGGAATCATCGTTCTGGGACTTTTTGTGGTGGCGTCGGTGTTCGTACCGAATTTCTGGTGCCGGTTCTTGTGCCCATATGGGGCGCTACTGGGGCTGACTGCGTTTTTCAGCCCCGCACGGATTCGGCGCAAGACCGAGCCGTGCATCGATTGCGGTAAATGCGCGAAGGCCTGCCCCGCCTCGTTGCCGGTAGACAAGCTGGTTTCCATCAAGTCGGTAGAGTGCACCGGCTGCCTGGAGTGCGTGACCGTGTGCCCGGCCGATAGCGCGTTGTACATGGGCTTGCCGCAACTAGGCGCGAAGCAGACGCGGGCGATTCCTGGATGGGCTATGGCGGCCGCGATCGCCGTTTTGTTCTTTGGCGTGGTGGGATTTGCAAAAGCCACCGGTCATTGGCAATCGGCCATTCCCAACGCGGCTTACCAAGTATTGGTGCCAAACGCGGATGAAGCAGCCCACCCCATGACGGGAAAGTAAGAGCCGCTGGGGGGCCAAGCAGCGCTAATCGAGAAGGTGGACTTATAGAAGCAACCAGTGCGGCGGCAAGATCGAAGCGCCAGTCTAAAGACTGGCCACTACAAAAAGAAGAGGCGAATTCCAGAACAGGGCGGAGAGTGGTGTGGCTGAAAAGGATAAAGGCGGCGCTGGTCGACTGGGGGGAGGAGTCAGCGCCGCCTTTATTATGAGGGATGCGGATCCCGCGGGGGAGATTCCGCTCCCTGGAGAGAATTAGCCGCGCACGGTCAAAACCGGGCAAACGGACTTGGTGACGATGTTATAAGCGATGGTGAGCGGAGCATGGCCAGCAAGGCTCTTGCGAGGCTTGGCGCCCATGACGATCAGGTCTGCGTTCAACTCTTTGGCCGCGTGAAGAATTTCCTCTACAGCGGCGCCAAAGGTTACCCGAAATTCCGGTCTGCACCAGTTTTCGCTGTCCTTAGGCATGAGCTGTTTCATGCGAACGATGTTAATTTCGCGCTGGCGGGCCACGCTTTCCTCGGTGTAGGCGGCGGCGCTTTCAATTACGTGGAGCAGGCTGAGGCGAGCGCCATGCTCTTGCGCAAGCGAGAAGGCGTGGGCCGCGGCCTTTTCTGCGCCCGGGCCGAAGTCCGTGGCGAACAGGATGTTATGTAATTCAATTTCCTTGGCAGCATCACTTTTGAACGCCGGGCCGACGGTAAGCACGGCGCACTCGGCCTGCCGGAAGATCTCCTCGGCGACTGAGCCAATGAGAATTTTCTGTACCTTGCCACGGCCATGGGTGCCGACAATCACGAGATCGATTTCATGTTCGATAATCAACTTTTCCAGGACGGGCCAAACATTGCCCTCTTCCATCAAGACTTCGTGAGGCACACCGCGGAGCTTTCCGGAGATGAGAATGTCAGTGATGCCTTCCTCAGCAGCCTGGCGAACCTTTTCATAGGTGGCTTGAGCGAGTTGCGGTTCGGCAAACTGGAAATGGATCCGGTGTGATTACATGAGCGAGGTAGATGCGAGCGTCGTAGCGCCGCGCTAGAGCGATGGCATAATCCAAGGCCCGATCGGAAACTTCAGAAAAATCGGTGGTGACCAGGATCTTAGTAAGTAAAACACGTTTGGAATCTTCCACTGCGCCCTTCTTCTTGGGCTCAAGTACTTGCGTCATGACGCCCTCCTATAACGGAACAACCTAACGCACTGTGATGGTCGATAAGTTCCCAATTACGAAGGTGCACGTTCAGTACCACAAAGAGATTGAAATTGGATACTGTGAATGAACAGTTTGCGCGAGTTTTTGCAGGGTAAATAAAAAGAAATGAGCACGTTGACGCAGAAAGATGCGCGGAATCCAGCAAGAAGTGAGCCGAAAAAACAACACTTGGAAGAGGTGGCAGTTAGAACGGGAAGGAAATGGAGTGAAAATAAAGACAGCGGCCAGCTAATTTATTTGCCCGATTCGCGGGCGTCTGCGGTCGACACGGCGACGATACGTCAAGTGAGCTGGCCGCTGCCAAAGTCATTTGTGGGCGTCCCTTTTTACGATGTATCCTTTCGAGCCTTCACCGCGAGCTCGACCATCGAAAAAGGAACGCCCACCGTCCAACAATTCGACAATCGCTCCATTGCCTAATTACCGGACAACCACGTAGGAGCATCTAGTGTGCCGTTTGAAGGAAAGGGTGTTGAAAAATGCATCTGATTAGTAGGAAAAGACTTAGGAGTTTTGCTGATTTGAAGCGCATCCAAGGCAACGCGAAAATCTGGGGAATTTCACTCTGATGCGCGTTTTCTCACCCAGTGAACTAATCAGAAGGCGCTCCGAAAAATCAGATGCGCTCAATGCAAGAGGTTTCCGACACGTGAGCTAGCGTTACTCAGGCGTTACTCGGTGGCGCGGGCTCTTCTTCTTCGGAATGCGAAAGACCAAACTTCTTCATCTTATAGCGCAAGGCATCGCGGCTGATGTTCAGCAGCTTGGCCGCTTTGATCTGATTGCCATGGGACTGCTGTAGAGCCAATTCAACCAGGGCATGCTCTACATCTTCTAAGGACGTACCGCCTTCGGGGATGAACAGTGGAGGCAATCGGCGCTTTCCCGGGACGACTGGAGTTTCCGTGGGCGAGTTAATCTGACTGTCCTCCACGATGGCGTTGCTGCGTCCACTGGCGACAGAGAATGGCAGATCGTCGGGACGGAGTTGATTACCATCTTCGAGGATCATGGCTCGCTCGAGTGCATTCTTAAGCTCTCGGACGTTGCCCGGCCAATCATAATTTTGCAAAAGACGGCGAGTTTCTTCGCTGATGCCCTGAACGGCCTTGCGGAATTTGCGGTTGTAATGGTTCAGGAAAAATTCGACCAGGGGAGTAATGTCCTCCTTACGCTCACGAAGGGCGGGCAGGAAGATGGAGATGATGGCGAGGCGGTAATAGAGATCCTGGCGGAAACGGCCTTCGCTCACCTCGCGTTCGAGGTCGCGGTTGGATGCGGCAATGACACGCACTTCCACCTGGATATCGCGCACTCCGCCAATCCGGCGGATAACCTGATCCTCCAAAACGCGAAGTAGTTTGGCCTGCAAAAGGGGCGAGAGTTCGCCGATTTCGTCGAGGAAAAGCGTTCCGCCGTCAGCTATTTCGAACAGGCCCTTTTTCATGGCTTTTGCGTCCGTGAAGGCACCTTTTTCGTGGCCAAACAACTCGGCTTCCATCAAGGTTTCGGGAATCGCGGAGCAGTTGATGGCGACAAAGGGCCGTTCGGAGCGGGAACTGCGATAGTGGATGGCCTTGGCGACAAGATCCTTACCAGTGCCGCTTTCGCCTTGGATCAGAATGGTAGTGGCCGCGCTGGAGGCGACCTTGTAGACGAACTTCATCAACTCGGTGATCTTACGGGAAACCCCGATTACGTCGTGATAGCCGGCGCGACGGCGGACTTCATCGCGGAGAGACTCGACCTCGGTCCGAAGGGAACCGGCTTCCAGGGCGTTCTGCAGGGTGATATTCAGCTCATCGAAATTAATGGGTTTGCTGACGAAATCGTAGGCACCCAAGCGCAGCGCGGCTTTCACGTCATCAAGCTGGGGATCCGCAGTCATCATGATGATGCTGCGGGTTTCGCCGGCTTGTTTTAATTTTTCGAGTACCTGGATACCGCTCATATCCGGCAGGTGAACGTCAAGAAGGACTGCGTCAACGGATTCGGTCTGCAGAGCTTGTAACCCGGCCTGTCCGTTTTCCGCCTCAATGCACTGGTAGCCGAATTCGGCGCACTTCTGGTTGAGCGCCCAACGCACCAGTTTTTCGTCATCCACAATCAAAATTCTCTTTTGGGCCATTTTTTAACTTTACCACTTTGCAGAGGAGTCGCGCTCGTCCTTCTGGGGGCCGGCGATGGGCAGCCAGACTTTGAATTGTGTGCCCTGCTGCGCTGCGCTGGTTACTTCAATCCTGCCTCCGTGCGACTGAACTATACCATCGGCAAGCGACAAACCCAGGCCGGTACCCTCGCTGCGCGTCGTAAAGAACGGTTTGAAGATTTTAGCGAGCGCCTCGGAGGAAATTCCACGACCGTTATCGCTTACCTGGAGGACCACAAAACCCGGTTCGAGGAGCGGGCGTACCTGTACTTGACCCGCTCCGCTGATTGCTTGAATGCCGTTCAGAACCAGATTCAGGATTACTTGCTGAATCAAAGCCGGGTCGTGCAGGACCATCGGCAAGGAAGTATCAGGTTCGAAGAGGATCTGAATCGGCTTGGTAAGTACCTGTTGGCGTGCGAGTTGGACGGCCTGTTCAACGCTGGTGTTGATATCGGCAGGATGAAAATTGGGGGGACGAGGACGCGAGTAAGAGAGCAGGTCGTTTAGAATATTCTTGATGCGAGCCACTTCGTTCTGAACGTCGCCCATAATTGCGCGACTGGGACTGTCTGCGGGAAGCTCTTTTCCGATTATGTCGACGACTCCGGCAATGCCAGCCAAAGGATTTCGAATTTCGTGCGCCAGACCGGCGGCCAATTCGCCGAGGCTGGCAAGATGTTCGGCTCGCAACATTTCGCGGCGGTGGAGGTCTTCGATTTCGATTCGATTTTGCCGCAGGGTATGCACCATTTCATTGAACTGCCTGCCAAGCGCGCCGATGTCGTCTTCCCGCTTCGAAAAAGCGACATGAGCCGTCAAATCGCCGGCGCGGACGCGCGAAATGGTATCCATTAATTCCTGCAAGGGTTGCTCTACCAGGACCAGAAGCACGGAAAGCAAAACAAAGCTCAATGCGATGGCGAAAGCAACTACAGCAATTAAGATCCACTGGGCGTCGTGAATTTCCAGAGTGCGCAGCATCGCCGCCATCGCGAGCAAGCTGAAAATCATCACGGCAAAGATGGGAATAAATACTTTCCACTGCCAACGAATGCCGGTGGCCCGGCGGACGATCGGGGGAAGCTTCATGGGTGTATCACATCAAAGAGTGAGCGTAGAGGCAAGTCGGGAAAGTGCAAGAAAGGCTAAAGTTAGCGTAGCGATGTGATTCGGCACAATCGCCGACAATTCACTTTGTGATAAGAATTCTTTCCTTAGAATCAATGTGGACTGCTAAAGTGAATCCCCAGCGTAAGCAGTAAGCGGAGGGCGAAGTGGCTTCAGTCGAAAAGTTTGATCTCCTGGTGATTGGATGTGGGCCAGCAGGGGAAAAGGCCGGAGCTCAGGCGGCCTACTTCGGTAAACGTGTAGCGGTGATTGAACGCGCAGCGGCCGTGGGCGGAAGTTGCATCAACACGGGCACTGTGCCCAGCAAAACGTTGCGCGAGTCAGCTCTCTATTTTTCCGGGCTCAAGCAGCGCGGTCTTTACGGAATTGATTATTCGCTGAAAGAAAATCTTACGGTGCATGATTTCATGCATCACGAGCGCGAAGTCGTCGATATGGAACGGCAGCGCATCCTGAAGAACCTTGAGCTTCATCACATTGAATTGGTACGCGGACAAGCGGCGTTTGAGGATGCGCACGTCGTTAGCGTGAATACACCCAATGGGATGCGGCAATTGCGTGGTGATGTAATCCTGATTTCGACGGGGTCGAAGCCGCATCGTCCAGCCGAAATTGCGTTTGATGACGTGCATACTTTCGACTCCGACACTTTTTTGCAGATGGAACGTATCCCCAAGAGTCTGGCGGTGATCGGCGGCGGAGTAATTGGATGCGAGTATGCGTCCATATTTATGGCGCTGGGTGTGGACGTGACGCTAGTGGACGGACGTGATCAATTGTTGCCCTTTCTAGACAAGGAAATTTCGGATCGGCTGCGCGACCGCTTTGTTTCGCTGGGGATGCACCTGATGTTCAACGAACGGCCAGTGAAGGCAGAGAATACGCCAACTGGTGTCCGCCTCTCGATGAAGAGCGGCAAAACGCTAGAGACCGAAGCGGCGCTGTTTGCCGCGGGACGGCGCGCAGCAGTGGATGGGCTGCAACTGGAGAAAGCTGGGCTGGCGATTAACGATAAAGGCTATTTGGCGGTGGACGAACATTACCGGACGACGGTGCCGCATATCTATGCCGCGGGAGATGTGATCGGCTTTCCTGCATTGGCTTCGACTTCGATGGAACAGGGACGCGTGGCGGTCTGCCATGCGTTCGGGTTGAGGTATAAGCAGCGCGTTGCTTCGTTATTGCCGATGGGCATTTATACGATCCCTGAGATTTCATCCGCGGGCGAGACGGAAGAATCCTGTAAAGAGAAAAAATTGGATTATTGCGTGGGGCGAGCTCGTTACGAAAACAATGCGCGCGGGCACATCATTGGCGACACCTCGGGAATGCTGAAGCTTATTTTTTCGCGTGAAGATCGCAAGCTGCTGGGAATGAGTGTGATTGGAGAATCGGCCACAGAGTTGATCCACATCGGGATGATGGTGCTCGATAACGGATTGACCATCGACGAATTCATCGAGCAGGTCTTCAACTATCCCACGCTGAGTGAAATGTATAAATATGCGGCTTATGATGGGCTTGGTAATCTGGCTGGACACAAATTGCGCGAGGGGTAACAGTTTCGCCGGACTGCCAACTAAAGTACGGGAGAATCCAGGATGCCATTGGTGCGGATTTCATTGCGGCAAGGGAAATCTGTGGAATATCGCAAAGCGATCGGCGACGGAGTTCATCGCGCGATGATCGAGGCGCTGGCCATTCCTCCTGACGACCGGTTTCAAGTTATTACCGAGCATGCTGCCGAAGGGCTTGTGTACGACCCTCAGTACTTAGGTGTGCAGCGATCAGAAAATGTCGTCTTCGTGCAGATCACGTTGAGCGCCGGTCGCAAACCGCAACAAAAACGCAAACTGTACAAGCGTATGGCGGAAATATTGGCAGAATCGCCAGGTTTGCGATCGGAAGATCTAGTGATCAATCTGGTGGAAGTGGCCTGGGAGAACTGGTCGTTTGGAAATGGGGAAGCACAGTACATGGATTCGTAGCGCCTGGCAGGCCGCCCCACTAAGAATTTTTTGGTCCTAAGGTCATACTATGCGATCTGCGCGTTTCGCCGTCATTGCGACTTTGCTGTTTTCCTGTGCTGCGATTTTGTTGCTCACAGCTCAATTTAACTCTTCTTTTGCTGTCCCCCCGCCTCAAACTCCTGCCAATTATCTAGGCTTCGATCGCAATGAATATCCCGGTGATGCGGCTATGACGGTGTTGCGCAAGACTTTTTCATTTACGAGTTATTGGATCGGTCCACCTCCCGGTGAGAAAGAGAGTAACTGGTTGGGAAAGCGTGAGCTTCTTGCCCGGCAGGGATTTGGATTTGTGGTGCTATTCAACGGGCGAGAGAGCCGCGCGTTGAGGAGTCCGGCGGATGCGCAGCAAAAAGGAAAAGTGGACGCGGAGCGCGCCGTGAAATCCACGCGACAGGAAGGCTTCACCAAAGGCACGATCATTTTTCTCGACATGGAGGAAGGGGGGCGTCTTTCCGCCACGTCCCACACTTATTTGCAGAATTGGTTCGATGGCGTTGTGCAGGCTGGATACCGGCCCGGCGTGTACTGCTCGGCCATTCCGGTGAATGAGGGCAAGGGTGTGAGCATTACGACCGCGCAGGATATAAAGGACCACGCCGGAACGCGTGAAATTGCGTTTTGGGTTTTCAACGATGTCTGTCCTCCGGCGCCGGGATGCACCTTTGCGGCGAGCGCACCCGCGGTGGCGCAAAGCGGATTTGCGCAAGGCCTCAATCTGGCAATATGCGCAGTCGCCGAGAATGAAGGAACGCACGACGCAGTGTGCGGCGACGTTATGCGGCAGATGGAAATTGTTATGCGCCGGGCGACACTGGACACAAATGGTTTTTGGATGTGAACACCGCTTCGTCGCCCAATCCTTCTTCTCCAAAATAAAAGGGCGGCATAAAGCCGCCCCCACGCCGATTTAGGATCTGGCGATTGGATTACAGTTGGCCCATTCCGCCATCCACATTCAGTTCAACACCTGTGATGTAGGAAGCGTCCGAGGAGGCCAGAAATGCAACCGCTCCCGCGATTTCTTCTGGTTTGCCAAAACGCTTCATGGGAACGGCCTGTGTGACCTGCTTGGCAAACTCCTCGATATGTTCCTTAGAGAGCCCAGTCTTTTCGAAGATTGGCGTTTCGATCGGGCCCGGAGCGACGGCATTCACGCGGATGCCACGCCCAACGAGTTCTGCCGCAGTAGTCCTGGCGAAAGAGCGCAGCGCGGCTTTAGTAGAAGAGTACACGCTGGTGTTGACCTGTCCCTTGGTGGAGACGATGCTGGTGTTCAAAATGATCGAGGCGCCGTCATTCAGATAGGGAACCGACTTAATCACGGTAAAGTAAGCGCCCTTTACGTTGGTATCAAACTGTTCATCGAAGTGGCTTTCGGTAACCGCCTCAAGCGGCAGAAAGTGGGCGATCCCCGCGTTGACGAAGAGCACGTCGATCTTTCCCAATTTGCCCGCAACTTCTTTGAGGAACTTTTCGGTCTCGGCAACTTTGGTGGTGTCGGCCTTAATTGCCAGAACACCATGGCCAATCGCCTTGACGGCTTCATCGAGCGTTTTCTGGTTCCGGCCGGAGATGGCCACGCGAGCGCCCTCTTCCGCCAGTCGTTTTGCCGACGCCAATCCGATTCCGCTGTTTCCGCCGGTAACTACTGCCACTTTGCCTTCGAGTCTTTTCATTAGGTCCTCCGCCCATCAGGGCTTGCTTAAATCGTCTGATCAACTTCGATACTTTGATGAGTGTCTAAATAAAAAGTTACAAGATTTTTTAAGGTCGGCTACAATCAAAGGAAATGATGGACCGAAGCAAAATCGAGAAGATCTCTAAAGCTCTGGGGGATGAGACCCGACTGGTTATCTTCGAAGCTATCAGCTCTCGTGATGAGATGAACTGCGGACAGATCGTATCCCTGCAAGGAGTTACGCCCGCGACGGTTTCACACCATCTGAAGATACTGGCCGAAGCAGAGCTGATCGAGTGTCGACGCGAGGGGCAGTTTGTATACAACAGGGCAATTCCGGAAACCATTGAGAAATACGCGCAAGCGCTCTCTTCCTTCACGCGGCGCAAGAAAAAATAGGCCATTCGTTCGTTGAAGTTCAGTCGGTGGGATTACGTGGGAATAGGAAGTAGGGAAGACGTACACCATTAATAGAGATTTGGTCTGCGCGGATTTGTGTGGGCGCTTCAAATCCCGCAGTGCCACCGGAAGTAACGTAATCGTCCTGGTCCACACCGTCACCACTGACGCCCAGACCACCGACCAGTGTTCCGTTTCGATAGAGGCCCGCGCTACCCGGAAAAAAAACGACACCACTCTTATTCATGTTGGGCGGACCGGGCTGAAACCCCTGTGTGCAGGGATTTTGCACATCCTGCAAGAACAAATTGTAGAACGGGCCCGGGTTCGAGCCGTCAATGCCCGGAGGAAAAAGCGGTTGCGCCCCGAAGCTGATCGTGCGATTGGTGACAGCAGTGCCGAGCGGAACTTGATTGAGATCAGCAGTAGTACGTGTTTGGCTGTTGAAGTAGACCATGTTGCGCGCTTTGGTCGCAGCAACATCGATACTGAACACCGTGGAATCCGTCATGCGTCGCAGGCCGATGATGGTGCCATCCAGGTCCGCAACGGCGATTACCATTTTCGTGCGCACTCCGGGAGGTAATCGAATGGCGGCACGCGTGGTGTTTGCAGTGGCTTCTGCGTTATTCAATATTTGCGTGACGTCAGCGGCCGACAATCCTCCCAATGGCCCCGCCGTCGGCGTGACCAGGTCACCTTCAGGAGGCTGACCGGTGCTGGCGATGGGACTGTACGAAAGATAGTAGCTGCCGGTTGCAGTGCCGGGAATTGCTCCGGCGGGAATCGTAGTTTGATTCACGAATGGCAATGCAATTCCGCCATGAAAACCACGCCGGGGGAAGCAGGCGTCGGCCCAAATCCATTGGAAGTCGCCGCCGTGTATGCCGCGAACTCGGCGACATCTGACGATACGCCAGCAACTCCGACTCCGCCCACCACGACATTGCTGCGAAAAATGGGAACGCCACCCGGATTCACTGAATTCGGATCGCTGTCATCGATTTGGGATTTACCGGTGATAATGCCCAGGCCTGTTCCGCCCGATAACGAGAGTGAAGGGTGAATTTCCTGCCCGGGGATAAAGTTGGACGAAAGTGTGCAGCCGCGATTGGTGTTTTCGATGCCATACAAATCGGCGTTGGGAGCATTCGCCACGCCCGGCGGAAAATGTATACCGCTGATGAAGCGCACGGTCCGCGAAGAGAGCGGAGCCTGGTCGTTGCTGAAATAAGCAGCAGTGCGAGCTAGCGCGACAGCCAGATCGTTGACATTGACGGTCGTGCTAAAATTTCCCGTGTCCGTGGCTCCCGCCGCTGGTTTACGAAAAACACCCAGCACATTGCCTCCGCGATCAACTACGGCGATCACCATGGTATCGACATTGGCGGCGGAAGCTGCGGCTTGCACAATGTTCTGCACATCGGTCGCACTGAGCGGCGCGACAGACGCTGGCGGAGGGACCGGGGGAGGAGTAGTAGAAGAGGTCCCACCGCAGCCGACCATCACAAGGATGACGGCAGCGGCCACCGTGAGAGCGAGGACAATGCCGAACACAATGGTGTTGCGGCGCTGCCGAAAAGCACGGCGGGATTCGATGGAGCTGTGGGGTGCGCGTTCCATCTGCAATGCAGTAGTTGATACCACAGGCGAGGATGGACCCACAATCGAGATTCAAGCGGATTGAAGCGTACTGGTGACGTGAGCGGCTGGCTAGAAGTTTAGCCGACCATCAAGACGACGAGCGCGACAGCAATTGTCAACGCGACGGCCACGGCGAACGCCAGCGTGTGGCGGCGGTGCTGGTAGGCGCGGCGAGATTCGATTGCTTTATGAACGGCGTATTCCATGGTCGTTCCTGTTGTTCCCTATTGTTGATAACACGCGCTAATAGAGGCTCACAATCAGGTTAAGGGGGCGATGCGGCGAAATGAATAATAATCAACGAGGGCAACGGGCGTAATCGACTATTCGCACCCGTCAGCGAAAAAGGTTGCTGAGAAGGGCCGAATTTAGTTTAGTTAGGCAATACTCGGGAGTGCTGTTCGGCTAGACTCTACAAACCTCATGCGCCTTGCTTCTCCGCACAAGCCGCGAATTAGCTATTTTTTTTCAATCATCTTTGTTTTTGCATTGGGCATGGTGTTGCCGATTTCCTTGCTTGCCCAACAACCTGTCCTCTGCAACCGCATCTGCGCAGCAATCCCGAGAAGCCGGTCCCGCCAAAAGAATTCCCCGGCAGATGGCTCTCACGACTGGGGCCGTGGATGGCACCGTTCGGGAGACAACAGTGGACGGAGCCGATCGGCCCGTGGGCGGCGCCAGCATTCAATTGCGGAATTTGCAAACGAATCAATTCACACTGGCGACCAGCTCGGGCGACGGAGTGTTTCGCATTTTGTCGCTGCCGCCGGGAACATATGAGCTGCATGTGGAAGCGGTTGATCATGCGCCTTTTGGAATTGCCTCCCTGGGAGTGAATGCAAATGAAGTGGTGACGCTGGAGATTTCGATCACTTCAATCGCCAGCTTGGCTGCAAAGTCGCGGTTGCCCCGGCAAACGGATCTGGGACCGCCGTTGCCAGCCGCGGCGGTCTCGGCCACAGGAACTTACCGGGAGTTTCGTCACCGTTTGGATTCTGATCCCAATTACATCCTGGAACTCGCGCCAGATTATTTACCGCCGGTCGCGGATGTTTACAATGCGGTGCCAGAACGCTGGGCGCTCGAGCAACCGGATTACCGGCGCTACAGCGCCCCGGGGGAGTACATCTATGTTAAGCCGCGGTGGTACGACCCCTTCAATCGCAATCGCTTCAAGGGAGATGAACCCATTTGGCCGGAATTTCTGGGCCAGCAGGTATTTCTAAACCTCTCGGCGACGGCAGAGACTTTCGTGGATGGACGCCGCGTTCCCACGCCGAACAATGAGAGTGGCGCGCAACCTGGGACTCCTGGATTTTTTGGCAAGGGCGAGCAGTTCTTTCTCGATCAGACCTTGCGGTTCACGTTCGATCTATTTCACGGCGATGCGTCGTTCAAGCCCGTGGACTGGCGCATCCGGTTTACGCCTGAACTGAGCTTGAATTATCTCGATGTTCAGGAATTGGGAATTGTGAGCCCCGATGTTCGCAAAGGCACGACACGCTTCGACACCCATCTCGGGTTACAGGAGGGGTTTGTCGAAGTAAAGCTGCACGATCTAAGCCCCAACTATGATTTCGTCTCGGCGCGTGCCGGAATTCAACAATTTAATGCGGACTTCCGGGGATTTCTTTTTGTTGACGAGCAGCTAGGCCTTCGCGTATTCGGAAATTTGAAAAGCGACAAAGTCGAGTACAACGCAACCTATTTCAATATGTTGGAGAAAAACACCAACAGCGACCTGAATACGTTTCAGCGACGCGATCAGCAGGTGGTCCTGGCCAACGTGTACCTGCAGGATTTTTTCTTCCCGGGCTACACCGCGGAATTCGTCGGCGCGTGGAACAAAGATGACCCAAGCATTCATTATGATGACAACGGCTTTCTGGTGCGCCCCGCGCCAATCGGAAATGTGATCAATCAGGGCGTCGGGACCTATACCTCACGGTATTCGCGTTGGCTATTTTGGGTGGCTCGGCAGCGGCCACATCAAGCGGCTGAATTTGACGCATGCGTTTTACCAGGCGGTCGGTGAAGACACATTCAATCCCATCGCGGGGCGGGCCGTGACCGTCAATGCGCAGATGGCGGCCGTGGAACTTTCCTACGATCACGACTGGATTCGGTACCGGATCTCCACCTTCTATAGTTCTGGCGATGCAAATCCGCGCGATGGCCGGGCGCGCGGCTTTGATGCCATTGATGATTTGCCGAACTTTGCAGGGGGAATTTTCAGCTTCTGGAATCGTGAACAAATACGGCTGACGGGATCGGGTGTCGCATTGACGACGGACGGCAGCCTTGTTGCCCAATATGCGGTCCAGTAAGGAAGAAGGACAGGCAAATTTCGTGAACCCGGGAATCTTTCTGGTCAATGCGGGCGCCGACTTCGATATAACACCGAAACTGAAAGGATTCGCAAACTTCAATTATTTGCGATTTATGCGCACCGAGCCATTGGAGTATGTATTGTTCCAGTCGTCCATTCGACACAGCATCGGCGAAGATCTGGGGGTGGGAGTGGAATACCGACCTCCGCTTTCCGAAAACATTGTGCTGACCGGCGGCGCGTCGATGCTGCAACCGGGCGACGGCTTTCGCGACATCTATACAGGAAAAACGCAGTTCTCACTCTTCGGTTTGGTGAAGTTTAGGTTTTGAGGAATCGCGGCATGGGTTTCGCGACAAACGCACGCGCAGCCAAGGCTTACACGCCGAACTGTCGGACGTGCGCACGTTTTGATTTTGATTGCGATGGTCCGTGTCTGACCTTGCTGCTTTCGCCGGCAATCGCATCAATAAATCGGTTGTAGCGGCACAGGAAGCTGCGAACCCGATACGCGGGCAATCCCAGCAAGAGGCCGACCGCAAATCCGCGGGATGCGTGTCCTGCCACACCTCGACCGATGAACCGACGATGCATCCTTCGAAAGCAGTGCATATCGGTTGCACCGACTGCCACGGGGGAAACTTTTCAATTTCCGTTGTGGCTGGCACTTCGCCCACCTCGCTGGAGTATCTTGCCGCAAAAGAAAAGGCCCACGTTCAGCCACGACAATCCGTTCTTTAAGAATCGAACAGCAGTGCCAGAACGAGCGTTTGCCGAATGGCTGAAGGAATCCCCGGAATACGTCAAGTTTGTGAATCCGGGAGATCTGCGCGTCGCCCCAGAAACTTGCGGGACCGCCGGTTGTCATGCCAACGAAACGCGCGCCGTCTCCACGCAACATGATGACCCACACCGGATTTGCTGTGGGGCGCGGCGCTGTATAACAACGGCGGCTTTCCCTACAAGAATACTCATTTTGGGGAAAGCTACGATCGCGACGGAGTTCCGCAAGCATTGAAAACCGTTCCCCCACCCACACCGAGTAAACGCGCACGAAAGGCGTATTGCCAGAACTGACTCCACTGTACCGCTGGGAAATTTCGCAGCCGGGCAATGTTCTGCGCGTATTCGAGCGGGGAGGCAGGAAAAAGCAGAAATCGGCAATCCTTCGCGGGAAGAAAATCCAGGCAAGCCCGACGATCAAACTGAGTGACCGTGGCTTTGGCACGGAATTGCGAACCGATCCAGTTTTCCTGGGTTTGCAAAAAACGCGGCTGGTGGATCCTGTGCTTTCGTTACCGGGCACCAACGATCATCCCGGCGATTATCGCTCCAGCGGCTGCTCGGCTTGCCATGTGATTTATGCCAATGATCGCGATCCCGCACATTCAGCGCTCTATGCGCACTATGGCCACACGGCTTCAGCGCTTCCGTGGATCCCACAATTCGCAAGAGACGAGCCGGGCCATCCCATCAAGCACGCATTCACGCGCGCAATTCCCTCCAGCCAGTGCATGATCTGCCATGTTCATCCCGGAACGAACATGGTCACCACCTATTTCGGCCTGACGTGGTGGGACAACGAAATCGATTCCGACAAGATGTACCCGAAGCGAGCAGCACAATCCCACGGAGGAAGAAAGCTATCAGGTTCACCTGCAGAATCCCGAAGCCGCGGCGGCTCGCGGCCTGTGGGGCGACGACAAATTCCTGGAGAAAATCGGCAGCCCCGAATTCAACGCGCAATTCAAGAACACGCAGTTTGCCGATTTCCACGGCCATGGCTGGGTTTTCCGCGGCGTCTATAATCACGATCGGAAAGGGAACTGGCTGGACAGAGAACGGCAAGCACAATCGCATTCGATGACCCGGAGACAATTCCAAAAAGCCGTCCATCTGGCCGACATTCACTCTGGAAAAGGGGATGCAGTGCGCGGATTGCCATTTTGCCCAAGACAATCACGGCACCGGCAAAATTTATGGCGAACCGCGCGCCGCCGTAGAAATCGATTGTGTGGATTGCCACGGCACGATTCGGCAGAAAGCCACTCTGCTCACTTCTGGCCCCGCTGCGCCCGATGGCGGCGCGTCCCTGGCGAACCACGCGGTCGCCACCTTGAAGCGCTGCGAACGCCGTGAGGTTTGCGGCGCTTTGAATGGCGCGGCGACAAACTGATTCCAGCGCTCCATGACCGATCCGAAAATCAGAATGGGAAATTGTTCAGACGAAGGACACGGTTACGCCAGGCAATCCGTCATTTCAGCATGAAGTCGTTTCGCGCCAAGTTGATGAGCAAAGATGGGCTGGCATTATCGCAAGTGCCCGGCGATGATTCGCAACTGGCGCACGGCAACGCCTCGATGACCTGTTACGCCTGCCACAGTTCGTGGACACCGACTTGTTTTGGCTGTCATTTGCAGATGACCGCCAATGCGCGGCGGCCCATGCTGCACAATGAAGGATCGTTGACGAAAAACTACACGAGCTACAACTTCCAGGTGCTGCGCGATGATGCTTATTTCCTGGGCGTCGATGGAACGGTAACAGGGCACCGCATTGCGCCGGCGCGATCGTCCTGTGCGGTGCTGGTCAGTTCGCAAAATGCGAACCGCGAATGGCTTTACTACACGCAACAGACCATTTCAGCCGAGGATTTTCTGGGCAGGCTTTCAGTACTTACGTGCCGCATACCGTGCGCGCGAAGGAAACCAAGCAGTGCAGCGATTGCCACGTCTCCGCCGCGAATGACAACAACGCGTGGATGGCGCAACTGGTCCTGCAAGGCACCAATTTCATGAACTTCATGGGCCGGTACATCTACGTGGCCACCGGGAAAAAGGGGTTTGAGGCCATCGCTGTGGCGGAACACGATGAGCCGGAAGCGATATTTGGCAGCGATTTGCAGCGCGTCGCTTATCCGGATAACTTCAAAAAGTTTGTCGAACGCAAGCGCGAGCTATCCGCCGTCGCCGGCCATGAAGGCAATGTTCTGGATATTCAGGCGCGCGGAGAATATGCGTACGCCGCCACCGGCAAAGATGGGCTGCGCATCTTTGACATCGCCAACGTAGACAACAAGGGATTTTCGCAGCGCATTACGACCGCGCCGGTTTCGCCGCTCGGCCAACGCTTCTATCTGCCCACCAAGGATGCCGTAGCGGTGGCCTCACCCACGACGCTTGGCGTGGATCCCTCTGCGCACAAGAATTCCTGAAAACGAAGAACAGCCCATTCACCTTATGTATGGATTTCTCTACGTCGCCGACAAAGAAGAAGGCCTGGTAATCGTCGGCAATCCCGACCTGAAATCGAAAAGCCCCGGCGTCGGAACGCTGCTCGACGGCAATCCCAGAACAATTTTCTGAAGCGCGCGTTAGCGTTCAATCCCGGCGGCGTTTTGACTGGAGCGCGGCGGATTGTCATCGCCGGTACATTCGCCTACATCCTTACAGACAAAGCACTCGTCGTTGTGGATCTCGATAATCCGTTGGCGCCGAAAATCACTGCTACCCTCGCCGCTCCATTTCTTAACGATCCGCGCGGCATCGCCGATTCAATTTCGCTACGCCTTTGTGGTGGATGGCGAAGGCATGAAAGTTTTGGACGTTACGGATCTCTCTCAACCGAAAGCAGTGCCGAACGTTCTGGTTCCACTCCAGGATGCACGCAACATCTATGTCGCCAGAACGTATGCCTATGTTTCTGGGGGCAAACAGGGACTTGCGCTGATCGACGTGGAGAAGCCGGACGCGCCGAAACTGGACCAACTGTTTACTGCCGACGGCCAGATCAACGACGTGAACGACGTCAAAGTCGGAATGGTCGCAGGTAGCGCGTTCGCGTTCGTTGCCGACGGCAAAAATGGGCTACGGGTGTTGCAGATTCTTTCCCCGTGGGACGATCCCGCCCACTTTTCCGGATTCAGTCCACGCCTGACACCCAAGCTCATCGCTACTGCCCGCACGCAGGGCCCCGCGCTCGCAATTTCCAAGGGGATTGACCGAGACCGCGCCGTGGATGAGTCTGGTAATCAGTTGGCGGTGTTTGGGCGGCGCGGTGCTCGACCTCTCAGCCGCGAAGAAACGCAGCGCCTGTACCTTCGCAACGGGCAACTGTATACGGTCACAGATGAGCCCGAGGAGCGCCTACACAGCGTACAAACCGGCATCGGGGACGGTTGGGCCTGGCTAGCACGAGTTCGGAGCGCGCTTCAACCCTAGACCCCAACAAGACGCCCGGGACAGTCTCTTGTTTTATCGCTTTTTCTTCGTGTCTAAAATGCCAACAGGGAGTTCTGGCAAGCTGCCTGATTTGTTAAGCCAGTTAGCTAGCTAACCCCATTTTTGTCAACTGTTTACAACTTCGCTGCATCTAACACTATGCTCACAATTTGTTGACCTTTTCCACGCATAGCACCCATCAGAATAATTCGTGAGGGCACTTACTCTCCTGCGGGGTATCGTGGAGCTATGGGGAGTTCCGAGCCGCAATCGAGGCTCGCGCCCATAACAGACGGGCAGAAAGAGGAGTTTTTCCCTATGATTCAACAGTTCCTTCTGGCCAGCGATTTCGACCAGACGCTCAGCTTTAACGACTCTGGAGTCGTGTTGAGCGAACTCATCGGCCTTCACGACTTTCACTCTAAAGTGAAGGGCCTTTCCGATATTCATCTTGTCCAACAAGGCGCCGAGCTTTCTTACCTGATCCTTCACGACCCGGATTTCCGGCGAGTCCGCCGGGACCACCTGGTGGAAACAGGCAAGCGCATACGTCTGAAGCACGACGTATCATTGTTTGCAAAATCGCTTGAGAATCTTTCCGACGGTTACAAAGTTTCTTTTCACGTGATTTCTGCTGCCCCGCAGGAAATCATCCAATCCGCTCTTGAGGGCATTGTGCCTTCAGAAAACATTCATGGCACACGTTTCCGCTGGAATGAGTCCAGCGGAGAAGTGAACTCCATCGTTCATGCTTCCGCAGGCTGGGGAAAGATTATCGTCCTCGAAGAGATTCGCGCGGCGTTGGGTATCAGCCACGATCACATCATCTATATGGGTGATGGCAGTTCGGATTTGCCGGTGATGATGCATGTTAACCAGCATGATGGACTGACCATAGCCGTGTCTGAGGCGCAGTTCATTACCAAGGTGGCTCGGCGCACTGTGCTCAGCGATAACGCCATGAGCGTGCTCATTCCAGTGCTCGAAGAAGTTTTGCGCTGGGATTCACCGAAGATTCGCCGCTTCTTTACGGCGCGCGGGCTGACCGTTCGCGAGTGGGACAAGTCGCGTACCGATATGCTCACGATTGGCGACTCCACCGCTTCCATGGCGGTATCCACGCAAACTCAGTAACTCAAGATGGAATAGATTGCCACTGAGGCTCGTCGAGTTCCTTCTTGGGTGGAAATTAATTCGATGAGCCGAAGTGGAATTCCAGCACTTGCGAAGTTTCTTTCGGCCCTGCCTCAAATTCTGTCATCATCGCTGCTTTTTCAGCATCCACCGCGAGCACTGGATGTCCGCCGAGGACGTGCGCTTTCTTTACTTTGCCGTCGGGCGCCACAATCACTTCAACCTTTACGGAACCACTTAGATTCAATCGCTTCGCCAGCGCGGAATATTCCGGCTTGACCATAACCTTTACCTGTCGAGTGGTCGTAGTCGCCCCAGACTGTCCAGGCGTGGAGCAGGGAAAAGCAACGAGGAGCAGGGCTAGGACGCCAGATGCCAAGCCTGCAGGAATAATCCGTGGAAACGTACGAACGGTCTGGTAGCTACGCAAAGAAACACCCTCCCGATGGGAAGAATGCACGCCATCTGCCAAATGACTGTTTTCTGGAGAATTTCTAACTGAATGAAACTAAGGGTTTTGTGGAATTGCGATAATTTCGGCAATTCTTCTTTTTAAGGTGCGTTTCTCATTCACTCAATCGAGCGGGGCAAAGTGTCTCGACTTGAGAAGCAACAATCGGCCAACATCCCATTCCTATTTTAGCGACACCGCTTTTGTTATTCTTTTCTCCAGTTCGAGGAGGGCCAATGGCGAGTAAGAAAATCCTGATGTTAGTTGGGGATTACGTGGAAGACTACGAAGTTATGGTTCCGTTTCAGGCGCTGAGCATGGTCGGCCATGATGTTCATACCGTGTGCCCCGGCAAAAAGGCAGGCCAGTCCATTCGCACGGCGATTCACGATTTTGAGGGCGACCAGACCTACTCGGAGAAACGGGGACATAATTTCGCGCTGAACTCTACTTTTGACGAGGTCAAAGTGGAAGGGTACGACGCGCTGGTGATTCCGGGAGGTCGTGCGCCAGAATATTTGCGCCTGAATGCGCGCGTGCTCGAAATTGTCCGGCATTTTGCCACGGCAAAAAAACCGATCGCCGCGATCTGCCACGGCGCGCAGATTCTTGCAACCGCTGGGGTGCTGCAGGGCAAGAAATGCAGTTGCTATCCCGCTGTCGGGCCAGAAGTCACGCAAGCGGGCGGCACTTTTGCCGATGTGGCCATGACCGAAGCCGTAGTGGATGGCAATCTCGTGACTGGCCCGGCATGGCCAGCACATCCGGCATGGCTGTCGAAGTTTTTAGTGTTACTGGGAACGCGCATCGAGCTGTAATTGCGCACACTCCTCTTTATCAGACGCAACTCACCGCAAGCTTAACCAGCACTCCGCGTCCGGAGATATTTGTATTTTTGGCTTTCTAAAACCCTTCTGGGGATAGATAATCTTCTGTTATTCACTCCACTGGGAAAGCGACAAATCAGACCATGGCTAACATTAATGTGAAAAAAGGGGTAATCGGAATTCTTACGGGAGGAGGCGACGTCCCCGGTTTGAATCCCGCCATTCGTGCTGTGACCTTCCGTGCGCTCCGCGAAGGCTATGAAGTGATTGGTTTCCGCCGCGGTTGGGCCGGACTGGTTGACATGGTCCGTGACGAAAAACACGATAACAGCAACAATTTTCAGCACCTTACGGAAGACGTCGTCAATCGCGCAGGCCGCACCGGGGGCACGTTTCTCCATTCTTCTCGCACCAACCCCGGACGCGTGAGCAAAAGTAGCGTCCCCGATCATCTCAAAGACACCTTTAATGCAGAGAAGAATGATTTGACGCCAGAAGTCCTGAAGAACCTGGCGTGGCTTGGCGTGGAGTACATGATCCCAATCGGCGGGGACGATACGCTCAGCTACGGAGTTCGGCTGTTCCAGGAAGGTGTGCGCGTTGTGGCCATCCCTAAGACCATGGACAACGACGTTCCCGGCACGGATTACTGCATCGGGTTCAGCACTTGCATCACCCGTACGATTCAAATGACCAACTCTTTGCGCACTTCCGCTGGATCGCACGAGCGATTCATGGTGCTGGAAGTATTCGGCCGTTACGCCGGATTACGGCCATGCTGCCAACCATGGCAGGAGCGGCCAACCGCTGCGTCATTCCTGAGCACAAGTTCAATATCGAGAACTTGGCGGAATTGATGGTGCACGATCGCAACCGCAATCCCAGCCGTTATTCCATCGTTCTGGTTTCCGAAGGTGCGATGTTCGAAGGCGGCGAAATGGTATTCCAGAAAGAAGCCGCCGACGCGTTTGGCCACAAGAAACTGGGTGGAATTGGAGATCTGGTTTCCGAAGAACTGACCGAGCTCTCGGCCAAATTCAACAAGGGCAAGAAAATCGAATGCATCAACCAGAAGTTGGGCTACCTGGTTCGTTGCGGCGACCCAGATGCCATCGATTCTATTGCACCGATGGCCTACGGAAATCTGGCTCTCGACCTCATTCTCAACCGCATTCACGGCCGGCTGGTGGTGCTGAAGAATGGCCGTTACGACAACATGCCGATTGAAACCGTAACGGCAACGAAGAAAGTCGTCAGCGTCAAGGATCACTACAGCATCGAGCGGCTCCCGTCCCGTCTACCAGAGCTTCGAAATGAAGCCACTGTTCCTGATGACCAGTGAACTCAGTTAGTCGCTTTCTGGGTTGTGCCAAGAATCGCCAAGCGTGCTAGAGCTTGGCGAAGAGATAACGTCCTGCCGTCGCCCGCACTAGCTGACTGTTGTGCCTCTTGCGCCGGCGGCAGGCTTTCTTGCAAGCTTATCTGTGTTCCGCCCGGTCGTTTCAACATCTATAGTGTTATTGAGGCGCCATGGCCACCCCCAACTCCACCGGTCCCGCGAGCTTGGATTCTTCAGAGCAGCACCACGCGCTCATCGTGGATTCTGGCCCGGAACTGAATCAGCTGCTCAGCAATCTGTTTGATCACGCCGAGTGGTCACTTCATTTTGCCGCCGACAATAAGCAGGCGTTGGCTATGGCCAAGGATCATGCGTACGATCTGATTCTTACCGGAGAGCGAACCTCGGGCAAGGAAGATATCGAACTGTTGCGCCGCTTACGCATGGTCCGTCCTCATACCCGGCTAATTATTCTTACCGACGAGTTTCTTCCCGGCGACGTGCTTGCCTCGATTCGCGAGCGCGCCTTCAGCTATTTCGCCCGGCCATTTTCAACCGAAAAACTTGCGGAGATGATCCGCATCGCCATGGCGGAGCCGTTGTGGGATGACGGCATCGAAATTACCTCTGCAACACCGGATTGGGTGCGTTTGTCAGTTCGCTGCGATGTTCTGACCGCCAATCGGCTCATTCAATTTTTCCGTGAAGCTTCGGATTTGCCGGACGTGGAAAA
>CAWIPD010000022.1:0-162260 GCA_963837885.1 Candidatus Acidiferrales bacterium | reverse complement strand
TTCAATTGGATGTGTTGCGGCGCAAAGTGACCACGCAGCCCGAGCAGATGGAATCCGGGCTCACTTCCCTGCAGCAAACGGTGAAAAACGAGGGCGGGGAGCTGCGTCATATGGTTACCGACCTGCGGCCGCTGCGTGTGCAGTCCGCCGATTTGGTCGATTTAATGCGCGGATTTGCCGAGCGCTTCCGAAACGAAAGCGATTTACCTCTTGACTTACTGATTGATTCGGCTGACTTACACGCTCCTGACCGCGTCTGTCGCGAGATTTTCCAGATTTACCGTGAAGCACTCAACAACATAAAAAAGCATGCGAAGGCTTCCCATGTCGTGGTAAAACTGTCGCAGGATGACAGCCGGCTCGTCTTGGTGGTGGACGATAACGGCGAAGGATTTAGCTTCGCGGGCCGATTCACCGGGGATGAACTTGACCGCCTGCGGCTGGGTCCGATTTCCATCAAGGAACGTACGCGCACGGTCGGTGGAGTGTTGACAGTGGAATCAAACCCGGGGCATGGTGCGCGTTTAACGATTGAGGTACCTCTCGGCTGACGCTCTATGGCGAAGACTAAACAACAAATTCGCGTTTTGATGGCAGATGACCATGCGATTTTTCGCGATGGCCTGCGCAAACTTCTTGATGGCGATGAAGAGATCACCATCGTGGGAGAGGCGCAGAACGGCGCGGAATGCATCAAGCTCCTCGCCAAGCTGAAGCCCGACATTTTGCTTGCTCGATCTGCGCATGCCCGATAAAGACGGCCTGGCCGTTCTGGAAGAAGTCAATTTCGACACGATTCCCACGCGCGTGATCGTGCTGACCGCGGCGGAGGATGATCGCGATGTTGTCCGCGCCATGCGGCTGGGAGCGCGCGGTGTGGTGCTCAAGCAATCCGCGACGGATCTGCTGGTCAAGAGCATTCATCGGGTGCACGCTGGCGAAATCTGGCTGGACAATCGCATGACGGCGGAAGTGATGAAGGCGTTCGCGAAGTCTTCCGAGTCCGGGCCGCGTCGGGAAAAGCCGCTGCTCTCCGACCGCGAAAAGGAAATCGTGCAACTGGTGGCGCAGGGTTTCCGCAACAAGGAGATCGGCGAGAAGCTGTTCATTTCCGAGCAAACCGTGAAGAATCATCTGCACAACATCTTCGATAAGCTGGGCGTTTCCGACCGCCTGGAACTGGCTCTGTACGCGATCCATCACCGGCTGATTGACCATTCTTAAGAAATAATCTTTTTGTTTACGATGCCCCACTCTCGTCATTCTGAGGGTGGGGATTTTTGTTGGCGGTGGATTGTTTCAAAAAGTTTTCCACTCTAGTCCTTTCCCATTATTGATACTGGCTTTCTCGATTCGTATCCTCCGTCTAGCCTGAATTGCGCCAGCGATCGGGGATTGGCGCTACAACTCCAAACGCACCTGAGAACCAGCAGCAGATAGGTTTGCTGAGATCGGTACGGGTGTGTCCGCGCGTCTCAACGCGCGTAAGAACTGAATAAGGGGACGGATTTAAATGACCGCTCTATGTTTCGGAATTCGCCGCATCGCATTCGCAGTTTCAACAGTTCGACAGTATATATGCCTTCTCACTCTTTGCTTGCTCTTCATTCCTGTGCTTCGGGCGCAGGAAATTGATGGGAGTCTTCGCGGCACGGTTCTAGATGCCAGCGGCGCCGCCGTTTCAAACGCAAAAGTTACGGCCATAAACACGGCGACGGGGCTCACCCGAACTACGCTCAGCGATGGGAAAGGTGGTTATCTGCTCGTGGAGTTGCCGGTCGGGAATTACCATCTGCAGGCCGAGGCAAACGGATTTAAGAAGTATGTGCAAGAAGGAATTTCGCTGGACGTGAACCAATCGGCGACGGTGACGATTCACCTGACGGTTGGCACTGCAACGGAGGAAATTGAAGTAAAAGCCGATGCTCTGATGATTGAAAGCACCTCGACGCATCTGGGGCAAAACGTTGGTGAACGTGAGATTCTGGACCTGCCGTTGAATGGCCGGCAGTTCACACAATTGGGATTGCTGCAGCCCGGCGTGGTGCCCATTACTCCGGGACTCTTCCAGGCGGGTGGAACAACGCGCGAGGGTCAGGCGTACGCCGTGAACGGGCAACGCCCCGAATCGAATAATTTCCTGATTGATGGGGCGGACAATTTCAATACTGTTGATGGCGGATTCGTCCTCCAACCACCGGTGGACGCGATCGAAGAATTTCGTATCCTAACCAGCACGGCCACCGCAGAATTTGGGCATAGTACGGGATCGACCACAAACATCATTACGCGCTCTGGATCGAACAGATTTCATGGTGCGGCCTGGGAATTTCTGCGTAACAACGCCATGGATGCCAAGAGCTTTTTCCCCAGCAGCGTGGAACCGTTGCACCGCAACCAGTTTGGGGGCACCTTCGGGGGACCCATCCGGAAAGACAAGACATTTTTCTTCCTCTACTACGAAGGAATACGCGACAGCCAAGGTGAAACGACGCTGGCGACCGTTCCGTCCGACGCGGAACGCACAGGCAATTTCGCCGATCAGTGTCCGCTGAATAATGGCACGTTCAACGCGCAAGGGATTTGCATCGATAACATGTCGGGCCAACCCAGCCAAAATGGCCAGCTCTACAGTTTTCTTGTTCCGCCGGGTTCGAATCCGCAACCGTTTCCGTTTAATCAGCTCCCCGGCATAAATCCCATTTCAGCAAATCTCTTGCCCTTCTATCCTCACGCCAATTCCGGGGCATTCACCTATGTTGGCACCCAGACTTTCGTGGGCAACTCCGGATCAATTTGGCGTGAGACTGGACCACTACTTGACGGCGCGCGACGCCCTTAATTTCCGCTACAGCTATGGACAGAGCAGCCAGACCGATCCGCTTTCCAGCCAAGGCGCGAATGTCCCCGGCTTTCCGGTTGGCGAGAATCAACGTCCGCAGAATTTTGTGGCACAAGAGACGCACACATTTTCACCTGCCCTTGTTGGACAATTTCGTTTTTCCTTTCTGCGCAACAAGCTTCTGCTTGACGAACACTTGAATGGCACCACCCCCGCCAGCCTTGGTTTCACTTACGAGCCAACACTGGAGTCCGCGATTGGCCCACCGTTTATTCAGATAGGCGGCTATGCTTCGGTCGGCGATCCGATCACCGGTCCACGCAACACCTATCAGAATTCCTTTGATTACAGTGGCTCGATCACCTGGATTAAAGGCCGTCACCAGATGAAATTCGGCGGGGGCTATCAATACGATCAGATCAACGTCCTGCAGGGCATTGCCACCAACGGCTTCTTTGTCTTCTCTAACCAATTTCCGGTGAATAATGCCTTCGCGAGTTTCCTGTTTGGCCAACCGGTTTTCTTCTTGCAGGGCGGCGGAAACTTCTCGCGGAATCTAGCTGGCCAAGACTTCAATCTTTTTGCGCAGGATAGCTGGAGAGTCACCTCGCGCGTGACGATTAATTACGGCTTACGCTACGAAGTGCCTTCTCCCTATACCGAGAAACACAATCTTCAAAACCTGTGGATTCCCGGACGCCAATCAACAGTATTTCCCACCGCGCCAACTGGTTTGCTCTATCCAGGCGACAGTGGAGTTCCTCGAGGGCTGATCCCAACCCAGCGCGATGCCTTTGCGCCCCGTCTTGGAATTGCCTGGGATATCACCGGAAACGGCCGCACGCTCGTAACAGCGGCCTACGGAATTTTTTACGATCCCTATTACACCGGGCAGGGTGGTCCGTTGCAGGACCCGATCAGCGCGCCACCGTATTTGCAGACGCCCCAGATCAGCACACCGAATTTCGCCGACCCCTATAACGGACAAAACCCATTTAATGGGGGTTTCGCTCAGCCAATGACCTTGTTAACGCTGAATCCAGGTTTGCGTCTTCCTTATGCGCAGGACTGGAACTTGAACGTGGAACGCGCTCTGGGAAAAGATTGGCTTCTGCAAGTCGGTTACATCGGCACAAAGGGAACCAAGTTGCCGCGTTTCATTGAAGCGAATCCGACCGTTTATGATCCCAATCTATCGCCTTCCGATAACTTGAACTTCTCGGATCAGCGCCGCTTGTATTCTGGATGCACAGTAACTGGCACAACCCCATGTACGTTTTCATCGGTGGGCGAAATCGCCGGCATAGCTAACTCGTCCTACAACGCTTTGCAAATCAGTTTACGGAAACGCTTCAGCTATGGCTTTTCGATGCTGGCTTCCTACACATTTTCCAAGACGCTTGATGACGCATCAACATTTAACATCACCGGGTCGGCTTCGCAGAGCGTCGCTGGAGAAAATGACTTGGCGCAAAACCCATTCGATGTAAAGGCTGAATACGGGAGGTCAATGTTCGATGCGCGCCACCGGTTTGTTTTGAGTTACCAGTGGAATTTGCCGTGGTTCAGCCATCCAGAGAACTGGTATGGGCATGTGCTTGGCAACTGGCAGGTGAACGGGATTACAACGTTGATGAGCAACACTCCGTTTACCGTTTATGATTCCAGCGACTCTTCGCTTCAGGGAAGCGCTCCGGAGATTTCTGGATTCTACAGCAGCCGCCCGAATATTGTCGGCGATCCAAATTCTGGCTCGTGCAATGTCAACGGTGTTCTCGTGCCTGTGAGGACGGCGGGTTGCTGGTTCAATACCGGCGCGTTCCAGCAAGCGCAACCCGGTACATTCGGGAATCTGGGTCGGAATACGCTGAACGGGCCTGCGCTCCACAACTGGGATTTTTCGGTCAGCAAAATGATAGCGATTCACGAGGGCGTAAATCTGCAATTCCGGGCAGAGTTCTTTAACATTTTCAACAACGTCAATTTCGTGCTGCCGAACAATGACATCAGTTCACACGGCTTCGGGCAAATCACGGCCGCTCAACCCGGACGCGTAGTGCAGTTGGCGCTCAAATTACTGTTCTAAATTTCCGGCGGTCACCGGATGCTGATAGCCCTTGTGGCGCTGACATAAATGACAGCGTCACTTGGGGCTAGGGCTACCCAGTTGTAGTACTTCAGTACTTTTTCCACTGCTGTTTTTTTTGAACCCCCAGTCCTATTGTTCTCTGGGCACCTCGCGGATACACTCGCTCTTTCAAATAGGGAGGTTTCCTGTGACCGGCTCAGAACGCCGAACGACCCAACGGTTCTCCATGCGGCTGCCGCTAACAGTCCGTTGGACAACCGGCGCGGCTGTAGGCGAAACCACTACGGAATCCCGGGATGTCAGCTCCCGTGGGGTGTACTTCTTTCTTTCTAAAGACGTTAAGGAAGGCTCAGCAGTAGAGATTCTGCTGACCTTGCCTAACGAAATCACGCTTGCCGGACCCGTTCGAGTTCGCTGTTTGGGACGAGTCCAGCGAACCGAGGCGCGCGAAGAAGGAGCAGTTGGCGTAGTCGCGGCGATCGAGCGGTACGAGTTTCTGCGAGCTGCCGAAGAGGCCTAAAAGCCTCGAGCGCGATTGCTGCTCGCCAAGAGTTTCAGTACAAGTTCCTAGCTCGCTCACTGCGGAGGCGGGCGGGAATAGCCGGGGTGCCTCGGCCCCTCAGCGGAGCCCCCGGCTGAACTATTTTTTGGCGCTGCCATTCAGCAGCGGGTAACTTCTAATGGTCCCACCCGCCTGGTGTGGTCTCTCTCCTGCGCAAATCGTTCAAAATTGAAACGCGTCGGCGAGGCTGACAGCGAATTCAATCTGCGTTACTCTCTCGAATCATGAATCCACATAAATTGGGACTCCTCTTGGGAAGCGTTCTTTTTGCGGTTCCGGCTGGTCTGGCGCAACAGGCTCCTGCCCCAACGGCGCCCGAAGTCAAACTGCACATATCCAGTGTCGCCAACCAAAAGCAGGTGGAGCTATCGCCATCGGAGTTTGCAGCTCTGCCGCATATCACAGTCACGGTGCAGAACTCGCACAACAACACCCAGGAAACCTATTCCGGAGTGCGCGTCTCGGCTTTGCTGGCTAAGTTGGGAGCGCCGCTGGGCAGCGACATGCGGGGCGCTGCCATGGCTAACTATGTTCGAGCGACCGGATCGGATGGCTATAAGGTGGTGTTCTCGATTGCTGAAATTGACCCCGAATTTCATTCGGGCGAGATTATCGTGGCCGACCAAATAAACGGGCAGCCGCTCGACGCTAAGGCAGGTCCTTTCAAGCTGGTGGCTACGGAAGACAAGCGTCCTGCCCGCTGGGTACGCAACTTGGTCTCGCTCGAACTGAGACCGGCCGATTAATCCCAACTTGCGGTCCCATTTGTAATCGGAAGACAAGCCAGTTGCTACTTCATCAAATATTTGTCGAACCAGGCAAAGTAGCGTTCCATACGGTCGTGGATGTAACTCGGGCGGGTGAACAAATGGAATTGTCCCGGATAGATAACCAGTTCGGTGGGAACGCCTAGAGTGCGGAGGGCCTGATACATTTGCTCGCCACCGATAATCGGGACGTTGAAGTCGCTCTGACCGCCCATGAAGAGAGTTGGGGTATGGATGCGGTCGGCATGAAAGAACGGATACGAGACTTTGAGCCAGGTATCGAGGCTCTTCCATGGCGGGCCAATCTCATTGTTGTATTGCAGAACGTACTGGTCGCTTCCATACATGGACAGCTGATTCGCGGAGCCTGCGCCGCTGATGGCGACTTTGAATCGCGGGTCGGAGGCGATGAGGTAGTCGGTCAATATTCCGCCGTAACTCCATCCACCAACGCCTAGCCTGTTAGGATCAGCGATACCGCTGGCGACGGCATAATCAACACCTGCGAGAAGGTCAGCGACCTCCTTGTTTCCCCAATCCGCGTAAATGCTACGGGTAAATTCTGCACCGCGTCCATTGCTTCCGCGATAGTTAATCGCCAGAACGACATATCCACGGGCAGCGAAGAGCTGCCGCTCTAATTGGAGCGGATAGGTAGTGAACTGCAAACCATGGTCGTCTTGACCGTTTGGACCGCCGTGGATCCAGAGCAGGGTCGGATATTTCTTTCCTGTTTCAAAGGATGGCGGCTTGATGATCATTCCATGGACTTCGGTACCGTCTTTGCTTTTGAAAGAGATGTCCTCGACGGCGCCGAGTTGAATTTCTGAGAGGAGGGCATCGTTATGCGCGGTGAGTTTGCGGAGTTTGCTGTTTTCGAGGGCGAAGATTTCTGGCGCCAGAGTGTCATTGGCGGCGGAAACGGCGGTATGTCCCGCAGCGAATGAACGTTGTTGGATCACGAAGTCTGGTCCGGAAAGTTTTTCGACTGCGCCGCCCGCAACCGAAACCTTCGCTGCGTATACCTGACGGTCATCCTCGTACAAGAATGTGATCGAAGAACCGTCGGGGGTGAATTCGGGGGAAATTATGCCGCGATCCAATTTATCCGTGAGCGCGCGAGAAGCTCCACCATCTGACGCCACAACAGACAAACGATCTTGATTGTAGGCATTGTATTTCGGCTCAAATCCGACCAGGTAAGCGATCAGCTTTCCATCGGGACTCCAGGCGAGATGCTGACTACTGGGCGCATAGGCAGAGGCGATTTCATGCGGCGTAGCTCCCGCGCGGGCTTCCACGACAAAAATGGAATTCGTGCTGTTCTGATCGGGATCTTTAGAGTGATTGCTGACGAAGGCGATTTTTGAGCTGTCGGGAGACCAGGCCGGAGCACTATCCTCGAAATTCTTATCGGTTGTCAGTGGCTCTAGATTCTTGCTCGTTACGTCGAACAGGTAGAGATGAGTTCGCGAAGCGTCAGTGAGGTAGCCATCGACATCATCCTTGAAGTGGTAACGATCGATGACGATAGGCTTAGGCGCCTTGGGCGCTTTCGCTGCTGATTTCGCAGGGCCGTCCGTGTCAGTTACCTCGTCTTCGCCGGCACTCATCTCCAGTACAAGTTTTTTACCGTCGGGCGACCAAGCAAATCCGGAAAGGTCATCTTTTACATCGGTGAGTGGGTGCGCATCACCTCCGCGATGATCCAATAACCAAACCTGCGTTTTTCCGCCCTCTTCGCGCGCAGAGAGAAACGCCAAATACTTCCCATCAGGGCTCCAGCGGGGTGAACTTGCCGATGCTTCGCCATAGGTCAAGCGCACATCTTGCGTGCCCTCCCAATTGACCATCCAGATGGCGGTGCGGCGTTTATCGGCATCGCGATCGACGGAGGTGACGGTGTAGGCGATCCAGTTTCCGTCGGGAGAAACTTGAGGGTTGGCGACGTGCTGCATGCGGTACATATCGTCGAGAGCGATCGGTCGCTTTGCAGGAATTTGCGCGAACAAAGAGGGAATCAGGCAGAGAGGAAGAATAAAAGTGGTAATGGATGAAATTCGCATCCGCGCATCGTCGCCCAAACGCGCGTCATCGTCAAGCTAGCGGGGCTGATAAAGCCAAATTGCAGGAACTGATCGCGCATCCTTCGCAGACGAGGAATCCGCTTAGCCGATTAGTGGGGTGGAAAAAAGTACTCAGGCCAGTCCTGAGGCTCGAGCCAATTTCAAGGCTTCAATAGCAGCGCCGCGCGCACCAGCGGTATCCCCATGCGGCATGATGTAGATGGGAATGTCGGCTTGTTCTTCGCGTTGGTTGGGCATGCCATTGCGGATTTCCTGAATGAACCACTGTTGGAAGGCTTCGCCAGTTTCGATAGCTCCGCCGCCTACGATCAATGCATCAGGATCAAATGTGTTGATCATCTCGTCGAAGAAAAGACCGAGGCCGTGCGCCTGAACGCGGAAAATCTCCCTGGCCAGCGGATCGCCTTTTTCGGCCAGGCCGCGAACGAGTTTGGCAGCTTTAGACATGTCGCCGAGTTTGCCCAAATCGTGCCCGGGAAATTTCGGCAAGAAATAGGGCAAGAAGGTTTTTTCGATCGCGGTCAGGGAGCAAACGGATTCCAAATCGCCGGTGCGTCCGCAGTTACATACTGGCCGCATTCCCTCCGTACCGCGAATACTCTGGTAAGGAATCAAAACGTGCCCTAACTCTCCACCGAAGCCCTTACGGCCTTTCACCACGTTGCCATCGATAATCACGCCGCCACCAAGACCCGTGCCGATGACCGCAGAAATGGAAGTTTCTTTGCTGTTCGCACCAAACAATGTGAAATGTCCCCAAAGAGCTCCGGCATTTCCGTCGTTGAGATAATTAACGGGCTTGCCCAGTCTTTGCGCTAATGCGTCACGGATGTCGAATCCGGCCCAATGGGCATGGACGAAATTCGTCGAACCGCGCGCACTGAACTGGCCGGCGGCGCTGGCAGGGCCCGGGGTGTCCAGTCCCACCGCTACAATCTCGTCCAAGGTGACCTTGGCGATATCCGCGGCAATCTTCAGGCCGTCTTCGATCTGCTTCAGGCAAATCTCCGGCCCTTGCTTGGAGAGCGCAGGATATTCGCACAGTGATTCGATGAGGAATTGTTCTTTGTCATTAACCAAGGTGTAGTTGACGGCCGTCCCACCCAAATCGACTCCCGCGACAATAGACACGATACGCTCCCGCAAACCTAGAATTTCCACACGTCAGTTTATCAGCTTCCGGTCTCTTTGGCGGCATTGCGTAGAGAAGATCAGAAAAGTAGGGGCCTGCGCGAAGTCACGCGCGTCCGCGCTGTTATCTTGAGCAGAAGGTTCGAACATCAGAGGCAAAGATCGTTAAAATTTTGAGCTAATGTAGCGGGCCAACCTTTAGTGCCGCTATCGTGCGTTCGCAAATCTCCTCGGGAGTTCCAATCGCGGGGATGGGTAAAAGCAGGCCACGCTTTTTGTAATAGTCGATGAGAGGCGCGGTGCTGCGCTGGTAGGTCTGCATCCGGACGGTCACTGCTTCGGCACGATCGTCTTCTCTTTGAAACAGCGCGCCGCCGCAGTGATCGCAAACTGCTTCGACTTTAGGTGGCTGCTGGGTGACGTGGAAAACCGACTTGCATTCTTTGCAGGTGCGCCGTCCCGAAAGACGACTCACCACTTCTTCCAGAGGCATTTCGTAATCCACCACCGCGTTCAGCGACAGGTTTTCTCGCTCGATCAAACCGTTCAAGGACTCTGCCTGGCCCAAGGTGCGCGGAAATCCATCCAGAATGAAGCCACCGAGGCAGCGCAAACAGCCCGTTCGTTCACGAACCATCTCCCAAACGGTTGAATCGGGGACCAATTCGCCCCGCCTCATGTATTCCAGGGCCACTTTCATTGCGGAGGATGGTTCACATCCATTCTTCCCGGTTGCCGCGCGGAACACATCGCCCGTCGAGAGATGGCAGGCTCCTAACCGGTCGTGCAGCAATTCGGCCTGAGTCCCTTTACCCACTCCCGGCGCACCGAGAAGTATGAGTCGCCAGTGTTCTTGCTTTCCTGTGGGTGGCTCGGTGCATTTCGCGGATGGTCCGTATAACCAGGCCGCACGATTATTCTTGGCTTGCCCGTCCATAGATACCCCTCTCAGCGGAGGAAACGAAGATCAGAGCTGCATGTGGGAGCGAATTCGGCTTTTCAACGACTGGGCCGACGGCGATGAATAGAGCGAGGGTGTACTGCGCCTGCGAGTACGTTTACCACCCGGAGATGCTGCTGGCAAGTGCGTCGGGACCTGCTCAGGCGAGTGGCCGTCACGTGCCGGTTTTCTGGTGTACCAGCGAGGGTTGCATATTAAAGTGTTGGCTGCCCCAATCGCAGAGCGCTTCCATAATTGGCACGAGTTTCTCGCCTTGCTCGTTTAATGAATAAGCCACCGCCGGGGGCACGGATTTCGTCACATGCCTGTTGATCACGCCATCTTTTTCTAACTGACGAAGGTGTTCGGTAAGCACTTTTTCCGAAATCCGTGGGACCTTTTTCCGCAGCTCGGCGAAGCGTAACTTGCCAAAAGAGAGGTGCCAGAAGATCTGTACTTTCCACTTTCCCGCCAGAACTTGAATGGCGGCTTGCACGGGACAACCTTCGATATGCTTCATCAGTTTAGGTCCTGGGATGATTTACAAGATTTTAATATTTCCAGCTTACCTTTTTGTTCGTACTTCCCCGACTGTCGTTGTCGTTATACCATGCTTCCGAAATGTTCAGGCCGCACATAAGTTCATAAATACCCTCGCCCGGGACTGTGCCAAGGCCAAAAGGAAAATGCCATGATTCTTGTTACCGGTGCCACAGGCACCGTAGGTCGTCCTGTCGTCGAAGCGGTTCGCAAAACAGGTAAGCCTCTTAAAGTTTTGGTGCGCACGCCGGAAGACGCGAGGAAAATTCCTGCTGGTGTGGAAAGCGTAGTAGGAGATTTTTCCTCGAAGGAGAGCATGAAGTCCGCGCTTCAAGGCGTGGACTCCGTCTTCATCGTGTGCTCGCCGATACCGGCGCTCGTTGAACTGGAAGGGAATGTTATCGACGCTTGCCGTGAAAGCCAGATTAAGCATGTGGTACTGAATTCCGCGCTGGGCGCGGGTGACTACCCAAAGTCTTTTCCGAGCTGGCACAAAATTGTGGAGGATAAACTGCTTTCCTCGGGGTTGGGCTACACGATCATTCGACCGAACGGGTTCATGCAAAACATTTTGGCCTATCTTGCCCCGAGCATCCGCGCGCAAGGCGTATTTTATGCCGCGATGGGGAGTGCCCGCACGAGTTATCTGGACGTGAACGACATAGCAACGGTGATTGCCAAGGCTTTAGTTGTGCCTAACGAACATATTGGGAAGACTTATGAGCTCAATGGGCCTGAGGCGGTTTCCTACGGAGAACTCGCCGAACGCATCTCACGCGTTGCAAACCGGGAAGTTAAATATGTTGATATCCCGGAGGCCACTCAGCGCAAAACTATGCTGGAGCTAGGCATGCCAGAGTGGCAAGTGAATGCGCTGCTGGATTTGCAGCAATACTACGTATCCGGTGGCGGAGGCAAAGTCACCGAGGTGCTGCCCCGTCTGCTTGGTCGCCCAGCGATTATTCTGAATGACTTCCTCGAGCAGCATCGAGATGAATTCCGCAGTCAGGGCGCAAAAGCCTGACCGAACCGAGAATCCAACCAGGGAGCAATACGATGGAAGACGAAAAAGCGCTGAACCCGAAGACTGGTTTTACTCATGACGAACTGAAGTCGTTCGTCCGTAATCACTTCGAGGAATTTGTGAATCGCAAAAATCTCGATATTGCCGACCGCAACTTCGCACCTGAATTCGTTGATCACGGGACTGACGTACCCCCGGGCATACCTCCTGGCCCTGCCGGCGCCAAAGCTTATGTGGGTGGAGCGTACAAAAAATTTCCCGATATTCGCGTGGATATACTTGACCTGATTGCCGAAGACGACCACGTGGTCGTGCGCAATCAATGGACAGGGACGGAAGCGGCGTCCGGAACCAAGTACGAATTTTCTGGGATTGTGATCTGGCGGGTTGCACACCGACAGCTCGTGGAGCGGTGGGCCTACCTGACGCCACCCAAAGTGGTAAAGCCCTGAGAGCGGGCTGGGCAGGATTAAATTAGGCCGTAGGAAGCGAAGATGACGATGGACGTGACTCCGAGAGCGGAGCCCAGCACTGCTCCAGCAAGTACATCGCTCAAGAAATGCATGCCCAGAACTATGCGCGAGACCGCGATGCTGATGGCCAGAAAATAAAGTGGACCTTCGAGCGCAGGGTAGAAAAAACTAACGACGAGCGCAATGGAAAAGGCTGTCATGGTATGGCCCGAGGGGAACGAGAATTGGTCGGGGGGCAGGATTTTGGCCCAGCAATGAGGCTCCAGTTGGCAGGGCCGCTGGCGACGGCTCATTGCCTTCAACGCTTTAAATACGGCTATGCCGGCCAGTGCGGCACACATGGCGGCTCCAACGGCGGCATAGCGCAAAGGTCCACCGACCACGAGCACCATTGCAGCCAAGCTGTACCACAACCAGCCATCACCCATTCGCGTTGCGGCCAGCATCCAGAATCGTATCCACCGGGGCGCTTTCCATCGATTCATCCGGTGCATTACCCGGTGATCCCGGTTCTCGATATAGTTCCAGACGGTTCTCGCCAAAGTCATGGCTTCACCTCAACTGGCCCAGTTCGCCTCAAGTGCTGAATCCACTTCCCACAACATCCGAGGTTTCTTTACTTCGCCTTCAATTCGCGGCGCCCACTGCTTGCAAAACCGAATTTCATTTAACCAATGGCCGGCCGTTACCACGGGGACCAGGACGGTCAAAGGAAGGATAGCGGCCATCCAAGGCCTTTCCTTCACGCAGGAACCCGCAAAGCGATAAATATCCGCGGTGAGCTTTCCGTAGCTGCCATGCTCGCCATGAATCACGCCGCGCCCAGCGCGAAGGGAGGAGAAGAATTCCTCCACAGTGCGCGCTCCCGGCACTTGCGTGTAGGTTAAGCCGACGCCAGCCAGTGTGTGGGAGTCGCTTCCCGCGATGCCCGCTTTGTTCAGTTTTTTCGCCAAACGCTCCGCACTCAGATTTGCTTCCGGCCACATCTGACCGTTGCGCACCTCGAAGGCCGGAACGTAGGATGCGAACCAGTTGAAATCCTCAAGTTCGCGGTGACCTGTCAAACCGGAAAAAACGTGATTCACGCTGAAGAAGAGTTTGCGTTCGGTGAGATACATCAGCAGGGAAATGAAGTCGGCGCGGCGGCGCTGAATTTCGAGATGGTCCTTTTCAAGGATATTGTAGACACCCAGATGCAGTTCCGTGCCGCTGGGCATCTGCACGGTCACCTCTTCGCTGAGGAAAAAGTCCGCATACTTTCGCAACGCTTCTGCGGAGTCGATGGAATCATGATCGGTTATGGTAACGATGGACATGCCCAGTTGCTTGCAGCGGTCATAAACTTCGCCAGGCTGGTTGTAGGATTCCCTGCAAATGCGGCTGAGCCCGGGCGTATTGCACATGCCCGAACCCGTGGAGTGGACATGAAGGTCGCAGCGCATGGGAATATTGTGAAGGGACGATATGAACAAGAGGTGAAGAAGGCGCGAAATGTAGATGAAAGGTGCCCCGGAACTCATAGAGCACAAAAGACTTTTATAGTTTTCCACATGGCATGTTGAATGCTCTTGTTGCAGCACATTTAATTCATGTAACAATGCCGGCAATGAAGAAAATCCATGTCTTATTTCATGATGCGGGTGGTGGTCATCGCAACGCCGCTGTGGCTCTGCAGACCATTGCGACCCAGCAGAAGCGCGATTGGGACGTTAACCTCATCCAGTTTCAAGACCTTACGAACAAGCTCGATGTGCTTCGCAGGCTGACTGGAATTCAGATCCAAGAGCAATACAATATCCTGCTTCGCAACGGTTGGACTTTGGGTGCGACGCAAATTCTGCGGATTCTTCAGGCCACCATATGGCTCTTTCACCGGCCGCTGGTGAAATTGTTACAGGACTATTTTCGAGAACATCCTGCGGATCTGCTGGTTTCGGTGATTCCGCATTTCAATCGCGAAATCGGGGAGGCCTGGACTTCACTTTATCCCGATAAGCCGTTCGTTACGCTGATTACCGACCTGGCTGATTTTCCGCCGCGTTTCTGGATCGAGCCGATGGAAAAACAGTTCGTGATTTGCGGAACGGAGAAGGCCGTTCAGCAGGCTCGCGCCATGGGGAAAGATGACGCGCACATCTTTGCCACGTCAGGCATGATTTTGCGCCCCGATTTTTACGTGCAGGAGCAGATTGACTCCGTCGCTTTGCGCAGGGAGTTGGGTCTTCAGGAGATGTGCCTACGGGATTCTGCTCTTCGGTGGGTTTGGCTCTAAAGTGATGTACGAGATCGCCGAGCGGCTGGATCGAGCAAGCGCTCCCGTTCAACTTATAGTCATCTGCGGACGCAACGACAAGCTCGACCGCAAAATTTCCGGCGCGAACCTGGAATCTGCCCATGCATGTTCTGGGTTTCACGAAGGAAGTGCATCGTCTCATGCGGGCCGCGGATTTTCTGATCGGCAAGCCCGGCCCGGGCAGCGTCGCTGAAGCCATGGTTCGCCGTCTGCCGGTTATTCTGGAATGCAATGCTTGGACGTCTGCCACAGGAGCGTTACAACACCGAGTGGGTAAAGGAAAAGCGTGTGGGGATCATTCTGTCCAACTTCAAGGAAATCGTTGCGGGTGTAAACCAGCTACTGGAACCTGCCACATTTTCCGAATTTCGTCAGAACGTCAGCGCCCTGAACAATCAAGCCATCTTTGAAATTCCAGAAATCTTCTCGAAACTCCTCGGATAGCCAACAATAAATTCGACTCAAAATCTGTGAGCCACACTCTGGAGCTGTAGAATTCCGATGCTTCGATGGAGTTCACCCGGTGAATACTGTCATTCCGACCGGAGTGACGGCGCAGTTTGCCGTCATGAAGTGGAGGAATCGTGAGGCAGCTTCAGATTGGAATTTGAAACGTTAATTCGACGCCCGTTCTGCATGCGAAGGTCTTGGCAGCCGCGGCCCCGCGTCGGGATTTTCCGCCGGTGCTTTTGTTCGCGGTTTCGTGCACGTCACCGCCCACCATTTCGACGCATATTTCGGCAATTCGCACATCTTGTTACATCCCCCCGCGGTTTTTGATAGCGCGCAGCCGCAGTAGCAGACTCCGGGTTTCACCTCCTTCACACGCCCGGACGTATCCGCCCACACGGAAAAGCCCATCACGGCTGCGGCCACGATCAGGTCCAGCAGGACCCAAGTCACGAGGCGTCGTATGCGTTTGTATGAGAAGGAACTCATGCACGCACAGTTTCAGCCTGAACCAACAAAAAAACCGATAGGTCGCGCTTCTCAAAAAAGATATTACCCGGGTTCTGTAGGTACTGGAGCCGTACAGAGCAGCCTTTCAAAGCTGTGGAGAGGGTTCCGGGTCGTTCGCAGTCGTCCCGTTTTGAGCCTTGCGTCCAGTTTTGTCCACCCACCTCCTGTCCTGTTCTTCCGTAAATTATGGTTTTTAATGTATTACGCGCTCGCTGCAGCCCAAGAAGGTTGGCTCCCATCGTGCACTACCCTACCGCCGTGGGCGCGTTTCGGTAGACGAAACTCAAGAATTGCAAGCGAGGGGGAAGGGGCTTGCTTGCTGGATTTTTGTGGTTCGTTCCCACCTGCCTCTGAGAGGGAAGCTAGGATGGATGACCCCACGCGCCGGTGTGAAAAAGACATCGGCATCTGAAACGCGCCTTCGGGGCTCCCGGTCCCAAGCGGGGCCCCTTTTTTTCTTGTATCGAATGGTTGTCGATCAAGCTGCAGACGGAAGACCAGGTTGAGTGTAGCAGCTTTTTCGGGTTGCTTCACGGGGCAAGGCTGTAGTTCACTTCGCAGACGGTATCCACTTCGACGGCTTTTCCATCCTGCAAATAGGGCTTGTATTCCCACTGCTTCACGGCTTCGATTGCCGAACGAACGAGATGGGAATCTCCCGAGACGACATCGACTTTTCTGACTTTCCCGATCGGTGCCGATGAGGATGTGCAGTCTGACGGTTCCCTGAATTCCTTTTCTTCTCGCTTCGGTGGGATAGGGCGCTACCTTTTTGGAGATGGTCTGGGAGATGATTTTTCCACTCACCGTGACGACTGAGGTTTTTCATCCGCTTGTGTAAAGTTTAGGGACAGCGCCAGAAAGACGATCGAACAAGCAAGAAACTGCAGCGTAAACGGAAAAAAGAAGAGGGACAATAAAGAGGAGACCTGTACTCGCGCCGACGAAATACTCTCAACCTGATTCCGTGGACTTTCGACCCAAGTTGGGGTCAGCGTTTCCGGTGTCTGCTGGCTTACGGAGATTCCCGCTTTGCCCAGGACATGGGCTACTTGCGTTTCGCGGAGTCGCGACGCGTCGTATTCCAGGGAGATCTGGTTCTTCTGCTCATCGACGCGGATCTTACGCAGCCCGTAGGCGTTGGAGAACTCGCCGAGCCGGGCGAGTTGTTCATTGCTTAAGGAAGAGTGCAAATTATAAGTGATTTCCACGAGTGTCATAGCCAGCAGTATACCAGCCCTACCAGCGATTTTTAATGCCAACTGATTACAGGAGACTCACCAGGATTGGCATTCCGTTATTCCCCTAGCGTTGATGTTACCGACGTGGACCATCGTCCGGCATTATTTATGGCGCTTTTGCCGCTTGAAGACGGGGATTCCTGGTTCCTCCCGTTCGGATCCCTTACTGTCCACTTTCTGCAAGGCGGGGTATCAGGTGTTTGACATAAGATAGGGGGTAGGGGTATATATAGCCCCAGGGGGTATAGGGAATGCCAGCCAGAAGAGGATCGGCCGCCCGACAGGCTCCGGGGCATATCGGCCAGGCAGACACCACCGCACGCAAAGCCATCGGGGTCGACGCCGAGCTAAAAAGCGCCAATACTAAACGGCTGCGCAGAATCGAAGGCCAGGTTCGAGGTTTGCAGAAGATGGTTGAAGAGGACCGCTACTGCGCCGACATCATCGTACAAATCGCTTCGGTGCAGGAAGCCTTGCGTGGGGTGGCGCGCAATCTAATGAAGAATCATCTGCAGCATTGTGCGACCGACGCGATCGCCAGCGGCAATCACGCTAAATCCGCGGCGATGTACGACGAATTGCTTGAGCTGATCTACACCCATTTGCGCTAACTTGAGTTCACGCGAGTGCTTGAGTATCAAGGCTGCGTATTGCGGTGCGAATATTTGCACCGAACGGAACAAAAAAGCGGGAGGGCGAGGAAATCGTGGCCACAAAAATGGAGCGCGATCCGGTCTGCGGCATGCAGGTGAATCCGGACACGGCGAAAATAAAAAGTGAGCATCTCGGCAAGACATTCTATTTTTGCTCGCCCGGCTGTGCCCAAAAATTCCAGAAGGGCCCTGATCAATATCTCCTTGCAGAACAGACCAAGGAACAGGCAGAACCTGGCTCGCTCGGGGTCCGTTCCACAGGAGCTCGTCAGGCTATTGCATTACCTGTCTTGAGTGGCGAGCCACGCGAAAGAGACCCCGTATGCGGCATGACGGTTGACCCCAAGAAAGCGGCCGGGAAATTCGACTATGGAGGCAGGACCTATTATTTCTGCTCGACGCGCTGCGCGGAACGATTTGCCAAGGAGCCGGAAAAGTTTCTTGCAGCACCAGGCACAGCGGGCATGGAGCAGTCTGTGCCCACGAAAACTGCTCCTGAAACGAGACAGGGTATCCGTTACACGTGCCCGATGGATCCGGAAATTATCCAAATCGGCCCAGGCACATGCCCCAAGTGCGGAATGGCGCTTGGAACCCATGGACATCGTCGCAGAGGAACAATCCGATCCGGAGTACGACTCGATGCGCAAACGCTTGTGGGTTCAGCGCCACACTAAGCGTGCCTTTGCTGGCCATCGCGATGTTCGGTGAAATGTTGGGTTTGCGCCTGAGTCCAGCAGTGAAAAATGTGCTGGAGCTTTTGCTGGCCACTCCCGTGGTGGTCTGGTGTGGATGGCCGTTCTACCAGCGATTTTGGAACTCACTGGTGCATCGCAGTCCCAACATGTTCACGCTCATCGGCCTGGGCACTGGCGCTGCATATCTCTACAGCCTTGCCGCAACGATGTTTCCGGAGATTTTTCCGGCATCGTTTCGGGACATGCACGGACAAGTCGCGGTGTATTTTGAAGCGGCCGCGGTAATCATCACCTTGGTCCTACTCGGACAGGTCCTGGAGTTGCGGGCCCGACAACGAACCAGCAATGCGATCCGCGAACTGCTGCATCTGGCTCCTCAGAGCGCGCATCTGGTGGAGGGTGGGGACGAACGAGACGTGCCCTTGACGCAAGTCAGCCCGGGAAACCTTCTTCGAGTTCGCCCAGGTGAACGCGTTCCTGTAGACGGAAAAATTACCGAAGGCAGCAGCACGCTCGATGAGTCCATGGTCACTGGTGAACCGCTGCCAGTCGAAAAGACAGTGGCAGATGCAGTCACGGGAGGCACGCTTAATTCCACCGGGAGTTTCGTGATGCGGGCCGAGCGTGTTGGGAACGAAACTCTTCTGGCGCAAATTGTGAAGTTGGTAAGCGAAGCCCAGCGCAGCCGCGCGCCGATGCAGCGGCTGGCTGACAAAGTCGCCGGTTATTTCGTTCCCTCGGTTGTGTTGGCCGCGCTGCTGGCATTCTTAGGATGGTCGATTTGGGGACCACAACCGCGGCTCGCGCATGCGTTGGTCGCCGCGGTTGCAGTGCTCATCATCGCCTGTCCTTGCGCGCTTGGCCTGGCCACACCGATGTCTATACTAGTCGCCGTGGGTCGCGGTGCGTCTGTGGGTGTACTCGTTCGGAATGCGGAAGCACTGGAACGATTGGCCAAGGTGGACACGCTGGTGATCGACAAGACAGGGACGCTGACGGAGGGCCGACCCGCGCTTCAGGAAGTTCAAATCTTTCCAGACACCAAGTTCAGCAAAGACTCGCTGCTGTCACTCGCCGCCAGCGTGGAACGCTCCAGTGAACATCCGCTCGCACGAGGAATTGTTCGCGCCGCCGAATCGAAGAAGTTGCCGCTTGCTCCAATAACGGAATTCCAGGCCACGCCCGGCGGAGGAGTCGAAGGGCGAATGCTTGGGAAAAAAGTTCTGGTGGGGACCGCCAAATATCTGACGCAGCAGGGAATTGCCGTGCCGGCGGATTCGAGCACCGCTGAGCAGATTCCTGATATTTCCGTCGTCACCAGTGTGTTATGCGCCGTAGATGGAGTTGTCCAGGGGGCGTTACTCCTTGCCGATCAAATCAAATCGACGACTCCCGAAGCCCTAAGACTTCTTCGCGAGGACGGCCTCCAAATTGTGATGCTGACGGGCGATCGCAAGGCTAGCGCCAGCCTCATCGCCAAGAAATTGGGAATTGAAGAGTTTGAAGCGGAAGTGCTGCCGCAGCGTAAGGCTGAGTTCATTCGGGAATTGCGTGGGAAGGGGCGCCAGGTAGCCATGGCCGGCGACGGGATCAACGACGCTCCTGCACTGGCCGCTGCGGATGTTGGGATTGCCATGGGTACCGGGACGGACATCGCCATGGAGAGTGCCGGGATCACGCTGGTGAAGGGCGATTTGCGAGGGATTGTGCGTGCGCGGCGGTTGTCGCGCGCCACAGTGAGTAACATCAAGCAGAATTTAACTTTCGCTTTCTTGTACAACGCGCTCGGCATACCGATTGCTGCGGGAGTTTTCTACCCCATCTTCGGTTGGCTCCTTAGCCCGATGATTGCCAGCGCCGCGATGAGCTTCAGTTCGGTGTCAGTAATCCTGAACGCTCTCCGCCTCCGGAAGTTCCGTCTCTAAGAGCGGAAAAGCCATCCGAGTTCCGCAATTAACCCGCTGACCAATCGATTATTCGTTACGTCTATACCGCCAGCAGGGAACTTTCGCCTTTGCCGTGCGTACATACAGAGGGAAGGCAAAAAGTCCCCGCGCGAGGGTGGTCATGTCTACAAATGGCAACGGTTTAACAAACGGAAAGGCGGCCAAGAAGCGCCGCCGTCGAATCATTATTGGCGCTGTTGCGCTGCTCATTCTGGTCGGAGGTGGTTACGGGGTATACGCCGCGCTGCGGCCCAGTCACGAAATTGATCCTTCCAAGTTGACGACTGTGGAGAAGGGCGATCTGGCCAAAGTAGTGGTCGCTACCGGAAAGATTCAACCGCTTTCGAAGGTGGAAGTGAAGTCCAAAGCAAGCGGCATTGTGAAGAAACTGTACGTGGATTACGGCGACAAAGTGAAGCAGGGGCAAATCCTCGCTGAACTCGACAAAATCCAGCTTGAAGCCAGTGTTCGCGCATCGCAAGCCAACTATCAAGCCGCGCAGGCCGCGCGCGATTCTGCCGTCGCGTCACTGGAACGAAGCAAGGTTGACGCCGAAGGTCCTGATGTTCCTTTCCTCAAGCTGAATATGGGCCGCGCCGAGCAAATGTACAAAGACGGCGTCATGGCAAAGAGTTTGGTGGAGGACGCCGAAAAGAATTACCAGATGGCGCTCAATAAACAGGTCAGTGCACAAAGAACGTTGATCGTGGCAAAAGCAGAAATTGCCAAAGCCGAAGCAGAAGTTGCGCAGGCCAAGGCCGCGCTGGAAAACGCGGAAGAAGATCTAAGGAATTCAACGATTGTGAGCCCGATTGACGGGTTGATCCTCTCGCGCGACGTCAACGTTGGCGACGCGGTCAGCTCGATCCTCGTTCTCGGCTCCCAAGCCACTTTGTTGTTCACTCTTGGGGACATCAGCGAGGTCTACGTGCAAGGTAAGGTCGACGAGGCGGATATCGGGAAAGTTTATTTCGACCAACCGGCGCGAATCGTAGTGGAGTCGTTCAAAGACAAGAAATATACGGGCAAAGTGACCAAGATTTCGCCACTCGGAAAAGAGAAGGACAACGTTACGACCTTTGAAGTGCGCGTCTCGATTTCCAACCCCACCGGCGAATTAAAGGCCAATATGAGCGCCAATGCCGAAATAGTGCTGCAAGAAAAGAAGGACGTGCTGATGGTCCAGGAAGCGTCGCTGATCTATGACAAGGACCGCAACGCATCCGTGGAGCTCCCTGATCCCAAGGCTCCCAATGGCCGCAAGAAAGTGAATGTGAAGTTGGGAATATCCAACGGGGTGAAAACGGAAATCGTCTCCGGATTGACGGAAAAACAGCAAGTCATCCTGCAGTAACGAGGCGCAATCATGACGTTCCGCGACCTACTGCGCGACACGCTGGCAACTCTGTGGGCTCACAAGCGCCGCACGCTGCTCACCATGTTTGGCATCGCGTGGGGCATTATCTCGATTACTTTAATGGTTGCAGCGGGAGAAGGCCTCGGCCGAGGCATTCAGAAGCAGCAGGAAAATTTTGGCAAAGACGTGATGATCGTTTTCGCAGGACGCACCAGCATGCAAGCTGGGGGAGCCCGTTCCGGCCGGGCGGTTCACTGGATGGAGGATGACTACCTGGAAGTTGCGAAGGAGAGTCCCGCCTGCAAATACGTGATGCCGGAACTGGGCAACAACGTCAAAGTGCACAGCGCCTTCAACAGCGGCGACATCGACACGGTGGGTTCGCTGCCGCCTTTCACCATTATTCGCAGCATCAGCGTGGCGCAGGGACGCTTTTACAACGATGAGGATAACGAGCAGGGACGGCGAGTAGCGTTCCTCGGCAGCGACACGAAAAAACAGCTCTTTGCGGAACGCGACCCCATTGGGCAAACGATTGAGCTGAATGGCATTCCTTATACAGTGATTGGAGTCATGCTGACAAAGGACCAGAACTCCAGCTACGACGGCGTCGATATCCGCAAAATTTTTATTCCATTTAATTCCATGAAGCGGGACTTTCCGAATAAGCCTCCTGCCGTTGAGCATACTGTCGATCGCTTGCTCGTTGCGCCTTGGTCGCTGGAAACGCATCCGGATTGCGTCCGCCAGATTCGCCGTACGTTGGGACGATTGCATAACTTCGATCCGCGAGATGAAGAAGCGGCGAGCATCTGGGATACGGTGAAGAATGCGCAAGCCAATCGCATGATTTTTGTGGGCATGGAAGTCTTCATGGGCGCCGTCGGCATCGCCACGATTTTTCTTGGCGGACTGGGTGTGATGAACGTGATGCTGGTAAGCGTGCGCGAACGTACACGCGAAATCGGGGTCAGAAAAGCGCTCGGCGCGACACGCGAATCGATACTGCGGCAGTTTTTTCTCGAGACAGTGATTCTGGTTGGCATCAGCGGCGGTGCCGGGCTGATCATTTCCTACGGATTCTGCGGACTGTTTAACTTGTTACCAAAGATGCCGTATTTCGATGGGCTGGACGCGAGTTGGAAACTCGCCGCGCTGACGATCAGTCTGTTGGGAATTATCGCTGTTGGGTCTGCGCTGTATCCGGCCAATCAAGCAGCGTCGGTGGACCCCATAGAAGCTTTGCGCTTCGAGGCAGGTGGCTGATGCTGGGAGAAATCTTCAAAGAGTCCTGGGCCGCCCTGGGGCGCAACCGAGTTCGCAGCTTGTTGACCATGACGGGAATATCGTGGGGGATCGTCGCGGTGACGCTGCTTCTGAGTTATGGGGCCGGATTCCGAAGTGTGCTGATGTATACATTCGAGGTATTTGGAAAAGGGGCGGTGATCTGCTGGCCGGGCACGACCAGTGAACAGGCTGGCGGGGAACGCGCCGGTAAAGAGGTGCGCTTCGAGCAGGAAGACGCGGATTGGGTGAAAGCGCAATCGCCGCTGATCAAGCGCGTAACGCTCGAAACTGTGAAGTTTGAAGGCATATCGCACGAAGAGAGGGTTTCCGACTCGGCGACACGCGGGGTTTACCCGGAATATGGCGAGATGCGGAATGAGGTTCCATCCGACGGCAGGTGGATTTCCGCCGAGGATATTGCGGAGCGGCGACGGGTGGTGTTTCTGGGGGCGCGGCTGAAGAAGAAACTGTTCAGCGGCATGCCCGCGGTTGGCGAGACAGTGCGCATCAACGGAGTTCGTTTCACCGTCATTGGCACTATGGACATGAAATTTTCCGACAGCTGTTATTTCAACTGCGACGACGAGTCTGCGTTCATTCCGTACAGTGCTGCCGCGGATATCTGGGACGCGCGGTATGCCAGCGTGATGGTCTTCGAGCCTGTGGCGCCGGAATTTGAGGCATTGGCGATGCAGCAATTCCGCACTGCCGTGGCCAACCGCCAACGCTTTTCTGCCAGCGATAAGCGCGCCATCACCATGTTTGGCCGCCAGGAATTCAAGCCCATTTACGAAGGCATCACTTTGGGTATTGAAGGACTTCTGTTCTTGATTGGCGCGATGACGCTGGGAATTGGCGGCGTAGGCGTAATGAATATCATGCTCGTGTCGGTTGACGAGCGCGTCAGGGAAATCGGTTTGCGCCGGGCATTGGGCGCCAAGAAGTCGCACATTCGCTGGCAATTTCTGCTGGAAGCGCTCGTTCTGACACTTGCGGCTGGGGTGATTGGAATCCTAATCTCCTGGATTCTTACTTCTTCGATTGGCACGCTGCCGTTTCTTGGGCCGGCTTACGAGGATGACAGCGGCAAAGTGGATATCCATCTGACGCTATCGGTGACAACCATGATCCTTTCCACGCTGATTCTCGTGGTAGTCGGCGTTATCAGCGGCTGGGTGCCTGCCATGCAGGCTGCGAAACTCGACCCCGTTGAAGCGCTGCGCTACGAATAACGATTCCACTCCACCCACCCTCGCACAACAAAATCGCTATACTTGTTAAGTGGAAGTTGCAGATATTGGTTTGCTGTGTCCAATGGGTGCGGCTAAACTATTTGCAACGTGAATGTTGAAAACGAAAGTACGGAGGATAGCCGATGAATCGAACCAGACAAGCGCTTAGAGTGGCGTTGTTACTAGCGGCTGGATTTTCGATTCTACTCCTGGCCCGATACGCCGAGGCGCATGCCATTCTCAAAGAGTCTTCGCCGGCGGCAAACAGTTCAGTGCCTGGCCCCGACGTGCCATTGAAGCTGAAATTCAATGTGAGGATTGATGCGGCGAGATCCAAAGTTCAAATCGCGAATCCTGATAAATCCACAATCGACATGACTCTCGAAAAGCAATCCTCGCCCGATACGCTGACCTCGATTGCCAAAGGCTTGAAGCCGGGCGCTTATAAAATTGTGTGGCAGGTTCTCGCTCCGGACGGCCACATCACCCGTGGTGAAGTCCCTTTTAAGGTGACCGGATCCTGATCGTTCAATGGTAAGACTGCTAGGCATATTCGGGTTTCTCGTCGTGTTGTTGCGAGCGGCAATACTGTGTTTGCAGAGCGTGACGATTGGCGGAATCCTGTTTTTCACCGTGGTCGCGCGGCGCGCTGAGGAGCGCAACGAGGCGCTGCTACGTTCCTCCTGGAAGCTGATTCGCTGGACGGCAATCGGCCTTGCCGCCACGCAACTATTTTTCGTGATAGCCAATTCGCTGGTGCTGCGCGCGACAGTGGGCCTTTCGATCAGCGAAGTAATGGGGGCCAATTTTGTGTGGGCGGGGGCGCTAGCGTTCCTCGCTGGGTTGGCCATCGCGTTCGCGCCGACAAACTTACGCGAACGATTCCCGCAATTTCTGCTGATTCCGGCTGCCGTCATGCTTGCTTCCTCCGTAATGACCAGCCACTCTGCATCGCGCATGGAAGACCGGCCGGCGCTGATCGCTTTGACCGTTGTGCACTATCTCGCGACGGCCAGTTGGATCGGCGGGCTGCCCTTTCTGCTGCTGGCGATGAAGAAGTTGCCCGAAGGTGAAGCAAGGGCTGCCGTGGTGCGCAGGTTCTCGCGACTTGCGCAGATCAGCGTGGCGTTGTTGGTTCTCGCAGGGTTGGGAATGAGCTGGGCGTATGTCGGGTCGATCAATGCGATTTACGGCACGGCGTACGGCGTAATGGTCTCGGCAAAAGTGATCCTGCTGCTGTGCTTGTTGGTGTTGGGCGCTGCCAATTATTACATCGTGAAGGGAATTGGATCTGACAGCAGCGGCAGCTGGGGTGAAAAGCCTGATTCGTTTTGGTGAGGCGGAGATTGGAATTGGGCTGACAGTAATTCTGGCTGCGGCTTCGCTGACTTCGCAGCCTCCCGGCGTCGATTTGACGCAGGACCGCGTCAGCATGCAGGAGATTACCGCGCGCTTTGCCCCTCGATTGCCGCGATTCGAGACGCCCCGCGAGAGTGACTTCTATAAATCGGCGGAGTTGGTGTACAACCAGGCCAAAGCCAAGGGCGAAATTGTCACACCACCATCCGTGCCCGGAGAAAAAGTCTGGCATCCCGACGATGCCGAAGATATTGCGTGGTCGGAATACAACCACAATTGGGCGGGACTGATTGTTTTTCTTATGGGAATACTGGCGATGCTTTCGCGCGTGAAATATTTTTCATGGGCCAAGGCGTGGCCGCTGATGTTCCTGGGACTGGCAATTTTTCTGTTTTTCCGCGCCGATCCGGAAAATTGGCCGCTCGGTCCCCGAAGTTTCTGGAAAAGTTTTGGAGTTGCGGACGTTTTGCAGCACCGCATGGCCGTAGTTTTGATTATTGTGTTCGCGATTTTCCAGTATCGTGTGGAAACCAATCGCCTGAAATCGATGAGAGCAGCGCTGGTGTTTCCGATTGTTTGCGCGTTGGGCGGTGTGGTTCTACTCACGCACACGCACGCACTGGGCAATGTGAAGGAAGAGATGCTGGCGGAGTTGAGCCACACACCGCTGGCGATCTTCGGGATAGTCGCGGGATGGTCGCGATGGCTGGAATTGCGCTTGCCGGAAGACAATCAGGCGCACAAGTATCTGAAATGGATCTGGCCGGTATGCTTCATTATTGTGGGATTAATCTTGCTGGATTACCACGAGAGCTAAACTGCACAAAATTGACTGCGGGTTCAGGCGATGTCCAATCCGACGTTAATTCTTCGCTAATAAATTATCGAAGTAAGCCAACATTTCGGGAGAGTTCCAATCCTGCGGTCCGATAATCTTGCGGGCAATCTTGCCGTGGCGGTCGATGATGTAGGTCTCGGGATACATGACGGTGCCATAATCCTGAGCGGATTTTTTGGAAGCGTCGCGTGAGACGGGGAAATTGATTTTGTGTTCCTGGATAAACTGGGTATACGCCGCTGCGTCATCATCCACGCTCACGCCAAGAACCACGCCATTGCGCGAGGCAATGCGCTGGTTCAGTTGGATTAATGCGGGAGTCTCTTCCACGCAGGGCGGGCACCAGGTAGCCCAAAAATTCAGGACTACGACTTTGCCGCGCAGGTCTGAAAGATGCGCTGGCTTGCCATTGAGATCAATCGCAAAGTCCTCCGCGGTCTTGCCGGCGATGGAAGATTCGCCCTGGCGGTAGTGGGGCAGGCTGAAAAACGCCAGTATGGCGAAGGCAAAACCCATGCTGACGTAGGCCATAACTTTGCGAAACAGAGTTTTCATATACCGCTATAATAGCGTAGAGAAACGCCCGCGAAAAGCCCCGCCTCACAGCCAAAGGTGATGAAAGACACAGCCAAACCCGGCCTTCTGCTGTCCGCCATCGTTCCGGCGCGAAACGAAGAAGCGACGATCGGCGCATGCGTGGAATCATTGGCCCAACAGCAGGAAATCAGCGAAATCCTGGTGGTCGATGACCAGTCTACTGACGGCACCGCTCAGATTGTCTACGGCCTGATGAAACGATATTCGCAAGTCCGCTTATTGCAAACCACAGACTTGCCGACCGGATGGGTTGGAAAAAATCACGCTGTCTGGCTGGGCGCACGCGAGGCCAAGGGGGATTGGCTGCTCTTCACCGATGCCGACGTCTTGCATGGAGCAAAGTCGGCGATGCAGGCATTGGAGATTGCGCGTAAACAAAGCGCATCTCTGGTGTCGTTCTCTCCGGAGCAAATTACCGAAACCTGGTACGAAAAATCGCTGATTCCTGTTATCTATTGCCGGCTGGCCAAGAGATTCTCGTTCGATGATGTAAATGATCCGCAAAAAGCAGACGCTGCTGCCAACGGCCAATTTCTTTTGATCAGTCGTGACGTTTACAACCATGTGGGTGGCCATGCGGCGATTGCCGGTGAAGTTCTGGAGGATGTCGCGCTGGCTAAGTTGGTCAAAGGAGCGGGTTACGGTCTGTGGTTTGGCACGGGAACAGGCATCGTAAGCGTTCGGATGTACCGCTCCTTTGTCGGGATGTGGGAAGGCTGGCGCAAGAATTTGTACCGTTTGATGGGAGGTTCTTTTGCGGCGGTAAGCTGGGAAATTTTCAGGGCGATAGGACCACTGTTGGCGCTCGCGCTTTTCGTCAGTTTCTCCTGGGGAATGGCCCATGACTGGCAATCGGTGGCTCTGCGCGCGGTCATCGCTTTCGGGCTCTGGCATTGGTTTTATCGCAGGGAATTGGCGCGTAACCAATTTCCGCTCAAACTCATCTGGTACGGGATTCCCGGGAAGCTCCTTTACGGTGGGGTTTTATGGGCATCCTACCAAGCTCACCGGAAAGGCTCGCTAGCCTGGAAGGGGAGAGAGTATCCTGTAGGTACCTCCGGTGCATCGAAGAGATAGGGATTCATGGTCTATTTGACGCGCAAAATCGAATTTTCTGCCTCGCATATTTACCACAATCCGGCCATGAGCGCGGAAGAGAACAAGCGCGTTTTCGGAAAGTGCAACAACCCGCACGGCCACGGGCACAATTATTCGCTGGAAGTGACGGTGGCAGGAGAACCAGACCCGGTCACGGGGATGGTTTTGGATTTGAAGGAACTGAAGGAAATTCTGGAGCGCGAAATCGTGCAGCGCATGGACCATCGGCACCTGAATTACGAAGTGCCGGAATTGAAGGGGCAGATCCCTACCTGCGAGAATATTTCGCGGGTGATCTGGAATCTGCTGGAGCCCAAGATCAAGCAGGGGCACCTGTTTAAGGTCAGGCTTTACGAAACTCCGGATTTATTTGCGGATGTTTACCGCAATGGAGCCAAACCGGCATGAGCGCCGACGGGCTCAAAATCGAATTAGGGCGGCGCTACCGATTTGCGGCGTCGCACCGGCTGCACAGCGAGAAGCTGAGCGCGGAAGAGAATTCCCGTGTCTATGGCAAATGCAATAACCCGCATGGACATGGGCATAATTACGTAGTGGAGATCAGCGTGTCAGGGACGGTGGATCCGGCTACGGGAATGATCGCGAATTTGACGGACCTCGATGCATTTGTGGAGCGGGAAGTGATCGAAGCTTTCGATCATCGCTCGCTCAACGAAGAGGTTCCCGTTTTTCGCGAACAAGTCCCGACTACGGAGAATGTCTGTATCGAAATTTACAAGCGCCTGAAGCACTTCCCCAAGGCCAAGCTCGAACGTGTGCGCGTCGAAGAGACGGGCAACAACGCGTTTGAGTACGCCGGAGAAGAACTTACAGATCGCCAACCGGTCTGACACGAGGATGACTAAAATGACCAAGCCGACGGAAATCATGCTGCACGATGCCAAGCTGGAACTTCCAGGGGAGAATATCGCTGATTTAGTGCGCAAAATGATCGCATTGGTTGGCGAAGATCCGAACCGCGAAGGACTGCGAAAGACCCCGGAACGGTTCGAGAAGGCTTTCAAATTTCTGACCAGCGGGTATCACCAGAATCTGGATACCGTGTTGAATGGTGCGACGTTCAGCGTTGCGTACGATGAGATGGTGGTGGTGAAGGACATCGAATTCTTCAGCCTTTGTGAACACCACTTGCTTCCATTTTTTGGCAAAGCGCACGTCGCCTACCTGCCGAACAAGCGCGTGCTCGGACTCAGCAAGATCGCGCGACTGGTCAACATGTTTGCGCGCCGATTGCAGATTCAGGAGCGCATGACCAGCCAGATCGCCAATGCTATCGAAGAGAAGATCAGCCCAGAGGGAGTTGGGGTGATCATTGAGGCGCGTCATTTGTGCATGCAGATGCGTGGCGTGGAGAAACAGCACGGCCAGGCGGTCACCAGCGCCATGCTCGGTTCGTTCCGTCACAACAAGCAGACGCGCGACGAATTTTTGTCGCTGGTCCGCAACCAAAGATCCTAGCCAATTGCATCGTCCTTGGCCTAAACCACAGTTCGGTCATTACGCATGAAAAATCACGGAAACTGCGAGTCCAGCAAGCGACGACTGATTTTTCTTTTGGTCTCGTTGACACTGATTGCAGTTTCGCTTGCGGTCGGAGCAGGTCAACCGGACGAGGAGATTTCCCGGCTGGCCAAAATTCTGGGATGGAAGGCCGGTGACGTTATCGCCGATGTAGGTGCCGGGGAGGGCCAATACGCTTTTGCGGCGCACTCTTATGTTGGTTCTAAAGGAAAGGTGTATGCAACTGAGTTGGACCCCAAAAAACTAGCCGCACTGAAAACGGAAGCGGGGCATCGCGGCTGGAAGAATTTTGAAGTGCTGGAAGCCGCCGAGAAAGAAACGAATCTCCCCGTGGCTTGTTGCGATGCGATTCTGCTTCGTCGCGTATACCACCATCTCACCGCGCCGGTGGAGATGGACGCGAGCCTCTACAAGTCCCTGAAGCCTTCTGGCGTGCTTGTGGTGATCGAGTTTCCGCCCCGCGCCTCACTTACAGCGTCCGATCCAGTCAAGGGAGTGCCTGCCAACCGTGGAGGCCACGGAATACCACAGAAAATTCTTACTGAAGAGTTGACCGCGGCGGGTTTTGTGGTCGACAAGATTTACAATGATTGGCCGGACGACGATTACTGCGTGCTCTTTCGCAAAGCACCGCCCCCAGCGCATTAAAGGGTAATGAGTACTACTTCCGAGCGGCACGAGCCCGCCGGACCCGCGCGCGATTTCCGCAGGTGGCGTTGCTGCACCAGCGGCGAACGTTTCCCTTGGTGCTGTCTATAAAAATCCATTTGCAATCTTGATTCTGACAAATTTTCAAGCGCCGCTGCTCACTGCGAACCAGGCTGTCTGCAAACGAACTGACAATATTTGCCAGGATCATAGGCCAGCCAGATTGGACCGGACGCAGAACCAACTGCAATCCATTTTGGTTCTCTTCAAGCTGGGGATAGGCAGGTATCTTCAACCATTCATTCACTTCGGCGAGGTGTTCTGTTCGAATTTTCTTACCGGAGGCGGCCAATCCGACCAGTCGCCGCAAGAGGGCGCGTAGACTGCGGAATTGCTTCTGGGGAAGTGCGTCGGCGGGTTCGCGCCATTTCCAGAAGCGTAGAAACGACTTGATCCAAGCGGGGTCGTCGAGCATTTCGGTTAAGTTGCCGTAGCCGTCCCAAAGCTCGCTGTTGATGAAATCGAGCCATGGGGCGGAGTCGCCGAAGCCACGGGAGGAGAAAGGGTCAGGAAATTGATTTTCCATTGTAATGAGATAAATGTCCTTGACCCATTACAAGAAGTATCGTAGGGTAAAGGCTCGTGTAATGAGTGTAACACGCTTATCTCATTACATGCAGCAGGAGTTCAATTATGAGCGACACATCACAAGCCATCGTGCCTGCGCTCGAAAAAGTCCCCAGTTTGGAGCGGCAACGCGCCCGACGCTTGCATGTAATTCTTGCGTTCCTCTCCATTTATATTATTTGGGGCTCCACGTACCTGGCAATTCGCTATGCCGTGGAGACAATTCCTCCTCTGTATACGGCCGGTATCCGGCACCTGGTCGCGGGCACAATTTTGCTGGCTTGGGCGCTCGGAAAAGGGCTGAGGCCGACAGCGGCGCAGATAAGGGCGAGCGTCGTAATTGGGTTCTTATTCTTTCTTTTGGGCCACGGGTCGCTGCACTGGGCCGAGCGCATAGTGCCCAGCGGAACCGCAGCCTTGCTGATTGCCATCGAACCGATTTTTGTATTTCTGCTTTCTTCGATGGCAGCGAGAGTCTGGCGACTGAATGGGCTGCTGGTCGCGGGGATTTTGCTGGGCCTGATCGGAGTGGGTGTGCTGGTGGGTGGTGTAGATACCACTAGTCCGAGGAAGCATGCTGGGAGCCGTAGCGATATTGTTCGGAGCGTTGGCCTGGTCGGTCGGGATCATTTACTCGCGGAAGTCGCACTTGTCGGGGCACCCGTTGTTGCTCTCAGCGCTCTCGTTGCTGTCCGGGGCAGTGATGTTGTTGGTTACGGGAACTCTGGCCGGCGAAGCGCGGGGGTTTAGTCTCGCGCAGGTCACAACGAGGTCCTGGGTAGCGCTGGGATACCTGATCCTCTTCGGCTCAGTGGTGGCATTTACGGCCTATAACTGGCTGCTGGAGCATTACTCGCCCACGTTGGTGGCCACGCATACCTACGTCAATCCAGTAGTAGCCGTGCTGCTGGGTTGGGCGTACGGAGGGGAAGTGCTTACCTTCAAGGTGGCGCTAGCGGCGGCAATGGTTGTCGGAGCCGTAGTGCTGGTTGACCGGGGAACGAACCGCCTCCACTTGATCTAAGTCTGTGGTCCTTCCCGATCCGCTTTGCCCGAAACCTTCCGGAGCGGACATCGAGTGTTTTGCTTGCTCCTGAGTGGCGGGTGTGGTCAACTTCTCTGAAGCTCCGCCTATGATCGCTCAGAAAATCGCTCACTACGTCATCCTGGAAAAACTTGGAGAGGGCGGAATGGGCGTGGTGTATCGCGCGCGTGATGAAAAACTGCAGCGCGATGTCGCCTTGAAATTCCTCGGTGCTCTCCCCTCGGGCAGTTCGGCTAGCCACGAACGAATACTGGCTGAGGCGCGCGCCATTTCCGCACTGAATCACCCCAACATTTGCACGGTCTACGAAGTGGGAGAAGCGGAGGGCAAGCCCTTCATCGCCATGGAATACGTGGAAGGGCATCAGTTGGGGGCGGAGATTACCTCGACGGGAATGCCGTTGGAACAAGTGGAGCGATACGGCGTTCAACTTGCCGATGCACTGAGCCATGCGCACAGCCGCGGAATTATTCACCGAGATCTGAAATCGGCAAACGTGATTGTCACGCCGACGGGGCTCTTGAAGGTTCTCGATTTTGGAATATCGCGGAGGCTGGACACCGGTGGAGGCGATGGCACGACGCGCTTCGATCAATCCTGGGAATCGCAGCACACATTTACGGGAACGTTGCCGTACGTTGCGCCCGAAGTGTTCCGGGGACAGGAAGCTGACGAGCGCAGTGATATCTGGTCGCTCGGCGTCCTGCTCTACGAGATGGTGGCGGGGCGACGGCCATTCCGCGGAGCTACGGCGTATGAACTGAGCGCGGCAATCCTGCGCGAGCGGCCACCAGATATCTCGCAGACCATTCCGATGGTGTTGCAGAGCGTCATCGACAAATGCCTGAGCAAAGAGCCGGGGCAGAGATACCAGAGCGCGGGGGAAGTACGGGCGGCGCTGGAAACGGCGGGGACGGCGTCGCGTACGCAGAAATTCTTGACCGTGGTCACTCAATCGCCGGGGCTATGGTCCTGGAGGAATTTACTGTTGCTCTGCGGGGTTGCCGCTCTGGCGCTGGGATTGGGTTATTGGATCGAGGGGCGTAAAAATCCAAAGCCTGCCGCAGTGGCGGGGGCGATTCAATCCATTGCAGTGCTGCCGCTGGAGAATCTCTCGGGTGATCCAGCACAGGACTACTTCGCGGATGGGATGACCGATGCGCTGATCACCGAACTGTCGCAGATCAAGAAGTTGAGGGTGATTTCGCGGACCACGGTCATGCAGTACAAGCACACGCAAAAGCCGCTTCAGGAAATTGCGCAAGAGTTGCGCGTTGACGCGATTGTGGAGGGTTCGGTCATGCGCGCGGACGATCGCGTGCGCATTTCGGCCAAGCTGCTGCAGACAAATATTGAAGGCTCGCTATGGGCGGACAGCTTCGAGCGGAAATATGCGGATGTGCTGGCCCTACAAAGCGACGTAGCCACGGCAATTGCCCGGGGAATCCAAGTGGAGCTGAGCAGTGCCGAGCAATCCGAACTGGCGCGTAACCGCAGTGTCGTGCCAGAAGCGTATGAGTTTTATTTGAAGGGGAGATTTGAATCAGCGAAGCGCACGCAGGAAGGCTTCTTGCAAGCGGAGGAGTATTTTCTGAAAGCCGTCGAAAAGGACGAAACTTTTGCCGGAGCGTATGCAGGGCTGGCAGAAGTGTATATGTCCATGGACTCTTATCAGATGCGCCCGGCGGCAGAGGTGGTGCCTAAGGGGAAACAAGCAGCGGAAAAAGCTCTGCAGCTTGACGAACGGTTAGCCGAGGCGCACTCCGCGCTGGCCGCACTTCGCTTTTACAATTTGGAAGCAGAAAATGTGGAGAGCGAGTACCAACGCGCGATTGCGCTGAATCCTGGGTTCGCGCAGGGTTTGCACTGGTATGCGCTCTATCTTGCGGCAATGGGGCGCAAGGAAGAAGCACTGACCGAAATTAAGCTGGCGCGGGATATCGATCCGAAATCATTAATCATCAATGCCAACGTCGGTTGGTGCCACTACCTGGCCGGTGATTATGACAAAGCAATTGAGGCGGCAAAAGAAACCTTGCAGCTAGATCCCAGCTTTGGAGTTGCCTACGGCTATCTGGGACAAGCGTTGTTAGAAAAAGGGCAGAATGAGGCGGCCATCGAGGCCTTCCGCAAGAATGTCTCCCTAGAGCCAGGAAACCTGTCTCGAAAAGGAGAACTGGCAAACGCGTATTTCAGGGCGGGCCGGCAAAAAGAAGGACAGGAAATAGTTGACGAGTTCAAAGAACTCGAAGGCAAGCGCTACGTGTCCAGTTATGACTGGGCCATGATTTATGCCGGGCAGCGCGATAAAGCGCAGACCATCAAGTGGCTGGAACTCGGGTATACCGAACGCAGCGCACGGATGACGAATTTGCGTGTACACCCCCAGTTCGCATTTCTCCATGGTGAAGCGCGGTTTGAAGCGTTGCTGAAGAAGCTGGAAGCTCCGATTGCTCAGGTGACCAAATCTTGACGCAAACGGGGGCCTCGCATAGACTCCGCTGGCGCGGATGACCGAACGGCCCTGCGGTAAGGTGACGACATCGGGCCGGACGAAGACGTGGAGGAAGACATGGTAAAAGTCGTGGCGAAAAAGAAAGAAACTTTTGCGGTTAGCTACAAATCGCTCAACAGCCAGCTGAAGAAAACAAAAGTGGTTCTGGCGAAGATCAAATCCAAAGTCGAAGAGTCGGAAAAGAAGGATATCGATCTGCAAATCGAGGCCATCGATATGTTTCTTAAGAAGTGCCACGGTAAGATGACCCACCTGTACCACGGCCGTATGACCAGCAAATCGTGCGAGGACTAGACACTCCGACTGACAAGTCACGGACGAATAGCGAAGGTGGGCGCCAAATCAAAAAAAAGTGTGGCAACCAAGACCAATGGGCGCCGTGGAGTGAAGCGTTACCGCCGTTCACGTTTTTTAATTTCCTACTGGAAAGCAGATCGTCTTTATTTCCACAATTACCTGAGCGGAAAAATTGTGGGTGCCTCGGCGGAAACTGCGGAGGTGCTGGACTTTTTTGATCACTGGCAGACGCTCGAAGCGATGGCTCGCCGATGGCCTCAGTATTCTGCCAGATCGCTGCGTGCCACGGTGGAGCAGTTAACGCAACAAACCCTTCTAGAATCATCCAGTCCGAAGCAGCCAATTGAAACGGAAAAGACGCGTGCTCTTCGGAAATGGGGCGCCTGGAATCCGGCTGCGAGTTTCTTTCACTTGAGCACGAAGGACGCTTACTCCGAGGAGATCAGTAACAGCGAGTTTGATTACTTCCAGAATTTAATGGAAAGGCACGCATTGCCTCTCCCGAAGAAACGCTATCCAGGATTCCCGACTCGTGGAGTTGCGCAGCGAACCCTCCGCTTCGGAGTTTCCCATGGTGCTGCGACAGCGCCGTACCTGGCGGAATTTTTCTAAGGACGAAGTAAGCAATGAATCATTCGCGTCTCTGATGGAACTTTCCTTTGCAGTGCAGCGCTGGGAAAAAATTCCCAAGGTAGGAAAGTTAGCGCAGAAGACCTCGCCTTCTGGTGGCTCTCTGCACCCGCTCGAAGCCTATGTTGTTGTGCTAAAGGTGGAAGGAGTTGCGCCCGGAATCTATCACTACGATGCGATCGGGCGAAGACTGCAGGAACTGCGGAAGGGCGCAACAGCCGCTGAAGTGCAGAAATTTCTGGCCGGACAATGGTGGTTTCGGGATGCGGCGTTTGTGGTGTTTCTTACCGCGGTGTTTGCGCGTACGCAGTGGAAGTATGACTACGCGCGTGCTTACCGGGCGATTCTTCTTGAGGCAGGCCATCTCTGCCAGACGTTTTGCCTGACAGCCACGTGGCTAGATCTTGCACCGTTTTGCACCGTTGCCCTGGCGGATACGGCGATTGAGAAGGCGTTGAAACTGGATGGGATTTCGGAATCAGTGATTTATGCGATGGGTGCCGGAGCAAAGGGAGTTGCGCCCTGATTAAAATGGGGCGGCATAGCGCCGCCCCTACGAAAATAAAGTGGGCTACTTGGTGATGGCTACGGAGGCGCGCGTGGTGCCCCAATCCAAATTCAGAGTAGCGCCCATGCCGGACTTATCGAACGAGATAGTGAAATTTTCCACGGAAGAGGGAAGCGCGGAGACTTTCATGGGAATGCGCGCGAGGTCTTGCGACGGGCCTGGATAATCTGTGCCCCACTCACCGGTTTTCTTGCTGATCACCAAGGTCCACTTATCTTTTTCCGGCACCGCGAAAAGGGTGTAGTTCCCCGCGGGAACGGCCGTGCCGCCAACCGAGATGTTTCCGGTGGTTACAAATGTCGTGGCTTCATTTGCACCTACACGCCAGACTTGTCCGAATGATGCGACCTCGCCACCAACTTGTCTGCCCTTCAAGCGCGGGCTGGAGTAATCGATGGTGATTGCAGTGCCACCGAGGTCAACGGTGGCGGTAGCTGGCGGGCTGGGCCGCTTGGATTTATCCTGAGCCCCGCAAGCCACAGCGAAGAGTGCCAGGCCGAGGCAACAGGCAGCAAACGAAACGCTAACTTTACGCATAAATTCTCCTTTGAGTTTGAAACCGTCAAACAGTAATCCGACAGGATAACGAGCGCGATGCACTACCCCACACCAAGCATCTAACCGGATTTGCGGAGTGGTTGCAAGTGGAAGGAGCCAGAAGACCGGCGTCGCACCCACGAGTTCGGGATAGGCTCCGGATACTTCTCCCCCAATCATTTATGTTAGGTTTATCTGACCTGTGACAAATTAAGTCGGACAAATTTTGGTAATCCAGAACGATCCTGGAGGTTTTCGATGGATAAGAAAAACGCATTTGCCAGCGCATCTCTGGCGCTTTTGGGACTCGCTATTGCCGCTGCTCCCCACCTTTTTGCTACGCCGCAATCTGCTGGCAGTTCCGGCTACCATCTGATCAAGAAAGTTAAGCTTGGCGGCGCCGGCGGCTGGGACTATCTCGAAGTGGATCCTGCCACGCACCGTCTGTTTATCTCGCGCGGCACGCACGTAATCGTTGTCGATCCTGAGAAGGGAACAATCGTTGGTGATATTCCCGATACACAGGGCGTGCATGGCATAGCCCTGGCGGATGAGTTCAACAAGGGTTTTACGACCAACGGCAAGACGGGCGATTCAACCATCTTTGACCTCACATCACTTAAGACCATCGGCAACGCCAAGGCCGACAAAGATGCGGACGCGGTCATTTACGATGGATTTTCAAAGAGAGTGTTTACGTTCAACGGTGATGCCAACACCTCAACCGCCATTGACGCTGCTTCAGGAAAGACTGTCAGCACCTTCGCGCTGGGGGGCGGGCCGGAATTTGGCGCCTCCGATGGCAAAGGCAAGATGTTCGTCAATCTGGAGGACAAGAGCGCGCTGGTCAAATTTGACGCCAAGACCTTGAAGATCGAAAACACCTGGCCGCTGGCGCCTTGCGAGTCTCCCTCGGGGTTGGCCATCGACGCAGCACACGAAATCCTGGTGGTGGGCTGCCACAACAAGCTGATGGCTTTCGTTGATGGCAATACAGGAAAAGTCCTTGGTACGGTGCCCATCGGCCAGGGAGTGGACGCCAATCGGTTTGACCCGGTCACGGGATATGCGTTTGCCTCTTGCGGAGATGGAACGATTACGATCGCGCATGAAGATTCACCCACGCAATTTTCGCTTGTGGAAACCCTACAGACGCAGCGCGGCGCACGCACCATGGCGATTGATTACGCTACCCACGTGGTTTATACGGTGACAGCGGACTTCGGTCCGACCCCCGAAAAGACGGCGGAGAATCCACGTCCCAGGCCAACCATTATTCCGGACACCTTTACCCTGCTGGTGTATGGGAAGTAGCGGTTGCAATCCTCACAGGAAGAAGTGAAATGCTTGAGAAATGGACTAGGCGAAAACGGGCCTGCCAGCATTGTTTCTAGCGCTTTACACTCCGAACGGACCTGTGTTAACTTTGATGAGTTGAAGAAAAGAGGAAATTTCAAGGGACGACGGTGAGGGCACTTGAGCGACGTTAAGATTGGCTTGATCGAACAATTCCGGACACATGTGAAAGATACGGGATCGCCTGAGGTGCAGATCGCACTCTTGAGCGAGCGGATCAGCTATCTGACTTCGCACCTCAAGTCCCACGTGAAAGACCACGCATCACGCCGCGGGCTGATTATGATGGTGAACAAGCGGCGGCGCCTGCTGGACTATCTAAACCGGCGAGACCCGGATCGGTATCACCAGATTGTTGAACGCCTTAGCTTACGCAAGTAATCTGAATCCCGCCGATTGCGGGAGTACTTGCAAACTCACGAAAACACAAATTCCCAACGGAGTCTGTCACCCGGCTTTGAAGCGGCTGGGCGTGGTTGCATTTTGCCTGCGCAAGCGGGCATAAGCGCGTTTCTCTTGGTGTAACTGGCTGCGTACTGTCCAGCGTGGCTATTCCCCTTCTTTTCTTCCATGGAATGGTACTGCAGGGAGGTCCCTGCAACAGAGCTCCTCTGAAGAGGAGCCAAAGGAAGAAACATGTCAGAGAATAATCACATACCCGCTCCACACCAAGTAACCCTCGATCTCGGCGGACGCAACCTGATCCTGGAAACTGGAAAAATTGCCAAGCAAGCGAATGGCGCCGTGACGGCAAGATATGGCGACACCGTGGTCCTAGTGTCGGCTTGCATGTCCACCAAGCCCATCGACCGCGACTTTCTGCCCCTCACCGTGGATTACCGGGAAAATACCTATTCCGCGGGAAAGATTCCGGGCGGCTTCTTCAAGAGAGAAGGCCGGCCTTCGGAGCGCGAGATTTTGGTTTCACGATTGATTGACCGACCGATGCGGCCGCTGTTTCCTGATTCCTGGCGCAATGAGACACAAATCATCGCCATGGTGCTGTCCGCGGACAGCGAGAATGATCCGGACGTCATTGCGGTAACCGCGGCTTCGGCGGCGGCGTATATTTCCGACCTGCCGTTCACCGATCCCATTGCTGCAGTTCGCGTGGGACTGCTGGATGGCAAGCTGGTGGTGAATCCCTCGATTGCCGAACAGAAGACCAGCAAGATGAACATCATCATTGCCGGCGCGGAAAACGGCATCGTGATGGTGGAATCCGGCGCATTTGAAGTTTCCGAAGAGCAGATTGCCGAAGCTCTGGAATTTGGCCATACCCAGATCAAGCGCATTATCGGGGCGATCAAGGAATTGCACGCGCAACTGAAGCCGAAAAAGGTGGAAGTAGCTCCGCTGCCGTTTGACAAAGCGATTTACGACAGCATGAAGAAGAACTACGGCGCGAAGCTGCAGGACGCCGTGAACACCGAGAAGCATCCGAAGAAGGAAAGCTACCAACTGGTTGATGCGTTACTGACGGAAATCACCAAGGCCGTGCCGGAAGACGATGAAGAAAAGCTGACCTTGACGAAGCGCGCCTTTGAGCGTTTGCGCGAAGAAATTTTCCGCGCGGATGTGCTGAAGGCCAAGCGGCGCCCGGATGGACGCGCATTTGACCAGGTTCGCAAGATCACCTGCGAAGTCGGTTTACTGCCACGTGTACACGGTTCGGCGCTGTTTACCCGCGGCGAAACGCAGGCTTTGGCGACCCTGACGCTGGGCACCAAGGAAGACATGCAGCGGATGGATCTGCTCTTCGAACATGACGTGTTCAAGCGCTTCATGCTGCACTACAATTTCCCACCGTTCAGCGTTGGCGAAGTGAAAATGGTTCGCGGTGCCGGACGCCGTGAAATCGGGCACGGAGCTTTGGCGGAACGCGCAGTAGCGAACCTGCTGCCACCCGAAGTTGAGTTCCCCTATGCAATGCGCGTTGTCAGCGACATCCTGGAGTCGAATGGTTCCTCGTCGATGGCCACGGTGTGCGGCGCGTCGTTGGCGATGATGGATGCGGGCGTGCCGATGAAGTCGCCTGTCGCGGGAATCGCGATGGGACTGGTAGTCGGCGATGACGGCTCGTATTCGATTTTGACGGACATCGCGGGCGCAGAAGACCACTACGGCGACATGGATTTCAAAGTAGCGGGCACGCGCGACGGCATCACCGCACTGCAGATGGACATCAAGGTCACCAGCATAACCATCGCCATGATGCGTGAAGCGTTGGCTCAGGCCAAGAAGGCGCGCTTCCACATCCTGGACATCATGGAAGGCACGCTCAGCTCGCATCGCACGCAGATTTCGGCGTACGCACCGCGTTTGTACAAGTTGAGCATTCCTACCGACAAGATTCGCGACCTCATCGGGCCGGGCGGAAAGAAGATCAAGTCCATCATCGAACAGACCGGCGTGAAGATCGACGTGCTGGAAGACGGCACGGTGCACATTTTCTCGACCAGCGGGGCGGGAGGCGACCAGGCATTGCAGATGGTGCGCGACGTTACGGCCAGCGCGGAAATCGGCAAAACCTATCTGGGTAAAGTTGTGCGGCTCGCCGAATTCGGCGCATTCGTGGAACTCTTCCCAGGGACCGACGGCTTGCTACACATCAGCGAAATTTCCGAGCATCGCATCCGCGACGTTCGCGACGAATTGAAGCTCGGCGACCAGGTGCTGGTCAAAGTGCTGGCGATCGAAGGCAACAAGATCCGGCTATCGCGCAAGGCGTTGATCAAGGAAGCGCGCGAGAAGCAGGGGCTTGGCAAGAAGGAAGTCACTCCGGCTGCTCCTGCTGGAGAAACGGCGCCTGTGTCGAGCACCGACGAAAGCAACTAAGCCAGAGCAATTCTTCTCTGCTAACGAAAAAGGCCCTCGAATTCGAGGGCCTTTTTTTGTTTTAAGTTCGTTCTGGCACAGAGCGACTAGGCGTGAGTGCAGTGGACAGCGTCCAAGGCACCCCAGAGTGCGTCGAGCGCTTCGTTGGTGGTGGCCAGGATTTCCGCTTCGTTGCCGGAACCGTGCTCTTCCAGCCAGTTGCGCCAGGCTGCTCGGTGTTCCCGGTCAGCTTGCTCGTGAACGGTGAAATAGGCCAGACCTTGTGGCTTGTCAATCCCATAGAACTTTTTCAGGCCTTCGATTTTTGTGGTGGCGATTTCGGGCACCTGCGATTCGTAGGCATAGAGTGCCGCTACGGATTCAGAGACAGGACGATCGCCCACAATTTCGCGAAAAGTTTCGACCACGGCTTGCGTTCCGGGCAGAGAAGGGCAATAGCAAAGGTCATCTTCGTTCAAGCCAAGGGCGGCGGCAAAATCGCGCCACAGTTTGGGGTGGGTGGCAGCCGGATTTTCTTCTTCAGCTAAATTTTCGAGGACGATTTCGCGCAGTGGGCCTTCGGTGCGCGCAGCGAGTACCCGCAGATGTTTCGGGAAGGCTTCTACGTGGCGGTAATACTGAGCGGCATAAAGCTGAAGCGATTCCCGGCTCAATTTGCCGGCTTGCCAATCTTGATAAAAAGGGTGCTTGAGGAGATTTTTTTCGGCGATCGCGGCATCAATGTTGTTTAGCAGCTCGGTGTTCCGCATGGTTTTCCCTCTCCGGTTGAATTCGGCGGCGGAAAGCAGGTACGCCCGCTCTCAAGTTCGAGGATGGAGTGTACCAGAAATCGACGAAGTTTGCCGTGCGGTTAATTTAGCTGCCGGGGGTGTGGAGGCGCTCGATGTCTGCGCCGACGGCTTGCAGCTTTTCCACGATGCGCTCGTAGCCGCGGTCGATGTGATAGACGCGCTCGATGATCGTTTCGCCCGAGGCAACCAGGGCGGCGAGGACAAGTCCAGCGCTGGCGCGCAGATCGGAAGCTTGCACGGTGGTGCCGGAAAGCTGTGCTGGGCCACGAACGACGGCGCGTCGGGCATCGATATCAATCTTGGCGCCCATGCGGATCATTTCGCTGGCGTGCAGGAAGCGGTTCTCGAAGATGGTTTCGGTGATGATGGACGCGCCTTCGGCTTGGGTGGCGAGAGCCATATATTGGGCCTGCATGTCGGTAGCGAAACCCGGATATTCCTCGGTGGTGACGTCGGCAGCAAGGAGTTGCTTCGCGCCGCGAACGCGAAGCGTGCTGGCGTCGATCGTCTCAATCGGAACTCCCGCTTTTTCCAGTTTGGCAATGAGCGCGCCGAGATGCGCTGGTTCGCAATGCGTGATGGTGAGATCACCATTGCTGATGGCCCCGGCTATCAGGAAGGTGCCTGCCTCGATGCGGTCGGGAATCACGCGGTGATCTGTGCCGCAAAGTTTTTCGACTCCGCGAACGCGCAAAGTGGATGAATCATCGCCCTGAATGTGAGCGCCCATTTTGCGGAGCAAATGGATGAGGTCGGTGATTTCTGGCTCGCGCGCGGAATTTTCGAGGATGGTTTCGCCATCGGCAAGTGTTGCGGCCATCAGGATATTTTCCGTGCCCGTAACGGTAATTTTTTCAAAGACGATGTGTGCACCGTGCAGACGGCCGCCATTGGGAACTTTGGCCTGGATATAGCCGTGTTCAGTGGTTATTTCCGCGCCCATTTTTTTCAGGGCGTCCAGATGCAGGTCCACGGGACGCGCGCCAATGGCGCAACCACCGGGAAGAGAAACGTGGGCGACGCCGGAGCGCGCGATGGCCGGCCCAAGAGTGAGGATGGAAGCGCGCATGGTTTTGACCAATTCGTAAGGTGCGACCGCGTCGTTCAGCGAGGCGGCCTGAATGGTGTAATCGGTGGCAGGAAATTCTACAGTAGAAACATTGGCGGACATGAAAGCCAACAACTTGGCCATGGTCACGATATCGCGCACCATGGGGAGGCCGCGCAGGGTTACCGGTTCCGCTGTCAACAACGTGGCCGCCATCGCGGGTAAGGCGGAATTTTTCGCGCCGCTGATGCGCACTGCCCCGTGTAGTGGTTTTCCGCCGCGTATTCTGAACTTGTCCATTCGCTGTGACCGATGCTACCCGGCTCCTCTATTCCCCTAACGCTGTTCTTAATCGCCCGCCGGAGTCGGCCAGTTTTTTCCGTGCTTGGCTGGCAGAGACGCCCGACTTCAGCATGACCAGTGCAACGCGCTGATCGTGTTCACTTTGACGCAATGCGTGTTCTACTGCGGACACACTCCGGCTACTGGCTACTTCCAGGATTTGCTTTGAGCGCTTTCTAAGCTTCTCATTCGCAATTCCGTGGTCGATCATCAGGTTGTCGTACGCATGGCCCAATCGCACCATCACCGCAGTAGAGAGCATGTTCAGGACCATCTTTTGCGCTGTGCCCGATTTCAGTCGCGTTGAACCGGTAAGAACTTCGGGGCCGACGACCGGCATGATGGCAATGTCCGCCGCTCTCCCCAAGGGCGAATTGTAGTTGCAGGATATGCCGATGGTGAGTGCCTTTCGACGCTTGGCGAAGCCGATTGCCCCCAGAACATACGGAGTAGTTCCACTGGCTGCGATTCCGACTAGTGCATCGTTGGTCTTCAACGCAATTTTCTTCAAGTCGCGCACGGCGCCCTGCGGGCGATCTTCAGCGCCTTCCACCGGACCGGTTATCGCTTTTCTTCCCCCTGCAATCAGAGCGCGTACCAATCCGGGTGGGGTGCTGAAAGTGGATGGACATTCCGAAGCATCGAGTACGGCGATACGCCCGCTGGTGCCAGCGCCAACGTAAATCAGTCGGCCTCCAAGCTGCATTCGTTGGACGATGGCATCAACCGCGCGAGCGATGCTGGGAAGTTCCCGAGCCACGGCTGCGGCTACCTTGTGGTCCTCACGGTTCATGAGGCGAACGATTTGGAGAGCGGTCATCCGATCGAGATTTTTCGACGCCGGATTTCTCCGCTCGGTGACGCGAGGGTCTTTGTCTTTGCGGCTTTTAGGGCGCGCGGGCATAGTTAAATTATAACTGGGGATGAAGCCACGTGGATGTGTCTGCGGCGAACAAAGCGTTTATGCCGCTAGTCTGCAAACAGGCCGCACTAAAGCTTAGTCCGAGGCCGCGAGTGCAGTTCCAGAAGCGAATTAGCATCCACGACATCAAAGCTCCTAGTCCTGACTCAGTTTGGCGGGAATCATCTATGATGAATTAGCAGCATTCATGCGGCACTTAGAACATCGGAGCATGGGAACTGACGTTCATGGACGTTCTTAGAAAACTATTCGAGCAACATTTTCATGCGCCGCCAGAGAACATTCAGGCGCTGCAGGGCGAACTGGGCGGTTCGGGCCGTCAGATCATTCGCCTGTCCAGTGAAAGGTCCAGCGCGATTGGTGTGCTGTATGGAGTGCGCGAAGAGAACGTGGCCTTTCTGGATTTTTCAAGACATTTCCGGAAGCACGGTCTTCCTGTGCCTGAAATCTACGGCGAAGATCTAAGCCAAGGCGCTTATCTTGAACAAGACCTGGGCGACATTACACTTTTTGAATTTCTTTCGAAGAATCGCGATGGTGGGGAAATCGCGAAACCGGTGATCGATACCTACCGGAAAGTAGTCGCGGCCCTACCACGATTTCAGGTCGAGGCCGGACGCGATCTGGACTACTCGGTTTGCTATCCGCGCTCCAGTTTCGACCGGCAATCCATCAACTGGGATTTGAACTATTTTAAGTATTATTTTTTGCGGCTGGCCGCCATTCCATTCAATGAACAGGCGCTGGAAGACGATTTCACCAAGTTGACGGATTTTCTTTTGAGCGCTCCGCATGATTACTTTCTGTACCGTGATTTTCAATCGCGCAACGTCATGCTGCCTGGTGGCGAACCCTTTTTTGTGGACTATCAAGGTGGTCGAAAGGGCGCGCTGCAATATGATATTGCGTCTTTGTTGTATGACGCCAAGGCGGACTTGCCCCCTGACTTGCGGCAACAACTGCTCGAACACTATCTGGAAGAATTGACCAGATACATTTCTATCGACCACGAGGAATTCCTCCGGTATTACTACGCGTACGTTTACGCGAGGATTCTGCAGGCTTTGGGGGCTTATGGTTTCCGCGGATTCTACGAGCGCAAAACACATTTCCTGCAGAGCGTGCCGTATGCATTAAAGAATCTGCGCTGGCTGCTCCATAACGTGCAATTGCCCATCGAGTTGCCGACGCTGATGGGCGCGTTCAAGAGCATGCTGGCTTCGGAAAGATTGAACGGCTTGGCTGCTGAATCGCAGAAACTCACATTACAGATATTCAGTTTCTCGTTTCACAAAGGCCTGCCGAAAGATGAGTCGGGAAACGGTGGTGGATTCGTATTCGATGGGCGCAGCCTGCCAAATCCTGGGCGCGAAGAGCGCTTCAAAACGCTGACGGGTAAAGATGCGCAGGTGATCGATTATCTCAACCAGCAAGAAAGCGTACATCAGTTTTTTGCCAACGTGTTGTCGCTGGTTGATGCCAGCGTCAGCAACTATCAGCAGCGCGAGTTCAAGAGCTTGATGGTGTCGTTCGGATGCACGGGAGGCCAGCATCGCTCCGTTTATCTGGCGGAACAATTGGCCAAGCGCTTTCGCCAGCGGTCTGGCGTGGAAGTAGTGCTGCGTCATCTTGAATTGGAAAAGATGGGCAAATGAAAGCGATGATCCTTGCCGCGGGATTGGGAACGCGGCTTCGTCCCCTGACCGATGATCGCCCCAAGGCGCTGGTGGAAATCGACGGGCGCACGCTGCTGGAAATCACATTAACGCGGCTGAGTAAATTTGGGATCCGCGAAGTGATCATCAATGTGCACCACTTCGCGGACTTGATCGTCGAATACTTGAAAGCGCATAAGAACTTCGGGATGAAGATTGAAATTTCGCGTGAAGATGTATTGCTGGATACCGGTGGCGGACTGAAGAAGGCTGGCATGGTTTTTTCTGCAGGATTCAGGTGCGATGGACGAGCCGTTCGTTTTGCATAACGTCGATGTCATCAGCACGATTGATTTGGCGCGGATGGTACAGATTCACAAAGAGAATAAGGCGCTAGCCACGCTGGCGGTGATGCAGCGCAAAAGTTCGAGACAATTATTGTTTGACGCCACGCAAGAACTTTGCGGGCGCATAAAGGGAAGTGGGCAGCCAGACGAAATTGTGCGGCAGGCCCCGACGCTGCAGCCATTGGCGTTTGCGGGAGTTCATGTTATTTCGCCACGGTTGCTGGGGATGATTGAGCGAGATGGAATCTTCTCGATCATTGATGCGTATCTCGATGTGGCGGCTCGAGGCGGAAATATCCAGGCGTTTCGGGCGGATGAATTTTACTGGCGAGACCTCGGAAAATTAGATCAAGTTGCGCAGGCCGAACTGGATTATCGACAGAAAATGTTTGCTTGAGAGGGAGACGCCCACCTCAGAAGGTGGCCGCTACAAGAACCAAAATGGGCGGCATAAAGCCGCCCCTACGTCATCGTACAATGAACTCATTTGGGTGCGGCTGCCTTCCGTTGAAAAACCTAGAGCTTTCATCACGGCATCATGGACGGCGGGCCGGACTTCGGCGATCTTGTGATTTTCGCGGGTGGGATTGACGCGATTGGTGAGCAGCACAACGAACAGCTGGCGGTCGGGGTCGATCCAGATCGTTGTTCCAGTAAATCCCGTGTGGCCGTAGCTATGTGCGGAGAAATAATGTCCGCTGGAACTGCCTTCTGTGGGTACGACCCATCCGAGCGTGCGGGTATTTTTCGCCAGCGGTTGTGGAACGGTAAATTCAGCAATAGTCGCACGTTTTACTATGCGGTGATGGGCATAGACGCCCCCATTCAGCAGCATTTGGCAGAAGGCGGCCAGATCAGGTGATGTGCTGAACACGCCGGCATGGCCCTGAGACTCCGCCAATCGAGTAAGCGTTTTCGTCGTGAACTTCACCTTGCACCAGGTGGTGCCGCAGTTGGTTGTCTACTTCCGTCGGAGCAATTTCAGGCCACAGATCCTTCGGCGGTTTGTACATCGAGTTCTTCATGCCCAGCGGGCCAAAAATATATTCCTGGGCGAGTTGGTCGAGCGGCTTGCCGGTTAGCCGCTGGATAATCTCGGCCATCAAGATAATCCCCAGGTCCGAGTAAACAACCTTGGTGCCGGGTTCGTACTCGAGAGGCTCAACGAAAATTCGCGAAAGCGTTTCTGATTTGCTCGTGGAAGTGCGCCAGTATTCCTTGAAGGGAGGCAGTCCGGAAGTGTGCGTCATCAGATAACGCACGGTGACTTTGTGGCGCCAGTCCAGTTGCGCGTTTCCAGACAGATCGGGAAGATCACGCAAATTGCGTACTTTCACTTCATGATGAGCTTGCGCGAGCGGTGCGCTGATCCATTCGGGAAGATAGCGTTCGATGGGCGCATCCAGATCCAGAGGCGAAGCAAAATCGCCTTCCACTAATTTTTCCACCAACGTTGTAGTCACCACAACTTTGGTAAGCGAAGCGATGTCGTACATCGTATCGACTCTAGTTTCGGGCGCAGCAGCGTCGTAGCTCAGCTTGCCGAAAGAATGGAGCGAAACCTTGCCGCGATATCCGACAGCAATGGTGGCGCCGGGAAAAGCTTTATCGGCGATGGCTTTTTCTATCACAGAAAAAGCGGGCTGTAGTTGTGCCTCTCGCCGCGAACATCCATGGATTGCAACGTCATGGGATTGGAGGGAACTTCCAGGCCGAAGCCAGCACGAAGATTAATGCCTGGAATCGTGACTGGCAGATGTCCTTGTATAGGAATTTCGCCGAAGATCGCGCGAGCAATGGAAATCTGCGCGACGTCACTGATGCCAAAGGCCGACAACCAGGTTTCCGCTTGAGGAAAGCGCTCGATCAGATAGGGGCTGCCCATCGCGGCAGTGATGACCGGCTTACCGCTTTTGTAGATCTGATTGATCAAAGGTAACTGGTCGGCTGGAACGTCCACATCGCCTTTTCGGTCGCTGACGCGTACGAACAAAGCGAGGATCGCGACGTCATACGAGTCCGCCGAGGGAAGCTTCAACATGTCGGCCTTCACGAATCTTGTATCCGCGCGCAAAGTAGTCAACGAATCGAATCGCGAGCGAAGTTCGCGCTCGAGGTCTTCACCGGGATACGGTTCGGGGTCGGCATAGAGAGAGACGAGCAACGCGCGCGCAGGTTTTGTGCCATCGAGTGGCAAACGATGCGTGGTGTCTCGCAAGAGGGTGATCCCTCGATCGGAAATTTTCTGAGCTTCCGTTTGCCATTCGTTCAACCCGAACTTGTCATTCAGGCCGTTAATGTCGACCAGTCGCTGGGTATTCAGTCCGAGGTGGGCTTTCGCTTCCAGAATGCGGCGCACGGATGTATCCAACCGTTCCGTGGAAATCTGACCGGTTTTGGCGGCGGCCAGCAATGCGTCATACGCAGCATCGGGAACAGGAGGCATCAGCAGGGCATCCGCGCCGGCTAGAAAAGCACGGAGGGCAGCGTCTCCCGGTGCGTAGCGCACCGTAATTCCGCCCATGTCCAGCGCGTCGGTAATGACCAGGCCCTGAAAGCCAAGCTCCTGGCGCAGAACTCCCGTGAGGATGTTAGAGGACAAGGTGGCGGGAATATTCGGGTCAGGTTCCATCGCAGGCACGTTGAGATGGCCAGTCATAACGCTGCCTACTCCGGCTTCAATGGCCGCGCGAAAGGGAACCAGTTCGAGATGATTCAAACGGTCACGATCCGCTTTGATGACCGGCAAGTCGATATGCGAATCGGCCGCAGTGTCACCATGACCGGGAAAGTGTTTTGCGGTGGCAAGGCCGCCATTTTCCTGAACACCGCGGATGAATTCGCTTACAAATTCTGCGACGCGCGCGGGATCTTCGCCGTAGGAACGCGTGTTAATAATGGGATTGCCGGGATTGTTATTGACGTCGGCAACCGGCGAGTAAATCCATTGCACTCCAGCGGCACGCGCTTCCAGGGCGGTGATTTTGCCCATCGTGTATGCGTCTTTGGGATCGCCCCCGGCGGCAATCGCCATGGCCGTGGGAAATGAGGTGCCTTCTACCAGTCGCATCCCCGCGCCTCGTTCAAAATCCGCACCAATCAGCAAAGGTAACTTCGAGGCGGACTGCAATTGATTCGTCAGCACCGCGGTGGGATAAACCTGACTTTTCACGATTCCGAGCGGGGAGCTGTGGGTAATGTTGATGAAGCCGCCGACATGCAGATCGTTGACGTCGTGCAGCATTTGGGCATAAGCGGCGGAATCCTTGGCTGCAAAACTGCCATGATAAGTGCTGAAAATCAGTTGGCCGACTTTTTCCTCCAGGGTCATGGAGCGAAGAGTGGCTTCAACCCATTGCTGCTGTTCCGCAGAAAGTTGAGTCGCGCCCGGGGGGCCGGATGTCGCCTTGGCGGCTTTGGAAGGGCGATTATCGCTGTGCACGTTTGTGGTCATAAGAAAAATAAACGAGATGGGCAGAAGCAAAAGCCCTGCAGTACGCCTGTGCATTTGCTGGATGTTCCCCCGGCGGCCGCTTGCGCTGCTGCTTGACTGTATATAACACGCGCACTGAGCCCGAACAATCAGGCTGCGAACGGCTCGTTCCAGAATATCATTGGGAACTACGAAACCATTGAGGAGAGTGCAAGTGCTTTTTCGCCCCGTTGCAGGCTTAGTTTTAACCTTTGTGACAGCCGCGGGGATTCTTGTGCCGCAGACCTGCCGGGCCGCTCAGAAACCTGGGACGAAAACCAAGAGTGCAAGCAGCTCCAAAGGGCACGCGGGGCGGGTGCAAACCGGTTTGGAAACATTGGAAGTGGAGAAGTTTGCCTTGCTGCGGGGCAAGAAGGTTGGGTTAATTACCAACCACACGGGCGTTGATTCGCAAGGCCGCTCCACGGTGGAGATGCTGGCGCATGCACCGGGCGTACAACTCGTAGCGCTGTTCAGCCCTGAGCACGGCATTGCCGGCCACGCGGATGAAAAAATATCGTCGTCAAAAGATGCTTCGACGGGATTGCCGGTACACAGCCTCTACGGGGAACACTTGCGCCCGACCGACGACATGCTCGCGGGAATAGATGCTCTGGTATTTGACGTCCAGGATGCTGGTGTGCGGTTTTATACCTATATCACGACCATGGGTTATTGCATGGAAGAGGCGGCCAAGCACGGGATCAAGTTTTATGTGCTCGACAGGCCCAATCCCTTGGGCGGAGAGATTGTGGAAGGTCCAATGCTGGACACGGAAAAGACCAGCTTCGTCGCCTACTTTGCTATGCCGGTGCGATATGGATTGACGATTGGGGAGCTGGCGCAGCTCTTGAACACTGAAAATCACATCAACGTTGATCTGCACGTCATTCGTATGAAGAACTGGCACCGCAATTATTTTTTCGAGAGCACGGGCATACGCTGGATACCGCCGTCGCCGAATCTGCGGACGATCAAAGGGTCGATCCTTTATCCGGGATTGGAGATTTTGCAGAATGCGGGAGTTTCTGTAGGGCGAGGCACGGAAGCCCCGTTCGAAGAGTTTGGCGCGCCATGGATCAACGGAGAAGAAATCGCTGAGCAATTGAACGAAAAGAATCTGCCTGGCCTGCGGTTTGCGAACCAGCCATTCATTCCGGTGAGCGGATTATATGCGGGGCAACGATGTGGCGGAGTGGGGATAAAGGTAACGGATCGTGGCGCGGTGCGCTCCATGCGCATGGGACTGGAAATCGCGGCGGTGCTGCTGAAAAAGTATCCAACGAATTTTGATGTCAGCAAGATTGTGGACTTGTTGGGCAATGATGAAACAGTTCGGCAATTGCAAGCAGGAACCGCGCCAGAGCAGATTGTGGCCAGTTGGGCGAAAGACCTGGCGGCTTTCGACGTGATACGTCGAAAGTACTACATGTACTAAGGGCTCCAAAGGGCCCCTATTTAAGGTCCCAACGCGAATTACGACGGCCTATTGACTCCCAATTGTGGTAGAGTCCGCACCATGCGCATTGTTTCACTATTACCTTCAGCCACCGAAATCCTGTTCGGGCTGGGGTTCGACCACGAAATTGTGGGCGTAAGCCACGAGTGCGATTTTCCGTTGCGTGCACGGACGAAGACTGCGGTTATCCAGTCGCGAATCCCGAAGGATACGCCACCCGCTGACATCGATCGCATTGTGCGTGACTATATTTCGCGCGGAGAGAGCTTGTACGCGGTTGATGCTGAAATCCTAGAAGAACTCGCCCCCGACCTGATCATCACGCAGGATTTGTGCCACGTCTGCGCAGCTTCGCCAGAAGACCTGGCGACGGCGCTGGCGAAATTTGATCGGCGGCCAGAGGTTCTTTGCCTGAATCCGCAAGACCTTCGCGACGTCTGGCGCGACATATTGTGGGTCGGCGAAGAGACCAAGCGTACGCCACGAGCCGAAGCGATCGTCGCCATGATCGGGGAGCGGATCGGCGAACTGGAAATCATGATTGACTCGATTCAGGCGCGGCCACGCGTGGTACTGCTGGAGTGGCTGCAACCCTTTTATGTGGGCGGGCATTGGGTTCCGGAGATGATTGAACGCGCGGGCGGACGAGACGCCATTGGAAAAGCAGAATCGCCATCATTCCGCGTTTCAGAGCAGCAGATTATCGAAGCAGCGCCAGAGGTAATGATCGTAGCGCCGTGCGGTTACAGCAAAGAGCAGTCGCGCGATGAATATCTGTCGCTGACATTTTCACCGGAGTGGGCCACTATTCCCGCGGTTCGCAATGGGCGAGTCTACGCCATGGATGCGAACAGCTATATTTCCAGGCCGGGACCGCGTTTGGTGACGGGCATGGAAGCGATGGCCAAGGCGATACATCCGTATGTCACGGTGCGTCCGGGAGCGGAAGCTGCGCTATTGCCGATTAAGCCTACGATGCGCAACGCACAGACTGCCTCGGCGTAAAAATTTCTCATACCGCTGCTCTGCAAACATGTTCGCGCTTCAAGGAATGGCAAGCCTACGATGGCGTTGTGCGCGGATTTTTGCCAATTATAGTAGAACGGCAATCCCGCGAGAATCAGCAGAAGACCAATGCTGGAGCGGCCGGGCCGCTGGATCCAGATGTTGATTGTGAGCATAAGCGCACCGGCAATGAAGAGTCCGGGAACCCAGGGATAACCCCAGCAACGATACGGCCGAGGTAGCTCGGGTTCGGTTTTGCGCAAACGAAATAATGCCACGACGGCGAGGCCATAAAAAATCCAACCTGCAAAAATAAAAAGGTTGGTCAACTCCTCGAATGTGCCGCTGAGCGCCATGATGCTCGCGAGCACTCCCTGGAAAATCAATGCGCGGGCGGGCGTTCGATATTTGGGGTGGATGCCATCGGCAATCTTAAAGAAAATGCCATCGCGCGCCATGGCATAGGGGACGCGCGCGCCGCTGAGGATTGAGGAGTTCATCGAGCCGAGCGCGGAGATGATCATCGCGAGAGTAATCCAGAAGGCCGCGCCATGACCCACCACCGTTTCTACAACGTCGGAGGCGATATGTGGGGAGCTGGCGACCTTGTCAAAGGGCAATACTTTCATGCAGGCCGCGCTAAAGAGCATATAAACGAGCATGACGAAGGCCACGCCCCCAATTAGAGCGCGGGGAAAATTCTTTTGCGGATCCTTTACCTCAGACCCCACCAGGTTGAGATCTTCCCAACCGTCATAAGCCCACAAGGAGGCGGCGAGGGCCGCCAGAAACGCGCCGAATAATCCGGCATTGACCGGTGAAGGCCAGAATGGGCTGGCCGCATGCGATACGTTGCCGCTGAGAAAAAATGCGACACCGATCACGATGACCACGCTGATGATTTTGATGATGGTGAGAAATACCTGAACGCCTCCACCGAGTCGAACGCCGAGGTAGTTCACTGCAGTCATCGCCACCAGCCAGAAAACCGCCAGTGGCTGGGCCCAGGTAAAAACGAAATCGTAAGGAGGAATCCAACTGGTCAGGCCGGGAAGGGCAATGTGCCACGTGAAAATTGGCGCGGCAACCGCCGGAACAAAAAAACTAAGGAAGCGCATCATGCCTGCGGCGATGGACGCGGCCGAGGAGGGCCGCCCGACGATGGAATGCATCCAACCGAAAAGGAATCCCCAGACGGTGCCAAACCCGCGCCGCAAGTAGGCGTATTCGCCGCCAGCTTCGGGGATGGCTGCGCCCAATTCCGCGAAAGACAGCGCGCCGAAGAGGGAAAGCACTCCGCCAACGATCCATGCGGCGTAGACGACTGAGACGGAGTGGCCTTCGCGGGCCATTTCGGCCGGCTTCAGAAAAATGCCGGTGCCGATCATGGTGCCGATAACGATGGCGGCCGAAGCCCATGGGCCAAGTCCACGCACAAGTTCCAGGCGTTTTTCGCTCATAGCTCTCCGCGGAAAAGAATGCTGCCGAGTTTACCTTATTAGGATAAGTCCGTGGTGGAGGAAGTTGCAGAGCGTTGCGGCCACAATCGGCTGACGATGGCGCCAACGGCGAAAGTTACGCAAGCACCGACGAGCACGAACCAGGTGAAGGCGATAGATGTAAAGCGAAAAACGAGAAGAACCGTCGCCAAGCCCGCAAACATTCCGGTCAGCGATCCGGCGGAGTTGGCGCGAGAGTCAAACGTGCCGAGCAGGAAGAGACCCAATAAACTGCCGAACGGCAATGAGGCCACTGTGAGGCCAGCTTCGAGCACAGGTCCCCAGTGCACCAAGCCGAACACGATGAGAGCCGCGCCCCAGAGTAACGTCATGCGTCGAGACAATTTCAATAATTTTGCGGGATCAGAACTCCCGTTGCGGCCGCGCAGGATTGAGAAGTCCAGAACGCTGCTGGCCGCCAGCGAGTTGAGCGCGCCGCTGGCATTGGACATGGCGACGGCGATGATGGACGCAAGTAACAATCCCGCGAGTCCCGTGGGCATCTCTCGGACCAGGAAAATAGGCAGAATCCGATCGGGGAGCTCGCCGGGCGATAGAAGAGGAATGTGTTGCGCGAAGACAAAAAGGAATACTCCGACGAGCAGGAATACTGTGAATTGAAACAGAACGATGAAACCGCTAGCGATTAACGCGCGGCTGCTGTCCTTCTGGTTTCTCGCGGCCAGCAATCGCTGAACAATCGTCTGGTCTGTGCCATGGCTGGCCATGGTGAGAAATGCACCGCCGATGAGTCCCGACCAAAACGTATATTTTGTTGCCAAATTCCAAGAGAAATCGAAGACTTGCAATTTGTTTCCGGCCGCCGTCGCCACTTCAGTGACTTCCTGCCAGCCGCCCGGTATGCGGTGCAGCAAAAAGAACAGCGTCACAATGCTGCCTGCCAGATAAAGAGTGAATTGAGCTACGTCGGTCCAAATCACGGCTTTCATCCCGCCTTCAAACGTGTATAGAACGGTGAGAGCTATGACGATGAACACGGCCAACCGCTCGCTGGTGCCTAATGCGGCGCTTATCACCAGCGCGATCGCAGAAACTCGCACTCCTTCGGCCAAGGTACGAGTCACGAGAAACGTCAGAGCGGCGATGGAACGGGTATGGCGCCCGAACCGTTTTTCGATCAACGCGTATGCGGTGAGAAATTGTCCGCGAAAATAGCCCGGCAGTAAAAGAATGCTGATCAAGACGCGCCCAACGAGATATCCCAACACAAGCTGGAGAAAAGTGAGATTTCCGGAATAAGCGATCGCGGGAACACCGATGATGGTCAACGTGGAAGTTTCGGTGGCTACGATGGAAAGCGCCAATGCCCACCATGGCGCTGTGCGGCCTCCCAGGAAATAGTCAGTCGCAGTGTGTTGATTGCGACGGAAATGCAGGCCCAGCGCCGTTACGCCAAGCAGATAGACAATTACGATGGCGAGATCGAGAGGATGAATGTGCATGGAGTTCATGGCAACGCGTAGCGGTCTCGCGAGCACCAGGCGAGTTGAGAATAGTGTTGCAACACAGTCGCGTCAAGAAAACAGTGGTCGAGAGGTGCGGGAAGAGAGACGCGGTGCGAGAGACACATTCGGCACGCAGGCCGCGCCGATTCACCGAAAGTGGGCTTCCTCGCGTATTCTGGAGCTATGAAGTTTGTCCTGGGATTTGATGGCGGGGGCACGAAGACGGAGTGCGTGGTGATGGACGCCGAGGGAAACGTGCGCGCCTACGGACGCAGCGGACCTTCTAATCCCATGCGCGTAGGTTTTGGCGGAGCGCTCGCGTCTGTGTGCGAGGCGGCCCGCGGGGCGATGCAGGACGCCAAGGTGTCGGTCGACGAAGTGGTGGGGATTTGTGCCGGGCTAGCCGGAACCGCGCATGTGGAAGCCGCTCGCAAAATGAAACGGCTGCTTGCGGAAGAATATCCCGGAAGAGCTGTGCATGTTTGCACCGACTTGGAGCTGACTTTGGAAGCGACCGGTTCGGGGCCAGCTATCGTGTTGGTGGCTGGAACCGGATCCGCCGCCGTTGGGCGCGATGTGCTAGGGCAGATCGCGAGAGTAGGCGGGCACGGGCCGCTGCTCAGCGATGAAGGGAGCGCTTACGATATCGGTAAGCGTGCCGCCATGGCGGCAATCCGAGAGTACGATCACATCGGCACTAATTCGGCGATGGGAGAAAGAATTCTGAAAGAACTAGGGGCCGCGAACTGGCAGGAATTTCAAACTCGCGTCCATGCCCTGCCCGACGAAGTATTTCCAAGGATTTTCCCGGTGGTTGGGAAAGCAGCGGATGAAGGCGACTCAACCGCGCAGGAATTTTTACAAGTGGCCGCCACGGAGTTGGCATGGTTGGTGAATGATCTGGTGGACAGGCTGGATTTGCGAGACCAAAAGTTTTTGTTGGTGACGACGGGCGGCATGGTGCAGCGTTCACGTTTTTTTGATGAGCAGGTGAACCAGCGTTTGCGTGAAACGGCACCACTCGCCGAATTTGGTGCCCTGGAAATGACTGCGGCGGAAGCAGCCGCACTAATCGCGTTGCGATTGCTGGCAAACCAAGGAACTGAGAGTAGCGAACGTGGCGGAGCTTGAGAAAGAGATTGAGCGGGCGCGCGCGGCAAGCGGTGAAGAGCTGACCGAACTGGTGTATCACCGTTCGCGGGAACTTCTCTTCGCGTTGCTGCAGAATCCATCGTTTGATGAGTCGAAATTGTGTCTGCTGCTGGCGCGCAAGGATCTTCCCGCGGAATTGCTGGAAGAAATTGCGTCGCGAAAAAATCTGCTGAAGAGCTACGCGGTGAAGAAATCGCTCATGTTCCACCCACGTACCCCACGGTTGATCGGATTGCGGCTGTTGCGCGATCTCTATTTGATGGATCTTGTGCAGTACACGCTTTCTCCTTCGGCTTCGATTGAAATCAAATTGCAGGCGGAAGCGCAAATCCTTGCGCGGATGCCGCAACTTCCACTGGGACAAAAAATAACGCTGGCACGCCACGGCCCTGGACGCGTTGCGGGAGCGCTTGTAGCCGAAGGGCACCCGCAAATTCTGCGCGTGGCACTGGATAATCCGCTGTTGACCGAAGCACACGTGTTGAAAGCTCTGGCACGCGAAAAGGTGCCGCTTCCGGTGGTGCAATCGTTATGCAGCCATCCGAAATGGTCGCAGATCTACAACGTGCGTTTGGCGCTGGTGCGCAACCCATCCGCGCCGCTAGCGACCATCCTGGCGTTCCTGCCCGAACTTACAGTTAGTGATTTGCGTGAGCTCGCCTCACCGGGAATCGTGCCAGAGAATTTACGCAAGTATCTGCAAGCAGAAGTACAGAGGCGAATGCGCGCTTCCAGGAATCATCCGACTTTGAAAGGGCAGTCTTAGACGAACTTATTTTTCGCGAAGTTGCAACACGAGCAAGGCGCCAAGAAAAGAGAGCGCCGCAGGGAGAGCAAAAGCCGCCTGAATCGATACCGCCGACCACAAAAATCCAACCAGCAGGCTGGACAAAAAATCGCCGCCAGCATTGATCGCAGCTAGAGTTCCGAACGCCATTCCGTGCTGTTCCTTTGGAATTAATTCGGCCGCCAGAGAATCTTCCAGGGCTTCTTCCGTGCCGACGTAAAGCCCCGCAAGAATGAAAATCAGCACGAGCGGCCAGAATGTGGAGGGCGCGAACATCAGCAAAATAGCTGTAATGCCAGCCAACGCGTACCCGGCGGAGAGAACTAGTTTCCGGTGCTTCACATGGTCGCTGATCCACCCGCTGAGGTACGACGAGCCCGCCGAAAAGACGTTATGCAAAGTGTAAAGGCCGACGGCCATGCTTGCGGCGCGGCCCGCTCCATGCGCGGGTGTCAACATGCGTGCCGCGAAAAGAATAAGCAGGGTGTGCGAGTAATCGCCCGAGCCAAAGATACCCACCGCAAGAAGAAATCGTCGATAGGTCGAGGGAAGATTACGTAGGCCAGTGAGGAAGGATTGCTTCTCGCGCCGTTCGATGGGTCGTTCGCGCACCAGCAGCCAGAAACTGGCCACAGCGATCATGCCTGGCAGAAGAGTCCAAAGAAAAACAGTGCGATAGGAATTGTGGGTGACTTGCAGCAGCCACAGCGCGGTCAGCGGTCCCGCGATCGCTCCCACCGTATCCATCAGTCGCTCCAGACCAAACGCGCGGCCATAAGCCTCCGGCGCGACGTCCGCAGCCAATAAAGCTTTCTTTGCGGGTGAGCGAACGCCGCGACCGAGCCAGGCGGCGGCCCGGCCAAAGAGCACGTAATACGCATGAGTGGCAAACGCAAAGGATGCGGTTGCAAGAGCCGTAAACGCATAGCCGAACAGCGCAATGGGTTTGCGTTTTTTCCAACGATCGGTGTAGTGGCCGGCGCCTAATTTTGTGAAACTGGAAAGCCCGTCGGCGATGCCTTCGATGGCGCCAAGCCAGGCAGGTCCCGCGCCAATGGTGGCCAAAAAAGCAGGAAGAATCGCGGTGGCAATTTCGTGGCTCCAATCGCTGAAGAGGCTGGTGAGCCCGACTCCAAGCACGGTGCGATTTAGCCAGTGCGTCGGGGAAGGCATCGCAGGTTTCGGTCCGGTATTCACGCGCACCAGTGTACAGGCCGCGAGATAAATCAGGAATGAATTATCGTCCGCCTGGACGATAGAGAATGACTTGCACCTTCTCGAGGGTAATCAGGCCGCCATCGACCATTTCGTCCAGGTGCGGCAGGATTTCATCGATGCGCTCTTGCGATTCGATCACCTCCAACACGATTGGCAAATCCTGAGAGAGGCGCAGAAGCTTATCGGTGTGATAGACGCTGGAAGATCCGAAACCTGCGACTCCGCGCAGGACGGTAACGCCGGAAAAATTTTCCTTGCGAAGCTCCGCAACGATGGCTTCATGGAGCGGTTTGCCGTGCCACTTGTCCGATTCACCGATGTGAATACGCATCAAAGTGCGTTCGCCTACGAATTTCGTGTGAGGCATAGAGTCCTCCTAGAAGCGGCCGGCCAGCCGGATACCTGCAACTGAGAGTATCAGCCCAAATAGTACGCTGGCGGTAACATAAGTCGTAGCCCACAGCCATTCGCCAGCTTCGAGCATTTTCGCAGTCTCCCAGCCGAAACTGGAGAACGTGGTGTAACCGCCGAAAAAGCCGACGGCGATAGCCATGCGCAGTTCGGGCGAAACGATCATTCGGTTCAGGGTAATCTGACCGATCAAACCGAGAAAAAAGCAGCCTGTCAGGTTAATCAGCAAAGTCCCGTACGGGAACGTGCTGCCCATGCGAGTTTGCACCAAGCCTTGCAAGCCATAGCGAGCCAGCGTTCCGATTGCTCCAAAAAGTGCGATCAGCAGTAGTCGCAAGTTCTCTCCAGTCCGGCTGCCAGGCATCCCTAAAAAAAATCTCCTGGTGCCCATCGGCAGCCAGGAGTCATCAGCTCCGGCCAGTGCGGCCGGAACGGTTTTGGCGAACTCCATCGCCATTAGAAGTCAGTAAAAAGGTTATCCTGCCACGTGCTACCGCTGCAAGGATATCTGTTACATAAGTTGCTTAGCTTCAGGGTGTTGTTGGTATGCAATCTCAATTGCGCGATCCATCTCGCTTGCCGGCGAACTCTTCGATTCGCCATGGCCCACGCAGAGCCTGCTCGGGTTCAATTGGCGCAGTTTGTGTGCGCTACAGGCTGCCAGACTTGCATTCCAGGAAAATAAGGCAGGAAATGGAAAGATAATGCTGAATACTCCAGCGACAATTATGCCGGTTTGCGTGGTGAATGCGTCTCCCGCGATAAGTGAATTATCTCGCACATCTAAAAACGCTACATGACCTGGAGTGTGGCCGGGTGAATTAACTACCAGAAGGGGTCCGACGCGATCTCCTTCAGTCAGCAAACGAGTTGGCAGGGAAGCAACACGAGGAAATCCGAAAAGTGATTTACCTTGTTCGTTCTTCGCCAGAGAATGATCCCCTCGCATAATCCGCGACTCACGCGAACCCACAAAGAGTTCGACGCTGGGAAGCGACTGCTTTATCGCGTCAACGGAGCCGACATGATCAAGATGTGCATGAGTTAGCACAATTCTTGCGATTGGAAGTCCCAGTTGCTCCGCCGCTTTCAAGATTTGTGATGCGGATCCGCGAAGACCTGTATCCACGAGTATAAATTGCTCTTCCTCCTTCACGAGGAAACAATTGATCATGCCGAATCGCGTAAGGCGATATAGGTTCGAGGTTTCTTGAATAACTTTCATCAGACTCTCTTGACCGCGGCTGAGATAGCTTGAACAATTTCAGCGGGGGTCCATTCATTTCCGCTATAGAAATTTTCAATTTTGCCGTCGGGAGCAATCAGTGTAGTGCTGAGAGAGTGAACAATTTGGGCGTCTTTGGGCTGGTAGACCAGGCCAAAGAAATAAGCGATCTCCGGCAGATCTCTGGCGCTGGGCACAACGAATTGCCAGTTGGCGGGGATTCCCGCTTTATCTGGATGGTTATAGATGGCGGCGTAGTGTTTCAACACGGCGGGAGTGTCGTGGGTTGGATCGAAACTGATGCTCAGAAATGCAACCTGTTTCAGCGAATCAGGATTTTCGCGCAAGGCGGATTGAATTTGGCGGAAATTCTCGTTCATACGAGGGCAGAAGTCCGGTAGAGGGCAGCGCGTATAGATGAAGCTGATCAGCAGGGCCTTACCACGGTAATCGGAAATGTGGACAGGATTGCCGTCCTGATTCACAAACGCGAAATCTGGCACGGTCTCGCCCTTTTCCGGCAGGCGCTGTGAAGTGCCCGGCGAGGGCTTCCCATCGCCTTTACTCACAAGGACGATTTTTTCCAAGCGACCTTTGCTTTCGCTGACCACCAGGTCGGCCGTAATTTTATCGCCCGGGCCCAGCTTTTCGATCTCTTTGGGATTGGCAACCATGTAGCTCATGGTCATAGCCGGCATCAACCCGGGAATATCACCGTGTTTGACGGTGATCATTTCCCGTTCGGGATTCGAGGAAATCACTTCCGCCTGAATGGCGTAGTGCTTCTCCGGCGCAGATTGACAACCGACGCCGAAGTAGCCGCAAACACTAATGAATAAAAGCAAGGCGTGATTTTTCTTCACCGGCGCTCCTCAAAAATGAAAACGATAACGCAATTGTCCGTAAATCTCGCGCGGGTTATTCCAGTGTGTGCCGCCGAAGGTGTAGCTGTTATCGAGCAGCACGCGAAGATCGGTCACATTCAGCATAGTTACGGAAGCGGAAAAGTGTTCGCCAAAATCCTTTCCCAGTATCAAATCAAACGTGGTGTGCCCTTGTAAATGAGTAGGCGGTGGGTTTCCATTAGAGAATCCAGAACCATAATAGACATCAGTGGAAGCGTACGTGCGCCACGGCAAACTGATATTGCCGCCGAAGTGCAGCGTGTTGGTCTGGTCATGATCCAGATAGCCGCAACCCGCGCCAAAGCTGAAATCAGTCAGTCCGCCGGTAATATCGCCGCAACCCAAGGCTAATTGATTTGAGTACGTCACATAAACTTGCCCTCGCTTCTTGATTTTAGGGGATCGAAGGGTGAGCTCCCAAGCCTCGATGAGCGCATTGGCAATGGTAATTGGGAAGAAAATGTTGGAGTTGTTGAAATTATTGTGATCGAAAAAATTCTTGACGTGATTGTGAGAGAAGTCGGCATCGACAACCCAGCCACGAAAGGGAATTGTGACACCGAATTGATACTCTTCATCGCGCTCGCCTCGCAAAGGAATAAACCCAAGATTCTGATTGTTTGCCAAATCGAGCAGTGGACCCGAGATGGTGACAAGCGGAGGAGCTTGATAAAACTGCCCGTAGCTTCCGCGAAAAACCCAATTCAGTTTCGGAATACGCAGCGATGATCCAAAGCGCGGGCTCGTCGCATCCTCCACTACGCCACCCGAAAAATGAGTCTGGCGAAAGCCCGCATCAAAGGTGAGCCAGTTGGTCAGCCGCAGTTGTTCTTCGGCATAAACGGCGATCGTTCCACCTTTAGGCGACACGGTGACCGGGGTCAAACTCGGCGAACTGCCGTCGTTATAAATCAATGAAAAGAGTTGATTATCCTGCTGTGCGAATCCATATACGCCTCCCCGAAAATTGCTTTTCTGGTACACCCACGAAAGCACTGCCTGGCCACCTTCATAATTTGAGCTGCGCTTTTCCGTCGCTGAGGACGGGAGATCTTCAGGGCTGCTCTCATAGTTCGCACGATTAAAATGATAAAAGGGCGATACTGTCAGCACCAGTCCGGGATTGAATGTGTGCGCCCATGTGAAAGCGAGAAACGCGTCGGTTTCCGTGTTCGTATCACGCAGTCCAGCGCTCACCGGATCATCGGGCGCGTACGGAACTTCATAAAAATCATTTCGAATCTGACCCACCAACCGGAATTGGTTTTGCGAGTCCTTGTTGTAAATCAAGGAACCGAAACCACCGTAGCCGTTTACGCCATCGTGAATGACCGCGGCCGTTGGTGTCTGCAAACCATACTCGCTGGTGTTTCCATTGGCGCTCAGGTAGTAACCCAACTTGTCCGTATGCCCCCCAAGATTGATTTGATCGTCGGTCTGGGCATAATTTCCGGCGCTGACAATTAGCTCCGCATCATTGTTTCGCTCAAACCCATTTTTCGGGGCCACGTTAAACACGCCGTAAGTCCGGTCGCCATAGTCCGCGGTGTAACTGCCGCGCAAGATTTCCAAATCATCCACGTCCTTTGGATTGATTTGAGGACCGAGATTGCTGGCGATCGCCGTATTGGGAATGGGCACTCCATCGATCAGCCAACTTACTTGATGGCCCCCCCGCACATGAAGTTGGTCGTGCGTGTAGTACGAACCGGGCGTGTAATTGATGATCATCGCGAGACTGTTGGAGAGTGTGCCGCCGGGCGCGTTGCTGATGTCCTGCAAGGTGACGTTGGTGGTCGTTGTGGTGGTTTCTGTTTGTGCAGGTGCGGCATTGACTGTGATCATTTCCCTGTTCGGCGCGATCGGGAGCTCAAGATGGTAGATGGGCGCCGTCCCAGAGAGGATGGTGATGGATTGCTCGAGGGTGCCGAAGCCGTCTTTGGAAACGATGATGGAATAATCTCCAAGCGGAACTGCATCGAAAATAAATTCGCCGTTCGCATCTGTTTTGGTTGTCTGTGCATAACTGGAGGCACTGGTTTTCAGCGACACGGTTGCGTCTGTGATCGGCCGGTGTTTTACGTCGTGCACGACTCCTCGAATCGTTCCAAAAACCGTCGCAAAAGCTCCCATTGCCAGCAGACAACTTGTTGCCAGAAAAAGCAAAATTCGCTTCAACATGTATCTTCTCCCATGGGTGGCGGCATAGCGCCGCGGCGGAGCATTAGCTTCCGCGAAGAATTATTGAAATGGAGCGAGAGAACGGACTACAGAGAGGAAGTTCGCGGAGGTGGGGAAAGTGGATCGAAGGAGGGCAATATTTGAACTGGAGCGCAGACGCCCGAAGCGCCGATTGCGCTCTGTGGCTGGAGAAGGACCGTGGGATTTGGCAGCACAAACTGGATTGAGGCTACGAAGGAGTGACTCTGCTCGTGGCAGCATGAAAGATCGCAGCTCATATTCGCGTTGCCGCCGGAATGGCCACAACGCATCGGTTTTTTGGTCTGCTGAGCTGCGGCTTCCGGGTGGTCGTGATTTGATGAGCTGGATCCATGTGCCGCGCACATGACGCCATCGCAACAGGTCATTCCATTGGCTTGCAACGCCGTAGCCCACAGCGGTGCCCACAGTAGCAGCGCTGCCAAGAGACACACAGATGCAGAGAATTTTCTTCCCGGAGCGATAGGAGAGTGGAGCGATGTGTTCATTCGTTCGAGGCAAAAGAATACCCTAATTGCGGGTAATTCCCAAGCGCAGTTGGGCCATTTGGGGGTCCATGCCGGGCGAGTTAATGAGCGGAAGGCTTGAGCATTTGAATGGTCCCCAGCCAGGCTTCCACAAGTTTTGGCCAGTCCGTAACGGGTAACGAGGTGTGGCGAAGTCCGTAACCATGTCCACCCTGCGCGTAGATATGGAGTTCGACAGGAACCTTGGCGTCTTTGAGCGACAGAAAGTAGTTCGTGGCATTTTCCACATGCACCGGATCGTCTTCAGCTTGCACGATGAAGGAAGGCGGAGTTTTATCGGTCACGGGAATATCAGGATTGGGTGCGAAATCTTGTTCAGGATTTGCCAGGTAGCCAGGGTAGACGATGACAGCAAAATCGGGCCGGCAACTGAGTCGGTCGGCGGCGTCGATCGGATCGTACAAGCGTTGATCAAAGTGTGTACTTAAGGCCGCTGCGAGATGTGCTCCCGCAGAAAATCCCAGGACGCCAATGCGATTCGGGTCGATATGCCATTCTGCGGCGCGGGCGCGAACGATGCCGAGCGCTCGCTGCGCATCCTGAAGTGCCGCTGAGGATTTGGGATAAGGGCCGGAGTCGGGAACTCGGTATTTCAGCAGAATGCAGGATACTCCAATTGAATTCAGCCAATCGCACACTTCGGTACCTTCCAGGTCGATGGCCAGAATGTGATAAGCGCCTCCGGGAAAGACAACCACGGCGGCGCCCGTGTTTTTTCCTTCAGGGGAATAGAGTGTGATGGTTGGAACCGAAACGTTGCCGAGCCGAATCAGCGGCTTTCCAGCAATCAAATTTTCCTCGGGAGTCGTAGTGTTGATTTCAGGCTGCGGATTTGGCTTCGAGCCCGGCGCACCCTTAGGCCAAAGAGAGATCGTGATGTGTCCCGGTGCTGGCTCCCAGGCTGGCTTCTGCGCAACCAATTCTAGAAGAGGCCGCAAACATCACGACGAGAGAGAGCAGAAAACGGAGCATTCGATATGCCTCGATTTCGGAAGAATGTTGCGATGATCGTACCACGCAAAGAGAATTCACTGGCGCCCGGCGGTATGACTCCGCAAGTGCGTCCTCAATTCATCAGGATAAGAAGCTGTTGTTCTTCTTCTGCGATTTTGTTTACTGACTACAGACAAATTGGTATTTCGCGTTTATTCAAGATGAGTAAAATGGTTACCTGATAGCCACGGGTTCCATGTTTGAAATTAAATCAACGCCTCTGACCCGCATCCCGGCAAGAATGCGCTCCAAGGGAAATGAAGGTTAAGCAGGCAGAAGGAAACTTAATGCGTACGCTCGTAGCGGTTCGGTCGTTGCTGTTCGCTTTTGTTCTATTGGCGATTTCCGGCTCCTCTTTTGCGCAGATTGGTATTTCCGTTTCGTTTGGCCCTCCCGCACTCCCAGTTTATGAGCAGCCTATCTGTCCTGGTGATGGATACATCTGGACGCCCGGGTATTGGTCCTGGGATGGAGATGATTATTATTGGGTTCCGGGGACCTGGATCGAAGCTCCCCAGGTGGGATTCCTTTGGACCCCCGGCTATTGGGGCTGGGGTGGCTCTGCTTTCCTCTGGCATGAAGGGTACTGGGGGCCGCACGTCGGCTTTTATGGCGGAATCAACTATGGATTTGGATATTGGGGACACGGCTATGAAGGCGGCCGTTGGGATCACGATCATTTTTATTACAACACCAGCGTCAATCACGTAAACGAGACGATTATCCACAACACCTATAACACTCGCGTCGAAAACGTCTCGGTGAACCGAGTCAGCTATAACGGTGGTAACGGCGGCATCGAAGCACGTGCTTCGGCACAGGAAGAAAATTACGCGCGGGACCGCCACGTTGGCCCGGTTGCCGCGCAAAACGAGCATGTTCAAGCAGGCTCGCTCAAATCCGGAATTGCGCGCCTCTGCTAATCAGGGCAAGCCCCCGATCGCCGCGACTGCCAAGGCCGGGGATTTCCACGGCAGCGCGGTGCCGGCAAAAGAAGCTGGCGCTCCCTATAAGGCCCCTGAACGAACCGCCGCGACAAACGAAAATCGTCCGGCAAATGCGAACGAAGCTCATGCGAACAACTACAATCACGCAACTGAAGTTCAGTCGCATCAGTACAAGGCCCCAAGCACGGGCAATGCTGCGACAGACAAAAAGTATCAACAGCAGCAGGACAAGCTAGCCGCCAAGCAGAACCAGGAACATCAGAAGCTGCAACAGCAGCAGGAAAAAGAACACCAACAAATGGCCAAAAAGAATGCCAGCGACGCGCAAAAACAGCAGATGGAACAGCGTCATACTCAGCAAACTCAACAACTCGAGCAGAAGCACACTGCAACAGCAGCAGAAAGTGCAGACTCATCAGAGTCCACCACCGCAGAGCCATGGCTCCTCGCCAAAGCACTGAGGCCGCAGTTACCATCAGAGAGAAGCACTATGCCCGCGCGGAAACTCGAGCGGGCATATGTGTTTTTGGAATCGCAAGTCAGGCGATGAGCGGCTGGTAGTGGATTCCCACTACGGAAATTCGATCACGTCGCGCGAAAGAGGCATGGCTTGAGTCACGGTTTCGCATCTTTCGGGACTAGTGGAAGAGGCGTCCCGGCAATCGAGAAGTTTTCGATGTCGTCCAGATTTGCCGAAGTCCGATTTTGCAGCACCATGCGGTTCAAGACGAAAGGCAGCGAAGTGGCATCGAGAATGGACGGCCGGTCGCTGATCTGAAAGTGCAGATGTGGACCAGTCGTATTACCGCTATTGCCCAACAATCCGAGTCTATCCCCTGCTTTAACGCGATCTCCCACCTGGACTGTGACGCTATGCGGAGCCATGTGAGCGTACATCGCGTATCGCCCTTTGCCGAGGTCCAGAAGCACGTGATTGCCCGCGATCTGAGGGACGGTTAAATTGCTCGGTGCCTTGCCGGGAGGCTCGTCGGGCAAATCACGCATGACCTCGACCACCGTGCCGTCAGCGACGGCCAGTAATTCTGTGCCGTAGCACAGCCACTGTTCAGGCTTTTTGCCGTCGCCACGAAACGCTTTGCCCTGGCTGTCGATCTTGATCCAGTCGATCGCAAATTGCTCCGAGGGATCGAGCGTTCCGTTCATGGGATTGGTGACAAATCGATGGGGACCAATCTCGAGACAGCAACCATTCGCGTCCACCCATCCGTCTCCTTTGAACGGCGGGGCGAGGACGATCGCGGCTTGAGAGCTGAGCTTTAAGGGTGAGCTGACTACCGTCGATTCGGGCAAGTGCTTATTTTCGGGCTGAAGAACGTGCACGCGTAAAGAAATTGTACAGGGAACCTCATTGCTGTCGGCGTAGGTCAAGTCGAAGAACATCACTCCCGACTCGCCTCCGGGTACCTTTGACGTGTAGCTAGCTTTATCCATAGTTGGCGGCAAGGAGGTCAGCTTCACCAAACCTGTGACATCCTCGTCCTTGATGGAGATAACGCGATTGGACCCGGTTGGCTTGTTGTTTTGCGAAGGATCAACCACTTCCACCGACTGAATCGTGGCCGACAGATTCCAAACGTTGGTGAACTGCATCGCGAAGGCGACGTGTGTCAACCCGTCCGAACCCTTCACCGGATAAACGCCAGAGCCGAGAAGATGCCAGACCAGCGGGCCGATCGTGAGGGGATAACGCAGTCCGTCGCCAGTGCCGGCGAGCGGCGCAAAATAATCGGGTGAGTTGGCACAGCGGTCTTGTGCGAGCGAAGAGCGAACGAAAACTCCCACAGCCACAAGAATCAGTAGTACGCGCGAAAATTTTCTCATTGGAGTTCCTTGCGGTGATCTCGAATCCAACCGATCCACTCGAAAGGGCGGACGGTGCGAATCATTCGACGGATCACAATTTATTCAATTGGGGGCGGAGTGTCCCATCTTTCTTACCCGCATCTCTGCCCGAACGCCACAAATATTTCCGCCAGGGCTCGAGCCATTGCCCAGCCCGCTTGACTTGCCCTGCTTGCAGCACGCAAACTTGATGTATGGCTCACATTTACATGCAATTTGATTTTGCCGGCGACGAGGAAAAGGCCCAGTTAGCACGGCATAAGCTGGAAGTCTGGAAGCAGGCTTTTCGGCTCGACAAGAAATTACTCTACAAATTCGAGCGCAGCGAAGAGCTTGGCACAGCCACCGAAGAACCCAAAGCTGCCGAGACGGAAGCTCCCAAAACGAAGGGCAAGTCGAAAACTCACGCAAAGCATGATGGCGCAAAGACGCACAAAGCTGCGGCAAAAGATAAAGATGGCGGAAATGTGCATTTCTGGTTCGCCTGGGCTTTAGCGGGCACGAAAAGCTTTCCGAACATCGCTGGGTGGAGCGCATCCCCACAGAAGAACCGTTCGTGACCGCCTCACCCGTCACCATCAAGCCCGATAGCGCCAAATTCGAGGAAATCGAGAAGCGCTTCGAGGACCTGGAATAGCCTGCTCAAGTTAGTAACACGCCATATTGGCTCGGTGTAGTACTTCCGATTTTGCACAGGGAACCAAGGTTTTGTTCAGCAAATTGCACTCCTTCGGTATACTTAGTATTCGCGGACGCAATCGCTCCCATTCCAATTCGAGGGCTGACTGAATGGCGTTACAAACCCGCGTTAAGACGATCAAAGCGGAAGCCTCCAAGTACGAGGGACTCGACCGGGATACCCTCATCAAGCTGTATCGCACTATGTTTCTCTCGCGGCGTCTCGACGACCGCGAAATCCAGCTCAAGCGCCAGAACAAAATCTTCTTCCAGATCTCCAGCGCAGGTCATGAAGCGGTCAGCGCGGCTGCGGGGTTGCTTCTGCGACCCGGAGTGGACTGGTTTTACCCCTACTATCGCGATCGCGCCTTGTGCCTGATGCTCGGCGTCACCCCTCTGGAAATGTTGCTGCAGGCGGTGGGAGCGAAGGACGATCCCGCATCTGGCGGACGCCAGATGCCTTCGCACTGGGGACACAATCGACTGAACATCGTCAGCAAATCTTCGTGCACCGGAACGCAGTATGTGCAGGCCGTTGGCGCCGCCGAAGCCACGTCAATATTACGAGCGCCATCCCAAAGCACTATCGCAGGCCAAGAAAGCGCCGCTCGGTGAATTCGTCAATCATGAATCGGATGAAATTGTGTACGTCTCTTCGGGTGATGGCGCCACCAGCGAAGGAGAGTTCTGGGAATCGCTGAATGCCGCCTGCGCGAAAAAGTTGCCATTGTTTTACCTGGTGGAAGACAACGGTTACGCCATTTCGGTTCCGATTGAAGTACAAACGGCGGGCAGTAGCATCTCCAAACTGGTCAAAGGATTTCCTTCGCTGCACATCGCTTCCTGCGATGGAACCGATCCGCTGGAAAGTTATGCCACGTGCAAAGAAGCGATTCAATACGTGCGCGACCGCCGTGGCCCCGCGCTGGTGCATGCCAACGTAACGCGCCCATACTCGCACTCTCTTTCCGACGATGAGAAGCTTTACAAAATGCCGGAAGAGCGCGAGAACGAAGCTCGGCGCGACCCGCTCTCAAAGTTCTCCCTGTTTCTGATTCGCGAAGGCCTGATGGATCAGAAGGAAATTGAAGCGCTGGAAGCTCAAGTCGACCGCGAAGTACGCGACGCCGCCGATCAGGCGCTGGCTGCGGAGACCCCCGACGGCCCCTCCATTTACACGAATGTTTATTCGCCGAGCATCGATCCCACGTCCGCCATTTTTTCGCGTCGAGCCGAAAGTGCAGGGCGCCGCGAAGACGATGGTCGAAATGGTTGCGGCCACCCTGAATGAAGAGATGGGCCGCGACGAGCGCATCATCGTCTTTGGCGAGGATGTGGCCGATGCCAGCCGCGAAGAGAATCTCCGCGAAGTAAAAGGGAAGGGCGGCGTCTTCAAAGCAACCGCTGGCTTACAGCGCAAATATGGCGCAGACCGCGTGTTCAATACACCGCTTGCGGAAGCTGCCATTATCGGCCGCGCGATCGGCATGGCTACCCGCGGGCTGAAGCCTGTCGCGGAAATACAGTTCTTCGATTACATTTGGCCGGCCATGATGCAGATCCGCGACGAATTGTGCGTAATGCGCTGGCGCTCCAATGGATATTTCAAAGCACCGGCGGTCATTCGTGTAGCCATCGGCGGTTATCTGACCGGCGGAGGGATTTACCACAGCCAGAGCGGCGAATCGATATTCACGCACTGTCCGGGTTTACGTGTGGTGATGCCGTCCACAGCTCTTGATGTAGCGGGATTATTGCGCACCGCGATTCGTTGCGATGATCCGGTGATGTTCCTCGAGCACAAGCATCTTTACCGCCAGCCTTACAACCGCGCGGAATATCCCGGCGCGGATTACACTGTGCCGTTCGGCAAAGCGCGCCTGGTGAAGGAAGGAACTGACGTCAGCATCATCACCTATGGAGCAGTGGTGCACCGCGCAGAAGTGGCCGCCGCCGCGCTGCAACGAGATGGCATTTCCGTGGAGATTATCGACCTCCGCTCTCTCTCTCCGTATGACTGGGAGGCGATCTGCGCTACGGTGCGGAAGACCCATCGCGTCATCGTGGCCTATGAAGATATGTTGAGCTGGGGTTATGGCGCGGAAATCTCGGCGCGGATTGCCGAGGAGCTGTTCGACGAACTGGACGCGCCGATAAAGCGGGTGGCCGCTACCGACACCTTCTGCGGCTACCAGCCCAAGCTGGAAGACGCCACGCTGCCCCAAACCGACGGCATCAGCAATGCCGTCAAGCGCATCCTTGAGCATTAGACCGAAAATTAGGCCGCGCGGCGAGCGGGTACTAGGCTTCTTCCACAGTCATGCAACTTTCTGCTTTCCACTTTCGTATTTACCTATAGAATCACGGATGTACTGCTCTGTGGAGGTGCCCCATGGTTTGCCAAAATTGTCAGAAAGAGATCGCGGAAGGGTCCAAGTTTTGTTACAACTGCGGCGCTCAGCAATCAGGTGTTGCAGGCGCAAGCGCTCCTACGGGGGTGCCGGTCGCCAAGCGCTTGATGCGTTCCAGTCGCGATAAGAAAATTGCTGGTGTTTGCGCGGGGCTGGCGGAATATTTTGACCTCGACCCGACGATCATTCGCGTTGTCTGGTTGCTGGCGATTTTCCTGGGTGGCACGGGCGTGCTGGCCTATCTCATATTGTGGATCGTGCTCCCTGTAGCGCCGCTCTATTCCGCGCCTCCGGTTACCGGACCAATCGCTCAGGTCTAAAGTCCCTTGTAGCGGCCACCCTCGGGTGGCCATGGTTTTTGCGAGGGATCTTTTGAGCGCGGCGCCTATGGTTCATCAGTCTTTGCTGCTTTTCGACGTCCGACGCTTGTTGCTGCCCGAATCCCCCAGCACCAGATTGTCGAACGAGAGCGCTCCCGCTCCTGTCGTAGCGAGCACAAAACACGCTGTGGCCAACGCTAACGGAAACTCGTACTCCTTCACCATCATCACGCCATGCATGCTGTGTACTTTCCAGATGGCCACGCCCATCTCAACCGCGAGCAATAAAGCCGCAGGCCGCGTGAACAATCCCACCAAAAGCAGTAGGCCGCCGAAGCACTCCAGAATGGCGGCAACGGTAACAAAGTAGGCGGGCAAACCATGAAGCACAAAAAATTCACGCATGCCGGCGTCGGCGTGTACCAATTTGGGATAACCGTGGTAAATAAAAATAATTGCTAGAGCCGCTCGCAAAATCAACAAGGACAACGGTTGCAGGCTGTTCAGGAATTTCATGATGCTCCTCGCACATTCCTACAATAACCGCGAACGTCACTTCGGACCAGTATCTAAATAATCAATCGTGTTCCTTGTCACGTAGGTCAAGGCGACCCGTCAGCTACAATCAAGCTGATTTTTTTGCGAGGAGTTATGAAACCTGTACGCACCATCGGTATCGTGAATGGCGGTGGAGACGCGCCCGGACTCAATCCCGTGATTCGCGCCATCGTTCGCTCCGCAATTTATCAGCATGGCATGCGGGTGATCGGAATTAGCAATGGCTTTGACGGGCTCATCTGGCCGGAAGGCGCAAAAGAGATGACCGAGAAAAGCGTCAGCGGAATTTTGCCCCGTGGCGGAACCATCCTCGGCACAACCAATCGGGGCAATCCGTTTGCGTACAAATCTATTGAGAATGACAAGGAAGTGACACACGATTATTCTTCGCTGTGCATGGAGAACGCGCGACGCCTGGGCATTGATGCCATCATTGTAATTGGTGGTGATGGGACACAACACATCGCGCGAGACTTTGCGCGAATCGGCGTCAACATTGTGGGCGTTCCCAAAACCATCGACAATGATCTCGACGCCACCGAAGTCACTTTTGGTTTTGACACCGCACTGGTGATTGCCACCGAGGCGGTTGATCGCCTGCACACCACCGCGGAGAGCCATCATCGCGTGATGCTGATTGAAGTGATGGGGCGCGACGCAGGATGGATTGCGCTGCACGCCGGAATCGCGGGTGGCGCTCATATCATCCTGGTACCGGAAATTCCCTTCACCTTTGAGGCGGTGTGCGATGCGGTGCGCGCCCGTGAATTGCGCGGCAAGCACTTCAGCCTGATTGTCGTCGCCGAGGGTGTGAAACTCCCCGCCAAGGATCCCGTCACTGGGGCGGCGATCGCACCGGTAGGACCAGGCGGCGTGGCCAACACCATTGCCGATCACCTGCGGGCGCTCCTGCACAAAGAAATTCGCGTTACGGTATTGGGGCATGTGCAGCGCGGTGGGTCTCCTACACCGTTTGACCGCATTCTGGGCACTCGCCTTGGCGTTGCTGCTACCGACTTGGTCGCGCGGCAAAGATTTGGTCGCATGGTGTGCCTGAAATCGGGCAAAATTGAGTCTGTGTCATTGGATGAGGCTCTGGAAAAAATGAAGTTCATCGACCCAAGCAATGAAGTTGTCCAAGCCGCGCGTGCGGTTGGTGCCACCTTCGGGGATGGCGCATGAAGCGAAAGCTTCTGGTGGCAGTGCCACTACTTATTCTCGTCGCCCTGTTAGCCTGGATTTTCCGACCGAAACACGAATCGCTGGGAGCAGCTTACGTTGGCGAGCGCAGCATCACGCTGTGGAGCAGCGTGGCGCAAGTTCGCGAGCAGTTGGGCGTGCTGCTCTATGGCGAGCGCGTGGAAATGCTGGCGCGTCGCAACGATAACGTAAAGGTTCGCACAGTTGGCGGCGTCATCGGATGGGTGGATGGCCGATACTTGATGGATCCGGAGCTTTGGCAGCGCAGCGAGAAGCTGCTGGAGCAGGCTAAAGCAATGCCCGTTCAGGCTCGAGGACGTACCAAAGTACCCACGAATCTGCGAGCACACCCTGGGCGAACGGAGCAACGCGTTTTCCAATTCAGCCGTGGTGTGCCCTTAGAGATTGTTGGGCGCACTGTCGCCGATTGGGTGCAGGTAACCGACGAAAAGGAATCTCCGAACGAGCCTGAAGAGAGCAAGAAAGAAGATTGGTATTTGGTACGCGGTACGGCCACGCGGCCCCCGGGTGAAGGTACGGTTCGCAATTCAGCAGTGAACACCACCACGCAACCGGGCGATCAGACCATTCCAATTGCGGGTTGGGTCGTCGCGCGGTTCATTACTCTGGATTTGCCGGACGCGGTGCGCGACGGCACCAGTTCCGCCAATATTCGGCCCATCGCGTGGTTCGAGTTGAACCGAGTCACAGACGCCGAAGGAGACCATCCTCAATATCTGGTCGCCGGAACGCGCAGCCCCGAAGGCCAACCGTGCGATTTCACCACGCTCCGTGTGTTTACCTGGAACGCCAAGAAAACGCGCTATGAGACCGCATTTATTGAGAATGATCTCTGTGGTGCGCTGCCCATCCAGACCGGCAAAGGGCCAAAGGGTGAGCCCGAATTTCGTTTCCATGTGATGGATGGCGCAAAAGAAGAGCGCGTCTATCACCTGATCCAAACGGTAGTTCGCCGCGTCCGTGATGAATCCGCTCCGAAGAAGTCGGCTGCCCGCTCAGCTCACCATTGATACTTAACCCAGCACCTAATTCTGTAGCGGCCACCTTCAGGTGGCCACCAAGCGACCAAAATCCTGTGCTTCCCCTTTTTCTGCGTAGCGCGGGATTTCATGCCAGCCATTTCTTAGCCCAACTGTGCTCCTCCGCGAACTCGGTGCTCTTCCTCTGAGCGCTCTGTGATAAGTTCTTTTTGTTCGATTTGCGCCATCTTAGTTTCGTCTGCCGAGACCATCATGACCCTGCACATCAACGAATCCGAAGTTCGTCAGATCCTGACTATGAAAATGGCCATCGACGCGGTCGAGGACGTTTCGCGAAAGCAGGCCGCCGGTGGCGTCGTCGTTCAACCGCGACGCCGCTTCGAGTTGCCCAACGGCGGTTTCTTCCACTACATGGCCGCGATGGACCGGGAAGCCGGCTTCATCGCGATGAAGCAGTACACCTATGTGAAAGGAAAAACGCGTTTCCTGGTACCGCTCTACGAAATTGCCACGGGCGCGCTGCTCGCGCTAATCGAAGCGGACTACATGGGCCAGCAACGCACCGGAGCGGCCTCTGGCGTTGCCACAAAATATCTCGCGCGGCAAAACGCGCGCATAGCCGCAATCATCGGCTCAGGTGGCCAGGCCAAAACGCAACTCGAAGCTGTTGCATCGGTTCGCGAGCTGGACTCCGCGCGCGCCTATGGGCGCGACCCGGAACGGCGCGCCAAGTTCTGCCAGGAAATGTCGCAGCGCCTCGGCATCGAAGTTCACCCCGCCGTGTCCGCTGCAGAGGCGGTCCACGACGCGGACATCATCACTACCGCTACAACTTCTCCCAAGCCTGTTTTATCAGGAGCGGATATTCCAACTGGAGTGCACATCAACGCCATTGGCGCAAATCATGCGCACAAACGCGAATTGGACGACGCGGCGATAGCCAAAGCCGACCTGATTTTTGTGGACTCGCTGGCGCAATCCAAACAAGAAGCCGGCGATTTGATCCTGCCGTTCGAGAAAGAGCCTCAGCGCTGGGAAAAGGTGCATGAGCTATCGGACCTGGTAGCGGGAAAAGTGCCGGGCCGCACCAGCGATTCGGAAATTACACTTTTCAAATCCAACGGTATTGCCGCATGGGATCTGGCGGTAGCCGTCATTGTTTACAATCAAGCCGTGCAGCGGCATCTTGGCAGGGAACTGCCATTTTTTACTTCGGTCGGCTAAGCATCAGAAAATAAAAAAAGCCGTAGCTGTCCTTTAGGACAGTGCGACCCGGTATTATTTGTTCACGAAGAATATCGTGCTCAGGTGGGCACACGGTCTATAGCTTCTAGTACTCCCTCCGCAATTCTCCCTTTATCCTTGTCTCAAATGGTGGGGCAGTCTGCCGCACGCCGTTTTCAGAGGCACAACCGAAGTTTGAGATTACTCGCAAAACTCGGGCCTCGCGTTCTTATCGCCGGTTGCTGTTGGGGGCAGTCCGTTAACAGCTGATCGACATTGCCTCGACGGGCAAGCAGAAATGGTAAAGGAGCAACCCAGTCATGAAGCACGTCTCGAAAATTTCTTCTTCCGCAGCGCTAATCCTAGTTTGCCTTGTGCTGGTTGCCTGCAGCGGTCTTGCCGGCGGCAACGGCGGCGGTGGCGGCGGCCAAACCACTTCGGTTACAGCTACAATCGGCGGCAGCGTTTCGCAGCTAGCTCCGGGCGCGAGTCTGGTGTTGCAGAACAATGGTGGCGATAGTCTCACCATCACCGCCAACGGCTCATTCACCTTTAAGACTCCGGTCACCGGTCCGACGGACGCCTACAAAGTCACCGTCCTTACTCAGCCCACCACCCCCAACCAAATTTGCACCGTGACGGGCGGCACTGGAACTGCCACCGCAAACGTAACCACGGTTGCTGTCACTTGCGCCCTGAGCTACACGATCGGTGGCAATGTTAGCGGCTTGGTAGGCACAGGCTTGATCCTGGAGAATAGCAGCGACCAGGAACAGCTCACGATTCTCCCCGCGAACGGAAATCAGGTATTCACCTTCAAGAATTTGGTTCCCACGGGCACTGCCTATACAGTAACAGTCGCAGCGCAACCGACCAATCCTGTGCAGACTTGCGTTGTAACACCCACCACCGCCAGTGGTACTGCTACGGCCAATGTCGTCAGCGTAACAGTCACCTGCCCTGCAGTGACGTTTAGCATCGGTGGGACAGTCGTTGGACTTGCAGGTGTTCCACCGAGCAATGGTCCCGAAACTGACGGCAAATTCGTGTTGGAAGATGCTCTGGGCAACACACTTACAATCACTTCGAACGGCCCTTTTCAATTTGCCACCCCCTTCGCTCTCAACGATACATACGAGGTCTCTGTGCTGCACTCTGCTAGCACCCAACCGCAGGGATGCACACTATGGGGCTATAAGGGCGTGGTGACGGCCAACGTAACGGACATCGTAGTCGATTGCTCCCACGACGATTGGACATGGATCGGTGGAGGGAAAATAGCTGGAGTCGCCGTCCCACCTGCGCCTCAATACGGCTCGTTCCCGACAAGCGCACCGACAACAGCGCCCCCAAATCCGTACACCAACACTCCTGGCGCGCGATATTCTGGCGCAGGGTGGACTGACAAGTTTGGGAATCTCTTCCTGTTCGGTGGAGACGGCTGGGAATTGTCCGGAGGTACTCAGGTTGACACGTACGATGCACCGATGAACGACATGTGGGTCTGCGTGATGACCGGCGATTTTTGTCAATGGCAGTTAGTGGGCGGCTATGATCCGACGGCTGTGGGAACCAGCACTGTTGGCGCCCAAGTCATTGCCTTAGCACAATTGGAGGGCTTGGGTTCCGGGACGTATCCAGGCGTTGGCCTCCTTCCCGATTCTCGTTTGGGGGCAGCTACTTGGACCGATAGCACCGGAAATTTCTGGCTTTTCGGTGGCAAGACTCCAGGCGCTCATTTTCTCAATGATCTCTGGAAGTACAACACGGGCGCTTTTAACGGCTCAAATTATACAAATGTGATCGGCCAGTGGACGCAAGTTATACCTGGCGGGGTCGATGTTCCGGGCACCTACACTGTGGGAACATTATCCCCCGGCTCTCGTGTGAATCCCACATATTGGACAGATGCTTCTGGAAACCTCTGGCTGTTCGGCGGATACGGCATCGATGGCAGCAACAATATTGGATATCTCAACGATCTCTGGGAATTCAATGGAACTCAATGGGTCTGGATCTCCGGTGGAAACACCAATCTTGCCAACCAGAATGGTGTCTATGCCACTCCAGGAATGTACCCTGGCGGACGCCATGAAGCAGTAGGCTGGTCAGACGCGAATGGTAACCTCTGGCTCTTTGGCGGAGAAGGCGAAGATTCCGTCGGAACCGCGAACGGCATCTTGAACGATCTATGGGTTTACAACATTGCCGGAAATCAATGGACCTATGTCATGGGTAACACCACGGCGAACCAAACCGGCGAGTACGGACTTCAGACCTTGATTGGTCCTCCAAGCACCACAGGAGCGGCTGGCACAGTCGGCCTAACAGGTGCCACAAGTGGAACTCAACCTGGATCGCGGTGGGGTGCGAGTGGCTGGACGGACAAGGGCGGCAATTTTTGGCTCTTTGGTGGATGGGGCTTGGATTCTACCGCGACGAACGGTAACGGAGCCCTCAACGATCTATGGGTCTATACCCCGAACTCTACAGTTGGTCAACCCGGGACATGGACTTGGGTCAAAGGCTCTAACACGGGCAGCCAGAACGGCATCTATGGAGATGAGCTACGTGGCTATAAAACCTATGAACTCTGGACACCCGGCGGCCGTAGCAATGCAACGCACTGGGTCGACGGGAGAGGTCAATTCTGGCTCTTCGGTGGAGAAGGCTACGATTCTACCAGCACAACCGGCAACGGCTACTTGAACGACCTGTGGCGCTACTTGCCCTATCAGGATTACTGAGTTGAATAGCTAGGTAATTCAAGACCAAAGGTCCGAGATCAAGGCCAGGGTTCATTGAAGAAATTCAATGACTCTGGCCTTGACACTTTCACGGCGGCATTTTAGAGTCAATTCGAACGAACGTTCGAGAGTGTCTATGACTCGCTCCCTACCCACTCCCCGAAACACTGAGGCGAAGCTCGACCACATCCTTCGCCACGCCGCGGAGATCTTCGCCAATCAAGGTTTTGAAGGAACATCCATCCGCGACATCAGCCGTGCCACCGGGGTCTCGCTCTCGGGGCTGTACTACTACTTCGACAGTAAGCAACGGCTACTCTATCTCATTCAAAAAAATACATTTACGTTCGTCGTGGAACGGTTGCAGACTCGCCTGATAAGCGGCTTGAGTCCCGCCGCTAAGCTACGAATCCTCGTCCAGAACCACATCGAGTATTTCCTTTCTCATCCGAACGAAATGAAGGTCTTGTCTCACGAGGAAGAGGCTCTGGAGGAGCCATTCCGACAGGAAGTTGGGGTCATCAAGCGCAAGTATTACGGTTTGGCGCGCAAGATTTTTGATGAACTGACGGCTGAAGGTGCGAATCCCAGCCTTAATCCGCGAGTCGCCGTCCTGAGCCTGTTTGGCATGATGAACTGGGTCTATCAGTGGCATAAGCCGGGCGTTGACCCCGGCGCTGCCGAACTGACGGACACGATTGTTGGCATCTTCCTGCACGGCGCAGTTTCTCCTCCGGAGAGGACTCGCCACTTGCCCGAACCCGTTCCGGCCGCCGTCCATTCCGAATAATCAGCAACCCAATTCAAAGCGAAGTTCGTGGAGGAGAGAACGCATGGCGACAATGAGTGTGGATGTGAAAGAGTTGATTAAGTACCGCGTGGAAGACGGCGTGGCCATTCTGGAAATGGACGATCCCCCGGCCAATACCTACACCTACCAGATGATGCTGCAGCTCGACACCGCCATTCTGAAAGCGCGTATGGACGAAAGCGTGCACGTCATCGTGCTGCGCGGCGCTGGTGAAAAGTTCTTCTCCGCCGGCGCCAGCATTCCGATGCTGACCAAAGCCGACCCGCAGTTTAAGTATTATTTTTGCCTGCACGCGAACGAAACTCTCAGCCGCCTGGAGCAAACGCCCAAGCTGGTGATTGCCGCGCTTAACGGCCACACTGTTGGCGGTGGACTGGAAATTGCCCTCGCTTGCGACATTCGTATCGCCAAGAAAGAAGGTGGCAAGATCGGCTTGCCAGAGGTGAACCTTGGCGTGCTTGCCGGGCACGGGAGGGACGCAACGCTTTGCGCGCGCCGTGGGACGGGCGCGATCCATCGAATTGATGGTCACGGGCCGCACTTTCAGCTTTGAAGAAGCTCTGGAAATGGACCTGATTCAATACATCTACGAAAAAGAGACCTTCTGGGAAGATGTTATGGCCTACGCCAAACAGTTCTGCCCGCCCAACAAAGCTTCCCGCGCCGTCGGCCGCATCAAGCGTTCCGTCGTGACCGGCATGGAGATTCCTTTCGCCGAAGCACTCGGCATCGAACGCGAATTGCAGCAACTTCTCTTCACCAGCGAGGACGCCAAGGAGGGCCTGGCGGCTTACGTCGAAAAACGCGCCGCAAATTTCAAAGGGAAGTAAACTAAAGGCGGAGAGAATACCTATAAAGCTTCGTATGAAAACCTTGCCTGATTATCTGCGTAAAGGAATGAAGCTCGTGATCGTGGGGTGCAATCCCACGGAATCTTCCGTACGGGCCGGTCACTACTATGCCGGACGCGGCAATCCCTTCTGGCCGATGCTCTACGAAAGCGGCGTGGTGCCCGAACCCTTCGATTATCCTGATGACCGGCGCATCATTGAGTTCGGAATCGGCTTGACCGATCTTGTGAAGCGTCCCACTAAGACTATGGAGGAACTGAAGCGCGAAGATTTTGCCGAAGGCCGCATCGTTCTTTCGCAAAAGCTGGAAGAGTATTTGCCCAAGGTGGTCGCTTTCAACGGCAAAATGCCTTTCGAACAATTTGCCCAACGTAAATGCAATTACGGCCTGCAGAAGATTCACTCTTATGGTGCTCATGTGTTCGTCCTTCCGTCCACCGTGGGACAGAATGCTCGCGGCAAATCGACACTCTCAAACACTTTCGAAAGCTTGCTCAACTTGTTTCACGCGCCCAGAAGCGTCGCCGGTCGCCCCCAGCCCGTTAGGAACAAAAAGGGAGAAGAGAATCTCCGATGAGTTCACGCCACGCAATCCGCGCACTCGGTGTTCTTGAAACCCAGCATAGCTGCCGTGACACATTGGCCATGAACCGGCCCGATCGCCTGAATGCCATCAATAATGAGCTTTCCATCGCGCTGAACGAGTCCCTAACTTGCGCATTGCCGGCGATTCCACTGTTCATGTGGTCATCCTCACCGGCGCGGGGCGCGCCTTTTGTGCTGGCGGTGATCTTGGGCTCATTGGCAAGGGCCGGGAACGGGGTGACAGCACGGAACTCGCTCCCATCCTGCGTTCCGGGATGCAGGCGGTGTTGAATATGCGCAGCATGCCGCAGCCTGTCATTGCCGCGGTCAACGGTCCTGCAGCTGGCGCAGGAATGAATCTGGCGCTCGCGGCCGACATTCGCATCGCCACGGAGGATTCCGTCTTTGGGCAAAACTTCGCCAAAGTCGGACTTTTTCCCGATTATGGAGGCACTTACTTTCTGCCGGAACTGTTGGCCCTTCCCGAGCTGCTGAACTTTTCTACACCGCCGAAATGATCGACGCCAAGACCGCTCATCGTCTCGGCATCGTCAATCACATTTATCCTGCTGATCGCTTCGAAGCTGAAGTCGCGAAAATGGCAGGAAAATTGCAGATGGCCCGCAGATGGCCATTCGCGCTGTGAAGCAAACTTTTTTCTCGCGAGACAAAGAAGCCCTTGTGCGCGCACTGGAAAATGAAGTCCAACACCAGATGAAATGTTTTTATTCCGAAGACTGCCATGAAGGCATCCGCGCCTTCATGGAAAAGCGTCCTCCCAAATTTGCAGGTTATTGACGGATTAACCAGGTTTGCGCCAGTACTGCGGGCGTCAGGTCCACGCCCCAGAAGAATCTCTCAGAAGGAGGAATTACATGCCCGCAACACGTTTGACCACTTTCGATGATTGGGTTGATCTCTTCCGTGTCTGGCAAAAAGACATCGGCGTGGACTATCCCGAAATTACCAATTACCAGTTCGAGGCGAAGTTCGGTCCCACTCGCTCCAATGAAGTCGAATTCGGCGCGTACAAAGGGCGCCCCAAATGGGAAACGCGTCGCCAGCATTCCCGACCAGCGCATGCGCGATGCGCTCCTGAATCTCGATCGTCTATCAGGGCGACACCGAGTTCGCTTCTGTCGAGCAGCAGCGCAGCCTCTTTCAAACGGCTCCCAGCGAGCACGACCGCCAATCTCTTTGCCGCGTCGTCACGGAAGAAATGCGCCACGGCTGGCAGATGTGCCACCTGCTGATGAATCATTTCGGCTACAGCGGCCGTGTCGAAGCGCAAAAAATGCTGGAGCGCCGCGCCTTCGACCAGAAACGTCTACTCGGCGCCTTTAATCAGGATGTCAACAACTGGCTGGACTTTTTCGTTTATACCGATTTTGTGGATCGCGATGGAAAGTACCAGCTCACCATGCTGAGCTATTCCGGATTCGCTCCCTTCGCGCAATCGATGATTCCGATGCTCAAGGAAGAATCCTTTCACCTCGGCACCGGCCAGGATGGCATCAAGCGCATCGTCAAGGCTGGAGTGGTGCCCACTAACGATCATTCAGAAGTACATCAACAAATGGATTCCCGTAAGCCTTGATCTTTTCGGCGTCGATCGCTCCAGCTCCGCGCATTGGTTTTATGTGTGGGGATTCAAAGGTCGCTACGATGAACCCACCGCTCAATGCTGCCGCCAATCTCGAAAGGATGAATGAGCATAGCCGCGAGCTCTACCATCAAGAATGCGAGAAGCTCGTGGACATGATCAACAAAAATGTCCCTGCTGGCCATCCGCCAGACTCTACGTTCCCGACGTGAAATTTAATCGCTACATCGGCGAGCATGCGCGTAAGCCCTACAGCGTTACCGGGGAACTGCTTCCCGAAAAGGGCTATGAAGAATACATGAAGGAAATGTTGCCGCAGCCAGAGGACGTTGCGCTCGTCGGCGAAATCGAGGCTCTCGAGAAACAATGGATTTCGCCCAAGGGCGCAATCCAATAATCGACTAAAATGAGGAAATTCTGAGTGCCCAGAGCGCGGTAACCGCGAATTGATTCTGTCTAGCCCACTCACTTTCATTGCAGGGAGCATTTAACTTGGCCAAACTTCGCACCGGAAAACTGTTTGGTCTTCTATTAGGCTGCCTTGTTGTGGGCATCATGATTTTCATGATGTTCGCCATTATGGGCGGCTTGGTGAACGGGGACCAGTGATGAACGACTTGGAGATTACACCGCTTGAGGTGAAGAAGCGCATCGATCGCGGGGACAAGATACTGATTGTCGACGTGCGCGAGCATTGGGAGTATGCCCATTGCCGCATCGAAAGCGCCTTGCACATTCCCATGGGCTCGATCCCCGCCAATTTGCAGAAGCTCGACACCGATGACGACGTTATCTGCTATTGCCATCACGGCATGCGCAGCCTCGATGTGGCCAATTGGCTGCGATCCCAGGGAGTTACTTCGGCCAAATCCATGGCCGGAGGCATTGAACGGTGGTCTGCCGAGGTTGATCCTAGAGTCCCGCGTTATTGACGGCTTCTGGTGCCTGAAAAATTGGGATTTTGCGGCGGAGCAATTACTTCAATTTTCTAGATGCTAAAATAAATTCCAGAAAGGTGCCTGATGGCCGCAAAGATCCAATTCCTACAGAAGCCCTCCTGTACTACCTGCCGCAAAGCGAAAGCTATGCTCCAAGAGATGAAAATTGATTTCGTCTCGCGGGATCTCGACAAAGAAAAGCTTAGCGAAGGAGAGTTGGAGAAACTGATTGGTAAGCGCGAATACAAGGACTTCCTGAACACCCGCAACGAACTTTTTCGCGAGCGCAACATGAAAGAGAAGCCGCCCACACGCGCCGAAGCCATTAAATTAATGGCCAAAGAACCCAACCTGATCCGCCGCCCCATTCTGCTCTACGGTGATCAGATTCTTCTCGGCTTCGACGAAAACGCCTATCGCAAACTTTTCTAGATTTTGTGTCCGCCGAATTCTGATACGGGCTCATTTGGGGTGACATAAATGGACGTAAACACTATCGCCGTTATTGGCGCAGGCACCATGGGCCGCGGCATCGCCTACGCTGCCGCTCTCGGTGGCTACAAAACCATCCTGGAAGACGTCTCCGGTACGGTCATTTCCAAAGCCACATCCTGGATTCACGATGCCTTCGAGGAAGGCGTAAAGCGTGGCAAGCTGGATTCTTCGACGCGCGATGCTGCCATTGCCCGCATTTCCACTTCTTCCGTTGTTGAGGAAGCAATTCCCGACGCCGATCTCATCATCGAAGCCGTTCCCGAAGAACTCCAGATGAAGCTGGACCTCTTTTCCGTCTTCGACAAATTTGCCAAGCCCAACGCCATTTTCGCCAGCAATACTTCCGCACTCTCCATCAGCGAGTTCTCTGACATTGTCCAAGCTCGTGAGCGCTGCATCGGGATGCATTTCTTTAATCCAGTTCCCAAGATGCGCCTCGTGGAAATTATCCGGACCAGGCATACCTCCGACGAGACTGTTGCCACCTGTTGCACCGTCGCGCATCGGATGCACAAGGAAACGGTGATCGTTCACGAAGCCCCCGGCTTCATCACCAGTCGTATCAATGCGCTTATCGGCAATGAGGCGTTTGCAATGCTGGAAGCCGGTGTCGCCACCGCCGCGGACATTGACAAAGCGGTGAGGCTTGGCCTGAATCACCCCATGGGCCCGTTTGAAATGGTCGATTTGGTTGGCCTTGATGTTCGACTGAAAATCCTGGAATATTTGCACTCGACCCTTGGGGAAAAGTATCGTCCCAATCCACTACTGCGTCAGTATGTGGAGCAAGGCCGCCTGGGCCGAAAGTCCGGCCACGGTGTCTACGACTACGAAAAGCCCGCGTAGCCAAGGCCCGCTATCGTGGCCGGCCGATGCTCCCGTCCTTCCCACATTTTTGTGTCTCCCGCTTAAGACGTACTAGAATATCTCCACATGAAGCCACTCTCCGATCGCATTCAGATTCAGCAGGGCGATATCACCGAAATGGACGTTGACGCGATCGTCAACGCCGCCAACAACGACTTGATGCTGGGCGCGGGTGTTGCCGGCGCCATCCTTCGCAAGGGCGGAGAGTCGATCCAAAAAGAGTGTGATGACATTGGCAGCATTCCCGTGGGCTACTCCGCGATCACCGGTGCCGGGAAACTCAAAGCTCGATACGTAATTCACGCGGCCAGTATGGGTCTCGGGGGTGTGCGCACCACCGCAAAAACCTTGCGCACTTCAACGGCGCATTCACTGCGACTTGCTTCCGAACGTAAGCTGAAATCGATTGCGTTTCCCGCAATTGGCACCGGGGTTTCTGGTTTTCCCATGGATGAATGTGCGGTGATCATGCTTGCCGAGGTAATTCAGCATTTGAAGGGCGAGTCTTCTCTAGAGACTGTTTACTTCGTCCTTTACGACGATTCAGCGTTTGCTCAGTTCCAGAAAATCTGGATGCAACTTGAGAAGGACATCTCTTCCGGGGCTGCCAACGCGTGAGTTCGACTCCCACTCCGCTCGCCGCGATTCTGGCAGAGCGCATTCGCCGATTCGGGCCAATCACCTTTGCTGAATTCATGCGTGAGGCCCTCTATCATCCGCTTCATGGCTACTACACCAAACCGGAATCGATTCGTTTTGCCGATTACTACACCAGCGTCGACGTTCATCCAATCTTCGGGCGCTTACTGACTCGCCAGTTCGCCGAAATGTGGCAGCAACTTGATCGTCCTGCGGAGTTCACGCTGGTTGAAGTGGGCTCTGGCGTGGGCCGACTCGCTAGTCACATTCTGGAATTTGCAAAAAACAAATTTCCTGAATTTTATGTGGCACTCCATTACGTTGCGGTAGAACGCTCTCCCTCGCGCTCCGACCAACTTGCCGTTCGATTGACCAATTTTATCCGGGAAGGGAAGTGCTCCGCTTCGATCGAAATTCCCGCGCACATTCCTGTTGGCTGTGTTTTTTCGAACGAACTGCTGGATGCACTCGCCGTTCACCGCGTGGTGCAAGGGAAATCACAGCTCCAAGAGTTGTACGTCTCGCACGATGGTTCCAAGTTCGGCGAACTCGCTCAACCACTCTCTACCTGTGCCATTTCTGAATATTTCGCCGCGCAACAGATCACGCTACTGGAGGGGCAGCAAGCCGAGGTGGGGCTCGAAGCTTGCGACTGGATCACCGAAATTGCGCGCCGCCTCGAGCGTGGTTTCGTCCTAACCATCGATTACGGCCACGAGGCCTCCGATCTTTACGACATCCATCACATGGCCGGAACGATGCTGGCCTACGCTGACCATCAGGCCAAGGAGGATTACTTCGCCGCACCGGGGCAGCAGGATCTCACTGCCCATGTTAACTTCACCGCGCTTCGCAAATGGGGCGAACGCGCCGGATTGGAGACTGTCGGCCTGACTACGCAAACCGCGTTTCTCTTGGCCCTGGGCAAAGGGAATGAGTTCGCCGATTTATATGACGAAGGAATGGATGAAACCGACCGTGTCCGCGCCCGACTGCAACTTAAAACTTTAATTTTCCCGGAAGGAATGGGCGAGCGATTACAGGTCCTCATCCAGCAAAAAGGTGTACCTGCCGCTACACTAACTGCATTTGCCGGGATTTAAGGGATGGCCGCAGTCTTTACGGCTTTTTGAATGATGGTTTGTCGCCTGCCGCGGGAGCAGGCACGTCAGCGGTTTTGGCCTTCGCTGCAGGTGCTGCCTTCGCGTCGGAAGGGCTGACCGTCGGCATCCCCGCCTCGGTGTACGGCTTCTTTACCAGGATTTCTACCACTTCCTGCGCGCCACCGGTCGAGTCATTTGTCTGCCGCGCCTTGCTGTATTCGTTCAACGCACGTTCGCGCTGTCCCAGCAAGTCAAATATCTTGCCAAGGTAAATGTGGCTCCAGACTTCCGTCCACTTCTCCGATGGCTCCGGCACCGCGTTTAATGCTTCACGAAACGCATTCGCAGAGGCCTGATAGTTCTTCTGGTAGAAAAATGCTTCGCCCATTCGGAAATTGGCCAACGGACGATTGGGCTGAATATTCAACGCCTTTTGATACTGCTGCACGGCGTCGTAATACTTACCCACCTCGGCTAGTTCTTCGCCGCGCGCGATGGCCGCCCGCGCGCGCAATCCCGGTGTGCTTTTCAAAATATAATTATTCGGATCAACCTTGATGCCACCTGGTTTTGGCCGCCCGAACGTCTCCACCATGAAATCGGAATCCAAGCCAGTCGCGTCAATCCACTTGATCTCTGGATTTCCTTCCGTGTCGATACGGATCTGCACCGGCATCGCAAAGGTGTCCAACGGTTGATGGATTTTTCCTACCACGCGGAATCCCTTGCGCGTCCGGTAAGTTACATATTCGATGGTAAATTCCGGTATGCCGGTGGAGTTCATCCATTGCGCGAAATATCCGGAGAGATTTGGCAACCCCTCGTTGGGCTTGGCATATTTTTCGGTGGAGGCAATGGCCATTTGCTCAAATTCCTGTACGGTAGCCGTTTTGCCCTCGAATTTTGTATAGAAAGAATGCAGCAGCGATTTGAACGCAACGTCGCTCATCTGCACCCGCAGCATATGAAACAGCATCGCGCCCTTGTTCATCACCACAGACCGGTATTCGCCCGAATACGGAGCCAGCCGCGCGGACTGTGAGACTGGCGCCGAATTATCGAACATCAATGCACCTACCGCGAATTCATCAATCGCCCGCAGCCCAGCCTCTTTTCCAAAATTCTGTTCCGCGTACAGCTCTTCCGAATATCGCGCCAACCCGTCGCTGATCCACACGTCACTGGTCGTCGCTGGCAGGACTTGAATTCCCCACCATTGCGACGCCACCAGACGGCTCAGCGTTCGATCGCTGCTCTTTGGATCCCATACCCGATGACTCAGCATTAACACGCCCGGCGCAGCGAAATCGCGCAAAGTGCCATCCGGTAGTTGCACCACGGTCAGGTCGGTTTCGGGCAATGTGCCAAACAAATCCGAAAAGATAATTTCCTGATGGGCCACGATATTCGCAAATTCCTGCGCCCTGCCAGAATCGGCCCGTGGTGCATAGACCGATACGCTGATACCCTCCGCTTGTTTCGGATTCAGCTGCAGCGGCCCCGCGACAAATGACCCATTCGGCTCGGCGCGGTCGCACCGAAACGTATACATCAGCCGCGCGCCTTCCACCGGCGAACGCATCGGCATTGGTTGGGGCGCTTCTGCCTTTCCCGTTCCCGCCACCGCCATGGTGTCCGGAACATTCAACCGAAATGTTGCCGTGTACCGATTCGAAGGGAAATTCGTCAGCGGGAACCACCTTGCCGGAAGCAACAAATACGCCCAGTCCTTATTGATCGAAGCCACTCGCACATTCGGAACGGGGCTGTTCTCTTCATTGGCCAATAGCCCGCCGTAGGTGAAGGTCAGCGTTACCGTTTTATCCACCGCCACGGGCGAGGGCAGCATCACGTTCAGGAATAGTGGGTTCTCGGTGTCGCGCTGGAAGCTCAGACTCTTTCCGTCCGCGCTCTTCACTTCTTTCACATCCAGATTTTCGTGCAGTTCCACTCTCACGTTCGAAGAGACTTCCTGCGCCCGGAATTCCACTTTTGCCACCGCATTGATCCCCTGCGCGGCCGTATCCACGTACGCGGAGACTTCATATTTCTGCGCCAGAAAACTGACTGGCCTGTTTGTTTGCGCGCGCAGCGTCACGACCGGGAAGATCATCGACAAAAGGAGCGTTGGCAAGACCGCAGACCAAACTTTACCGCGTCGCTTCATCTCTTTCCTTTCGGGAACCCTGGCATCCGACCACCGCCCGGCTGATACCGGCTTTTCTGCCTGTCTATAGGATAACAATGGCTCAAGAAGCGTTGCCAGCGCCTCCCCCTAGCAAAAGGGCAATTTGATCGGCTGCCCGCTCCACTGCACCGGGGGGTCCCAGGCGTCGGCGCACATCACTCAGACCGTCTTTCATGGCGGAGCGGGCGTTGGGATCTTGCAGTAAACGCAATGTCTCTGCGGCTACTTTCTCGGGCGTGAAGTCATCCTGAACCAGTTCGGGCACCACTTGCTTTTCCGCGATCAGATTCACCATAGCAAAATACGGGGTGCGGACTAGAGGTTTCGCCAGCATCGCGGTCACGGGCGAAACCCGATAAACCACCACCATAGGGGCATTCAGCAGCGCCGCTTCCACCGTTGCCGTCCCGCTGGACACAATCGCCACATCGGCTGCAGCCAACGCATTGTAGGTCTCCCCTTCCACAACGCGCACGGTAATCCCACTTGGCCAATCACTCTTCAGTGTCTCAATGTCTTGCGCATTGGCCGCCGCTACCACAAATTGCGCCGGTTTCCTGGCGTGGATGCGCGCGCAGGCTTCGCGCAACACCGGCAGGTGATGCGCTAACTCGCTGCTCCGGCTGCCGGGCAGAATCGTCACAATCGTTCTTGCGGCGTCCAACCCATTTTCCGCACAGAATGCCTTGCGATCTTTCGTCGCCTTAACTTCACCGACCAGGGGATGTCCAATAAATTGCGTGGAAACACCCGCCTCGCGGAAAAACTCTTCTTCGAAGGGGAAGATACACAGGGCCTCCACGAATCTCCGCCGGATCAGCTTCGCGCGCCATGGACGCCAAGCCCAGAATTGCGGGCAGATGTAGTACACATTGCGGATTCCACGAGTTTGAAGTTTTCTGGCCAGTCGCAAATGGAAGCCCGGGAAATCGGTCAGTATCGCCAGAGCTGGTTTGCGTGCCACCGCTTCGTTGACGATCCTGTCCATCGCTCGTACCAGAGAGGGAAGATGCTTTACGATTTCCGTGATGCCCACCACGGCTACTTCCGAGGAATCGGTAATTATTTCCACCCCCGCTGCGCGCATCAGCGGTCCTCCCATCCCAAACAATTTCACGTCTAAGCGCGACTGCAGCGCTGTGGCCAGACGCGCTGCGTACATGTCGCCGGAAGCTTCGCCGGCAGAGAGAAGTAAGGGGATGGGCGCCATCTAGATGTCGTCAGCTAATCATTGGCGGGCAAGGGCGCAGGGAAGATCGTCGTATCAGAGACGCGCTTGCTGCCGTTTCCGTCGTGCAACTCCTGTTCCTTGTATTGTAACTGGTACAGCCGGTAATAAATTCCGCGCTCCGCCAGGAGTTCCTGATGCGCGCCCTGTTCGCGCAGCCTTCCCTTGTGGAAAACCAGGATTCGATCAGCGTATTGGATCGTGCTCAAGCGGTGGGCAATGACCAGAGCAGTGCGTCCGGCCAACAGACGATTCAGCGCTTCTCGAATTAACAGTTCGGTCTTGGTATCGACGCTCGAAGTCGCCTCGTCAAGAATGAGGAATCGCGGATTATGCGCCAGAGCCCTCGCAAAGCTAATCAATTGGCGCTGCCCAACGGAGAGAGTTGACCCACGCTCATTCACTTCCGTATCCACCCCGTTTGGTAACGATTGAATGAAGTCGCCGAGACCTATCTCGTTCAGCGCGTGTTCTACGTCGGAGCGTGTAATCCCTGGCGTCCCCAGTTTCACGTTCGATTCGATTGTTCCGGTGAACAAAAATGGATCCTGCAGAACGATCCCAAATTGTTTGCGTAGCTCCTGCAAATCCAACAGCCGTATATCTATGCCATCCAGCAAGATTTGTCCCCGTTGAATATCGTAAAAGCGCAGCAGCAGGGAAATGAGTGTGGTTTTGCCGGCTCCCGTATGCCCGACAATGGCAAAGGTTTGTCCGGGCTCCATGCGGAAAGAGACGTCGCGGAGCACCCAGTCTTCATCAGTGGGTTCGGCCACGTTGCGATACGAGAACCACACATTGCGGAATTCGACTGCGCCGCGTGGGGAAACTAGTTTTTGCGCGTTCACGTTTGTTTCGATGGTCACCGGTTCGTCGAGCAACTTGAAGATGCGCTCGGACGCCGCCATCGCCGACTGCAGGATGTTGAATTTTTCGCTGAGGTCCTGGATGGGACGGAAAAACCTTTGCGCGTACATCGTGAAAGCGATGAGGACGCCCAATGTCAGGGAATGACCAAGGATGCGAAGGCCACCGGTCCAGTAGATGAGCGCGATGGTAGCGAAGCTCAAGAATTCGACGGCTGGGTAAAACAAGGCATAGGCAAGAATCGCGTCGCGCCACGCCAGCATGTTGTCTTTATTGCGGCGCGAAAATTCTTCGCGGGCTTTGCGCTCGCGGTTGAAGAGCTGTACAACGGCCATGCCGGAAATGTATTCCTGCAGAAACGAATTAATGCGAGCTATAGCGGTGCGGATGCGACGGTTGGCGTCTCGAACGAATTTGCGGAACACCAGCGTAACAACCAGAATGAAGGGCAAGACCGCGAACGCCGCCAACGCCAGTTTCACGTCGAGCTTGAACAACAGGGCCGCCATAACCACGAGAAGGAAGAAATCGTTGATCATGGTAACAACGCCCGCAGCGAAAAGATCGTTCAGGGCATCGACGTCTGTGGTGACGCGGGTCATCAACCGGCCCACAGGATTGCGGTCGTAATAGGTCATCGGCAAGCGCTGGAGATGCCCGAAGATCTGTGTGCGCATGTCGTACATGGTTTGCTGGCCGACACGCTGCATGATGCGGATTTGAATGTACTGCGCAAGAAAGTCGAAGAGCAGCACGCCCAAATAAAACGCGCTGATTAACAATATCCCGTGCCTGGCCGCTAGAAGCGTGATTTTCCCGCCAGCGCCGGGAACCAGATAATTATCGATTGCGCGTTGAAAAAGAGCCGGAGGCGCCAACTCGAGCGGCGTCACAATGGCTACGAGCGCCAAAGCCAGGAACACACGCATGCGATACGGCCGCATGTATCCCAGCAGTCGACGCATCAGCCGAGAGTCGTACGCCTTGCCTAATGCCTCTTCTTCTTGTTGAACGTTGCTCATGCCTTCTCTAGCTCTTCTTCCAGCAACTGCTTCTGGTAAAGATCCGCGTAATAGCCGCCGCGTGCCAGCAACTGGTCATGCGTACCGCGCTCCAGGATGCTGCCCTCTTTTAGAACGACAATCAGGTCCGCGTCGCGAACGGTTGAGGTGCGGTGGGAAATTAAGACGGTGGTGCGTCCGGCCATCACGCCGCGCAAACGCCCGAGGATTTTCTCTTCGGTTTGTGTATCGACCGCGGAAAGGGAGTCGTCAAGGATCAAGATGCGCGGATCGCGAATCAAGGCGCGGGCAATGGCGGAACGTTGTTTTTGACCACCGGACAACGTGATTCCGCGCTCCCCTACCATGGTTTCATACTTGTTGGGGAAATCCTGGACATCACCGTCGAGGCTCGCGATTTCAGCCGTTTCACGGACCTGCGCAAGGTCAAATTTCTCCATACCAAAGGCGATGTTCTCGCCGACTGTTTCGCTGAAAAGATATGTGTCCTGCGGAACAAAACCGATCGAACGGCGCAGTGTTTCGAGCGGCCATTCATCAATGGGATGGCCGTCGATCAGGATCTCTCCTTTCGGTGCTTCCCAGAGCCGCGCAATCAAGGCCGCCAATGTGGTCTTACCGCTACCTGTGGGGCCGACAATTGCCAAAGTTGAACCTGCCGGAATTTCAAGATTGATATCTTTCAGCACCACCCTGGTTTCATTTGGTCCGTTACCGTTGTGGGAATTTGTACCGTTGCCGGTGATGTTGGTGGGATAGGCAAAGTTCAGATCGCGGAATTCGATGGTGCCCTGAATCTTGGTGCTTGGTGGTATTTTTGCGCCGCGATCATCGATTTGCGGATTGGCCGCGAGAATATAGTTGAGCCGGCCCATCGAAGCCGCACCGCGCTGAAAGATGTTGGTTACCCAACCCAAGGCGATCATTGGCCAAACCAGAAAGCCCAAATAGGTGTTAAACGTAATCAAAGCGCCCAGAGAAAGCTGGCCGCGGAGGAAGCGGAACCCTCCTTGCCAGAGGACGATCAGGAACGTTGTGCCTATCATCGCCTGGAGTGATGGCATGAAGAGGCTCCAGGTGCGAATCAGGAGGACGTTCTTGGCAACGTAATCGCGATTGGGCTCGTCGAAGCCGGCGATTTCTGCTTGCTCCTGGGCATAAGCGCGGATAACTCTGACGCCGGAAAGATTTTCCTGAACTTTGGCGGAAAGTGTAGCGAGAGAGGCCTGGATTTTTTCGTACAGTTCGTGAATGACTTTGCCAAAGCGTTGTACGACCACCGCAACAATCGGAACGGGGAGCAACACCCATAGAGTTAAGGATGGGGAGATAAGCACCATCACCGCGATCGAGAGCACCATCGTCACAACCGTGGTCCCGGTGTACATGATGCCCGGGCCAAGCACCATGCGGACGGAGTTTAAATCGTTCGTGGCCCGCGACATCAATTCGCCCGTGCGATTGCGTACGTAGAATTCAGGCTCCATCAACAGAAGTCGGTCCAGTAGATCGTTGCGGATATCGTATTCAATATCGCGAGAAACTCCGATCAGGACCCACCGAGTCAGGAACGACATCACACCTTTGATCGCGATGCAAAATACCACCACAAGGCAGTAGAAAAGCAGTGTGCCGCGATCGCTCGGCTTGTAGTGCGGAACAATACCGCTCAGCCAGTTGAGGGGAGTGACATCGGTCGCACCGTGGGCAATTCGTTCGAAAGGGCGCGTACTTCCCGTGAGGGTATCGGTAATGATCCCCGTCGCAAGGGGGACAATCGCTCCAACAATTCCCATGAGCGCTAGCGTCAACATGCCTACAGCAATCGCGCCTTTATAGCGCCCCAGATAAGGCACTAGTCCGCTCAAATTCTTCCAGGAGGAAGTCTTTGACGTGATCTTCTTCTGCGCTGCGGATTGCGTGGCTGTTGTTGCCGTGCTCATCGAAGCGAGGACCTCGGGCTTTCCAGCGTTGGGGCTTCTCCCAAATATTTTTGATAGCTCGGGTCCATGGATTGGTACCGCTTAGTGGCGGGGTTCCATCTTACCGCAATTGGCAGCGTTCTTTCCGTTGAGCCTGTTTTCACGGGTGTGAAGTAAAGTGCCATCCCTTTTTCGGGGCTATTCTCATATTGCAGCTTCCATCCCGGTGACTGGCTGCAGCGGAGTCAGACCCTAGATATCCCTTCACATTTTTCAGATATTCGTCGGCTCGTACCAGTTCCACCCACTTGCCGTCCTGCTTCTCCGCCACCACGGCGCGGGTAACGACTGTCCCGGCCATCACGCTTTTCGGGGTATTGGGGAGCACGTTGGCCACGAGGATTTCCGGATTTCCGTTCTTGGCCAGGTCCCCAAATAGCAGAACTTCTGCGCCGCTTCCCAGCAGTGCTGTCGCTGCGTCCTGATATTCCTCAGGAACCGCCGGCTCAGCGGCTTTCTTTTCCGCTTCGGGGGTCTTTGCGGGTTCGGAGTCGCAACCAGCCAGTGCAATTGTCATGATAAGCGTGAACGAAATGAGCAGGGACCGGAGCATTCGAATCCTTTCCAATGTAGACGCGCTCAGTGCGCCGGTGTTACCAGAAAAATCGCCGCTAAACTCTTCAAAGGCTTGGAGCCGCCAGGGTAATCTCAATCACGCGCCCCGGCGTCCCGTCCTGTTCCTTGGTGCACAGCACTTCCATCACCTGCGGCACGTCCGCACCGGCCCAATCAAACGCGTAATACCATAATTCTAGCTGCTGCCCGTCCCTGCTGCTAGGGCTCTTCGAATCTGGTTCGCCATACAAATGTTTCACTTCCGCGGCAGGTTGACCGACAATCAACCCATGCCCAGTGGCGGTTCGCTGAATTGGATACTTTGAAAAGTGAAGCGGATAACCGACCGCGTCCGGGTGATCCTCAAGTATGCGGAGGGACTGTATCCTGCCTTCGTGGTCCGTCTCTGCCAGTAGGTAAAGAAACCTCGGCCCTGCGAAAATAAATTCCCAGGCTGCATTTGCCGAAAACAATTTAGCCAAGGAATTGTCAGGCTTACCAAACAACGTTGCTGCCTTCGCGAGAGTGTCTTTCCCAGGCCTTAATCCCGTTAGGCTCAGTTCATTCGCGCGAGCCGGAACCGCCGCCTTCTTGCTTATGGGTTTTGACGATTGCGCTACCGCAAGAGACGCAATCAGAAGAAGTCCTGCCGGCAATCGCCTTAGAAGCGAGCCGTATTCCCAACCCTCACCGTTGCGACTGAATCGCATCGAGACGCGCCTCAAAATTTTCTTCACCTTCGCTCCACAACTCACTACGCTCCACCGGCAGTGCCGCCTCAATCGCTTCCACCCAACTGAATAGCTTTTGAATATTTTCACGCGTTTTTTGATGGTACAGCTTCAAATTTTCGCTGCTCGACATCCAACTCTTGAATGTCTTCTCGAATGGGTGGTCCGAAGTGTCGAACGGATTAGTCGCCAGTCCCGGCGCCAGTAATCCGCCATGCCCTGTGAAAATATGCTCGAATCCCAGGTCGGCCATAAAATGCCCGGTAGTCGCGGCGATTCCATCATCGTAGATAGCACCGTGGCAGACCAGTTCCAGCGGTTGCGGCCCGAGTTGCCATTTCAGCGTCTCAATATTAAATGTCCACAAATCCCATTGCCCGCTGACGAAATACGCTGTGTCTGGCGTTGAGATGCTGAATCGCCAGCGCGGCTACCTCGGCTGGCCCGTATTTCTGCTCGCGCAAATCCCACTCTTCCAGCAGCGTTTCCCTGGCGTCCACCGGCTGGATGATTAGCCTGTCGAACCCGGTCTTTTTTTCTGACAGCGGCACTGTTGTTAGAAATCGCGCAAACTCCGCGATCATCGTCTGCTCGCTGAAATCGCGTGTCCACACTCGCAGATATGCTCTATTTGCCATAGTTAAGTTGAAGGATTATACCGTCCAAACGATTAGATGCGCCAACCAACCGCAAGTGTAAACGAGGGTTACTTCGCTCCTACCGCTGGTGATGGCCTTTGGTCCGGCCAATTGACTGGAAGCGCTTACTTTACTTCCCTAAATTTCGATCAGCTTCAAAGCCCGTCGCGATCTGCTGCAACCGTTCGCGCAGCGTTTCGCCAAACTTCGCGAATACTTCCGCGGTCGCCTCGCGAAGTCGCTCTTCCGCTGAAGTCGCAATCTTCGCAATTACATCTCGCGATTGATGATCGAGTGTCGCCACGGTTGCCACCATCCAGGTATTGGTAATGTTCTCCAGCCGGTTCCGGTATTGCTCTGCGGATTCGTTGCTGATTTTTCCAAACGATCCGCGCAGTTCATCCTGCTTGGACTCATTCATTGTCTTCCAAGACTCCAACAGCGCGGTGAAGCTCGACTCGACCTGCCCCTGTGCTTCGTGCAAACCCTTCTCCACTGCGCCGCTCATCGAATCATGAAAACGCCGCAAAAACTCTTCCTGCTCCGCGCTGACTTTCTGCGCAATCTCCACACGTGTGACATCCAGTTTTTCGCGCGATATCTCCACAGACTTCTGCATTAGCTCATTGAATCCATCCAGTTCCTGTCGCGCGTTTCTCTGAATCTCATCGGTGAACGCCGCCGAGGTCGTATCCGCGGCTTCGGTAAACAGGATGCGCACTCGTTCAAAAGCATCGCGGACGGAGTCTTCCAGTTGATGCTGTGTCTGGTCCAGGTAGCTGCGGCTGGAATGATCCAGTTCGGTCGCAAATCTGCTGGAAATCTCACCTGCTTTTTCCCGCAACTGGGCTGCAGACTGTTCCGTCAGCTTCTCCGTAAAATTCTGCGCCTGCGTCTGGGCCTTTTTCTCATACCACTCCGCCGACTTGAACATCTCCTCCATGGTGTGATGTTTCAAATCGACAGCCTTGCTTTCCAGTTCTTCCATGTTGCGCGCGGTGATCGCCTGCGCTGACTCATTCAAAATTTGTTCCACACTGCCCAGATTTTCGCGGAAACGTGCCAACGAGTCCGCAAAAGCTTCGTCCGCCGAATTGCGAATCCGGTCCTGCTGCATGGTCAGCGCTGCATCCAGCAAGGATCGCCCGCCCGCCAAACGGTGTACGGCCTCTTCCGCTTTAGTGACGTGGGGCAAAACCATCGACTGGATCTGTGCGTCGAACGTTTCCAGTGCCTTGCTGTTGGCTGCTTCAAAGCTGCTGCCGATTCTGGAGTGTATTTCTTCGAACAAACTGTCCGACTGCCGGTGCAGTTCGTTGCGGTGCAGGCTCAGAACGTCGTCCAGTTGCGATTGAAACCCGTTTAGCGCCTGCTCCTGCACTGTTTCAACCCGTCCCGCGTAATGCTCCAACTTCTCCGTGGCTTGATTCGCCCGCGCCAGGGTCTCTTCCAGTTGTCGCGAACGCGCCTCAATCGCCTCTAACTGTGCCGCGCTCTTCTTCTGCACTTCTTCCAAGAGTTCGTTGCGCAGATTCTTTGCTTTTTCCAGGAAGCGCTCGGACGCTTTCTCCTCCGCTGCCTGGAGTGAGGATTCCAGCGTGCCAGCCAACCGGGTCTGTGCTGCTTCAACTTCACGGGTCAACTGCTCGCGAAATGTATTCTGTGCCTCGGTCAGCGAACCTGTGACCCGCTGATGCGTCTCATTCAATCCGCCGCTCAGTCCCTCAAACAGTTTGTTGGCCGCTTCATCCCGCTGCTGGGCTTCTTCTTTTGCTTTGCGAGCCGCTTCCTCGATGTGCGCGGCCGCTTGACTCTCTACCGTCGCCGCTTGAGCGCGCAATTTCTCAGCGGTCTGTTCTGCTTGTGCGCACAGCGTCTGTAAGCTTTCGTGCGCACCGGATAACTGCTTTTCTTGCTGCTCGCGTTGCAGCGCGCCCTCCCGCGCAAGCTGCGCGGTCAGTTCGTGGGTCATCTGCTCCAGTTGCGGAGCGAGCCATCGCGGCAACTCCGCCTTCAGCGACTCTGCCGCCGCAGCCTGTGCCGTTCTCGCGCTGGTAGAAGACTCCTGCTGGATCGTATCGACGGCGCGTGCCGTCTCGCGCGCCACTTCTTCGCGAAACGATGCGTACTTTTGCTCCCACTGTTCCGCGGCAATTTGACGCTCGGCAGCCACCGACTGTGTAGCGGTTTCATGGACCAGCGCTTGAATCTGCTGCTTGGCCTCTGCCAGTAATCGGGCCACTTGCCGCGCCAATTGCATCGACGCGTCTGTCGTGCTCGCCGGGGCAGGGAAGACCCGCAAATTGTCAGGGGTGCCCGCGATCGCTTCAGCCTCGCTGGTTGCCAACGGATATTGCCCTTCGCTCACAAACTGTGCAGGCACGCTGGGCGGCATCTCCGAAGGCACTCCGCCTGTCGCTGACGCGGTCGCATTCTCCGGAAATATGAACCAATCTTCTGGTGGAAACGCTATGCCCCATGCATTTCCCGGAGTTTCCAGTTCCAGCGCCACTTGAAACAATTGACGCACGGTTCGCGGTCTTTGGATCCAGGCCACTTTGCCACGCACACGCCGCGGCGCGTGACCTGGCTCCGACGACGGCACTTCCAGGTTCACCCACATGTTTTTCAGGACGTAATGTTTCGATTGGTAGCGGCACCCGTGGCAATTAATGATCAGCGTCGACGTGCGTTCCGTGAATGGCCGTCCCAGCGCATCGACGCCGGTGACGTTCAGCGGGACCGCCTGCACGATTCGCGTGCTGCGGCGTTTCCGCAATTCCGTGTTCGCGTTCAAGGCGCTTTCCGTCATCGGCGAACTCGATTCATCGGCAATTTCCGGCCCCTGCTCTTCGTTCTGCATTTTCGCGCAGCCTGTCCTGGTTGGTTCGCTTACTTCGCCACATCTGTTTTATGTTCAGCCGCGCCCGTAGACGTCTCCGGTGCCCTCGTTCCCGTCACCGTAGTCCACAATTCCTTCAATACCCAGATCGGCCCGACCAACAAATAAATAGGTCCTTGGAAAAAAGCGGGATTATTTCCTTCTATGCGGTGGCCCACCAGCAACAAAACCCAGCCAACTACAAAACAAGCCAGGCCCCATTTCCAGTGCAGCAACACCAGCAAAATAAGTCCCACAAAAATCAGCGGGATCCCAATCGCGTGTAACGATTTATTCCAAATCGAATTATGTTCATGGTCATACTGCGCCATGTAGTGCGCCAGTCCGGGCATAGCGCACCTCCTACTCTGGTTCTCGCGGAACCGTTGGGGGGACTTCCACCGCGGAGCACGACTCTATCCTGATTTCTTCAGCTTGCCTAGAGGTAGAAACATCCTGTACTTCCTAGTGCCCCAGTACCATCAGTTTTCCCACGACTCTTCAATAACTTACGCCCATTTCCCTCGGAAAGTTTTCCACTGCCGAAATATTTTTGGTCACAAAATCAAAAAAAAGCCCCGAAATTTCCGAGGCCATTCCTCTTGCTCTCAGCGCTCTTAATTGACAATCTTTTTCTTGCTACTGACTATCGACTCCTGACTACCAACCACGGTCCACCGCCTGCCTTCCTAAAGCTCTCTCCGCCCCTCCATCGCTTTCAACATCGTCACTTCATCCGCGTATTCCAAATCCGCACCCACCGGAATCCCAACTCCAATCCGCGTCACTCGCACTCCCAGGGGCTTCAGCAATTTCGACAAATACACCGCCGTAGCCTCGCCCTCCGCCGTCGGATTTGTGGCAATGATAATCTCTTCCACTGTTCCGCCCTTCAGCCGTTCAATTAGTGACTTGATGTTCAACTGATCCGGTCCGCGACCCTGCAGCGGAGACAGCGACCCGCCCATCACGTGATACATCCCGTCGTACGTCCGCGTTTTTTCCACCGCCATGATGTTGTGCGGCTCTTCGACCACGCAAATGGTCCGCTTGTTTCGGTTTGGGCCCACGCAATACAAGCAAGGATCCGTATCAGTAATGTTATGGCAAGTCGAGCAGGTGCGAATCTTTTCTTTCGCGTCCCGAATCGCTTCCGCCAATCCCAGCGCATCTTCAGGTGACGACCGCAAAATATGAAACGCCAGCCGTTGCGCGGTCTTCTGCCCGATTCCGGGCAGGTGCTTCAACTCTTCAATCAATCGTTCCACAGGAGCAGCAAAATCAGGCATGCCTCTTGTGTAGCATAAGCGTCCCACGTCACGCAAACGCGGTGATGAATTACGGGTCGAGCTTCAAAATATATTTATCAATATATTTTCCCCCCATTACCCCTCCTTCCTCCCACTGTGCAATACTGCTCAATATGGCTAACATTCATCCAGTCATCATTCAGGGCGGGATGGGAGCAGGCGTTTCCAACTGGCGGCTCGCTAACGCAGTTTCCACACTCGGACAACTCGGTGTTGTTTCCGGTACAGCCCTCGATCACATCCTCGCGCGACGTTTACAAGATGGCGATCCTGGCGGCCACATGCGTCGTGCTCTCGACCATTTCCCCTTTCCTGCAATGGCCCAGCGCATCTGGAATGATTTTTATCTCCCGGACGGAAGGTCTGAAACCGATTCCTACAAGGTTCTCCCCAAGCACACGAAAGACAGTCCGCGAGAGATTATCGAACTTTGCATCGTCTCAAACTTTGTGGAAGTCTTTCTCGCACGCGAAGGTCACGACAATCCCGTGGGCATTAACTACCTCGATAAAATTCAAATTCCCCATTTGCCCTCTATTTACGGAGCCATGCTAGCGGGCGTTGCCTACATTCTCATGGGCGCAGGCATCCCGTTGAAGATTCCCGGTGTTCTTGATTTGTTTTCCACACACCAGCCCGCCACGTACGAACTGCAGGTCACGGGCGCGCAGACCGGCGACGACACCACCATGCACTTTGTTCCGCGGGATTTCATGGAACACGATCTTCCGCCGTTACAGCGACCCTATTTTCTTTCCATAATTGCCTCCAACGTCCTGGCCGCCACCATGTTGAAGCGCGCCAACGGAAAGGTTGATGGTTTTATCGTGGAAGGTCCCACCGCCGGAGGGCACAACGCTCCTCCCCGCGGCAAAATGCAGCTCAGCGAATTGCATGAGCCCATCTACGGCGAACGCGACGTCGTTGACCTGGCAAGAATGAAAGAGCTAGGCATTCCTTTCTGGCTTGCAGGAGGCTACGGCACCGCCGCAAAACTTCACGAAGCGCTCGCCGCCGGCGCCACGGGGATTCAGGTCGGTACTGCATTCGCCTTTTGCACAGAATCCGGCTTGCGCGAAGACTACAAGAAAGCGCTGCTGAAAAAAGCCATTGCCGGCGAAACAACAGTCTTTACTGATCCTTCTGCTTCGCCCACTGGCTATCCATTTAAGGCCGCCCAACTGGAAGGCACTCTTTCCGAGCCTGCAGTTTATGAAGCCCGCGCTCGCATCTGCGACCTTGGTTATCTCCGCGAAGCCTACCGCTCCCCAGAAGGCACAATCGAATATCGCTGCGCCGCAGAGCCCATCAGCGTCTATCTGTCCAAGGGCGGGCAACAGGAATCCACTGTCGCCAGGAAATGTCTTTGCAACGCCCTGATGGCCAATATCGGTTTGCAGCAAGTCCGAGCGGGAAAATATGAGGAAAGCGGTTTAGTCACCGCCGGCGATGATCTCACCGAGATTCCATTTTTTCTGTCGGATGACAAGCAAACCTATTCCGCCGCCGACGTCATTGCCAAGCTTCTCGCCGCCTGAAATTCGCTCTGCTTTTGTAGCGGCCACCTTCTGAGGTGGGCGCCTGTTGTTCCACAGTCACTCCTGACTGTGTTTTTGAGTCTCCTTCGCCACTCTCCGAATTCTCCAGCGCTTTCATAATCTCCGCTCCATCATCTCCACTGTTGAAAATTTCTACACCCTGATTTTCCCCCAAACCGAGTTAACTAGCCGGAAATACTCCAGATATCCTTTTTCGTTTTCCATTCATCTAACTGGGCAATTGAGGGTTGGCTCGAAAATCATGGCTCGCATACTTGACGGAATTAATTCCCCCGCAGATGTGAAAAAACTTACCCTCGCGCAGCTTCAGCAGCTCGCCGAGGAAATCCGCGAAGAACTCATCACCGTTCTCGCCAAAAACGGTGGCCATCTTGGTCCCAATCTGGGTGTCGTTGAACTCACCCTTGCTATGCACTACGTCTTCGACACACCCAAGGACCATTTCGTTTTCGACGTGAGCCACCAGGCCTACATTCACAAACTTCTCACCGGACGCCGCGAACAATTCCACACCATCCGCACTGCGGGCGGTTTGAACGGGTTCATGTTGCGCACTGAGAGTGAGCATGATTCTTACGGCGCGGGGCACGCCGGTACTGCTCTCTCTGCCGCATTGGGAATGGCCGTGGCGCGGGATCAACGGGGAACGGACGAACACGTTGTAGCACTGGCAGGGGATGCCGCGTTCACTTGCGGCATTACTTACGAGGCGCTCAACAACATCGCTCATCACACCAAGAAGCTCATCGTCATCCTGAACGACAACGAATGGTCCATCGACAAAAATGTAGGTGCTATCGCCGCCTATTTCAATCGCATCGTGACGCATCCCCATTTTGACGCCTTGCATTCACGTGCCGGAAAATTTGTGAAGCTAATTGGCGGGAAGAACGCCTACCGCATGGCGCAGAAAGCTGAAGAAGCCGCTAAAAATATGCTCTGGCCGAGCATCATTTTTGAGGAACTTGGTTTGAAGTATTACGGCCCAGTAGATGGTCACGATCTTCCCGCGCTCATTCACACGCTGGAAACCGTGAAGCGCCAGGACCGTCCGGTGCTCCTTCACGTCCTGACGACCAAAGGGAAAGGTTTCGAGCCCGCGCTACTCCGCCAGAAGAAATTTCATGGTCTCGGACCCTACGATCCCGAAACTGGCGAAACGCAACCCAGCGGTCAGCCCACTTACTCCGAAATTTTTGCTGATACCTTGATAAAGTTGGCCAACCAGAACGACAAGATCGTGGCCATTACTGCCGCCATGCCGAACGGCACTGCGCTCGACCGATTTCAGCTCAAACATCCCTCTAAGTATTTCGACGTCGGCATCGCCGAGGAGCACGCTGTAATTTTCGCCGCGGGTCTAGCCACTAAAGGTTACAGACCCGTCGTTGCCATCTATTCCACATTTCTGCAACGCGCTTTCGACCCTATCGTTCACGATGTCTGCCTGCAAAATCTTCCGGTGGTCTTCTGCATGGACCGTGGCAGCCTCTCCGGCGATGACGGTCCGACGCATCACGGCTTGTTCGATATCAGCTATCTGCGTGGTATTCCCAACATCGTTCACATGGTGCCGAAAGATGAAGACGAACTCGCGGATATGCTGCACACCGCCGTCCTGCATAATGGCCCCGTTGCCATCCGTTATCCGCGCGGAGTGGGCCGCGGTACGCCTTGCAAACCGTTCCCCAAACAAATTCCAATTGGTGAAGCAGAAATTCTTCGGCAATCCGACCGCGATACCATCGCGATTTTTGCACTCGGAGCGATGGTTCCCATGGCTGAAGAAATCGCGCTGCAGCTTGAACGAGAGGGTTTTTCCGCCGCGGTCATCAATGCGCGATTCACCAAGCCTTTGGATACTCAGACCGTGGAGTTTTTCGCTCGCAACGTCGAAGTTCTTCTGACTCTTGAAGATCACGTCCTGATGGGGGGCTTCGGCAGCGCGGTACTGGAGGCGTTGAGCGACCGAGGCATCGCCACTCCCGTGGTACGCATTGGCTGGCCGGATAACTTCATTGAGCATGGCAAGCCTGATCAGCTTCGCGCCAAGTACGGGCTCACCGCCGCCGCCGCCCTCGAAAAACTTCGTCCGTTTCTTCTTCGATTCACATCCGCCCCACGCCGCTCACAGAAATTGTTCACGAGATAAGTGGGATGCGCACGTGAATCGTTGTGCCCGCCAACGGTTTCGATTCAATGGAGATCGAGCCTTTTACAAGGCTGACGCGCTCTTTCATGCTGACTAGCCCTAATCCGCGGCTGTTCTGTGCCTTTCCCAATTGAAATCCAATACCGCGATCGCTGATTTTCAACGCGATTTCGTTCGCGTTACCCATCAACTCTGCTTTTATTTCGTCTACACCGCCATATTTTGCCGCATTTCGTATACCCTCCTGGAAGATTCGGAACAGGCACAGTGATATATCCCTCGGCAACTCATGCGGAATTCCGCTCTCCCGGAAAGTGATGGAGATATTTTGATGCGTTTCAATCTCTTCGCAAAATCCTTTCATAGCGGCAACAATCCCCAACAACTCCAACTTTGCCGAGTGCAATTCATGGGTAATCGCGGATACTTCTGTCGAAATCTCTGAAGCTTTTGCCCCCAGTTCTCGCACTTTCTGGCTCAGGTGTTCCCGCGATTCCGGCGGATTTTCCGCCAATTGTTGCAGTTCGATGTTCAGGATGGCCAACCGCTGATTGATGTCGTCATGCAGATCGCGCGCTATCCTTCTCCGCTCCTGTTCCTGAGCTTCAATCAGTCGTCCACTGAATCCCTTCAGAGTATCCTCGGCTTGTTTCCGCTCGGTTATATCCACCACCATGCCCACCAGGTGGGTTAACCGGTCTTCCTTGTCGAAGTATCCGCGGAAGCTTTGCTCCAGCCATATTTCCGTGCCGTCAGTCTTTCGTGATCGATAACTTACTCGGCTGGTCGAATTCTCGGCATTCAGGGAGGCGATGGCCTTGCCGATTTGTTGCAGATCTCCTGGCTCAATATTCCCCTTGATCGCTTCCAATGGCGCCTGTAGAAGCGCTTCACTTCCCAGAACGTTTCGGCATTCTGCTGATCGAATCACCACGTTGCTTTTCAAATCCCATTCATACGCGTACATCCGCCCCGCTTCGGCAGCGAGCCGAAACCGCTCTTCGCTTGCTCGCAGCGCAACTTCCGCCGCTTTGCGTGCGGTCAAGTCCACAAAACTCACCAGGAAGGCATCGCCAAGAGTCGAAACGTGAAATTCAATGTCCTTTTGTGCCCCGTTTTTGCAGGTCACTCGCGCTTCCATCGGCTCGATTTCTCGCTGATTCTGTAATGCTGCGCCGATTTTTGTCTCCCACTCGCTTTTTGTCCTCTCCCGATATTCCTCATTTGGATAAGCCAGTGGCCACCAATGTTCCACGTCCGGCATATCTTCCATCGTGTAGCCAAACAAATTGGTGAACTTGTCGTTGATCACTTCCACACGCTGCATCGCCCCACGGGATACAACCATCGCCATGGGTGAAGCGCGCACAATCCGGCGACTACGCTCTTCGATATCCCCATGCACTGCCACGTGCCTGGTAAGTTGTCTCGTATTTTTCAACAACCGCGCTCCGTCCACGGATGGGGGGCTCCGTTTGCGGCCATCCATTGCGGCTACCGCCTTCTGGAGAGGGCAAAACTGCTGCAGCCTTCCAGGAATTTTACTTACTCTACGACAGTGTGGGGGCAATTGCAGCAGAAGAAACTGAACTGTGGGGAAAACCAAATTCGACCTAGACCGGTCCTATTGAGGAAATTCTCTTTTCAGCTTAGAACAATCCGGGAATCTTCATTCCCGCCATTCCGGGAAGTCCGCCCGCCAGGCTTTTCATCTGCGTCGCCAGTTCTTCATCCACGCGCCGGCTGGCTTCATTCACGGCGGCGCGCACCAAATCCTGCAGCATTTCCTGATCCTTGCTCGCGAATACTTCCGTCTCGATTCGCACATCGACTAGCTGCTTCTGGCCGTTCATCTTCACGGTCACCATGCCACCGCCGGCCGAAGCTTCCACGGCCACGGAATTTACCTGCTGCTGCAGGTCTTCCTGCACCTGCCGCAATCTCGATAGCATTTGTTGGAGAGCGTTCACTTCCATGTTCATTATCAGCCCCACCTTTCAGTGTGACTCTGATTCCTCTTCTACTCTTCTTGCCGCCGTACTCCGGAGATTTTTCCCCCGAAGCGTTGCAGCATCGACTTCACCATCGGATCTTTTTCAAACTTCGCGCGTAATTCTTCCGCGCTTTCCACGCCGCTCGACGATTTTCCTTCATTCGCCGCACCGGAATCGAGTCTAGCACAGACACGAACCGGGCGCTGTAGTACCTTGCCCGCTGCGTTACGGATCTTCTCCAAAGTTTCGCGTCCTTCGATCAATCCCGCGAAAGCGCTCTTCTCCGCCGGAAAACAGATTCGCAATTCCATTCCTTCCAGTTCCCACCGCGAAGCGTACTCCAAAAACTCTGCTATAAATTTCTGCTGCGACTGGATCGCCGTCTTGATTTCCGACACTTCTGCCAAACTCAATCCTTCGGCTACTACTTCTTTCGTAGATGCAGAAGGTGGGGTAGAAGCTCGGCGCGCTCGAGGTTGGATGCCGGAATTTCGTTCCGGCGCCAAGGCCGGCGCAACCGCTGTCGCGGATCGTCCTCCACCGACACCCGCAACGAAAGGCTGCGTCGCAACAGGCGGCCGCATTTCGCACCCCGGTCTGCGGCGCACTTGCTTCCGAACTTAGTGGCCGACTCTTAGACCGATTGGCTTTGTTTCTGCGGGATTAGCCTCTTTAGCTGAATGATTCGATTACCACTAGCCGTCGCCGAAGCCGTGCGGGAAGGGAATGATGGCGCCGCCGCAGTTCCTTTCGCCCCGGAACCCGATGCCGAGCCGCCGGCCGCGCCGCTTCCACCACCGCGTGACTCCGCCAGCAATTCCTCCACAGTTCCCAATCGCGCTGCATTCACCAATCGCAACAATCCCATTTCCAGATGCACGCGCGGGTCGGGCTTCCTGCGCAAATCATCATCGGTATGCAACAAAATCTGAAAATATCGCGTCAGGTCTTCCTCACTGAATAGCGCCGCGGCTTTTGCCAATCCTGGCCGCTGGTCTGGCGTAGCCGCAATCAAATCTGAATCCGCACCGCACACTCGCGCAATCAGCAGATTTCGCATGTGTCGAATTGCTTCGCGGCAGAAGTGTGCAGGTTTCGCCCTTCTTTCTGGAAGCGATGGACCAGGCCCAGCGCGCGTTCCGCCGACTGTTCCGTAATTGCTTCGACTAACTCCCGCAGCGCATCTTCGGGTACCACGCCTAGCAATTCGCGCACAGCATTGTCTTTAATATCGTCGCCGCAATACGCCCGAGCCTGCTCCAGCAACGACAGCGCATCGCGCATGCTGCCTTCCGCCATTCGCGCAATCACCGACAGTGCGCCATCTTCAATTTTCAAGTTTTCTTTTCCAGCGATGTACTTCAACCGGTCGGTGATTTCATTGAACGTCAGCGCGCGAAAATGAAAGTGTTGCGAGCGTGAACGGATCGTATCCACCAGGTCTTCCGGCTGCGTCGTCGCCATCACGAAGATCACCCGGTCTGGCGGCTCTTCCAATGTTTTCAGCAGCGCATTCGAAGCTTCGCCCGGTCAGCATGTGCGCTTCGTCGAGTATCACCACTTTGGTTCGCGCGGCTGCCGGAGCATAGCGCACCATCTCTCGCAACTCGCGGATCTGGTCGATGCCGCGATTCGAGGCTGCGTCAATTTCAATTACATCAAGCGAATTTCCCGCGGCGATTTCCACGCAGGCATCGCATTCTCCGCACGGTTCCGGTGTTGGCCCTTTCACGCAGTTCAGCGCTTTGGCCAGTATGCGCGCCGCCGTGGTTTTCCCTACGCCGCGCGCGCCCGGAAAAAATGTACGAGTGCGCCACGCGATTATTCTTGATCGCGTTTGCCAGCGTATCCGTTACGTGCTGTTGTCCAACAAGGTCCGAGAAAGTTTGCGGGCGCCATTTTCGCGCGATAACTTGGTAAGCCATAGATGTCTTGCATTTTCGGCGTCTCCACCGCAAAAGTCAAAACATCCCTTCAACTGATTCTGAGTCACACAAAGTCGGCAATGTCAGCTCTTGGAAAACGCACCGTAGCGTTGCGAAGATTCACCCATTGTTTGATACCGACGACAACCGTGTCATCCTGAGCGCGGATCTGCGTCTTCCGCAGATCGCAGCGAAGGATCTCAACTGAATATTTTGTCGAGGGTAACTCGAATCAGGCGGGCCAACTGAAATCTAAAGCATTAACTAGAAGTCTTCTACCAAAAACACGAGGAACTTCGGAACATCCGCGGCACACTTGGCTTACCCGGTACCGTTGCTCCCTTCCGGGCCTGGCGGGGTTCGCGGGACCTCGTTGCACAGAGCCCGAAGTTCCACGTCTCTGCAGTCTCCACGTATCTTGACTGCCTCTTAAATGTTAGCACAGCACACGACTAACTTTCATATCCGCGTTTGGCTTCACTCTTCCTCTGTTTCGCCGTTTAGCAATTCCTCACTCCACGTCGTACACTACTTGCGCGATTCCGCATCTCATCTCCCGCGTCCGCACTCATCGTTTTTGGAGGCACTGTGCCTAAATCTCGCAGGGAATTCTTGGCTCAATCTTCGCTGACTCTTTTGGCAGCGGCCGCTACTCCACTTGCTCAAACCTCGGCGTCCGACACTGTCCCTCCGCAAAATCCCACCGACCAAGTCCCCGGCGAGCCCTCCGCCTTTGGTACTGCGCCTCCCGTAGGTCCCCTAGTCAACCCAAAGACTTTCGCGCAAGCTGAAAAGTTGGTCCAGGTCGAACTCACTCCGGCCGACCGCGAACAAGCTGCCCGCACTTGGTCCAGCGACATGGCTCCGCTCTATGAACGCCGCACCGGTCCGCGCAAGATCGATCTGCCTTCCAATCTCGCTCCTTATTCCCGCTGCAATCCTGTTCTGCCCGGAGAATTTTCCGGCCCCCAACGCAACCAATTCATCGCCAGCAAGATCGATCCGGGCCCGCTTCCCGCCAAAGACGAGGACATCGCTTTCGCCCCACTCACTCATCTTTCGCTCTGGATTCAATCGCGCCAACTCACTTCGGAGCGACTCACTCGCATCTATCTCGATCGCCTTCAACGCTTCGATCCCAAACTCCGCTGTGTCATTACTCTCACCACCGATCACGCGATCGCGCAGGCTAAACAGGCTGACGCTGAAATCGCCGCGGGAAAATATCGCGGTCCCCTGCACGGCATTCCCTGGGGCGCAAAAGATCTGCTCGATACCGCAGGTATTCCCACCACCTACGGTGCCGAACCATTTCGCAATCGAGTTCCACTGCAAGACTCCACCGTGGTTCATCGCCTCAATGAAGCCGGTGCCGTCCTCGTCGCTAAATTAAGTCTCGGCGCACTCGCCTTGAATGACATCTGGTTCGGCGGCCAAACCATGAATCCCTGGCTGCTCGAAGAAGGTTCCTCCGGCTCCAGCGCCGGTCCTGGCGCCGCAACGGCCGCGGGCCTGGTCGGCTTTGCGATTGGCAGCGAAACGGGCGGCAGCATTGTCAGCCCCAGCATGCGATGTGGCGTCACTGGCTTGCGGCCAACGTTTGGAAGAGTCCCGCGCACGGGCGCGATGACGCTTTGCTGGTCGCTCGACAAACTGGGTCCCATGGCTCGCTCCGTTGAGGACACCATTCATGTCCTCCACGCCATCACTGGTCCCGACGATCAGGATGTTTCCTGTGTCCCCAGCAAGCTCGATTTCGATGCCGCCTCAAATCTTACCGGCCTGCGCGTCGGCTATTTTCCCAACTGGATGAACCATCCTCCGGCCACTGCCGTTGACCGCGCCAGTATCGAAGCCACCAGAGTCATCGGACTCACTCCCGTCGAGCTCACTCTGCCTGACTGGCCCTACGACTCGCTCAATCTCATTCTTTTCGCGGAAGGGGCTGCCGCTTTCGAAGAACTCACGCTCTCTCACGGCGTCGATCAACTCAAAATCCAAACGCACGACGCCTGGCCCAACCTCTTCCGGCAAGCGCGTTTCCTTTCCGCCGTTGATTTCGTGCAGGCCGATCGCCTGCGGCGCAAAGTGGCCGAAGAAATGGCCCGAATCTTCTCACAAGTCGATCTGCTTCTTGTTCCGTCCTTGCGCGATGAAATGCTCACCATCACCAATTTCACCGGGCATCCTTCGTTAACCCTCCGCGCCGGTTTCGTGGAAGTCTCTCAAGCGCGCACGGACTGGGCGCCCGATCCCAGCCGTCCCATCCCTAAATTTGCAACGCCGCGCCGCGTTCCTCACGGCATCACCCTGATCGGCCGCCTTTTCGACGAAGGCACCATCGCCCGCGTGGGGATCTCCCTCGAGCGCACCTTCAACGTCTGTAACGAGCGTCCGCCGAATTTCTAACCCGCATCGGGTCTATATATTTCTGATTTGGCGCCGCCAATCAATTGAACCTGGGTGTGTCCCACCCTTGGTTCCCAAAGCGTGGGCTCCAACGATCGAAGGCCGCAAACTTTCCTCTCTTCAGATTTTCCCCACCCTCTTCCCCTAATCCATTGAACCTCGGCGTGCGGCATTTCTTGGCAACACTGAGCGATTGCTGTCTCGAATTCCCGTAGTTCAAGAAATCTCCATCCAGAAAGAGGAAAGGGGCGCCGGGAGTTCATCAGGGTAAACTCTCGGCGCCCGAGGGGATTCTGGCGGGCCAATTCGAGGAACTTCTCGTAGGGGAGAAGATGCCTGGAAACTCCGTCCGTTTTGCAATTCAAAGACTCGGAAAGTCTCGCAGACCTTGAACAACAACTGCTAACACTAATTGCAGTCCAATAGCCAGTTCTTCGAAAATCGATCTGTGTGCAAATGAACGGCTTAGCTTCTCTCCACCCTTCCATTCCTGCATCACTCTCGAATTGCCGTCCCAAATCGAAACAGTCCTGTGCAAATCCTCGGCACCTTCCCACTCTTCCACCCGCTCCTTTCCTGCCGATTTGCCCTATTTCTTTTTTGCATCCACTTAATCGATTTTTCCAAAGCCCTCTTTTTCTCTTTCTCATTGACGCTCTGATTCCCAGCGCGTTAACGTACTCCGCATAGGCCGCCCACGGCCGATGCGAGATGATACTCAATAATTTCATCGCTCCAATCCAAGGAGATCCATGTCGACTGAACTTCGTAATTTTCTAGCTCTCACCTACGACGAGCTGGAAGAACTAAATTTGCAAGCAAAGGAAGAACGCAAGTCCCGCACTCCTATCCACAAAGTTCAAGAAAAGCGCCTCAAATACCTCAACGACGAAAAACGCATTAAAGCTGTCACCGTCCTCTTCAGTGATCTGGAAGGCCGGCTGCACATGCTGGACTACGACAAGAAGTTCCTCGTCAAGAGTTGGGACAATCTTACCTTCGACGGCTCTTCCATTCGTGGTTTCACCGCGCAGCGTGAGAGCGACTTGCGCCTGGCCATGGATTGGAGCGCTTTCTATTGGGGTCCCGCCGACATCTTCGGCAGTGGCAAAGTTCTCGTCTTTGGCGAAGTTATCGACAAGGACGGTTCGCCCTACAGCGCCGATATTCGCGGCGTCCTGAAGGGTTATTCCGATGATCTCTACAAGAAGGAAAAGTACACGCTGAACGCCGCCAACGAAATTGAAGGATTCCTTTTCGAAGGGCCTGATGCTGAGCGTCGTTACCACGAAACCGGCAAGTTCGATTACGTTAACACTGGCGGCTACTACCATTCTCTTCCTGGCGATCCTCTGCGCACCTTCATTGACACCACTGCCGAAGTGCAACGCGCCATGGGCTTCCAGAACGAAAAGGACCACCCGGAAGTCGCGCCATCGCAGTTTGAAATTAACTACAGCTATGGCGAAGTGGTTTCCGCGGCCGACCAGATTCAACTCTATAAGCTGATCTGTCGCCAGGTTGCCAACAAGCTCGGCTTCACTGCATCCTTCCTGCCCAAGCCGGTCGTTGGCGTCAATGGCAGCGGTATGCACACCAACGTTTCCATCAGCAAAGATGGCAAAAACCTATTCTGGGATCCCAAGGGCGAAGAGAAGCTCAGCAAACTGGGTTGGTCGTTCGTCGATAAGATCCTTACCCACGGCAACGACATTTGCCTGCTGCTTAATCCCAGCGTGAACGCCTATCGCCGCCTCGATCCGCATTTCGAAGCACCCAACCAGATCAAGGCTTCCGCCGTCGATCGCGGCTCCATGATTCGCATCCCCATCGGAAACGAAAAGAGCATGCGCGTGGAGGTTCGCTCTGTCGCGCCCGACGCTAATCCGTATCTCGTCCTCTATTCCATCTTCAAGACCGGCCTTGACGGCGATACTTCCAAAATCAAAAACCTTCGCCAAGCCGAACGCTATCTTCCCGACAACATCTATACCGCTCTGGAAAATTTCCAGAAAGCCGATTGGACTACCAAGTTGCTTGGCGCTGACGTCAAAGCTCGTTACGCCGATCTGAAACAAGCCTCCGCCGATCGCTGCGCTCGTGCTCTTGGCACCTTCGTCAAAGCTGCCGAAGTCCAATATCATCACGAGGTCTACAACCAATTCCTCTGGAACCGTTTCTAGCTTTCAGCGGAATATTCCGTCTCCGTAAAGAGAAAAGGGACATGGGATCAATCCCATGTCCCTTTTTTCATTTTCTGCCCGTAGGCTTCACGTTTTACTCACGCCAGAACTGCTGTTCTCGGCCTTAACGTTCATCCCGGACTCATTCCCTCGAACCACGTGCTTATCAGCGTCTACGGTGTGCCGCAGATTGTCGCGCTAATTCTTCTTCCCCTGCACCAGCGGAATTTGCGATGACAATTGGAAGTCAATCATCATGTTCACGCGACGGTCCAGTTGAAAGAACGTCGCCGCTTTTTTCCCGGGGAGCACCTGGCTAACCACCGGCACGTACTGCAATCGTAGCGCCTGAACCTTCTGATCCACTTCCAGCCATCGACGGATGTAAATCAGCGCCTGATCGTTAGACATCGTTCCCCACGTCTCTCCATATTCCTTGATCAGCGCAAATTTCTCGTCATAGACCTCTTTCAGATCCCTCGTGTAGTGGTTGTAGATGGGCCAGAACTTCTCGGCTTCCGAATCCGTCAGCTGTAAATTCTCTCCAATCAACTGTTGTTTCTTCGCGCGGATGTCTTGCCGCAACAGGTTGATGTCCGGTTCAGAGGGAATCATTTCCATGCCAATTACCGCGGACGGTTGCTGTTGCTGCGAGGAAGACGATTCCTGCGCTTTGCTCCGCCCAACCGGCCTCGCGATAGCCACCACACATATCCCTGCCATCAATATTCCTGCCAGCACTTTTACCTTCACGATGATTCTCCTAGATGCCGCGCACTTATGTGCAGATGGTGCAGGTTCTTGTTCCAGTTCCCAGGGAAACGTCCCCGATCGCTTTTCAGTATTGCTCCGGGCCTCAACTCCCTCTGAACTGTGTGCCAAATCCTACTTGCTTTCCTTGCGTCTCACAACCGTAAGCGGGACACTATTTTCCATGCGAACCAACTCTGTTTGAGCCCCGACCTCACCTCTACGCATCTTATAATTTCATTCAGATTCGGGAGTTTTCTCGATGACCACAACCTTTACTTCCCGCCGCAGCTTTCTCAAGCTCGCCGTTACCGTCGCGAGTACCGGTCTGCTTCGCCCGACCATCGCGTCCGCACTCTCGCGACTCCCCAATACTGTTCCTGCAACTCCTGATCTTCCTCCCGACTACACACTCCACATCGCCGCTGCTCCCATCGAAATTTCTCCCAAGCATATTCTTTCCACCATCGCATATAACGGCCAGTTTCCAGGACCGCTTCTGCGCTTCAAAGAAGGCCAGCAAGCCACCGTCGATGTGTTCAATGACACCGACACTCCCGAGCAGCTTCACTGGCATGGTCAGTTCGTTTCCCCTGATGTCGATGGCGCCGCCGAAGAGGGCACTCCGTTTATCCCGGCGCATGGGATGCGCCGTATCACGTTTACTCCGCGGCCTTCCGGCTTCCGTTTCTATCACACCCATAATCGTGCCGTCGCTGATCTCAATGCCGGTCAATACTCTGGCCAGGTCGGTCCCGTTTACATCGAACCGAAACAGGAGCCCGGCAACTTTGATCGCGAGGTTTTTCTCGTCCTAAAGGAATTTCAACCATCGCTAAGCCGAGGGGGAGACATGGCCATGGATTTTCTTGCTCCCTCAGCAACCGATAAGAAATTGCTCGCAACTGGCGAAACCGCGATGAAAGCTTCTCTAGCCAAAGGCGCTCCTCACGGCTACGAGGTGGGTTACGATTTTTTCACCATCAATGGCCGCATGCTGGGCCATGGTGAACCCATCCGGGTAAAATCCGGCGAACGCGTGCTGTTCCACGTCCTCAACGGCAGCGCCACGGAAATTCGCAGCCTTGCACTTCCCGGCCACACCTTCAAAGTCGTTGCTGTTGACGGCAATCCCGTTCCCACACCTTCCGAAGTCCCGGTCCTCTGGCTAGGCACTGCCGAGCGCATCTCCGCTATCGTCGAGATGAAAACTCCGGGTGTCTGGATACTGGGTGATCTAGCCGACGACGACCGCTCGCATGGCATGGGCATCGTTGTCGAATACGCAGGGCAACATGGCAAGCCGCTGTGGGCCAAACCAAAGCCTTTTCATTGGGATTACGCACGCTTCGGTAAACCGAATACGACATCTACCGACGCAAAATTCGATCAGCAGATCGATCTTGTCTTTGCCAAAAATAACGCCGCTCTCAACGGTTTTAATCAGTGGACTATCAACGGCGCCGCTTTCGACATGGAGAAATCCGCTCCTGCCTTTCATCTCATTCAAGGAAGCCGCTATCGCCTGCGCATGCGTAACGCCAGCGATGACATCCACCCCATCCATCTCCATCGCCACAGTTTTGAACTAACGAGCATCGCCGGCAAACCAACCGCAGGTGTAATCAAAGACGTTGTCATGGTCGGCGGCTATCAAGAGGTGTGCGTGGATTTCACCGCCGACAATCCCGGCCTCACCCTTTTCCATTGCCACCAGCAACTTCACATGGATTTCGGCTTCATGGCATTATTCGATTACGTCAATCGCTACAGAATGGCCGAATGAGGGGATGTTGAAGTCACGACAGAAGAGAACCGCATTGAGCCATGTTTCTGAGACTTGGGTTGACCGCACCTCCAAGGCCATCCTGCTGATCCGCATCCTTGTTGGCTGGGTTTTTCTTTCCGAGGGCATCCAGAAATTTCTGTTTCCCGAAGCGCTCGGTGTCGGACGCTTCGTGAAAATCGGGATTCCCGCGCCACACATCATGGCTCCGTTTGTCGGAACTGTCGAAATTATCTGTGGCTCATTAGTTCTCATCGGTCTGGCCACCCGTCTCGCAGCCATTCCGCTGCTGGGCGTCATTCTCGCTGCGCTTATTTCCACCAAGCTGGTTATCGCCGCAAAGGTTGGTTTTTGGAGCACTCTCCATGAAGCCCGTACCGATGTCAGCATGCTCCTCGCTCTAATTTTTCTTCTCATCGTTGGCGGAGGTTCTCTTTCCCTCGATCAGCTAATTGCCAATCGTCAGCATTCCTCATCCAGTTAATCACTCCCGCCAGCCCATCCACTTTTTCCAACGTCACCATTCTCATGCGGTATCATCAAATATTCAGGAGACTCCGATTCCCGCTCTGTCCAACCGGTTTCGTGCCCTTAAGCACCGCAACTTTCAGCTTTTCGTTATCGGTCAACTCATTTCCCTGATCGGCACCTGGATGCAGACCACTGCTCAGCAGTGGCTTGTCTATCGCCTCACCGGTTCCGTAGCCATGCTCAGGGATCTTCGGTTTCGCCAATCAAGTCCCCATGCTTTTCCTGGCTTGGATGGGTGGCTACGTCGGCGATCGCTACAATCGCCACCGAGGCGTCATCGTCACGCAAACCTGCTCGATGATTCTCGCTTTTCTCTTGGCGGTGCTTACCCTCACGCACCTCATCCAGGAGTGGCATCTCATCGTCATCGCGTTCCTGGTCGGCATCGTCAATGCCTTTGACGTCCCCATACGCCAGGCCTTCTTCGTTCAAATGGTTGGCAAAGAGGATTTGCCTAACGCGATTGCTCTTAACTCTTCCATCTTTAATGGTGCCCGCGTTGTTGGCCCCGCCATCGCTGGTTTCGCGATCATGTGGGTTGGCGAAGGTTGGTGTTTCTTTCTCAATGGCCTCAGTTTTATCGCCGTGCTCATAGCGCTGCTTCTGATGCGCATCCAGCATGTCGAGCGCAAGCCCTCGCAGGAATCTCCTCTGCGCAGTTTTGTTCAAGGCTTCAAGTTTGCTATGGCCGATATCCCCATCCGTTCCGCGCTGCTGCTTCTTTGTGTTTTGAGCTTGTTCGGCTTGCAATACTCGGTCTTCTTGCCGATCTATGCACAAGACATTCTTCACGGCGGGGCCAGAGTTCTTGGATTGCTCATGAGCGCTGCGGGCGTCGGTGCAGTCCTGGGCGCGCTTCAGTTTGCCGCCCGCACCGAATACAAAGGTCTCGCTCGCTGGATTGCCGCTACCTGCACTACTTGCGCCATCGGCCTGATCATTTTCTCGCACGCCACGGCATTCTGGCTCTGCGCCTTGATTTTATTTGTTGTGGGGTTCGCTGCCACTTCTCAAATGGCCGCCACCAATACCATCGTTCAGGAACGTGTCCCCGACGAAATGCGCAGCCGGCTGATGGCTGTTTACGCCACCATGTTTATGGGCGTGCAACCCATCGGCGCACTGCTGGCTGGAGGAATCGCCAAGCGAATTGGTGCTCCAGATGCTCTTCTGTTGTTTGGTGGGGCCGTTCTTGCGGGCTGTATCGCCTTTATCTTTCTAGTCGCCGTGAAGATGCATAAGTCCAGCTCGATCCCAGCGATCATCACCCAGCCCCCGCTAGAGTGATCCGTACGGGCGGCTTTATGCCGCCCGCTTGAACCTGTAGCGGACACCTTCAGGTGGCCACCTTAGACAGCCGCTGCGCAATCGAAACGAACCGCCTAAAACTCAATCGCCTTTTGTCCATGCAGCAATTCCAGGTAATTCAACAGATCATCCGTCACCCGTTGCGGCTCGGCCTTCGAATAGAGCTGGTGCAACTTCTCCGCAATTTGCTGCACAGTATGTTTCCCATCGCAAAGCAGCACAATTTCCAGGCTCGGCCCCTGCAGCCGTATAGGAGCACTCGCGGTCAGCAATTGACGAGGCACCTGTGTTTTTTCGTTCAGTTTGCAGCCAGCCGCCAACCGCGGCGTCGCCTTCATCTCAGGTTTCATCGAAACTCCTCAGCACAACTCCCGTAGGGGGCTTCACCCCGTCCTTTGGGTCGGACACTCTCAATTTGCGCTTCCAGAGTAACGCACGCGTGAACAAAAAATCTTACACCTCGAATTTCATTCCGTCGTGGGCAATCTCAAAACCCGCATCGAGTACTGCGCGACGCTCCTCGCTCGCTTCATCCAAAATCGGATTCGTGTGATGCATGTTGATCAGAATCTTCCGCCCTTCGCCTTCTTCTGGATATTGCTCCAAAATTCCGCCAGTCCCGGAAAGGGGCAGATGCCCCAACTCGCGCGCCGTCTTTTCGCTAACACCTGCCTTGATCAACTCATCATCCGACCAAAACGTGCCGTCGATCAGCACCAGGTCAGAACTAGCCGCCGTCTTTGCCCAATACGAATTTGTGCCCGCCACCGATGGGGCGATGAACACTTTCTTCCCATCCTGCTCCAACACCAATCCCACGGATGCTTCTTCGGCTGACGCTGCACGCCGGAAGTCCTCGCTCGCAAAATCCGGATAGCAACCTCCCGTCGGTACAGATGTATAGAAAAAGGTCGGCGGGTCTCCGGGATTCTCCGACAAATGGCAACCGATCCTCCCGCGCAAAGACAGCATCTGCCACTGCACCGGCGGGCTAGCGCGATCCAGAACCTTCATCATGCGATTCTCGTTCTTTACCAGTCGCTGGAGGGCGGGATGTGGCGAACACAAAGAAATTCTGGAATTCGCGGAGATGTAGCAAGCCCATCACCGATTCCACTTCTGCCGACACCAAGAACACTCCGGCTATGGGAGATTGCCCCTGTTGCTCGCGACTGGGCGCCAATTCCGCTGTGGCGAGGATTTGCGTGCGGAGATCCGGTGAAGCTCCCACCAGAAACCAGACTCCCTCCATCGGCGAGAACGCCACCTGCATTTGTGAACGAGGCCGCGCTTTCAGCGTCCTTTCGCGAATGCCCGCGCAATTCGCACACGTACAATTCCACTGCGGAAATCCACCTCCAGCAGCCGATCCTAATATTCTGATTTGCATGAACGCTGTCTCCGTCTTAAGAGACGTCACGGCAGGGCAGGGAGGCTCGACGACGCCCGTTTATTTTACACACAATCCCTATGCCCAGCCCATCCCAGGCTATCTCGGACATGCCTTCACCGCACCCGCTCCCCATTCGTCAGTCCTCAATTTAAGGTCCTGATCGTCCCTGAAAACTCCACCACTACAGATTGACAGACGCTCTATCCGAAAACCCCGCCAGTGGTATTCCCAAAACCGCCTTTTCCGATCCACAGAAATCAACAATTTATGCACAGATTTTGCGATTTCCTCTTGACAAGTCTCAGAATGAGCCTAAAGTGGCAGAAAGTGGATTAAAGTGGTAAGCAGTAGAAGTCAACGGGGCCTTTTAGCATTCCTTTTTGAGGGCAGTGGCAGGCTGGGGCTAACGTCTACCTCCATATGACGGGTTTTCATGAAACTGCGCGGAAATTGTCCGGCGAAGGTCGACGAGAAGGGTCGTCTCAAGATCCCTGCCCAGTTTCTCGAGGCTTTGAAGGAATACGGGAACCAGTTTTATATCACCAGCACTACCGGTGAGACCGCGAGGATCTACCCGATGAAGGTTTGGGGCGAGATCGAAGACCGGTTGGCGTCGATGCCGAGCACTAACCCGGCCAAGCGCAAGTTTCTTATGCGCACCAGCTATTACGGGCAGGTGGTCGAGATCGACAGTCAGGGCAGGGTATTGATGCCTGCGGTTTTGCGTGAATCCGCGCAGACCAAAGGCGACGTCGATGTTTTGGGCGCTCTGGACCATATCGAAGTAATGAATCATACACGGGTTCTGGATCAGTTGAAGAGCGAACCTTACACCGATGAAGACGACCGGGCCCTGGAGGCCTGGCGGCCATAAGGGTTTGGCGCAAATGCGGTAGCAGTCGTTGGCGTTGTCGTTACAGAAGTCGCAGTCGGGCTCGCAGTACTCCGGGGCAAACGGGGCAGGGCAGGCGAACAAAATTGGGTGCACCACACACGCCGGTGCTGTTGCAAGAGGTGCTGGAATGGCTGGACATAAAGCCGGGCGGAATCTACGTAGACGCCACAACGGGCGCGGCGGGGCATTCACTGGCCATAGCCGAGCGGTTGCGCTCCTTGGCAAGCGCCGGGCAGCCTTCGGGCCGCTTGATCAGCCTGGACCGGGACGCACGGGCGCTGCAGATCGCTCGGGAGCGTTTGAGCGAGTTCACCAGTTTGGTGACTTTGGTCCACTCTCCGTTCTCGAGGATTGCGGAGGCCGTGCACGCGTTGGGGATAGCGAAGGTGGACGGGGTCTTGGCCGACTTGGGAGTTTCGAGCATGCAGCTTGATCAGCCGGAACGCGGCTTTTCGTTCCGTGAAGCGTGGTCCGTTGGACATGCGTATGAGTAGCGGGGAAGCGACGGAAGACACGCTCACCGCGGACGAGATTGTGAATCAGTGGTCGGAGAAGGAAATCGCCGACCTGCTCTATACCGAAGCGGAAGAGCATGATTCCAGAAGAATCGCCAGGGCCATCATGAACGCGCGACCCATTCGGGATACCGCGCACCTGGCAACGGTTGTGGCAGGCGCTCGGAAGCAATGGGGAAGGCAGAGACTGCATCCCGCAACAAAAACGTTTCTGGCGCTGCGGATAGCGGTGAATCGAGAGATGGAGGAACTCGGGCAGTTTCTTTTCCGGACCCCTGCCACAATAAATTCAGGCGGCCGAATCGTTGTTCTGACGTATCACTCGCGCGAAGACCGCCCGGTGAAGCAAGCGTTCCAGCAAGGGCAAAAAGACGGAACGCTGAAAGTGCTTACCAAGCACGTTATTGTACCGAGCCCCGAAGAGCAGCAAGCGAACCCGAGATCGCGAAGCGCGAAACTCAGGTGCGCGGAGAAGGTGTGAGATGGATCGTAATAAAAAAGCGGCGATGATGGACTTTTACACCGTCAAGAAAATTGATAACTCGCGCATCGTGCGCCACGTTGAGCCCGTGAAGCTCCGCAATTACTACAAGACCGCCTTTCTCGGTGCCGTCGTCGCCCTCTGCTGCATGTTTTATGTTTACCAGCACTTTCGCTGCATCGACCTCAGTTTTCAATTGGAAGATTTGAAAGCCAAGCAACAAACCGCTCAGGGCTACAATGGCGAGCTGAAACTGGAAATTGCGACTCTGCGTGACCCCCGGCGAATCGATGTCATCGCTCGCCATCAGTTGGGCTTGACGCAAACTGCGCCTCAGCAAGTGCGCGAATACACGAATTTGGATGGAGCGGAAGTGGCTGCGGCTAGGTTCGTCCGCCCCAATCACGCGCCCTAGGCTCGTTGACACCACGGGCGCAGGCTGAATCCTCACGATTTTTCGCAACAAAATGACCACCGCCCGAATTGAGAGCAGTCGCAACGCGCCATGAAGCAGAATAGAGTTCAACTCCGCATCCTTATCCTTGCTGCCTTGGCCCTTCTGTGGATGACCACTGTCTTTGGCCGCCTTGCCTACCTGCAACTCTTCCGGCACAGCGATTACATGGCGCGCGCCATGCGCCAGCAGCGACGGACCCTGGACATCACTCCGAAGCGCGGCTCTATCTACGACCGCAACATGCATCCGTTGGCCATGAGCGTTCCGGTCCAGTCTGCTTTTGCCATTCCTTCCGAACTGAAAGATGTGGAGATGGCAACGCGGCTGATTTCAGGCGTCCTGGACTTGCCGCGCGAAGTGCTTCGCGAAAAATTGGAATCCCGATCCACCTTTGTCTGGATTCAGCGCAAGTTGCCTCCGGAAAAGGTGCAAGCCCTCGCCGCCCTGAATCTGAAGGGCATCTATTTCCAGGAGGAAAATCAGCGTTTCTATCCCGAATCGCGACATGGCCTCTCACGTCCTTGGATTTGTCGATGTTGATGACAAAGGGCTCGGCGGAATTGAGCACGAATACGACGAACTGATCCGCAGCAAGGGCGAAAAAATTGTCGTGATGGCCGACGCCAGAGCGCTGGATTTCGACGGCGAGGGAAGCCGGCAGAACCGCGGTGTCAACATCGTCCTGACCATCGACGAAAAAATCCAGTACATCGCCGAACGTGAACTGGCGCCGCTATTGAAAAGTCTCCACGCACCGGCAGGAACGGTGATCGTCCAGAATCCCAACACTGGAGCGATTCTGGCACTGGCCAACTGGCCCAAATTCAATCCCAATTCGGCCGCTGGCTGTTTCCGCCGAAGACCGCACCAATCGCGCAATCAGCGATATCTACGAGCCCGGTTCGACCTTCAAGTTGGTTACGCTTGGCGCTGCATTTGACCAGAATCTGATTCGCGCTGACCAAGTGTTCGATTGCGAAAATGGTTCCGTCCGGGTGGCCGGGCACCTGATTCACGATCATAAGAAATATGGCATGTTGACAGTCGCGGATATTCTGGCCAACTCCAGCGACGTAGGTGCGATTAAAATTGCATTGAGACTGGGATCCCCGCAAATTTTATGACTACATCCGCGCGTTTGGATTCGGAAACCCGACCGGAGTGGATCTTCCAGGCGAAAGCCGGGGACTGGTCTACAGCCTGAAGCACTGGGGCTCGTTTTCCATTGCTTCGGTTTCCATGGGGCAGGAAGTCGGAGTGACGCCGCTGCAAATGATCACTGCGGTTTCAGCAGTGGCCAATGGCGGCTTGCTATTACAAGCCACACGTTGTACAGGAGATGCGGCGAGGCGAACAGATTTTGCCGCTCGATGGGCCGTCCGCCCCGGAAGATCCGAAGCGCGTGATTCAAGCCCGAAACGGCAGCAACGCTGCGCCGCCTGATGGAAGGCGTGATCCTTCATGGCACTGGGAAAAACGCACGTCTGGATGGATGGACTGCCGCAGGCAAGACGGGCACTGCACAAAAATCGACCCCGGTACCAAACGCTATTCAGCAACGAAAGTGATTGCATCGTTCACCGGTTTCGCTCCGATCAACAATCCCGCTGTGACAATTCTGGTTTCCATCGATTCGCCGGCGGTTATCCCCATGGCGGCGGAATGTCTCCGCTCCAGTTTTCAAGACGAATTGCCGAACAGGTTTTGCCATATTTGACGTCCCTCGGGACATACCGGTCAGTCCGCGGCTGATCCAGGCGAGCCTATCAACCCGGGCAGCGACGCTGCCAGATACTTCGCAGATGATCTGCGCCACGTCGATTTTTCGGCCCAATGAGCAATTGATGGAAGACACTCGGCCGCACCAGCCGAATATAACCCAAACGGCTCTTCAGAAATTGCCCGAAGTGATGGTCTCCTGCCGATGAGGACGGCGGGATTGCCGTGCCGGACTTTACCGGGAAAACCATGCGGGAAGTTACCGAATCCTGTTTACGGCTTGGACTTGATCCCGTTCTTGTTGGCACCAGTCTTGCTTCTCAACAAATGCCGGCAGCCGGCTCGAAAGTTCGGCATGGGCAAAAATCATCGTGGAATTTGGCCAACGCCCGCCGGAAAGTCCGGCAAGCAGAAGCAGGAAAAGGATTTAAATCGGCCATGACGACTGGATTGAGTGCGACAGACGAAGCAGAGAAGAAAGCGATACGCGTGGGCAGATGACCAAGGGGACAAAGTGTGGCTTTCGGAAACAACCCGTGGCATGCCCGTTTCGCGCCCTGCTGCAAGATGTGGAGGTGTGTCTGCGCTGCCATCCAGCCGATCTGCGACTCTACTCAGGTGACCAACGACTCGCGCAAGGTGAAGCCGGGCGCGCTGTTTGTCGCTATTCATGGCGTTGCCACCGACGGAAATTTGTATGCGAAGGATGCGGCTTCGCGACGGCGCGGCCGTCTGTTCTAAGCGCCGATCCCCAGCCCGGGGATTGGGCGTCCAAAGCTGCTGGGTGCAAGTTGATGAGCCCCGCAAAGCGCTGGCCATTGCAGGCAGCGAATTTTTTTGGACGGCCGGCCAATCGCTTTGAAGCTGGTCGGGATCACCGGAACCAACGGCAAAACCACCACCAGCTTCCTCTGGTCGATTCCATCGTGAAAGCTTCCGGCGCAGAAGACCGGCCTGTTTGGAACCATCGCCTACCACACGCCGCGAGGAGATTATCCGGCGCCGAACACGACGCCCGAATCAGTCGACCTGCAGTAATTTTTTGCCGAGGTTCGCGACGCCGGCGGCACACTTCGCCGTCTGGAAGCAAGTTCCCATGCGCTCGCCATGGATCGCTTGTGGGGATGCCATTTCGCCGCCGCTGTCTTCACCAATCTGACCCGCGACCATATCGATTTCCACAAGACTTTCGATAATTATTTCGCGGCCAAGCGGCATCTGTTTGAAGGCACCGGCGCAGGCGCGCCTGATTTCGCCATCAGTCAACACCGACGACGAGTGGGGCAAGAAGTTGACCGGGCTGGCCAAGCGCACGCTGACCTACGGCCTGACCAATGGCAGCGATCTCGCCGGCAAAAAATTCTCGCTGAGCTTTCAACGGCCTGAATTTCGTAGCTAAAACTCCCAACGGAAATATCCAAGTGCAATCGCGCGCTGGTCGGCCGCATCAACGTCTACAACATCCTTGCCGCAATCGGCGCGGGCATTGGCTCTGGGCTTTTCAAACGAAATCATCGAAGCAGGCATCCGCAATCTTCACGCCGTGGCGGGGCGGTTTCAGCGTGTCGATCAGGGCCAGCCATTCCTCGTCGTGGTGGATTATGCGCACACTGACGATGCTCTTGAGAATCTCATCCGCACTGCCCGCGAACTCAACACCAAAGGCCGCATCATTACCCTCTTTGGCTGCGGCGGTTCCCGCGACCGCACCAAGCGCCCCATCATGGGCGAAACATCGGGACGCCTCAGCGATCTGATCGATTCTGACCAGCGACAATCCGCGCGCAGGAAGATCCGCTGAAAATTATCAGCGACATCGTCGTCGGAATGCAGAAGTCCAGCGGCAAATATCTGATCGAAGCGGACCGCGCCAAAGCCATCAAGTTGGCAATCGACGAAGCGCGCGCTGGTGACATCGTCCTGCTCGCCGGCAAAGGGTCACGAGGACTATCAGGTCTTCGCCGACCACACCATTCATCTTTGATGATCGCGAAGTGGCGCGAAAGGCCCTGCAGCGATCTTGGCTACACGGAGCCGCAATTGCCGCAGCACGGCAGCGGCCCAGGGTTTGGCACGTAGCGCGCTCGTCGCCTGCTGTGGGACGAGGGCCTGCGAGCTGATGCAGCGATTCTCGCTAGAAGGAGGAGCCCTCAACCGGTGAGAACGAACCTGGAAGTGCCGTACGGACGGGGCGAACATCGTCCCGCCCGAACCTTGGGAAAAACCAGCGTATTGAGGAAACTATGCGGTGGACGATTAAACAGGTGGTTGACGCGGTGGCGGGAAAGCAGGGGGGCGGAATCGACTCCCTGGCCCGGGTGGCCGGTGTGTCGATTGATTCTCGCACGCTACGTCCGCGGAGAACTCTTCATCGCCATTCATGGTCCGCGTAACGATGGACACGACTACGTGGCCGCAGTCCTCGAATCGGGCGCCGTGGCGGCAGTGGTCGCGGAGCCTGTGGTATCGCGCTATCCCGGATGGATGCAGGACCGCTGCATCACCGTTCCCGATACGCTCGAGGCACTCCACACACTTGGCACGCGCCGTCCGCAAAGACTGGGGCAAGAAAATTTGCGGGATCACCGGCTCCGTCGGGCAAAACCACAACGAAAGAGATCCTGGCGGCACTGCTGGGCTCGAAGCTACGGGTCCTGAAATCCGAAGGCAATTTCAATAACGAGTACGGATTGCCGCTGACGCTGTTTCCGTCTGGAAGAGACGGATGATGTCGCAGTCCTCGAGATGGGCATGTCTTTTCCGGGCGAACTGCGCCGGCTGGCGGCGATTGCGCAACCGGATGTGGCGATTGAGTTGCGCGTAGCTCCGGCCCATCTGCTGAACTTCTCTTCAGTGGATGAAATTGCTCTGGCCAAACGCGAATTGGTCGAGGGGCTGAAAGGACCCAATTCGCGTTGCCGTCTTGAATGCGGACGACCCGCGCGTTGCGGCGATGGCTGCCGTTGCGCCGGGAAGAGTGATCTTCTATGGCATTGAAAAGCCCGCGGAATTTACGGCGCCGAAGATATTGAAGACCGCGGGGCGCTTGGCTCCGCCTTTACTCTGGTGCACAACGGGAAACGCTCCCGCATCGAGATGTCTCTTCCCGGCCGCCACGTGGTTTTAAACGCTCTAGCGGCTATTGCTGCCGCCAGCTTTGGAATGTAGGTGTTGCGGAAGCGCAACAGCATTCTTCCGGACTCTGCGAACCCCTTCCATGCGCGGCGAACTTATTCGCTTTAACAATGGATTTGCCCTGATCAACGATTCCTACAACTCTAGTCCCGCGGCGCTCCAGGCGATGATTGCTTTGCTCGCCGCTACTCCGGGTTATCAACGACGCATTCTGGCGGCCGGCGAAATGCGCGAACTCGGTCCCAGTTCGCCGCAACTGCATCGCGAGGGCGGGAAGTTTGCCGCCAAAACGGGCAAAGTTGATTTCGTCATCGGCGTACAAGGTGATGCCGCGGAAATCGTCGAAGGGGCTGTTGCAGCGGGAATTCCCCGCGACCGCACTAAATTCTTTTCTGCCCCAGCCGGAAGCTGCGGAATTCCTCGTGGACTTTGTCAAGCCTGGCGATCTGTTGCTGGTCAAAGGGTCGCGCAGCGTGAAGATGGAGCGCATCGTGGAAACTCTGATTAACCGCTTTGCGCCGGAAGACGCTCGGTCCGCAGTGTGGCGGGTAGACCACTAGATGCTCTACTACCTGCTCTACCATGTACTGCAGAAATATTTCAGCCCGCTCAATGTTTTTCGCTACATTACCGTCCGCACCGTCTACGCCAGCCTGACGGCCATGTTTCTAGCGCTGGTTTTCGGTCCCTGGCTGATTCGCAAGCTGCGTGAACTTCAGATCGGGCAATATATCCGCGAAGAAGGTCCGCAAGCGCATCAGAAAAAAGCCGGCACCCCCACGATGGGCGGCGTGCTGATTGTTCTTTCCACGGCGGTGCCCACCTTGCTTTGGGCTGATCTGGAAAACCCCTTTATTTTGCTTTCGCTGTTTGCGCTTGCTCGCGTTTCTCCGCCATCGGCTTTGTCGATGATTACGCGAAAGTTGCCAAGCGGCGAAATCTCGGTCTGACGGGCAAACGCAAAATTACGCTGCAGCTCGCTGTCAGCGCGATTGTGGGCATTTCGCTGCTCGTGCTTGTCAACGCACGAGCGCGTATTCCACGCAATTGATCGTGCCGTTCCTCAAACGTTTCCGGCCGGACCTGGTGATTCACTCGCTTTTGGATTCGCCTCATCTGTGGCCGCTGGCGTTTGTTCCGTTTCTTGTTTTTGTCGCGCTGGTGATTACCGGCAGTTCCAACGCCGTGAATCTCACCGATGGATCTGGATGGCTTGGCCATCGGATGCACGGTCGTCGCCGCGGGAGCGCTGACGGTTCTTACGTATGTGAGCAGCAATTTCCGTTGGGCGAATTATCTGGAGATCCAGTACATCCCGCGTGTCGGCGAACTGACGGTTTTTTGCGGCGCGCTGGTCGGCGCCTCCCTCGGCTTTCTCTGGTACAACGCACATCCCGCCGAAGTCTTCATGGGCGATGTGGGCTCGTTGGCTCTGGGCGGTGCGCTCGGCACCATCGCGGTGATCATCAAGCAGGAAGTTCTTCTGGTATTCGTGGGCGGGATTTTTGTGGTCGAAGCGCTCTCGGTGATCTTGCAGGTCGCCTCGTTCAAATTACGCGGAAAGCGCATTTTCCGCATGGCGCCGATCCACCACCACTTTGAATTGCTGGGCTGGAGCGAAAGCAAAGTCATTGTGCGCTTCTGGATTGCGGCACTGGTTTTTGCGCTCTGTTCGCGCTGACAACGTTGAAATTGCGGTGAGCGGATGCTCTGAAAGGTTTGGCGGTTAGGATATGCCGGGATCGATTGAGTTGCGGAAGAAGCGGGTGCTGGTCGTTGGACTGGCCCGCACCGGCGTGGCTACGGCACTCTTCTGCGCCGCGCACAATGCCATCGTGACGGCGACGGAAACCCGCTCCGGAAGCCGAACTTGGCGACATCCCCGCAAAATTGCGTGAAGCCGGCGTCATACTGGAACTTGGCGGTCACACCGAGAAAACTTTCCTGGCCCAGGACCTGATTATCCCCAGCCCCGGCGTGCCTGCCGACGATCCATTCCTCCTCGCTGCGCGCTCCAAGGGCATCACGATCTGGAGTGAAATTGAACTGGCCTATCGATTTCTCGAAGGCAAATTGATCGGCATTACGGGCTCCAACGGAAAGACCACCACCACGACGCTGGTTCACCACATCTTGAAGATCGCCGGTGTGGAAACGTTCCTGGCGGGCAACGTCGGTACCCCTCTGATCTCCTGCGTCGAAAAAATGACCGCGGGCACCGTCGCTGTCGTGGAACTCAGCAGCTTTCAGTTGGAACTCATCGAGACACTTCCGCCCGGACATCGGCGTCTTCCTGAACCTGACTCCCGATCATCTGGACCGTCACAAAACTCTGGAAGCTTACGCGGGCGCCAAAGCGCGCTTGTTTGAGAATCAGACCGAACTCGACGCTGCCGTACTGAATTTCGATGATGAACCGTCGCGAAAGTACCTGCCGAAAAAGCCGCAAGTCTTCTGGTTTAGCCGCAAACAGGGCGTGGCGCAGGGTGCTTGCCTGCGCGGCGAAGATATTTTTATCGTGCGCGGGCAAGGAAGAGGAGTTTGTCATGAAGCGCAGTGAAATTCCTCTGCCGGGCGCGCACAACGTGGAAAACGTGCTGGCGGCCATCACCGCGGCCCGCCTGGCCGGCGTTGACGCCGAAATCCATTGGCGAGGCCGTTCGCAGTTTCCAGGGCGTGGAGCATCGGCTGGAATTTGTAGCCGAGATTCGCGGCGTGCGCTACTTCAACGATTCCAAGGCCACCAATGTGGACGCGACATTGAAAGCACTCGATGCTTTTCCCGGCCGCATCCTGATTATTTTGGGCGGCAAAGACAAAGGCAGCGACTACACGGTCCTGCAGAAATCCTCTGCGCGAGAAAGCGATTCTTGCCCTCCTGATCGGCGCCGCCGCCGAAAAAATTGAATCGCAGATCACCGGAAGTGTGGCGATCGAACGCGCCGGTACCCTGGAGCGCGCCGTGGAAATCGCCGCACGCAGGCTGCCAAACCGGGCGACATCGTGTTTCTGGCCCCGGCCTGCGCCAGTTTCGACCAGTTTCAGAATTACGAGCAGCGCGGACAGAGTCTTCAAGAAACTCGTCCAGCGAATTACGCGCGGATCAGGCAGCGATGAGAACATACTTCCGGTAGAGAAGGGTAAATCACTTGGCGAGACGTTCCGATACCGACCGCTGGCTCTTTGTTGTGACCCTGGTGCTGTGCCTTTTGGGTGCAGTGATGATTTTCAGCGCCTCTGCCGTCACCGCGCAAAATCAGTATGGCCACTCCTACTTATTTCGTCGCGCGGCAGATTGCCTGGCTGGTCTTCGGCCTCGCTCGGCATGTTCGCGCTGATGAAACTCGATTATCACCGCCTGCGCGAACCCGCGGTTGTCTACACGGCGCTCTGCCTCGTTGTAGTGATGCTTGCTCGGCACGTTTTTTCTGGATAAATCGCACGCCACGCATCGCTGGATTCGCTTTGGGCCCGTCGGCATTCAACCTTCGGAGCTTGCCAAACTTGCTGTGATTCTTTATCTGGCTTGGTTTCTGGATTTGCGCCGCCGCACACCCATCGAGCCTGGAATTCAACAAGCAGGATCTGCTGCAGACGATTCTTCCCGCCGTTGCGCCCATCCTGGTTTGCGTGGCACTGATCCTCGCTGCAACCGGACCTGGGTACTTCCGTGGATATCGTGCTGATCATGACCGCGATTCTTTTCGTCGCCGGGCTTTCCTGGAAGTGGCTGGCTGTGGGCGCTGCTCACGGCTCGTGACCCGCTTCTGTTTTTCTCGATCACTCACGTTTCCTACCGCCATGGCCCGCTTGATGGCTTTCTTGCATCCGGACAACGACCCGCAAGGCGCGGGCTTTCAATTGTTCAGTCGCTGATTGCCGTGGGCTCGGGCGGCTTTACCGGCGTTGGCCTTATGGAAAGCAAACAGAAACTTTTCTACCTTCCGGAGGCGCACACCGATTTCATTTACGCGGTCATTTGCGAAGAACTTGGCTTCATCGGTGCACACTCGTCGTCGTCTCCTCTTTGCGATCTTTGCCTGGCGCGGCTTGCGCACGGCGTTCAATGCTCCGGATGGTTTTGGCCGCTTGCTGGCGCTCGGCGTGACCGCCATGGTGGTGTTTCAATCGCTGATCAATTTTGCCGTGGTGCTGGGGATGATGCCAACCAAGGGCATTCCGCTGCCCGTTTGTCAGCTATGGCGGCTCGAGTCTTGTTGGTGATGCTGTTGGCAACCGGCGTGCTCCTGAATGTTTCGCAGCAAGCCGGTGCCGGCGCAGGGCTGCGAGACTGAGCTGATGAAGCTATTGATTGCAGGCGGCGGAACGGGCGGTCATGTTTTCCCTGCGCTGGCAATTGCCCGGGAGTGGATCTCGCGAGGAGCCGATCGAGACGTGGTGCTGGTTGGAACACAACGCGGGATTGAAATGAAGCTGGTGCCGCAAGCCGGACTGCCGCTGGAGACGCTTCGCGTCGCGGGCCTCAAAGGCAAAGGTGGCATCACGCTGACTGAAAATCTTGCCATGCTGGGCAGCGGACTTGCCGATGCGTTCGCTGTTTTCAAGCGTCACACCCCGCAGTTGCCTTTGGCGTGGGTGGTTATGCGGCCGGACCGATGTTGCTGGCCACCTGGCTCAAAGGCATTCCCAACGTAATTTTTGAGCCTAACGCGGAACCCGGGTTCACCAACAAGGTGCTCGCGCGGTTTGCGCAAACGCATCGCCACGGGCTATGAAGTTTCTGCCAGAGCGTGGGGAAATAAAGGCCCTGCTCACCGGCTGTCCGGTGCGCGAGGAATTTTTCACCATCCACCCCCATACGCCCGAACAATCCTCTGCGTCTGTCTGATTACTGGCGGTAGCCAGGGCGCCCTGCCCATCAACCGCAGCCTTTATTGATGCCATGAATCTGCTGGCTGCCAGAAAAAATGAGCTGCAAATCGTGCATCAGACCGGCGAGCGCGATTATAATATTGTGCAAAGCTGCTTACGACCGGCGAGCAGTTTCCGGCCGAAGTTGCGCCCTTTCCTCGGAACATGGCGGAGCGCTTTGATTGGGCCGACCTGATGGTCTGCCGGGCGGGCGCGATCACCGCGGCAGAAGTAGCCGCTGCGGGACGGGCCGCGATCTTCATTCCGTTCGGGCGCGCCACGGACAGTCATCAATTGCGCAACGCGCAGGAAATGGTCAACGCTGCGGCGGGCAGACTGATTGCCGAAGGTGAGTTTCATCCGCGGAGCGTTTGACCAAAGAGATTTTTTCCCTCCTCGACCAGCCGCAGGAGATCGAAACACTCTCTAGAAATGCCCGCAAGCTCGCGTATCCAGACGCGGCGCAGGGACATTGTCGATTTGATCGAAAGCGCCGCCGATATCGGCACGCTTACGGGCGATCCTATTCTGGCTGGAGGAGACTTGAAGGCTCATGATGGTTACGTTTCGCAATTTTCAGCGCATTCACATGGTGGGTATCGGCGGTATCGGCATGAGCGGGATCGCCGAAGTTCTCCTTACGCTCGGCTATTCCGTTTCCGGTTCTGACACCAGGCCTTCCACCATTACCGAGCGGCTGCAGGATTTGGGCGCCACCGTTTTCGAAGGCCACCGCGCGGAAAATGTGAAGGTGCCCACGTTGTGGTGATTTCCTCCGCGGTGAAGGCAGACAACCCTGAAGTCGTCGAAGCGCACAAACAGAAAATTCCGGTCATTCCGCGCGCGGAAATGCTCGCCGAACTGATGCGCTTGAAATACGGCATCGCTGTTGCCGGGGCGCATGGCAAGACGACCACCACCTCCATGGTCGCCTCGATTCTGGCTGCGGCTCATCTCGACCCCACCTTTGTGATCGGTGGCAAAGTCAATCAAGCTGGTACTACCGCTCGTGTAGGTCGCGGCGAATATTTCGTCGTCGAAGCCGACGAAAGCGATCGCAGCTTCCTCATGTTTGCTCCCGTCGTCGCCGTAGTCACGACGATCGATCGCGAACATCTCGATCAGTATTCCTCACTCGAGGACATCCAGACCGCGTTCCTGCAATTCGTGAATAGCGTGCCCTTTTATGGCTCGGCCATTCTCTGCGTCGATGAGCCGAATGTTCAGGCCATTATTCCCAACGTGAAACGCCCGATCCTCACCTATGGCACTTCCAGCCAGGCCGACCTCGTCATCAGCGACATCGAAATGGTTGGTCTCGGCAGCGAGTTCCGCCTGACCTACAAGGGCGACGACCTCGGCATGTTCCAACTGCCTCACCCTCCCGGAGTGCACAACGTTCGCAACGCCGCTGCCGCTGCTGCTGTGGCGCTCTATCTCAACGTTGCCACGGATCTAATCCGCGAAGGTTTGGCGAAATTTGGCGGTGTCGGCCGCCGTTTCGACATCAAGGGCAGTGGTCAACGACATCGTGGTGGTGGATGATTACGGTCATCATCCCGCCGAAATCCGCGCCACGCTGGAAGCTGCTCGTGGCTGCAAGTTTAATCGGCTGCTGGTCCTTTTCCAGCCTCACCGCTACTCCCGTACGCAGCATCTTTGGGACGATTTTTCCCGCGCTTTCAATCAGGCGGACATTCTGGTTCTCATCGACATTTACGCCGCCAGCGAAGCTCCCATCCCCGGCATCACCAGTGAAGCTCTCGCCAACAGCATTCGCGATGCCGGCCACAAAAACGTCCACTATTTCCACTCCATGCAGGATGGAATTGAGTTTCTTTTGAAGGAAGCCCGGCCTGCGGATGCCATCTTGACCATAGGGGCCGGCAATGTCAGTCGCGCCAGCAACGAATTGATGGTTCTGCTGGGCACGGAATATCGGGTGGAGGACATCGTACGCGATGAGGATTGACGATCCACAAATCGTCTCGGCCTTGCAGGCCCTCGGCAACGAACTGGTGCAAGCCACTTCGCTCGCCGAAATTACCTATCTTGGGTATCGGCGGAGTCACGGACCTCGTCCGCATCCATCGCCACGATTCCATCCCGGATTTGCTGGATCTGCTGGACCGCCACGCCATCCCCCACAAATTCCTGGGCGGCGGCTCCAATCTGCTGGTTATCGATGGCGAATTACCCTTTGTCGTCCTACAACTGGCCAAACCCTCCGAGGAGGTCATCATCGATGGCAACATTGCCAGCGTCGATGCCGCTGCCGACCTCGGCCGCACCGTGACCTTTTGCGCCAAGAACAATCTCGGCGGCATGGAGGGACTTATCGGCGTACCCGGCACAGTTGGCGGCGCGCTGCGCATGAACGCAGGCGCTTACGGCACGCAGATCGGTTCCTACGTCCGTGAAGTTAAAGTCTACCGCGCGGCCCAGCGCAGCATAGAAATCCTCAGGGGCGAACAAATTTCGTTTGAATACCGGCACACTTCGTTTGCACCCGATGATATGATGCTCTCAGTGAAGCTCGAACTTCCCTCCAAGCCGTTCACGGAAATCCTTCAAGGCATTCGTATCTGCAACGAAAAGCGCCGCGCCAGTCAGCCGCTCGGTCAGAAGAGTGCCGGCTGCATTTTCAAGAACCCTCCGGGTGCCTCGGCTGGCCGAATGATCGATGAGCTGGGCCTAAAAGGTTTTTCCGTTGGCGATGCAAAAGTCAGCGATCGCCACGCCAATTTTTTCGTTAATGTAGGTCAAGCGTCCGCTGCGGACATGCTCGCCTTGATCGCCGATGTTCGAGAGCGCGTGCGCGGCGCCTACGGTGTAACTCTCGAAAACGAGGTGGTCGTTTGGAACGCCTGAAACCCATCCAGCGCAACGTTGCTGCTGCGGCCGCGGAACAGGAATCCTACCGGCCGGAGCTCATCTCCGAAGAAGAGCCGAAGTTCTTGCGCCGTCAGAAGCCCGTGGAAATTCGCCGCAAGAAAATTGGCGGCAAAACCTGGTCCTTTTATCGCCGGCTGTTTTTCTGGTCGCTGCTCGGCTGTGCCTTGCTGACCGTTGCCATCGTCGGGACTCGTTTTGCTCTCCATTCTCCGCAGATGTTGCTGAGTAAGTCCGATCAGATTGAAGTCACCGGCAATCACATCGTCCCACGCGAAGAAATTCAAAAACTTTTTGTTAAGGACCGCAACAAGAGTATCTTGCTGATTCCTCTCGATGCTCGTCGCTCTCAAATCCAGGAAGTTTCCTGGGTCGAAGATGCCACTGTGCTGCGCATCCTTCCCAACCACCTCCGCGTGGAGATTACCGAACGCACCCCCATCGCCTTCTTCCGCAATGGCGCGGAACTCACTCTTATCGATGCGCACGGGGTTCTGCTCGACCGCCCAGAGGGTGAAGATTTCCATTTCCCCATCGTCACGGGCCTTTCTGAAAACATGCCCCGCGATGAACGCGAAACCCGCATGAAAACGTATCAGGATTTTATGAAGGCTATTGAACTGGTCCGTTCCGGCTCCGCTGACCGCGTCAGTGAACTCGACCTTGGCAATCCCCGCGATTTGCGCGTGGTGCTGACAGGCCTGACTAGCTCCAATGATCCGCAAGCGGTTACTGTCCATTTCGGGCAGTCTGACTTCACCAACAAGTACCGCATGCTGGTGGAAAATTTTGCGCAGTGGCAGGCTAACGCAGGCCGCGTGCAATCAATCGATTTGCAATACGCTAAGCAAGTGGTGGTGAACCCCGACACCAGCACTTCTGCGGCAAAACAAAAATAGCAGGAGAACGCTTTGGCAAAGAAAGACAAATACCTCGTCGGGCTGGACATCGGCAGCACCAAGACCTGTGTGCTCCTTGCCGAATTGGAAAATGATCAGGTCAAGTTTCTCGCTCTGGGCGCGGCTGAATCCAAAGGATTGCGCAAAGGCCTCATCGTCAATCTCGATTCCACGGTCAGCTCGATTCGCCGGGCCGTCGAAGAAGCCGAAGGCGTTGCTAACATTCCCGTCGAGTCCGCCGTCATTGGGGTAGCCGGGGGGCATGTTCGAGGAGTGAACAGTCGCGGCGGCGTGCCGCTGGGCAATCGTCCGCGTGACATCGAACGCGATGACTTGAAGCGCACCATCGATGCCGCTCGAAACGTCACTCTTCCCGAAGACCGCGAAGTTCTTCACGTTCTCCCGCATGAATTTATCGTCGATGCCCAGGATGGCATTCGTGATCCTGTCGGCATGATTGGCCAGCGGTTGGAAGCTAACGTGCACATTGTCACTTCGTCTATTTCGGCGACGCAGAATCTTGTTTCCGCCGCCAACAAGGCAGGCATTCTGATTAGCGATACCGTTCTCGAACCATTGGCCTCTGCCGAATCCTGTTTGACACAGGATGAGCGCGACCTGGGCTGCTGTCTGCTCGACATTGGCGGCGGCACCACGGAACTCATCGTCTATGGCGGTGGTGTGGTTCGCCACACTGGTGCCGTAGCGATTGGCGGCGATCATTTCACCAACGACCTCGCAGTCGGCCTTCGCACTCCCATTCCCGAAGCGGAAAAAATCAAGCGCCAACATGGTTGCGCTGCGGCCCGTCTGCTTCGTGATGATGGCGCGATTCAAATTGCTACGGTGGGTGACCGTCCACCCCGCACCATCTTTTCGCGCAACTTGACCGATATCATCGAGCCGCGCGCCCAGGAATTGCTCACTCTCATTTCCGAGGATCTTCGCCGCGCTGGTCTCGACAGACAAATTCCCGCTGGTTTTATTCTTGCAGGCGGTGGTGCTCGCCTCAACGGCCTTGTCGAAATGACCGAGCAAGCTTTTCAGTTGCCGGTTCGCATTGCCGAACCGCGCGGCATTCTGGATATGCCCGAGCAGGTCGCTCAACCGGAGTATGCCACCGTGATTGGTCTGGTTTTGTATGCCGCGAAAGCGAGGCGAGCCGGACCACAGCGGTCCGGGGGGCTAGTCTCTAAGTTGAAGGCCATGTTCGCGGGGGCCTAGCAAGTCTCTTAGGGCACTAAAGGGTACACGGGTAGGCAGTTTTCCACAGGCTCAAAAACTCGCTGTGGAATCAGCTAAACCGAGTTTTATAAATGACTTTGGACCAGCCGGACAGGGGGAAATGCATGACAGCGAAAGACGCAGGGATCCGGATGAGCTTCAGCGAAGAGTTGCAGCCGGCGAAAATTAAGGTGATTGGTGTGGGCGGTGGCGGCTGCAATGCTGTCAACCGCATGATCCGCGCCAAAGTGGAGGGTGTGGAATTCGTCACCGCGAATACCGACCTTCAGGCGTTGAAATTGTCCCAAGCTCCGGTGAAGTTGCAACTCGGCGGCAAACTCACCAAAGGTTTGGGCGCTGGCGCAAATCCAGAGATTGGCCGCAAAGCTGCCCTCGAAGACACCGACAAAATTATCGAAGCGCTTGAAGGCGCCGACATGATTTTCATCACCTCCGGCCTTGGTGGAGGAACCGGCAGCGGCGCCGCTCCAGTCGTGGCCTCGCTTGCCAGCGAATTAGGTGCGCTCTGCTGTTGCTGTCGTCACCAAGCCTTTTGCCTTTGAAGGCAAGCGCCGCATGTTGCAGGCTGAACAGGCGCTGCAGGAATTGATTGGTGTCGTGGATACGGTCATCGTGATTCCCAACGAACGATTGATGGAAACCGTTGAGCGCGGCACCAGCTTCTTCGACGCTTTCCGCATTGCTGACGATATTCTGCGTCAGGCCGTTCAAGGTATTTCCGACATCATCACCGTTCCCGGCATTATCAATCGCGATTTCGCCGACGTGAAAGCTATCATGCATGGTCAGGGCTATGCCGTTATGGGCACTGCCGTTGCTACCGGAACCAATCGCGCTGTCGATGCCGCCAATCGCGCCATCTCCAGTCCTTTGCTGGAAGATAATTCCATCGAAGGCGCGCAGGGCATTCTCATCAACATTTGCGGCAGCTCTTCGCTTTCCCTGCACGAAGTTCATGAAGCTTCCAGCGTTATCCAGAAAGCCGCTCACGAAAATGCCAACATTATTTTTGGCGCGGTCATGGACGAGAACATGAAAGATGCCGTCAAGATCACCGTTATCGCCGCGGGCTTCAAAGACGCAGGCAAGAGCGCCATTCAATCCAAGCCGGCCTTTTTGCCAAAGACCTGGAAGGCTGGCCGCGAAATTCCGGTCCAGCAGGAATTACCGCAACCGCCGCCCAACGTCGTCCATCAAGTCGCCCAGAACGTTCGAGAAGTGGCTCCGGAAGTATCCAAGGATGACCTCGACGTCCCCACTTTCCTGCGTCGCCAGGCCCAGAAGGCCTGATCTTTTTTCGACCAGGACTTATTCCAACGGAGCACGCTCCTTGTGCTCCGGTTTCTATTTGAGGACTCGCCCATGAAATTCCGTGATGTGCTCACTCTCGGCATTCTTGCTCTCTTGCTGGCGCTTCCTGCCCATGCGGGCAGAGTTTCCGTTCGCACTGCCAACTGCGAAGGAAAACCCGTCACTTATCTAATGACCTTGCCGGTGGGAGAAAAATCCGAGCCTGCCAAATTGCCCGCCATTCTCTTGTTGCACGGGGCCGGCGATAAACCCGCACCTATGATCGATGCCTGGCATTCGCTTGCCGACAAGGAAAAAATTGTCCTCATTGCTCCGGAGCTTCCGCGAACCATGGAATTTGAAGATATCGCACCCGCCGTGTTCCGTTGCGTCGTCGAAGATGCCAGGCAAGCCGCTAATCTCGATCCCAAACGCATCTACGTCTTCGGCAACTCCATGGGCGGCTATCTCGCTTATGATGCATTGGCCTTCGATTCGGAATATTTTGCGGCAGTGGGTGTTCACGCCATGGGCATCGATCCGAAGTACGATTCCATCCTCGACCATGCTACGCGCAAGACTCCGGTCACCATTTACATTGGCGACAGCGACCCGCTCGTCTCCATCAAGAACGTCCGTCGCACCGAAGAACTTCTGAAGAAACGCGGTTTTCCCGTCCGTTACACCGAATTAAAGAGTCATGACCACGACTACTATGCAGTCTCAAACAAGGTAAACGCCGACGCTTGGGAATTTTTCCTCGGCCAGCATTTACCCTAGCGTCCTCTCTGTTACTCCAACCTTGCACAGATGCGAATTCCCGCCACCTCGGCGGGATTCCGCGTCACTTCATCTCGCCGGCCAGTCAGGAAACGCCAGGCAATTAACGCCCGCTTCTGTCTTCACTGATTTCTTTCTATCTCTGTCCTTTTTTTACCAATTTCCTGACCTCTTCCTCGAACGCCGAATTCTCACCGCTCCCATACGGCAACACAGTTCCCAACCCTGAGTGAATTTCCTTTGCTTCGGTGACTTCGAGAATTTCCTTGATGTTCTCCGGCCTGACTCCGCCCCCCGGAATGATCGTAATCCGGCTTCGCGCTGCGCCGATCAGTTCCCGGAGCCTCCGTCTTCCCTCGTAAGCGTTTGGCTCTCCGCCTGACGTCAAAATCCGCCTCGCCCCGCCCTCGATGACTCTCTCCAGCGACGCAATCTGGTCCTTGCATTTATCGAATGCGCGATGAAATGTCACTTCCAATTGTTGCGCGAGATCAACCAATTCTTTGGTCCGCGGCGTGTCGATCGTGGCATCGTCTACAGCAGTCCCAACGCCACACCGTCCATCCGCCCTTTTGCCACTTCTATCGACTTCTTCATCTCCACAAATTCCCCGGCGCTATAAACAAAATTCCCTCCGCGTGGCCGGATCATCGCAAAAATTGGAATTTTCAACGAGCTCCGTGCACTTCGCATCATTTCCAGGCTGGGTGTAACCCCTCCACTGCGCAAATCCGCACACAGTTCTACGCGGTCCGCGCCGCCGCGCTCCGCCGCTTGTGCTGCGGCAACGGACTCTACTGCTATTTCGAGGAGTACCCGATCACGCATTTTGGTCAGAATTCAGAGTTTATCAGGCGGGTCGATTCCGGCGGATAAATCGGTAAAACAGAAACACGGCGATCAGCGCAAGAAACGCTCCCGTCGAATCAATCATCGAGTCCCATGCAGAAGCCGTCCGCGAAGCAACGAACGACTGGTGAATTTCGTCCAGCGCCGAGTAGACCGCAGCGATGAACCATGCGCCGAACGCCCATGTCCAATACCAGCCGCGCCGGCCCCCACGAAATCCTCGGAACAACAGCAGGTAAAAAATAAAATACTCGGTCAGGTGCGCCCATTTCCGTGTGAAGAAGTGAATCTGTTGAAACTGATCCTCTGTCAGCGACGGAATGAACCAGTGCAGGATCGGCCAGAGTATTGACCCCGTATGCGCGGCAGAAAAAGTATCCGTCGACATGAAGAAAATAACGCCGCTCCACACGAGCGCCGGCCACCACGCGCGCAACCAGGAGGGAATCATATTTTTTGCTGGCACGCGCGCTCGCAACTCCTCGAGTGGCGGCGCGGGCCGGGGGTTACGCCAGGGTTCAGATCCGGACAAAAGTTTCTCCTTCATTACACCAGTATGCTTTCCAACCGCTGCGTCAGGTATGAATCCACGATGAATTTGTCTCGATGACGCGCTGAAAATACCGAATTATTCCATCCGGTAATTTGGCGCTTCCTTGGTGATCACCACGTCGTGCACGTGGCTTTCGCGCAGGCCCGCCGCGGTAATTCGCAAGAACTTCGGATTTCTCCGCCAGTTCCGTCACCGTTCTGGCTCCAACGTAGCCCATGCCGCTTTTCAATCCGCCAACGAGTTGATCGGTTAGCGCGCCGAGCGAACCCTTGTACGCGACGCGGCCTTCAATCCCCTCGGGCACCGACTTCCCGCTTTCGCTCATGTCCTGCACCACGGAATAGCGATCCGAACCAGATCCCATCGCGCCCATCGAACCCATTCCTCTATACGACTTGAAAGTGCGGCCTTGATACAGAATCGTTTCACCCGGAGCTTCTTCTGTCCCAGCAAAAAGGCTGCCAATCATCACGCACGAAGCGCCCGCGGCGATCGCTTTGGTGATGTCGCCCGAATATTTGATTCCGCCATCGGCAATGATCGGCACGCCGGTGCCCTGTGCCGCTTTGAATGCATCCATGACCGCGGTGAGTTGCGGAACACCCGCGCCGGTGACGATGCGTGTCGTACAGATGGATCCAGGACCAATGCCGACTTTCAATCCATCAATGCCCAGAGAAATCAATTCGCGTGCGCCTTCTTCGGTGGCGACATTTCCGGCAATCAATTGAATATCCGGCAACCGATGGCGAATTGCTTTGATCGCTTCCATCACGCGTTCGGTATGGCCGTGCGCCGTATCGATTGCCAGAACGTCGGCTTTAGCCTTAGCCATCTCGACCGCACGTTCCAGGAAATCTCCCGTTGCGCCCACGGCTGCACCCACACAAAGACGCCCATGGTCATCTTTCGATGCGCGTGGATATTCCAGCTTTTTCTGAATATCTTTTACGGTGATCAGACCCTTCAGGTTGAAATCCGCATCCACTACCAGCAGTTTCTCGATGCGATGCTTCTGCAGAATCTTCTCTGCTTCTTCCAGCGTCGTGCCCACCGGCACGGTCACCAGGTTATCCTTGGTCATCACTTGGCCGACCATTTGCGTATGATTCTTCTCGAATCGCAGATCGCGGTTGGTCAGAATTCCTGTCAGTCGCGTTCCTCGAGTCACAGGCAATCCCGAGATGCGGTACTTGTTCATGATTTCCAGTGCTTGCCGGATCGTGATGTCCGGCGAGATTGTGACTGGGTCGACGATCATGCCTGATTCCGACCGCTTTACCCGATCGATTTCCTCGTATTGTCGATCAATAGGAATATTGCGGTGAATGATGCCGATGCCGCCCTGGCGAGAAATAGCAATCGCCAAACGCGATTCGGTGACCGTATCCATGGCGGCCGAGGCCAGTGGAATATTGATCCGCAGTTTGCGCGTAAATTGCGTTGAAGTATCTACCTCGGTCGGCAGAATCGTCGATTTACCCGGCACCAGCAGCACGTCATCAAATGTCAGCCCTTCAGGAATCGGACCATCAATCATGGATGCCTCGCGTAAGTGTAAGATGTGTTGCCGCGTCGGAGCGCGCGGCCAAAAACAACGCAGCCCAGCGGTCGGCCGCTGGGCGGTTAGAACAGTTCAGTAAGTCGTTAAATTGCGTCACGGTGTAATCTTTAATTTTAGTGGCTAAGCTAGAGACCGGTCAAGCTGAGCTCATAGTACCGCGGGAGACGAGGAATGGGAGCTACGGATTCTGTTGCAGGCACTCAAAATAGAATGGCAACGGATATCATCCCATTCGTGCCGCATTTCTTGTTGCAGCACGGCCACTTGCAAACCATCGCAGGCACATTCATGCGCCGCACATTTTTCCTTGCCGCTCCCGAAGACCGCCTATTTCGCGTTGATCCCGAATCGCAAATTAAAGGCTCCTGCAATTGGCAGCCCGGCAAACGCAAAGATGTGCCGGTCATCGTCCTCGTGCATGGCTTGGAAGGTTCCAGCGATTCAAATTATGTTCGCGGCATCGCGGACAAGGCCTTCGCCCGTGGTTATCACGCCATTCGATTGAACCAACGCAACTGCGGCGGTACCGAGCGCCTCACTCCCACTCTCTACAACAGCGGAATGAGTTCCGACTATCGCGCCGTGCTTCTGGAATTAATTGCCGAAGGCTTCCAACACATTTTCTTTGCCGGATATTCCATGGGAGGAAATCTGGTCACCAAGATGGCCGGAGAATGGGGCGATGCCGCCCCAAAGAATTGCGCGGCATTGCCGCGGTTTGTCCTGCGATGGACCTGTCCGCGTGTGCCGACGCGCTGGAAAAACCTGAAAACTTCATCTACCAGCGACATTTTGTGAAAGGACTCTTGAATCGCTACAAACGCAAAGCCGAACTATTCCCCGAGCGTTATTCGAACAACAATTTCGGTCCGATTCGCACCGTCCGCCAATTTGATGACGCCATCACTGGGCCGAACTTTGGTTACAAAGATGCCGAAGAATATTACCAGGCTGCGGGCGCCAAGAAGGTCATCGGCCAGGTACGCGTCCCGCTCTTCTTAATGACCGCGCAAGACGATCCCGTTCGTTCCTTACGAAGCTTTTCTTCGGGCCAATGTCGAACAAAGCCCTTCGGTCCGATTCGTTGCGCCTGAGCACGGCGGTCACTGCGGTTTCATTTCCAAGTGGCCCGGCAAAGAACGTCACTGGGCCGAAGAGCGCGTAGTTGAATTCATGGCTCATATAATGCGTTAGGCTGCCTTGTCTCATCTCACAATCACTCAACCCAACGGTTTCTCCAACGACACCTGGAAGCCAGCAGTCAGCAATTGCGCCGGCCCATCTGCCATAATCACCATGTCATCTTCGCATCTCACTCCAAACTCTCCCGGAATGTAAATTCCCGGGCTCATTGGAAAACGTCATCCCCGGCGCCAAAACTGTTTTGCTTCCTCGTACTAAATAAGGATGCTCGTGGCCATCCAGTCCAATCCCGTGTCCTAAGCGATGCGTAAAATATTTGTAGTCCGGCCCGTAGCCAGCCGTGGTGATTACCGCACGCGCTGCATCGTCCACCGTTCCGCTCAACTTTCCGGCGCGCGCAGCGTCGAGCGCCGCGTCCTGTGCCTTGCGTACAATCTCGTAAACCTGTTGCACCTTGGCCTGTTGGTTTGCCAAATACTCCAGTGCGCGTAACGTCAGATTCGTAGCCCTCCACTGCACAGCCGCCGTCAATCAGCACAACATCCCCGTCCTTTAATTTCTGCGGCATCTTTGAACCGTGAGGCAGCGCGGCAGAAGCGCCAATCAGTACCAGCGCATCGCCGCGTAGTTCCATTTTCCCAAAGCCCGCACTGATCATTTTGCCGATATCGTCTTGTGTCATCCCTTCCTTTAGAGAACCAAATACCTCGCGATAAACGGCGATGGTGGCTTCGCAGGCCAGCCTCATCAATTCCAATTCGTGGTCTGACTTTATCGCCCGGCAACCAATCGTCACCGCATCTGCAGAGACTAACGTGCATCCCGGCGCGGCTTCGCGAATATGCTCGTAAAACGTGAATGGAAGTCTCTCCTCAATTCCAATCCGTCCGCCATTGATTTTGCGATCAGTCAGTGCGGATGCAATCAACTTGGAAGGGCTTTCATCCTCTTGCCAGACGCGCACCTCGGCGGGATACCGCAGCGATTCACGCATTCGCGCTTCTTCAAACGCAGGAGAAATCAGAATTGGTTCTCCGTTGCGCGTCAGAACCAGACACAGCAGTCGCTCGCTCAACCACCAGCGTATTCCCGTGAAGTAGTACAGACGATGTGCCTGGCCCCAGGATGATCGCGTCGAAATTCGGATCGAGTTCCCCCATCAATTTCTGAGCATGCGCTGCGCGCGCCTTGAATTCCTCCGCGCGTAATGGGTTGCACTCGGTCGCCAAGCGGCTTCAGTGTCGCGAAAGCCGGTGAATCCTCAATCGGAAGGGAAGAAGGAGTTGCGGCAATTGCCAGTGCCGCGCCGGACCCAATAAATTGACGTCGCGAAAGAGCGGAAGAATTGTTGGTCATGGACAAGAAGAATGTAAGGGAAGGAAAGCAGAGTCAAGGAGACTCTTCAGATGCTGGGAAGAAAATCTACTCTGCGCGGATTGCCAGAATATTCTTGCCCTGGACCTTTATTTCCACGCCAAACGGCGGACGAATGTCGCTGCCCTGAACGATGGCTCCGCGAATCCAAATATTGCCCAGTATGTTGGTGGTTTTTAGCGGATCGTAAAGCGTGTGGCTGCAGGGATTGCCGACCAGCGGATGATTCGCGGCGCGAAAGCCGTACTCCCCGCGCAATTTATCTATGTCGGTGATGTACTCAAGTTCGCAAGAGCCATAAGGCGCTTTACGCGAAAACGCCCAATAACCAGATGCCTGTGAAGCAGACCCGCCCGGAAGCCGAACGAGCACGGCAGGGATATTTTCGCCCGAAAGTTTGTTCTTCACCAGAAAGTCGATCGACGTCCATGGTTTAGCCATGTCAGCTACCGTCGCAATTACCGGTTCGCCTTCGGTGGCCACCGGCATCGCCGGTTTGGGGGGCGGCGGCGGAGGCACATCGATCTGCGGCGCAGGTTCAGCACTGACGGGCTCAACCGGTTTGTTGTGGCCAAACCAGCGGACCGCCACAAGAATAATCAGCCCAAGCACAAGAAATGCAATAATCAGCGGGAGAAGTGGGTTCCGCTTCGCGGCGGCCTTCCCGAAGGTCCCCCTACGCCGGGAATCTGCGGCATATCTACTTTAAATTGAGTGGGTGAGGGCGTATCCGTCATGGTCAGAAGCATTTCGTTGGAGGTTTCCGAGTATTCAGGAGGGCAATTGAAAACCCGGGATTGACTTAATCCTCAACTGGCATTGTACTCAAGCCTTGGCATGGAGGGCAAACAGCCAGCCCGTTGTGCCGGAAAGTTACTTCTATTGGTCAAAAGGTTACAGGATTTCGCGTATCGCTTGTTTCCCTGGCCATTGCATTCTAGTGTTAGAAGAAGATTGTACTGAGGGATTTCCGCAAGAACATGAGCGGCGAAACTCGATCGTCGGCACGCGCTTTCGTTCGCAGCCTCAATATTCTGTTGAAGTTTGCGCGTTTGTATGAATTTGGCCATGTGCGCACCATGGCGCAATTTGAAACCGCCTGGAAAGAACTGCGTCTGGCGCTGGACGAGAGCGGCGACACCGGTTTGTTGCTCGGTGCCTCGGGAAATCAAATCCTTCTCGACGGCGTTCCTCTCGGTTCAGCCGCTGGCGAACGGAGTTTCGCCTCCTGTTGACCCTCTTCCGGCATCGCCAGCATCCATTTCTCAAACAAATTGCAGCAAAGACAGTTTGCGCGTTTCGTGCGCGCCTTCCCCAGTGGTAATGCCAAACCCAGTTCACTGGCCGAGCAATTGAAATCCGCACTCGCCGGCGAGACCGGAATACGCATCAACGAAATTCGATTTGTTGCCGAAGATGGTTCTGTGGCTGGTCTGAAGGTTGCCGCGCAACTTACCGCCAAAGGCACTTGGCGCGTCCAGCGACAAGATGCGCGACATCTTTGAAGATCCCGAATAAACTGCTGCAACTCATCCTGGCTGCGGAAAGCAATCGTACCGGTGGAGGTGGTCGGGCGGTGGTAACGGACCGGGATTTGGCGGCGGCCCGATGGCGTCCGGAGGTTCCGGCGGCGGAGCTGGTTCCAGTTGGTCCGGCGGCACCGGCGGTGGCGGAAGTTTGTGGGAAGCCGGGAAGGCGGCCGGTGGCGGCGGAGTTCCGGAGGAGCCGGCGCCGGCACGGGGGGAACGGGACGCCCGGTGGAAGTGGCGGCTGGAGCTGGATCAGGAACTGGAGACGGAGCTTGGCGGCTCAGGCAGCAGGTCCCGGCTCTGGCGCCGGCGGAGCAGGCGGTACAGGCGGTGCTTCCGTCCTCGGACCCGGAAAATGGATGAGCGCCGCGTTACTTCGCGTCGACGCTGCTGCGTGTACCGTGGGTTGCCAGGGTGGTCAATTGCGGGAGCGCCTGGAGCCGGTAGCGGACCTTACGGTGTTGCGGAGGAAGAAGTTAAGTCCATGATCGGGCTTTTTGCCCAACTTGGACGATCGCGCAAAGATCCGGATAAGGCAATGGACGCGGCGACGTTTCAGTCGAGACTTTCTTCGCTTCCGGTGCGCGCGCAATACACCTTGCAACAGGCCCTGGCTGGGCTGGCCGCGCAGGCAACAACCGATAAGCCCGACAAACCCATGCTGCTGAAGTTGGCGGAGCATGTAGCCATTCGGTTTGCGCTGGACAGTTACGAGCGGGGCGAATTGCGCGTGAACGCGGTGAAGCAATTCCTGGACCGCATGAACGCCGAAATTGAAGCCCTACGAAAAATTCTGGGCACGCAAGAAGAATTGATGGCGGCGCCGGAATTCAGGTGCAAGTCCTACACCGAATTGTTGGACCAGGAATTCTGGTCGCAAGTGCCGGAAGAAAATAAGAAGGAAGTGCTGACGTCGGATGAAGCCTGGTGCGTGCCACCCCGCAATGTTCGAGGCTTTCTCGAGGAGATGCTGCGCCGGGGCGAACTGAAGACCGTTAATGAAATTTTGCTGAAATATGCGGCTTGCGTAAAGCTTGATCAACCGGAAGCCCGACGAACAACGGCCATTGGCCTGTCCGATCTGGCAGAATTCTACGGCAGCGGCGATGGTAGCGCCCTGATCGACGTCATTCAGCGGCTCGGTGCGCAACTGGCCGTGGAGCGCGAAGCCGATCTCCAGACTCTGATTGGTGCAGCGTTTGTTCGCATGAGCCAGGAAGCAGGTTCGAAGCGGTTCTATCCAGCTATGCAGCAAGCGCTAGCTTCTCTGGATGGGGTAGAGACGTTGCGGCCGGGCTCGACCAGCAATCTCAGGCAGAGAATCGGAGCGGAAGAGCGGTTGCCGGAGTTTATCGAAGACGCGATGCGGACCGGACAAGTTCCCGATGGAATGCTGGACATTCTTGCTTTGATGCCGAAGGCTTCGCTGCAATACGTCACACACCGATTCGCAAATTGCGGATTTCGAGAAGATTGCACACTGCTGGGAAACATCGTGCAGGGGCTGGGCGAAGAAGCGGTAAATCGGCTTGTAGAAACGTTGCACAGCGCACCTGCGACGGAAGCTGCAGAAGTGATTGGATTGTTGAGCCAGTTGTCGGTGCAGTCGGTAGAGCGTGTACTGCCGCAGAGGCTTGCGCAGTGGCCGCGTTCTTCGCATGACCGCGCGATCAGACAACTTTCCTCTGCGCCACAGCTAGAGAGAGCGCAATTACTGGTTTCCATCTATCCATCACTCGATCCCCTGATCCAACCCCTGGCTCTGGACGAGATGGGCATGAGCGGAGAGTTGGATTGCATACCGCTTTTGGTAGATTTGGTTCGCAACGATGCCACGGCTGGATTTACGCGGATCAAGGCGATTGAAGCCCTGGGCAGATTGCGCGCAAGCGCTGCCACCCAGACACTTCAGCAGATTCTCGAAGCGAAACAGGTGTGGAGGTGGACTTACCACAGCGAATTGCGCATTGCCGCAGCCCAAGCACTGCAAAAAATCGAACCTGCGCTGGGGCTGGAAAAGACTGCAAGCAGTGGGTTGGACCGCAAGGACTTGGTGCTCGAGCCGATTGACCCCGAACCCAATGCACCTGTCATTCGACAGCGCCGCTACGCACGCCTGAAATTGTCGAAGCATGTTGCAGCCGTAACGACGAATCTTCGAGAAGACCTGAAACTTTCCATCCCGGAGCTGAATTTGGGCGGCGGGATTGGTTCCTCCAGCCGTCATCTCGCACCGGGTTCCTTGCTGACAATGAAATTCGCACACGGTGTGCGGAATATCCGCGCGCAAGCGATCGTGCGGGGCGCGAGACCGCAAGCCATGGCGTTTGAATTCGTCGAAATGGAATTGGATGAACGCGCAAGGTTGCGCAAATTGCTTCTCGAACTCGGAGGACTGCCGCAAAGCTCGAATGTCAGTAATCGGAGCCGACGGCAGAGTCGCGTCGCCATATCCAGATAGATTCAATTCGCGGGCAGTCGCGCGTATTCCTCACTAACCCCACCTGTTCCTATCCCCCGACACACCGGTCCGAAGAGCAGGTACTGAAACTGTACCGATGGCGGAATAGCGGTGCGGTCACATGGGACGACTGTACCATTGTGATCACCGGTCAAGAGCCCTACGGTACTAGTGAGAGAGTCCTAATCCAGCTCCGTCGAAGACGATTGACACGAGGTGGGTATACGGCCTGATGAAAACGGACCCAAAGACTACGGCAGCGCGGGCATTTGTTCGTAGCTTTAACATTCTGCTGAAGTTCGCGCGTTTATATGGGTACGATCACGCGCGAACCGTGGAGCAGTTGAGCATCGCCTGGGGCGAATTGCGCACCGCGATTCCCGAAGGAAGCGAAACGGGTTTACTGCTCGGAGCAACGGGTTCACAACTGCTTCTGGATGGTGTTCCACTGGAAGGCGCACCGGCTGAAAAACAGTTTGCGCAGTTGTTGTCCTCTGCCGGACTGGCCAGCGTTCAATTCACTCCTAATGTGACGGAAGAAGAGATTGCGAATTTTATTCACGCATTTCCCACCGGAAAGGCCAAGCCCTCGGAGCTTGCAGAACAGCTTAAGGCGGCTATCGCCGGCGCACACGGGATTCGCGTGAACGAGATTTGCTTTGTGGCGACCGACTCGCGGCTGAAAGATGCCAGCGTGGCCGCTCAGATCGCAGCAGCCTCGTTGGGCGATGAGCAAGATAACTTCCGAAAGATGTTGAATGACCCTCAGAAGCTCCTGGAGTTGATTGCTGCTGCACAAGGATCGCAATCAGAGGGACAAGGCGCATCTGGAGGAGGAATCGGCGACGGGAACGGTACAGGAACGGGGATGCTGGTTGGCAACTCAGGTGGCCTGATCAGTGGTCTTACGGGAAGCGGAGCAGGCAGCGGAAACGGATTCGGAAATGGATCTGGAGCGCCAGGAACGGCAATGGGCGGCGCTCGAGCTACCGGTGGCTCGGGAACTTCCCGAGCGAACAGCACGCACGTCGGCGAACCCGATGACGAGGAAATCTATCGGATCCTCCGCGCGCTCACGACGTTTGGGAAACTGGGTGTTGGGGAGAATCCTGCAGGTGCGGCAGTCGAATTCCAGCAGCAGGTAACACAGCTGCCGGGTCCTGCCCAGGACACGTTGCGCAACGCTTTGGCTGGTATAGCGGAGCAGGGCAGACATGCGAAGCTTGACAAGGACGTACTCGTTCAGCTGGCGGAACATTTATCGATTCGTTTCGCACTGGAGCGATTCGAGCGGGGGGAAGTGAAGGTAAATGCGGTGCGACAGATGCTGGACCGCATGAACCAGGAAGTGGAGAGTCTGCGAAAAATTCTGGGCCAACACGAAGACAAGATGGCGGAAGCGGGAATACTGGTCGAGTCACATCGTGAATTGCTCGACCGCCAATTCTGGTCCACGGTGCCGGAAAATGCGAAACGGGAGGTTTTGCTTTCCGACGAAGCCTGGTGCATCCCGCCGAAGAATGTGCAGTCGTATGTCTCGGATTTGATCGGGCAAGGAAATGTTGCCGAAGCGATCAGTATCCTGCAGAACTACGCAAATGTGCTGACAGCGAAGAACCTGATGCGCGTAAGAGAGCGGCGACAGGACTCTCAGAGCTTGCCGAGTTGTACGCACAAGCCGACCCGAAATTGCTTGCAGATGCCCTGCGACACTTGGGCCTGCGGCTGAGTATCGAGCAGGATCAGGATCTGCAGTCTCTGGTGAGTGCTGCGTTTGTGCGCTTAAGCCAGGAGGCAGCTGCGCAGAGACAGTTTGGGGCCATGGCGCAAGCACTCGATCTGCTGGCGGGCGTTGAATCGCAACGGCCGGGTATTGCCCGGACCTTACGCGCCAAGATGGGAATTGAAGAACGCGTTCCCGAATTTGTGGAAGAGGCACTGAAGGCACGCGAAGTTTCCGCCGGACTTACGGGCGTGTTGCGCCAACTCCCGCAGATCGCGATGGAACAACTTTCGGCCCGATTCAATCGGTGTCAGTATCGTGACGATGTCGAACATGTGGCCAGTCTGGCGCACGACTTGGGTGAAGAAGCACTGCAATACCTGCGCAGCACTGTTCGTGGCGGCGCCGTGGCCGAAGCCGTGGAAATGGTGGGGCTTCTGGCCCGTTTGGATCCGCAAGCGGCCGAGGTGTTCCTTCCTGGCAGGCTGAAGGATTTTCCTCGCACCGCGCAGGACCGAATCGTGCGGCAAATCGCCGCAAGTGGGGCTCCAGAACGTTGCCGGATCTTTCTAGGCATCCTAGATCATGTCGACCCGCTGGTGATGCCACTGGTCATCGACGAGATCGGCGTTACCGGGGAACGGGAAGCGCTCGGCCGGTTGTTGACGCTAGCCGATGGAGACCTGCCGAACGGTGCAGCTGCGTATCTGCGGGTGAAGGCGATCGAGGCACTGGGACGCCTGGAAGCAAGCGCATCGATCCCGACGCTTCGCAGAATCGTCGAAACCCGCAAGGTATTTGGCTGGCAATATCCGCAGGAACTGCGGATTGCGGCACTGCAAGTACTGGAAAAATTGCAACCGGAATGGGTGCGGGAGTTTTTGCCAAAAAGTGGTATTGAGTCAAATGAAATGGCCTTCGCACCACTGGAAATTGCGGTAAATTCAAAATTTGTCCGGCAACGCAGGCACATGCGAGTTCGCCTGCAGAAAAACGTCTCGGCGGTGAGCACAAATTTGAAGCAGAATTGCAAGCTTGATATCAAAATGGCCAGTCTCTCCGGCGGTCTGGCCACTACGAACATGCATCTGGCCCCCGGAACGCAGGTACAGCTGAAGATGCAGCTGGGAATGCGAAACTTGCAGGCGACCGCCTTGATGAGAGATTACCGAGCGCAGGATATGTCCTTTGAAATCGTGGATATCAGCCTCGAAGAACGCAGCAAGTTCCGGAAACTGCTCCTGGAGAACATGCTCAAGAGCTAGCGGGGAACTTGTTTCTTAAGCGAAAGTCACAATTCCCCTCGGATATCCAAACAGTAACTCTTCCCTAGTACCGCACTACAGTACCTTCGTTCGATTTACTCCCTCCGTTTCAAACCTCTACTCTCTAGCTACACGAAGAATCCAGAGGAACCAATTTCCCGCCCAGGGCAGAGGCTTCGTGCAGGTGGGAGACCTGTGTCTGAGGGAATCAAAAGGCGATTGGCGCTACTCGTATTGGTTGCCGCTGCCGTATTGCCCGAAACGATATCCGGACAGCAGCGGGCCACTTTTCCCGATCATCCCCGTTTCACCATCCAGCGGCTCAGTGAAGAATTCGGCCTGGATGCTGTGACTGCCACTGCCATGGGGCAGGACGGCCAGGGCTTTCTTTGGATTGCTACCCAGACCGGGTTGTATCGGTACGACGGAGCACGGGCACGGAAGATGCCGGAGGTCGAGAACATCACCGGCCACTACATCGTGGACATGCTGATTGCGCCAGACGGCACGCCATGGTTCGCAGGCAATCACGGCATCGCGCATTTTCACAATGGCAGATTCGAACAACTTCCAATTCCCGCGTCCGCCATGCCGTTGGCTTCAGGCGTTCAGCTATTTGCGGTGGATTCCAAAGGAGTTGCGTTTGTCTTGTTGTTCAAACAGGGGGTTCTTCGAATCGATCCGGAAAATCCTGCGCAAACGAAACTGGTCGACGTGCCCTCCTCAGGCGTGCAAGAGAACTGGTCAGGGATTGTACGCGGAGCCGATGACAGTATCTGGTTCACTGAAAATGGCCATTTGGCACACATATCGGCGGGTACAGACAATCTCGCGGTCGACCCGCAGATCAGGCTGCCGAGCGAGCGCATAGTTGCCTTGTTGTTCGACGGCACGCAAACCCTATGGCTGCGTACAGCCACACGCCTCGCTCGGCTTGATCCCCGACTGCACAAGATCACGTTTGAAGAAGCGGTTGTGGGAGCGGCGAATGAAGAAGAGGGAAAACCGGCCGTCGATCTGCAGGGACGACTGCTTGTACCCTCCTCAAATGGTTTGTATTGGCAGCAGGGACACCACTGGGCCACGATTACTGACAAGCAGGGTCTTTCGAGCAACGACATCGAATGTGCGCTGGAGGATCGCGAGGGAACACTGTGGGTGCGGGATCGGGTACGGGACTTGATCGCCTTCCCGGAGTGCATGAATGGGAGGCCTGGACGACTGCCGAAGGCCTCCCGGATAACGCAACCTGGTCGACGCTCCGTGACCGTTCCGGGCGCTTGTGGGTGAGTACTTCACGCGGCATCGGTGTCTGGGATGGCAAGTCCATCGCTGGGAAACAGTTCCCGCCCTCGAAGGCGACTCACAAAGAAGTTCGCCAAATTCAGCTTGCAGGAGACGGGGCCATCTGGGCTCTGACCGGCACAGGCTCGATCGTACGGATCGATCCAGCCACCTTCGCTACGAAATCGTTCCCCACCTTCCGGGGAATATCTTCAACACAGTCTCACGCGCGCCCGATGGCAGCATTTGGGCGACCACTCGTTCCCACATTGTGCGTTTTAGCGCGAAAAATGGATGGGCCGAACCTGCCGTCATTTCCTCACCTGCGGACGGTACTGGCGAAGTTGAACTTCTGGTGTTTTCCCCAACCGGCATCATTTGGGCCACTGGGCCAGGAAAGCTACACCGCTTCAACAGGGCCAGGTAAATTTGGCTTTATGGCGAGGTGGATTCAAAAGAATATGAACTTACAAATGAAAAAAAAAGAATTGATAAAATGTGCAGTGTTTATGATATTATTGCAGAAAAGAGATTAGGATGCCATTTAATTCCTGGACTTGAAATTATTTTGGCAGAGTATCTAAAACATTTTCTTAAAAACGGAAATTACGACGAAGATGTCAGAGAAAAATTGGTCGAGATATTTCCTAAAGTAAGAGCTAATAGAAAAAAATTGATTAAAGAAGAAATCAAAATTGAGGTTGATGAAAATATCAAAGAAAATGAAAAAGCAATGGAACAAGATATTCCTACTGAATTAATGAAATCAACCCGACTGTAGATTATGTGCCCATTATTGAGCTATCAAGAGAAGAAGGAGATAATTTAAATTCCCTTTTCGAAAAATATAAAGTATATTCAAACATAGATGAGAATTTAGTCAAGATTTTCGAAATTGTTAATAATGAATTACTGAGCAAAAATGAAATATTAAAACTTTTTAATAATTGCAAATTTCTCAAAGAAGTAATGCATTGCTATTTAAAAAAAGAAAATATTATTGAAATTTTCACTGATAAAGTGAATAAAAACTAAGGAAAGCAAAATCTTGAAGATAAAATTAATAGTATTGCCACTTGTATAGAAGATAACAAATTTAAATTGCTCGAATTAATTTCTTTAATCTATGCTAAGGCTGGATGGGAGAGTGGTCGTCTTAAACGTCTAATGCAGGATAGCGACATAAACTGGGGTTACTTAAGACCAACCTTATCGTCTTCACTGTAATGCTCATACTGATAATTATGTTGTATATCCAAAAGAAAAATCCCTAAATAATGGCAAGAACCTCTTAGCAATAACAGATTTTGATTTATCCTTTTTTAGAGAAAATTTTTTTAATATTGTTGACGAAACAGAAATTAACAAATATGGATACAAAGACGAATTTCTTTTTGACTCATACTTAAACATGGAGAGACAGCACTTGGAGTGGGAGTTTGCAGGGCTAGAGAATGTAGTTGTGTATGATATATATAAAGAAGAGATGAGAAACGACAACAAATTTAATTTTCTTTTAAAAGGAATAGTAAGTCTAGTAAGAGACACTAGTGTAATATATTTCAGAAAAGGTTATCTAATGATGAACTTCGATTTAAATGAAAAATATAATTCCTTCTTTGATAACTTATATGATTTAGTTGATCTCTCATTGTTAATTACGCATAACTATATAGGATAATATTTTCTTATTATTTATATTAAATATCTCGACTTAATAATAAAATAAAATATTTATCAATAAATTTACCATATATAGACATTCTATAATGAGGATATATTATTATATCCCATGTATAATTTAAATATTATAAAACATTATATATAACAATACATATCACTAATTATTATATATGAATCCAAAATAATGGGGATTGGGGATTGGGGATTGGGGATTGGGGATTGGGGATTGGGCCCAATCCCCAATCCCCAATCCCCAATCCCCAATCCCCATTTACTTTGTTCAAAATATTATTTTTATTAATTTTTTTATAGTAAATTAAATTTTTTTATTAAAAAATTTAATATATGGATTTAAAATAAAATCAATTTAAAGCTAAAGTTTTAACTAAGAAAATGTGGGGTTTTTTGAACAAATAAGTCACTTCCATCTCCAGAGATTCCCCAGACGTCATCGGGATCTTTTTAGTGTTGCATTGTTTTATGTTCTCTTCTAAAGATTTTCCTTCAAAGGCAGCGTGCCAGAAGCCTCATTTACTTGCCTCCTCAGAAGGACCAATGAATAATGTGGTAATACCTCCAGCATATTTTTGAGCTTGAGCAACTTCGGTAACTAGCTGATTTTAAAGGTTCCAGTTGGGTATTACATGAGTTTAAGACAATAACAGCTCTGAATTCCAAACCGCTAACTAATTCATTTTTAAAAAAATTGTAGGAAAGGGTTCCGTCAGCAAGTATGATACCTTGGGGATAACCGTGACCATACATTGTAGAATCCTCTAAGTTTGGGGCAAGATAAGTAGTTCTTATAGGCAGCAACTGTAGCTTCATCTTCCAAGCAAAGTTTTAACATGGAATACCATTTTCTGCAGCTTCTTTGGCAACGTGTTCAACTGCAATCTTGGCAGTTCGAAAGGTATCTACGGGAGTAGCAGTAAACAAATTAACTTCCTCATCGGGGCAGGTTCCTTTGTATAGGTATGGTTGTTGACCAAAATCTTTCATCTTGTAAAGTGTAGCTTCTGACGATTTGGATAGGTTTTGTATTCCTTGTCTATGTCAACTCTGATAATTTCAACAGAGTAGTTGGTCTTTGAAAGGATGTTGACTAAGAGATATTCAGGGTTTTCAATTGAATAAGCGCTGAAATGCTCCATATTGAATATTCCTTGAACTTTGACTTTATGAAACGTCAGTTTCATTGATATCAAGGGATTCAACGACTTTTATAATTTTGTTAATGGGAGAGTTATAGTTTCCATATACACCGTTGTTCAAAACTTTAATAGGGAATTCGGCAGAGACAAACCCCAAAGCAAGGATTATTGCTAAGATAATAGTAGATATCATTGATTTATTATAATATATTTTGAAAATTAATTTAATGTATATGATATATATAATAAATTATAATTAAATAATTAATTTAATAAAAAATTAATTATATTATATTATTTAATTATATGTTAATGGGGATTGGGGATTGGGGATTGGGGATTGGGGATTGGGGATTGGGGATTGGCCCAATCCCCAATCCCCAATCCCCAATCCCCAATCCCCAATCCCCAAAATTTTATGAAGTATTTAATTTTATTAGTTGAAATAATATTTTATATTATAAAATTTTTAAAAATAATACAAAAATGGGTATCAGTTGCTCAGCATGCAATTATCCAAAAGATAAAACAGAAGTCGAATTACAAGAAAGAATTCTAGAAATAAGTAAACAATATTTAATTAATATCAATTAAGCTTCTTTCTTTAAAAACAATTTTAAAATATTTAAACTTCTGCAAAAGACACAAGCAAAAATTCGTGGATTGATCACAAGAAGAAAAGTAAAAGCCGGCATTTTGCCAAAATCAAAAAACTACAATCCTTATCTTTACTATAGACCAACAACAAAAAATAAAATCGTAACATATTTCTTAAATAAAGACTGAAGATAATATCCAAGATTTATTCGCCGATTATCCACTATCAGAATTCGAGAGCAACTTTTCTAAACGATTCTCAAGCAAAGTAGAAGTTATTTTAAACTTACCAGTTGAATTTGACAACAGGGCCATATACTACGGCGAATGGGGTCAATCAGACAACCAGGACCCGTAAACAAAGAAACGGCAGGGGTGTCCAATGTTGGAAAGACGGAAGCAGATACGAAGGCTTTTGGGCTGGCGACAAAGCTAATTTGGTGACCTCACTCACGGTGATGGAGATGTATATGACGGGCAATGGTTAAATGATAAAGCCCACGGGCAGGGCGTTTATTACCATAAAGACGGAGCCAAATACGAAGGAAGTTGGCTGGACGATATGCAAGAAGGACTTGGCAAAGAAATTTGGCCTGATGGCTCAATATACGAAGGCAGCTACAAAGCTGGCAAAAAATGCGGACGGGGTCACTTCAGATGGGTCGATGGCTCAGAATATGAGAAGGAGAGTTTTTTAATAATGCTATCAATGGACGGGGACTTATATCTGGCAGGATGGTAGAAAATTCATTGGTCAATGGAAAAATAATAAGATGGAAGGAGAAGGAACTTTCAGTTGGCATGATGGTAAAATCTATAAAGGAAGCTATAAAGATGATAAGAAAGACGGCTTTGGAACTTTAGAATGGCCTGATGGAAGGAAGTATGTTGGAAATTGGAAAAACGGAAAGCAACATGGGGATGGAGAGTATTTTGATCCTAATATAAATTCTTGGAAAAAGGGCAAGTGGAAAGTTGGTAAAAAAGTCGAGTTTGTGTCGCAAAATAATAGCGCTAAGGTTTTTACTCCGGATGCTAACTAATATTTTTGATTTAAAATATTTAAATTATTTATTTAATGATTTGTTAAATCTTATTGAATTTTCAGCAAATAAATCAACTCCGTTTAAAAAATTCATATTTTTCTTCTCTTGTTTATCAACTTTTTTTTTTAATGAAATAACATGTTTTTGTAAAAGCACGATGCCATTTTTTAAACAGTCTTTTTCTTTTTGAACGATGGTAGATTTTTGAACAATATTTTTCATTTCTTCCTTTATTAAATTAATTCCAGATTTAAGTTCTACTATTTCACTAGATTTAATCTTGGTCTCATCATGAGCTTTACTTATCTCTAAATTCATTCTATCAATCTCGGATTCTAAATCATTAATTTCTTTTTGGATAAAATTATTCTCTCTTTGGATTCTCTAAAAATAAATTATAAAATTATTACATTATCATTAAATACATTCTTATTAAACATATTAAATTTATCATGATTAACATTATTTAAACACTAATTTCCTCTTTCATACTTCTCGATCTATTGTCCATTTCATTAACATTTTTTTCTAAATCTAATTTTTTCTTTGTTTTTTCTTTTATTTCATTTGTTATTTTTTTAAAGCCATGACATTTTATTTCAGTTATTAAATTTTCCAAAGTTTTTACTTTATCAATATTATTATTGATAATTTTGCTATTAATAGTGATCATATTAGTTCTTGAGTTGGTTTTTTGAAAGTTCGGTTTGCTACGACTAAACCTCATATTCATTATTTGCTTATTGTTAGTTTTTGAAAATGATGATTCTGGGAGGTTTTTAAAATCACGTCTAAAATTATAATTAGAGACAATTTTATTTTGATATTTTTTATCCCTGCAATTATTTTCGATAATCAATTTATTTAATTCAACTTCTTTATTTTTTCCCAATAAATCTTTATTGTCTGTTTGTCTGCTCTCATTGTGTTGATGCAATAATTCTAAATAAGTTGGATTGTTAAGTGTAGTCAACGTGTTTATGTCATGGTTTAAGTTTCTTCTGCATTGATTTCGGTTATGGAATCTTTTCTATCTAAATTAATATTAATATGTATTAATACGTTGCTTTCAGTTTGATTTTTCGCGAATTTAGTTGACTGTGATGTATATGCAAAATCATCGCTTGACATTCCTTCTTTTATTTCTGTTTTTTCTTGACACTGTATTTTTTTAAACTTTATAAATTTGTAGCCTTCATTGGAGGATTTCATTTTATTATTATGCTATTAATTAAAATAATTAAAATAATATTTTAATATAATTTATATAATATATTAATAAATTAATATAAAATAATTGGGGATTGGGGATTGGGGATTGGGGATTGGGGATTGGGGATTGGGGATTGGGGATTGGGGATTGGGGATTGGGCCCAATCCCCAATCCCCAATCCCCAATCCCCAATCCCCAATCCCCAATAAATAAATTTAATGTGTACAAGTATTAATCTTTTATAATTATATGTATTATAATTATTTTAAAATATTTTTAAAAAAAGTAATTTTAATATTTAAATAATAAGACAAAGTAAATTAAATTAATCCAATTCGTGGGGTTTAATGACATCATCAATTTTCAAAATCATTTTACAAACTTCAGTAGCTAGTTGCATTTGTTGCTTTTTTGAGTTAAATCCTTCGTAAACTCCTTGCAACTTCATATTGTTGGTTCCCTGCCTTAAGCAATCTACACCAAGATAAGGATTATTGTCTTTCTGTTGCTGGGCTTTTAAATTAGCAAGATATTCGATTCCACTAAAGCCACTATTTTCAGCTAAGGAAACTGGAATTTGGTCAAGGGCATCAGAAAAAGCTCTAATAGCATATTGGTCTATAGTTGAGATCTAAAAATTAAATATATTAAACCTATGAATCTGCCCAGGTAGAAATTGATAAAGAGCAAGCAGTTTGAGAAGCACCTCCTCCATAGATAATTCTTGGGTCTTTAATCATATTTCTTACAACACAAAGGGCATCATGAAGGCATCTTTTAGCTTCATCTACAATCATCTGAGATCCACCTCTTACTAAGATAGTAACAGCCTTGTTAACTTGACAGTCCTCAATTACAATCATCTTATCATCTTCAGTTCCAAAGCTAATTTCTTTTACTACTCTTGCTCTTCCGAGTTTTCTGGTTTAATTTCTGAAAATCTAGGGATGATTCTTCCGCCAGTTGCTAGAGCAATTAATTCAATTTCAGTACCTCCGACCCATCTGACCGCGGGTAATTGATTTTGCATCAATAAATGGTTAGCTTCATCATCAAAACCCCATTGACAAATGACTAAATTTGCTTCTGATTCTTTAACTGCCTTGACCATCTCTTTAAAATACGTCTGTTCATGTTCTACAGTTTTTTATAGGCTTCTCCTGATTTAATATCAACATTATACTTGGTTTTAGGTTTAGGGGGTTCAAATGGACATGTTAGAATACATATTTTAGCGTCTTTAATTTCTTTTTGCATTTGGGGATGAGACATTTCTTTATCAAGAACAATTCCATGAATTAATTGGGTGTCTTCGGAGCTGCCGCCAACTTTTCCTTCAACTTTAATCATTTCGAAATTAACGTCTTTTCTTTCGAGGTCACATACACTTAAAAATGGCATTAACAGCTATCTCAGCTAATTTTCTTTGATTTTTACTGACAACTTTTGAACCAAGGGATGTAATTGCAGCTTTGATTAAATGTTCATGATTATTTTTCTTGATAATCAATTTTAGTTTGGATTGTCTCCGAGATACTTAATTGCATAATCACATGCCTTGTCGTATCCATCAATGATTTGGAGAGGGAGAAGTACCCTTGTCTATCAAAAGTTGAGTTGTTTAGAAGGGCTGAGCCAAAACTACAACTCCTGTCTTCCATCTCCTGTTTCATTGTCTTCTTGTGATTTGCTAAGTTCTACCAAAAGTTTAGCAGTAGGATGTTCAACCTGCATCTGTTCAAGGATAGTTGCTCCATCGTTTGTAACACAAACATCTCCATCAGGACTGATTACATCTTATCCATGCCTTTAGGTCCTAAAAATGTTTTTAAAGGGTTGATACACCTCTTGCAGCAAGAATATTAGTCTAAAATTACGGGTTATTACAATTTCTTACTTATAAGCTTCAGCACCCTTTATTCTCTTTTTAGTATCTTGTGCATCAAAAAGGATGATTGGGCGTCCGTATTCATCAATAAGTATACTCATATTTAATATAATTTTATTTTGATTTTTGTTTTTATTCTAAATTTGATAAATAAAATCTAGAATGTCAATTAATTATTTAATATTTATTAATATAATTTATTAAAAAAAAATTTAAATTATATGGTTAAAGAATTTAAGAAAAATCAATCAGATAAAGTAAAATAAATAATCATAGTAAAAGAAATTTAAAGAAAAAACTATTATGGACTATTCTTGTTATATTGATAAAGAAATAATTGTACAGTTTTCAGGAGGAAGAGAAATTAAAGGAATATTAAAAGCATTTGATAGGTATCTAATTTAGTAATGGATAATGTAATTGAAATTTTAAAAGATAAAAATGATCCATCAAAAGAGATAGGAAAAAGAAGTTTAAATCTTATTATAGTAAGAGGACCAAATGTAAATATACTATTATATTAATAATTAGATATCTGCACTTTACCCAACTGAAAATTTTGAAGAAATTGAAAATCCTTTTATAAAATAGTTTATTTTTTAAAAAAATTTATTATTAATGGAATGCAATGAAATTAGTAAATATTTTAAAAGAATAATACTCCCAGATGTACAAACTCATTTTAAAAATCTTCTTATCTACTCAAGCGAAGAGAATAATATATTTCATTTAAAATGTGCAATAAGTAAAAAAGCTATTACTTCTTATCCTGCTAGAGGCATTGAGTGCAGCCATTTGTTTTGTTATGAAGCTGAGAACTTAATCAATTTAATTAAGAATAACGAATTTTTCGTTTGCAGTTGTTCTAAAATAATCCATTTGGAAAATATATACATTGACATTTATCTATATGTAATGATAAAGCAAATTCATGAAGGGGAAAAGACAATTTTAGTTAAAAAGTCTACTGGAAAATGGAGTTATGCTAAAGATAATATTGATAAAGGAAAAGTAGAAAGCTCAAACCAATTTATTTTTCATCATATTAATGAATTAAAAGATAAATTTAATTATATATTATACCCTCAGTTGGATTGTTATGGTGCAGGAATTTCTTTAATTTGCAACAAAAATCAATTGCAACAGCATCAATCAAGAATTTCTTTAATAAATTTTAGTAGTACCATGCCAAGAATAGAATTTACAGAGGGCTTTTCAAGTATCATTCTTGATTTTAATTACATATTTAGCCATCTAAATCAAAGTAAAGAATTCAACTTTTTAGTTTTCAGAGAAATTTATTTTTATCTGCAAATAATTTTCACAATTAGCACATTAAGTTATATTGTAATAGATCAAGATTTTTGTAATAGACACAAAATAGAGTTGCCAAGTATTCAATAAAATATTATTTTTATATCTTTCTTTATAAAATGCTAAAATCTATAAATAATAATTTTGTTTATTTTCTTATTGTTGCTAATGAAAATGAAATTCTCGTAAATGTTATTAAAGAAAATTTGAGTTGTGAGTATATTGAAAAATTAAATATTGAAATAATTCAAAAAAACACAGACATAAACGAGAAATATATTGAAAAATATTCTCATTTAATTACACCAATTAAACGCTTTGCTTTAAATGATGACTTGATTAATTCATACAAATTTATGGGGGGTGAAGAAAATATAAATATTTCTGTTGATGAAGAAATAATTAATAACTTTGATCAGTATGTTATCATTTTTAAAAAAATAAAAAGCATAAATTATCCAATTAACCAGTGTTGTAATTTTAATGTAAATTTTTCAATCACAAATAATGAAAATGAATACTATTCAAATTTTACAAATGTTGATGAAGAAATATCATTATTTCCAATAGAAACAGATTTAAATTCAATCAGTTACTTTTTATATCACAATTCAAATTATACTTTAATTAACCAATTTTCTGATGTATTAACATTGAACTAATTTTGTTTGACCAACCATAATGAACATAAATCAGTAGTTTCAGTTTTAGTAGTTGATAACTATGATCATTTTTGTAATATAATTCAGAGCTCACCTAATTCCAAGCTAAGATACTTAATTATTTTTCTTTTAAATGACATATACTATTCACAAATGGAGCATTTGATGAAAAATAGTTATAAAATAAAAGAAGAAAGTATAGGAAATATCTTATTAAATTATTCAAATGGTGCAATTGATTATTATATATTTTTAGAAGCTGAAAATAAATTTAAAAAGTCATTGAAAGGAAAAATAGAAAAAATAATGAAGAAAATTAATAAATTCAAAATAACACCTATAAATAATTATAAAATCAAGCAATCAACAAAATTAACAATGCAAAAAGCAACTTTTGAAATTAGAAAATTGAAAGATTAAATAAATATTAATTAACTTAGAAAATTATTAATATAAATATTTTAATTTAAATGAGTGATGTGTTTACAAAGCTATGGTTAAATATAGATGAATTTAATTATAAAAATATTCGAGTAGAATACAAAGATGTAGAATTATACAGTAAGGCGTGGAAGGATTTCATTATAAGACCTACCTCTGTTTTTTTACTTACATATATTTTCAGTACAAAAACACTTGAAATTATGGAATTTGTTAAGAAATTTTTTATTGAATAATAAAAGAAATAATAAAATAAATGCCAATGAAATAAATAAATTATCTAACGAGAAAACAGATAGTATTGGCACTAATTCTCATCCTGAAATTAAAGTTGAGTATAGATATTCAACAGTCGAAGAATCAAATGATAGCACGATTCAAATGACTTATCAGACCTCAAGGAAGTTAACAACTCGAAAAGAAAGAGAGCAATATAGAAATGAAACTATATCAATAGCAAGAAGAGAACCAACAGTCCGAGAAGAATATTTATCAAATATAAGCAAGTACGCTAAAAAAATTCCTAAATTCATAAAGTTAAGAAATTATTTTAAAAGTACACTTCCTAAAGAAAAAGTGAAAAACAAGGGAGAAAATTTTCTATTGACAACTAAATGGGTATATCTACCATTTGTTTTAATCTTTTTTATTTCTTTATATGACTTAGCTCTTACTCACCTTGCGCTTTATTTCAAATATCAGCCATTAGTTGATGAATATTATATTCAAAAACAGAATAAAAATAATATTAAAATTTAACTAATAAATTGATTTATTTTGATTTACAATATCTTATAATTTCTAACATACATTCCCTATGTAAGTCTTCGAACTCTTGAGTTTCTATTACTTGTTTGTAATTATCGTTAATATATGCGAGAGATATTTTTTTTAATCTGTCGAAGTTATAAAATGAGGCATACTTAAATATTTTCGCAGCGTTATCAATTTCCAATTTAGTAGAAAGGAAGCTTTCGAGCTTAATTTTTAATGATTCCACCGCGAAATAAATCTGCACCTTTAAGCATCTCTAAAGCCCTATCTAAATCTAAACTTATGCAATCGCAATATAAAAATAAAAGTAAATATAAAAAGTCTTCTGGATTGTAATCAGATATTTCCACTTCATTCATATTATTTTCTTTAAAATTTTCAGATAGCATCATTTCAAAGTATTTGGAGCAACACATTAAAATAACTCGATGACCGTAAAAAATGTGTCCATTTACTTTTATTTGAATATCACATGTTTCTTTCTTATTAAAATATTTTAGTAGATCAATGCCAAGTGGAGTAGAGTTAATTAAAGTACTATCAATTAAGCCAAACTTATTTAAAATGTCGAGTGTATTTTCATTTTCATTCAAATTAGCTATAATGTCAAATAATTGTTTGTTTGAGGTTAAACGAGAAGTTGATTTATTCATGTTTAAATTGCTTGAATTATTAGCACTGCCTGCAGAAAATATATCAGTGTTGTTATCAATTTCTGTTAATAGCATCTTGTTACCACGTTGTAGCATTTGATTCATTTTATTATTACAATTTAATTCGGATTTACTGAAAATAGGTTTGTTATTTTTCAAATTTATCATAACGCTATTTTTTAAGACACTCTCAATAATCTCCTCATTAAGTAATAAAATTGCGTTTCCATTCGGTAAAAAGAATAATCCTTTTGATCCATTATTATCATTATTATTGGATGTACTTAGCTGATTCTGTTCCTCTTCACAACCTTCATTTTCTTCACTTTGATTTACTCTTGATAATGCTTCATAATATTTAACAAGATTAATCTTGAGAATTGACTCTATTTCACTTTGTAGGGTTTTTAATTCCAACATTTTGGCTAATTTTAAATAATCCATTATCATATCTATATACGAAGGTTTTTCTTTATGCCATGTTAAAAATGAACTATCATCCAGATATAAATATTCTATTATGGTTTTAAAACAGACAAAACTATAATTATATGCTAATGTATAAGTTTTATCTTTTGATTTGGATAGTTTATTATAGAAATAGTTGGATCGAGATATTAAAATATATTTATGACACTTTATAGTGAAACTTGCATTGTTATTTTGTAAAGTAAGATCGAAATTAGTATAAATCTCGTTTTTGTATAATGAGTATAAATTAGATGCCAAAGTTGGAACATTTTTCTAAATTAAAATGTTATGTACTCCTCCACATGCCATTTTAATAATATTTTTCCCTAACAATGAAGTTATTAATCTAGGCTTTTCACTTTTTAAGTTAAGTGCTTCAATAACTCTAGTTTGTAGGGACCTAGGAATGGATTTATTAGTAATCTTAGGTTCTTTACTTTCGGGGTATCCTAGTTGACCACATGTACTTCCACCAAAGGAATATACAACTCCTCCTTCAGCTAAGACAAGAGTGTGAGCCTCACCACAGGCAACTGAAATAACTTTACAATTTTCTAAAAAACTAACTAATCTTGGTTCAGGCTCATAAGGGTTTCCTTCTCCATCTTTAGGAAGAGTATTAAGAATTTCCAAACCAAGCTGTCCACATGCAGCTGCTCCCCAAGCATATAGTCTACCATCTGAATCAACAGCCATCGAATGAGAATCTCCACTTGCAATATTAATAATTTTAAATTCTGATAACGATTCAATTTTTGTTGGAATAGGCATATATGGATATCTATCTGAGTCTAGTGGCATCTTACTAATTGCTCCTAACCCTAACTGACCAAATGAGCCTCCCCCAAAGGCAAACACCTCTCCTTTGTCAGTGAGTACAAGAGTATGGACATCTCCACATACGCCCAGAGTGATATTTTGGCCTTTTAAAGACTTTAGATATTTTGGTACTGGTTGATAAGGATAGCCATCATCATCTACAGGTAAGGTGTGGATATCTTCCACACCTAGTTGACCACATGCTCCAGCACCCCAAGTAAATAAGCAGCCAGAAGAATCAATAGACAAGGAATGAGCCTTACCACATGCAATATGGGTCATAAATAGAGATTTAAGGGTTTCGATTAGCCTGGGATAAGGTTGAT
>CAWIPD010000021.1:0-336874 GCA_963837885.1 Candidatus Acidiferrales bacterium | reverse complement strand
AACAAAACCACTACAGGCACGTCTTCTCTACCTCCAATCATTACCGGAGCCCTGATACGGAGCACGATCGTCGGCTCTCGGCGGTTTGTTGTTCGGTTTCGATACCGCCGTGATCGCCGGCACCACCCGCGCCCTTTCACAAGTTTTTGCTTTGACCCCACAGACGTTGGGCGTAACGGTTTCTAGCGCCCTGTGGGGCACTATCGCTGGCTGCTTTTTTGCTGGCTACGCCGCGGACCGCTGGGGCCGTCGCGACAGCCTTCGAATTATGGCTGTGTTGTACTTGGTCTCCGCCCTCGGCTGTGCTCTCGCTGAATTGGCCGACCCTTCTCGTCTTTCGCATTCTTGGCGGTGTTGGCATTGGCGGCTCATCTGTTCTTGGGCCCATGTACATTGCCGAGATTTCCCCGGCAGCGTGGCGCGGTCGGCTGGTCGGCGTCTTTCAGTTCAATCTTGTCGTGGGAATACTCCTTGCCTATCTCTCCAACTTTCTGATCAGCCTCCGCGATTTAGGCGCTTGGGAGTGGCGTTGGCAACTTGGAGTCGCCGCGATTCCCTCGGCCATCTTTCTGGTTCTTCTCTTGACCATTCCGCGCAGTCCGCGTTGGTTGGTCAAAAGGGGCAGGATCGACGAGGCTCGGAAAGTTCTCGTAGCCATCGGCGAACGAAATGTGGAAGGCGAATTAGTCGACATCGAGCGCTCCGTCACCCTTGAAAAGGGCAGCAACAAGGATCATTTGTTCTCCGGTGCTCACCGCTTTCCCATTTTCCTGGCCGTCTTCATCATGGCTTTCAGCCAGCTTTCCGGCATCAACGCTGTCCTTTATTACTTGAACGATATTTTTACCGCGGCAGGTTTTACAAAAGTTTCTGCTGGATTGCAATCTGTTGTCATTGGCTTCACCAATCTCACGTTCACCGTTCTGGCGGTATTCCTCATCGACAAAGTCGGACGTAAAATTCTGCTGCTCATCGGCTCTCTGGGTTTGGCAACCACACTCACGGGAATTACCTTCATCTTCGCTACCGGTAAGCATCGCGAATATCTGCTTTGGCTTTTGGTTGCGTATATCGCCTCCTTCGCTTTTTCCATTGGTGCTGTCGTGTGGGTCTACATCAGCGAAGTTTTTCCGAATACTGTTCGCGCCAAAGGTCAAAGCCTTGGCAGCCTGGCTCACTGGGTGATGAATGCAATCCTGTCCGGCGTTTTTCCGGCTTTGGCGGCCCGCTCCGGCGCCGTTCCATTTGCGTTTTTCGCTCTGATGATGGTGCTCCAGTTCTTCGTCGTCCTGTTCGTTTTTCCCGAGACGAAAAATGTGGCCCTTGAAGACGCAAATTTCTAAGATTTCGTTTTGCCGTTGAAATTCGGAACCAGCTCTGTGCCAGCCTTTACAATTGCGCAGAACTGGCAAGGAGTGATTATGGATCGTCGCAGATTTCTGGGTGTGGCGGGAATTGGTATTTCTGGTGGACTCGGTTTACCTAAGTTCGCTTCCTCCTTCAACAGCGTTTCCCCGGAACTGTTCGATGATGCGCAAGTTGCTGCTGCCAAGGCCTACGGCTCCGGACATTTCGGTGATTGGATCACCGATTAGTTCGGCTTGCCCGCTTACCGCTACACCTGCAACCAGATCACCGACCCGCAGGCCGTTTCGCCCGTTCACAAGATTGGCGCGCGCCCACCGATCACACTCACCAGGTCGGCAACGACCGCTCGTCGCCGCTGTCTCCAACTACGGCTACGTGCAAGTGCGCCAGGACGAAGGCTCGCCAAAATTTCTCAACGACTATTGCCCGGAGCAGCGGTCACTTTGGCGCCGGCATTGGCTTCCTCACCGACGGAAACGAAGCTCTCAGCACTTTCTACTCCGGCAAAGTCGCGCTCGTTCGAAAGGATCTTGGGCCAGGGCTATTTCCAGAAAATCGTAAAGAGACAACACTACGAAGTCGATCAGATTATCTTCGCTCCCTTTGGCGACGATCCCGTCCTGATTTCCACCGTGAAGTTGACCAATCGCGGCGCCGAGTCTGCCGAATCTGCGCTGGATCGAGTATTGGGGCGCCCAGAATATCAATTCTCCTTTCGCTCCTGGATGCAGGCCTCCCTCGCTCAACAATGGCGAACGCCGCGGCAGTTGCGCCGCGCATTTCGCCGAACGCTTCTACCCACCAATTCAAAGTGCTGCCAAAACGGCGCAGGCTTGATCGAAACGCAAAAATTCCACGGGTCGATCCGCGGAAGACAACGCAATGTGGGCGCAGGTCGAAGGATCTGAAGAAGAATCCTGTCGGGCAATTCGGCGGTCCAGTTTCCGGATTTTCCGCCCGGCGTGGCTATGGAAGACCTCAATCCGCCGGCCACTTTCCTAGTTTCGCTGGATGCGCCCTGCGACGGCTTCCGACTAACGCCGCCGCTTTCTTCGGCACCGGCGGAGTCGAGCATCCTTCGGGTATCTGCTTGCCAGCTTGCCAACGATCTCGATGCCAACGGGCCCGGCCAGCGCGCATTCTGCTCGAACGCCGATCTCGAACTGCAGTCCGCAGGAAAGCCGCACGATGTACTTTCTGTACGGATATTTGCCGGAAGGATTCCAACTCGAAGCGTCTGGTCGCAAAATATTCAGCCGATCCTGCCAGCTACTGGCCCGCTCCATGCGCCGCATGGAAGGCTGACGGCGTGCGCTTCACCGTTCCCGCCGAACCTTGGGTCGAACGCGAAACCTCCTGGCATAACTATTACCTGCGCAGCAGCATGACCTACGACAGTTTTTTCCGCGAGCACATTCTTTCGCAGGGCCACGTCTATCAATACTCTGTGGGCTTCCAAGGCGCGGCGCGCGATCCGCTGCAGCACACCCTGCCTTTTGTTTTCAGCAATCCGGAATTGTGCGGAATTATTCGCTACACGCTGAAGGAGATTCAGCCTGATCGGCTCGTTCCCGTATGCCATTGTGGGCAGCGGCGTGCCCATGCCGGCGCCCTTCATCCCCAGCGATCAGGAAATGTGGCTGCTGTGGACCGCCAGCCGAATATGTGCTGGCCACGCGCGACAAAAAATTTCTCGATGAGAAAATTCCAACTTATCCGCATCGAACGTAGCGCCGGAGATCCCACGGTTGGCGAATTGCTGAGCCACTCCTACACTCACATGGTCAAGGTACTCGGAGCCGGCAAGCACGGCTTGATGCGGCTCTCGAATGGCGACTGGAACGACGGCGTGGTCGTTGGCCGCGTTCGGCCGAAGTTTCGCCCGCGGAAATTCGCAAACAATGCGAAAGCGTTTTGAACGCCGCCATGGCCAGCTACGTTCTGGGATTTCTACGCGCGTCGATGCTCGCCTACACTGGCGACACCAAAACTGCGCCGACGAAGCCCGGGCCAAAGCCGAAGCGCAACGCGAGGCCGTTCGGGCGAACTGGCAGGGCCGTTGGTTCAAGCGCGCCTGGCTCGGCGAACAAATTGGGTTGGATCGGCGACGATCGATTTTTGGCTGGAGCCTCAGCCCTGGGCGTTATCGGCGGCGCGGCTACTCCGGAGCAAAGCAAAATTCTGGTCAGCTCGATGAACCAGTTGGTGCGCGACCCTTCGCCCATTGGCGCCGATGCTGCAGAGCCAGGGCGACCCGAACATGACGGCGAAACCCGGCACGATGGAGAACGGCGGCATTTGGCCATCGATCAACGGCACACTAATTTGGGCGCTGGCACTCGATAACGGCGCGCTGGCCTGGGACGAATGGAAAAAGAATTCGCTCGCGCTGCACGCCGAAAAATATCCGGAAATTTGGTACGGCACCTGGAGCGGCCCGGACACTTACAATTCCGTGCTGTCGAAATATCCCGGGCAAACCATGTTCGTCGAGCAATCCGCGGACGGCAAAAGCTTCGCGGCGGACTGGGGCATGTACTGGACCGACTTTCCGGTGATGAATTTGCATCCACATGCCTGGCCGCTTTACAGCAGCAGCGAAATTGTTGGGCCTCGATTTCCGCGAGAAGGGAATTCGTTTTAAGCCCGGGCTGCCGCTGGAGGAATACGAATTCACTTCGCCGCTGCTTGGTCTTAAGAAGACGACAGACGGGCTACTCGGGTTGGTACGCGCCGTCGGTTGCCCGGGGAAATGGGAACTGGAATTCCGTTTGCCCGCTGAAGAACTGGCGCGTTTGAAGCAGCTGAAAATTAACGGCGGTCCGACAATCTTAGTCATCCAAAGAATTCCTTCGCGCGACGGTCGCGATCCGTTTTCTGGGGAGTTTCTTGCGCTTGCCGTGATCGACCGCATGCGTCTGGGTAAATTCTCCTGACTGTAGCTCTTGTGGCCCTTATAGGGACCGCCTCGACGTGGTCGCTCTTAGTGACCGCCCCAGCTAGCCGGTGACGGCCCACCCCGCGTCGGCGCGAACCACTTCGCCGGTCATCGGCATCGATTCATCACTCAGCAGAAACATCGCGACGCGTGCCAGTTCTTCGGCTTCGACGAAATCCGCCTTTCACCGGCTGCTTGTGTTTCAGGAATTCCAAGATCTTTTCGTTCGATTGCGCGCGCAGGCTCATCGGTGTGCGAACCAGTCCCGGTGCCAGCACATTCATGCGAATTCCCATCGGCGCGTAGTAGGCCGCCGCGGCCAAGGTCATCGATTCGATCGCGCCTTTGCTTGCGGCGTAGGCATGCGTCGCAAAATTATTCCGTTCCGGTGACCGAGCTAGAACGCTGCCGGTATTGAGGATGTTGCCGCCACGCGATGAGGCCAGCCAATGCGTGATCACTTCCTTGCACACGTAAAACGTCCCGGCGGCGTGAATATTCATCATCGCCTGCCAGCCCTGCGGCGTGCATTCGTGCAGCGGGCCATCGCCCAGCGAACGGCCGCTGATCCCCGCCACATTGAAAACCGCATCGACGCCGCCGAATTTCGCCACGCCAGCGGCCACGGCTTTCGCCACAGCGCCGTAGTCTGCGACGTCCGCGACGGCATACGCGGAGCCGGAAATGCCCGCGCACAGCTCGCGGCATTCCGTTTCGCTTTTCCCGATGATAAATAATCTGAAAACCACGGCTGGCCGCCAAACGCGCGGTAGCCGCGGCGATTCCCGACGATCCGGTGATCAGCAGTGTCTGGGTCATTTGCGCTTCAAGCGTTTACTCGTATAGGTGCGCGAGACTTTTCCGGTAGCCTTCGTAAAAACGTCCAGTTGCTCTTCCGCGCTTTGATTCCCCACGAATTGGTGGCTGGGCAGCATCACGGGCTTGTGTTTCTTCTCCAGCAACAGCCGCGCGGTCTCGCAACGCATCATATTAATGATCATCGCCCCCGGTCACCGTCGATGTCGGCCCTGTCCGCCAATCTAATCCCTCCAATTCCACGATGCAATCACCGGGAGGACACCCGTTATCGATCACAATATCTGCAAAATCGATCAGCTTTTTTCCTGACGTATGCGCTGGCGTCGATTGCTCGCAGTGCTCACGCGACACAATCGCCACCACCGGCAGTCCACGTTCCTTCGCCCCGCGTGCCATCTCTACCGGCACGGGCCGGATTCCGCTCGTGGAAACCACGATGAACGCATCATGCGGCCCGAAGTGAAATCCATCCAATATCTCCTTCGAATATCCTTCGTATTTTTCCAGGTACAACGGCGGTCGCAGCCCGTTCGTCCCCACAATTGCCGAATGATTGCTCAGTGATTGTTCTACCAGCGCCACGAACCCAACGAAACAGCCCTGCCGCGGTGTCATCTCTTCGCACATCATCCGCGAGTGTCCGCACCCGAATAGAAATACCAGGCCGCCTTTTGCAATCCGATCCGCAAACAATTCCGCTGCCTGTTGGATCGCTCCCATCTGCGTAGATTTCAATCGGTTCAGCAATTCAATCGTGGAGTCGAAATATGTAGTCGCTGCGTTCTCTGTATTCTTCGAAGTTCCCGTTGGCGTCGTCATATCGTTATTATGCACACCCATGTTAAACTCCCGCAATCAATGAATAATTCATCTCTTCCCGCCAAAAATCCTCCGGAAGAAATTTTCGCAATTGGGCTCGATATCGGCGGCACCAATCTCAAAGCCGGCCTGGTCGATTCATCGGGCCAACTCCGTGTAGCCCTTTCGGAAGCCACTCCACGTTCGTTGGAAGCTGTTAAAAAACTTGCGGAATCGTTCGTCGCTAAACTCTCTTCTAATGTACACATCAAAGCCATCGGCATTGGTTGCAAGGGCGTGGTGGATTGCAAGACTACATCCTTGGTCAGTTCGCCCGGCGATCTGAAACACATCGAAGGAAATCTTTTGCGCGAACTCCTTCCTTCGGCCGTCGCAGCAAAGCCCATCTATGCTGACAACGATGCCCGCACCGCACTCATCGCCGAATGGCTCTGGGGCGCAGCCAAGGGTTGCCAGAATGTTCTGATGCTCACGCTCGGCACCGGCGTCGGCGGTGCCATGCTCATGCAGGGTCAAATTATGCGCGGCGCCCATGGCGTTGCCGGTCATGTCGGCCACATGACCATCGACACCCACGGTCCGCTCTGCATCTGCGGAAATTATGGTTGCCTGGAAACCGTCTTCTCCGCTCGCGCAATTGAGGCTGAATCGTTTTCCACTTGGCACCGCCGCGTGAATTCCGTGCTCACCGATCGGCCGGCAGTCTTCCGATTGCGCCCAGGTTTTTCAGGCCGCCGCGCAATCCGATGAAGCAGCCATGTGGATCATCAATCGCGCCACCCTTCATCTCGCCGCGGGGCTCACCAGTCTCGTGCACCTCGTCGACCCGGAATTAATTATTTTGGGCGGACAAATGGCCGATGCCGGTGCGCAACTGCTCGATCCTCTTCGCGACGAACTCCGCCGCAGGACGCGCATCCTCGTCGGCCACGAAATCCCCATCGTTTCTCCTCGCGTTCCTTCCCATGCGGGTGTCATTGGTGCTGCCGGTTTGGCTCTGCTCGAAAGTGGCGCGCTTCAAGGCTGAGATGGACGTCTTTCCCGCAAACTCGGCACAAAGCATTCACTTTGACGTTGTCGTCTCCGGTTCCGGTTCGGCCGGCGCCACCGCTGCAATCGCTGCTGCGCGCACCGGTGCAAAAACTCTTCTCCTCGAACGTTTCGGTTTTCTGGGCGGCACCAGCACTGCGGTCCTTGACACTTTCTACGGCTTCTACACTCCAGGTTCTCGTTCTCTGAAAGTAGTCGGTGGCATCGCCGACGATGTCGTCAACGGCCTCCGCGATTACAACGCCTGCATGGAACGTCCCAACACCTACGGCGCGGGCACCGGCATCACCTACAATTCCGAATATCTCAAAGTAATTTGGGAACGCCTGGTCCAGGATTCCGGCGCCGCCATTCTGCTTTATGCCTGGGTACAGGACGTCGCCACTTCGAATCAACGTATTCATTCGCTCACTGTCGCAACCAGGCAGGGCTTGCGCAAAATCACTGGTAATCTTTTCATCGATGCTACCGGTGACGCCGACCTGTGCTTCTTTGCTGGTGTTCCCTGTGAGCTTGCAGGCGAACACGAGCCCGCGCAAATGCTCACCACCACATTCAAAATTGCTAATGTCGATCTTGCCCTTCGTAAAACCATTTCCAAGCAGGAATTTCACGAGCGTATGGCTGCTGCTGCCGAATCCGGCCAGTTCAACTTGCCCCGCCGCGAAGGCAGCGACCACGTCACTCCGGTGAAAGGCATGATGGCCACCAACATGACCCGCGTTCAATCCTTCGAAAACTCCGATGGACATTTTCGCAACGCCACCGATCCCGATCTTCTTACCAGTGCGGAAATCGACGGCCGTCGCCAAGCCCTCGAGTACCTCCGCTTTCTCAAGCAAAACATTCCCGGTTATGCGGATTCCGAGCTGATCTCCTTCGGCACTCAGATTGGCGTTCGTGAGACTCGCCGGATGCATGGCGAATATCGCCTGACCCGCGAAGACGTTTTGACCGTGCGCCAATTCGAAGACCAGATCGGTTTGTGTGGTGCACCGATTGAAGATCACCACCCCGGCAGCGACACCCAGTGGCAATACCTTCCCGATGGCAAATGCGTGGGCATTCCGTTCCGCACTCTTATCCCACAGAACATTGAAAATCTTCTGGTCGCTGGCCGCTGCTTCTCCGCCACTCACGATGCCCATGCCAGTGTCCGTTCGATGGCTCAATGCATGGCCATGGGCCAGGCCGCCGGGACGGCCGCGGCACTATGCTCCAGCACGCGTCGCACTCCGCGCGAACTCGACTTCCAGCTTCTCCAGAAAACGCTTCTCAATTCTGGCGCCATTCTTTCGAGTGAATAACCATGTCCTTCCTTCGAACTGTCCTCGCAGACATCCCAGCCAATCAGGCCGGCATCTGTTATGCCCACGAGCACATCATCATCGATCCCAGCTTCACCACGCATTGTTATCCCGATTTCCTGCTTGATTCTGTCGATCGCGCCTGCCTCGACGTTGCTGACTTCTATGCAGCCGGTGGCCGCACTCTCAGTCGATTCCATGCCTTGTGGTGGCGGCCGCAATGTCCTCAAACTTGCCGAAGTCTCCCGTCGTACCGGCGCCCACATCGTTTGTCCTACAGGCCTTCATCTGAAGAAGTACTACGCGCCCGGACATTGGGGCGAACGCCTCAGCGCGGAAGAACTCGCGAAACTATTTATCGCGGATATCGAGCAGGGAATTGACTCCGCCGATTACAATGGGCCCCAAATTTCTCGTACTCCGCACAAGGCCGGCGTCATAAAAGTAGCCACTGGAAAGGACTCCGCGAGCGCTCACGAACAAAAAGTCATCGAAGCCACCTCTATAGCGCATCACCACACCGGTGCGCCCATTCTCACCCACACCGAGCAAGGCACGGCCGCACTCCAGCAGGTTCAACTATTCCAGCACCACCGCGTCCCCCTGCATCATGTTGTGATCTCCCACACCGACCGCTTGCCTGACCGCTCTTATCACAGGGAGATTCTTTCCACCGGCGTAATCCTCGAATACGATTCCGCATTTCGTTGGAAACCGGAAGCAGGCAATCCCACCCTGGATATGGTCGTTGCCATGGTTGGTGAGGGATTCGGCTCTCAAATTGTTCTTGGCATGGATGCGGCCCGCCGAAAATACTGGAAGGCCTACGATGGAGCTCCCGGCCTAACCTTCTTGCTGCTTGAGTTCGTTCCAAAATTGAAGCTGGCGGGCTTGTCCGACGCCGACATCGAGAAAATCTTCGTCACCAATCCAGCAAATTGCTACGCGTTTGCCACCTCTGCAAAATAATCGCGACACGGCCCGCGCAGTTTCGCCAGTTAACTTATTTCAACGATGTGCTTTCCCAGCGTTCACCGCACTTCAATATATGGTGCGTCTGCCCAATCGCGCCGCACGCTTCCGCAAACTCCCGGGGGTCGGCCGTATTAAACTCAAACATCTCGTAATGGCAGGGAATCACCGTCTTCGCGCCGATCTGCTTCCCCAATTCCGCCGCTTCCTTCGCATTCAAATTTCCCGCCACGCGCCGCTTCGGATCTCTACCGTTGATCGGCAACAGTGCCACATCCACTTTAAATGCGCGCAGTTTCTCCGCCATGCCTTTGTACAACAGCGTGTCTCCACTGTGATAAATCGTCCACGGTCCGCATCGCACGATATAGCCCACGTATTCCGGCCCCAGGTCTTCGTGGGCCGCCGGCACAGGCGTAATCTGAAATGGACCCGCATGCGCCACTTGTCCGAATTGCAATCCAACGGGAACCTTTACTTCGATTCCCAACCGCTCCGCCACAAATTTCCTGTTTGCTTCCGGCACGACCAGCACAATCTCTTTGTTCACCCGCAAAAGCGGCCCCAGAGTTTCCGCATCCAGATGATCCGTGTGATTGTGGCTTGACGTAACCACGTCGATGAAATCCAGTTGCGCAGGGTCCACAGCCCGCTCTGTCATCCGCACGTGCGGCTTATCGGTTTGCGCATATTTCTTTGTTAGCGAGTCCGAAAGATATGGGTCCAGCAGCAGGTGTCGTTTTTCCCATTGCGCCACGAATCCGCTCTGCCCCAGCCACCACAATCGCAAATGCCCGTCGTCACGTGCCGCGGACTTGATATCCGCCAGCAGTCCTTCGTCCTTCTGCAACGGCTCTATCACGCTAGCCCCAACTCTGCGCGCACTATCTTTACTCCATCCACCATCGATTTCAGCTTTCTTCGCGACGCCCATCTTGCCGTCTGGCTCAGTCCACAATCCGGCGCAAACGCCAGTCGCTCCGCCGGGGCAAATTTCAAGCATCGCCGCACCCGCTCGGCGACATCTTCGGGCGTTTCGATGTAATAGTTCTTCACATCAATGATTCCCACCGCCACATCCATGCGCTCCGCAATCGGTTTTATTATTTCCAGCTCTGCAAACTCGCGGCTGGCCATTTCCAGATGCATTTCTTCCACATGCATTTCCAAAAACGCGGGGAACAGGCACGCATATTTCCTCGGCGCCACTGCCCGTCCTTTGTAATTGCCAAAGCAAAGATGCGTGCAAATTCGCGTGCGTCCTCGCGCTGGCTCCACGGTTTCATTGAACAACGCCACGAATTTCCGCGGATCTTCTTTGTGCCCGTAACAACTCATCGATGGCTCATCGACGCATATTTCTTTGCACCCTTCCGCAACCAGCGCTTCCAGTTCCTTCCGTACAATCGGCACGAGCGCCTCTGTCACCGCAAACCGGTTCGGGTATTGTCTGTTCGGGTTCAGTCGTCCGCTCAGCGTATACGGTCCTGGAACGCTCGCCTTTAGAGCCACTCCTGCCGGTGCAATCCTCTTCAGCCGTCGGAATTCCTCCACCACCCCAAGCCCGCGCGGAGCCCCTAATTCTCCCGTAATCTCATGTTTTCCACGCTGGTCGTGTCCCGGCGGTCCAAACCTGCGTCGCGGCAATGGTTCCGATGCGATGCCCGTCAAGAAGCCATAAAACGATAGATTGAAATCCAGCCGCGTCTGCTCCCCATCGGTGATAACATCCAGGCCCGCATCCATCTGGTCCTTCACCGCCACGGTCACGGCGTCGTCCAGCATTTCACTTAAATCATCTGCTCCCAGTGCGTCGAGATGGCCCGAAGCAAATTCCAGCCAGGCAGGAAATGGATAACTTCCAATTACAGTCGTTCTTAGCGGACGTGGCATAGGAAACCCCAAAAGACGATACAACCGATACCCAGCGCGTTCAACTGCTTACCAGCAACAGTTTCAGCATCAGCGGCTGTATACTTTACAACGGCTCACGTGCACCACCATCCGTCGAGCCAAGGAAATCAAATTGACCATTTCAGCTGACGCGGATTTCGAAAAGCGCATCCGCAAATCGATTGAATCGGATATCGCCACAAAACAATCCCTGCTCGGAAACGCTCAATTCATTTCCTCTCTTTCCGCTGTCGCCGAGCTCCTGATCACCACATTCAAGAATGAGAAGAAAATCCTTCTATTTGGAAACGGTGGCAGCGCCGCTGACGCTCAGCACATTGCCGCAGAACTTGTTGGCCGCTTCGCTTTCGATCGTCCCGCGCTTCCTGCCTTGGCGCTCACTGTTGATACTTCCTGCATCACCGCGATTGCCAATGATCACGGCTTCGAACAGATCTTCGCTCGCCAGCTCGAGTCCCACGGCCGTCCCGGTGACGTCGCGATCGGAATCTCCACCAGCGGTAATTCTCCGAACGTCCTCATCGCTCTCCAAGCCGCCAAAAAGTTAGGTCTCGCCACTGTCGCTCTCACCGGTGAGTCCGGCGGCAAGCTTCGCCCGCTCGTAGATCACTGCCTCTGCGCTCCATCCAAAAACACTCCGCGCATCCAGGAATGTCATAGCCTCATCGGCCACATCCTGGCCGAAATTGTCGAGCAGGAACTCTTTCATGAACAAAGCCACCTTCCTTGACCGCGACGGCGTCATCAACCAAAGCGCCGCCGAAGGCGACTACGTCCTGCGGTGGCAAGACTTTCATCTTCTATCAGGCGTGGTTGAGGCCATCACGTTATTGAATCGGGCGAATTATCTTGTAATTGTCGTCACCAACCAGAGGTGTGTAGCCAAGGGCCTGCTCACCGCCGAATCTCTCGAAGACATTCACCTCAAAATGACCACTCATCTGGCCGCAGCAGGCGCTCGCCTTGATGCTATCTACTATTGCCCTCACGGCAGCGATCAACCTTGCGCGTGCCGCAAGCCCTCTCCCGGTATGCTGCTCTCGGCCGCGCACGACCACAACATCGATCTGAGCAACTCCTGGATGATCGGCGACACCGACTCCGACATCGAAGCTGGCAAACATGCCGGATGCCGCACCATAAAAATCACAAATGATGCCACGGGCGCAGCTTCCACCGCAGATTATTCTTCTGTTTCTCTTCTCGCTGCTGTTCGCAAGGTATTGTCGTTTCCTTAATCCTGACGTTGCCTAGCCCTTAGCCGCAAACGAACATATCGTCGGCCTTGCCAGACTCATGAAGTCGTCGAAATTCATTCGGATGGCATCTCGATGCGTCCCGGCATTGAAGATGATTTCCTTATCCGCGGCAAGTGACTCATCGACAATGACCCGCAATCCGTAAAGCTCCCCTAGCGGCGGCATCGCGCCCAGTTCGCAATCGGGGAACAGACTCGAAAATTCTTCCTCACTCGCCAATCGAACCGGGCATCCAAGTACATGCGCAAGCTTGGCCGGTTTTACGTGATAAGAAGCAGGCAACACGATCAGGTAATATTCCTTTCCTGCCTCTACTACCACCGTCTTCGCCACTTCGCTTCCAGAAACGTGCATGACCGCTGCCGCGCCCTGCGCTGTGTACGACGATGGATGCCGCATGGGACTATACGGAATATTATTTTCCTCCAGGTGATTTTTAATGCGGTTTGAGATTGGCATCGCTTTTCTCCCTTCTCTGCTTTACTTCTCAAATTCCACGGCTCTCGCGCTCATCGCACGGCTTAGCTGCTTTTCTCTTCTACTTCGCTAGGGCGTCCTCCAAGCTAAAGTTGCGCACGCGTATTCAGCGGCTTCGGCCTAATCCTCAACAGCGTCGTGCGTTTTCCACGGGAATTGAGATACAGAATGAACTTCGTGCGTAGGGAAACGAGGCGCAGCACCTTCATGGGCCGCCTCCGCTTTGAGAAAACAGGACCTGACCCTGCATCCCACACTACTCTACGCAAAACCTACGCCCCTGCTATGTCCTTAGCAAGGGCATTTTGTTTCACCCGAACATTCCACTCATCTCCCAATATTTATCCACCAGTTATGCATTCCTCACCCCAGAGCCACCGGAAGACCTCCTCTCCCGCCTGTGTGCTATCGCGCATGCCCAGCCCCGCCTTGGGCATATATACCCAAATATCCCCCGCACCTGCCCCTGCCTGATATTCCAACTTCAATAATTACAAGTACTTACAATCTCTTCACAACTCCCCAAGTGGCCCGCCCTTTGCTCGCATTAATAATGACCAGTCGTCTGGTGGAGTCCCTATGTTTTTGTCCATTCGTCACAGGGATGCCGCTCCACTAGCCCCCCTCTATTCGTTCGTGGGTCGCGGCGCTCTCCTTTTCGCTCGCTTTTCCCGCCTCCTACTTTTACGGCAAAGCTTTCCGCTCCTTCCGTGCCTTTGAATATGAGGGCTACCAGCATCCTGGATTTGGACTCACCTCGACCTCTTTCTGGCTCTTTCCCATCTTCGGTCTCTGGACCGTTGGGAGAACCAACTTCTTCAGGAGCGTGATCCATGCGAAACATTCTCATCCTTGGTGCTGCTGGCAGAGACTTCCACAACTTCAACGTCGTCTTCCGGAATAACCCTGAATTTCACGTCGTGGCCTTCACTGCCACGCAGATCCCCGATATTGCTGGTCGTTGTTATCCCTCGGAACTTGCCGGAAAGCTCTATCCCCAGGGCATACCCATCCTGGAAGAAAAAGATCTTGAGTCCGCCATCAAATCTCTTCACGTCGACACCGCTGTCTTCTCCTACAGCGACGTTTCTCACCAGACCCTCATGCATCTGGCTTCGCGCTGCGTCGCGGCGGGCGTCGATTTCTGGCTCCTCGGCACATCGCACACCCAGGTGAAATCCACTCTTCCCGTTATTTCCGTTTGCGCCGTTCGAACGGGATGCGGCAAGAGTCCGGTCTCCCGCTTAGTCGCCGCCGAATTGCGCCGCCATGGCTGGAAGCCTGTCGTCATTCGTCACCCCATGCCGTATGGAGATCTTGCGGAACAGGCCGTCGAGCGTTTCGCAACTCTCGATGACCTGGACCGTTATTGCTGCACCATTGAAGAACGCGAGGAGTACGAACCTCATCTGGATCACCGCACGGTCGTATTCGCCGGTGTGGACTACGAGAAAATTCTTCGGGCCGCTGAAAAAGAAGCCGACATTATTCTCTGGGATGGCGGCAATAATGACACCAGCTTCTACGCTCCCGACTTCCAAATTGTTGTCGTCGATCCGCTCCGTCCCGGCCACGAAGTTTCCTATTTTCCCGGTGAAGTAAACCTTCGTCTCGCCAATGTTGTGGTCATCAATAAAGTGAACACCGCTAAAGCCGAAGACATCGCCACCGTCGAGCACAATATTGTGCTCAACAATCCACACGCCACCGTCGTGCACATGCGCTGCGAAGTTTCCGTTACCACACCCGAGCTTGTGCGCGGTAAGCGAGTTCTAGTCGTTGAGGATGGACCAACCCTGACGCATGGAGAAATGCCCTACGGCGCGGGCGTTGTTGCCGCGAAACGATATGGCGCGTCCGCTTTGGTCGATCCGCGGCCCTTCGCTGTCGGCTCCATCCGCCAGACTTTTGCCAAATTCCCGCATCTCTCCAACCTACTTCCAGCCATGGGCTACAGCGATGCCCAACGCCGCGAGCTCGAGGAAACCATTCAACAGACTCCCTGCGATCTCGTCCTGATCGCCACTCCCATCAATCTGGGAAAAATTCTCAAAATCAATAAGCCCATGACCCGCGTCAGCTACGAAGTCGCCGAGACATCACAGCCTCATCTCACAGAGCTGTTGGACACATTTCTCCAGCAACAGCTAAAGCTTCGCCTTCACCCTGAAGTCGTGTCGCACTAGTCGGGCGAACACCAAGAAAGGTCGCTTTCATGATCTCAAACGATTTCCTTTCCATTCGCGACTTCACCCCCGAAGAGCTCACCGAATTCATTGAGCTCGCTCGCCTCATCAAGACCAGCCCGGAGCTGTTCAATGACTCCCTCAAGAACCAGACTCTGGCCCTCATTTTCGAAAAGCCCTCTCTCCGCACGCGGGTCAGTTTCGATGTTGGCATTCATCAGCTTGGCGGCCACGCTCTCTACCTTTCCCCCGCCGAAATTAATCTCGGCAAACGCGAATCGGTCTACGATGTCGGCAAAAATCTCGAACGCATGGTCCAGGCCATCATGATTCGCACTTTCTCGCACGAAATCGTCGAACAAATGGCCGAATGGACTCATGTTCCGGTCATCAACGGTCTCACCGATTTCAGCCATCCCTGCCAGGCTTTAGCCGACTACCTCACCATCCTCGAACGCAAAGAACAAGTGGCTGGCATGCGCGTCGCTTATATTGGCGACGGAAACAACGTTGCCCACTCGCTGCTCTTCTGCGGCGTTCAACTCGGTGCTCACGTTCGCATTGCCACACCGCCAGGCTATGAACCAAACCCCGAAGCCGTTCGCTGGGCGCGCGAACACGCCACACTCACCGGAGGCTCTTGCCTTACCACCAACGACCCTGCGGAAGCCGCTCTGGGCGCCGACGTTCTCTACACCGATGTGTGGGCCAGCATGGGACAGGAAGCCGAGCAAGCCGAACGCGCTGTCACCTTCCGGCCCTATCAGGTCAATTCCGCTCTCATGCGTTTAGCCAAGCCCGATGCCATTTTCCTCCACTGCCTACCCGCGCACCGCGGCGATGAAGTCACCACCGAGGTTATCGACGGCCCGCAGTCCGCCGTGTACCAGCAGGCGGAAAACCGTATTCACGCGCAGAAAGCCATCATGGTCGAACTGATGAAGCACGACGTTGTCGATTCGCTCCGCTCCGTCGTTTTTCATCTTCCGCTTCACGTTTAGCGGCAACCCGTAGCGCGCTTTTCAGCTCTGCAAAGTTTCGTGGTCACTATGAACCAGACTATGCTCATCGCCATCGGCGGCAACTCCCTCATCCGTGCAGGGGAACGGGGAACTGTCGCAGAAGAGCAAGCCAACGCTCGCAAGACCGCCCGCGCCATCGTCTCTCTGATCCGTCTCGGATATCGCCTGGTGATTACTCACGGGAATGGACCCGCAGGTCGGTGCTCAGCTTCTCCGCTCCGAACGCTGCGGCGATCACGTACCCGCGCAAACTCTCGCGGTCTGCGGTGCGGCCAGTCAAGGTGAAATCGGATACATCCTCACGCAAGCTCTTGAAGAAGAGTTGTCTCGTGCGAGTCTGCAAGTTCCAGTCGCCAGCATCATCACCCAGACCCTGGTCGCGGCCGATGATCCGGCCATGACTCATCCCACCAAGCCCATCGGCCCGTTTTATTCCCGTGCGGATGCCGAAGAGCGCAGCCGCCTGCTTGGCTGGTCCATCGTCGAAGACGCCGCGCGTGGCTATCGCCGCGTAGTTCCTTGTCCTCAGCCCGTCGAAATCATCGAACTCCCCGCGATTCGCGAACTCGTTTCCGCCGGGCACACTGGTCATCGCCTGTGGAGGTGGTGGCATCCCCGTTGTTCGTGATCATGGCACTCTCACCGGCATCGAAGCTGTCGTTGACAAGGATCCGGCCTCCGCATTGCTCGCCTCTGAACTAGGCGCGCATCTTTTTGTCATCTGCACCGCTACCGATTCCGTCTATCTCGACTACAAGAATCCCACCCAGCGACGGCTCGCCCACGCGCGCGTCGCGGAACTGCAACAATATTCCGATGCCGGTCAATTTCCACCTGGCAGCATGGGCCCGAAAATCGATGCCGCGATCCAATTCCTCCGCCGCGGCGGCAGCGAAGTCATCATCTGCTCCTACGAAAACCTGGCAGCAGCCGTCGAAGGCTCTGCAGGCACTCATATCCTTCCAGACCTGAACCCCGCTGATCCCGGCAAACCTCTCCAACTCCGCTCCGGGGTGCTCTGTCCATGAGGCTCCGTCACATCATCGAAGCCCAGCAATTCACCGTTCCTCTCATTCACGAGCTCTTCTCCCGTTCTCGCGGCATGGAACGTGTCGTCGAGCGCGGTGGCTCCCTCGACTATCAGAAGCGCATCATGGCCACCCTCTTCTACCAGGCCTCCACGCGCACTCGCTTTTCTTTTGAAGCCGCCATGATCCGTCTCGGTGGTCGTGTGCTCTCCACCGAAAACGCCCGCGCCTTCTCTTCCGAAATTGGCGCCGAACAGGTGGAAGACACCATCCGCATGATCAGCGGCTACAGTGATGTCATCGTCATTCGGCATCCCGAAGAGGGCGGTGCCCGCCGCGCCTCCGAAGTTTCTTCTGTTCCCATCATCAATGCCGGCGATGGTGGAGGGGGCCAGCATCCCACGCAGGCTCTTCTCGACCTCTACACCATTTACCGCGAGCGGCCCCTGGACGGCCTCAGCATCGCTTTCATCGGCGAGCTTCACAACGGCCGCACCATTCGCTCGCTCGCCTATCTCCTCGCCAAATTCGATCGCGTCAGACTTTACTTCGTCAGTCCGGCCGAGCTTCGTATGCGCGAAGATATCCTCGCTTATCTCGATCGCCACAACGTCCAGTTCGCTGTGGAAACCGACATGCGCAAGGTCCTTGGCGAAGCCGACGTCGTCTACCAGACTCACATCTATTCCGAGCATCTTCCGGGCAAACCCGCCTTAAGCTGCTATACAATTGATGCTTCCGCTTTGCAGTTGATGAAGCCGGATGCCATGCTCCTGCACCCTTTTCCCCGCGGCAGAGAGCTGGACAGGTCTGTCGATGCGGATCCCCGCGCCCGCTATTTTCTGGAAGCCAAGAATGGCCTCTATGTCCGCATGGCTTTGTTGACCATGCTGCTGGATTAAGAGTTTTGCGGCCCTGCGCCGCTGATTTTAGGAATTCAATGCAAGGAGTCGCACATGCCAACGATTGAAGCACAAGCTCTGAACGCACACGAACTCATCGCCATGGAAGATCGCTATGGCGCTCACAATTATCACCCCCTCGACGTCGTCATCGAGCGCGCCGAAGGTGTCTGGGTCTACGACGTGCAAGGCAAACGCTATCTCGATTGCCTCGCCGCCTATTCGGCCGTGAACCAGGGCCATTGCCACCCGCGTATTCTCAAAACGCTGATCGAGCAGGCCCATAAAGTCACTCTCACCTCGCGCGCTTTTCGTAATGAACAGCTCCCTTTGCTTTGCAAGGAACTGCACGAGCTCACCGGCATGGATATGGCTCTTCTCATGAACTCAGGCGCCGAAGCTGTGGAAACCGCCGTCAAAGCCGCCCGCAAATGGGGTTACACGAAAAAGGGAATTCCCGCGGATCGCGCCGAAATTATTGTCTGTGGCGGAAATTTCCATGGCCGCACCGTCACCATCGTCAGCTTCTCCAGCGAACCCAGTTATCGCTACGGTTTTGGTCCGCTCACTCCCGGCTTCCGCATCATTCCTTTTGGTGATGCGCAAGCCTTGCGCGAAGCGATCACTCCTAACACCTGCGCCTTTCTCGTCGAACCCATTCAGGGCGAAGCTGGCATCCTCGTTCCGCCTCAGGGCTTTCTGGCCGAAGCTGCCGAACTTTGTCAGGCAAACAACGTGTTATTCATGGTTGACGAGATTCAATCCGGTCTCGGCCGCACTGGCAAACTCTTCGCTTACATGCATGAAGATGTTCAGCCCGACGTCCTCATTCTCGGCAAAGCTCTTTCCGGCGGCTTCTATCCAGTCTCTGCCGTCATGGCCTCTGAAGAAATTCTCGGTGTTTTTCGACCGGGAGATCATGGCAGCACCTTTGGCGGCAGTCCCTTGGCCTGCGCCATCGCTCGCACTGCGCTCCACGTTTTGCAGGACGAAAAACTCTGCGAGCGTTCCGCCGAGCTCGGCGCCTATCTGCTTGCAGAACTGAAATCTCTGAGCAGCCCGGTAATCAAGGAAGTTCGTGGCCGTGGATTGTGGATTGGCATGGAGCTCAACACCAAAGCTCGCCCCTATTGCGAAGCGCTCAAAAACGAGGGCATCCTTTGCAAAGAGACCCACGACACGGTTATCCGTTTCGCGCCGCCACTCGTCATCACCCGCGAGCAACTAGACTGGGCCCTGGCCCTCATCCGCAAAGTCATCCAGTAACCAGCCACCCAACCCGGTAGCGCTGGCTTCCTGCCCTGAGCTTCGAAGGATTATGCCAGCGCTCCTCTTATGTAGTGGCCGATCTTTAGATCAGCCCCACCGCACTTGTAGCGGCCGCCTTCTGAGGCGGGCGCATTTTCCGTCCTGTTCGCGAAATTCAGTATTCAACGAGCTAGGCTACCTGGAAATAATCAAACAAACTCATAAGCTACACCCTAGAAAGTCACGAAGGTTTGGAGTCAATCAGCTCTCGCCCGCTCACAGGGGCGTACCACATCGCCAAATTTAGTTTATCCAAGTAACTTAGTTGCTCTGTACAACAGCAAAATCGAACAATCGACTAGCCCCAGCCGAGCCGGCTCCGTAGGTACCGATTCCCGCAGAACTTAAGAAGCAATATTCCCCGGGTGGGAGAGGCGAGTTAGGTGTTACCTTGTAGACGCCAGGCCTCAATTTTGTATAGGAAAAATGGATATTGGCTTTTTCGTCGGTTCCGCTGGAACTCCCAAAGACATTAGCGGCCATAACAACTGTCTCGCGTGAATTCTTCTTTTCATCAAATCTTAGCAAGGTGAATTCATTGGGAGTCGTTGTTCCACCGAAGGCGGCGTGGCTGAGACCGGCGCGTTCTTCCTCGAAATAGAAATAGAAGACCATATTGCTGTCACTACTTTTGAGGTTGGCATGAGAACCTTCAACAACGGCCTTCCATTTCACCTTGGCAATTCCATACGTCATGGCTGATGCAAGCACTCCCCCGCTCTTTCCCTGTGAATAGACTGTGGGCTCGAGCATGACCATTTTCAGCCCGTCGCGAGCCTTAACGTACATGTAGATCCCTGGATCGTTGAATTGAGTTCGGGTCATTTGGGTCAACGATCGCCGACGCTTCGTGGTCGGCGGCTGAACCCGCGTTGGATGCACTTGCCGGGTGGGCGTTGATCATAGCCCTGATGATGTTGTCCGGTACTTTGTCTGCCTTCAGTGCTTCCAGAGCTTCCACACTCGTGTCGAAATCAGTTGCATCTGTAGCGCGAATTTTATCGACAATAACCTCTTCGGACAGGCCTAGTGACACCATCTGCGTGATGTCGTGGTTCGTAAGTTTTTTCGGCACTTGCTGTGCAGTACATTGGGCTGCGGTCAGCGCTATTGTTAACGCAATTGCCCACATGCCAATAGCCGCTTTGGTCATGATTTGAACTTCCTCTCACCTGCCCTTTTGCGGATGATGCTTTTCACGAACTCCGGACAATCGTGCACATTTCCGGCGCGATCCTAGCAGTTGATCACGGGATTTTCCGGTGCTCCGTAAGCATAATTATCACTTGCCATTAAGATTAGGTTGTGATCGCTGTCACTTAAATACACTGAAATGAAATTAGGCATGACAAAAAACTGGAAAACGTGAGTGGAAGGCGCCACTTGCCGCCGATTTCCGGTTGCCTACCCTTTCCCCAGGTACTTCGCCAACAGGGCCGCGCACGCCTCTACAAACTCCTGTTCTTCTTTCGTGAATGTATCCACAAAATAGCTCTCGATATCCAATTCCGCCGCCAGCTTCTTGTTCACATAAATCGGCACCACAATTTCCGATTTCACCAATGTTGTCCCCGCAAGATAGCGTGGATCCTTGGTCACGTCTTGCACGACCACCACTTTCCCCGTCGTGGCGGCTGCTCCGCATAATCCATTACTCAGTGGAATCCGCGCGTTCGGTGTAAAGCTACCCACGAATGGTCCGACAATCAGATAATTAGAATCGGCCGGGTCCACCAGATAAAAGCCCACCCAGTTGTACCTCGTCATCTTTTCGTGAAGCCGCTTCGAGATCCGCTCCATTAGCGCCTGCACTGTGGGAGCCGTAGCGCTGTAGCCTTGCAGTTCGTCCAGAAGTTCTTTATGCACCGGGGTCATCAATGTCGCCTCAAGTTGAAAGTCGGGAAGCCTTTGCGGAGCTGAGTAAATGCCCTGTATATCTTTCAGTTTACACGACTGGCGGCGCGCACAACTCGCCACGCGCGAGAAGGTTTCAGACTTCGCAACTCCTCGCCAGCTTCTGCATTCAAACTGTCGTCAATAATATTCGTACTTTCAATGCACGCTGGTAGTCTTCTGTCCGCCGCTGTTGCCCGTATAAATTACGCGCCAGATCGAGTTTGATCCGTCATCCGTCACCAGCAACGATCCATCGGGAGCCACTGTAATTCCCACCGGCCTGCCCCACACGTGTCCATTGTCTACCACGAATCCCGGTCAGGAAATCCTCGTATTCCCCGCTAGCCCGTTCCGTCTGGTGCATTGGCACCCGAATCACTTCGTAACCAACACGCACCGCACGGTTCCACGAACCGTGCTCCGACGAAAATATATCTCCCTTGTATTCAGCAGGGAATTGCGATCCCTCATAAAACGTCAATTGCAATGATGCGTTGTGTGGTTGCAGCAGCACGTCGGGAACAATGGTCTTGTCTTTTAGCTCGGGATGTTTCCCCGCCAGGCGCGGGTCTTGATGGCTCCCGATATACCACCATGGCCATCCGTAGAACCCTCCATCCTCCACATGCGTAATATAGTCTGGCACCAGATCGTCTCCCAGCCCGTCACGCTCATTCACCGAGCACCACAATTGCCCCGTCTTCGGATGAATCGCCAAGCCGCCCCCGGCGTTGCGAATCCCCGAAGCATAAATGCGCATTCCCGTTCCATCAGGGTTGAACTCCAGTATGTCCGCGCGATTCTTCTCCGCAGGTGTCGTATCCGGATCATCCACGTTCGAAGAAGATCCCACCCCCACGAACATCTTCTTGCCATCCGAAGTGAATTCGATTGCTCGTGTCCAGTGACCTCCTCCATGCGGCAAATCCACCAGATGCTGCGAAGGCCCTCTCGCCTTTAAATCTCCGTTCTGATACGGAAATCGCACCACCGCATCCGTGTTCCCAATGTATACCCACTGCGGATTATCTCCAGGGGGATAGAATGCAATTCCGTAAGGCCGTTTCAGCCCTGTCGCGAATACTCCAGTCTCTTTTGGTTTTCCGTCCGCTGTAATCCCTCGAAATACGATAATCTTTCCTGCGTCACCCTCCGCCACGAAAAAATCTCCGTTCGGTGCCGTGCGAATCAATCGTGGATTTTCCAATCCTGTCGTATACATCTGCACTGTGAATCCTGCCGGAGCTTTCGGCCACGCATCATCAGGCCTCTTCACCAGTTTCGGTCCATTGCTGGCCGTATCAGTCGCAAACGGTGCCGGTAAATCGCGCACTGTAATCTTTCGAACTTTTCCAGGCTCCTCAAATCGGAAATCCGTAAACGGCGCTTTTGGCGGAGGTGCATTTGTCTTCACGGCTGCCCCTGCTACCTCCGGAGCCGCCGCTGAACCCGTCGCGCTCGCGCCGCCCTTCATCGACTTCACATACGTAACCAACTGCCATCGCTGTTGCTCCGAGAGCATTCCCCAGGCTGGCATTCCATCCTTTACCGATCCATTCGTAATAAACCAGAACACTTCCCCGTCCGGCGCCGTTTGTGCCGCGCCCTGCACCAGCGGCGGCACGTTGCCGATTCCTTGCCCACTCGTCCCGTGGCACGACGCGCAGTACGTCGCATACAGACTCGCTCCGGCGCTACTGGCCGCGTCCTGACCCTCATAAGGATTCTTTTGTTGTGCGCTGGAGCTGGGCGCGTTGTGGAAATGCGCGTCTTGCGCACCAATCAGCGAAACCGCAAATACACCAGCCATCGCACCGATGGCCCATAAATAGAGGTATGCTCGCCTGCTTGTGCGTACTCCCAACATTCTCATCCTCCCAAAAGTGCTTTTCCTGCTGCCGGATAGGGCTTGTGTTAGATGGATTATCCCGCGTTCAGGTTCCATCTTGGCCAGTCCACTCGCCGGGGCCGCAGTCTTTCCATCCCCCAATGAAGTCCGAATTTTCACCTTTACTGCCTTCCGTTTCGCTTCTTATACCGCATTCACCTGAGGAATCTTTCCAGGCGGTGCAACTTCCCGCCCTGTATAGTCGTGTTGAGCGACTATCTCGATCTAGCATGAAACTTTGCTCCCCATTCCGGGTTATATCCAGTGTATGCGGCTCTGAGTCACCGAACATCTTACTGCTAGAGCCAGTATCTGCAGACGGCTCCGATACTTACCTGCAGCAAGGATTTTTTGAAAAGAGCCAGCCAGGTGCAGTAAACCGAAACCCGGTGCGCTTTGCACACATCTAATCATCAGGTATTGCATCGGGCCTTGGTAGCGTTGAGGGAGGTTGAAGATCATGAACATACTCACAAATTCGACGGTGGACGCAGCGGCCCCATGCTGCAAACGGCTCTTGGTCCTGATCATGTCGGTTGCATTGCTATTTGCGACTTTGCCCGGTGACCTCTACGCGGCCCAAGACGCACAAAACGCTCCTCCCGCGCAGGCTCAACAAGCTCCCGCTCAATCTCAATCCCAAGCTCCTCCTTATGCGCAGCAGTCCGCCGAGCAGCTACAACAACTTGTCGCTCCGATTGCTCTCTATCCCGACTCGCTCGTCGCACAGATTCTTGCTGCCTCCACCTTCCCAGAGCAGGTCGTCGAAGCTGACCGCTACGTCCAGAATCACCCTGACCTGAAGGGCGAGGCTCTCGGACAATAGGTGGATCAGATGCCTTGGGATCCCAGTGTTAAGGCCCTGGTCGCCTTTCCCACTGTCCTCGGCAACATGGACAAGAATCTTTCCTGGACTTCTTCACTCGGCGACGCTTACTACAATCAGGAACAGGATGTGATGAACGCCGTTCAGGTCATGCGCCAGAGGGCCCAACAAGCTGGCAACCTTAAGAGCACTCCACAGCAAAATGTGACCTCCGACGGCTCGGACATTGAAATTCAACCTGCTAATCCCCAGGTCGTCTATGTACCTGCCTACAATCCCTGGGTTGTCTACGGTGGCCCGGTTGTCGCCTGGCCCGGTTGGTATCCTTATCCCGGTATTTGGTGGGGCGGACCCTTCCTCTCTTTCGGTATCGGCTTCGGTATCGGCTGGTACGGCGGCTTTGGCTGGGGCTGGGGACATTGGGGCTGCAACTGGCATGGCCATTATGCGGTCTACAACGGCGGCCATTATTACTCCGGCAAGCAGAACATTCTATAACCGCAACGCTTACTATCACGGCGGCGCCAACGGCCACGGCGGCTACAACGGCCACGGCGGCTCAACGGTGTGCACGGCAACACGGCTGCGCACTACAACGGCGGCAATCGCCCTCCCGGTGCTGGCCAGCACGGCAGCTCAGTCAACGGCAATCGCCCTCCCAACGCCGGATATGCTGGTCGCGGCAATGTCTACAATCGCCCCGGCGCAAACGTAAGGCCCTTCAACGGCAACACCAACGCGGCTCGCGGCTATGCCGCTCCGCACGGTCAGACCGGAACGCGTTCCAGCGCCTTTAGCGGCTACGGCCATGGCGGCCAGGCTCGCAGCTATTCCTCCCGTGGCAGCGGCAGCTTCGGCGGCTCTCACGGTGGCGGCGGAGGTGGATCCCATGGTGGAGGCGGAGGCGGTGGATCGCATGGCGGCGGCGGTGGCCACCACTAATTCAGCTTCCTTGATCAGAATTGATAATCGAAGTTACTCACCAGCATCAGATCGTTAACAGAAATTGCGCCACCTTTCCTGGCACTCACGAAATTAGAAATGGAGAAAAGGCCAATGCAGCGAACGAACCTGAACTTCGACAAATTTCATTGCCCCAGTATTCTTAAATTCTCGGCAGTTCTTATTCTCTTGGCCGGAGGTCTTCCCTTAGCTGCCCTGGCTCAGCAGAGAGTTCAGAAAACTTTTCCATCCGCCGAGGATGCCAGCCAGGCTTATGCTGCCGCCGCTGCCAAAAATGATGAAGAGACCCTGCTGGAAATTCTGGGGCCCGATGGTAAAGACATCGTCTCTTCTGGAGACCAGGCGGAGGATTCCGAGGGCCGTGCCACTTTCGCCAAAAAATACCAGGAGATGCACCGCTTGGTTACCGAACCAAATGGCACAGTAACCCTTTATATTGGCGCTGAAAATTGGCCTACTCCCATCCCCATCATTCACAAAGGCAATTTGTGGTTCTTCGATACCGAAGCAGGCATCGCGGAAATTGTGCAGCGCCGCATTGGTGAGAACGAAATCTCCGCCATTCGCGTCTGTCAGGAATTTGTCGCGGCTCAGAAAGAGTTCTCCGCCGCGCAGCAAAACAAATATGCTCAGAAAATTATGAGCGATGAAGGCCAGCACAACGGCCTCTACTGGAAATCGGACGAGGGCCAACCGCAAAGCCCCATTGGCCCCCTGTTGGCCGCCGCCTTTATTAACTCTTCCACGAAATCTCAGGAACCCAATCCTTACCGCGGTTACTTTTTCCATCTTTTGCCTCGGCCGGAAAAGGGCGGCGCGGAGGGCTTTACCGTGATTGCCTATCCCGCTGAATACCGCTCCTCGGGCGTCATGAGTTTTATGGTCTCTGAGGATGGCGTGGTCTACGAAAAGGATCTCGGGAAAAAGACCGAAGAAATTGCCAAATCCATGAATGAATCCAAGCTCGGTTCCAAGTGGAGAATGGTGGAAGACCAACCCGAGCAGTCGGCCAGCACCGACCAGAAAAACTAATCACATCTTCTCGGGAAGTCTGGGCCTTGCCAATCTTCTCAATGCGCGCGACCAGCACAATTCGATTCTCCAAGAAAAGTAAATAATTAGTTATCTCTCATCGTGCCAGCTTTTTGATAACGTATGGATAACGTGCGCTATTCTCGCACATTTGAACAGCAGCAGGTCTGCCTGGTAAAACTGGGGGTCTGAGGAAGGCCCGAGAGGAGAGGCGATGGAGCCGCTTGCGAACTCTCACCCTGCCAGACTGACTGAGAGGCGCAGGGGCACAGTATTTGTGAGCGCCCACGTCGTAAATCAGCTAAATTCTTTCTTGCCCCATTGCATTGAGACGCGACGACATTTCTCCCGCACTAAGTCATCATCACACTCGCGGGGGTGCTGAAAAGTAACGGCACATGGATAATGATTCCTGGGGCCGCTGATCTTTATCGGTAGCGCTTTGTTATCGCTTGCATGATCGGATTTAAGCGCTCGAAGCTGCCCTTCACGGCTTGGGGTTGGGGCAGACTCCATGATCGGTTCGGGGTTGTTTAGGAGGAGAAGAAAGGTGCAAAACAATAGTAAGTTGATCGTCGTAACTGGGGCCGGCGGATTCATTGGCGGAAGTCTGGTCTCGGCTTTGCGCGATCGTGGCTGCACAGCCATCCGCGCCGTAGACATCAAACCTTTAAACGCCTGGTATCAGAAATTTGACGACGTTGAAAACTTATCTCTCGATCTGAATCTCATCGAAAACTGCCACATTGCCGCAAAGGGCGCTCATGACATTTATAATCTTGCTGCCAACATGGGCGGTATGGGCTTTATTGAGCATAACAAAGCCCTCTGTATGCTTTCGGTTCTGATTAATACTCACATGTTGCAGGCGGCCTTGACCCACCATGTCGAGCGTTTTTTTTATTCTTCCTCGGCTTGCGTTTATAATGCCGACAAACAGAAATCCTTTGAACCTCCTTCCCTCAAGGAATCGGACGCCTATCCCGCGATGGCCGAGGATGGTTATGGATGGGAAAAACTATTTTCTGAGCGCATGTGCCGTCATTTCCGGGAGGACTACGGTCTCAGAACGCGTGTTGCAAGGTTCCACAATGTCTATGGCCCTTGGGGCACCTGGTTCGGCGGACGCGAAAAAGCTCCTGCGGCAATCTGCAGGAAAGTTATCGAAGCGAAGATCTCAGGCAAACACGAGATCGAAATCTGGGGAAGCGGCATTCAAACTCGCAGTTTCATGTACATTGACGACTGTATCAAAGGGATCGATCTCATTATGAACTCCGACATCCTGGAACCAATCAATCTTGGCTCCAGCGAAGCGGTAACCATTAACCAGTTAGTGGATCTGGCGGAGGAGATTGCCGGCATCAAACTGAAACGCAGCCACGACCTCAACGCTCCGAAAGGTGTGAACGGACGGAATAGCGACAATACTCTCATCCAGAAATACCTTCATTGGGAGCCAAATACTTCTCTACGATCTGGCCTCGAGAAGACTTACCACTGGATTTATGCACAGTATGAGGCGCGCGAGCGGGGCGATTCCAACATTGTTCGTGAATAAATTGTGATTTTTCCCGTGGGCTGCGCTAACGATTGACGCCAAATCAACTTGTTAACTCCTGCGCAACGTTTTCCAACGGACGAATGCCTGCTGGCGACCTTCTAGAAGTCGCTTTAGTACCCATTCGATCTACACAGTGTGCTCTTCCCGGCACGGAACGCCTTGAGCGCCCGAACTACAGCGCTGAGATGGGCTCGGCGTGGGCCTCTAGCGCAATTCTCTCCTCTGGCTTTAAGACCTTTCCTGATCCAGCGGCGACTTCCGCTCTCTTTTCAGTTTCCTGCGCATCGACAACCGCAATCGCCGCCATATTGACGATCTCTTCCACTTCCGCCCCGCGATGCAATACGTGCACCGGTTTCGACATGCCCATCAGGATCGGCCCGATTGTCTCCGCTCCGCCAATTCGTCGCCAGCAGTTTGTAACAGGTATTCGCGGAAGTCAGATCCGGGAAGATCAATACATTTGCCCCTCCACGCAATTTTGAAAACGGATAGGTCTCCTCAATGATTTCGGGAACGACAGCAGTTTCCGCCATCATCTCTCCATCAATCATTAGCGTGGGATCCGCTTCTGCACGCATTTCCACCGCTCTCCTCACTTTTACTGTCAATGGATGCGACGTGCTCCCGAAATTCGAAAACGATAGCATCGCCACCCGCGGTTCCACGTTGAATCGCCTCGCCGTTTCCGCCGCACACAGTGCGATTTCTGCCAGGTCTTCCGCTGTTGGCTCGATATTCACCGTGCAGTCCGCCAGGAAGTACATATCCCCTCGCCGCGTCACCATCACGTACATCCCCGAAACCTTGTGCAATCCCGGTCGCGGTTTGATCACCTGCAGTGCCGGACGAATCGTGTCCGGAAAGTGCTGCGTCACCCCCCCAGCAGTGCATCCGCGTCTCCCAACTCCACCATCAGCGACCCGAACATATTTGGGTTGTTGATTAATGTCCGCGCTTCTGACAGTGTGACCCCGCGCCGTTGCCGCAATTCATACAACGCTTGAATATACGCTTCACGTTTCGGCCAAATCGCCGGATCCACCACCGTGATCTGTTCCAGATTGACGCCTAGATCCTCCGCCTTTTCCCGAATCACCTCCGGTATTCCCAATCAACATTGGTCTTGCGATTTTTTCTTCCACCAGGATATGCGAAGCGCGCAGTACCTTTTCATCGTTCTCCCTTCCGGGAAAATGACTCGCCGCGGATTCGCGTCGCGCCTTCAGGATCATCAGTCGCATCATCTCGTGCGCCTTGCCTAGCAATCGTTCCAGCCGTTCGCGATATTCATCCAGATTCACCGGTTCTCTCGCGACTCCCGTTTCCATCGCCGCTTTCGCGACTGCCACCGCCTCACCACACCAGCACTCGGGGATCAAACGGTTTCGGAATAATGTATTCCGGCCCGAAGCGCATCCGCTCCACTCCATACGCCTGGCACACCGAATCCGGCACATCTTCCTTGGCCAGCGCCGCCAGCGCCCGCGTCGCCGCAAGCTTCATCTCTTCATTGATTGCCGTGGCATGCACATCTAGCGCTCCACGGAAAATAAACGGAAATCCCAGTACGTTATTCACCTGGTTCGGAAAGTCCGATCGGCCGGTCGCGATGATCACGTCGTTGCGCACTGCCTTTGCTTCTTCGGATAAGTAATTTCCGGGTCTGGATTGGCCATCGCGAAAACGATTGGCTTCGCGGCCATGCTCAATAGCATCTCCGGGGTAAGCGCGCCTTTCACCGAGAGTCCCGCGAATACATCCGCCCCCTTCATTGCCTCTGCCAGGGTCCGAAGATTCGTTTTTTGCGCGAACCGCGCTTTGTACGGATTCATCCCTTCCGTGCGGCCTTCGTAGATCACTCCCTTCGTGTCCGCCATCAGAATGTTTTCCCGCTTCACTCCCAGTCTCACGTAATGTTCCGCGCACGCTATTCCTGCCGCACCGCTGCCATTGAACACCACCCTCACTTCATCAATCTGTTTCCCGACGATCTCCAATGCATTCAGCAACGCCGCTCCTGAAATAATTGCTGTACCATGCTGGTCGTCGTGGAACACCGGAATCTTCATCGTCCTCTTCAGCGTCTCTTCGATGTAAAAACATTCCGGCGCTTTGATATCTTCCAGGTTGATTCCACCAAACGTAGGTTCCAATAACTGGCACACCTTGATCACATCGTCGGGATTCAACGAGTCCACTTCCAGATCGAATACATCCACGTCCGCGAACCTCTTGAACAACACCGCTTTGCCTTCCATCACTGGTTTGCCCGCCAGCGCTCCGATATTTCCCAACCCCAATACCGCCGTTCCGTTCGTTACCACGGCCACCAGGTTTCCTCTTGCCGTGTACTTGAATGCGTCGTGCGGCGTCTTCTGGATTTCCAGGCAGGGCACGGCTACGCCCGGCGTATAGGCCAGGCTCAAATCTCGTTGCGTCCCGCACGGTTTTGTTGGTGATACTTCGATCTTCCCTGGCCGGCCCCCAGAGTGATACGCAAGTGCATCGGATTTCAGGTTCTTCATGGAATTGCTCCTTACGGAGTGCTCGTAGGTTGTTTCTAGGCGAGACTGTACCAACTCCAAAGAGGCACGTTTTGGACCACAAGCGTGAATAGGGAACAACAGCGTTCTAGCTTTTGCGTATTGAAAACAAAGGTTTTATGAACAGTTGGCAGGCCGAAAATTGAGTACACAACCGTCGCCATGTGACAGGCACCCATCTGCTGAGTACTCCCGCGCAGCCAGTGCCTCCTGCTGCGTCACATCACGCAAATCCTCTATTCCCACTTCTCCGTACTCAAATACTCGTGGATCGATTTCGCCGCCCTTCTTCCGGCTCCCATCGCCAATATCACCGTCGCGCTTCCCGTCACAATATCTCCTCCGGCGAAGACTCCTTTGCGCGATGTCCTCTGCGTCTCTCCACTTGCTTCGATGTATCCCCACTTGTTGGTCTTCAGGTTTGGCGTTGTCGATTGGATCAACGGGTTCGCGGAAGTTCCCGTCGCAATAATCGCCAGATTCAGGGGAATCTCGAATTCCGATCCCTCGACGACGATCGGCCGCCGCCGCCCCGAGGCATCCGGCTCGCCCAGCTCCATGCGCACACACCGTGCTGCACGCAACCATCCGCCGCCTTCGTCCAGAAATTCCACCGGATTCGTCAGCACTTGAAAATCAATGCCTTCTTGTTTTGCGTGCTTCACTTCCTCCGCCCGTGCCGGCATTTCTATCTCGCTACGACGGTAAAGCACGTACGCTTTTTCTGCCCCCAGGCGTTTCGCGGACCGGATCGCATCCAACGCCGTATTGCCTCCACCGATTACCGCAACATGCTTGCCATGCAAATCCATCATCGGTTCGTCATAGCGCGGAAACTCGTACGCATGCATCAGGTTGATGCGCGTCAGAAATTCGTTCGCGGAGTACACCCCATTCAAATGTTCGCCGGGGATGTTCAGAAAAACGGGCAGGCCCGCTCCTGTCGCGATAAATACGGCATCGAAGCCTTCTTCTGCGAACAATTCATCGATCGATACGGTCCGGCCCACCACTACATTGGTCTCAAATTCCACGCCCATTTTGCGCATCGTTTCGATCTGTTCGCGGATCACCTGTTTCGGCAGCCGAAACTCCGGTATGCCATACACCAGCACTCCGCCAATCTCGTGCAGTGCTTCGAATACATGCACGCGATGGCCCTTCTGAACCAGATCTCCCGCCGCGCTCAATCCTGCTGGCCCGCTCCCTACGATAGCTACACTTTTGCCCGTGGATGGCGCGTTTGCAGCCAGCGGTGAACCAACCCGCTGCTCATAATCAGCTACGAATCGTTCCAGATATCCGATCCCCAGTGATTCCACCTTCTTCGTCAGCAGGCACTTGCCTTCGCAATGATCTTCCTGTGGGCAAACCCGCCCCGTCACCGCGGGCAGTACGTTGTCTTCCCGAATTTTTGCCGCTGCTCCCAGGTAATTTCCGTCCACTATCAGTTGCACAAACTCTTTTACTTTTACTCCCACCGGGCAGTTCAGCATGCAGGTCGGTTTTGCGCATTCCAGACATCGCAGCGCTTCTCGCCGTGCCAACTCCGGCGAATATCCCAGATTCACTTCCTTGAAATTCATTACCCGCAATTCCGCCGCTTGCTCCACCATATGCTGCCGCGGAATCTTCATCCGTTCCTTCAGCGGCAGTGGGTTTGCCGATGCCTCTTTTGCCGGGCTCATGACTTGCCTCCGCCGACCAGGCAACCATGGCCTTCTTCTGTCTGCTCTCCTCCGGCCTCTTTATGCTGGAACCGCTCCAACGAGGCCCGCTCCGCATCCCGGTACATTCGGTTGCGTTGCATCAGTACTTCAAAATTCACGATGTGTGCATCAAACTCTGGTCCATCCACGCATGCAAACTGGCTCTTTCCTCCCACCAGCACCCGGCATCCTCCGCACATTCCTGTTCCATCGATCATGATCGGATTCAGGCTAACCACCGTGTGAATTCCGTGCTCATGCGTTAGTTCCGCCACCGCCTTCATCATTGGGATCGGCCCTACCGCCAGCACTTCATCGATTTTCACACCCTGCCCAATCAGCGCACGTAGTTTGTCCGTGACCAATCCCTTTTCTCCGTAGCTTCCATCATCCGTGGTCACATACAATTCGTCGCTTTGCGCGCGCATCTCGTTTTCAAGTATCACCAGGTCCCGGTTTCTTCCGCCTAGAATCGTCACGATCCGATTTCCCGCGCGCTTTCAACGCCACCGTCGTTGGATACGCCAGCGCCGTCCCGACTCCTCCGCCCACCACCACGACGGTCCCGAAATTCTGAATCACCGACGGCTTCCCCAGTGGCCCCACCACATCCAATATTCCTTCGCCCGCTTCCAGCTCATTCAACTGATATGTCGTCTTGCCGATCGATTGCACCACAATCGTAATCACTCCTTGCGCTTCGTCGGAGCTTTCAATCGTCAGCGGAATCCGCTCTCCCTGCTCATTCAACCGCAGGATGACAAATTGTCCTGCCTGATGTTTGCGCGCGATCCGTGGCGCTTCGATCTCAAACCGTTTTATTCCTGGTGCAATGAACTGAGCCTTCCGAATGAGAAACATGCACACCCCGAGCGTAGCCAGACTATTAGCTGCAGTTATAGTCTGCACGGCAATCGCCAATAGTAGACAATTGCCTACCTTTGTAACCCTTTAAATGTCAATAAGTTATGGATTTACAGCCGATTGCCGCGGCCTCGAACTTCGAGCTTCTGAGAGCCCTTCCCCAGCACTCTACTCCCCCTGCGCCAACTCACCCATGCCCACTTCGCCTGGTTTTCCATGATCGCAATGCGCGATTGCCCTCATGATTGCTGCAAATCAGTGCATCCCCGCCGTCGGCGCTGCATTCGAACTCACTGGCTGCCGCCTTAATCAATATCGGCCATCGCGGAAACGAATAGTTTCCCCCCACATCATCAATCACATTGATCTGGCAAATGTAGAATCCCGGCTTCAAACCCTGCAGCGGCACCTGCATCTGGAAAATCACCGCTCGCCGGTCCGGTGCAGTCATCTCCTGTGCCACGATCGGTTTCGTCTCGTACACCTTTACGTCGCCTTGCAGAAATTCGATGCTCGTCAACACACGAATCGCGCCCTTCGCCGGCCTGCTCTCCCCCGTGCTCCATTTGCCGCGCCCCCGCCGCCCTCCGGTCCTTTGCTCTTCGCTGCGTCATACACCTCGTACTGCAGATACAGCTGTTGGTCCTGCGTGAACACGTGTGTAATGCTCGGCACCAGTTCCGATTGTTCGCTGACCAGCGGCTGAAATGCTTTTTTCTTCTGTGTTGCCGGCACTCGTAAATTGCTCAACACCACGCTGCTCATCCGCAGCGGCACGTTCCGAAGATCCGGCACCCGTACATCCGCCTCGAACGATCCCAGCTTCCCGCTGCGATTTTCTCTCACGATAAATTTCAGGTGATAGTTTCCCGGCGCCAGCACAAATCCTGTGTTGTACTGCACATTTTTCCGCCGCACTTGCTGCTCGCTTCCCACCGCCAGTTTCACCGTATCGCGCAGCTGCCCTACGGGTACTTTTCCGTCTAGCCTCACCTCTCCAATGATGTCGATCGTCGCGCTGTCTTTATCTTTCTCTGTCACAAACGGAATCTGTGACCCCGGCACCACCAGCGAAACCGACAGAAAGTAGTGCGAGTCATCCTGCCGGAAAAACGCCGTCCCCGCATATACCGCCACGTCCGTTCGCGGTGACTCCGAAGCCAGCTCATCCTCCAGCTGCTCCTCGCGATCTTCCTTCTTCATATGTTCGTAATCCCGCTCCGCATAATATCCGGCGCGTGCCTCCACCTTTGTGTCCGGCCGGTTTACGGTCACTTTCAAATGTCGGTAACGCCCATCCTGTGCGTGATTCGTGCTCGTGAATCCCAGCACGTAATAAATCGAACTGTCCTTCTGCACCTGCGAAAACACGCCACCGAGATCGTTTGTGTCCATGAACGCTTTGCCGCCGGTGTCTGCCGCCAGTGTGTACAGCGTGTCCTGCGACGCCGCATTTCCATTCAAATCGTTCAGCACCGATGCGCCTGTATATGCCGACTGTCCATGTATGCTCGCCGATTGCGCCTGCCCGCCCGGCGGAAACGCCGAGAGCCCCCGCACGTCCACCGCATAAATCGATACGTTCGCCTTCACTGCCGAAGACGTCGCCGCCCGCAGCGCCGATTGATTGTCCACTCCCTGCTGGCTTATTCCGTTGCTGAACAAAATTAAATTCTTTTTCTGTGGAATTGATCCCACCGCCTGCATCACCGATTGCAGCGCCAGCAACTTTCGGTCCGCGCTGAACGTGTTGTAGTCCGTATCATCCGCCGTATACGATCCGCCGCTTTCTGCTGCTCCTTCCGCGCTCCCCGCCGTTCCGTTCTCAAATCCTTGTCCTTCGCTGGAGCTGTACGCCGTAAGTTTCCCCATGATTTTTGTCCGGTCGTCTGTAAAATCCAGGTCCAGGCTCAACGAACTCGCCAGCGAAACCATCGCCACCATATCGGCAGGCTGCATTTTCGTTTGTACAAACTTTTTCGCCGCATCCACCGCGCGGTCGATGTCATCCGGCTCCATCGCCGAAAAATCAAAGAAAAACAGCATCAACCGCCGATCCTTCGCTTCCAGGCTCGGCGTCACCTTTGGCGTCAAAAGCGTTCCACCTTCCGCTGCTTTCCCGTTTATCGTCGGCCCCGCTGCTCCCGCCATCTGCAGTTCATTCACGTTTTCAAAATCGAAGCTGGAGATCTGTTGCTTCTGCCCATCCTCATATAGCGTGAAATCTCCCTGCTTCAGATCCGAGATCGGATTTCCTTTTTTGTCACGCACCACCACATTCACCAGCACTAGTTCGGTTGTAACGCGCAACCGCGCGGTCGGCGGCTGTTGCTGGGTCGCCGGGGCATTCTTTTCTTGCGCCACCAGGTTCATCGTCAGCAGCCACACCAGCAGCAGCGATCCGACCATCCTTCCGAAACTCGTCCGCTGCTGCATTTCTCTCATCTCTAGAATCGAAATCGCACGACCATCGTCACCCGGCGCATATTGGCCACTCCGGTCACCTGTCCAAACGTCTGCGCGTTCACCGTGGTATTGATGCTTGAAAAATACGCGGTATTGAAAATGTTGGTGCCCTGCAACCGAAACTCCAGCGCGCGCGACTCTTTGATCACAATTGTCTTGCTCATCGCCATATCAAAAGTGATCTGTCCCGGTCCTTCAATAATGTCCCGCCCCGCATCCCCGTAACTTGATCCTGCCGCATTCACGCACGTTGGCCCCGGCGCGCAGAATGCCGCGGTATTAAACCATTCCTTTGTCGTTGCATTGTTCACACCCATTGGAACTCCGGGCACTACATTCGCCCGCAACGATCCGCTCACACCGCGATTGATGTCCACTCCAGCCCCCAGCACGTTCGGCGTGAAATAAAATCCCGACGCAATCGTGAAATCCCCGCTCCATTGCCACCCATCCAGCACATGCGAAATCGCTCCATTGGTCAGGAATCGCTTCCCGTCTCCGAACGGCAAATCGTACATCCACGTCCCGGTAAATTTATGCTTCTGATCAAAAGTAGACAGTCCTCGTTCTGCGGGTAAATCGAACGGGTTCTGCACCACAAGTGTGCTCCCTAGTCCTATCGAGGAAGCGTCGTCGATCGATTTCGAGAATACGTAACTCGCCGTGACTCCCAGTCCCTTCGACATTCGCTTGCGCACTCTCACCGAACCTGCATGCAGTATCGAATTTCCTTCCGACGATTCATAAATAAACGGTGCCGACGATTCCTTCAACGAAACTTCGCAGTTATCTTCGGCTATGCAACTCGGCACCAGCGCCCGCTCCGTATCCAGTCGCGTTCCTTTCGCTCCGTTGTATCCCACGTTGAGCTGCATGTTCCAGGGAAGCTGGTGCTGTACATCGACGTTCCAGATCTGCACGTATCCAAGCCGGTAATTCGGATCCAGCGCGTAATTGTTCGTAATCGGTGTTATTGAATTTACCGGGAATCCATTCTGCAAAGTCAGAAAATCCCCATAAGGACTGACATTGGTCTGCGCGATCGCTTGCGGCGGTTGATAAGCAAAATTGCGAATGAACGTTCCGTATTGTGCCAGGTTGTAATTGATTCCATATCCCGCGCGTACGACTGTCCCCTTTGTCGCTTTCCACGCAAGTCCCAAACGTGGCGCCCAATTGTTCCTGTCCGGCCGAACCAATGTGTTTGGAAACGTTCCCGAATACACTCCGCTTTGTCCCGGCAAGATTTGGATTCCACTTACCAACGCTGGACTGAATTTCACATCCAGGTTTGAAATGAGATTGTCCGTCTCGCTGTACGGGCTGACGTACTCATACCGCACTCCCAGATTCAGCGACAAATTCGCAAAGATCCGCCAGTCATCCTGCACATACATGTCGTAGGAATTCGCTCGAAACTCATAGTCCGTCGAGCCCGATTGCAGGCTGGTCTGTTGCGGAAATCCAAGCAGGAAGTCGGCGAAGTCGTAACCCGTCCCGGCCACCGGTGTCGTGCTCCCCGGCAAATATTCGCCGGTGGCGAATCCTGTAAAAATGAAACTTCCTTCCGCATTTCGCGCCGAGCGAAACCCTTGCAATATTCGCCGGTAATCTCCGCCAAACCGCCAGTTATGCTTTCCGTGGCTCCAGACCAGCGTGTCCGTAATCGTATATGTCTGGTCCAGTTCGCGGCTCGGTGTAGGTCCGCTCAACCCAGAAAAATTGCTGAACGAAATTCCCGGCAAGCCCCAGTCGAATGGATCCGTTGATATTCCTGTAATTCCGGCGTTTCCTGCCACGTTTGTGATCCCAGAGTACAGATTCGTCGCCGCCGTTCGGTTATGGTTATACGTGAATCCCACAGTGTTGTTTGTGCGGTTTTTCCCGTAAGTCCATCGCGTGTTCGCGTTCCACCCTTGCGTGTTTGTACTTCCGGCAAGCGAAGGAAATGGACCAACCGTCACGCTCTTCGCTCGCGACCAGTTGAATCCCACATTTAAATTGTTGTGTGGACCTCTTCTCCCTCCTCCTCGTCCTCCTCCGGGACCACCTCCGCCTCCCGGTGGCCCGAATCCCGGACCCGTTCCGCTCACAAAATTGTGTATTAACCGCATGCTGATCGCGTCGGTGTCGCTTGCTGCCGACGTGATGTAGTGAAAGTTTTGCGTTGTGCCCGGCAGATTCGGCATCGGGATGTATTGCAACAGTGCGGCCGCTTCGGGACTGATGGTGTCAGTGATATTGTTTGGGAATGGCTGACCCGTAGTTCGGATCGTAAATCACGATTGGATTCCCGTTCTTATCCGTCAAACCTGAAAAATTCCCGCTTCTCTCCGCCAGTGTCGGCACTGTACTGAACTGATCGTAGGGCGTGCTGCCCCGCGTTCCGTTCCATCCCAGCGTATAAAACGTGCTCTTGCTCCAATCCACTATGCCCGGAATCCTCAGCGGCCCACCCACGAATGCACCGAACTTTACTGTGTTGTAGCTGGCTTTTGCCGCTTCCTGCCCGCTCAACGAATACGGTTGCGCATCTAATCCTGAATTATCGTCCTGAAAGTACAAAAATCCGTGCGGCTGATTCGTGTTGAATCCTCGCCCAATCCGCCCAAACGTGATTGGCCCGCCACCCGGCCCGATTCCGCCAAATCCTCCTCCGCCACCGGGTCCTCCGAAGCCTCCAAAACCGCCGCCCTCGCGTTGCGCTCGCTCCCTGAAGTCCTGTTGCCGCTGTTGTAGCTCGTCCTCATTTCCCATTCCAAAATCCTGCGTCCGTCCCTGCGTTCCAGCTACGGCTACCGATTCAGTCGAAAAATCCGCTCCTGCGCCATTCAACGGCAGACTCGACAGATCGCTCGCGCTGACTCCTCCGCCTCCGTTCCCTCCGTTTTCCGCTCCACTCCCTGTTAATTCCGCCAACGAACTGTCCACGCCCAGATTCTGGAATCCCCGGTTTCTCGCTGCTGCACTGACTTGTGCGGCTTGCTCTTGTTGGCGCGAAGCTAGTATCAATTCACCGTCCAGTTTTCCTATGGGGTTATCCGGGTTCAACAGGATCTCTTGAGTCAAAGGAGCGAATCCCATGAACTCCACCTTTACCACGTAGCGCCCGCGCGGCAGATTCTTCAGCACAAATGTTCCATCCACCCCTGTCGCAACGCTGTACTTTTTCCCTGTCAACGTATTCGCCGCGGTTACCGTTACTCCCGGCAAATTCGTTTTGCCATTCTTCACTGTTCCGCTTATTTGAAATGAAGTTGGCGGAGGCGGTGGCGGCGCTTCCTTGACAACTAGGCCATCGGGCTCTTGCCCTCTCGCCAGACACACGAATAGCACCGCGCAGATCAGCGCCAGGCAAACCAACACTAAAGCTGCGCGCAATGACGACTTTCAATATCGCTTACTCCTGTGATTTTGGAGGTGCTGTTTCCGTTCCTGCCGGTTTTCCCCCCGCGCCCTGCGCCATCCTCTCCTGCATTCGTTGCCACTGTTCAGGGTTCATCACCATCACCCCGGTCGGCACAAACGATCCGTTCTGTACCGCCCCGCGTGCCATTAAATGATCTCCTACTTTGATATCTGCCATGGTGATGCTCTCTCTTCCTCGGCGTAGCGAAGTCTGTTCATTCAATTCCAGTGTCTGCGTCACGTTGTCTGTTCGCATCACCGTAATGTTCGGCGCATCGATGCTCTTGATTTCTCCCGCCACATAATCCTTGCCTAGTGTCCCCAGCGGTTGACCTCCGCGCTCTCCTCCTGGTCCGCCCGGCCCACCTCCGCGCGTCCCGATCATTTTCGCAGTTACCGAATGATCCGTGTTTTCATCCCCCCGCACCATCACCGTATCGCCCACCTTGAAATCCGCTGCACTCGCCTTCTCGCGCTCTTTCCTGAATTCCGTTTGATCCGTCACCTTCACCGTCACCGTCGTACCATCCTGCTTCGTGATTACGATCGTCCCCGCACTCATCGACGTAATCTTTCCCATCAGCGGTCGCGGCCCGTTCTGTCCTTCTCCCCAACCTCGCCCTTGATGCTGTCCCTGTCCGCCACCCGCCTCCGGAGTCGCCGGCTCCTGCGCTCGAACACTCAACCCCGCTGCCATCGTTGCCACTAACGTCAAACCTACGATCCAATTTCGCCGTTTCACTTTCCACCTCTCTCCTTCAAGTTTCAACTTTCTCTGTACTCCTAATTCCTACTCCGCTCCCTCTTCCGTCTCGTGCAATCCCGATCCGTCCAGGGTGCCCCACTCTCGTCGTTTGAGGGTGGGGTCTCTTCTTCTCTTCTCTTTTCTTTTCTTCTCTTTTCTTCTCTTCTCTTCTCTTCTCTGTGGTCTCTGCGCCCCTCTGTGTCCTCTGCGTTAAAGCCTTTTCTTTCTTTCTTTCTTTCTTTCTTTCTTTCCCTCTCCCCTTCCACCGCCAATAACCTGTCATCCTGAGCGCCGATTCTGATCGGCTCGAAGGATCTCAACCTATGTCCTACCCAACTCCCTCGCCCCTAGCTTCTCGTGGCACAGTCACTCTCGACCGTGCTCCTTAGACGTACCAAACAACTCCCCCGTATCACCCTAAATCTTCAGACACCCCAACCCCAGTGCTCTCTAGAGAACTTCCCCATATATAGCCAGAAGGTTCCCCGAAGATCTCTCAATATTCAACCCACAACGCCGAAAATCTCTCGCTGAGAAACGATTTCAAATGATCTGAAACTTCCTGAAAGGGAATTAAGAAGAACTGAAAGAATTTGCCTGAATTTATCTCGTCCGCCCAATCCATCTACCAAATTGTCATCCTGAGAGCCGATTTTTCCAGCTCGAAGGATCTCAACTATTGCGACACCGTAGCGCTGGCTTTTATGCCAGCGCTCTTGATTTTCCCTATACACCCACACCCATCACGAAATTTCCCCGCCATCTCCCACGCTGAAATACGTGCAATCCGGATGCTGAAATACCACCGCGCTCACACTCGCCTCCGGATCCATCATGAATCCTTCCGTCAACTGCACGCCGATCTCTTCCGGCCGCAGCAATTTCCAGATGCTCGCCTGATCTTCCAGGTCCGGGCAAGCCGGATACCCAAAGCTGTAGCGCTTTCCGCGATACCGCGAAGTGAACCGCTGCGCCATCGTCATTTCCGCTGGATCGGGGAAGCCCCAATCCTCGCGCATCCGCCGGTGCAGCCACTCCGCGCATCCTTCCGCCGTTTCAATCGCCAGCGCCTGCAATCCGTGCGACTTGAAATAATATCCATCATGTTTTGCCTTTTCCGCTCGCTCGCGCACGCCTTCGCCCGCCGTCACCACAAACACCCCCACGTGATCGCGCTTCCCATCCTGCGGCGGCAGGACATAATCGCTCAGGCAGAGCTGGTCCCCGCCCGCCTGCCGTTTGAAATGCCATGTATGCATGCGGCTCTGTTCCGCCTGGCGCAAATAAATGCAGAGTACTCGCCATCGGACTCCGCCTCAAAAAACTGCCAAACTGCTCGCACCTTCATGAATGTCGCTGCTTCGTTCTTTACTTCTTCCATCTCGTTGAATAACTCGACGGCCTTCGCCTCGCGCTCCGCCAGCCGCTTTTCGAAATCCCCACGATAGCCCATGTGCCGCCCATACAACATGAACGGGTTGATGTAGCTCCACACTTCGCGCAAATCCGGCACCAGCCGCACCTTGCGATCCAGATATCCCACGCCCGGTATCGGCAAATCCGTTCGCACCTTCGGCGAACGGATCCACTTTCGGTTTTTCCAGGATCTTCACCGTAGTCTGCACCGTCAATCCATCGTTTGAAACCCGCTGCTCGCTGATCACGCGCTCGCGCGTCGCCGGGTCCATCAACTCATTCATCAACCGCAGCCCCGTCATCGCATCTTTCGCGTAGCACACTGCTCCGCCATAGTTCGGCGCAATCTTGGTCTGCGTAAATTTCGCGCTGAGTGCCGCGCCGCCCACCAGCAGCGGCACCTCAATCCCCGCATCCTTCAAATCATTCGCGGTAATCACCATCTGCTGGGCGCTCTTCACCAGCAATCCCGAAAGCCCGATCGCATCCGGCTGGTGCGCCTGAAATGCCTTGATCAATTCCTCCGGCGGCACCTTGATCCCCAGATTCACCACGTCGAATCCGTTATTTTTCAGGATAATTTCCACCAGGTTTTTCCCGATGTCGTGCACGTCGCCCTTCACCGTCGCCAGCACCACTTTTCCGCGCTTCGCCGTGTCCGCCTTCTCCATGAACTGTTCCAGATGATTCACCGCCGCCTTCATCGCTTCCGCCGACTGCAGCACTTCCGCCACAATCAACTCATTCGCGTTGAACAACCGCCCTACCTCGGCCATCCCCTCCATCAGTGGCCCATTGATAATCGCCAGCGGATTCGCGCCTTCCGCCCGCTTCTTCTCCAGATCCTCCACCAGGCCATCGCGCGTTCCCTCAATGATGTAGTTCGCCAGCCGCTGATCGAGCGGCAAATCCTCGGTCTTCACTTTTTCTTTCTTCGTTGCCGTCCGGAAATGCTCGGTGATTGCCACGATGTGGTAATTGTTGATCGCGGCCTTCTGTTCTTTCGACTGCTGCCGCCAATCCGTCGGCACGTTGCGGAACAATTCCGCGCGCGGATGATCCGCAGGCACATCCTTCGGCGCGTGCTGGAACAAGACATTCTCCGCCAGCCGCCGCTCGTGCTCCGGAATCGATGCGAATCGCTCCAACTTCTCCGTATTCACGATCGCCAGATCCAGGCCCGCCTTCGTGCAGTAGTACAGAAATACCGAGTTCACCACTTCGCGAGCGCCCGCGGGCAATCCAAACGACACATTCGAAATTCCCAGGATCGTGCGCGTATCCGGCAACGCCTGCTTGATCAGCCGAATCCCTTCCAGCGTCTCGACCGCGCCGCCAATGTAATTCTCGTCCCCCGTCGCGCACGGAAACACCAGCGGATCGAAAATGATATCTTCCGGCGCCATTCCGTATTTCGTCGTCAGCAACTCGTACGACCGCTGGGCAATCGCCAGTTTCCGTTCTCGCGTGAACGCTTGCGCCTGTACCGGATCTTCGTCGATGCAGCCCACCACGATCGCCGCGCCGAAATCGTGGGCGATCGGCACCACCTTCTCGAATTTTTCCTCGCCGTCTTCCAAGATTGATCGAATTGATAATCGCTTTGCCCTGGCAATACGTCAGCGCCAGCTCCACCGCCGTCGGATCCGTGGTATCGATCATGATCGGCGCCTTGATCTTCCGGATCAGCTTCTCGTAGAACGGCGGAATGTCCTTCTTCTCGTCGCGCTCCGTGCTTTGCAGGCACACATCCACGATGTGCGCGCCGCCCTTCACCTGCCTCCGCGCAATTTCCGTTGCCTCTTCGAATTTCTCTTCCGCCATCAGATTCTTGAACAGCCGCGACCCGATCACGTTCGTCCGCTCGCCCACCAGCAGCGGCCGCGTCTGGTCGTCCGCCTCAATCGTCTCGACTCCGGAGTACACCGCGCGATGCGGTTCCGCTGGCCGAACCCGCGGCTTCTTTCCTTCCACCATCTGCGCAATCGCCCGGATGTGCTTCTCGGTCGTTCCGCAGCATCCGCCGACAATATTCAGCCAGCCATGATTCACAAATTTCTCGAGCTGTGCCGCCAGCGTCGTCGGCGTTTCCAGATATTTCCCCTCTTCATCCGGCAACCCCGCGTTCGGATAGCAAGACACAAACTCTCCCGACGTCGCGCTCAACGTCCGGATGTGGTCCGTCATGAATTCCGGCCCCGTCGCGCAATTCATCCCAAACGCCAGCGGATGCGCATGCCGCAGCGAAGCCCACATCGCTTCCACTGTCTGCCCCGCCAGCATCGTTCCCATCGGCTCAATCGTGACCGAAACGAGGTAGGGAATCGCCGCCCGATTTCCCTCGAATATTTCTGGATCGCCAGAATCGCCGCCTTGATATTCCGTGTGTCCTGGCAGGTCTCCACCAGCAGCAGATCCGACCCGCCCTCCACCAATCCCTTCGCCTGCACGTAATATGAATCCAGCAGCCCATCGAACGTGACCCCGCCCGTCACCGTGATCGCCTTCGTCGTCGGCCCCATCGACCCCGCCACAAATCGCGGCTTCCCCGGCGTAGAGAACTCATCCGCCGCCTGCCCCGCCAGTTCCGCCGACCGCTTGCTCAGTAAATGCGCATCCTTCTCGCAGCCCATATTCCGCCAGCACCAGCGGCGTCGAACCAAAGCTATTGGTCTCGACAATGTCCGACCCCGCCTCAAAATACTTCCGGTGAATGTCCAGCACCACGTCGGGCCGCGTTCGCACCAGATTCTCGTTGCAGCCCTCTAGCGCCGCGCCGCCAAAGTCCGCCGCCGTCAGATCGCGTTGCTGCAGCATCGTGCCCATCGCGCCATCCAGCACCAGGATGCGTTCCGCCAGCAGCTCCCGCAGAGCCTTTTCCGATTCCTTCAAATTCCTCATCTGCCGCTCTCGACGCTCTGCCCAGTTCCTCCACTGCGGCTTTCCGGAGGGCGGGTAGCCACTCTATTTTACTTGGCCTCTCCCCAGTAACCGTATCCCCTTATTTTACCTGTTATTTCCGCCCTGTCTCGACTGCCACTTCCGCACTGAATGGCCATTAGATGCCCTCCAACCCCTCTGAAAATACGCCTTATCTGTCAGTAACAATTCGTGAACATCTGCCCTCAAGGTCCTTGCCCCTTGGCCCGGCTTTCTCTACCCTCAAGTACAGTGGCTACTAAACGAATGTCTCCGAAACTCACAGTCTGTCTGCTTGTCCCCGCACCCTCTGGTGCTTACCGAATTTGAACGCCTGCTCGGCAAGGCCTCTCAGTTCAAGGTCATCGCCAAGCAACTCGAATCCACGCTGGCTCCCGATCTTCGCAACCTCGAGCCCCCCAAGGCGCAGGTCTATGTCATTGACGCGCACGCCGCACGGCAGGCTACCGGCGCGCTGCTCACCAATATTCTTGAACGCGTTACCGATGCCCGCCTGATCGTCGTCGGCGATGCCATCAACGACGCCAACGCCTATTCGCTTCTCCGTCTCGGCGTGAAGGGCATTCTTTCCTATGCCGAAGCTCGCGACCAGCTTGCCCGCGCGCTTCCTCTGGTTTCGCAAGGTGGTTTCTGGGTGCCGCGTTCCGTGCTCTCTGGCTTCGTCGATTCCATCCTCACCAGCCAGGGCCGTCGTCTCAAGACCGAATCGATCACCAATCTCAGCCGCCGCGAGCAGGAAGTCCTGGACTCCTTGCTGGAGAATCTCTCCAACAAGGAAATCGCCAGCAAACTCAACATCGCCGAGCGCACCGTGAAATTCCACGTCTCGAACTTGCTGAACAAATTTGGCGTCCGCCGCCGCGCCGACCTCATCCTCCTGACCTTTCAGCGCCGCATGGCCCAAGCCTAAATCGCGACAACCAGCTCCAGCCGCGATTTTGATTCCCGTAGCACAGTCACTCTTGCATCGCCACCTTCTTCGTGTACGCGCCGATCTTTAGCTCGGCTTTGCTCACATAGCGTTTATTTGTAGCGGCCGCCTTCCCAGGCGCGCGCATTTCCCCTGACATGTCCCTCACTTGCTCGAATGGAACGCAGACCCAGCGCCAGCGGCGCGAAATAAGTTAGCCCACGGCGTAAGCCGTGGGAAACAGAATCAAAAAAACGCAAGCGCCGTAGGTGCGACAGAAACCTCCGCCTTTCTTTCCTTCCGAAAGCTCTGAGAATGGCTTGCCATCCACCATCATTACCTCTGCATTCGTAGCGCTGGCTTTTATGCCAGCGCCTTTAGAACTCTCCGCTCATTCGCAATTCCTTCACCTGACCTGCCCCAGCGCCAGCGGCGCGAAATAAGTTAGCCCACGGCGTCAGCCGTGGGAAACAGAATCAAAAAAACGCAAGCGCCGTAGGTGCGACAGAAGCCTCCGCCTTTCTTTCCTTCCGAAAGCTCTGAGAATGGCTTGCCATCCACCATCATTACCTCTGCATTCGTAGCCCTGGCTTTTATGCCAGCGCCTTTAGAACTCTCCGCTCATTCGCAATTCCTTCACTTGACCCGCCCCAGCGCCAGCGGCGCGAAATAAGTTAGCCCACGGCGTAAGCCGTGGGAAACAGAATCAAAAAAACGCAAGCGCCGTAGGTGCGACAGAAACCTCCGCCTTTCTTTAGCACCGAAATCCGCGATAGCGGCCTCTCCTGCGCCGAAACCATGAACGAACCTCGACGTAAGTGTTCAAAATCTCGCCAAATCCACCCACTTATCCACAACCATTCGAACGCCAAACTTCCGCAATCTACAATTTACCCATCGCACTTTTCCCGCACCACCACTCACTATTCCCAATTTCATAATTTTCTCCCCTCCTTTTCCGTTCGCCGCAAATCCCCTCTTTTCCACACTCATTCGAAGAGGTGTCCAACCAATTACTAGACAGTACATTCTCCATGCGGCCATAGTTCCTCATCATGCCAAGACCACAAGACACTCCTTTCCCCAAGCTTTGTGAATTTCAATTTGCTGATGGCCGCTACTGTGCCATGCCTGCCGTGACTCCTTCCGGCCATTGCAAGTCTCACGGCGATCTCCATCGCCACAAACCGCCTCTCGAGGAGGATCTCTACGGAATCATGCTCTCTCTGACCAGCGAGTCCGGCCTCGACGTTCACGTTGCCCTGGAAAAAGTCTTTCTCGCCTTCGCCGGCAATCGCATCACCGCACGGCGCGCCTCTGTCTTCGGCTATCTTGCCCAACTCATTCTTTTGTCTGCCCCGGAGCCTGTTGATGCCGCTACCGCCACGACTCCCAATTCCACTTCGGCTCGTCCCTCTAAAACCATTGACGAAGCCACCATCCAGTCGCTCATTGGCAAACTCCGCGAAAAATTTCCTCCTCAACCAGAACGCCGTCCACTTCCTCCAGGCCGCAACCATAATCTTCGCCCCTGAGCTCCTTTCCCTCCGTGGCCACGCCTTCAAATCCCTTGCCGGTCTCTCCGTTCCCTCTGCGGTCCTCTGCTACCTCTGTGGTAATCCTTTCTCTTTTCTTCCCCCACGCACCCAGCCTCAGCCACTCCCTCTTCACAATTTTCCCAATCTGGAACGAGACCCTCTCAAATCCCCGACTTTGCGCTCCTAACCCCAATCATTTCAACACTTACAGCCACCCATGCGGTAACCACCTTTACTTTCAACACTTACGCGTACCCCCGGGGTGGGGGGTATCGTCCTGCTCTTTTGTCGATCCGCATTACCAACTACCGAACTACCGACTACCGACTCCAAACACCTCCCCGCTATGCTTTAATATCAACCGAACTCATTCCCCCAATGACCACCTTCCACATCGAACAATTCGGCTGTCGCGCCACGCAAGCTGACGGCGCCGCCATCGAGCGCCAACTCCGCGATCAGGGCTGTTCTGTCGCTGCCGATCCAACCTCCGCTGAATTCGTCGTCATCAACACCTGCACAGTTACTGCTGCCGCCGACACGCAAGCCCGTGACGCCATCCGCAAAATCCACGCCGCCAATCCTCAAGCCCGCATCATCGTCACCGGCTGTTACGCTCAGCGCGCACCCGAAGATCTCGCCGCACTTCCCGGCGTCTCTTACGTAGTCGGCAATTCCCACAAGCCGCAAATTCCTTCGCTAATCACTTCAATCCCAGAAGCCGCGGAGCGCAACGCCCCAACCGGGTTTCTCCCACTCGCCAATCTCACAACACTTTCCTCCCCACCGACAGGCCCGCGTTGTCGGCGGCTCGCAGTGGAGGCATCACGGCAATCACGCCAACCCGGCCCCCATCCTCACCGGCGACATTTTCGATCTCTCCGACGTCCTCGTCGCTCCCGTCCTCGGCGGCGAAGCGAATCACACTCGCCCCACCCTCAAAATCCAGGACGGCTGTAATTCTCGCTGTTCCTTCTGCGTGATTCCTTTCGTTCGTGGCAAATCACGCAGCCTCCCCGTCGCCTCAGTCCTCAGCGAACTCCAGCGCCTCGCATCTTCCGGCTACCAGGAAATCGTTCTTAGTGGCATCAACCTTGGTACTTACGGCCGCGACCTTTCTCCTCGCATCGAATTCCTCGATCTCCTCCGTCTCATCCTCGACCAAACAACGATTCAACGCCTTCGCGTCAGTTCCATTGAGCCGCTCGACGTTACCCGCGACATGGTCGCTCTCTTCGCGTCTACCGATCGCCTCGCCCCGCACTTCCACATGCCTCTCCAATCCGCTTCCAACCGTATCCTCGCCGCCATGCATCGCTGGTATCGCGCCGAACACTATGCCCGCCGCGTCGAGCTCATCCGCGAACTCCTCCCCAACGCCGCCATCGGCGCCGATGTCATCACCGGTTTCCCTGGCGAAACCGAAGAAGATCACACTTCCACGCTCCGCTTTATCGAGGATCTGCCGTTCACCTATCTCCACATTTTTTCCTACTCGCAACGCCCCGGCACCAAGGCTGCCGCTCTCCCCAATCAGCTCTCGGGCAGCATCATCAAGCGCCGAGCTCGTGAACTCCGCGCTCTGGCCGAGGCCAAGTCCGCCGCATTCCGCAATTCGCAGATTGGCCGTGAACTTCGCGTTCTGACCCTTCGTCGCGACCCTGCTTCTCCTAACCCGCAAACCACTCCAGCACTATCTGAAAACTATTTGACCGTTCAACTCTCCGAACTCCTGCCCCCCAATCAATTCCTCACTGTCTTTATCACCGACTCTGACGGCAAAAATTTGGTAGCATCTCTTCCACAACCCGCATTTGCCAGCGGGGCAGGAGCCGGCTGCTCGACAAGCACATGAACTTTCTCGGAATCTCTTCACTCGGCCACAGTTCTGCCGTCGCACTTCTGAACGAACATGGCGTTGTCTTCGCCATCGAGGAAGAAAAACTCAATCGCCTCCACGATCCCACCGAAATCCCCCGCTTGGCTCTCGATCGCTGCCTGCTTGAAAATCATCTGAAGCTGTCCGATTGCCGCGCCGTCGCGCTCGCGGATCGCAGCGTCGCAAAGACTTCTTCGCGTTCGCGCAAGAAGCGCGTCACCCATTCCGCCGCGCATGAACGCCTGATGCACCTCTTGCGTGGAGGTCCGCGCGTTTCCCACTTCGATCATCACCTCTGCCACGCCGCCAGCGCCTACTACACCTCCGGCTTCGATCGCGCACTCATCCTTACCCTCGATGAGGGAGCCGGTTCTCAATCCGGGTTGCTCGCCCTCGGCGATGGCGACGAAATCGAATCTCTTCATTCCTTCAAGTTTCCCGGATTCTCTCGCCTGGTTTTACACCCGTGTCACCGAACTCGCTGGACTTCGTCCTCACCGCGACGAACACAAAATCCAGTGGCTCAGCAAAGACGGTGAACCCGAATTTCTTCCCGCCTTCCGCAAAATGTTCACTTGGAAATCGAATGGCGTCTTTACTCTCAATCGCCGCTACTATGCTTCCGGTCCCGATCATCGCGGCATTTTTGCCCCGCAGTTCTATCGGGAATTGGGTCTATCCTCTCGCGGCCATCTTCTGCCCCCCGCTACGCGCGCCAATATCGCCCGCAGTTTGCAGGATTTCGTCGAAGAAATGGTTCTGCAGCTCACAGCCAATTTTCAGGAAAAAACTGGTGTGCAATCTCTTTGCCTGGCGGGAGGATTGTTTCTGAATGTCTTCCTGGTCCGCGCCTTGGAAGCGCGTGGCGCCTTCCAGCACGTTTACGTTCAGCCGGTTTCCGGCAACGCAGGCACCGCGCTCGGCGCCGCGTATCTTTCGCGCAAGAAAATCACCGGCCATTCCGGCCGCGCTCCGCTCTCCACTCTGGCTCTCGGCATGCGCGCTGATTCTCAGGAAATCAAAGCCGTTCTCGACAACTGCAAAATCTCTTACCGCTATCTATCCGGCGAAGATGAAACCGTGGACGAGTCCGCCCGTTTGCTCCTGCGCGATAAAATCGTCGGTTGGTGCCAGGGACGCTCGGAATTCGGTCATCGTGCCCTCGGCCATCGCAGCCTGCTGGCCTCGCCTTTTTCCGAGTACATCATCGAAAACGTGAACCAGTACATCAAACACCGCGAAGAGTTTCATCCCTTCGCTCTTTCCGTTCCCGCCGAACGTGCCGCCGAGTATTTCGACGCCCCTCCGAACTGCCGCTTCATGGCTTCGCTCGCCACGCTCACGAACCCCGTCGCAGGTCTCGAACGCTTCGCCTTCCACGGTAAATCCGTTCGTGTCCATACCGTCGAAAAGGAAGCCAATCCGCTCTTCTGGAGCCTGCTGCACAAATTCGGTGAATCCGCCCCCGCTCCGATCCTGGTGAATACCTCGTTCAACCTCTTCGGCGAACCCTCTGGTCACCGATCCCCGAGGCGCCGTCCGCAGTTTCTACTGCGCCGGCATCGACGCCCTGGCACTAGGCACTTTCCTTCTCGTGAAATGATGTGCCCGCCAGTGCCTTCAGATTTTCAAAATTGGTTTGGGATTGTAATGCCAGGAGAGAACTTCCTATCTTCCTCTGCGAACTCTTCTTCTCTTATCTCAGTGACCTCTGTGGTAAATCTTTCCTCTTCGCCTCACCCCTCGAATATCACCTGCGCGATCGCCTGCGCCTCCGTGTGCGTTATGCTCACCACAATGTTCTTCACTCCCAGCGCATCCGCGATCTTCCTCGCCTCCCCCTTCAACGCCAGTGTCGGCTTTCCTCCCCGCACTCGCACCACTTCCAGATCCACCCAGCGCACGCCCCGGCTCCATCCGGTTCCCAGCGCCTTCATCGCGGCCTCTTTCACTGCAAACCGCCCCGCGTACCGTTCATATTTATTCTTGAATTGCTCGCAATACGCCACTTCTTCCAGCGTATAAACGCGCCGCAGGAATCGTTCTTTTTGTGATTCAATGACCGCCTGAATCCGCGGCACTTCCGCAACATCAATTCCCATTCCAACAATCATGCTTCACCTGTAATCGCCAGTTTGCCCGTCAATCTCGTCCGTTTCGACCTTAGCCTCATGTTGCGATTATACTGTTCAGATCGTGCCTACAGCGAATCCATCGCGGCGAAATCGCCGCACACGTAAACAGTCGCCAAAACCAGCGCGCGCAACGTATCTCTTCTCCTTGGTTGCTTGAGCGGTCAAAGGGGCTTCAGATTCTTCGCCTCGCACCCTTCCAGAAGTTTCCTTGGCTGGTTCATGGATTCAGCACGCGGTCCGGCGGCGCAAGCATTCTCAATGGCGATAAAGTTCTCAATCTCGGCTTCATGGATTGGGACGAACGCAAGAGTGTCCTCTCAATCGACGAGCAATTCCAATCCGCACTCGACGCCAGGAATTCACGCTCGCTCCGTTAAAGCAGATTCATTCCGACCTGATCCATAGCTTTTCCGCCGCCGCTTCCGAACCTTCTCATGGCGACGCATCGATCACGAATGTGGCCAACTGTTGCTTCGCTGTGCAAACCGCCGATTGCGTTCCCATTCTTCTCGTCGATCCCAAGAAGCGCGCCGTTGCCGCAATTCATGCGGGTTGGCGCGGAACTCTTGCCCGCATTGCCGAAAAAGCCGTCGGCCGCATGCAACAGGAATTTGGCAGCAAGCCCGCCGATCTGCTCGCCGCGATCGGTCCGTCGATCGGTCCATGCTGCTACGAAGTTGGCGTCGAACTCGTCACCAAATTCACCGCGCAGTTTGCCGATGCCGCCGAATATTTTGATGAACCGCGAACCGGCGACGAACCCAATCCTATCCAGTGGCTCAACATGAAACCGCCCGGGACACCAGCCGCCGCCGAAGAATGTGCATCTCGATCTGCGCAAAGCCAACGTCTCGCAACTCATATCCGCAGGACTCCGTCCCGCAAATATTCATGTCAGCGATCTTTGCACCGCTTGCCACACCGATCTGCTTTTCAGCTATCGTCAGCGAAGGTCCGAATGACAGGACGTTTAATGGCCGTTGTAGGGATTAAGCCAGCAAGAAGGGAAGTAGCCTGAATCCGCTTACCGCAAGACATTCAGCGGAGAATTCTTCACTTCGAGCAACGCCAACTGGCCGCAAGCGGCCATCACATCGCGGCCGCGGGAATAGCGGACAAAGGTCGGGATTTCGCGGTCGGCAAGAATTCGGCGGAACGTCTCGATCCTGTTTTCACTGGATTCCTTGTAAGGAAGTTCGCCGGGATTCCACGGGATCAGATTCACCTTCACGCTTTTCAGCGGCGCCAGCAATTTCACGACGCGCTTCGCATCTTCCACCGAATCATTCACGCCGCCGAGCATCACGTACTCAAACGTGATGTGTTCCCAATTTCGCAGCGGATACTTCCGGCACGCATCGATCAGCGCTTTCAGCGGATATTTGCGATTGATCGGCATCAGCACGTCGCGTTGTTCATCGCTCGACGCGTTAAGCGAAATCGCCAGCTTCGGCCGCACTGTCTTCCTTGGCCAAGCCGCTCGATACCCGGAACGATTCCGCTGGTTGAAAGTGTCACGCGCTTCGGGGAAAGCCCTACGCCTTTTTCATCCAGCAGAATGCGCAGCGCGGCCATCACGTTTTCAAAATTCAGCAGCGGTTCGCCCTGGCCCATCAACACCACGTTGGTCTGGACTTCGTCTCCCGCCTTCGCCAGGATTTTCGTCCGCATGTCGCCATCATTTGAGTCGTGAGCAATCTGCGATGCAGAACGTTCGCCGGCACTTCATTAGCGGCAGCAAAACCTGCGCGATGATTTCGCCCGCGGTCAAATTGCGGATCAATCCCAATTGTGCCGTCAGGCAAAACTGGCAATCCACAGCGCAACCCGCCTGCGTGGAAATGCAAATCGTCTGTCGCCGTTCGCTCGGCATGTAAACTGCTTCAACCGACGCCGGTTTCTGCCGTCATCAAGTGAGACCAAGTAGCGCACCGAACCATCGGTCGAAACATAGCGCTGCTTAACGGCGGGCAATGTGACGGTCGCTTCGCGCGCCAACTTTTCGCGCAGCGCCGCCGGAAGATTCGTCATCCCCGCGAAATCGAACTTCCGCTCTGCGTACAGCGCGTGGTAAATCTGCGCCGCGCGATAGGCCGGCTCGCCGAGGGCGAGGCAATATTCGCGCAACTGCTCTCGAGTTTTGCCCAGCAATTCCATGTATAAGTCGTTCTAACACTAGGATAACTCGCGCCTCCTTCGCCCACCTAACCAAGTTCAGTCAGCAGCATAAGTAATTGTAAGTAAGGATGTTATATGGAGACTCGTCACTGGCTTCCCGCTATGCCACAATACTTTCATGGTCGCAACCACTCGAGACATTCAGCGCCACGTTCTGCCCAACGGCTTGATCGTCATCACCGAGATGATGCCGCATGTCCGTTCCGTCTCCGTGGGCATCTGGGTGAATAATGGCTCGCGACGCGAAGTCGCTGCCGAAAATGGCATCGCCCATTTTCTTGAGCACATGGTTTTCAAAGGAACCGACCGCCGCTCCGCGGAAGATATCGCGCGGGAAATGGATTCGGTCGGCGGGATGCTGGACGCGTTCACCTCCAAGGAACAGATCTGCTTCAACGCCAAAGTGCTCGATGAACACTTGCCGATCGCCTTCGATGTACTGGCCGACCTGGTGCTTCGTCCGAAATTGGATGCGGACGACGTGAAAAAAGAACGCCAGGTTGTGCTGGAAGAAATCAAGATGGACCTGGACAATCCCGAGTACATGCTGCATGACATTTTCACGCGGGGATTCTGGCCCGAGCATTCGCTGGGACGGCCGATTCTGGGTACTCCAGAGACCGTGAAGCAATTTCAGCAAAGAGGGATTGAGCGGGCGATTCCAGAAATGGTTTGCGCCGGACCATATTGTGGTCACCGCGGCGGGAAACGTAACGCACGAACAGGTGCTGGCGCTGGTGGAAAAGGAGTTCGGCCACCTGCAAACCATCCGGCGAGGCGGAGCCCGAGTCCGCGCCGAAGACAGCGGCGCCGATTCATCTCGAAACGAAAAGGGATCTCGAGCAGGTCCATCTTTGCATCGGCGTTCCGTGCGTTCCGCTGGCCGATGAACGGCGATTCGCCGTGGCTGTCCTGAATAATCTGCTGGGCGGAGGGATGTCTTCGCGGCTGTTCCAGAATATTCGCGAAAAGCAGGGTTTGGCCTACGCCGTGTTCAGCGAGATTGACGCCGTACTCGGATGCGGGAATGCTGAGCGTTTATGCGGGAACGGCAAAAGAAACGTTGGGAAAGTGCTGGACATGACCATTGCGGAATTCCGGGCGATGAAAGAATCGCCGGTTACCGACGAAGAGTTGCTGCGCGCGAAGAACCACCTGAAGGGCTCGCTGATGCTTTCGCTGGAATCGACCAGTTCGCGCATGTCCAATCTGGCACGTCAGGAATTGTATTTCCACCGGTTCTCCACGCTCGACGAAATTCTTTCGGCCATCGAAGCGGTCACGCAGGAGCAGGTGCAGTGACTCGCCCAACAGTTTTTTCAGCCCGAGCAAATTGCGGTGACTGTACTGGGCACCCTGAACGGATTAACAATCACGCGCGACCGGCTGGCCTGCTAAGCCGTCCTCGTTCGTTATGATGTGCTCGCTTGCTCGAAAGCCAGCGCGGCCGATCGAAAGATCGGCCACTACATGAGAAATTCAATTCACTTTTATAGCGCCGCAGCATTTTTTGTATTTCAGGCCAGAGCCGCAATAGCAGAGATCGTTGCGGCCAATTTTTTTGCTCGACGCTTGAGAGAAGGGTTGCTCTCGCAATGAGGCAGCGTTCTGTTCGCGCCGTGGAGTGAAATAGCGGTAGATCTCCGTGACGGATTGGGAAAGTTCGGCAAGCATATTTTCGCGTTCTTCATCGGGTATCGGTTCATTGTACGGGTGAAGCTCGGGGTCAGGATCACCCTCATGGGCCAGCGCCAGGATCGGGCTGAACCAATCGAATCTTTTCTCGTCGTCCAAAATTTCTTTCCAAAACTCCTCGCGCATGTCCACGCCGCGAAGAAATCCCACTGCCCAGTTATTCCCCGAAGCTCTGCCTTCGTCATCTTCCAGCAGCAATGGATCGAAAAGATCGCCGGTTCGGAAAGCGTCCCCCACAGCGTTCCAGTGTTTTAGGATGAGCGTCCAAACCAGTTGGGCAGCTTCGGGACCAGGAAAGATTTCTTCATTTTCGAGCGAGTCACCGGAACCCAGAATTTCCAGCAAGAATTCACGCGGGGGCACTCGTTCGGGGCAGCAATGGAGCGCGGCAAAGAAGCCGTCAAGCTCCTCCAGGTCCATTGAGCCATCTTCCTGGAGCTGGTCAAGTATTTCGCCCAGCGCTTCCAGATCTTCGTCCCCGAAGCGGTCGAGGCTCTCGGGCTTTTCGTCTTGCTCATCCATGGACAACGAGTTTACGCCCTTGTGTGGCAATCAGCGGCAAGAATTTCCAGTAGGGAATTTGCGCAACGCGTGGCGATTTTGTCCCCTCTATGCGAGCCGCAGGAGACAAAGGCGAAAATCCTGACAGTGACGCAACTCAGGAGCGTTTCTTCCACATCGCGGTAAGAAATACGAACACGGCGGTGAACGCGATGGCGGCGGCAAGATCCAGGTGAGGGTGGAGTGTGGTGAGTAAGTCCCAGCTCCAGTCGTCGACAAATCCTCGAACAATTACAAAGGGGAGGCTACCCACGAAAAAGGCGGCGAAACTTCCGAGGAACAAAGCGGGCCAGCGGCAGCTTGTATTTCGGGCAACCCAGGACAAAATCCAGATGAAAATCGCGATATCAAGCATGTCGGCCACCAGCCACGGCAGACTCCACGCACCAGAGCTGGTGGAGGAATATTCAATCGAATTCACAGTGGCCCAAAGGAGCGCCGTGCCAAGACCTGCAGCAAGACCAGCCCATAAAGAGCGGCGCAGATATCGGAGTGAGGCCAGGATGATGAGGCTTTCCAGGCTCATGCCGACAATCCAGAAGGCCCATCCCGAGGCAGCCTGTCCTTTACCGTGAAGCAAGTAATTGATGACGCGGAGTGCAAATGACCTCGCCAGCCACGCGAGTGCGAATGCCAGCGCTGCGAAACGCTGAATATCACCAGGCCCCACGCCAAAAAGTTTAGCCAGGGAATCGCTCTCGTCGTTGCCCAGTGCGAAGCCGGATCTACGCCTGGCGCCTGAGGATGGCGCCGCAGGAGCGCCTAGAGTGGGAGATGCTGCAGACTCACGTCGATAGGAGGCCGCAGGTGGACGAGCGCCCGCAGAAGGTCTGGCGCTTCCCTCGGATGAGGGGAAAGTTTCTGGTGACCGAGACAGCGGAACGTGTGAAGACATTTCTCTTGCAGGAGGCGGCACGGTAAACGCCCCAGTCGCGGCAGCCTTAACCTCAATTGGCAGGGACACCAGAATTTTCTCGGTCGTGGGGACGCGGTCGGAACTGACGCCGGTACTGCGCATCAAGCGCGAGGCCAGAGCAAACATCCCCGCGACATAGTTCCAGATTGATCCGCAGCGCGCCTTCAAACTGCGGCGTCAACAAAAACGAATACGTTTCCGAATCGGCTTTTGGCGGAACATTCAGAACTTTGCGTTGCATCGGCGGATGAAAATCCGGCGCGTTAATCTGTAAAGTCACTTGCGCCGGCTGCGGGCGACCCTGCGAATCGATGGGAAATTCCAGTTCAAACGGCTTGCTGCGAACATCTTCCGGGCGCGAGTCGCTCTCCTCAATCTGCAATACGGCTTTCAAACCGGCAGAGGTGGAGCGGCGAATCATCGCGGTCAATTCCGCAGGCTTGCCGACGGGCACCTGCGCAGCCATGGCGGCATCGAGCACGCGATCCTGGGTTTCACTTGTTGAAGCCGGGATGAGACGCTTCGGCAATACTTCCGATGGCGGAACCGGCTTAGGAGGTGTGGGAACCGGGGCGACGGGCGGAAGGGGAGAAGTCTCCATGCTTTGCACAATCGAATCGATCATGGCCGCGTGGTACATATGGGAATACTCAACACCCTGATGGCGCGGAAGCGTGCGAATGTCTTCGGGAAGTTCCGCCGGGAAGGTAAATCCGCGGGTCAGAACCGGGATGATGTTGCGTTTGGTGCGAATCGCGTGAGCGATTTCCTGACGAAGCCAATCATCCGGATGAACGCAGCGATCGAGAGAGCCGGGAGAGAGAATGACCAGGAAATTCGGAGCGTTGGCGATACAGGTCAGCAATGCTTCATCGAAATAGCCACGGTGCAATTCGACGACGTCCAGAAATACGCGCAGGCCGCGTTGCATCAATTTTTCACGAAGGAACAGTGCGGTAGCGTCGCCACCCTCGCGGCGATAGCTGATGAAGAGATCGAATTTTGAGTGCGGTCCTGGGTTGTCTAGCTCGGGCATTGTCAGGAAGTTTTTCGATCTCTACTTTCTGAAGGATTTATCTATCCAAACCATTCTGCTTCATTCATTAACCGTAGCCACTCCCAATGCTCAACTTCCAGGCTCTCTTCACATTCCCACAGCGTTTCGAGCTTTGCCCTGGTGTTTGCCAATTCAGGCAGTTTCTTCGAGGCCTCATGCAATTGCTGATACATTGAGGAAAAACGAACGGTGTTGCGGGAATATTCATTGGCCGACCGTAGCGTCCTGACCGCTGCACCAAGGACGGGGAGAATTGCGGCCGCAGTGATCAGGGGGATGCCCCACCCTTCCATCCAATAGGGCAGACAACTTCTCATTTTGTTCAGCACCATATCCGCGAAATCAATCCCAAAGTGGAGAAGCGCAGCCGCGAGGCTGGCGAGAAAGAGAATTGGAGGCAGAAGCCTGGTAATCCAATCGTTCTGCAAAGTAGAGTGTGCTTTCTTGAAAAAATAGCCAACCTGAGGTTCAAGGCGCTTGCGTTGGTAATAGTCAAGGATCTCGTTCAGGTCACCACCTGAGGCAACGAAGCTCAAGGCTTTTTCATCCGCGGTCAGATCGTGATTTTCCTCCAAGTACCGCTCAAGGTCCGACTCCTCCAGCTTCAGGATAATTGAGGCCTTGCGAGACGCGATTTGTGTCCAGTCCTTCAGGCTGGGGTCCACGCGTGCGGCGGGTAGCAAATGCAGAATTGACTGATATTTCAGGAAGCGTAACCGCTCGGCCTTGTGCCGTTCCAACAGCCAATGCTTTTGTACCGCGAGGCGAATTCCCCAAGTCACAAAAATCAGCGCGAACAGAGCAGCAAAAAACTCAATTCCCGCCAGTAGTTTTTTTCCTTCTTCGCCCAGGGTTGGCAGAATCGAAAGTTGCACAATGGCAAGGCCCACCGCCAGTGTTGCGAAACAGAGCGCAAAATTGGTGATGCGGCGATGCGTTTTTTGCAGTTGAATCGCGCGGTCATTAGCTTCCCAGTAGGGGGCGCAGATCGTCGAGAGTATCCGCAGGGCCCGGGGAAGTAACTCATTCCCCTCCAATTCCGCGGGCAGGTCGTACATGTCGTCATTGGGATCGATGAGGTCGGGATCTGGTGCGGACACCCCGGCATCGACCATCGCAGGCGCGGCTGCCTTTTTTTCTTCGGTGGCCATTATCGTTTCACGATTCCGTAACCGAGGGCGAGAATGCCTTTGACCACTTGGGTGACCACCTCGCCGTCATAACTTCTCTCGACTTCCGTTAAATCCTCGTAGGGAACAAGGTCGGGATGTTTCTTGTGAGCGTCGTCGCGCTTGCTTCCATAAGACCAGCCCTCTTGCATTCGCTTTTGTGCCCAGACCTCATGAGTATTGCGTGCCAGCTTCTCGATCAGTGCGGCGAGCTCCGGCGATAAGGAAACGTGGGAAGTGTCGATGGGCTTGGGCAAGTAGGTTTCGTTGCTCACGGCGAAATCTCTTTTCTTTGTCCTGGCAGGCCTGCTAGCCGAATCCGCAGATTCTAGTCTTGGAGTGACCTTGGCGGCAAGCGTTGTTCTGCATTGACGCGCTTGGCGCGCTCTGCGATCATTTTGAAAGTTTTGCTGCGGTGCAAGAGATGGCGCAAGCCTGGTTCGGCTTGGCCCGGGGAATCTACCATCGGCTTACGAGTATCCATTCTGGCTTCTGGCAGTGCGGGCAACCTGACGTTGCTGGAGACAGAGAGCACACGCATCCTTGTCGATGCCGGGCTTGGGAAACGCGAAACGCTGGCGCGACTTGCTGCAGTGGAAAAAAACATCGACCGGCTTGATGCCGTCGTCATCACCCACGAACATTCCGATCATTGTAATGGGCTTCCCCAGGTGCTGGGGCTGTGGAAAGTGCCGCTGTACGTGACCGAAGCGACGATGGGGAGCCTGCAGAGAATCCTGCCGGAAACATTCCGGAAACGCTTGTGCGGAGTGGAATCGATTCAGGCAGGGCAGAAGTTTTGCATTGGCGATATTGATGTACACGCGTTTGCCATTCCGCATGACGCGGTGGATCCCATCGGTTTTACTTTTCGCAGTCAGGGAACCAAGGTTGCCGTGTGCACGGACCTTGGGTATATGCCAGAGATGGTGAAGGTCCATCTGCGAGAAACGGATTGCCTGATCCTGGAGTCAAATCACGATCTCGATATGCTGAAAGTAGGGCCGTACCCGTGGGTGGTGAAGCAGCGGGTGCTTTCGCGCACCGGGCACTTGTCCAATCACGCGGTGAGCGAATATTTGTCGGACCCGGACGGCTTCGACGCGTTCGCGAGGTATCTGGTACTGGCACACGTGTCGCAGGAAAACAATAATCCGGATCTGGTGAAGATTTCGGCGGAAGAGGCGCTGCGGCGGCGCCCGGCGGAATCGGCGTTTCGTGGAGAATTGATGGTTGCCTCGCAGCACGTGCCTCTTAAACCGCTCCAGTTGTAGTTTTTGTTGAGTCCGCAGCTTCGTTGACACCGACGGAGATTTCCCGTAACTTGAAAAAGGCTTGGTAGAGGTGCAACGGCCATAAGTAGGCACACGCGAATTCGCCGAGCAGCATCGGGCGTTAAGCTGAAAGGGGTCCGGCCGAAAGGCCGAACAGTCTTGACTCGACTGTCAGTTGCCGAAATCGCTGCAGGGGCTGTGGTTGCAACGGTTGGGGGGCAAGTCCAAGGCTTGTCCACTGCCACTCGTCAGCCCAAAACGGGTGGAGCGCTATCGAGAGGCGGTAGCTGCCCGCGTTTGTCGGCAGTCCTTCCTTTCGCTTTCGCTCCCTCAAATTCAGACCAAGATGATGGCCATGGACCCTTTTGCATTGACTCGTGCGCTGGTGGATATCGATTCGACCACCGGAAGAAGAACTCGCTGTGGCCGACTATCTATTCTCGTATCTGTCGCCCTTGGCCGCCGCGTACGGCGGGAGAGTGGAGCGGACGGATGCCGCGCCACGTCGCGACAATATCCTGGTTACGTTTGGGGAATCCGGTGGTAACGCTCTCTACGCACATGGACACCGTGCCGCCATTTTTTCGCTTCGCGCGAAGATGATGCAGCACATTCTCGGGCGCGGCTCCTGCGATGCGAAAGGAATTATCGCGGCGATGATTGCCGCGGGGGAAGCTGTTGCTCGGCGAGCGGATGCGAAATTTTGCACTTCTGTTTGTTGTGGGGGAAGAACGAAGCAGTATCGGCGCGAAAGATGGCAGCGCTTGATCCGCGAGGATCGCAATTCCTGATCAATGGCGAGCCGACGGAGAACAAGCTTGCGGTGGGATCGAAAGGCGCCCTTCGTTACGAACTGAAGGCACTTGGAAAGTTGGCGCATTCCGCGTATCCGGAGCTGGGACATTCAGCCATTCATTCGCTGCTCGACGCACTCGAGGATCTTCGCACAATGAAGCTGCCCGAACGATCCCGCTCCTTGGGCGGCGACTACTTGAACATTGGCACGATTGCAGGTGGGCGCGCGCCAAACGTGGTGGCGGATGAGGCTCGCGCCGAAATCATGTTCCGTCTCGTTGGCGATCCGGCCGCGATTGCGAGCCGCGGTGGAAAAGATCGCAGCCCTCGCGAGAATCGACGCGCGCGAGGTGCTTGTATTACACCGGCGGTGCATCTGAGCGCACTGCCGGACTTCCAACGACGGTCGTCGCCTTCACGACCGACATGCCGGCATTCGATGGTACCTGGGGCCAGCCGTTTCTGATCGGTCCCGGAAGCATTCATGTGGCGCACACCGCCGGAAGAACGCATTCCAAAGAAACAGTTACGGATGCGGTGAGAGATTTATGCGCAGATGGTTCGTCAGCTACTGGCGACGGGAGCGGCGCCGTCATGAGTGTTCCACTGGCGATTGTTGGGTACGGAAAAATGGGGCGAATGGTGGAGCAGTTCGCTGCCGGAATATGGATTTGCAGTTCGCGCGCGATTGACCTAACGGAGATGGCCGACGCTTTCGGCTGCACCGTGAAGGGAGCAGTCATGGCAATTGAATTCACGAGCCCGCCGGGCACCGGAGAATCTGCGGACGCCTGGCCAGGCTTGGAGTAAATACGGTCTGCGGAACAACCGGCTGGTACGAGCATTGCCGCAAATCCGTCCGCGGCAGTGGTCCGGCGGCCGAGACAGCTTTGGTCTACGGGCCGAATTTTTCCGTCGGCGTGAATCTGTTTCTGGAAATTGTCGCGCAAGGCCGCGGCTTTGTAGCGAACAGCATCCGGAATATGAAGCGTGGGGCTGGGAAATCCATCATTCGGCGAAGAAAGATGCGCCTTCGGGAACGCTGAAGAGGCTTAGCGGAAGAAATACGGGCGGCCGGATTTGGCGGCGTGATTGAGCCTGAGTTCGAATCGCGCGGGTGCCCATCCCGGGGACGCACGAAATTGGTTTTGATTCGGCGGGCGACACCATCACGCTGCGGCATACGGCGCGAAACCGGGAAGGTTTCGCTCGCGGCGCTCTTGCAGGCAGCGCGGTGGATTGTGGGGAAGAAAGGGCGTTTACGAGTTTCGAGAAATTTCGGCGAGCTGGCTGGAAGGCCAGCGCGGCAAAGCATGACATCCCGTCTGCCCAGTCGCTTCGTTTGAGCGTCGTTTGAGAAGGCATGTTGATTTACTAAGGAGCAGCAAATGTTTACCGGAACAGGCACCGCACTGTTACACCGTTCGAGGGCGGATGGTTCGCTCGATGAATCATCGCTGCGCATGCTCGTGAAGCGGCAGATCGACGCCGGAATTGATTTTCTGGTGCCATGCGGAACTACGGGCGAAAGCCCAACGCTTGACGCATGAAGAACATCTTCGCGTCGTGGAAATTACGCGTGGAAGTAGCCAAAGGGAGAGTGCCCGTTCTGGCGGGAGCGGGAGGCTACAACACCGCAGAAGTGATTACGCTGGCGCGCGAACTCGCGGCGATTGGGCGCGAACGGAATTCTTTCCGTCACACCGTATTACAACAAGCCGACGCAGGAAGGTTTGTACCAGCATTTCAGGGCGATCGCGGAGGCCGTCAGTATGCCGGTCGATTCTTTACAGCGTGCAGGGACGAACCGGCGTCAACATCGAGCCTGCCACGGTGAGCGCGCTTGTCGGCAGTCGAAAATATTGTCGGCATCAAGGAAGCTTCCGGAAATATCGGGCAGATGGCGACGATCTTGAACTGCTGTGCCGGCGGATTTCGTGGTGCTCTCCGGCGATGATGCGATCGCCTTGCCTCTGATCGCGCTGGGCGGGCGCGGGGTGATCTCCGTTGTCTCGAACGAAATTCCGGCCGAAATGGCCGGCTCGTGCGTCTGGCGATGACAGGAGATTTCGCAGGTGCCCGCGAAATTCACCGGCGTTTCCATCCGCTGATGGAAATCAATTTTGTGGAGTCCAATCCGATTCCGGTGAAAGCGGCAATGGCGGAAATGGGATTGTTGAAGGCCGGTGTGGCGTCTGCCGCTGGTAGCGCCAAAGGCGGAAAATCGGCGCGGATTCGCGAAGTCCTGGAATCCGTGAAACTTGATCGAGCGCGCTCATGCTGCCATCATCAAATTGAAGCGCTGTTTGACGCTCGCCCGGCCTCCTATACCAGCGAAGATCGGGCGCTCTTTGCTGAATTCAAAGCTCGCATTGAATCGCGGAGAAATCCGCGCCGCTGAGCCCGACCTGACTTCGCCAACGCGGTTGGCGAGTGAATGCATGGGTAAAAAAGGGAATTCTTCTGGGATTCCGCATGAGCGAAATTGTGGATATGTCGATTGACGCGCACGGCAACCCTTTTTCGACAAGGCCGCCTACCCTGTGCAGGCGATTTCCGCGCGGGACGGAATCACGAATCGTTCCGGGCGGCTCGAGTATTCGCGATGGAGCGCATATCGCGCGCGGCGTCATCTGCATGCCGCCGATGTTTGTGAACGTCGGCGCGTATGTTGGCGAAAACACGATGATCGATTCGCACGCGCTGGTCGGCTCTTGCGCGCAGGTGGGGAGAAATTGTCACATCTCGGCCGCCGTCGCAGATTGGCGGAGTGCATTGAACCGATCGGCGCGATGCCGGTGATCATTGAAGATGATGTCGTGGTCGGCGGGAATTGCGGAATTTATGAAGGCACGATCGTAAAGCGCCGCGCGGTGCTGGGCACCGGTACGATTCTGAATCGCTCGATTCCCGTGTACGATCTGGTGCGCGACGCGGTCTATTCCGCCAGTGAAGAACAGCCGCTGGTCATTCCGGAAGGCGCCGTCGTCGTTCCCGGTTCGCGCGCGGTCTCGCATCCGGCCGGGGTGAAATGGGGACTCTCCTTCCAGACTGCCGTAATCGTGAAATACCGCGATGCGAAAACCGGATCGCGCATCCGGCTGGAAGATATCTTGCGCTGAGGCGCTCTCCGAAGCTGGAATGATTTTCTCACTCCAACGAGATTTAGCATTCCGCTAAATCGAAATAATTCCTTCACGTTATGGGCTTGCGCGTTCCATTATCTTGACAATGGAGCGCAATTATTCTAAAAAGCAATGCAATCGGTGGGGGGAGTTTCAGGGTGTGTCCGAGTCAGGGAGTGGTCGTGTTCTGGTAGTTCCCTCATTCGTGGACAGTCCTCAGAACTCACCAGTTCGTATTCATCGGGAAATTAATGCGCGCTTGAAAGGAATCGAGTGATGAAATCTAATTTCATTCCGGATTGTTTTTCAATTTCTATTGATGGTGGCCGTTCTTTTCTGCACCGGCGCTTTGCGCAGACGGGAACGACATCGCTTCGCGGGTCAATCCTGGATAAGTCCGGCGCGGCCGTGGTGGGAGCAACAATCAAACTAAGCAACGCGGATCTAGGTTCGCAACGCGTCATTGTATCCAGCGCTACTGGAAGCTATGAATTTGTTGCGTTGAAGCCCGGCAACTATGACCTGAACGTTGAGGCGTCAGGCTTTCGCAAATACGAGCAGAGGAAGTTCGAGTTGCTGGTGAACAATCCTACGACCTTGAACGTGACCCTACAGGTCGGATCAACAAAGAAACGGTCGAAGTGTCGGCACAAGTCAGAAACACTGAATACGACGGACGCTTCGTTGGGCGTTGCGTTCGGAGAAAATCAGGTCAAGCAATTGCCGCTGGAAAGCCGCAACGTTGGCGATCTGCTCTCCTTGCAGGCGGGCGTGGTGTATACGGGAAATAATCCGAGTATCACTCAAAACGAACAGGATACCGATACGCGCAGCGGTGCAGTGAATGGCGCGCGAAGCGACCAGAGCAACGTGACGCTGGATGGAATTCCCGTAAACCCCAAAGGGCGGATACGCGTTTCAGTCGGTCCTTCCCGTCACGCTAGATTCGGTAGAAGAATTCCGCGTAACCACCAGCAACGCCGATGCCGATGAGGGAAGCGCCGGCGGAGCGCAGGTGGCCCTGGTTACCAAGAGCGGAACAAATAGCTTTCATGGCTCCGCCTATGAATACAATCGCAACTCCTGCTTCAGCGCCAACGACTATTTTCTGAAGTATTCCCAATTGAACAGCGATGACCCGAATAAACCACAATTCCTGAATCGCAATATTTTTGGTGGGTCGGTTGGCGGCCCAATCAAGAAGGATCAGGCTATTTTTTTCCTGAATTACGAAGCTTATCGCGACGTCGAACAGGTCAGTTCGGAACGCAGTCGTGCCCACTGCCTCGCTACGCGACGGCGTGGTGCAGTACGTCTGCGATCGTCGGTCACGTGCAATGGCAACACGGTCGCAAGGCGTCAGCGGCGCAAGCTATACCGCAGCCGCCGGGAATTTTGCCTCTCGCCGACCCAGTTATACAACATGGATGCGGCGGCATTTGCAGACCCGAATTCGGGAGTCCTGCCAGGCTACACTGGCTCGATTGGACCCAATCCAGCGATGTTGGCTTATTTCAATCAATATCCGCTGCCGAATGACTTCAGTACCGGCGATGGACTGAATACGGCGGGGTACCGTTTGCCGCGCGAACCACGAACACCAAGAACTGGTACATCGCCAAGATGGATTACAACCTCACGAAGGACGGCAAGCAACGGCTATCCCTCACCGGGGCCTTGGCCAATCAGGACCAGGCGTAACGCGCCATTTTTGCCGGCTGGCTATAATCCGGGCATCGTCGGTGGAACGCCCGCAACAAGCATTGTGAATTTTAATAAAGGATTAATTGCCGGATATTCTGCGGTAATCAGCAGCAATTTGGTTAACAACTTCCGTTATGGCTTCATACGCGAGAGTCGTCGGCACCATTGGTGACACCAATGAAGCGTGGAACGGCATTCGCGGCATCGATCAAGGCTACTACTATTCAAGTAAATTCCAACGGCCGACCAACAGTTTCTGGGACGATCTGAACTGGACCAAGGGGAAGCACACGCTTCAGATTCGGATTTCAGACGTCCCGCATCCGGAACCCGACTTCAAGTTCGACGAGCGCATTCAGCAGCGGTTATATGAACTCCCAGTGGCTCAACACCTCAGGTTTCGCCGGCCGTGCTTCCTCGCCCCTGAATCCGTCGAAGAGTGGCTCCCCGCTTGTCGACTTGAATGGTTTCGGCACCAACTATGACAACGCGGTGACCGCTCTGTTCGGTATGGATGTGGAAGTAAACGCACAGTATAACTACAACGCGATGGCTCACCCTTGCCGCAGGGTGCGGCTGTTGTTCGTCACTTTGCCGAGGATGGCTACGAGACCTACGTCCAGGATAGCTGGAAAGTGAAACCAAACCTCACTGTCACCTTGGGTTTGCGGTACTCCCTCTTCTCTCCGCCTTGGGAATCCAATGGATTGGAAGTTACGCCCGACAGAAAGCCTGAATACGTAGTTCAACCAGCGCATTGCGGCCAACACCAATGGCACGCCTTCGATTGATGTCGCCGCTGGTTGCCTTCAATTTTTCTGGTCCCGCCAATCACGGCACGCCTGGCTATTACAAATGGGATTACAAGAATCTTGGACCTCGGGTAGCCCTGGCATGGTCTCCCAGCTATGACTCGGGGGTATTGGGAGATGTTTTTGGCGGAGCGGGAAAGAGCAGTCTTCGTGCTGGCTTCGGCATTGTCTATGACCGTATCGGCGAAGGATTGCTCGATACGTTCGATCAGAACGGTTCGTTCGGCCTCTCCACAAACATACCGAACGCGGCAGCTTCCGAAACGGTCGCTTGTACACCTCGTGTGACAAGTTTGGCAGGTCCGACCGCTATTCCGCAGACGGATAACTGCGGAGCACCCATTTTCGTTCCAGCGCCGACCCGCGAATTATCCTCAGCCCTATCCGAGCAATCCCGCGCCCGGCAGCGAGGCGATCACCTGGGGTCTGGACAACCACCATTAAGACGCCGTACTCCTACACGCTCGATCTATCCTTTCAGCGCGAATTGCCCAGCCGGATTTACGTTGCGGCGTGGCTACGTAGGAAGGTTGTCACATCGTTTGCTAGCCCAAGACGATTTGGCCATGCCGCTCGATCCCTACGACAAAAAGGCCGGGATGGACTATTTCACGGCGGCAACGGCGTTGGCCAAGATCTATCGCCAGCAATTGGCTGCTGGAAACGGAACGCCGACAAATTCGTTCAATTCCGAGCATCGTGCCCGCGAATGTTCAGCCAATACTGGGCGGACATTACTCAACCCTGGTAGCTCCGGGCGGCGCTTACCAGATCGGTCGCGAGCTCAACCCATACGGAACCTGCGCCGGTAAATCGGCCTGAACGCCATCGGAGCGACCACCGATCCCACAGTGTTGGCATTCGATCTACTTTGTGCCAACAGCCTGAATGAATCGTTGTCCATTTACGAGATGGATACCACAGGCGTCCCGGACGCGAGCAAATCCGAACAACTTGTATTACTACCGCACCGGAAATTACACCGGGCCCAATGTGTTTTACAGCCCGCAATACTCTTCACTGTACGCATTGCGGACCATGACCAATGCAAACTACAACGCGTTGCAAGTGACGCTGCAACACAAGATGACCCACGGTTTGCAGTTTGACGTCAACTACACCTATGGCAAATCCATTGACGTTTCTTCGGATGCCGAACGTGTGGGAAGTTGGGGCGGATTAGGCGGCCAGATCATCAATGCCTGGAATCCATTCTCGAATCGTGGTCCCTCGGACTTTGACCTGCGGCACCAGTTCAACACGAACTTCATCTGGGAAATGCCGTTTGGCCGTGGACGTTGGCTCGCTCACGACACCAATGCGTTCACTGATGCGCTCATCGGCGGATGGCAATTGTCTGGCTTAGCTCGCTGGACGAGTGGATTCGCTGTGAACGTGGACAACGGCGGACAATATCCGACCAACTACCAACTGGAAGGCAATGCGGTCCTTCTCCAGCCGGTAAATACTGGCACAAATTACACTGGATCGGGCGGGATCAACGGCACGAACTCTTATCCCAACTTGTTTACCACCGGCAACGCCGCCGCCAATTCCTTTGGCTACGCTTTCCCCGGTGGAACGGGAGCACGCAACCAGCTGCGAGGTCCTGGTTACTTCGGTATAGACCTGGGCCTTTCAAAGAGCTGGAAAATGCCCTGGAGCGAAAAACAAAGCCTGCAATTCCGGTGGGAAGTGTTCAACATAACCAACTCAGTCCGTTTCGACGTTCAATCCGCGTCGGCTTCCACAGGCGGCACCCTGCAGAACGGCAACTCGGGCACATTCGGGAACTTCAGCGGTACGCTGACGAATCCTCGGATTATGCAAATTGCTTTGCGGTACGAGTTCTAACCGTAATTTAACAGAATCAACCAGAGACTCCGGGAGCGCGTACCGCTTCCGGAGTTCTTTTTTTGGCGGGGCTGCGGAAGGTCGCCTGTCGCTTCGATTGCACCAAATACCGTATGATATTTGTGTATCAGTGCGGGAGAGCATTCCGTGATTCCACGTTATACGCGAAAAGAAATGGGGCAGGTCTGGAGCGACGAAAACCGTTACCAGAGATGGCTGGATGTGGAACTGGCGGCGGCGGAAACGCTGGCCGAAGCCGGGCAGGTGCCTGAGAAGGCTGCGGCCATCCTTCGCGAGCGCGCGAAAGTGAATGTGGCGCGAATTAATGAACTGGAAGCCAAAGTAAAACATGACGTGATCGCTTTCACCATGGCGGTGGGCGAATCCGATTGGCGACCCGGATGCCGCGCGATGGCTGCATTACGGAATGACCTCGAACGACGTCGTGGACACGGCGCAGGCTTTGCTGGTGCGCGACGCATCGCACTTGATCGAGCGCGACCTGGTGCTGTTTGGCGAAGTGCTGGACCTGCGGGCGCATGAGTTTCAACACACGCCGCAGATTGGGCGCACCCACGGGATTCATGCGGAACCCATCACCTTTGGACTAAAAATCGCCAACTGGTTTTCCGAGAATCAGCGCAATATTTCGCGTTTTCGCCAGGCTGCGGGCGAGATGCGCTTCGGAAAGATTTCCGGTGCGGTGGGAAACGCTTCGCACCTGGGCACGGAGATCGAAGAGAAAATCTGCGCGCGGCTGGGATTAAATGTTACGCGAGTGGCTTCGCAGGTGATTCAGCGCGACCGCCATGCGCACTACATGAGCTCGCTGGCTTTGATCGCCGCGGCAGTTGGAAAAAATCGCCCTGGAAATTCGGCATCTGCAACGCACCGAAGTGCGCGAAGCCGAAGAGCATTTTGGCAACGAGCAACGCGGCAGTTCGGCAATGCCGCACAAACGTAATCCCGTCACTTGCGAGCAGATTTGCGGGTTGGCACGCCTGGTCCGCACCAACATGCTGGCCAGTTACGAAAATATCGCGCTGTGGCACGAGCGGGACATTTCCCACAGCAGCGTGGAACGCGTGATCCTTCCCGATTCGACGATCCTGATCGATTACATGCTCGGCAAGATGACTCAGCTAGTCAGCGAGATGAAAGTGTTTCCAGAGCGCATGCTGCGCAATCTGGAAAGCACACAGGGCTTGGTCTTCTCTGGACAGTTGCTGCAAGACCTGGTGGAGAAGGGGATGCCGCGCGACGACGCCTACAAAGCGGTCCAGGAAAATGCCATGGCGGCGTGGGATTCGGACACCAGTTTTCGCGAACGAGTGGGGAAAGATGCCCGTATCACGAAATTCATGGGTGAAAAAGATTTGCAGCATACCTTTGATTTGAAGCGGCAGTTGCGCAGTGTGGACAATATTTTTGCCCGCGTCTTTGGCGCGCATCCGGCGGGGGAGCGCGGAGAGGCGAGTAAGGCGTAGGAGAAACGGTCACAGTTAAAGTCAGATCCCTCACCCGCCAAATACGCGGGTGAGGGATGAAAATTTGGTAAAGATTGGAAAAACATGCAAAAACAAAAAGAGCTCCTTTGCAGGAGCTCTTTTTTGTTGTTGCCTCTTCTGAGCTTTGAGGAAGCAGCTCAGCTGCGGAGGCGGAAAGTTTGGAACGACCCGCGGTGAAAAACTACTCGACGCGCTGGACGTAACGCGCTTCGGAGGTGTCCACGCGGATGCGATCGCCTTCATTGACGAAGGGAGGCACGTTGACGACGAGGCCGGTCTCCATCGTCGCGGGCTTCATCACGGCGCTGGCCGTAGCTTTCTGGAGTGTGGGCTCGGTCTGGATGACTTTCATGTCCATAGTGTCGGGCAGGTCCACGCCGATGGCCTTTTCCTCGAAGAATTCGATTTTGACGATGGTGTTGGGGATCAGGTAGAGCACGGTTTCGCCCAACTCGTCCTTGGTCATCTGCATCTGCTCGTAGCTCTGCGTGTTCATGAAGTGGAAATCGTCGCCCTCTTGATAGAGGTACTCGAATTCGATCTCGTCGAGGATGGCGCGGTCGACAAATTCTTCCGCGCGGAAGCGGTAATCGATCATGATGCCGGTGCGCAGGTTCTTCAGGCGCGTTTGCATCGAGCCGCGCTTGTTGCCCGGGGTACGGTGATCGGTGCTGAAAACGGTGTAAAGCTGGCCCTCGTGCTGGATGACCATGCCGGGGCGAAGTTGAGTGGCTTTTACGGTGCTCATACGTTCATGCGGCCAGAAAAGGGCCGTAGACTCCCTGTGAAATTGACAAAGTTTTCGGAAATTCCAGGCGGCAGCAGAAAGCAGCAGCGCGCGGAATGACACGAGGCGCGAAGGGAAATTGCCGTCCCAACGCGAAAATTAAGTATAGCGGGGGGCATTGGGAGAGGTCAATTGGGGCTCGGAAGGGGAACGGAAGATTAAGATTTGGCCGGCATGGTTCTTAAAACATGACCTACGTGCGTTGAAACACAGAGGCGGCGGACATATCCCTGTACAATTTCGATTCCGGGACAGCCCGGATTGAGGCCTTTGAGGTGGCGATGAGTCAGCGATCCCAACTTTTCAGACCCGAAGCAATCCTGGCATAAGGTTCTCGAGAGGTTGTACCACGAGGACCATATCCTCTATGCGCGGATGAACAACTTCTCGACCGTGCAGGCGTTTCTGGCTACTGCCCTGGCGTTCACCACCGCGGCCACAACGACCGCTCACAACATCAGCCTGATTGTTACCCTTTTCGGTCTCGCGCTCTCGTTGTTCTACATCTCACTCGGTTTCCGCGGTGTGCGAGTCATTCAGTTCTGGCGGGCGTATCTGCGGCTGCTGGAGTCGATTCCGGGCGTGACCTCTATCGACTCCCACTTGTTTGAGTTTTACAGATTGGGGCACCGCAGCAGTCCGGGAGAAACGGAATTGCCTTTGGCCGAAGGACTGGCCATCAAGATCGACACGGCATGGTGGGCGCGCCGTTCGGTCCACGATCAATTTCCGTGGTATCTTCCCGGTTTCTCCGGAACCATGTTCATTGCAGTAGGAATTCCGGTGCTGACCACTTCGTTCTGGGTACTGGTGCTCTACGCTTTGTTCTACCCGCAAACCGACATGAAATGGTTCGTGCTCGAGCTTGCCGGCGGCCTCGTGCTGGTCTTTCTCTTCCACTTACTCATCGGGCGCCTGATCCCCGCCCCGATTCGCGAGGGGCAGACGCACTCCCTTTCCGCTGCCGGCCCAAAATAACAAAGCAATTAGGAGTGAGACCCCTTTAAGGTTTGCGGGCTTCTTCCGCGCGCTGCTTGGCGGCGTCCGCCATGATTTTTTCGATTTCTTCCGCGCTGCGGGGGAGTCGTTGGCTTAGCAGTTCATAGCCGGTCGCGGTGATCAGGACATCATCTTCGATGCGCACTCCCAGGTTTTCTTCGGGGATGTAGATGCCGGGTTCGACAGTGACCACCATGCCGGGCACCAGCGGAGCGCAGTAGTCAGGCGTGGCGTCGTGAACATTCAGTCCGAGATTGTGGCCCAATCCGTGGATGAAATACTGGCCCAGCGATTTGCCGTGCAAATCCTTGCCATGCGAGTTGATGTAGTTGTAAGCGACGTTCTGCAGCGTATCTTTCTTGTCCTTATTGCCGCGGCAGCCCATGGTCACGCCGGGTCTCATAGCGGCCAGAGCCGCATTCTGCGCACCTAAAACGATTTCATAAATTTCGCGCTGGCGAGGCGTGTATTTTCCGTTGGCAGGAATCGTGCGCGTGATGTCGGCGGCGTAGCCGGAATATTGCGCGCCCACATCCATGACCACGATGTCGCCATCCTGAATCTTGCGCGAGAGTTTGTCGTAATGCAGGGCTGTGGAATTGGGCCCGGCACCGACGATTGGCGCGTAGGCTTCCGCTTCGGAGCCGCCCATGGCGTGAACAAAAACCATTTTTGCAGCGATCTGATATTCATACAGGCCGGGCCGCATCATTTTGAATGCTTCGAGCTGGGCGTCGAGGGAAAGATCGACAGCCTGGCGGATAAATGCGATTTCGGTGGGCGATTTGATGACGCGCAAATCGTAAATCTGTTTGCGAATATCTTTTATCTCCGCTTGCGGTGCGATCAGCTTCAGCCATTCCACAGTTTCTTTTTCGTGGGGATAGCCACCCAGTTCATGCTCGTAGGGAAGAATGGTGTAAACCGTGTGATAGGACTTGAGCAGAGAATCGACGGTGGCGCGCAGATCGGTGTAGGGCTTCACCGTGGCAAAGCCGGTGCGGGCCTCGATACCGGGATCGGTAGGAGAAATGCGCACGCCGTTCCAGACTTCTTTGCGCGGATCCTTCGAAGGAATGAAAAAGATTTCGCGCGGGCCTGGCCAGTCGTCTTTCTTGGCGCTGCTGCCGTTGGGCGGGAGCAGGATGAGCGCGGCTTCTTCTTCGTTGTGTCCCGTCAGATAATAGAAATTTTCCTCCTGCGTGAAGATGTAAGTCTGCGCGTCTTCTTCCTTGCCGGTAAATCCGAGGAGCACGATCGGAGCGTCGATGGTCGACGCCAGTTTCTGACGGCGCTCGGAGTAGACGGAGTTGGGCTCGCGTTCGCGTCGTTGCTGGGCTTGCGCGGGAATGAAAGCACAAATCGCAAATAACAGCGCAGCAATTACGCGGAAACCGGCGTAAGGCAAAAAGTCGCGCATGCGCGCAAACGTACGTACACGAACCAGACCACTCATGGCCACCTCGGTCCTCCAGGGCAGAAGGACAAACACAGAATTGTAGCGAAGATGACGATTGATAGCGACTTTTGGAGCCGTGACCAGGCTTAGGCGCGGGGGAAGACCGAATATAGGATGGCGATGAAATGGCAGGTGCTGCCGGCCATAACCATCAGGTGCCAGATGAGGTGATGGTAGGGTATGCGCTTGCAGGCGTAGAAGATGACGCCGACGGAATACATCACGCCGCCCATGCAAATCCAGAAAAGGCCGACGGCGGGCACGTGGGTGAAAATCTGGCGCGCGCCAATCATGCCGAGCCAGCCCATCGCCAGATAGAGAGATGTGGAGAAAATCGGGAAGCGGTCGGCGAACCAGAGTTTGAACAGAATGCCGGCGACGGCAATTGTCCAGACAACGCCGAAGAGCGACCAGCCCCAACTGCCCCGCAAATTGACGAGCAGAAATGGCGTGTAGGTGCCGGCGATCAGGGCATAGATTGCGCAGTGATCGAAGATCATCAGTGCGTGTTTGGTGCGCGGCGAAGATGTGCCGTGATAAAACGTGGAAGCAGCGTAGAGGCTGATCAGAGAGACACCATAAATCGCGCAACTGATAATCTGCCAGCGGCCGCCGTGAACCAGAGCCAGCACGGTCAGGATCGCGAAGGCCATAAGGCTGCACACCAGGCCGAAACCATGGGTGAGCGTATTGGCAAGCTCTTCCACGGTGACTTGACGGGCGACACTGCGCATCCAGCGATTCATATAGATACGATGCGCTTGTGTGAAGGGTAAGGCAAGGATGGTGAACGGAATTTAATTTGAAACTTACGACAACTTAGTAAGGCTAGAAACCTGGCGCGCCGCTCGAGGCTGGACGCATTTCCGGAGCGTTCACGCCAAAGCGCAAATGCGCAAACCACGATTGGCTCAGGGACATGAAGCCGGTGTAGAGGTAACCCCATACAAAAAGGAAAAGGAACGGAACGGTGGCGTAGTTTTCGTTGGAAATGGCGTAGATGACGGCCAGCGCAAAATACAAGCCAAGCAGAATCTCAAAGTAGGGCATCCATCCGGATTTATTTCTATATTTTTTCGCGGCAAAGGTGCCAGACTTGCCTTCAATCTTGAATTTGGGAGTGCGCGCAAATTCGGATTTCTTGCCCACAATTGCTTCCAGCACGGCCTGCGCGTTGCGTACAGAGAGACCAATTCCGGTGGCCATGACGAAGGGCATGTAGAGAAAAGTCTTCACCCAAGTTCTCGGGTGCAATTCTTTTTGGGCCGCTAGATAAAAGCTGGATATCGAGCATGTGGAAGCGAGGAAAAGCGGCAGGTCGATAATGATCATCTGAAACCAGCCTTGATAGAAGCGCACAATCATCGCGGGCAGCAGCATGGTGGAGAGCAACACCATCAACGGATAGGAAATATTGGCGGTGAGATGAAAAAACGCTTCCGCTTTCACGAACAGCGGAACATTCGAACGAAAAACCTGCGGCAGGATTTTCTTGGCGGTCTGCATCAGGCCTTTGGCCCAACGTGCTTGTTGCGCCTTGAAGCCGTTCATATCCACCGGCAGCTCAGAGGCGCACTCGATGTGGGGCAGATAGAGAAATTTCCAGCCTTTTAATTGCGCGCGATAGGAGAGGTCGGTGTCCTCGGTAAGCGTGTCGTGCTCCCAGCCGCCAGCGGCGTCAATGGCCGCGCGACGCCACACGCCCGCTGTGCCGTTGAAATTGAAGAAAGTGCCGCGACGTGAGCGGCCGCCGTGCTCGATCACAAAATGGCCGTCGAGCAGAATCGTTTCCACGCGCGTGAGCAGGGAGTAGTCGCTGTTCAGATACGTCCAGCGAGTCTGCACCATGCCGATATTGTCGCCGCCGTCGGGATTGAGAAAGTAAGGAATAGTGCCGCGCAGAAAATCAGCTTGCGGAATGAAATCAGCGTCGAAAATGGCGACAAACTGGCCTTGTGATGTTTTCAGGCCATTCTCCAGCGCGCCCGCTTTGTACCCTTCGCGATTTGTGCGATGGATATAGGTGATGGGCAGGCCTTCGGCGGCGTGACGCTCAACACAGGCGCGAGCCACTTCGCGGGTTTCGTCCGTGGAATCATCGAGGACTTGTATGTCGAGCAGTTCGCGCGGGTAATCGAACTGAGATACGGCATCGACCAGGCGCTCAATCACGTAGCGTTCATTGAAGATAGGAAGTTGGATGGTGACGCGAGGCCAATTGGAAACAGCGGGAGGCGGACCAGGAATATTTTTGCGATAAACATAATAATCGTAGAGAAGAACGTAGCGGTGCATGCCATAGGCGGCCAGGATGAAGAGCACGATGAAGTAAGGAATCATCATCGCCAGATCAAAAGTATTTGCATGGTAGACGCCGGAGAAAGTCTTGTCGGTGAGCTTGTGCCAGTACTGGCTGACCGGGCCGGGTTGGATGAAGAGAAAAATGGAAGCGAGTGTAAGCAAAGCTGATAAATCTCCAAGTGCCGCTCCGACCGCGAAACGGCAAGCTGGCAAAATTAAAGCGCTGACAATCCTGCGAACTAAATACCGGAAACGGACTTCCGGCAGGGCAACCTATCTACTATCTCAAATTCCAGGGTGTCTCGTACATTTACCCTGTAGCGCCCGAGAAAGTTTGCCAAGAAGAGGTCTGCTGCGCAACTGAGAGCGACACAAAAACGGATCACCAAAAGGCAATTGTGGCTATTGGAAAACTACTTCGGTAAAGCCCAGGCCCTTGAGTAAGCTGGCGACGGTGGTGCGTGCGTTGTCGTCGGCGGATTTCAAGATGCCGCCATCGAGGGCTGCTTGCTGCAGTTGGCGCTCGGCTTCCTGGCGAACCTCGCTTTCCAGATTAGGATCGGGAGAGGAGAAAAGTCCGGTATCGCGCGAATACACTCTGGTCTTCTCATTGTCGAGGCGGGTGACGAGGAGCTGGGCTTTCGGCATGCGCACGGTGACCTTTTGTCCTTGCACGAAAACATCCGAGGGCTGGATCGCGGCAAGATCGACGCCACCGATCACTTCGCCATGCACGACCAGAAGAAGGCTATCGCCAATAAAGAATTTTGGAACGTAGGGGCTGTTATGTTCGCCCGAAATAATCTTATCCATGGTGAACTTCACCGTTTCCAGCCGCTGCAATTGAGCGATCTGGCGAACAACGGTGGGCTGGTCGATGCGAAACAGGGTGCGGCCACTGCGAAGATTGCCTAGAAATTGCAGCAGCCCAACGCCAGAGAGCAGCCAGGCGATGATCGCTACAGCGACAAGCGCCAGCAGCCCGCCGATGAAGATGCCTTTACCGGTCGAACCCGACCGGAGGATCCTTTGCGAATGTAATTCGGAATTCATCGAGACACCCACATTCTAGAGTCTACTCTTGCTTCAAACTGGAAAGTCATGGCGAGTTCTGGTGCATAATCTTGTCTGCCATGGCGGAAGAAAACAACTCAAATTCCGAACGTTCTCGAGGAACGCTGGGTGAAGTTGCGCGGGAATTCTTGCGATTGGGATTTGTGGCGTTCGGCGGCCCGGCCGCACACGTGGCCATGATGGAAGAGCGGTTTGTGCGGCGGAAGAACTGGCTGTCACGGGAACGGTTTCTGGATCTGTTCGGTGCAGCGAGTTTGCTTCCCGGGCCGAGTTCGACGGAACTGGCAATCTATTTGGGGGAACTGCGCGGTGGATTGGCGGGAATGCTGGTTTCCGGAGCGAGCTTCATTCTACCGGCAGCGTTGATGGTCGCGGCACTGGCTTGGGTGTACTTGCGATATGGTTCCGTACCGCAAATGGCTGGATTACTGTTCGGGATCAAGCCCGTGGCCGTGGCGCTGATGGCACAGGCGATATGGAATCTGGGACGCACAGCGTTGAGGAATGCCTGGCTGATCTTGCTGGCCGCAGCAGTGGTAGCAATGGCCGCGCTCGGCCAGCCATTGCTGGTGCTGTTGTTGGGCGCAGGAATTTTGTGGATGTTCATCGTGCAGGGGAAAAAACTGGGGCGGCACGAATTTACATTCACGCAGATCGCAAGTTCGAGTGCTTTCGCTTTGCCAGGAACAGTTGGGCTCGCTTCGGTGTTCTTCTACTTTCTGAAAATTGGCGCCGTGCTGTTTGGCAGCGGTTATGTCCTACTGGCGATTTTGCGCGCGGACCTGGTTGTGCGGTTGCATTGGCTGACGGACGGCCAATTGTTAGACGCGATTGCAGTCAGCCAGGCGACTCCCGGCCCATTTTTTACGGTCGCAACGTTTATCGGATATTTGCTCGGTGGATGGAGGGGTGCCACACTCGCCACACTGGGAATGTTTTTGCCCGCATTTATCTACGTGGGGCTAACCGCGCACATCCTGCCGAAATTGCGCAGCTCACCGCTTGCCAGCGCATTTCTGGATGGAGTGAACGCGGCAGCGGTGGCGCTGATGGCATTTGTCGGCTGGCAGTTCGCCCGTGCCACGCTGATCAATATTCCGGCGATCATCCTGGCGGTCGTCAGTGTGTTCCTGCTATTTCGCTTTAAAGTGAATTCGGCTTGGCTGGTTTTAGGCGGCGCGACCGCGGGCATTTTGTTGCACAGCTTAGGTTGGGCGTAGAGGTTAATCATAGATTCGCAGCGAAGTAGTCGACAACCTATCTAGCGGAGGCCGCCTAGCTTCACTTGGTTTAATCGTTTGGAGGCTGAATTTTCCCACGGGCGGGTATTCACAATCGATACAAAGTTTCACCGATTACAGTTTGGAGTTGCGTAGCAGTAATGCTCGAGGCGCAGTTCGCCGCATTCGAAATGTTACAAGTGATTACCTCTGGAAATCACGACAATCGCAATGACCAAGACAATGATCCCCACGAGAGAATACAAATGTGCTCGGCGGCTTGCGTCCCTCCATTCTCCGGTGAGCGCGCCGAGAACGCTGGAGCCTATCAGACTCATCGACATAAAAAGCGGCCAACCAAGAATACCGCCGAGCGAGCCGAGGGCCGTGGCTCCCATGCCGTAGACCAGAAAACTGCCAAAACAGAGGAGGCCCATAAAGATGCACGCAACATAGTTGCGAACTGACCCAAAGCCGCCAAAAAGGTTCCAGGTCCTATTTGTTTGTAGCAGTAAAACGCAGTAACCGATGTTGATTATGCTACCTGCAGTCAGCGTGAGAGCCCACACTGGATTCGCGCACATCGCGGAAGACGCGCCGAAGGAGGCGGCTCGCTGCTCCATTTCTTGGCCGAAAACAAAGCTGAAGTTGAGCATTGGCGAGAAAATGCCGGCAAGGACGCAAATTAGGACGCCAGAAAAAAAGGTACCTGAGGAACGGGAATCGGAAACTTGTTTGGCACGGTAATCTTGTTCACGGCGTTTCCCCGCGATGGCGAGGAAAGAAATGCCAACGAGGACAAGAAGCATGCCAACGATCAGGAGCCTGCCTTCGCGAGTGTGTAAGCGCTCGGGGTGAAGCACAATGAGCGGGAGGAATGTGCCGATGGGGGCGATCAGACCGAGGATAATTCCATAGCCTAAGGCGAGACCGAGGCGAATCACTCCGATGCCAAAGAGTACGGAACCGATACCCCAGCCAATTCCAAACAGAATGACTTTCAGAAGAATCGAGTTAGATGAGTGGGCATAAACGGCAGTAAGGTTGGGAACGGTCGCAAATGCCACCATCCAAGGAATAATTGTCAGCCCAACAATTGAGTAAACAAGCCAACTGTTTTCCCACTTCCAGGTTTTGATGACCTTCATGGGAGCGACGAAGCTGCCGTTGAGTACCCCGCCCGCCAAAACTTGCAGCACGCCTAGGCCAACTTTCACGTGGCTCCTCTGGGTTATGCACGTTCGCGATGCCAGCTAGTAAGATTTCTGGCTTGCGAAGGCATTACGGTACGAGAACGATCTTGCCGTGCGCTCCGGGCGCGAGAATATCCTGGTGAGCCTGCGGAGCGTCTTTCAGCGGTAGTTCCTTACCAACGATGGGGCGCAGCGTGCCGTTTTCCAGTCCTGCATCGATTCCCGCATAAATCTCGGTGACTTCGGCATCGGTGGCGGCCCATAGGGTAAACCCGCGTACCGAAGCGCGGCGACCCATCAATTCACGCGGATTGATCGTAATTTCTCCGCGATTGCCAATGACGATCACGCGGCCGAGCTTAGCGAGTAGCCGCAGATCGGTGGCGAGATTCACATTCGCCAGCATTTCCAGAACGATATCGACGCCGCGTCCATCGGTCGCCTTCAGGATCTGGTCGGCGTTATCGGCTTTGGTGTGGTCGAAGGCGAAATGGGCGCCTTCCTTTTTCACCAGGTCCAGACCACGCTGCGTTCCCGCGGTACCGATAACGGTCAGTCCCATCGCGCGACCCAACTGTGTGGCAGCGAGCCCCACGCCACCGCTGGCGCCATGAATCAGCACCGTTTCCCCCGCGCGCGCCTGTGCGTGATGATGAAGCGCCGTGTAGGCGGTGCCATAGGGAACCCATAGCCCTGCGCCTTGCGAGAAGGAAATTTTGGCGGGCAGGAGATTCACTTGCGATTCGAGCGCAATCGCATATTCCGCGTAAGCGCCGCTGACGGTCTTGGCCGTCCAGACGCGATCGCCCGGCTTCACTTTTTTGACGCCATCGCCGACCGACTCCACGACTCCCGAGGCATCCGATCCCGGCGTGTAGGGAAGAGGCGGTTTGATCGCGTAGGTTCCGGCACGCATGTAGGTGTCATAGGGATTGACACCAGCGGCGTGAACTTTTACAAGAACTTCTCCCGGGCCCGGCTTGGGGGTGGGAATCTCATGCAGCACCAGGACTTCCGGGCCGCCGAATTGGTGAACTTGAATCGCTTTCATGGGAGTGCTCCTGAGCTCATACGATAACAAAAACTGTTAAAGGTCTAGAAGTGGTCGTCGTGAACGAGGGCCTGTTCGGCTTCAATCACGCCGGCGGTCTGCGCCCAGGCAGTGGTTTGCCAGTTGTCTTTGCCTTTGACAACGGGAATCCACGGAGGCAGCGACTGATTTAGGTGATTAGCCAGCGCATAATACATAAGGCTCGTACATCATGCGCATTTCGGATAGTTTCTTGTCAGCTTCCGGAGTACGCACAAGTTTCATTCCGAATTTCGCGAGTTTATCGCGCAGGCGAAGCAGTTCCTCGGCGGTGAGGCGTTCTGTAGGAAGCGCCTTAGGAGATGCACCAAAAATCTGTGCCAGGTCCACGATGGCGTGGCGAGAGATGGCGAAAGTAAGCTCTGCCTGCCTGGCGCAAGCGCCTTCAATCCCGGCGATGGTCAGCGCGCAGGTGTCGAGTATGGCGGTAAGCGAAGCGATCCACGATTGATTGTCGTGTTGCGAGCGGAAATAAGCCAGCACCGGGTAAGAGAGATGGGTTTCCAGAAGTTCCGCACTCCACAGTTCCCATTTTTCCAGCAGTTTGCCCAAGGCTTCTTCGCCGCCCGGATAACTGTGCCGGCGAAGGAGCTCTCCGGCGGTTGGGGGAGTTCCCGCGCGAGCATCGAGAAGGGTGATGTTTGTTTCGCGAGACCCAAATGCGCTGTAAATGAAGGGCAGATAGCCGATGATGGCCGCAAGAAATCCAAAACCGAAGCCGCTCTCCGCTACGACCAATAACCGGGCCAGATGCGAACGCGGCACAACGTCACCCAATCCGAGCGTGAAAAAAGTGGTGCCGCTCAGATAGAGATCGGTAAGAAAACTTGGGTTGGACCCGGATAGATTGATCGCGGAACCCGCGCCGTACTGCATCAACCCGAAACTAAGCACCAGCCCGATCGCCCACACTCCGATGAGGAATAGCAAGGAAATCGGTCCGTAATATCCCAGAAAGGTTTCTTTCACTTTTCTGGACGAGGCTAACTTAGCTGCCGCTTTCCAGGTGGACCAGGTGAACTTGTAATAGAAACGGGTGAGGCGGAATTTTCTGGTCACCCGTCGAGGCAGAATGATGGCTTCGAACGCGTCCCACGCCACGACCAGAAACACCACGACACCGGCGATAAAGACACCTGCATTGGGTATCATCCGAAACATTGTACTCGCTTTGTTATCTCCCGGGATTTAGGGCGAATCAAGAGACCAGTTTTGCATCCACGGAAATTTCTGCTTTGTAGAGCTTGGAGACCGGGCAGCCCGTTTCCGCATTCTTTACCGCGGTGTCGAACTTGGCTTTGTCCGCGCCGGGGATGGTGGCGACGAGGTCGAGATGGCTCTTGGTGATGCTGAAGCCCTCGCCCACTTTTTCCAGAGAGATCGTGCAGGTGGTCTCCAGTTTCGTGGCGGTAATGCCGGCTCCGCCAAGTTGCGCGGAAAGCGCCATGGTGAAACAACCCGCATGGGCAGCGGCGAGCAGTTCTTCAGGATTGGTGCCGACTCCATTTTCAAAGCGCGTGCTGAAAGAATATTGGGCCTGCTTTAGTGTGCCACTCTCCGTGGAGATGTTGCCTTTGCCAGACTTCAAATCGCCTTGCCAGACTGCGGAAGCTTTGCGTTGCATAGAGTTTCTCCTAGATTCGATGAATTAAATTACCTTGTTTATCGGTTGGATTCAGCCACTGCGCCAAAAGGTTCATTAAATTCGAATGTGTCGGGGCTATCGCTGAGATGTTACCGCAAATACTCGCGTTCCGCGCGGTCTGGACGGCTCGAAACAGCGATCTGCGGCATCAAACCCGTCAGGTGGATGAATGGCGACCGAAACGATTCTTCAGCAGACCGCTCACCGGCCCTGGGCCGTTCCCGCGAGCAGTTGGGTCATGGCCCAACAGTGGCGCGACCTTTTGTTCGCTCACTGGCCTGTTTCCCAAGCGATTCTGCGGCCGCACATACCCGCCGGGTTGGAGATCGACACCTTTAGCGGGCAAGCCTGGCTGGCTGTTGTGCCTTTTTTAATGCGCGGAGTCCGTTTGCGGTACGCGCCCGCTGTGCCCGGAACTTCGGAATTTCCGGAGCTGAATTTGCGCACATATGTAAAAAGGGCAGGAAAGCCGGGAGTGTGGTTCTTCAGTCTGGACGCAGCGAATTCACTGGCCGTAACGGTTGCTCGCGCGTGGTTCCAGTTGCCTTATTATCGCGCCAGGATGCGTTGCGAAGAGCAGCTAGGTTGGATCGAGTATGAGAGCGAACGGATACATCGAGATGCTCCAGTGGCCATTTTTCGTGGAAGATATCGAGGAGCAGGGAGAATATTTCAGGCGCAGGCCGGGACATTGGAGCATTTCTTGATCGAACGATATTGCTTATACAGCGCAACGCCACAAGGCAAAGTGCTGCGCGGCGACATCCATCATCCGCCATGGGATTTGCAAGTTGCTGAAGCCGAGATTGTCGATAATACCGTGGCTAAATCATTGATCGCGCTTTTGCCCGATAAACCATTGCTGCATTTTTCCAGGCGTCAAGATGTGGTGGCGTGGGCGCCGCAGTCGATCTAATCAGAATTTGTGAAAGACAAGAAATGCTCCGGCCGAAATGCAGCCGAAACCCGCCAGATAGTTCCACTTCATCGGCTCGCCTAGATAGGTAATCGAGAAGACTGAAAAAACAGAGAGGGTGATGACTTCCTGAATCGTCTTCAACTGCGCGGAGGTGAATTCATAAGAGCCGATGCGGTTGGCCGGCACTTGAAAGCAATATTCGAAGAAGGCTATGCCCCAACTGATCAGAATGACCTTCCAGAGTGCCACGCCGCGGTATTTCAGGTGGCCGTACCAGGCAAATGTCATGAAAATATTTGAAATGGTCAGCAGCAGAATGGTGCGCATCGGTTGGAATCGCTCCTAGGTGGGCTCAGGCTCGTATCGCGCATAAGTTGAACACCTTCGCGCTTACGTCACCGATGGAATTTACATGGACTATCTATCGAAATGGAATACACGATTTCCGTAATTTTCAGGAAGTCATCGGGACAGCTGGTTAGTCGGCCCCGCAGCTAGATGGACAGGGAAACCAGGCCCGGGGGCGTGCCGAGTTCGATCGGCGGAAGCTTGGAACGATCAATCTTGTTGTAGAGCGTATCGCGTTCCACGGGCACCCGTCCGGCGGCGCGGATAAGGCGCTCGAGTTCGGCACGCGGTGTGAATTCAGCAGTGCTGGCGCCGGCATCGTGATAGATCTTTTCTTCTACGACCGTGCCGTCCATATCGTTAGCGCCGAATCGCAGCGCAATTTGCGCAATGCTGGGCGAGAGCATCACCCAGTAGGCTTTAATGTGATCGAAATTATCGAGCAGCAGCCGCGAGACAGCGATGTTGCGCAAATCATCGTAGCCCGTGGGTTTCGGAATGTGTGCCAGCGGTGTATTGTCCGGGTGAAACGCCAGCGGAATAAACGCAACGAATCCGTGAGTCTCATCCTGAGCTTCGCGCAGCTTTACCAGATGATCGACGCGCTCTTCCATGGTTTCCACATGGCCGTAGAGCATGGTGGCGTTGGAGCGTAGCCCGATTCGATGCGCCTTCTTGGCCATGCTGAGCCACATGTGTCCACTGACTTTGTGGTCGCAGATGATGCGGCGCACACGGGGATGAAAAATTTCCGCTCCGCCACCGGGGCAGGAATCCACACCGGCTTCTTTCATCTGGCGGAGCGTTTCATCGACGGTAAGCTTGGCGATGCGCGCGAAGTAGTGGACCTCCACCATGGTGAAAGCTTTCAAGTGCACGTGCGGATGGCGCGATTTCAGCCCACGAATCAGTTCCAGGAAAAAATCGAATGGCAGATCCGGATGGAGTCCACCAACAATGTGAAATTCCGTTGCGCCTTCGCGCACACCCTTTGCGGCGCGCTCGTACATCTCTTCTAAGGTGAAGGTGTAAGCGCCGGGAGAGTTGGGATCGCGGCCAAACGCGCAGAGCTTGCAATGCGCTACGCAGACGTTGGTCGGATTGATGTGGCGATTGACGTTGTAATAAGTGATATCACCGTGGCGCTTTTCACGAACGTGATTGGCCAGCCAGCCCACAGCAAGAAGATCGGGAGATTTGTAGAGCGTCACGCCGTCTTCAAAGGGCAGTCGCTCGCCCGCCAAGACTTTATCAGCGATGGGCTTCAGGTTTGCGTCGGTGATGGTCAGTTCAGCCACGATTCTCTCTACTTTATTAGATGGCACCGGAAACAACGGCGCTACAACGATTTGGGCCTAAATTAAAGCCTTTTTGCTTCAGAAATTCCGAATCATTCAAACGCGCCAAACCGCCGCGGCAGCGCCCCAGAACAACAGAAACAACATACTAATATAACCGTTCACCGTAAAAAACGCAGCGTTCAGCTTGCTCAGGTCGTTGGCATGAACCAGAGAATGCTCGTAGGCCAGCAGGGCGGCGACGACGATGATGCCGACCCAAGCGGGCCAGGGCAAACCAAAGCTGAAAGCGAGCCAGCTTAAGAGAAGAACCACACCGACGTGCATCGCGCGGGCAATCTGCAGCGCCGCAGCAATTCCGAAACGCTTCGGAATGGAAAACAGGCCGGCCTGCTTGTCGAACTCGACATCCTGGCAGGCGTAGAGCACGTCGAAGCCACCGACCCACAAAGTCACCGCGCCGCAGAGAATGAGCATGCGCCAGTCCAGGCCGCCGGTAATCGCAATCCACGCCGCCGCAGGAGAAATGCCCAGCGCGAAGCCCAGAACCACGTGCGACCACGAAGTAAAACGTTTAGTGAAGGAGTAGAAAAAAAGGATCGCGATAGCCACCGGAGCCAATTTCAGCGCCAGCGGATTGAGTTGCCAGGCCGCCACAAAAAACAGGAGAACGGCGGCGATGGCAAAGCCCCACGCAAATGAAACAGAGAGCGCGCCGGTAGCCAGGGCCCGGGTTTTTGTGCGCGGATTCTCCTTGTCATAGCGCAGATCGACGATGCGGTTGATGGTCATCGCCGCGGAGCGTGCCGCAACCATGGCCACGATGATCCACAGAATCTGGCGAAGCGAAGGCCAGCCATGCGAAGTTGCGCGAGCGGCGAGAAGCGCACCAGTCAAAGCAAACGGAAGCGCGAACACCGAGTGCTCGAACTTGATCATTTCCAGGATGGTGCGAATACGAGAGCTCATCTTGCGCTATGCCCCTGCTTTTTTGCCGGGCACGCTGCCGGTCCATCGATGCATTTTTTGCTGCGGCAGTCCTGCTTGTGCCAGCACGCGGCAGGCGAACTGCGTCACCAGGTCGTCGATTGTGCGCGGATTATCGTAGAAGGCCGGCACAACGGGCATGATCACCGCTCCAGCCTGCTGGGCGCGAAGCATGTTCTCCAGATGAATGCGATTAAATGGCGTGTCGCGAACGCACAAAATCAGTTTGCGCCCTTCTTTCAGCATCACGTCGGCAGAGCGGCTGACCAGGTCATCGCTGGTTCCGTTGGCGATTGCGGAAAGCGCGCCCATAGTGCAGGGAATCACGATCATGGCATCGACGTCGTAGCTGCCGGAGGCGATCGACGCGCCCACATCTTTATTGGAAATGGGCTTCAATTTTTTTGGGCGTGCGGCCCAAAATGCGCGAGGGTAATTTCTTCAGGTCGCCGGAAGTGATGCCCAGTTCTTCAGCGAAAAGACGCTGACCGGTTTCCGTGACCACCAGATGCACGCGAGCAACCCGAGGGTCATCCTCAAGCAGAGCAAGCGTTTTTTGTGCGAAAATGGCGCCGCTTGCGCCGGTCACACCCACGGTGATGGTCTTGTCTTTGTCAGGAATCATGGCTTTTGCGCGGATAAGTCAGTCTCGCAGCGGCTCGACTTCAAGTCAAGCATAGGTGGCGTTGCCGGGCAGGTGTTAGAATTCTTTGCGGTTAACGACGATGAAATCCGAAGAAATATTGAAACTACTGAAAGCGGTGGAGAGCGGGAAACTCTCCTCGTTCGCGGCGATGGAACGGCTGAAACATCTGCCGTTTGAAGATATTGGATTTGCGAAGGTCGATCATCACCGCGCCTTGCGGCAGGGCTTCGCGGAAGTTGTGTTTGGCAAGGGGAAGACCGCGGACGCAGGTGGCTGAGATCGTGCGCACGATGTTGCGGCATAAGGACACCGCAGCACAATGTGCTTGGTCACCCGCGCAGATGCCAGGATGTTTGCCGCGGTAAAGCGGGTCAGCCGCTCGGCAAAGTTTCACGAGCTTTCGGGTGTCATCACTATTGAGCGGAGCCACGATATCACTGGCAAAGGCACGATTGTAGTGGTGGCCGCAGGCACCAGCGATATTCCGGTGGCGGAAGAAGCGGTGCTGACGGCCCGGCTGATGGGGAACAAAGTCGAGCAGATTTACGATGTGGGGGTCGCGGGCATTCATCGTTTGCTGGATCACCGCCTTCAATTGACCGAAGCGCGGGTGATCATTTGCATTGCGGGGATGGAAGGGGCCTTGCCGAGCGTCGTTGGCGGGCTTGTGGGTGTTCCGGTGATTGCGGTTCCGACAAGTACGGGATACGGTGCGAGTTTCGGCGGAGTCGCGGCGCTGCTGGGCATGCTGAATTCGTGCGCCTCGAATGTGACGGTCGTGAATATCGATAATGGATTTGGCGCGGCCTGCGTGGCTTCGTGCATCAACCGGCTGTAGATGATCCGCGGACCTGCGGATTTCTCAACAATACTTTCATGACGCCACGTTTTTGCGCGTAGGCAATCGCCTTCGGCGCTTCTTTCAATGCAAATACACGCGAGATTAACGGCGTTGGGTCAACTTTGCCGGATCGCAAAAGTGCGATGGCCTTGTCGAACGGGCCGCAGCGCGAGCCGACTACGGTAATTTCCTTCACCACGATGGGCCAGGTCTCGACGGGGCGGTCCCGTGAAAGGTGGATTTCAGCAGCAGCGTGCCTCGTGGTTCCGTCATTTGTTGCGCCAATCGAAGTCCCGTAGGCGAACCCGTGGCTTCCACTACCAAACGATAATTCTCTTTCACAGTTTTCAGGTCGCGTTCGTCACCGTGCACTTTTTTCGTTGCGATTCCAGCGTTTGCCGCCAGCTTCAGTTTTGTTTCGTGTTTACCGTAGAGCGTAATCTTGCAACCTGCCGCTTGCAGAACCAAGGCGATCAACTGCGCCAACTTTCCATCGCCAAGAACAGCGGCGGCAGGGAATTGGCGAATATTCAGTTGATCGAGAATCTGGCAGGCAGCGGCCAGCGGTTCGATGAACACAGCTTTTTCATCGCTGACGTTTGCGGGAACGATGTGGAGATTTTCAAGCGGCAGCGTCAAATATTCCGCGAATGCTCCATCGTGGCCGACGATTCCCAAGACTTTGCGGCGGGCGCAATGCGTTTTCAATCCGCGCCTGCAAAAGTCGCATTCCGGTTTGTAGCCAAAAGCGCTGCACGAGATGTTGATCCCGCCGGCCACCCGTTTACCAATCCAATGCTTTTCCGTTTTTCTGGAGACGCCCTGTACGGCGGCAACTTCACCGACGAATTCGTGCCCTGCAACGCCATGGAAATCGTGATAACCGCGAAGTATTTCCACATCGGTATTGCAAATTCCGGCCAACCGTAACCGGATCAGCGCCCATCCGATTGGCACGCGCGGCAGTGCCTTTTGTACGGCCACAAGTCGTTTTCGTGAAACGGAGAAACCCAGCATATATCGATTGTGCAAAAAATCAGCGCAGTGCGGCAACCAGTGTTTGAGCGAGCAGCGGTTCCTGTTCGGGAAAACCGTGCGCAGATCAACCAGGACGCGATCGTCTTCAATCCGCGCGATGACCGGAATGCCCAGATGCCCCGAACGCAACCGCTGTTCCAATTGTGAGGCAGAGTGGCGTGAACTCTCGATTCGGATCAACCTGGTAGGCAAAGACTGCGATGGCGTCGAACCTCCGCCGAGCAACGAAGTCCCATCCACAATTTCGATTTGCGCATTTGCCGCTGAGACCGATTGCTCGCAAAACCTGCACAAAACGTTCGGCGCGTGCGGCAAGTTCCTTTTGCGTCAGGCGAAGCATGCTCTGGACCGGAAGATCTCCCCACGAAGCCTGCAGGTAGGCGCGCAGAGTTACTTCCATAGCGGCGACGGTTAACTTATCCACGCGCAGTGCTCGGAACAGTGGATGGCGGCGAACTTTTGCGACCAGATCTTTCTTGCCCGCGATAATTCCCGCTTGCGGGCCGCCTAGCAGTTTGTCGCCGCTGAAAAGTACCAACGAGAATCCGGCGTCCACACTTTCACGCGCCGTCGGTTCGGTGATGCCGAAGCTGGAAAGATCGATCAGGCATCCTGAGCCAAGGTCCTCCACGACAGGCAGGTTGGTACGTTCGCCGAGGCGAATCAATTCGGAGACTTCCGGCTTCTCTGTGAAGCCGGTCACCTGAAAATTGGAAGGATGTACGCGCAGAAGCAGCCGGGTTTTCTCATTGATGGCGTTCTCATAGTCAGCGATACGCGTACGGTTGGTCGTGCCGACTTCCCGCAGTATCGCGCCGCTCTGCTCCATGATTTCCGGGATGCGGAAGCCGTCGCCAATTTCGATCAGCTCGCCGCGCGAGACGATCACCTCTCCACCACGCGCCAGCGCAGCAAGCGTAACCAGCAGCCCCGCCGCACAGTTATTTACGACAATCGCGGATTCCGCGCCCGTGAGCCGGTGCAGCAAGCGTGAAGTGTGGGTATCGCGCTTTCCGCGAACTCCCTCCGCGAGGTCGTATTCCAGGTTGCTGTAGTGAGTGGCAGCGCGGCGAAACTCTTCTATGACCAGCCCGCTGAGCGGCGCGCGGCCCAGATTTGTATGCAGGATCACTCCGGAAGCATTTATGACCGGTCGCAAGGACGGCGCGAATTCCTGGTCCACGGTTTCGATAATTTTTTGCTCCAGCGCCTCCGGCGATAGCGATTTTTCTCCGGACGAATCTCCGGAAGCGAGTGATCGCCTTGTCGAAGCAAGCACTTCACGAACGATCTCGACCAGGAAACTGCGGTCTATGCGCCTTAACCAGCGCGGCTATACGCGGACGGAGCAGCAGTTCGTCGACGGAGGGCACCTGCCGCAGCAGAGCGGCCTGCTTTTCGGTGATTACGGGTTTGGCGGGTTCGGCCATGGCGACATTTGAGCACAGGCTTTCCGCCCCGCAATCGCTAGCTGTACGGAAGGACAGTGGGGTGTCCGGCCGCCCAATTGTGTTTTGGGTATCTTTCAGTGCCTTCTGCATTGACGCTGACAAGCACTGCTCCTAGCATGAGGATTCGCAGGAGTTTGCCTCTATGGCGACCATTGACGAAGATCTGGCGCAGATGGAAAAGGATATACGCCAGCTTGAAAATCGAATACGACATGTTTTTCGGCGGTGGACGGAAACGCCCGCCAACGGAAATCGAATGGCGTATTGATCAGATGAACCGGCGCTATAGCGAACGCGGCGGCGAACTGAAATTTGGCCAACGATTCCGCTTCAGCAATCTTTCGCAGACCTACGCGAAGTATAAGGATATGTTCCGCAAAAGGCTGGCGCTGAAAGAAGAAGGCAAAGTACAGCGGCACTTCGGCGCTGCGGCGAAGGCCATCGAAGCGGAACGCGCCCGCACCCAGCCAGGCAGCCGCGGAAGAAGGCTCACCGGCGAATAATGCCGAGGTTGCAAAACCGTTTCGCATGGTTTGCTCCGAGCCAGAAAAAGAAACCCAAAAAGTGGATCAACTCTACGAAGCCTTTCTGCAGGCAAAACAAGCCGCCGGAGAAGAGACGGCTAAGCTGACCAAGGCGGGCTTCAACGAATTTGTGCGTAAGAAAACGAAAGATCTGCAAAAGCAGAAGCAATGCCACGATGTGGAATACGTCGTGGAAGTGGTGAACGGCGCTGTAAAGCTGAAGGCTCTCGTCAAAACCTAAGCCGCGTCGCGAATTGTTTCCCACAGACCTCCACTTTTCCTACATCTCTCCTCCGCGTACACTTGATGGTTCAACTTGTCGGTGGAGGAATCCCATGGCTGTGGAACGGGCGCTGCTCAGCGTATTCGATAAAACGGGAATCGTGGATTTCGCGCAGAGGCTTGCCGCGCTGAAGATCGAGATCCTGTCCACCGGCGGCACCGCCAAGCTGCTGCGCGAACAAGGTGTGGCCGTGAAAGATGTGTCGGAGTTCACCAACTGGCCTGAAATGCTGGGAGGCCGCGTGAAAACGCTGCATCCCAAGGTGCATGGGGGACTGTTGTATCGCCGCAATCATGCGGAAGATGAGAAGCAAGCCAAGGAGCACGGGATCGCGCCAATCGACCTCGTAGTGGTAAATCTTTATCCGTTTGAAGCCACTGCTGCGAAGGGTTACCTGCCAGCGGAAGAGATGATCGAAAACATTGATATCGGCGGTCCTACGATGCTGCGCTCCGCGGCTAAAAATTTTGAGAGTGTAACGGTGGTTACTGACCCTGCGGACTACGATCGCGTGGCCAAAGAGCTGGAAGCCAGCAATGGCACAAGCCTGGCTACCCGGTTGCAGCTGGCGCGCAAAGTGTTTGGCGCAACGTCGCGGTACGATGGCGTGATCACCGCGGAACTGGAACGGCTCATCGAGAAGAACGGCAAGCTGGAAGTTGCGCCGAGAGCAAAACTTCCCGAGCGCTTGTATCTGTCACTTCGACGTAAACAGGAATTGCGCTACGGTGAAAATCCCCATCAGGCCGCGGCCCTTTATGTGCCTGCGGGAAAACCGCCCGAGGGCTTGGCGGCAGCCAAGCAGTTACAGGGCAAAGAGCTTTCCTACAATAATTACGTCGACTTGGAAGCCGCGCGCAGCCTGGTTGCGGAGTTTGAGCGGCCCGCCGCGGTAATCATCAAGCACAACAATCCATGTGGCGCCGCAAAGCAGGCCACTCTGGTGGAAGCGTATATCAAGGCTTTTGCGTGCGATCCGGTGTCGGCTTTTGGCGGGGTTCTGGCGTTCAACCACATTGTTGACGCGGTTACCGCGGAAGAAGTCTCCAAGTTGTTCGTGGAGTGCATCGTGGCGCCGGGATTTGCCGACCGCGCTCAGGAAATCTTTGCCGCAAAGAAGAATTTGCGGTTGTTGCAACTTCCTCAAAGCGGCCGCAGGCCCCGAAAAGGAATTGCAATTGAAGCGCATTCTCGGCGGCATGCTGGTACAGGAACCCGACTTGGGCTCGCTGAAAGGTGTGGAACTAAAAGTGGTGACCAAGCGCCCCCCCACCGAAGCTGAGCTTTCCGACTTGCGGTTTGCCTGGAAAATTTGTAAGCACGTGAAATCCAATGCGATCGTTTTTGCCAAAGAGGGAGCCACCATGGGCATTGGCGCGGGACAAATGAGCCGCGTGGACTCCGTAAAGATCGCAGTATTGAAAGCGCAGAAATCCCTTCAAGGTACCGCTGTGGCCTCCGATGCGTTCTTCCCCTTCCCCGATGGCGTCGAAGAAGCTGCAAAAGCGGGCGCGACCAGCGTTATTCAGCCCGGTGGCTCGGTGAAGGATCCGGAAGTGATTGCCACCGCCGACCGGTTGGGCATGGCTATGGTTTTCACCAGCATGCGACACTTTCTCCACTGATCTCCCGAGGGAAAATTGCGAACCCATCTACGACGATTTGGCCGAGCCGCGCATCCTATTTAGGTGAGGATTAGCCATCGCTTACATGGCTGTTTTTTCGGTTTTGACCGCGTCTCACCCCCATGGGATACTTGAAGTTTATGGATTACTTATGAAGCCAATCCGTTCTTGCATTACCTTTGTTCTGGCTGTCTCCCAGCTCTCCGCTGGTCGCCCAGACCGCTTCCACGATACCACCAAGCCTGCCGGAGAAAATGACGCCCGCGCGCCGAGGCCTATTACAATTTCGCGATCGGGCATCTTTACGAGATTCAATATGAGCAGACCAGCCAAAGCGAATACGCCACGCGTGCGATTGAGGCTTACAAGAAGGCCTATGCCATCGACCCGCAATCACCCATCATTGGCGAGCGACTTGGCCGAGATGTATTGGAAGGCGCAGCGTGTTCACGATGCGGTTACCGAAGCCAACGAAATTTGAAGCGCGACCCGAATGATTGGCGACGCATCGCTTGCTGGGCCGGATTTATCTGCGCAGCCTGGGCGACATCAATAATGGCAGCTCTGGCGTGCAGAGCGAGATGGTCGGCAAAGCCATTGCCGAATTCAGCGAAGTTCACCGCCTGGATCCCATCGGACGCGGAATCGTCTCTCTGGCTGGCGCGGCTGTATCGGTTGCACAACGACCCTGAAAAGCCGAAGCAGTCCTTCGCGGGATGATGAAGAACGATCCGGACAATGATGCGGCGATGGAACAGCTCACCCAGTTGCTGCTCGACGAGAATAAATCCGAAGAAGCGATCCACCTGCTGGAGACCACGACCGCGCACTCGCCTTCACCGGTGCTCTACGATTTGCTGGGCGATGCGTATACGCAAACGAAAGATTACGCCAAGGCTGAAGAGGCATACCGCAAGGCTGTGGATCTTGACCCCTCCGAACTACCCATTTGCGCGGGTTGGGCCAGACGCTTGTTGTCCGAAGAAAAGTATCCCGAAGCGCTCTGACTGTTTATCAGAAACTGGCCGATGTGATGCCAGATGACGCGGATGTATATTTACGCATCGCGCAAATCTATCGCGAACTTCACCAGCTCGATAAAGCGGAAGAAAATCTTGTGAAGGCCCGCCAGTACGCGCCCGGCAGTCTGGAAGTCATGTACAACGAGGCCATGATTTACGAATCGCAGGGCCGCTATGATGATGCCATCAAGGTGCTGACCGATGCCGTAACGGGCGTGAAGTCGCAGTCCGCAGTGCTGCCGAATCGCCGCCGTTCACTGGCTATCCTTTACCAGCAGCTCGGGCAGCTCTATCGCGACGCCCAGAATTATCACGCCGCCATTTACACCTATCAGGAACTGGGCCATCTTGGGCGAAGAAGAAGATCGCCGCTGCGCGCCTGCTGTTGATGGAAACGTACCGGCAGGCACGGGATATTGCCGAAGGCTCTGCAAACCGGGAAAGAAGCCCTGGCAAAGTATCCGAACGACGTGCCGATACGCTCCAGCTACGCCTTGATGCTCGGCGAAAATCAGCAGCCCGACGAAGCCGTAAAGCTGCTGCAGGACAATCTGAAGAACAATTCGGCCGACCGCGACATCTACCTGAATATTGCGCAGATTTACGAACGCTCGCGCCGCTACAAGGAAGCGGAAGACGCCGCGCACAAGGCTGAGGCAATCCCCGGCGAGCCGCGCGAAAACGAAATGACCTGGTTCTTACTGGGAGCCATTTATGAACGGCAGAAACAGTTTGACAAGGCCGAGGAACAGTTCAAGAAAGTCTTGAACGTGGACCCCAAGAATGCCGCCGCTCTGAATTATTACGGGTACATGCTGGCGGATCGCGGAATGCGCCTGGATGAAGCGCAGGAGATGATTCAACGCGCGCTCGATCAGGAGCCTTATAGCGGCGCGTATCTCGACAGTCTAGGCTGGGTCTACTACAAGCAGAATAAACTCGACCAGGCGGAAACCGCGCTGCGCAAAGCGGTAGAACGCGATTCTCACGATCCAACCATTCGCAGCCATCTCGGCGATGTCTACGCCAAGCAGGGAAAAATGGAACAAGCTGCCGCCGAATGGGAAAAGTCGATCGACGGAATGGCACCGCTCCTTGCCTGGCGACTTGGAAAACGATAAAGTCGCGGAACTGGAAAAGAAGTTGGGCCAGGTAAAGCACCGCGTGGCGCAGAAGTCGCCCGCAACCGATCGCAAAACCCTGAGCTAAATGCATGACCGAAATCAGGATCCCGGCGTACGCAAAAATAAATCTGCGCCTTGAAGTGCTCGGCAAACGCGCCGACGGCTACCACGAACTCCGCACGATTTTTCAAACCGTATCGCTGCATGACACTCTGCGGCTGAGCCATTCGCGGCAGCCGGGCATTTCGCTTGGCGTTCGCGGCAATGCCGCGCTTTCCGGAGAGCCCGTCGAGAAGAATCTGGTCTACCGCGCGGTGGATGCACTGCGCCGCGAACTGAAGATCCGTTCTGGCGTGGACATTGTTCTGGAGAAGAAGATTCCCGCGGGGCGCGGATTGGGCGGCGGCTCCAGCGATGCGGCTGCCGCGCTGCTGGGTTATCTGCGCTTGACGGGCAAGCGCATGGAGACCGCCGGCTTGCTGGCCATCGCCGCGAGCCTTGGCGCCGATGTGCCGTTCTTTCTGTTTGGAGGCTGCGCGTTGGGGATCGGCAAGGGCGAGGAGATTTACCCGCTGCCGGACATACCGAAGACGTGCGCTGCTTGATTATTTCGCCGAAAGAAATCCACGTGCCCACGCCCGATGCCTATCGCTGGCTGCATGCGCCTGAACTGGCTTCGTTGACAAAATCCGCCGCAGCCCATAAGCTATATAAGTTCTGTGCTCTGTGCTGGAGTTCGCAGGGAGCAGGCCTTTCGAATGATTTCGAGGGGGCTGTGTTCCAGCGGCATTCCCGGCTTGGTCAAATCAAGCGGGCCTTACTCCGAAGGGGAGCGTCAGAAGCCTTGCTGGCTGGTAGCGGTTCGGCGGTGTTTGGAGTTTTCCCGAGCCCAGCAAAGGCGCGCCGAGCTGCTGTCGGGTTTCCGTACGATCAGAGTTTTGTCTGCGAGAGTATCTCTCGAAGTCAATTCGCGCGTTCCATGAAAAACGCGCATCGTCGGCTAAACCTCAGCATCTGCTCCGCTCTGACATCCTGCTTATCCAGATGCACGTAAGGACTAACGGGCCAGGCACTTTTCATGTAATGTCATCGCCAGACGATGACCAGGGTGAGCGAAGCGTGCACGACGAGCGTTTCAAGATTTTTACCGGAACCGCGAATCCGGCTCTGGCCGATTCGATCTGCCATCATTTGAATGTGCCGCTGGGCAAAGCGCTGCTCGGCCGCTTCAGCGACGGCGAAATTTATTTTCAGATTCTGGAAAACGTGCGCGGCGCGGATGTGTTTGTCGTGCAGCCCTGCTGCTATCCGGTGGACAACCACCTGCTCGAGCTGCTGCTGATGATTGATGCGTTCAAGCGCGCATCGGCTTGGCGGATTACCGCGGTGCTGCCGTACTACTGCTACGCGCGCCAGGATCGCAAAGACAAGCCGCGCGTTCCGATATCCGCGAAGCTGGTCGCCGACTTGCTGGAAACTGCGGGTGCGAGCCGCGCGCTTGACGTTGGATTTGCACGCGCCGCAGATTCAGGGCTATTTCGACGTGCCGGTCGATCACCTTGTATGGTTCCCCGGTGCTGATCGATACTTCAAGCACAATGAAGCTGCCGAATCTGACGGTGGTTTCCCCTGATGCGGGCGGCGTGGAACGCGCGCGGGCTTTTGCGAAAAAGTTGGATGCGCCACTGGCCATCGTGGACAAGCGCCGCGTGGATGTAGACGTCAGCGAAGTGATGCACCTGATCGGCGACGTGAAGGGCCGCAGCACGCTGATCGTCGATGACATTATCGACACGGCGGGCACGCTGGTGAAAACCGCCGACGCTCTGATTGCGCGAAGGCGCAACACAGGTTTATGCCGCTTGCACCCATCCGGTGTTTTCCGGCCCGGCGGTCGAACGCATTGAGAATTCGCGGATTACGGAAGTGGTTGCGACGGATTCCGTGCCGCTGTCCGCAGCCGCAAGAAATTGGGCAAGATCAAGATTTTGAGTGTCGCGGATTTGCTCGCGCGCGGCATTCGTTCGATTCACGAAGAAACTTCGATCAGCGAGTTGTTTATTTGAGATTCTCCGGCGGCTAGTTCAGCCGGATGTGATTCCAGGGAAGGAAAGAAGCTATGGCTCAGATCATTGTGGAAGGCGCGCCCCGCGAGACACGGGGCAAAAACGAAGCGAGGCGCTTGCGCGTAGGCGGAAAGTTCCCGCCACGCTCTACGGCGGCAAGGGCGAAGCCATTGCTCTTGCCGTAAACACCAAGCAGGTCACCGCGATTCTCCGTTCCGAGACCGGTCACAACACCCTGTTTCAGGTGGACCTTGCCGGAAAGCACGAACCCGCAATCGTGAAGGATTGGCAGGTTGACCCGGTCAGCGGAAAGCTTGCTGCACGTTGATCTTCTGCGCATCGCCATGGACGTTCGCATGAAGGTCAAGGTGCCCATACACACTTTTGGCGAACCTGCGGGCGTGAAGGTCGACGGCGGCGTCTATGAAGTCGTGACCCGCGAAGTCGAAATCGAATGCTTGCCGGCGGACATCCCGACCGAGTTCAAGGTGGACATCAGCGGCCTGCGCTTGAACCAGAACCTGCGCGCCAGCGATCTTGCCGCTCGATCCGAAGAAGATGAAGCTGCTGACCGATGCCGAGCGCGTTCTGTCGCACGTCGTGGCTCTGCGCGTGGAAGAAGAGAAGCCCGCGGATGCTGGCGGCCGTTGCGCGCACACCGGCCGAGCCCGAAGTCATCAAGAAGGGCAAGAAGGAAGTGGAAGGCGAGGAAGGCGAGGAAGGCGCAAAGGGCGGCGAGAAACAGGAAAAGAAGAAGTAATTCCTGTTCGCCCGCTTCGCGCAATCCACTATGCGGCTCATTGTTGGCCTTGGCAATCCTGGCCCGGAGTATCAGTGGACGCCGCATAACCTCGGTTTTCTGGCCGTGGACGAGATTGCGAATCGCGCTTCGATCCGCGTGGAGCGGCCGGAAGGCAAGGCGCTCGTAGGACTGGGAAAAGTTGCCGGGGAAGAAGTGATCCTGGCAAAACCCCAGACGTACATGAACCTCAGCGGAATTTCCGTCAGGGAGCTGCTGGGCAAGTACGAATCTGCAGCCGGAATCACTTCTGGCGATGTATGACGAGCGGGATTTGCCCTGGGGCATGATTCGAATCGGTGAAGGCGGGGCCGGCCGGGAACGCATAACGGCGCCAAGTCGCTGACCAGTGCTTTGGGTACACCGGACTTCGCCAGGCTTCGTTTGGGCTGCGGGCCGGATCATCCGGTCAGCGATCTCGCAGAATATGTTCTGCGGCCGATGAAGAAAGCGCAATTTGAAGTGGCCGCGGAGATGATTGTCGGCAGCCGATGCTGTGGAGTTGCTGCTCAGGGAAGGCATCGCCGGCGCGATGAATAAGTATAACCGGCGGGAGCCGCCGCAAGAGTAGACGGAGCTCGGAGTAGGAACGGCGTTAACCGATCCGCAGTTTAGAAGGAACAGTGGAAGTGCAATCGCGTTTGGCAAGTTGTCAAGCAAGCAGTTTTATGGTTTTACCGGCTTCGCGCCGGGAACAGAAGGAAACGAGGTCATCATGGAAGAGCGTTTGTACGATTTGATCTTTATTGCCCGCCCGGCGACGCCGGAAGACGAAACTGAAGAAGGTCATCACATCGATCGAGCACGTCTGCACGGAAAAAGGCGGAAAGATCGAGAAGACCGAGCATTGGGGCACGCGCAAGCTCGCGTATAAGGTGAAGAAGCACCGCGAAGGCATTTACGTCTATCACCAGATTCGCACCGGCCACGGCGATCTGATGCAGGAAATCGAACGCCGCCTGGGTGTGCAGGACGCGGTCATCAAGTACCAGGCCGTGCGACTCGATGAAGCCGTCAAGCTGCAGAAGAAGCTCTCGCACAAGCGCGAGCTACGCGCTGCGCGCCGTCCCCGTCGCGCCGCCCCTCCGGCCGCTGCCGCACCTGTGGTGCCGCCAGCTGCCTGCGCCAGAAGCAGCACCAGCTAGCTGAGTTTCTGTGAAAAGTTTTGCGGGCGGGCGCGGATCGACGCTACCGCAAAAAGTAATTGCTTCAAAAGCTTCGATGCGAAGGCCCGGAGCTACATGGGAAAGGTAGGAAGGTAATGTCAGACGAACAAAAACCAGTGCAAGCCGCCGCTCCCGCTGCTCCTCGTGAACATCGCGAGGGTGGTGGTGGAGGTGGTCGCCGTGAAGGTGGCCCCGGTGGTGGTGGAGGCGGCGCCGCGAAGGCGGACCGGGCGGACCCGGAGGACCGGGCGGCCCAGGTGGCCGGCCCCGCGGCAAGCGCCAGTATTTCCGCAAGAAGAAAGTTTGCAAGTTCTGCGTCGAGAAGATCGACATGATCGACTACAAGCGCGCGGATATCCTTTCGCAGTTCGTGCAGGAGCGCGGCAAGATTCTGCCACGCCGCATGACCGGAGTCTGCTCGCGCCACCAGCGTTGGCTCGGCGTCGCCATCAAGCGCGCACGCAACATCGCCCTCATGCCGTTTGCCGGCAGTGCGGCGGGAACCTCAGGCGCCTCGCGTTGTCGTCGAGGCTCCAAAAGCTACAGCTTAAAAAAGGGAGCTAGAGATTCGTCATGCAGATCATTCTTCAAGAAGATGTCGATAAGTTGGGAAACCGCGGAGACGTCGTGGCCGTCAAGCCCGGCTATGCGCGCAATTTCCTTTTGCCGAACAAGCTGGCCATTGAGGCCACTCCCGGCAATATGAAGGCTCTCGAGCGCATTCGTGGTTCCTTGGCCAAGAAGACCGCCACCGAACTCGAAGCCGCCAAGAAGCATGCGGAGGTGCTCAACGGCGTTTCGCTCAAGTTCACCCGCAAGACCGGCGAAAACGATCAGCTCTTCGGCTCCGTCACCAATGGCGATATTGCCGACGCGCTGAAAGCCCAGGGCTTTGAAGTGGACAAGCGCCAGATTCTGTTGCCGGAATCGTTGCGCGCCCTCGGCGAATTCCCGGTCACCGTCAAGGTGTTCCGCGACATTACCGCCGAAGTCAAAGTGCACGTCGAAAAAGAAGTGTAATTATTCTTGCAGCGGCCACCTTCAGGTGGCCAGTTCCAAGGCTCCAAGGGGCATGCTTCGGCGTGCCCCTTTATTTTTTGATTTGACTCTCGAACTTCTCGGCGAGCGCTTCGACTTCCGCCCGCTTGATCTGCGCGTTCGAAAGATTGCCAACCACCGCCACCACGATGCGGCTCTCTGGATAGACGATCAGTTGCGAAGTTCCGCCCACCGATCCTCCCGCGTGTTCATAAACCAACTTTCCCGAATCTGTTTTCTGTACTCTCCAGCCGATTCCGTAGCCCGTCTCTTCACCCGAGCTGGTTTTTTGCGATGTCAGCATCGTCTTCAGCGATTGCGCATTTAAGATTCCCGGCTGCAGCATGGCTGTGCCGAACCGCACCAGATCTTCCGTCGTCGACAGGAATCCGCCTCCCGCCCACTTGTAGCTGTTATCCACGTACGGAGCATTCTGCACGGTCCCATCTTTTGGCAATTCGTAGAAGCGCGAGCGCTCCTCCACGATCCTGGTGTTCTGATCCGCGGTGGTGTGCACCAGGCCCAGCGGCGTGAAGACATGTTCCTGCATGTAAGAGAGGAAGTTTTCGCCCGAAGCCGATTCGATTACCGCGCTGACCAGATTAAATCCGTAACTGGAATAATTAAACTTGGTGCCCGGCGGGGAAACCAGCGGATCGTCCTGAAAAATCTTCAGTCCTTCCAGAACATTGTTGTAGTGCTTCTGGTTTTCCATCTCATCGCCTTTGTAGTGGCGAATGCCTCCCAGGTGCCCGCCAATCATCCGCACGGTAATCACCGTTCCCTTGTCCGGGAAGCTCGGCACATATTTTTGTACCGGAGCATCCAGATCGACTTTGCCCGCCTGCACCAGTTCCATCAGGCCAACAGCCGTGAGCGGCTTGGAAATGCTGCCGATCCGGAATTTGGTCGTCGGCCAAACCGGAACGCGCTCTTCCAGATCGGCGTAGCCGAATCCTTCCGAGTACGCAATCTTTCCGTCGACCGCCACGGTCATCGAAATTCCCGGAATGCCTTCCGCCAGCCACTTTCCTGCTTGCTGATTCGCATTCGCAATCGCTTCGGCGTACGGCGGCTGCACAACAGCAGTCTGCGCAGTCGTGACCGACGAGCTTTGCGCGATGGCGCAACCGCACGCCAGGAGAAGTGCGCTCAAAATTGCATAGCTCGCCGAAAAATCAACACTCTTCCAATTCCTATTTTTCATTCTCATCTCTCCTCATTTTGCACCGCAGCATATCACCTTCGGCTAATATTGAAGCTATGGCTCGCAAGAGACGGTCATTGTCACCCATCCATCCCGGAGAAATTCTTCGAGAGGAATATTTCAAACCCCTCAGTTTCAGCATGAACAAACTGGCTTTGGATTTGCGCGTTCCCGTCACACGCATCACGGAGATTGTTCATGAACGTCGCGGAATTACGACCGATACCGCGCTACGGCTGGCACGCTATTTTGATACTTCGGCGCGTTTCTGGCTGAATCTGCAGGCCGCTTTCGATCTGGAAGTCGCGCAAGATGAACTAACCGAGCGAATTGAGCAAGAAGTTCAGGCCGGCGATCATCGTAGTGCTTTCTCTTCCTGATCTCTATCGCCGCTCCTCAAAAAAGTTATTCAACGTTTTCCTTCGCGATTCACAGGTCGACTCATTGACGCGACACGTCACCAACACGCACAATCGCTTCATCGTTCTGGCGGAAAAGGGAACTCGCTAACGCAAAATTATTTTGCGCTTGCCTGGAAGAGCCCGCCGTGCTTCAATAGCGAAATAAAAGCGAAACTAGTGAGGGTTGCCACCGCCCATGCCTGCCGTCGAAACTGCTCTTGAACGGCCGTTACCCAGCAACATCGACGCCGAGAAATCCATTCTCGGCGCCATCCTGCTGGATAACAACGTCCTGAACACGGCGATTGAGTCGCTGAAGGCCGAAGACTTCTTCCTGCCGCACCATCGCCACATCTTTACGCAGATGGTCGTGCTGGGCGAATCGCAGCGCGCCATTGATTTTGTGACCCTCACCGAAGAATTGCAGCGCCGCGGCGAATTGGAAGCCTCCGGCGGCGCACCGTACCTGGCCTCGCTGGTGGACGGGATGCCGCGGGTCAGCAACGTCGAGCACTACGCGCACATCGTCAAAGAAAAGGCCATGCTGCGCAATTTGATTCACGCGACGTACAGCATCCAGCAGCGCGCCATGGAAGGCGAGGTTGGTGCCGACGAAATTCTCGACAACGCCGAATCCAGCATCTTTGCGCTGGCCGAAGATCGCGTCAAAGCCGGGCTCATTTCCATCAAGGACATTGTTCGCGACAATTTTGAGCGCCTGGAAAAGATCTTCCGCGAAGGGAAGAGCGTCACCGGAATTTCCACGGGCTACGGCGAACTCGACAAGCTGCTCTCCGGCTTGCAACCCTCCGAACTGATTATTCTTGCCGCGCGTCCGTCGCAGGGAAAAACGGCGCTGGCCTTGAACCTGGCGGAAAACATTGCCATTCGCGGGGGATTGCCGGTCGCGGTATTTAGCCTGGAAATGTCCAAGGAATCGCTGCTGCAACGCCTTGTCGCTTCCGTGGCGCAAATCGATGCGCACAAATTCCGCTCCGGCCACTTGAGCCGCGATGACTGGCGCAAGATGACCGAAGTCCTGGGCAGCATTTCGCAGGCGCCCCTGTGGATTGACGACGCCGGTTCAACCAGCGTGCTGGAGATCGGCGCAAAGGCTCGCCGCCTGAAGCGCGACAAGGGCCTATCCTTGCTGGTTGTCGATTATCTCCAGTTGATCACTGGACGCGGCCGCTTCAGTTCGCGCCAGGAAGAAGTCTCCAGTATTTCGCGCGGACTGAAGGGCTTGGCCAAGGAGCTGCAGATTCCGGTGCTGGTGCTCAGCCAGTTGACCCGCGCCCCAGAGCGCGAAGAGCGCGGCCCGCAACTTTCGGACTTGCGCGAATCCGGCGCCATCGAACAGGACGCCGACGTAGTGATGTTCATTTACCGCCCGAATTTCTTTAACTTGAACGCCACGCCGGAAGAGCGCGACATGGCTGATATTCTGATCGCCAAGCAGCGCAATGGCCCCACCGACAAAGTTAAATTTGTTTTCCGCAGCAAGTTGACGCGTTTCGAAGAAGCGGCGCCGGATGCGTTCTCGCAATTCGCGGGTGGCGACGAAATGTAGTCTGCTGTGGACACCGCGTCCGGGCGTCCACATTTTTGACAAGAGGCAAGCTGCTTGTTTAGCGGATCTTTTCGCGGGCTCTCCTAACTGATTCAAGACAAAGTAGCTTGCTCGCGAGCCATAGCGTGCATGTCCAACTCACCTTCTGGTCCCGCCAATTGCTCCTCTGCTTGCCGTTGTCAATCTCGCGCCAGCCACGTGCAGCTTTTTCGCGCTTGCGCCGGAATGTCGTAAACTAGATTTTTCGGAAAATTCATGACCAGCAGGAAGAAAAATCCCATCGATTTCATCGGCCGGCCCGTTTGGGCGGAAGTTTCTCTCTGAGGCGCTCGCGCAGAATCTATCGCGCCATTCGCGATTACGTGAATCCCGCTTCGGAAAAAAGGAAGACCCCGCGGAAAGTTTTGTGCATCGTCAAGGGCAATGGCTACGGCCACGGTGGGCCGCAAGTTTCCAAGGCGCTGGAGAAAGCGGGCGCGGATTGGTTTGGCGTGGCTTCGGCCGGCGAAGGAATCGAGCTGCGCAAAGTCTGGCGTGCGCAAGCCAATTCTGGTTCTCGGCGGCTTCTGGCCGCGGCGAAGAAAAAAATCTTGCTCGAGCACAATCTCACTCCGGCGATCCATCGCTGCGAACAGCTCGCTGACCGTTCGAGGCCGCTGCTGCAAAACTGGGCAAGAAAAATGTGGCCATCCATCTGAAAATGGACACCGGCATGAACCGCTTGGGCATTTCGCCCGACGACATCGATTGTTTTGCGCGGCAGTTGGCAAAATGCCCGCACCTTGAAACTCAGCGGCACCTTTACGCATTTCGCTTCTTCGGAAGTTCTCACGCGATACTGCCCCGGGCCGCATGACCGGCACTGCAATTGGAGCGACTTCGACGCAGCCGTCGAACGTTTCGCGGACCCTGCGCATCGACCCCGGCATCCTCCATTTGGCGAACAGCGCCGCCATCGCGGCGCGTCCAGAAACCTGGGCGGACATGGTGCGGCCCGGCGCTATTCTCTACGGATATCATCCGGGTTTCGATCCATCCGGAGCCGCGCACGAAATTCGAGGCCAGGCTTTGCGGCTGGACGTCCGGTGATGAGTTTGCGCGCGCGAATCATTAATCTGCGTTCCATCGCCGCGGGTGAAAGCGTGGGCTACAACTCCAGTTGGGTGGCACAAAGGCCTTCACGGATTGCCGTTCTCGCGGCAGGGTATGGCGACGGGTCCACCGCTCGCTGGGGAACAAGGGGAGTTTGATCGATCCGCGGCCATCGCGCCCCGATGCATGGGCATCATTTCGATGGACGTGACCATGGTCGACGTCACCGACGTGCCAGAGCGCCATCGGCGATATCGCCACGCTATACGGGAAGACGGTGGGGCGGCACCTATCCCGCCAACGTGGTTGCCCGCAGCATCGGCACTGTCACTTCCGATTTGATTTCTGGCGTCGGCCCGCGCGTTCCGCGGATTTGCTTTTCCTGATCGTCAACCGCTGAGGTCCACTCACAACTTCGATTCATATTATTTGTATTTCTATTCACCTGGCCCTTGACGAAACATTGAATTCGAGAGTATACAAACCACCACAGTTTGCTTCCGCACGAGTGGCAATCCTCTACGAATCCATTTCCGCCCTGCGGAAGTGGCCGGCTCAGGCTGCAAATGGGAGAGTCGATGAGCAAGGCTGCAGATTATTCCGAAGGCAGTGCGACGTTTCGCCAATCGCCCATAAATCTTCGTCGCGAATGTCTGGGGCAAAACTGGGATTTCTGGGCCGGTTCGTCTCGCATTGATCAGCGCCAGCGTCGTGCTTTGTTATTCGCTCAGTCCCTTTCGGTTTCCATGGACTTCCTGCCGCCGGGCTGGGCTTTCTTGTTGCCATGGTCATTCTGCTGGCCGAATTGCGTTTGCGTCGCGCGGAGATCAGCGGGCTTATGGGAGGAGCGGTTGGCGCGGTCCTCGGTCTCCTCGCTGCCCTCCTCATTACCCTGGTCATCTCCCGAACCTCTGAGCCCGAACCTACCAAATCCTTCCTCGAATTCATCTCTTTGGTCTCACTCGGTTATCTCGGCCTGGTCGTTGGCTCTCGCAAGGGCGCGGACATTTATCCCCGGCATATTCCTCTTTCCAGTGCAGTGTCAGTAGAAACGCCTGTGGCAACCTCCTCACCGATGAAACTGCTCGATACCAGTGTGCTGATTGATGGGCGCATCGCCGATGTTTGCGAAACACATTTTCTGGATGGCACGTTGGGTGTGCCGCGTTTTGTGCTCCACGAACTGCAATTGGTCGCGGATTCCTCGGATTCTTTAAAGCGGCAGCGCGGACGGCGTGGCCTGGAAGTTTTGCAGCGCATGCAGAAGATGCGCGGCCTGGAAATCCGCGTTCTCGAAGACGATATCGCGGGCTGCTCGGGCGTCGATCAAAAGCTGATGGAATTGGCGCGCCGCACGAGTTCGAAGATCGTCACTACCGACTTCAATCTGAATAAGGTGGCGCGCGTCCAGGGAATTTTCGTGCTGAATATCAATGAACTGGCAAACGCCATGAAACCTGCCGTGTTGCCGGGCGAATCCATGCGCGTGCTGATTCTGCGCGAAGGCAAGGAACTTACCCAAGGCGTCGCCTATCTTGATGATGGCACCATGGTGGTGGTTGATGGAGCGCGCCGCCTGATCAATCGCACCATCGACATCCTTGTTACTTCGGTGCACCAGACCCCGGCAGGCAAAATGATTTTCGGCCGCCTCGACGACCGGACGGAGTCAACTCCCTCGCGCTCGGCGACGTCCTCTACTGCCTCGCCGCTCGATTCGCCTTCTTCCGTCAATGAAAACGCGAATAGCAACGGCACCGGCCACGAACGCCACGACTCCACTCCATCCTTTGATTCGCCCACCAGAGTCGCCGCACCTGGCAAAGATCTGGCCTGAACGACTGAACCGCGCCTGACTCGATCAAGTTTCACGCCCTGCCGAGCCGCGTTGCCTGCAAGGAATGGTTCGGGTAAACTCCTCGGAAAGTGTCAGACGCCCCCTCCATCGTCGGTCGCACGATTTCTCATTACACTGTCCTCGAAAAACTCGGAGGCGGTGGCATGGGTGTGGTCTACAAAGCCGAAGACACCCGCCTCGGCCGCAACGTTGCTCTAAAATTTCTCTCTGAAGATATTTCCCAGGACCCCCAGGCGATCGAACGGTTCCGCCGCGAAGCGCGTGCGACCTCCTCGCTGAATCATCCCAACATCTGCACCATTTATGACGTTGGCGAATTCGAGGGGCGTCCCTTTATCGCCATGGAGTTGCTCGAGGGAGCAAACCCTCAAGCAGCGCATAGCCAAGAAATCCGTTCCCCTGATGGAACTGCTTGATCTTGGAGTCCAGATCGCTGACGGCCTTGCCGCCGCACACGCCAAAGGAATTGTTCACCGCGATATCAAGCCCGCTAACATTTTCCTGGTGCAAGGCGGTCCAGCCAAAATTCTGGATTTCGGTCTCGCCAAACTCGCGGCTTTCCGGCAGCCGAACTCGGACTCTACCAGCGAATCCTCCCCCTCCACTCAGGAACATTTTCTGGAAGATAAAGTCCTGACCAGCACCGGCAGTTCCGTCGGCACAATCGCCTATATGTCTCCAGAGCAGGCCAGGGGACAAGAGCTGGACGCGCGCACGGATCTGTTTTCGTTGGGCGTGGTGCTCTATGAAATGGCCACCGGCACCGCGCCGTTTGCCGGCACGACGATGGCTCTTGTGTTTGACGGTATTCTGCACACTCAGCCACCCTCTGCGACCAAGCTGAATTCTCGTTTGCCACTCGTGCTGGACAACATTTTAGACAAAGCGATGGAGAAGGACATTACCTTGCGCTATCAGACGGCCACGGAGCTTCGCGCCGACCTGAAACGTTTGCGCCGCGACACGGATTCCGCGCGCTCTGGCTCGGTCACCGTTCCCGCCGACGCCGTGGCTACGGTTAGTTCCACTAATTTATCTCCGGCCAAGCCGGGTTGGCGTAATTGGGTGCTTATGACCGGCAGTGCGCTGATCGCGCTGCTCGCCGTATTCGCGTTTGCCTATACGCGTCCGCTGACAATGCCGCGGGTTGTGCGAACTGCACAGCTCACCAATACGAATCGGCCCAAGTCTGGCGTCGTGACCGATGGCTCGCGTCTTTATTTCACACAGTCCATCGCGGGACAATCGGTCCTCTCGCAAGTTTCTGTGACCGGCGGCGAAACATTTCCCATTCCGACTTCTTTGGAGAACACCGGCTTTTCCAACGTCTTCGACATTTCCCCGGATGGTTCTGTGCTGCTGATGAATACCGCTCAGGGCACCTCGTTGGACGGCCCCCTCTGGAGCGTTCCGGTGCTTGGTGGTTCGCCGCGCCGCTTGGGCAGCATTGAGGGTCACGCAGGTGCCTGGTCGCCGGATGGCAAATCTCTGGTCTTCAGCAAAGGCAACGAATTATTCGTCGCGCACAGTGACGGAGGCGAACCACGCCGGATTTTGACGACCATGGGAACCTCCAGCGATTTACGATGGTCGCCCGACGGCTCGAAATTGCGTTTTACGGTTAGCGACCCTGCGACCAACACACGTTCCATCTGGGAAGCTACTGCAGAGGGCAGCAATGCTCACCTCCTGCTACCGGGCTGGAACAATAGCTCCGGCGAGTGCTGTGGCAATTGGACGCTCGATGGAAAGTATTTTGTTTGGCAAGCGTTTCGCGACGGGACGGCCACGGTCTGGATTCGAACGGAGCAGAACGGATGGTTTCGCGCGAATTCTCAAGTTCCGTCGTTGCTCACCACGGGCCCAATGAATGTGGGCAGTCCTGTTCCCAGCCGTGATGGACGAAAACTTTTTGTTCAAGGTTGGCAACCGCGCGGCGAAGTGGTCCGCTACGATGCCAAGAGCGGGCAGCTTACTCCTTACCTTTCCGGAATCTCCGCCATGGGTTTGGACTTTTCTCGCGATGGCGAATGGGTCGCTTACAATGACGGCTCTGACGGCACTATGTGGCGCAGTAAAATCGATGGCACCCAAAAGCTGCAATTGGTATTTCCGCCGATGCAGGCGTATCTTCCCCGGTGGTCGCCGGATGGCAAGCAGATCGCATTCTTCGGGCATCCTCCCGGCGAGCCGTGGCAAATTTATCTGGTCTCTGCGGGAGGAGGTTCCGCCTGAACTTGTCTACCGCAGCAAGACCAATCTCGCTGATCCGAATTGGTCGCCGGATGGCAAGTCACTGGCGTTCGGAGAAAATTCACTGAACAACCAGGGCTCGGCGGTCTACGTTTTAGACCTGAATACGAAAACAACCTCGAAATTGCCCGGCTCCGATGGATTGTACTCACCTCGATGGTCCCCCGACGGCCGATACATTGCTGCTCTCACTCTGGATTCGCTGACGCTTAAGTTATTCGACTTCAACACCCAGCAGTGGAGCGATCTCGCCAGGATTTTTGTTGCTTATCCGAATTTCTCCCACGATGGCCGCTACATCTATTTCGACGGCATTCTGGACAATGAAGAAGGTTTTTATCGCGTGCAGGTCAGCAACGGCAAACTCGAGCGTTTGTTCAGTATGAAAGGATTTCAGGCTGCGGGCGGGGCATTCGGCAACTGGACCGGACTCGCGCCCGACGAATCGCCACTGCTTGCCCGCGATGCCAGCATTCAGGAAATCTACGCGCTCGATCTGGATACTCCTTGAACTGGAAACTCGCTCGCCGCGGACAATTTTCTTCCGGGCGGCGGTTGAGGTAAACTTCCTGACTAGGAACCCGCGCTAAGGCTTTTTAGCTCCGCGTAGGCCGGATACATTCATCTTATGAATAAAATTGTTGCCATACTTCCTGCTGCAGGTCTCGGTACGCGCATGGGCGCCGGCGCGCCAAAGCAATTTCTGGAACTCGATGGCGTGCCTATTCTCATCCTGACGCTGCGGAGAATCGCTTCTTGCCCGCTGGTGACCAGCATTATCGTAGCGACTCGGGCCGATGAAATCCCCCGCCTTGAATCGCTGATCCAGAAAGAAAAATTTGCTCAATCAGTTCACGTCGTGAAGGGTGGCGACACCCGCCAGGAATCGGTTGGCCACGCGCTGCAATCCGTTCCCTCGGATACCGACTTGATTCTGGTGCACGATGCGGTCCGGCCGTTCGTTACCGTTGACCAGATTACGCGCGTTATCGAGGAAGCGCGCCGCTGCAAGGCCGCGATTTTGGGCATTCCTGCCATGGACACCGTCAAAGAAGTAAAGCGTGCCAGCTTGCCCGAGGACGTCGCTCTGATCACCGCTACGGTACCGCGTGAACGCGTGGTGCTGGCGCAGACTCCGCAAGTGTTCGACGCGAAGCTACTTAAAGGAAGCGTTCGCCCTGGCTGCCGCGGATGGCGTGAATGCCTCGGACGAAGCGGGCTTGATTGAGATGCTGGGCCACGATGTGCACGTGGTCGTCGGCTCTGAGCGCAATATCAAAATCACCAAGCCATCTGACATGGACCTCGCGCGCTTTTATCTGACTGCGGAACGCGCGCCGAAATGAGCGCTGAATGCCCATTCTGATCAAACGATTCCTGTTCACCGTTTCGATTCTTTTTTTCGCAGTCATGTGTTGGCGAATTATTAGTGCCCGGAACTCCACTAAAACTCTGGACGTTCCTGTTTCTGTGTTTGCCCAAACTTTAGAAGCGGGTAAAGTGCAGAAAGTTTCTATCTTTATGGGATTCGATTCCGCAGACCTGAAATATACGCAAAAAGATCGGTCCGAGTCGCAAAATACGACCATCTCGACCAAGGACTTGCCAGATCTCATCAAAAAGATGATCGATGACGGCGCAGTAGTCGAATTTGCCAAAGCGCGAAAGTTGGAGCCGGGAGAATTGGTCCTTAATTTCTTGCCACTTGCTATCATGTTCGGCCTGGTTGTTTATATTTACTACCTTCGTAGAAAGAGAGCCGCATGAGCGTTCGCTGCGGAATTGGTTACGATCTCCACCGGCTTGCCGAAGGCCGCAAACTGATTATCGGCGGCATGGAGATTCCCTTCGACAAAGGCCCGGTGGGTCATTCCGATGGGGATGTAGTGGCGCACGCCATGGTCGATGCGTTGTTAGGTGCTGCAGGTCTGGGTGACATCGGCACGCACTTTCCTGACAGCGATCCCAAGTGGAAGGGCGCGAACAGCCTGCTATTTTTAGAGCACGCCCGCAAATTGCTCGACGAAAAGAAATTTGTCATTGAGCACATCGATGCGGTGGTGATTCTCGAACGGCCTAAACTGGGTCCGCATTTTCCCAAGATGCGTGAGATTTTGGCAAAGTCGCTCGGCGTTCCCGCAGAAAAAGTTCATCTCAAAGCCAAAACCAACGAAGGCGTAGACGCGGTGGGCCGTGGCGAAGCCATCGCCGCACATATCGTCGCCACACTCTCCGTCCCTTAACTCCCGTAGGGGCGGCTTTACGCCGCCCTGTTCCTTAAATCTTTTCCTCGTTTCACGCTAAACTTTTGACATGCACCCGCCGGAACCGCCCGAACTCGAGCCAAGGCCGAATCCCTACACCGGTGCGGATGTACTCGCCCTTCTGCATGAAAACCGTTGGCTGACGGGCCAACCGTCCGATCAGCAAATCGTTTGGGCCGATCATGCCGCCTCACTCCTCGGCCATTATGCTGACGACCGCACCGCCCTCGCCGCGATCCTTCGCCTGATATTCGAATACGACGCCGTGCGAATCATGCAACTGACCGATTCCCACGCGGTCCTCGCGCGTCACGCCGCCCGCGATGTCGTACGCCACCTCGCCCTGCACCTGCTTGAACCCGGACAGTTAGACTCGGACCGCTTCAAGGCAATCATTAACGCCCTGAAAGATGAACTGCACGTCGGCAGCCGTGACCTCTTTCACCCCATTCGCCTCGCGCTTACTGGCCGCTCTGGCGAAGGCGAACTCGATCGCGTCATTCTTCTTCTCGACGAAGCTGCGCCTTTGCCGTTTGCTGTTCCGGTGAAATCCGCGCGCATCCGCATCCTGGAATTCTGCGCTGCGATGGATTAAATCTCTTCTCCAGCACTTCGCTCTTTTTACTGACAACCTTCACCTGCGACTGTAAACTTTCATTCGATGGATCGAATTACAGGAATTCACGCGGTTCGCGAAGCGCTGGAAGCCGGAAGCGCCTTCGACCGCATTCTCATCGCCAAGGGCCGCCAGGATTCGCGCGTGGAAGACATCGTGCAACTTGCGCGCCAGCGCGATATTGCCGTTCGCTTTGAAGATCGCGGCCAACTCGATCGGCTCGCCAACACGCGCGATCATCAGGGCGTCGTGGCCATGGTTGCTGCCAGAGCCGCCGTCACGCTCGAAGACATTATCGCCGCCGCCAATAAATCCAAAGGCCAGCAAGGGCTCATCGTGCTTCTCGATGGCGTGGAAGATCCGCACAATCTCGGGGCGGTCGTTCGCACCGCGCTCGCTGCGGGCGCACATGGCGTGGTGATCCCAGAGCGCCGGGCCGCAGGCCTTACTGACACCGTCGCACGCGCTTCCGCGGGTGCACTGGCGCATCTTCCCGTTGCCAAGGTCACCAACCTGGTGCGTTCCATGGAAGATTTGAAAGAAGCGGGCTACTGGCTGGTGGGTCTGGATGAAGCGGGCGAAAAGAACTACACCGAGGTGGACTACACGTCGCCGACGGGAATCGTCATGGGCAGCGAAGGAAAAGGCCTGCACGAACTGACCCGCAAGCGCTGCGATTTTGTCGTGTCGCTACCCACTACGGGACCCGTAAGGTCTTTAAATGTTTCGGTGGCGACGGGTGTCGTTTTATTCGAGGCGATTCGTCAACGCCACGCCCGGCATCGAGTGACAGAATCCCCAAAAAGTTGAAACGATACTAGCTGTCGTAGCGAAGAATGGAGTAAACGTCCAGTCCGGGCAGCTTTTCGCGCCCTTTCAGGAAATTCAACTCCACCGCAAAAATCGCGCCGCTCACGATTCCACCCAGTGAACGAATCAACTGCACCGCGGCGGCTGCAGTCCCACCGGTAGCCAGCAAATCATCACACAGCAGGACCCGTTGACCTTTTTGTACCGCGTCTTCGTGCAACTCCAGCTTGTCCTCACCGTATTCCAGCGCATAAGAAACTTTCGCCGTCTTTGCAGGCAGCTTGTTCGGTTTGCGTATGGGGATGAATCCTGCGCCCAGGCGAAACGCCATTGCCGGCGCAAAAATAAAGCCGCGTGCCTCAATCCCTGCCACGAGATCGATCTTCTGCCCTTTGCAGTGCTCTAACATTTGATCCAGCAGCGCTGCGAAACCGGCTTTATCCTTCAGCAGAGTCGTCAGGTCGTAGAATAAGATTCCCGGCTTGGGATAATCCGGCACCTCTCGAATCAACTTCTTCAAATCTTCCATTCACGCAGCTCCTCGTCAGAGAGTGTACTCGACTGTAAATTCTTTGGCATATTGAGCGTCCAGCGTCGCCGGCTCTTCATTTACATCCGTCACATCCGACATCATAGGCCCTTTTTTCAGTTCTTTGCGCAGCTGCCGAAGTCTTTCCGGCTCGCCCATCGCAAATACTTCCACCCGCCCATCCCGCCGGTTGCGCACGTATCCTTGCAATCCCAATTCCTCGGCGAGCCTTTGCACAAAAATGCGGTAACCCACGCCTTGCACGCGTCCCGCTACAAAAAAACGTCGAGCCTGGTTCTCTTTTTCCTTCATTCCCAAATTTTCAAGTTTATCAGAGAGATTCCCTATTCTTCCAAATCATCGCGGCTGCGTTGCCTGGTTTGCGCTACACTTTTGGAAGATGCGGGGCGGCGCCAGAGTCTGATCGACGCATCCAATCTTCTAAATGAAAATCGTACTCTCATTTCCGGGCTTTACACGAATGACGGGAGCCGTACTCATTCTCGGCCTCTCTGCCTTATGCGCCGGCCAAGCGCTTGCCCAGGAACAAGCTCCCGGCCCTCTCGGTCCTCCTCCGGAACACGATGTGCATCGCGTCGTAGGCGTGGCCGAACCGCCTGCGCCACCGTCTCTTCCGCCCGCACAAATTATCAAGAACTTTTCGCAAAAAGAGGATGAATACCTGGCGGCTCGTCCGCAATATTCTTATCGCAAGTCCATCCGCATCCAGGAATTTGGTCCCGACGGAAAGCCCACCGGCGAATACACAGCCACGTATGATGCCACGCGCACTGCAGACGGCCGAATTTTCGAAAAGGCCATTGCTGCGCCCGAATCCAATCTCGAACAATTGCAGTTCGAGCCTGACGACGTGCAAATGCTCTTTCGCATTCCTCCGTTTCCGCTTACCAGCAGCCAGCTTTCAAAATACGTTGTGCAATATCTGGGGACGGAAACTGTCGATGAAGTGGAATGCTACATTTTCCAGGTGAACCCCAAGACACTGGATCGCAAGAACTCTTATTTTGATGGCGTTATTTGGGTCGATCAGAAATATCTGGAAGTGGTGAAGACCTACGGCAAATGGATTACCGATCTGGGCGAAGTGCATCCGCCGAGCTTGCCCTTCAGCTTGTTTGAAACCTACCGCGAAAACGTGGATGGCAAATACTGGTTTCCCGACTACACCCGCTCGGAAGCCACTCTCAAACTGAAAGACCGTGATGTGCCCATACGCGTCACCATCAAGTGGACCAACTTCAAACCCTTCCCTGCAGCATCTTCAACCCCTGCTCCGGCCGCGCAAACTCCCGCCGCACCAGTCGCCAAAGACCCGCCCAAGCCTTGAGCTATTTCCGCCGCGGGCCATAGATCGAACGCAATAGCTCGGGCAACTCTTCAATTCGCTTCAGCAGAAACTCCGGTTCCGCCGCTCTTAATCGCTCTTCAGTCGGAAACGGCCCGAGCACTGCGATCGCGCGCACCTCTGCCGCGCGCGACATCTCCAGATCCTCTGGTGTATCCCCGACGTAAACGCATTCCTCTGCTTTTACTTTCATTTTCTCCAAGGCCGCGAGCAGCGGGCTGGGATCGGGCTTGTTCCGTTCGGTCTCGCCCCCGCACACCCGCGTTCGGAACTTTCTCAGCATCGCAAATTCTCGCAACTGTCCTTCCACGCGATTCCGATCGCCACTAGTGACCAAGCCAAGCCGGTGGCGCCGCGCGATCTGTTCCACCACTTCTCTCGCGCCCTCCATCAGTTTTGGCCGGTGCTCCGAATAATAGGTGCGCCAGAGTTTGTCCGCTTCCATCCAGCGCGTTTCGGGAATGCCTGCCGCGCGATACACGTTGTACCAGTCTGGCGAATAATGATGATCCAGTTCCCGCATGCTCCATGGAATTCCCAGATCGCGAAACATGGAAAGGTAGGCTTGCGAATCCGCGTGATACGAATCCAGCAGTGTGCCGTCCCAATCAAAGATAACCGCGCGCAATTTCCTTCGGGTAGGCACGATAGAAGACTATCAGAATTTTCAACGCACGAATCCGGTGGCGCAGACACTCTTGTCTGTGCACCAAGGCATGCTTAATGAAATTGAGGTTTATTCCTATCGATTAATCGGCGGAAAACCGCGTCGGTATGTTGTCATCGCGGTCAAACGCGAAATCGTCGAAGCTCGCCGCCACGCCAAACCATCCCGGCATATTCGCAGGTTCCGTGCGGCAGACTTTTGCGCGCGAAGAGACCACCACGTTCCCATAACCGAGTGGCCGTGAAACCAAAACAATGTCCAATTCAATCGACGCACCGATCACCAGCGCCTTCGGGCAAAGGAAATAAACGCCGGAAGAACTGATGTCGCGGGTCACCAGGGAAACCGGATACTGTTCCTGCACACCCGAAACGCTGCGAAGCTTCAACGGCAGCTTCAGCGATGCACGCGGGCATTCGCGTTGTTCCAGATGCACGCCGACCGCATGGGTCGGCACGCGAACGAAACGGCGAGGTTGCGGCGTCCGCAATAGCGGCATCACGCGGAGCGCGGGCGGCTTCGGTTGTTCGGGCTGAACTGGATGAACAGGGGCGGCAGCGGATCTTGCTGCGGACTCTGGTTGTAACGGCAAATCTTCCCAAGCTAAAGCTGGATTGGCACTCATCTCACCCCTCAGAGAGATGAACGTACTAATAGATCGAACTTAGCAGTCCTATTACCCTGTTTCTAAACCACCCCGTGGAACGTTGGAGTGCCAAAATGCCAGAATGAAACAGTCCTGTCAATGTGTGGAAATCGCCCCAAGTGTCGTAAAGTCAAACAGATAGTAATAGTACTGGACTTTCGCTCCTGGCCCTGTGATTTTCTTTTCCACATTATCTTGCTCTCGAATTCACCGACTCTTGCTATCTTTTTTATCAGCGCTGCATGAACTCAACTAGAACCGCTTCTCAGCCCAGCTCTGATTCTTCCGCGTCGTCCGCACGCTCCGCCGCGCATCCCACCCTCACGTTGTTGGCTTACGGCGCGATCTATTTCTTATGGGGCTCCACATTTTTTGCCATGCGCGTTGGCATAGAATCCATTCCAGCCTTGCTGGTGCCGGCGATGAGGCATCTCACCGTCGGCCTGGTGTTTTATCCAGTATTTCGCTTTTTGAGCAAAGAAAAGCCTACCCTCACTCAGTGGGGCACTTGCGGTTTAGTCGGCGTGCTGCTTTTGGCAGTCGGCAACGGCAGCGTTTCCTGGTCCGAGAAGTTTGTCCCCTCTGGCATTGCAGCGCTCCTGGTGTCAACGGTGTCACTGTGGATGGTTCTGCTCGATTGGCTGCGTCCTGGAGGCACACGGCCCGTGCCACGCGTGTTTGTAGGACTTTTCCTGGGATTTGCTGGCATGGCTTTGCTCGTGGGGCCCAAAAATCTGGGTGGCTCTGCCCGCGTTAGCCCCTTTGGTGCGCTCGTGCTGATTTTGGCGTCACTGGCGTGGGCCTACGGCTCCGTTTATTCCAAGCATCACCCTTTGCCGACCTCTCCTCTGCTGGGCGTCGCCATGCAGTGCCTCGCGGGTGGAACCGCACTGGTGATTGCTGCTGCCTTGAGTGGAGAATTCCGGGGTTTCCGCCTCTCCCAAATCACTACGCGCTCCTGGCTGGCCATCGTCTATCTTGCGATATTTGGCTCGGCGATCGGTTTCAGCGCCTATGTCTACCTGTTGAAGCACAGTTCAGCCACGCACGTCAGCACCTATGCCTTCGTCAATCCCATTGTGGCCCTGTTCCTGGGCTGGTCGCTTGGCGGTGAAGTCTTGTCGCTGCGCACCATCCTGGCGATCGTGATTATTCTTGGCGCCGTCATCATGGTCATTACCGCGCCACGCAAGTCTCCCGAACAGGCTGACGAAGCGCTGCCTGTTCCGGGAGAGGCTTAATTTCCGCCGTTTCCCCGATTTAGTTTGCCGCACGTTCCCGGATAGAATCGTATGGCGAGCCCCTGTACTCTAGCCATCATGAAGACGTCGCAAAGCACGAACCAAAATCGCCGCACCATCACCGGCACCAGCAGCCGCCAAATATTGGGATGCTACTCTGCAGCGGGACCGGCGTGCGGACGGCTCTTTCGTTTTCGCCGTCCGCTCAACACATATTTACTGCCGCCCCTCTTGCCCTGCGCGTCGCCCGCTACGCCAGAACGCGGTGTTTTTCCGCACGCCTACAGAAGCGGAGAATGTGGGTTATCGCCCATGCCGCCGCTGCAAGCCAAACGAGTTGCAGGCTGCGGTTGCGCTGGTGGCCAAAGCTGCAGCTTTGCTCGCCAACTCCGAGGAAGAGAACATTCGCCTGGAATCGATTGCCTCGCAAATCAACAGCACCCCCGAAAAACTTCGCCGTGCCTTTCGCGCCACCACCGGCCTTTCACCCCGCGAATTTGCCGAAGCCGCGCGCATGAGCCGCTTCAAGAAACTATTGCGCAACGGAAGCAGCATCACCGAAGCGCTGTATACCTGCGGTTTTGGCTCGCCCAGCCGTATCTACGAAAAAACCAATTCGCAACTGGGCATGACGCCCGCTTTATATAAAAAAGGAGCACCCGGAATGCAAATCGATTATTCCATTTCCAAATCTTCGCTTGGCCACGTTCTCGTCGCCGCCACTGAGCGCGGTATCTCCGCCATCTATCTGGGCGAAAATGACAAGCAGCTTGCTGCGGAGCTTCGCGCGGAATATCCGAAGGCGGAATTGAGCGCGAATTCCTCCGGCCACGCGGCCTGGGTGCGCGAAGTTTTGAAGCGCATCGATGGAGATGCGCCCAGCCTCGAATTGCCGCTCGACGTTCAGGCCACCGCTTTTCAGCGCCGCGTTTGGCAGGAACTGCAGAAAATTCCCCGCGGCTCTACCCGCACGTACACCCAGGTCGCTCGCGCCTTGGGCAAGCCGAACTCCGTGCGCGCTGTGGCTCGTGCCTGCGCTACCAATCCTGTTTCCATTGTTGTGCCGTGTCACCGCGTGATTCGCACCGATGGCCAACTGGCAGGCTATCGCTGGGGACTAAAACGCAAGCAGCAACTCCTGGAAAGGGAAGGCTCGCAACTTAATTTCGGTTGAAGAATTTAGAAAGTAGCAGCTTGTCTTTTAATGGAGCGGGAATAAAGAAAGCGCCCATCGCACTGCACTAAACGCAAAGCTATAAAGCGCCTGTCATCCTGAGCGGAGCGAAGGATCTCAACCAATCCGCCGCGCACGATCTTCAATCGAACTAAATTACCCGCGCGGCTTCTCTACCTTCGTGCCCTTGGGCCAATCCGGCTTGAACTGCGAATCCTGAATCTTGAGGTTCTTCATCAAATTCCGATACCGCGACAGAAAGTAATCCCCGGAACTTCCTTCGAAAAACTTCTGCTGCACCGGCAGCCAATTTCCCTCGTCCACCCACATATGAATCTTGGGAATTTCCTTGCGCACATCCTCGGAGTTCGGAATCAGCTCCAGCACCGCCGTCTTGCGCCCGTCGAGCTCTTCCTCGCCCACCAGCGAAACCTGATAGTTCTTCTTCAAGTTTTCCGACTTGGTGCCGAATCCCAGTGCCAGGTATTGATCCGCGGTCACCCGGTTCTTCCCGATGTTGTATTCCTCTACGCGATTGATTTTTGGCGTGTAGATATACAGGTTATCGCCGGTCCTCAGGATCGTGCGCGGGTCCGGCTTCATGAAATCGATGCGCAGTTTCGCATCGTGGCGCACAAAAATCTGCCCGGTCTCTGTTGAGGTATCCTTCACCACCGCGGTGTATTTGATGTGCTCAATGTCCGCGCTGAGGCTCTTGAAATCCGCTGCGGACCTGTCCATCATCCCCAGAACGCTTTCCAGCGTGGCCTTCCCTTGAACTTGTGCCGTGCTGTTGGCCACCGTACCAATGCAAACCGCAATTGCTACTGCAATAAGAACGAATCTAAGTTTTGCGCGTCTCAAAAGAACCCCTATCACCTGATACCCGGCCCATTTGCCCCTTTGAAATCCTAGCATAAGCGCCCTCTGGGACCGCATTCCGACCCAAAATCGACTGGGCTAAGTTCCCACGTACCGACAACATTCTCTGGTACGAGATGTTTAAGATCGCCCTGGCTTCATTAACGGAAATCCACGGACACCTAGTACCTGCCACACTCGGCATCCGTTTGCTGCGTTCTTTCGAATGAAGTAATATCACACCACGGTTATCTTTGGAGCCACGTCTATGAATCGCAAGCTACTCTTCCTTTGCATATTTGGCGGCCTACTCATCCCAAATCTCCTGTCTGCGCAGGTCTTGGATTCAACTGTATGCGACATCCTTGCAAATCCGCAGGCTTTTGACGGAAAGATAGTCAGGATTAAGGCGGCGGTCATCGCTGGATTCGATGAATTTGCAATTAAGAGCGACGGCTGTAGCCGGAATGTCGATGCAATTTGGCTAACCTATCCAACAGGTACGAAAGGGAAAGCTGGACCAGCTGCACTACTGAGATTGCAACTAGCCAAGAACAGTCCTGTTTCGGTCGAAAGCACCAACCGCGTTCCTGTGACGCTCGACAAAAATAAGGACTTTAAGGATTTTGACAATTACTTGTCTTCCCCAGCGAAGATTAGTGGCATCTGCCTTGGCTGCGTGAAATATTCTGTCAGCGCGACTTTAGTCGGCCGCTTGGATGGCTCGAAAGATACCGGATTAATTCGTGATTCTGGTGGAAAGATCATTGGAATATCTGGGTTCGGAAACCTGAATCGTTACAGTGCGCGACTTGTCTTGCAGTCCGTTTCTGATGTTTCTGCCCAAGAAATCGATTACGCTTCTGGTGGAAAGCCTGCTGCGGATGATCCGTCGGCAAGTAATAGAATGTACTCTCCCGGCTCTCCTGCCGCCGACCAAGTAAAACGAGGCGCAGACGCCTTTGGTGCTCCCGGGGAGGACAATGGAGTAAGTGTTGGTTTTAATGGCGGGAACGAACTCTCTGCTAACGACTCTACCAAATCGAACGCGAACTCTCCGGATGGAGTCATCTATTTCGTTGTATTCGATGCAGACCGTCTTAAAGGCCCGACGATGGATCTAGCGATGTCTCACATGGGAACTCATATTGCGGATATTCGCAGCAGTTCGACGGCAATCTCGAGTTTACCCCTCTACGGTGCTGAATTCCGCGCCTGGCAGACTTCTGTTCTCCACGCGATAGTTGACAAAGCGAAGAATCTCACGCTGCCTGGAGGATACTTGATTTATAGTCAGTCCTGGACAAGTTCCGATCTTGGCAAGAACGCAAACAGCGGAATTTCGAGTTTTCTCACGAATTGGTCAGATATAACCAATCCACTGAAACAATAGATTATTCAGCAAATTTAAGGGCTGTGTATCCTAAGTAAGAACTCATGCTCATGCCTTGTTGATAGGGCTTGCCATTGCCGCTAGTGCTTGATCTGCACCTGATACGCCACCACGTTGCCGTTCTCGTCGCGCTGCGGTTCGATCGAGCCAATCGAGAAGCGCCCGTCATGCAACTCGGGCAGCGACTTTTGCAGCACATTGTGCAGTTCATTCTGCAACTCAGGCGTGCGCTCTGGCGGAGCCATAGTTCGCGAGTCCACCTGGTAAATTGCCGTCTCGCCTGTCTTTGAAATGAGTTTTACCTGGTCGGAATTGGCCGGCATGCCCACCTGCGGCTGGTCGTGAAACCATCCGCGCGGCGTCAACAGCGAAAACACCAGTATCAGTATCACCGCTACGTCGTACTGCCACGTACCGCGCTCGTACGACCAGAAAAATGTTCGCGACAATACTGTGCCGATGCCCGCCATGTCAGTCCGCCGGAACCCCGTCGACGATCACTCCATCGCGCATGTGGACCACCCGGTCGAAGTATGTCGTTGCTTCCGGATTATGGGTGATCATGACGATGGTCTGCCCCAGATCCTTGTTCAATCGCCGCAACATCTCCAGCACGATATCGGAATTCTTCGTATCCAGATTGCCCGTCGGCTCATCGGCCAGCAAAATCTTCGGCTCATTGATGATCGCGCGAGCAATCGCCACGCGCTGCTGTTCGCCGCCCGACATTTCCGCGGGCCGGTGATGCAGGCGTCCTTCCAGTCCCAACATTTTGGTGACTACAGCAAAACGGTGCGGATCAAATCCGTCTCCGTGAATGTATTGCGCGATGGCGATATTGCCCTTGGCCGTCAGCGTAGGCAGCAGGTTGAAGCGCTGAAAAACAAAGCCGATCTTGCTGCGGCGCAGCTTGGTCCGTTCCGCATCGGTCATCGCCGACAAGATCGTTTCCGTCGACGAAAGACCTTTCCCTTCGAGGTGCTCGCCAGGCCACCAATCACATAGAGCAGGGAAGACTTGCCGCAACCCGACGGGCCCATAACCGCAACGGATTCTCCCGGCATCACCTCGAAATTCACGCCACGCAGAGCTGGCACTTCCACTTTGCCTGCGTGATACAGCTTCCAGAGGTTCTCGGTTTTTAGTATGGGCTCCACGGTCTTTAGCTCGGGTTCCCGCTTTCCGTCGTTGAGCGCCTGTATTGTAACTGTGATTGCCATGTCTGACTATATTCCCATCCCCTAGTCGTAGGAAAGTGATTCCACCACATCTTTGCGTGTTGCCACCCAAGCCGGATAACTCGCGCCGACCAGCGCCCCGATCAGTGCGATCAGCCCGGCGCGAATAATCCATTCCGGAGTAATCAAAATCGAGAGTGTGGGGAAAATCGCCAGAAAGCCTGCCCGCACCAGCGTAACTCAGCCCCACTGCCGGCCACGATGCCCAACAGACAAAGCGCCGCAGTTTCTGTCAGCAGGGAACGCACGATCAGACAATTTGCTGGCACCGAGCGATTTCAGGACGCCAATGTCGCGGGTGCGCTCCAGCACGGTGGTGTACATGGTCAGGAAAATCACCAGCAGGCCGATCGAAATGGCCAACGCGATCATGGCGTTGATAAATGTCTGCAAGTCCCGGCATGTTGGTCGAGGTCATCAGGGACATGAAATCTTTCAGCGGGCGAACCGGGTAGCCCGGAAAGTTCTATTTCATTTCGGCCATCACGTCGCTCGGTGTGTTCCGGCCGCGTGCATTTCACCAGAAAAATGGAGGCTTTCTCGCGGGCGCCCACCAGTTCCTGCAGCGTGCTGATCGGCACGAAAATCCGTCCCGCTTTGCCGTGCTCGACGATTCCCACGACGTTCCAATCCTGGCTGAGAAGGGTGTAAGTATCGCCGACGTTCATGTGCTTCGCTTTGGCTTGCCAATCGTCGATCAACATGTCGTTCGGGCCTTCGCAGATCGTGGCCCTCCAGGAAAACGAATCCCCCAGAGACGTCGCGGAAATGTCGCGATCGATCCCCCAAATCGTTTCCACTCCGCCGGTTGAGTTGAATTGCAGCAGCGCCGGAGTCACCGCTTTGATATATTTCATCTCGCGCAATTTGTCGGCAATCTTGATCGGCATTGGCGAACCGCTGAAGGTCAAGAGAATCTGGGCCGAAGGGGACTGCAGCATCACGTCCGCGCCAATCCCCTCAATCCGTTTGGCTGTTTCCTGCAGCAGGCCGGACGTCAACCCGACGATCAGAACGACCAGCGCAACTTCGACACCCACGGCCATCACGCCGATCAGCGTCCGCATCGGCCGATGAAACAGATTGCGCACGACCAATTGTCCCATCATGGCTTTTTCGCCTCGCCGGTTTCACCCAGATGCATAACTTCAACTCCCGCAGGGGCGGTCAACTTGAATCGGTCCGCATCCAGCGTCTCGTTCAGCGTTACTTTGGTGACGTTCATGTCCAGCCGATATTCATCTCGTGGGCGATCGATCTCGATTTTTCGCGGGATATCCCAATGGCGTTGCCGACGGCGTCTCCCGCTACCGGCTGCCAGTCGCTATAATGCACATCAGAAACCAGCGCACCCTTGGGTCCATAGCTCTCAAAGCGCGACACGTTTAGATCCGTGCGGTCAAACCAGATCTTCCGCAATATCTCTTTTCTATAGCCGCCGCGCAGCACCGTCAGCACGTAGTATCGCGCGTCCCCGTCGTTTGCTTCCTCAAACAGCACCATCTCTTCTTTGCGCACTTCCGGCCATAACAGCGCGTCGAACAGATGCTGCGGTCGCAAATTCTCGATCGGCTTGGCGCTTGCCCGTTCCAGCGCCACCGGGCCTTCCAGGAATTTGCTTTCGTGGCGGAATCGAAACCTCGAAGTTTTCGCCGTCGCTGGCCATATCGAAAATTGTTTTTCCCTACCACCGGCACCTGGCCGATCATGCGGATCTCCGCCGGACGCGCCGCCAGCAGGAACGCTTTTACTTCGTGATATTCGTCAATCACCCCGTTGTACTTCGATACCGGTAGTGGTCTTCAATTCCACCGTGGCGTTCACGCTTTTCACGCTGCGCACGTAGTCGTTATAGCGCTCCAGCAGTTCTTCCTCGCTGGCATCCTTTATCGACCGGGCGCGCCGCCGCAGGTACAACGTGCTTGTGCGTCACGCCGGGCCGCCCGCCGCACAGCCGCAGACCACCGCCGCCAGCACGCCAAAAATACCCAATTTCTAGCGGAATTCATCAACGATTTCCACGCCCTCCTGGTAATACTCAATTTAGCAACCACTGGGAAGCTCCGTCAAACCGGTTCAGGCCGTTTTTCGCGCATTTCCACTTTGCAGTCACTGCGGGCGCACCAGATACACGTCATGCTCCTTGCAGCGCAGGCCGGACCCGACGGATCACTTCGCTGGCCCACAGTCTCTTCGCTCAACAGTGTCACCCAGCCATCTTCCGGCTCGCACACTGCGCAGAACGTGTAACGCGGATAAGCGTTCTGATACGCATCCACGCCGCGCAGCGGAGAGTTCGCTTTCGACTGCAGGATCTTCCTGCGTCGGCTGCCGGACTCACGCGGATGCCGAATGTCTCCTTGTCGAAGCGCTCAAACATCTGGCTAACTTCGATCGGATTGGAGGGTGTCAGGACCAGGCAGCGATTGGCGGCTTCGCGAAATGGCAACCTTGCAGTTTGCAAAATTCACGCACGCGTTCGAGGTGACTGAAAAAATCGACCACCAGCTGTTCCTTCGCAGCCAAGGCAGGCAACGCCGCGCCCCAGATGAGCGCAGCTTCGTTTCCATGTACCGGTTCGCGGCTCTCAGTTTCCAGCAGTTCCATGCCGACGGCCTTTCGTGCTGGCACCCAAGGTCCATGGCCTGCACGTCCAGAGTGTACAGAGGCAGTTCCGGGCGCCTTCTTTTCTGGTTCTGCCTCCACCGCTACTCCTCCTCCACGTCTAGCTCGCCAAACTGTTCTTTGAAATGCAGGCGATGCTTTGCGCACGTCCAGCCAATTGAAAAAGGCGTCAGGGGTTTCCAGCCAGATGCGGAACCACTCGCGCGATTTCCTTTTTCTCTTCGCGCTTTTGGCTTCCACCTTACGGTTGCGCGCGATCATTTCCGCGCGGCGTTTGCCCAGCCGCGCAATTTCCAGCACTCGCTGCGCGGCCGCCGGTTCTTCATGATCCTTGAAGCGGCGCAACAATTCATCCAGGCGCGTCAGGCTGACCTCCGCATCCTGCAGCGTCTTGAAATGCAGAATGTCGTCGAACTCTTCTTCGAAGCGCTCTTCCGCCTCTTCGCGCTCGGTCAATTGCATCTTCAAGCCCACGGCCTTCAGCACTTCAACGATGTAGTCGTTGCTGGTTTTTCCCGCTTCACCGTGTTCAGCCTGCAGTTTGCGGCGCAGTTGATCGACCTCCGCCGTGGTCCACTTCTGGATGCCCATCTCGCGCGCGGTTTCCGCGATCATTTCTTTTTTGTTTTCAAGCTGTCCGTCATCGTTTGCCTTTGTGCGCGCGGCGGCTGCGGCGTGCTTCTGATTGATGCGCTACCGGCTGCTCCGCTGGCTTCTCCATTCAGCAGTCGGTGATACTTGACCACATTTTTGTTGTGTTCCGCCAGTGTCGCGGAAAAAAAGTGGCCGCCCTGCGTGTTGGCCACAAAATACAGGTAATCCGTTTGCGCGGGATGCAGTGCCGCTCTCAGCGATTCCGCGCTGGGATTGCCGATCGGTCCCGGAGGCAGGCCCGCATTCAGATAGGTGTTGTAGGGCGAATCATATCGCAGATCGTTCAGCGTTAGTGTGCCCTTTATATCTGCCGATCTTCTCCAGCGCATAGATCACCGTGGGTCGCACTGGAAAAGCATGCCTTTTTGCAGCCGGTTGCTGAACACTCCGGCGACCAGAGGGCGCTCTTCTGGTCTGGGCGTTTCACGTTCGACCAGCGAAGCCAGCGTGACCAGGCTCAGCAGCGAGCGGATCGCTGCCGCGCCCTCCAGAGTGTATCCCTCCGGGAGCCAGTTCCTGAAGCGCCTCACGGAATTTACGCACCATCATGCGCGTCAGTTCGGCTGGCTTTGGCGTTGCGCGGAAGATTATACGTTGCGGGAAAAAGAAAGCCCTCCGAGCGTCTTGGCCTTCGGCGCGATATCCAGAATTTGCGATGGATCCCGTGCGGCTTTAAGGAACTCGTCGGCGGAGATGTACTTTGGCGCGCTTCCAGATCTGCGGGATATCGAAAATCGTTTCGCCCTCTTTCACTGTGAAAGGTTGTTGGTAGACCTCGCCGTTCGCCAGCTTCCAGAAGACTTCCTTGCCGGTGATCGGGTGATCGAACAAGTATTCGCCGGCCTCAAGTGTGCGCTTGGGGTGACGCCGAGCGTAAATCTCGAATGCGAACGCATTGCGGATGACGCCACTTTTTTCGAGCAGGCGAGCGATCGCTCGCTGCGATGCACCGTGCGGGATATCGACGAAATCTCCTTCTGCCGAAACCGCACCGTACGGTTTTTCGATGCAGTACCAGAAATATCCTGCACCGGCTCCGCCAGCCAGCAGCACAATAGAAACAAGATTTCGCCAGAAATCGCACGCTACTCCGACTCCCCGCACCCTTTCCCGCGACAGATATTCCCGCAATATCACCATGGCCGCCACGGCATCCACGCTGTATTTTCCCTCTCCTGGACTTACCGCTTTGGGCCGTCCTTCCCGGTCGGCTTCCGGTCTGATGCGCCGGCCCAGCTCTTCTTCGAGAATGCGCTCGGCTTCCCAGCTGGTCAGGCGCTCGTCGACCATTTCGACCGGCACGCCAACCTGTTTCCGGATGCGTTCGGCAAATCCCTGGCTTCCTCGGCCATGTCTCCCTTTGTGCCATCCAGCCGCAATGGCAACCCGACGACGATCTGTTTCACTTTTCTTGGCGCGCACAATTCTCGCAACCGTCGCATATCTTCGTTGCGATTGATTCGTTCCATGGTGTCGAAGGGTTCCGCCAGCCGAGCTCGACTGTCCGCCAGCGCCAACCCGATTTTGGTGCGACCGTAGTCCAGCGCCAATATCCGTGGCTCTGCAAATCCGCGTTATCTACCGCTTCTACCGCCTTGTTCGGCTTTTCGTTCACATCCCAAGTATAGCGTGAACGCGCAGCCGCAATCTTCGGTGTGAGCTTTTGTGTAGCGGCCACCTTCAGGTGGCCATAGAGTGTCGAGGACTTTGCGTTTCTCGGGGTGCTCTACGCTCGTCTCTTGGGGTGGAGCTTTTTCTTCGACCTTTTCTCAAAAAACGAATTACGGCTGCCTTCCGCGCGCGCCACTTTGCCACTCGCCCCAATCTCCTACCGCCTTTAACTGTTCTGCCAGACCACTCTGCTTCATCATTTCTTCGATTTCGCTCGGTTCCAGCGCCGCCAGGGGTTCTGGCCGGTCCGCGATGCCCCAAGCCGTTACGGCCGCGAGCACCGTATTCAACTTCAATTCGCGAATGTCCACTTTGTCAAACGTGTCGGAGGCCGCATGGTAGTTCGGCAAGAATAATTCGAGATATCCTGGTTGGCCACCAGTGTCGGCACACCTTCCAGCATGAAATCGAAATGATCCGTGCCCCACTCCATTCAGTGGTGATGATTCCGACGCCCCAGCCGGCGAACGGCCTCAGAATCTCGCTGATCGCCGGCTCGATATCGGCGCGGCCGCCGAGCGAATAGCCAGTAACTCGGCCAATGCCAGCATCAAACACCATCACGCCGCGATATTTGTCCATCTCCGAACGATGGGCACGCACGTAGCCCCATCGAGCCGATCATTCCTTGTTCTTCGCCGCCGAATAAAATGAATCGAATCGTACGACGCGGCAGGAGCCCGCTGGCCTTGATCGCCCGGGCCGCTTCAATCACCATCGCGGCATTGCAACCGTTGTCGAGCGCCCCGGTGCCCAGTTCCCACGAATCCAGATGCGCGCCCAGCACCACAATTTCGTCCGGCTTCTCGTAGCCGCGAATTTCTCCCACAACGTTTTCCTGGTCCACCGGCCCGCTGATTTTATTCGGCAGCACTAACTTCGCACGCATTTTTCCGGGATACGCCGCAACCGCGCGCTGCAGGCGCAACGCCTCTTCGCGCGCCAGAATCGCCTGGGGAATTTTTTCCGGTTTGCCATCGCTGGTATTGGTGTGCCGGTAGAGCAGCTTTCTTTCTCGTTCCGCAGTCCACAAGATCGCCACCGCTCCGCCTTGAATTGCTCGGGCGATGATGCCCGGCGGCCGCAAGTATTCGTTGAAGAGATCGGCCCATGTCGCGCCGATATCCGCATTCACTACCAGGATCGCTCCCTTAATCGCAGCACCAGCACTGGCGAAATCTTGTTCCGTCCCGTAGCCCACATTCACCAGCGGCGCTTCGATTCCGCCTTCCGGGGTTGCCGGTGACATTGCGCCCGACACGAACGACACGCGGAACGCCCCTGGCCCGCTCAATTCCAGACGCGACGCGCCTTCGCTCCAGGCCGCAGGCAATACGAATTTTTCCGTGTGGACGTCGACGCCCGCCGCGCGAAATCCAGCGATCCCCCATTCCACAGCTTTCGCATATTCCGGCGATCCGCTCACGCGCCCGCCAACCTCGTCCGTCAATCGCCGCAGATTGCTTTCCAGCGGCGATTCGCCCATCACGATCGGGGTGATCTTGGCCGCCGCCTGCGCGCAGGAAGAAGGCTCCGTCGCTGAACACGCACCCGAACCCTGAATCATCTGCACCGGATGCAACGGATCGTTCTTCACCTGCGGCATCTGGCCACAAATACCAGGCTCCGCACCGAGAATTCACAAATATTGTTAAGCAATGCACCAACAGCACCCGAACTATTTTCATCAGCGAACGTCTCGCTTTCTCTGAATGTTGAGTCGCAGTCTCACGAAGCCCTGCCAGCCCGAGAACACGCTGGTCTCAATTCTTCGGCCGCAATTCTGAATGGACCAGGCAATCCGTTACTCGCGCCACTTCCACCATCTCCGCGACGTCATGCACGCGAACGATATGCGCGCCGTTCAATATGGATGCGGCGACCGTTGCTGCTGTTCCCCAGATACGGTCTTCGGCCGGCCTCATTTTCCCGCCCCTCGCCAACGTAGCCCCGATAAATCCTTTGCGCGAGGTTCCCACCAGCAAGCGGATACCCAAGCTTGCCAATCTCCGCCAGCCTGACGATCAGTTCGTAATTCTGCGCATAGCTCTTTCCAAAACCGATTCCCGGATCCAGCACAATCTGCGATTTGGCGATTCCCGCTTTGCGTGCTCTCGCGACGGAATTTCTCAATCCGGCGATCACGTCTTTTAACACATCCTTGGCGAATCCCGCTTTCTGCATCGTCCGCGGAGTGCCTCGCATGTGCATCAGAACAATCGGCGCTTTATGACGTGCGGCCACCGCCGCCAACGCTGCATCATTCTTCAACCCGGAAATGTCGTTCACCATTTCCGCGCCAGCCCCCAGCGCAATTTCCGCCACGCTGGCCTTCTGCGTATCAATCGAGATGGGAATTTTCAATCGTCCACGCAGAGCCTCAATCACAGGCAGTATCCGCGCAAGCTCTTCCGCCGCCGCCGTGCCGCCCGAACCCGGCCGCGTAGACTCCCCGCCAATATCCAGAATGTCCGCGCCAGCGCGTTCCATCTCCAGCGCGCCATCCACAGCCTTTTGCAAGCTGAAGTACTTGCCGCCGTCCGAGAAACTGTCTGGCGTCACATTCAGCACGCCCATAATCAGCGTGCGCTTACCAAGCACAAGTGTTCTTCGAGAGAGTTGCAAGCGGTAGAGTTTGCGATGCGGCATCTAATTAATGGAAGTTGAGATCCTTCGCTCCGCTCGTGATGACAGGGTTTGGCTCTTATGCACTAATCTAAATCAAAATCGCGCAGAGGTTTCTCGACTGGCGCGTCTTTGGCCTTCTTCATGGCCTCTTCAAATTTCTTGGTCAAAATATCTTCTTTATTCGTTTCCTGAAACCATGAATCCGCAAACTTGTCCTCGCGCTTGCGTTTCTGTTCTTCCAGGATGCTCTGCGCCTGAGTCAGGTCCACATCCGGCCCCGGCTTCACGGGAGCCTCGTGCGAAAGCACTGCTCCGAAGATCGGGTCGATCACCAGTTTCGCCTGGCAGCACGGGCACGTCACATTCAGATTTTCGCCGTCTTTCAGTCCCATGGCCGCATTCTACCCCATCTCAAAACAAAAAGAAGGGGCACGATTTCTCGCGCCCCATACGATTTACTCGTACTCCAAAAGCTTCGACTGAAAACGAATTACGCCTTCGCCGGTGAATCTCCGTGCGTGAACCCCGGCGCTGGCCGCAATTCCGGTTTCACTACCTTGGGATCCGCAGCCGTTGCTCCCTGAGGAGGCGGTGGTGGCGGAGTCTTGATCTTCTCTGGCAGCGGTTTGCCTTCCATCAGCAAGCGCACTTCATTGGCATCCAGAACTTCGCGGTCCAGCAAAGCCTGCGCAATGTGCTCCAAAGTGTCGCGGTTGCTTTGCAGGATGCTGTACGCCTTGTCATAGGCTTCGCTGACGATCCGCTTCACTTCCTTGTCGATCTGCAAGGCGGTGTCTTCGCTGAAGTCGCGATGCTGCGCAATCTCGCGTCCCAGGAAAATCGCTTCTTCCTTTTTGCCAAAGGCCAGTGGGCCGAGCGTGCTCATGCCCCACTCGCAGACCATGTTGCGTGCGATGTCGGTTGCGCGTTCAATGTCATTGCCCGCGCCGGTGGTAATGTGTCCCAGGAAAATCTCTTCTGCTGTTCGTCCGCCCATCAGCACGGCCAGCATGCCTTCCAGATAATCCTTGGTATAGGTGTGCTTGTCAGCTTCGGGGAGCTGCATCGTCAAGCCCAGCGCCATGCCGCGCGGAATGATCGTCACCTTGTGAACCGGGTCGGCACCAGGTGTGGTTGCCGCAACCAGCGCGTGACCGGCCTCGTGGTACGCCGTGTTCTTCTTCTCTTCGTCCGACAAAATCATCGACCGGCGCTCCACGCCCATCATGACTTTATCCTTGGCCATTTCGAAATCGATCATCATCACGAATTTGCGGTTCAGCCGCGCCGCCCACAACGCCGCTTCGTTCACCAGATTCGCCAGGTCTGCGCCCGAAAAGCCCGGTGTGCCGCGGGCGATCACCGACATCTCCACATCATCGGAAAGAGGAACCTTGCGGGTATGCACGCGCAGAATTTCTTCGCGACCCTTCACGTCAGGACGCGCCACCACTACCCGCCGGTCAAACCGTCCCGGCCTTAGCAGCGCGGGATCCAGCACGTCTGGCCGGTTCGTTGCCGCAATCAGGATGACGCCTTCGTTCGACTCAAATCCATCCATCTCCACCAGCAACGCGTTCAATGTCTGTTCGCGCTCGTCGTGTCCGCCGCCCAATCCAGCGCCGCGGTGACGTCCCACCGCATCAATTTCGTCTATGAAGATGATGCACGGTGCATTCTTCTTGCCCTGCTCAAACAAATCACGCACGCGGCTGGCGCCAACGCCCACGAACATTTCCACGAAATCCGAACCGGAAATCGAGAAGAACGGTACGTTTGCTTCACCGGCGATCGCCCGTGCCAGCAAAGTTTTCCCCGTTCCTGGAGGCCCGACGAGCAGCACGCCCTTCGGTATGCGCCCCCCCAGCTTCTGGAACTTTTGCGGGTCCTTCAGGAACTCAATGATTTCCTGCAACTCTTCTTTTGCTTCGTCGCTGCCCGCCACATCCTTGAACGTGGCTTTCTTCTGTTGCGCGGAGAGCAACCGTGCCCGCGACTTCCCAAAACTCAATGCCTTGTTTCCGCCGGCCTGCATCTGCCGCATCAGGAAGAACACAAATCCAGCCAGCAACAGCAGTGGCAACGCGTTCAACAAAATCAGCACCCAATCGCTGCTGCGCACTTCCTTCACATTCATCTGCACCGCTTTGTCGTGCAGCAATTTGGTCAGGTCCGGTGCATTTTCCTTCGGCACCGTGATGACAAACTTGTGGTTCGCGGGCTTCGCGTATTCTCCGCGGAGTTCATAGCTGTTCGGCGAGAGGTACATGGTCACTTCTTTTACGTCGCCGTCATCCACCTTGGCCACAAACTCGCTGTAACTCGGATTATCTTCGCGAGCCGTCTGCGTGCTGTTGGAGACCAATCTCCACAGCATGACGCCCAGGAAAACAATCGAGATCCAGAAAAGAACTGTTTTTGCCGTAGAACTAGAATTCACTTTGACCTCACTCCGTACCTCTTTACCTTACTACCATTCCCGCAATTCCGCTTGTCGCTTGCAGCCTACTTCTTCTTCGCCTTCTTCGTGCTTCGCTTCCCGCTACTTCCCTTAGATGACGTTCCGGCTTCCAAATGTTTCCCGCCTCGTCCCAACCCATTTGAGCCCGACAAGCCGTACCCAGCCCACGCTTCGTTAGATGCAGTCCGGAATCCAAAGTAATCGGGCTCCAGGCTCACCCGGCGCTTCGACGGCTTATCCAGCAGCACCGCCAGCCGTAACGATCGTGGATGACTTTCACCCATCCGGCGCAACAGGAATTCCTGCGTAATACCGCTCTCCAGAATCGCATCCACCAGCAAAACGTCGCGCCCCTTCAGTTCCGGCCGTTCCTTGCTGACATTCACGGTGTTGCGGTCGCCGAAGAAGACCTCGCGCCGTGCTTTACCGCCATGTTCGACGTCGCGCACATCTTCGCGCAAAAAGTGCAACGCGACCGGCGCGTCGATGACCCTCACCAGGTCCGCCGCAAACATAAATCCGCGGTCCATGGTCACCACTACATCCAAGCGCCGCCCGTGGCACGCCCGGGTGATCTCACGACCCAATTCTCTTACGCGACTCGCTATCCGTGCTGCTGTGTACTTGGTCACGCCCGCCTTGCTCACGATAACGGTTCCTCGGTGATTTCCACTGCTTCGCGTGTCTCAGGCCCCACGGCGAATTCAACCGCTTCCGGCAAGCCCCTGACCCAAGCCAATTTTCCGCCGCTCGTTATTACTGGCAACTTCGCTTTTTCCCAGCGGCTAATCGATTTTTCATTCAACAGCCGCCCCAGTTTGTGTGCTTTCTGGTGTCCCCGCGGACGCAAGGCATCCCCGGCTCTCCAGTTCCGCACAATTAGTGGAAGTTCCAAACGACTGCGGTCCAGCACTGCCCCTATCTTCTTAGTTTCTCGCCCTTCCTTAGGCCAGTCAATCACCCTGAAGCACAGGACCGTAGAAAGTTCCACAACCGGCAACTCCACGCTTCCGGCGTCGCAAATCGACTTCATATTCAAAATGGCTGCGGCCCATTTTTGCTCGCCGGATTCCCCGCTTCGGCGCGTCGCACCAAAACGCAGCACTTCCCGTTCACGCCTCACTTCCACTCCCCCCGGCAACTGCAGCGCTTTACCACTCTCACGCTGACTTGCCAGTTTCAAGACTTCCTCGACGTGCTGGGCGCTTAACTTGTCCTCCGCCAGGTTTTACACTCTTCACTAGCAGGCGGACCATGCGCTTACTCATCGCTGGGTGTTCACTCGCGCGATTGTGCACAAGTGTGTCTGTCTCGATCTGCGAAGGAAGCTTCTTTCGCGTGTGTAGCAATTCGTAAGTTGGGATGCTCATCCCGTTGAACTCTTCCTTGGCCAACACCCAAACGCGAAGCTCTGCTTGTTTTTCAAGGAAAACTTCGTCTTCGCGAGCAAGTTTCGCCAACTGGCAAAGATGCTCCACCACTCCTGAATTAAAATCCTTCTCCAGCATCGGCAATAATTTCTTGCGTATCCGCGCCCTCGTTCTTGCAGTGTCGCGATTGGTCGCGTCTTCGCGCCAGGCTTGTTTCAACTTTTTCAAATACGTTCGAAGTTCCGCCCGTCGCACACCTAGCAACGGCCGAAACACGTTCCCGGTTTGTGGATGAATCCCTCGCAGCCCACTCAATCCTGTTCCGCGCAGAATATGTGCCAGCACGGTTTCCGCCTGATCATCCGCCGTATGAGCCACCGCAACCTTGTTGACGCGCTCATCGCGCACCAGCGCCTCGAAGAATGCGTAGCGCTCGCGCCGAGCCACCTCCTCCACATTGGCTTTTTGTTTCTTCGAAAGGGAAGCGATATCCACCTTTTTCGAGAAGAATTCCAATCCCTTGCTCTTTGCAAGTTTCGCAACGAACTTCTCATCCGCCTCCGAAGCCCGTCCCCGCAACATATGGTTCAAATGAATTACGCACGGCACGAACCCAATCTTCGGTTGTAACTCTAGAAGCAATCGAAGCAGCGCAACGGAATCCGCTCCACCAGACACGGCAACTCCCACACGCTGCCCGGGCAGCAGCAACCGTTCATCAATGCGGATATGTTGTTCTTTCTTGCCCAAGGCCGCCCTGTAAGTGGACTCAGGCTGACATCGTAACAGCCCCGTTGCCGATTTCCTACGGTTTCTATCGTATTAGCGCGCATTACTCGTCGAAGTCACGGTATCTTTGAAGCGATCGCCGATGCTTCTGCTCCTAATCTACCTTGTGAAAAACGCCTATCTCGTTTTTTCTTGTGTCGAGCCAACCTCCACCGAAAAAACAATGCGCAGAAATTCCTGAGAATTACTCCTCAACGCGAAAAACACGCCCAATATGTCGTGCTGATTGAACACATTAGCGCCGTCCCTGAGGAATCGTGTGGAAAACCGAAAATACTCCGTAATCATCTGTTGACATTCCCGACAGGTCTGCTAATCTTACCTAGTTGATTGGACGCCACTCTGCAGGACAGGGAGGCTTATAGCTCTTTGACAACCGATACGATGTGCCAGAATCTGTTCGACCTCATTGGAGATTTCGAGCTTCAATGAGCTGAGTATAATTTGAGCGACTAACAATTTTGCTTGGCAGGCTGGCTTGGGTTTAAACCCAAGCTATTTTTTTTGCGCCAAGCGACAGGCTTCAAACGAGAGTTTGATCCTGGCTCAGAACGAACGCTGGCGGCGTGCTTAACACATGCAAGTCGCGTGCGCAGTCTGTAGCAATACAGGCCGGCGCACGGCGCACGGGTGCGTAACACGTGGGCAATCTGCCCTCTGATGGGGAATAACCCCGCGAAAGCGGGGCTAATTCCGCATAAAATTCCGAGTACTTCGGTTCTTGGATTCAAAGCAGTAATGCGTCAGAGGAGGAGCCCGCGCCCGATTAGCTAGTTGGTGAGGTAACGGCTCACCAAGGCAATGATCGGTAGCTGGTCTGAGAGGATGATCAGCCACACTGGAACTGAGACACGGTCCAGACTCCTACGGGAGGCAGCAGTGGGGAATCTTGCACAATGGGCGAAAGCCTGATGCAGCGACGCCGCGTGGGGGATGAAGCTTTTCGGAGTGTAAACCCCTTTCGACTGGGACGAAAACCCGCAAGGGATTGACGGTACCAGTATAAGAAGCCCCGGCTAACTACGTGCCAGCAGCCGCGGTAAGACGTAGGGGGCCAGCGTTGTTCGGAATTACTGGGTGTAAAGGGTTCGTAGGCGGTGCGGCAAGTTGGGAGTGAAATCTCTGGGCTTAACCCAGAGGCTGCTTCCAAAACTGCTGTGCTTGAGTGTGAGAGAGGCTCGTGGAATTGCAGGTGTAGCGGTGAAATGCGTAGATATCTGCAGGAACACCCGTGGCGAAAGCGGCGAGCTGGATCACTACTGACGCTGAGGAACGAAAGCTAGGGGAGCAAACAGGATTAGATACCCTGGTAGTCCTAGCCCTAAACGATCAGGACTTGGGGTGCCGCCCGTTCGGGCGTCGTCCCGGAGCTAACGCGTTAAGTCCTGCACCTGGGGAGTACGGTCGCAAGACTGAAACTCAAAGGAATTGACGGGGGCCCGCACAAGCGGTGGAACATGTGGTTCAATTCGACGCTACGCGAGGAACCTTACCTGGGCTCGAAATGCTAGTGACCAGCTTTAGAAATATTGCCTTCCCGCAAGGGACACTAGTATAGGCGCTGCATGGCTGTCGTCAGCTCGTGCCGTGAGGTGTTGGGTTAAGTCCCGCAACGAGCGCAACCCCTGCACGTAGTTGCCACTCCGCAAGGAGGGAACTCTACGTGGACTGCTCCGGATAACGGAGAGGAAGGTGGGGATGACGTCAAGTCCGCATGGCCTTTATGTCCAGGGCTACACACGTGTTACAATGCAGGGTACAAACCGTTGCCAACCCGCGAGGGGGAGCTAATCGGAGAAAACTCTGCTCAGTTCGGATTGCAGTCTGCAACTCGACTGCATGAAGCCGGAATCGCTAGTAATGGCGTATCAGATCGACGCCGTGAATACGTTCCCGGGCCTTGTACACACCGCCCGTCACATCACGAAAGTGAGTTGTACTAGAAGTCGCTACGCTAACCGCAAGGAGGCAAGCGCCCAAGGTATGACTCATGATTGGGGTGAAGTCGTAACAAGGTAGCCGTAGGAGAACCTGCGGCTGGATCACCTCCTTTCTAAATAAAGCGAGATCTACTCCGCTATGGTGTGCGGAGGATGGTCTCCAACTGCATCCCATATCTCTTCGGAAATAGTGGTTTGCTAGACTCAAGTTTTACTCACTACCCTTCTTCGGCTTCGGCTGAAGCTGCGGCAGATTCGGGCAGATTCTGTCAGATCGTTATCGGTTATCATCGTGCTTCCATCAACAAAAAAGGCCGCTGCTTGCAGCGGCCTTTTTCTATTTATAGACAAGCAAGATGGGCTTTGGCTTTGATCTAGCCAGTATCCCGGCTTAGCTAAGGCCTCCAATTTCGGTCCGTTGGACCTGCCGGCCACCTCCCCAAGTACATTCCCAATCCAACGGTTAACACCATAACCACGCCGAATGCAGATGTCATCTGATTCGCCATGAAATTTCGACGTTCAAGCTCGGCTTGATTGACATATATGGTGCCGCCGTACTGAGCTGGGATTGGGTATACTCTTCCGTTTTCAGGCTGCGGGATTCTGGGCATAACTGAAGCGTAATGAAGCCGAATATATATGTTCCCAAAAACGGTCAATGACCCAGTAATTATCACCAGGCCCATCAAGACGTGCTTCAACGCTCGCATCCTAATCATGGTTCTTGTGGTGCACATAAATCATTTCAAAAGGCTTATCGCCTTACGCGCTGCGTTTCCTTCGTCCTGGTTGAACTCCGCTTTTCCGAATCTTTGTGAACTGATGAATCTTTACTTTTCCGTTTGGCATGCTTGCAACGATTTGAAGTTCTCCACCCATGGCCTCAATGATCTTGCTTAGTGTGCTGATGTACATGTCGGAGCGTCGCTCCATTTTGGAGATCGATGCCTGTTTTACGTTCAGGGCATCCGCCAGCGCTTCCTGGGTCAGTTCCATCGCCTCGCGCAGTTCCGCCAGACCCATTTCGGAAATCATTTTCTGTGCGGCTTCTTCGCTGCGTGCTTGCGCTGCGCGAGGCATCTTTGCCTGTAGCTCTTTGAAATTCCTTGCCATTTCTATTTTCGCTCCTTCTTCAGATATTCCAGATGCCGGTCATAAAGATCGTCAGCCTTCGGAACGAATTCTTCATACCAACGATCATTCCCTGTCTTATCGCCCCCGATTAGCAAGATAGCGCACCGACGGGGGTCGAAGGCAAAGAGCACACGGTACGGCCTCCCAGAATGCTGGATCCGCAGCTCTTTCATATTTTGATGGCGGGAAGAGTGAATCAGGTCCACATGGGGCCGTGGAAGACCAGGCCCGATCTTCTGAAGTAAGATCACCTTTGCGTTTACGTCCACCTGCTCGTCCTCGCTCAATCCATCCCACCAGCGGGCAAAGGTTTCTGTGAACTCGACCTCCCATTCCATAGAGAGAATATAGCTTCTAAGCTATATTTTGTCAAGACCCGAACGGTTGAATTGTATCTATGCTCTACGTGACTTCCAGTCTGAGTCTTCCCTTTGAACCGCGATCGTCGGCGCCGACATGTCGGCCGACAATTTGTCGGCGACTTTTGCGGTTTGAACTGGCCCTTTTTCATTCGAATGATCGATAAAAATAACTCGCGTCGTTTCTGTCTCTTCCAAACCGCGATTCTCTTCGAATAGCATGCGCACCTTATTCGAAGAAATAACAAACTGAGAATATATATCGATAAGTAATACTGTCGGCGGGCCGACATTTCCGCCGACAGTAACTCTCCGCGTCGGCGCACTTGTCGTCGAACCAGAATGCTTATGCTCACTCTCTTCAACGCGCGCAGTAGGAAATAACCCCCTGAAGAAGTAGTATTACTCTCTGCAGATGATTCCACGCCCGCCCCACAATTCGGATAACCGCCATGAACTCCGCGCGTAGTCTGCCTTCGTGGAACGCCGCGAGTTTCGATTCTCGTCTTCACACGGCGCTGTTTGTGTTGCTGGTGACCTTTCTTTGCTACATGGGCGACCGCCTCGCATTCGTGTTGGGAATTCCGCCCGATCAGATCGCCTCACTCTGGCCCTCAACGCCGCTACTGGTCGCGGTATTACTACTCACTCCCAGAAAAATCTGGCCCTGGCTCATCACCGCGGGATTGACTGCCATCGCTCTTGCCGACCTCCGCGACGGCGCAACTGTTCGCGGAGAGATTTGGTACACCCTGGGCAATGCCTGCGAATTATTCATTTCGGTTGCCGGAATCAATCTGCTTTTCAAGGGTGTGCCGCAGTTAACCAGCGTCAGAGCGCTGGCCAAATACTTAGCCGTCGGAGTCATCCTTGCCCCCTGCGTTGCCGGCTTGGTCGGTGCAATCGCCAGCTTTCACAACGGCTACTGGCTGCAATGGCGGCTGTGGTTTTTTGCCGATGCCCTGGCCTTCTTGACCGTAACGCCGGCGATTTTGACGTGGGCGCGTGAAGGACGTGCCTGGGCCAGAAAATCCATGGACTATCTCGAATTAGCCGCGCTGATGATTTTGCTGTCGCTCTTCGGCTATTTCGCCTTCGTCAGTGCCGACCGCTGGTTACAACCCGCCTTGCTTTATTCGCTGGTACCGCTGTTGCTCTGGGCCGCGTTGCGCTTGGATTGAAGGGCGTCTCCACCGCCATGATCGTGGTCGCGTTTCTCTCGATCGGCGGGGCAGCGCATGGCCGCGGTCCATTTGCACAAGAGGGCGCGTTAAATAGCGTTTTATCCATTCAGCTTTTTTTGTTTGTTGTGGAAATGCCTTTCATGTTTCTCGCCGTCGTTGTGGAAGAGCAGAAACGCGCGGCGGAAGTGCTGCGCGAAAGCGAAGGGCGATTCCGATCCGTGGCAAACACCGCTCCGGTGATGATCTGGATGTCTGATCCCGACAGGCTTTGTACCTATTGCAATAAACCGTGGCTGCAGTTCACCGGCCGAAAGCTCGAAGCCGAGCTAGGGAACGGCTGGCTGGATTGTGTGCATCCCGAAGATCGGCAGGCGTGTACCGAAGCGCATACCCAGGCATTTGCTCGCCGTCAATCCTTCACCTGCGAATACCGCCTGCGTCGTCATGATGGAGAATATCGCTGGATCCTGGCCACGGTAGTTCCGCGATTTGAGTCTGCCAATTCCTTCGCGGGCTTCATCAGTTCGGCGGTGGACGTGACCGATCGCAGGCGTGCCGAAGAATCTCTTTCCACCCTAAGCGGCCGCCTGATTGAAGCCCAGGAGCAGGAACGTCACCACATCGCTCGCGAGCTCCACGATGACATCAGCCAAAAACTCGTGCTGCTTTCTATCGAACTTCAGCAACTCGTCGACAGTCTTCCGGACTCTTCGCCACTTCTTCGCGAACAAATCGAACCGTTAATGAGCTCCATTTCCGAAATTTCCAGCGACACTCACGCGCTCTCGCACCGCTTGCACTCTTCCAAACTCGATATGCTGGGTTTAGTCGCCGCCATGAAAGGATTCTGCCGCGAACTTGCCGAGCAGCGCGAAGTCGACATCGATTTTACCCACGGCAATGTGCCCGACAACTTGCCGCCGCAAGTTTCGCTTTGCTTGTTCCGTGTCTTGCAGGAAGGCTTGAGCAATGCCGTGAAGCACAGCGGCGTTCGGCGTTTTAGCGTTCACCTCGAAAAACTCTCCGATCAGCTTCAACTTACGATTCGCGATGCCGGCGCGGGCTTTGATCCCGGCACAGCCATGCACAACGATGGGCTTGGGCTGATCAGCATGCGTGAAAGAATCAGCAATTTGAAAGGCTCGATCTCCATCGTATCCAAGCCGCAATGCGGTACGGAGATCCGCGTTCGCGTGCCAGTCAGCGCTCCTGTACAACAAAATCAGTTGACCCCTTCCGCCTGAGCCATCCGGAGCGCTAACGGCTGAATTCAATGTTTCTCCGACGGCGCAGCTTGGTTCCGTTCCCTCTGGATTTTGGAGGCTTGCTTCGATATTCTCATCTGCGCTTGCGGATGGTGATCTGCAAGACAAATGCCGTCATGATAGTGAGGGCGTGAAATGAAAAAATGGGGCTACGGTTTCCTCTGCTTATTGTTACTCACAATTATCTATCCGGCGGTATGGTCGCAACAACCTCCGTCAGATACGCCTCCCGCAAACGTTGCCGGCAAATGGACTCTCTACTGCAAAGATCCCAATGGCAGTACATCGGCAAAATATCTTGATCTCGAGCAGGACGGCACCAACATTAAAGGTCATTTCAAGGGCCCCAACCAGTCCGGCGGAGTCGAAGGCACGATCAACGCCCAACATCTTGTAGTGCGCACCAAAACGCGAGATGTACTCGTTTTTCGCGGGAGGAGTTGAAGGGCCGAGAGTGAACGGCGTTGTGCAAGGCAGCACCTACAACGGCACATTCCACGATCGCGGCGGCACCGGATCGTTTCAAGGAGAGCGCACGCAGTAGCCGTCAATTCTCCTACAGCGAGCCATCTCTCTTATGCCAATGCGCACTTATACTCGAAGAAATATTGTTGCTGAACCTGTTTCGAGCGGCAGCCTCCGCAGTTGTTGGAATGCCCGCGCTAACCGCGCTTGCGAGTTCGTTCGGCGCTCCGAATCAACAACGCGGCGGCATGATGCAGTACACGCAGCCATTCCAGCGGCAATATCGTGTCCCGGCCATGTCGGTGGCCCTCTCGCGCAACGGACGGTTTGTCTACGACCATGCCGGCGGCATGGCCGATCGTCAGCCCCTGACGCAGGCGCAGCAGGATAGTCTGTTTCGCATCGCCGACCTCTCGAAGCCGATCACCGCCGTGACGATCTTTTCGCTGATCGAAGCCGGCAAGCTGAATCTTACCGACCACGTCTTTGGCTCGGCGGGAATACTCGGGACGAAATACGGCAAGGCGCCTTACAAGACATTCGTCACGGACATTACTGTCGATCATCTTCTCACCCATACCGCCGGTGGATGGGCCGCTGACGACAACGATCCCATGTACCACAACAACGGCTGGGACCAGTTAAAGCTGATCAGTTCCACGATCGATGATGTGCCTTTGACTAGCAAGCCCGGCACCCAGTGGGCCTACTCCAACTTCGGCTACTGCGTGCTTGGCAGAATCATCGAACAAGTGACCGGGCAGCCTTACGAAGCCTACGTTCAGGGAAATATTCTCGCGCCCTGCGGAATCACCACCATGCAGATTGCCCATAATAGTGAGCGGCAGCGCGCTTCCAGCGAAGTCGTCTACATCGGTCAATATTCCGAAGATCCCTACAAGCTCAACCTTAACCGCATGGATTCGTGTGCGGCATGGATCGCTTCGTCTACCCAGCTTGTGCAATTTCTCGATCATGTGGCCGGTGCAACCGGCATTCCTGCGCTGCTCAAACCGGAAACAATTCGCGCTATGACCACTCCGGTCCCAGCCTCTCCGCAAGGTGATGCGCGCTACGCCCGAGGTTGGATGGTCGCTAATGATGGCAGCGGAAGTTGGTGGCACAGCGGAAGTCTGCCGGGCTCTACGGCACTGATGATTCGCAATTCCGATGGCTCATGCGCAGCAGCAGTTTGCAACACGCGATCTGAGCCTCATCAGGAAATGGATACTTCTCTTTTCCAGATGCTGCGAAGCATGCAAGGCGATCGTTAAATCCGTGGCTCTGTAGTCAAAACATTTTCTGCTTCCATGGTTCGTTTTTCTCGTCGAGCTGTCGAATCAATGTTCGACCAATGCGACAAAATCGTTCATTCTTACTACCGCGCGGAATTGATCACGAGGAGAACAGAGTGAGCAAAGCAATGGAAGTCCTGCAAGCCGCGTTACAGCGCGCCATGGCGGGTCGGCCCAAGGTTGGTGGCTTCCCGTATCTAGCCGAAACTCTTTGGCGTGCCGCGTGACGCGAAACCTCTGGTACTTGCCCGCTTGCCAGAGTCTCTATCTCACAGAACATGGTCCGGTCGTATCCCTCGGCACGCCGCTTGTGGCTGGAATTGCGGATGTCCCAAGATTCGATCGCGAAGCCTTAATCACCGCGTTGCGAACCGATCAGGCTGGACAGAGTACATTTCCCGAGTTTCTAAATGCATCATGGCGTGCAGGAGTCGTTCGCTACGACGTCGATTTTGCCGCGCGAACCTGCACCTATTACGGTGCGTCGGGCGAGGAGTACATCGAGAGCTATCCGGCTGTGGATGTCGAATAGTTCCTCGCTAGTTTTCCAAAAGTTCGGATTCCTTAATTTCCCGCCAACTGTGAACAGCTGATCTGTCGAAGAAGGCCGCGAGTGTGCCGTCAGCTGCGAAGAAGCTCAGACAGTCTTCTGACACTTCTACTCTTGAAGCGTGCACCGGCTGCTGGTACGCCAAGTCCATCGGGTCTTCCGCCCCAGTGAGATAAACCATGAAGAGCTTGTCTTGCATACTTTTGACAAATTGTACGCGAACTTTGGTGCAACTCGCGGCGAACGTATGTACAGGCACGAGTTGTTCTGTTCATTTACCTCGGAACAGGGCGACTACGTCAAGCAGCACGAGGATGGCTACAACTACCTCCAGCGCAAACATACGCCGTTCGTTGAATTGATCCACCATGAACTCGTAGAGTTCGCCCGCGGTTTTCAGTTTTTCTCCGACGAGCGTCCGGTAATCGGTAACGCCGATTTTTGCCGCTCCTATGTTGTAGACGCGAGCGTAATACGTGTCGCTGATGAATTTCACCGCGTATTCCGTTCTCTCCGCCAGGTCCATGATGTCCAGGCGGATTCGATTCAACCGGCCCGCGCGTCGCGATAATCTCCAATGCGACCAAAAACTTTCGTGGCCTTCGAGGGAGCTATAAACCTGCGTCAGCAAGTTGGTCAGCAGATCGTCGTAATACCGGAATTCCAGCAATTGCGTATTGGCGTACTCCAGAATATCGATGACCGCCGGAATGGCCTCAGGATTATCGTAAACGAGCGCCGCCGCCCAGCCGACAACCACCAGATCCGTTGGATAATAAGAAAGTGCGGAACGTACGATCTCGTCACGCTCGGCAGTTGCAAGCGCAACAACTTCTCCCCGCACCAATCTGGTAATTTGATCCGAGTAGGAATTGAGCAGTTCTTCGCCGGTTGCGGCCCGGCCGTCCGGATGTTTCGCGGATTCGATGTCGATGATCAGATAATCTTCATCGAGCCATTTTGCCGAAGGCCTTAGCAGCGCCGGCCCGAATCGATCCAGTTGATCATGAAGAAGCTTTTCCGCGGCGTCTTCAACTTCAGAAGCGTTCATCCAGCGAAAGGAACGCATGCACAACGCATCAAAGTCGCATTCAAACACAGTGGTAAGTTCGACCGCGGCGACGCCGAACCAATAATATTTTATCCGTGCGTCCAGTTTTTCGCCGGTCGGCAGCGTGATTGATCCCAGCGACTCAAGGATGGGGGCCTGCTGCACTTGGGAATATTCCGGCGTACGGTGGCGGAAGGCCGGCGGGCGGGGAGCAGCTTCCGGTCCCAGCAAGGCGCGCAATTTATCCAGATCAATCGCCTCGGCGACATCAAAAAAGTTGAGGACCCGGAAATAGCCTTGTAGCATCATCGACGGCATAGTGATCTCACTGCACTCTATCTTACACTCGCCACGCCAAGCGGGCCCCGCGCTCATTTTTTGGGCAAACTGGCAGAGAGGGAAGGAGCGATGAAATCCGACTTATTGCGATTCAACGGCGCGGTTGTACGTGATCCCGCCATTGATGCGTGGATGAAAGAGCATGCAGGTGAATTGGGAGCCATCGCGCAGCAGTGGTTTGAGGTGATGCGAAATTGCGGCGACGAAGTCCGCGAGCTCTTGCATGATGGTTGTCCGGTTGCCTGTTTGGGCGATGCGCCCTTCGGCTACGTCAATGTATTCACTTCGCACGTGAACGTGGGGTTCTTCCATGGCGCGGCGCTGCCCGATCCCGCGCGCTTGTTGCAAGGCACCGGCAAGTTCATGCGCCATGTGAAGCTGAGGCCGGGAACGGCCGACAAACGCCGCAGCGCTAAAGCAAGCTAATCGATGCGGCGTACGCGGACATAAAGGCCCGCGTCGAAAACGGCTAGCCCAAAGAAAACCTTAGCAGGCACTATTCGCCCATTCGCCGCCAGTCTCTGGCTAACTCCTTTGTTTTCCCTCCATGGGGAAAAAGGAAAGCAGGCGCGTGCGCACTGAGAGCCCCACTCATAATCTCTTGAGCATTTCAGGCGCTTTCCATCATCTAATGCTTGCGCTCAAACAGCAAAGACCTGCTCGCAAAGGAGAACCATGGCAAAGAAAAGCACCGATCAACCTGTACTGGGACATATCGACGCACTCGTTAAAGAAGAGGAAGGCCTTTACGCCAAAAGTGAACTCTCGGATGTGGATCGCAAACGCCTGGCGGCAATCAAGGTCGAACTCGACCAGGCTTGGGATTTGCTTCGTCAGCGCCGCGCATTGCGGGAGTTCGGAGAAGACCCGGACAAGGCGAAGCTTCGCCCGCCAAAAATTGTGGAAGAGTACGAACAATAAGTGCAGACCATGATCTTTCGCTCAAGTTCGGGTTTATACCTGGGCTGAAGTGGAGCGTCACGTTTCTTTCGGTATTGCCCAGCGACCGTGTTCTATGTCTTTTGGCTTGTAAACGTAATTCACAAACGTGTAGCCCCAAGGCACGGCGACGATCGGCAAGATTACCCACAAGAATTGGGAGGTAATCTCTTCTGCCGGCGACCCTGCCATCGTTCCCTTTGACCACAGGCCCCGGATAAGCCACCAGGCCCAGCCAAAGCAATTTGTAGAATATTTCCAGCAGAACGATGGGCAGCATCTTCAAGGGCCGAATGATTCCCAATCCCGCCAACATTGCAAACGCCGTCCAGACACACCACGCCACCGCGTCGATCGGATCCCAGGGTCCTTGATGAGTCAAGATGTGCGTCCAGGTCTCTTTGCCAAGGACGAAAAACATCAGGATATACAGCAGCCGCAAAAGATAAATATTGATGGGACGCACACCTTCGTATCGTTGGTCCGGCAGAAATATGCTTTTCACGCTAAAGGCTCATCGATCAATCCTTATGCCTCTCGAAGCAGTTCAGTGCGGTACTTCGGCGCCAGCGCTTTCAGTTTCTCGATAAACGCGGCTTGTTCTTTCTCGCTCAGCTTCGGTGGGGCCGTAGTGCGCGTCGCGACCGGGACTCCGGCCTCCATGAAGAATTTATCCAGCCCCGCAGGGGAGCAGATACAGTGCAGTCGCACTGGCGCGGCCGAGGCATTGTGGAATTGATGCGGAGCGTTTGCGGGGATGTGAATTGTTTCACCGGCACGCACAATCGATTTCTTTCCTCGGAAGGTTGCTTCCAGTTCGCCTTCCAGCAGGGTGAAAGTTTCCTCGAAGTCATGCCGGTGCGGTGGCGGTCCGCCGCCCGGAGGGATATGCATATCAATCAGGCAGAAGCGTCCGTTGGTATCTTCACCGGTCACCAGGATAGTGTAGGTATCGCCGACTATCGCGAAGTGCGGGAGGGTTGGATCCGTGTCTGGCCGCGCCAGTACGAGATTGCGTTTGCGGTCGTCCGGTGGAATGGTCGGCAAATCACTCGACATTTCAATTCTCCAGTGTCCAATGAGTCTTTAAGTTGGGCTTCCTTTATAACATCACAGGTCTGTCAAAATGTGGAGATTGCGGAGGAGTGATCCCGCGTAATCGAATATGGTTTGCGCAGCGAGAATCGAGGTGCGCGCAAATTCGCCGGATCGGCAAGATTCTGGCGATTTGGTTAAACCACTGTGTTGATTTCTAGCTGAACAATACGGCGGCGTGTCCTTCGAGCACTCCCAATTCGCGTGCCATGCCGACTTGATCCCAGTTGTTCCAGCCTTCGATGATGATTCCGTCGCGCACTTTACAGGCACTCATTCCCGTCAGTGTTAATTTCTTATTTGTTGGCGGGATGCCCAGTCCTTCGCCTGTGTGCGTCATCGTGGCTGTCCAACGGGCGAAGGCCGTATCGCCTTCCTGCACCACTTGTTCCAGATGGATATGCGTATCCGGGCAAGCCGTTCGCAAAGTTTTGTAAAACGCCTTAAATTCCGTCGGCCCGTGTGAAGCTACGTCCGGCCGTCCAGCTCCCCACATCACGCTGGTTGGCGGAAACAGCTCATCGATTGTCGACTCCATGCCTCTGTTCCAGACTTCATCGAACCAGCGCCGAACCAATGCCGCCGCATCCGGTTCGGGCCGTTCCAGCCCATTTGCCGCTGTTGCCATTTGGAGTTACCTCCTTGCCTTAAATAGCGCGGCACTATACCACGATGTCATCCGGCGCAATAGATGTTCCTGATGAGTATTTTTGCCGATGCTGTTGTCTGTCGTCCTGCGAAAGTGCTGATTTGCCGGGCAGGCTCGGCTTGCTTAGTGATTGGCTTTGGGGTCGATTTAAGCCTGCAGAACTATTCTCAATCAGCAACCGGCACTCGGCCATTTTGCGCAGATGGCTGAATGCAGTAAGACGTGCCGCTTCAGAGTTGGCTCAGACCATCGAATGGACAATTCTGCAGGAGCTGCATCCACGGTTCTCGTTTTTCGGCATAGCCACATTTTTCGAGATATTCCTGATCCAGCGAGGATCCATCCTGTAACCAATACGGTGAGCGTTCCTCGATGAAATTGCTGGCGAAATGGGTGGCCAAGGCTGCGGAAAATCCCTGAGAATTGCCTCGATCTGGTCGCTGGTGCCATGCGACGGCTTCGATGACCCCGGAAGGTAATCCCCAAAGACCCAGCAAGTAAGCGGCGACTTCGGCGTGCCCGCAACCAAGGACGTTCATTTCTGCAGTTTGCAGGCCAATGTTTGAGTTTCGCGCGAGTTCGAGCACCTCGCGGTATTTCTCGTTCAGCGCCGAGGCAAGAATCAACTTTCCAATGTCATGTAACAAACCCGCGGTGAAACACTGGTCCGTTATCTGGCGATCCTGATGCTCGAACGTAGCGAGCATCTTGGCCGCCGACGCCGTATGCATACTGTGTCTCCACAGGTATTGCACGTCCGCTTCCGACAAAAGGTTCGTTTTGAATTTGGAGAAGACGTGAGTGGAAAGAACCAGGCCACGAATGGTGTCGAGCCCCAACAACTGAACCGCGTTCGTGCTGCTGGAAACCTGAGTTCGCAGGCCAAAGAAAGCGGAATTGACAAGCTGGAGCGTTTTGGCGGTCAGGGCCATGTCTTCAGAGAAAAGCTTAGCGATTTTCGCAACGGAACAATCCGGCTTGTTCAGTTCGTTTGTGAGTTGGACATAAAGTGCGGGAAGACTCGGCAGGGATTCCAGCTTTGCGATCAGGCCGCGAAGCTCACTACTGTGAAGCAGACCCTGCATGGCCAGGGCCCGCGTGAGGCAACTTCGGAGTAACGTCCCTTCGCAAGGTTTGGCAAGGAACTGATGCGCGGGACTGACCGTTTTCATGACGGTGGCCCGGTCGGCCTGGCCGGAAAGAACGAAACGCAGGCACTGCGGATAGAGGACCCTGACCTCTTCAAGAAGTTGTGCGCCATCCATGACCGGCATACGCATGTCCGTGACAATGACATCGAAGGGCTGCTCGGCCATAGCCTGCAACGCTTCCTGACCTCCGCAGACAAATTTCATCTCCCATTCCTGCCGCGCGGGATGCAGACTGCGTTGGAGACCTGACAACACCATGGGTTCATCGTCGACAAAAAGGATGCGTTTCATATCGTGTTCTCTTTGGAAGCCATGGGCAGCTGGATGTGAAATGTCGTGCCTTTTCCCATTTCGCTCTCAAACCACAGCCGCCCCTCATGTTTCTTAACAATGGAATCGTGTGCCAGGGCCAGTCCTTGTCCTGTCCCTTTGCCCACGACCTTGGTGGTAAAAAATGGGTCGTAGACCTTCGAACGAATCTCCGGCGCTATCCCTGTGCCGGTGTCCGTAATGGAGATGGTGGTCCAATCTTTATCCTGCGTGGTTGTAATGGTGATTTTGCCCTTGCCCGTTGAACCATCGCCCACCACACCGGCAATCGCGTGAGCGGCGTTGATCAACAAATTGAGCATGACCTGGTTGAAAACCCCGACGTGGCAGGGCACCAATTCCATATGATCCGCCAGTATTGTTTCAACCTCGGCAACATACTTCCATTCATTTCGCGCCACGGTGAGTGTAGTCAGCACCGCTTTGTTGATGTCCGCCAGTTGTTTCTCATCGGAGCCTGGATGCGAAAACTCCTTCATTGCCTGGACAATTCTCGCGACTCTGGCGATGCCTTCGAGCGATTGATCCAGAGCGCGCGGAATCTCCTCCTGCAGATAAGGCGCATCAGCCTGTTTCAGGAGCTGAACCAATTGGGCGCAGATCTCCTGGGGAGCGTCCGGCGGCTTCTCGGCCTCCACCAGGGATTGCAGCACGGAATTTACAGGAGCAAGACCGCTCCAGGACTCTTTTACAAAGCGGGTATTGTCTCCGACAAACTGAATCGGAGTATTAATTTCATGGGCAATGCCTGCGGCCAATTGTCCGATGGCCTCCATTTTTTGTGCCTGGACCAACTGACTTTCCATTACCTTGCGTTCGGTAATGTCTTCCTCTACCGCAAGAAAATGAGTCGTGCATCCATTCTTGTCTTTAATCGGGCTGATCGAGACGGATTCCCAATAGAGATCGCCATTTTTCTTTCGGTTGTGAAGCTCACCCCGCCAGTCTCCTCCATTCAAAATCGTTTTCCAGAGGCGCTCATATTCTTGCGGCGAGGCAGTGCCAGAATTCAGAATCCGCGGATTCTTCCCCAACACCTCCTCGGAACTGTAGCCCGTCGTCTCGCTAAACTTCCGGTTCACATAGGTGATATTTCCATGCAGGTTGGTGATAATCACTGTTACCGGGCTCTGTTCGACAGCGACCGACAACCTGCGTAGCGCGTCTTCATTGCGTATGCGTTCCGTAATATCCCGGAAGACCCACATTCTCCCGATGTTTCCACCGCCCTTGTCGGTCACCGGAGCGGAGTAGCTGTCGAGCATTATTCCGGTCCGGAGTTCGATTTCGGCGCGGCTGATTTCCTCTTTGTGGTCAAACAGATGCTGAACACGCCTGGTCAACTCGTTCGGATTGACTGCTTGAGCGACCAGGTCGGCGAGCACGGAAGAATCGGTTTTTTCCTGTGGGTCGCCTTCTGGAATTTCGAGCATCTGACGGAACCTGTGGTTTTGAAAGACGATATTATGTCGATCATCCACCACCAGAATGCCGTCCAATGTTGTGTTTGTGAGAGCTTCCAGAAAAGCGGTTTTCGACCTTAACTCGTCCTCCGCAGCCTTGCGGGAAGTAATGTCGACGAAGGTGACAACACTCCCCACCTGTTTTCCTTGATCCCACATGGGATAAGACCAGTATTCCACCGGGAAGTTCGTTCCATCAGCGCGCCAGTACACTTCGTTCTCAATGTGGCTCGGGGTTGAAGTCGCAAGCGAAGAGTGACTGCAACACTCTTCTATGGGATAGGGGGTTCCGTCTCTCCTGGCGTGGTGAAACAGCGCATGAAACTTCTTGCCGAGTATTTCACTGGCGTCCTTGCAGCCGATCATTTTTGTACAGGCACGGTTGCAGAAAGTGCAATTCCCCTCAACATCGAGGCCATAAATGCCCTCAGCGGTTGAATCCAGAAGCAGCTGTAATTGTTGTTCCCTGGCCTTCAGCTGTTTTTGAGCGGCAATGCGATCATCAATGATGCGCCCAATCACAACAATTCGTTCAATCTCACCGTTGATATTGCGGACCGCACAGCCATGCGCCTCCACGTGACGCGTCGATCCGTGTGCATCCAGGAACCGCACATTCACGATGTTTCCGCTGCTTTTCCCTTTGATCATTTCTGCTAAAGCTTCTTTGATTAATGCATGGTCCTCAGTGAGGACAAGATCCATTGAATGACGGCCCATCAGTCTCCGTGGCGAAAGGCCAAGCAATTCCCGGAAGGTCGGACTGGCGTACTCCAGCAGGAGCGAAGGAAATCCGACCACCATAATCAGATCGCCGGCATTTTCTCCAATTGTTCGAAACAACGCTTCACTGCGACGCAATGACTCTTCCGCCGCTTTGCGCTCGGTAATGTCCAGAACCTCACCCACCGCCACCGGGGTACCGTCAGCTCCGATCGCCCTTTTGCTGTTCAGCGCAACCCAAATGATATTTCCATTCTTTTGGACATATCTCTTTTCGAGACTGTAACTATCGATCTTTCCCTGAATGAGTCGATCAAACAGCCCCTGGGCTCTCTCCAGATCATCTGGATGCGTTACTGTTTTGACGGTCTGCTTCATGAGTTCGTGCGCCTCGTAGCCCGTCAACCGGCAGAATGCCTGATTGACCTTAATCCACGAGCCGTCGGGACGAGCCACTCCAAGACCGCGCGTTGCATTCGCGAATGCTTGCTCGTACAGGCTTGGAAGATCGACGGACAGTTCCTGGCGATTTGTGTTCATTCCGCAGATCTCTCCGCTCAACTGGCAAATCCACACGGACCAAGGCATAGCAAAGCCAGTGGTGGCGTCGTGACCTACAGTGCATGTCCCATGCCAAGGCCTTTATTGTCCGCGGACCGAGTAATCGCATAAAAGCAGCGCGCGATGGCATTTGACTTGCCCTAAATTTCACTCGGCGTTCTGTAGAAGTCCGTGCCGTGCGAGGTCACGTACCAAAATGAATCCGAGTGTTCTGTTTGTGGACGACGAACGAAACTTGCTGAATGGTTTTCAACGCCTTCTGCACCTTGACTATTCCATTGATACTGCGACCAGCGGTGAGGCGGGGCTTGAGGCTATGGCCAGCTCCGGGCCTTTCGCCGCCGTTATTTCCGATATGCAAATGCCCGGTATGAGCGGCGTGCAGTTTTTGAGCAAGGTGCGCGAGCGCTGGCCAGACACAGTGCGTATCATGCTGACCGGTCATGCCGATATACAGACCGCTATTGATGCGGTTAACGACGGCTGCATCTTTCGTTTTCTCACAAAACCATGCGCCCCCGAAACGCTCAAAGGAGCCGTGAATGCGGCGATCGCTCAATATGGCCTGGTGATCGCCGAACAGGAATTACAGGAAAAGACGCTGCACGGGAGTGTCAAACTCCTGACGGAAATTTTGGCACTGGTCAATCCAGCGGCCTTCAGCCGCTCATCGCGCGTCTATCGCACGGTAAAGCACATCGTGGATTGCCTGGGATTGCGGGAAGCGTGGAGATACGAAGTAGCTGCCATGTTGTCGCAGATTGGATGCGTGGCGCTGGACACAGATACGGTGGAAGCGGTGTATGCCGGCAAAGAACTACCAGCAGCGGAAATAATGCGATTCAAAATGCACCCTTCTATTGCGTTTGAACTGCTGCATGAGATCCCGCGCCTGCAGGTAGTCGCGAAGATGATCAAGGGACAATTAGATTGCTCACATCGAAAGAGCCTGGGCCATTTCGAAGCGCCGATGGAAGCCAGCGAATTAGGGGCGCATCTGCTGAGAATCGCAGTGGATTACGATCAGCTTGTGTTTCATGGTATGCCCGCCAACGAGGCGCTGCAGCGTTTGCAGTCCAAGCCAGAGGAATACTATGCTGCAGCCGTGACGACGTTGAAGACGCTGCCCGTAGACAACGCCACCATGGTCACGCAAGAGCTCTCCATTCGAGAGATAACCACGGGAATGATACTGGACGAAGACCTGCGTGCACCAAACGGCACGCTACTCGCCGCCAGGAACCAGAAAATCAGCTATCCCCTGTTGGTGAGAATCCGCAATCATTATCAGAAATTTCCGGCGCTCCAGAATGTCAGGGTTAAAGTGCCGCCGCAGAGAGTGGCTTGAGAAAGCCGGCAAGGAACTCTTCTGCTACAGGATTGCGCGCTTGAGTGACGGTTCCGTCTCCCTCTCTACGAGATTACCAGCGGCAATTACGATTTGCGGCCGCCCATTTTTGTGACTTCTCCCTGGCGCTCGAAGTATTGAATACGTACGAAATCTCCGACTTGCGGAACATAGCTGAGAACGGCCTTCAGGTGCACAATCGCGCGTGTGGGATTGAGGCACTGGACGACATAATCAGGAGTGACCCAGATGGTTTTACCCATATAGATGCAGCCTTCTGAAGGTTGAACGGTTTGGGCTTGCTTGCCGAGAGTCTCGCTGACTTTTTCGTCGACTTCTCTGAAGGATGGCGTGGTTGGATCTGCGGTCCATGGTTCGAGCCCATGGCCATAGCGAGCTTTTTCGAGCAACTCTTCTTTTTGCTTCTCTGTCCGGTAGCGGAACAGGGCGTCGTTAAGTGTCGTTGTGAGCAGTTCTTTGGTGCAGGGCTTAGCTAAAAATCGAAAAATGTTGCCCTCGTTGACAGCTTGAATGGCGGTTGCCTGATCCGAAACGCCGGTGAGCATAATACGCACAATTTCAGGAAAATCGAGACGTATCTTCTGGAGCAGGTGGATGCCATCCATCCCCGGCATGCACATATCGCAAACTACGACAGCAAAATGATTTTTTCTTTTCAACTTGGAGAGCGCTTCCGCGGCGCTGCAGGCTGTTTCTATTTGAAACGTGCTGGACAGCAGCCGTCGGAATCCATCCAGAACCATGGCTTCATCATCCACAAATAGGATTGCTTCTTGCATGGAGATTCTGCTCCTCGTTGCGAAACGTCGGAGAAATACGAGCACACGCCGAGCCAATCATGAAATCGGCAGATTCCCGAGTTTCCTTAGTGAGGAGTCTGTGACCGCTTCTATTTCACGCCCGAGGTAGGGATCGGATTTCGCTCTGTAAATTGCCGCTGGTGCCAATAGGGATATACCGGCGTGCGATCACTGGCCGCATCCAGTTTAGCTACTTGCTCTTTGGTGAGGTTCCAGCCGACGGCGCCGAGGTTCTGCCGCAACTGCTCTTCGGTGCGGGCTCCCATAATTACGTTCACAACCGTGGGACGCTGCAACAGCCAATTGAGGGCGATCTGGGGAATGCTCTTGCCGGTTTCTTTGGCGACTTCGTCAAGCGCATCGACGACCTTGTAAAGGAATTCGTCCTCGGTCGGTGGCCCATACTCCGCAGTTGCGTGCAGGCGGCTGACCTTCGGTATCGGCTGGTTTCGGCGAAGTTTTCCGGTCAAACGGCCCCAACCCAGCGGGCTCCAGATCAACGCTCCAACTTTTTGATCCAGACCAAGCGGCATCAATTCCCATTCGTATTCGCGGCCGATCAGGGAGTAATACACCTGATGGCCCACGTAGCGCGACCATCCGTAGCGTTCAGAAACCGAAAGCGATTTCATGAGGTGCCAGCCGGAAAAATTCGAGCAAGCGATGTAGCGAACCTTTCCGCTTTGCACCAATGTGTCGAGCGTCTTCAACGTTTCTTCGACGGGAGTCAACGCGTCGAATCCGTGCATGTGATAAATGTCGATATGGTCCACACCCAGGCGCCGAAGGCTGTCTTCGCACGACTGAATCAGGTGGTGGCGCGAGGAGCCCAGTTCGTTGGGGCCGTCGGCCATGCGAAATGTGGCTTTGGTGGAGATGAGCAGCCGGTTGCGCTTCCCGGCGATCGCTTTACCCAGAATTTCTTCGGCTAGCCCGCGCGAATAAACGTCAGCGGTATCGAATAGATTCGCGCCGGCATCCAGGCAGATGTCGACCAAACGAGTGGCCTCGGCCACATCGCTGCTACCCCAGGCTTTGAACAGTTCGCCTGCACCGCCGAAGGTGCCCGTGCCGAAACTTAGAACCGGAACTTGTAAACCAGAATAGCCAAGCTGTCTGTATTCCATGAGTTTTCTGATGCTCCTCTGAGTTCCACTGATACATCTTTTTGAGGCAGAACAAAAGTGCAAGGCAGTTCTTTCCTTGCAAGCTGGGCGTCTACATTCCGTTATTGCAAATTGTGGAAGTTGCAACCCCATGCTTTTGGGAGTACTCTCCCCCTGCGAGCCTGCCTCCGTCCTCTTCCTTCCTCCGCCCTTTCGGCAGGGCTCTTTTGCAGCGAACAGATGAAGCCCTCTGGAGGAGGTTGCGAGCATGACATTCAATAACAAAGAGATCGTCCGGCGCCTCTATAAAGAGATATGGAATGAACGCAAACTGCAAGTGGCGCAGGAGCTTCTTTCCGATACCCATGCCCTGGCTGATCCCACTCTCAGTGGTTCCAGCGTCGGCCCTTCTGCTTACCTCGCCCAAGTCCATAAGCTGGTCGGAGCGTTTCCGGATTTGCGTTTCCACATCGACGAATTGATCTGCGAGAAGGATAAAGTAGTGGTTGCGTGGGTCGCCAGTGGTACGCATAAGGGTTCCATGCTTGGAGCGGCGCCCACGAATAAGAAAATTTCCATCAATGGCATCTCGATTCATCATCTGGCCAATGGCAAAATTCTGGATTCGCAAGCGGTGTGGGATGTCTACTCTCTGATGCAGCAGACCGGCTTGATTCCTGGGGTGAAATCGGAAGCTCACGCCGCATCTTCCCGCTGAGCGCGCCGTTGAGGCCCCATAGGCCTGGGTCCGGGTTTGCCGGAAGTTTTTCCAATTACTGAGCGAGCCAATCAGTGTTGATGTTCTTCGTCGCCGGCCATCTGCGTCTTCCAGATCGTTCCGTCTTCCGATTTTTGCAACTCAAAGTGGACTTTATCTTTTCCGCTGAAGTGATTTACATTCCTCCAATGCACCAGGCTTTTGGGGTCGCCCGATTCCCAGGTGTATGTCCACGTATCTCCATCGATCACCAGATGGCCCCACTCTCCAGCGGGACTGGCATCCGGAATTAAGGCTTGCGTGCGATACTCCTGCGCGCCATTGGCTGCCTTGCCCGTCGGCAAAAATACGATTAACGCCCCGGTCTTTCCGTTTAGTTTCTGCTCGCAGGCAAAAAACAGTCCCGTCTGCGCGCAGTGATTTTCAAGACGGTCGGTCTTGGGCTCTGGTGCAGTTAATTTCACTTCCCAAGCGCCGTCGTAAAGCTTCAGTGGCGCATAGGGATCGTTATCCAAGCCGGCAGCCATGCGCGCTAGGAAAATCAATGTCACAAGACAAAATCCTGCAGCCAATATAAACGGTCGCTTCATTTTGCGTCTCCTTCTGCTTTGCGGGTTCATCTGGTATTTCTAGATTGAGAAGTTTCTCACGGTTTGACGTTCCGCACAGCCTGCCATCGTTAATTAAAAACTCACTTTTTATCAGGGGTTATCGCATTGCGCTTGGCCAGTCTTATTACTCTAATAAAGCATTATAGATAAGGTGCAATGGCAGATTGCGCTTGCAAACCTGCCATACCTCACTCACACTTTGTGTACGCCCCTTTCTCGCCAGGATTGGGGCTAACTCATTTGCAGGAGGCACGAAAATGCAGTCTGTCGCGCATTCGCTCTCGCGCCGACTCTTCAAACCCCTGGCGATTTCGCTCGCGCTGCTTTCGCTTCTGTTCCTGATTCAGGTATTTCCGCACGCGCATGCGAATAATCACGAGGAAGCTGCCTGCCAAATCTGTCAGGTAAGCCACCTCGGGGTAACGCCAGCCGTTGCAACCATTTCCCTCTCGATACCGTTTGTATCGTTTGGCGAGATCGTAGCCGCCGAAATATTGACTTCGACGGAGACGTTCACTTCGCATTCCTCCTCACGCGCGCCTCCCGTTTGTCTCCCGTCCTAATTTCTAAATACATCTCCATCCTCTAAGCGCTGCCAGTGTTCAGGGCGGCGTCTCCGCTATTTCCATCGCGGAGCCTACCAACAGAGTTGTATTGCAAGTCCGTTAAGCGGACCGGGAGAATAATGAAATTTATGTTTCGCTCTATTTTACTATTTGCATTTCTATTGAATGGATTTATTGGCAGTGTTTGCGCGCAATCGGGTAACTCTGGCTCTATAGAAGGAAGCGTTAAGGATCCGTCGGGCGCCGCCGTGCCGGGGGCGACGGTGGAGATCAGTTATCCGGTCAGCGGGTATACAAAAGTGGCGACCACGGGCGTGGATGGCGCGTTCCGCTTTACTAACGTGCCCTTTAATGGCTATCACATGACTGTCACCTCCAACGGATTTGCTTCCTTTGCCCAGGATGTGGAAGTCCGGTCATCTGTTCCGGTTAAAGTGGATGTGGCACTAACCATTGGGACAACCGCTACGACGGTGATGGTGGAGTCCGACGCTGGCGACCTGATTGAAACCGATTCGACCTTTCATACCGATGTGGACCGCGAGCTTTTTAAGAACGTGCCAATGGGAAGTTCGTCGTCAGAACTCAGTTCGCTCGTGGCATTGACTACGCCAGGCGTGGCCTCAGATTCCAACGGGCAGCAACACGGTCTGGGCGACCACGCGTCAAACTCTTACTCTGTTGATGGTCAGTCCATTACCGACCAGCAGAGCAAAGTGTTCTCGAATCAAATTCCCGCAGATTCAATCCAATCGCTCGAAGTCATATCCGGAGCACCGCCAGCGGAATTTGGGGGCAAGACAAGTCTGGTCATCGTAGTGAGCACACGCTCGGGTTTGGGTGTTACACCACCCCACGGCGACGTGACGGCTTCCTATGGCTCATTCGGATCCGTGAACTCAGGTTTTGATCTGGCTTATGGCAACGCTAAGTGGGGCAACTTCATTTCTGTGAGCGGATTGAACTCGGGGCGGTTTCTCGATACGCCGGAAATAACCGTCCTGCACGATAAGGGAAACGAGGAAAACATCTTTGACCGTGTCGATTACAAACCTACGTTATCTGACACCCTCAGCTTGAATCTCGGCTACAGCCGTTCATGGTTTCAGACACCGAATTCGTTCGACGCGGAATATGGAACAGGATGGACGTTTAACTCGGCGACCCCAGTCTGTCCGCCAGGCCAAGTCGGCAATTGTGGAGGCTTAGGACCGAACGGCGTGCCTGTGGGAGCGCAGGATCAGCACTCGAAAATCCAAACGTTCAACATCGCGCCATCGTGGTCACGCTTGATCAACGCTAAAACTGCGCTCACGGTAGGCGCGTACGTGCGGCGCGATGGATACAACTATTATCCGAGCGGAAATCCTTTCGCCGATCAGACACCAGACCTGCAGTTTGAGACCGTCAGCCAATACCGCACACTGACGAACGCCGGAATTCGGGCGAGCGTCTCTTACGTGAATGGCGGCCACAACGTGAAGGCGGGAGTTACCTTTGGGAACACCGCGCTGTTGGAAAACGACCACTTCGGCATCGTCAATCCAACAGTCAATGCGGTTTGCTTGAACGCGGATGGAAGCTTGAATACGAATCCGCTGATAACGGACCCGCTGGCTTGCGGGGGAATCAACAATCCGGGTGGGTCAGTTAATCCTACGTTTACACCACTTCTGGGTTGCTACGATTTGACTCGCACGGCCGCGCTGCCAACTTCTGACGGTTGCCCCACAGGACAAACGGCTAGCGGTCTGTATAACTTCAGGGGCACCGCAAATATCAAGGAAACGGCGCTTTACGTTCAAGACGCGATTACCGTAAAGAACTGGAGTTTCAATCTCGGTGTACGCGCGGATATCTATCGCGGGATATCGAGCGCCCAGCAACTGGAACCGCGCCTGGGTGTTGCCTACAACATCAAGCCCACGAACACCGTGCTACGGGTTTCTTACGCTCGGACGATGGAAACGCCGTTCAATGAAAACCTCATATTAGCCAGCACCGGTTGCAATGATCCGGTCATTTTCGACCTGCAACAATCCGTTCCCGGGCGGCCAGTGCGTCTCATCGAATGTTCCGCCATTAAGTCCCGGTCATCGCAATGAATTCCACGCAGGCCTGGAGCAAGCGTTCGGAAAATATCTGGTCATCGACGGCGAGTACATCTGGAAGTACACGCACAAGGCGTTCGACTTCAGCGTGCTCGGCAACACTCCGATCACTTATCCGATCGAGTGGGCCAGTTCAAAGATTCCAGGCTATGCCATTCGTGTTTCCGTTCCAGATTTCCACGGATTTACCGCGTATACGGTGATGTCCAGCGTGGCGGCGCGCTTCTTCACTCCGCAAGTTAGCGGAATCGGAGCCACTCCCGAAACTGGCGGTGGCAGCGTATTTCGCATCGACCACGATGAGCACTTCAACCAGACCACGCACTTGCAATATCAGCCATGGAAGCGCGGACCGTGGATCGGCTTCAACTGGCGTTACGATAGCGGCTTGGTGGCCGGAGCGGTGCCTTGCTTCGGAGGCGAAGCGTGCGCCAACGGTCCCGGTGGCGGCGGTCCGAGTGATTTAATTGATGTGTCGGGAATAACTCCGGATCAACAATTTCAGGCAGGCTTGTTCTGCGGAAGTGTGTATGCGACGCCAACGATGCCGATCAGCTCTTCGGCCGGCGCGAACCTCTGTCCCGCGGCAAACTATGGATCCAAATACCTCTCGATTCCAGCGCCGGGCACGGAGAACGATGACAAGAATCCACCGCGCATTGCGCCACGCAACCTGTTCGACCTCGCGGTTGGCCATGACAATTTGTTCCATGGAGATCGTTACAAGTGGAGCCTGCGTTTGACCGCCATCAACATAACCAACAAGACCGCTCTGTACAATTTCCTTTCCACATTTAGTGGAACGCACTACGTTACGCCGCGGAGTTATACGGCGGAACTGGGTTTTCACTTCTAAAATCAAGCAATTGGTCCGGGCAGCCTCGCGAATCTTTCCGGTAAATGTTTGCGAGGCTGCTCTATTTTCATTTCCCCTTCTGATTCCAGGAGTTCACGTCGGGCGCGTACTTTCTTTAAACGCTTTTTAGGGTAGAATCTGCCCGACATGACCAACCCATCGAACGCAGACAAGGTAAGAATCGGAATTGATCTCGGCGGCACAAAAATCGAATTCATAGCTATCGAAGGAGACGGGCGCGAACTTCACCGTCACCGGGTCCCCACACCGCGAAACGATTACGACGGGACGGTCCGCGCAATCAAAGAAGGGGTCGAACTGGTTGAACGCGAGCTGAATCGTTTTGCGACGGTTGGCGTCGGAATTCCGGGATCGATTTCCGGCATCACTCACACAGTCAAAAATGCCAATTCCACCTGGATCATTGGGAAGCCATTCGATCGCGATTTAAGCGCTGCGCTCAGCCGCGAAGTCCGCTGCGCCAACGACGCCAATTGCCTGGCGGTATCCGAAGCGACGGATGGAGCCGGAGCCGGCAAGCACATCGTATTTGCCGTGATCATTGGAACCGGTTGCGGAGGAGGAGTTTCATTCGATGGGCACGTCACGAACGGCCGCAACGGAGTCGCCGGCGAGTGGGGACACAATACGCTCCCCTGGATGAAGCCGGAAGAATATCCCGGACCGAATTGCTATTGTGGGCGACAGGGCTGCATCGAGACGTGGATATCGGGAACAGGACTCGAGAACGATTACGAGCGGACGACAAAAACAGCGTTGAAGGGTAAGGAAATTATTGGGCGCGTGGAAGCGGGTGAGGCTGTAGCCGTCGCTTGCTTGGAGCGATATGAAGATCGCCTGACGCGCAGCCTCGCGGGCATGATCAATATTCTCGATCCGGACGTGATCGTGATGGGCGGAGGGCATGTCGCAAGTGAAAGCACTTTACCGGGACGTTCCCTCACGCTTGAAGGAATACGTTTTCGGTCTTGAAGCAGATACGCCGATTTTGCCCGCCAAACATGGCGATGCCAGCGGAGTACGCGGGGCAGCGTGGTTGTGGCCTTTGGACGAAAAGTAGTTCACCCCTCAAAATCCCTCAGGCAATTGAATGAGAAAAAGAAAACGCCCTCGCGCGCATGGCGGAGGGCGTTTTGAGAGGGAAACAGGAGAAGTTAAGCGGTCAGGCGGTTGCGGTTGATAAGAAGAGCAAGCGCCAGTAATCCGCAGAGCAAGAGAGCGATGACGCCGGGTTCAGGAGTTTGGATGATGAATTCCTGCTGTTGTCCGGTCAACTTCAAGTTTCCGGTATTGGTGACGACGGCAAAGTTGTAAGGGTTGATCGAGCCGTAATTTTGCTGAGCACGATTCAGCCACGTCTGAACATCACCATAACCTCGTCGGTTCCGAATTCGGATTCATGATGTCCCACAGAGCGTATTGCAGGCTGATCAAATCGCTGGAATTGCCTGCAAACTGCGTGGTCAACCATGCGGCTTCTTCGTAAGCCACGATCGGGTTCGAGACCGGTGAACCTGAGACACCGCCGTAGCGCGTCTGGCTAAAATTGTCGGTGTTGATGGCGGTGCCAAGATTGGTGACGTTGGCCTGCCATTGCTCGCCGATGCTGATGTCATTCTTGATGTCGTCGCAGAACAGCACCACGGTCTGACCGTTCATCGTGCCCGTGTAGGGACTGACGTAATACTGGCCATCGTTCGCGCCGTTGACGCCCGTAAAAACCATGTTTACCGGCCCACCATCTGCATGCGCGAACGGCACAAGCAGAAGCGCAGCAACCAGGAAACCCCGCAAATCTGAAAACCTTCATTCGAACCTCTCTCCGTAAAAGTATCAACACTGTGCCGATCGCTCGGCACGGTAAGAGAGAGCAAGTTTTCGGCCAGTGAGAGCAGATTTAGGGCCTTGAAAATAAAGCTCTTGCCAGCAAAAAAGCGCAGGAAACACAAGAATGAGGAAGGACTATTCCATTTACCGGCTATTTTTCTACCCAAATAATACATTTTAAAGGAGTTGAGAGTACTAGAGGGATTGTTCTAGTACCACGTTCGAAGTGGCAGGAATTCGCTCGGAAAAATGCGCGGCCGCGAAGCCTTTCTACCTCGCGGCCGCTATCGCCCTACTCTTTGTTTTTTTGTTTGAAGACGGTTGATTAACTCTGACCCGCTGCTTTGCTCATTTTCGAGGACCACTCGTCGGAGCGCTTCTTCATTTCTTCGGGTGAAACATCCTCCACATGTTGCGCCAATCCCCAAACATGGCCGAAGGGATCGCGAACTTTTCCGTACCGGTCACCCCAAAATTGATTGCTAAGCGGCATTTCGACTTTGCCTCCGGCTTTCACCGCGCGGTCGAACAGGGCATCGACGTTCTGGTCGTAGACGAAGAGGCTAGAGGAACTGAGTGAGTTCGGCGCGGGGGCGTGGGCCATGCCTGGGAATTCGTCGCTGAGCATGAGATGAGAGTCACCGATCAGCAAATCGGCGTGACCTATGAGGTTACCGGGCATGGTCATGCGAGTAATTTCTTTTGCGTGAAAAACCTCCTTGTAATAGTCAATGGCCTTTGCGGCATTCTTGCAGACAATCGTTGGGGTAATGGAATGAAAGCCTTCGGGAATAGCACGGACTGCACTCATAGCTCCTCCTCGAATCGTTTTGGATATTGGCGCAGTGGGTAGAGGATTGGGCAGGAAACTCGGCAAGCGCTGCGCGCAGAGTTCTGTAGTACGCCTGTGGCGTGGGCAAGTCAATACAAAGATTTAGCAAAAACAGTTGCAAAGTGAGTCGCGCAAAAAAGGGCTTTGCGTGAAGAGAAACTCAATTTTCCCGGTACAATTCCGGAAACTGTTTTTTCAGATTCGCCACTTTCGGCAAATCGTTGATGGCGATGTAGGGATAGTCGGGATGATGCTTCACGTAATCCTGATGATAGGATTCCGCGGGATAAAAACCGCTCAGCGGAACAACCTGAGTGACAATTTTCTGAGAATAAATTTTTGCGGTATCCAGTTGCGCGATGTAAGCAGTGGCGATCTTCTGCTGGGCTTCGTTGGTGTAGAAAACGGAAGAGCGGTATTGCGAGCCCCAATCCGGTCCCTGCTTGTTCAATTCCGTGGGATTGTGCGCCACGGAGAAGAAAATCATCAGAATCTGGCCGTAGGTGATTTGCGCGGGATCGTACACAATTCTGACGCTTTCGGCATGGCCGGTATTACCACTTCCCACTTCTTCGTAGTGGGCGGTCTGCGCATTTCCGCCGGCGTAACCGGATGTTGCGGAGACGATTCCCCTGGTGTGCTGGTAGACCGCCTGGACACCCCAAAAACATCCGCCGGAAAGAACCGCGACTTCCTGGTGTCCTTTCCCGCTGGATACAGGCTCGTCCACGACGGGCTTGGGAAAGGATCCGGCAGGAGCTGGGGCCTTCGCATTCACCGTCCTCGCAGCCAAGGACATCTGAGATGCCAGAAAGACCGTCGCTACAAGAAACCCGTGGACAATTCGCATCAGCTACTCCCCGCCCAGCTTGATCGGTATTTCACTGTATACTTCGGGTTTGATGCACCAAGTGTTTGCAGGGATTCATGGGCTCGTACATGTAGGCAGAATCACAAGCGATGAACTTTCAGGCTGAGATGCGAGAAGAAGTAGAGACTGGGAGGATTCCATGAAGATGCCCGTGCTCTTTATCGGTCATGGCTCTCCGATGAATGCGATTGAGGACAACGCTTTTACGCGTACGCTGCAAGGTGTGGCGGAATCGCTTCCCGTTCCCAAGGCCATCTGCGTGGTGTCCGCTCACTGGGTAACGACTGGGAGTCACGTGCTGGCGGTGGATTGGCCGCGAACCATCCACGATTTTTATGGATTTCCTAAACCGCTGTACGAAGTGCAGTATGCCGCGCCGGGCGCAACGGAACAAGCCAAACGACTGGCCTTTGAACATCACCTGGTTGCTGACCATGAATGGGGCTATGACCACGGGACGTGGAGCGTTTTGCGGCACATGTATCCCGACGCGGAAATTCCGGTGTTTCAAGTCAGCTTGGATCATGGGCGCACCTTTGCCGAACACCTTGCTCTTGGCCGTGAGTTGAAGTACTTGCGTGAGCAAGGCGTGCTAATCGTGGGGAGCGGTAACCTGGTTCACAATCTTCACCAAATCAATTGGCAGATGCCCGATGCGGCCTATCCGTGGGCCGAGGAGTTTGACGCAAGAGTGAAGAAGGCAATTGAGCAGCGCGACATTGAAGAGTTAGCCGCGCCCGACCAGTGGGGAACCACGTTGCTGGCCAATGCGCACCCCACACTCGAGCATTATGCTCCGGTATTGTATTGCCTGGGTTGTACGGACGAGCAGGATAGTGTTACGTATCCATATGAATCCATTGAGTTTGGGACCATATCGATGCGCATGGCGCAATTCCAGCCGGGGCTTTCCTGACACTCATAACATTTTTCCTAGCGCGACATCCATAATGGTGTGTGTTGAATCGTTGTGTCTACGTGGAGGTTTACCGGTGGCCTATAAATTTGCACTGATACTGCTGGGCGTTGTAATGGGAATTGCGCCCGGTCTTGCCGAGGGCACGCCTGGAAAAGCGGAGCCCGGTTCGGAGCGTGCGCCGTTGCAAACGGTTTCGTCGGTGGACATCAATCGCTACATGGGCACGTGGTACGAAATCGCGCGGATGCCGAATCGTTTCGAGAAAAAATGCAAGGATGATGTGACTGCGCACTACGAATTGAATGCTGATGGCAAAGTATCGGTGCGCAACGAGTGCAGAATGATGATGGTGGGACCAATACCGCACACGGACGAGCGCATGTTGTGGACGGGAGTGGAAATTCCAAGCTACGGGTAACGTTTTTTTGGCCGTTCTATGCGGATTACTGGATTATCGATTTGGATAAAGATTATCGCTATGCGGTAGTCGGCGAACCAGACCGCAAATATTTGTGGATCCTCAGCCGAACTCCTCAAATCGGCGCTGACACTTATCAACATATATTAAAGACGATTGAAGAGCACGGCTATGATGTGAGTAAGATCGTCAAGACAGAACAGTCAGCAGTTCCAGCGGCAAACATCACGTCCAAGTAAACATTTAGGGCGGACTTCGCAGAATCCGCGCGCACGTTTGGAAGCACCGCGCGGAAAAGCGAGCACAACAAGCGACCAAATTTAATTTACGGTCAGAGTCAATTGAATCGGATTCATCTGTAATTGTTTTGAGGAGCCAGTGGCCTGAGCCGTTGGTGTGACGGAGATGGTGTAACTACCAGGCGCCGCCTGCGCATTGAAGATAGCGGAAGCTACCGGGCTTGTTGCATAGCCGGAAGCCGTCGCGATCGCCTGGACGCTTCCTGACGCACTGAGCGTGAAAGCCGCCGTGTAGGTAGGTGAAGAGGACGATGGAGTAGAACCATCGGTAGTGTAGTGAATCGTGGCGCCCGCGGTGGCGTCGGTGATAGTGATCGAAGGAAACGCCGCAGTGAACGTGCCGCCGTTGGGGGTAATGGCGGGAGTCGCCGCAGGTTGCAATGGGGGAGGGAGATGCGTTGATCCGCCACCACCGCTGCCGCAGCCAATTCCTGAAGCGACCAGGAGCACAAGAAGAGATGCGGAGAAGGCTAATTGAAGTGGCCGAAGCAGCGGGAAGTTATTTCTGCTCAGAAGCGAAGCCAATAATGCGCAAAGCGTTGCGAGTACTCCAAGCAACAGGAAGGGGGAGCGGCCTGAGGGTGCGGCCGGCGGATTGAGGGGAGTGGGCAGGAATGCTGCAGCGCTACCCGTGGTTACGGTGATTTTAAAAGGGGCAGCGGCGCCATTGCCGACGGAAACGCTTGGGGGCACGGCGCAGGTTGCCCAAATGGCGCGCCTGAGCAGGCGAAAGTGAGCGTGCCGGTAAATCCGCTGCTGGGGGTTGCCATCAGGCTAAAAGTCGCCGTGGTTCCGGCGGCAACGGAAGCAGTGGTGCTGCTACCGGCTGCCGGGTTGATGGTGGCCGCCGGTGCGGCGGTTCCGTTGATGTGAGTACCTTGAGGCGAATTCGGTGCATCATCCGTGACCAGTGATGGTGGAGGAGCGCAGCCCCGCGACCGAGCGGGAAAATGTCAGCGCAATGGTGCAACTGGAGTTGGGCGCGATCGTGCCGATGCAATTGGAAGCGCCGATGGAAAAATCCGCGACGTTGAAGCCGCCCAACGCTACGCCTGCGATGTGTAGAGCCGCATTGCCGGCTATTTGTCAGAGCGATATTTTGCGGCGCGCTGGAAGTACCCTGGGCGATGGTGCCGGGGAAACTGTAGGGGTTCGGAGTGTTGAAGGCGACGGACGGTGCAGGAGTCGACGGAACTCCCGCGGTACCCGAGAGTGCGATCAGTTGAGGACTGGTGGGAGAGGTGCTCGTTATCGTTAAGGCTGCCTGACTAGTTCCAGCGATTGCTGGAGCGTAGGTGATGGTTAGCTGACAAGAGGATTGAGGTAGAAGTACAACGGGGACTGAAAGACAGTTTCCTGAGATCACAAAGTCTGAAATATTCGCGCCTGAAAGGGTGATTTGATTCACGCTAACCGTTTGCGAACCGATGCTCTTGAGCGTCACGGTTTGGCTAGAACTATTCTGGCCCGCGATAGTTTGCGGAAACGTCAGACTACCTGTGCTCTGCGAAAGGAACGGTCCGCTCAAGCTCTGCCCTGATCCGGCTTGGGCATAGTTTGCGTTAGATCGGTTCGAGAAACATGGACGGATAAAAGGGATTGGCCAAGGGCGACCGGTTTGCAACGGGAGACCCGTGCCAGGATCGATCTCGTAAACGCTCACACCTTGGGGTGGAGTGCCGGCGGCCACCTGATAAGTGAATGGTCCGTCAGGATCGTTTACGCCGCCAAAGACCATCGAAGATTGGTCCCATGAAACAGTATCCAGATACGTGAGCGATGGCATCTGCAAAACTGCGAATGGGTATCCGTCCCCCGAAGTCGGAGGAGTGAGTGGAGGGATTTGGTCGTACATCAAACCACCTAAGGGATCAAAGCTAAGGAAGCCGGTACCAAACGGCGGAATGTTTTCGAATGTGTTCAAGATTGTGGTGGGGGGCCCACTGATCTCAAAAGTCGCCGGTGCCATCGTCAGGAAACTCACATAAGGCGTCCCGTCAAGCGTGATTGCCGAGCTGAACGCAAGATACCTCCCTTGAGGGCTCATGGCGTTGGCGTAGAGCACGCTGCCCGGCAAGGTTGTGCCCGTAGTCGGAATAGTCGCCGCACCTGTGAGTGGGTCGAATGTAATGTCGTAAATGGTGATTGTTGTTACGCCGGTGTTCGGGTTCTCCTGGACTGAAACCACAGCGACACCATGACCGTTGGGATCCACCATTGCGCCCTCGTACTTACTTCCAAAAGGCAGAGCTTGGGTAGACTGCGGAATCAACTGTGGCGTAGTTCTGTCGATGAGAAATGTGTCGAGAATATATGTGGCATTCCCGCCGGGGGTAGGATCATAAAACTTCAGTAAGTAAACGTACTGCCCGGTGCTCTCTGGCGCAACGGCAAAGGGATAACCAGTGGTTGTTTCGGCCCATGGAGCGTTCAGAACTTCAAGCACGGCACCCGAGGTGCTATTGAAAGAATACATCGCCAAGCCGTCCTTGCAGGTTCCAAGTAGAAATTGACCTTGAGGCTCCATGACCTCAGGAAGACAGGGATGCGGGAGAATCGTGGGGGCTGCGGGCAAAAGAGTCAGCACGCCGGAATATGGGTCGCGCAACAGCGTCACAATCCCTAACTGGTTTTCCGATCCATCCGGATTGTAAGTCATCGGTGTGGCTGTAAAGAGAAACGGAGTTTGTGCGGGAGTTTGTGTTTGAGCGGGAGCGACTGCTGCTCCGAGGGCGAAGATTGCGCACAGATAGAGGCACTTGCAAATTGCAGCGCAGAGGAACGCGCCGGTAGATTTATGAATCGGCCTGGGAAGGGTCCGGTCGAGCATAGCAATTCTTCCTTGGCTGGACGGAGCGCACCAGCAGTTGTTTGGAAAAGAGGGGAACTGAAATTGACGGTAGCGTGATGTGGAGGAGACGTCAACAGAGAATGACGAAAGAGGAAGATTAGAAATGACTAACGTTCCATTCTGGAACAGATTGAAAGTAAAGGAGCATTGCAGTGGATGTTAACGTTTGTTAATGTCAGCTCTCGCGCTTTTCGCTACGCTCATTGACTCATGCCAACCTTCAAACTTGAACTCGAAAAATTACCGGTCAGCAACGAAACCGTGTCCGTTTATCAACCTAAAGGGAGGTTGAGTCTGGAAACGGTAGCAGAAGCTATTAAGGCTTTGCGCGCGGACGAAGTGCCGCACATGATTCTGGACCTGAGCGGTGTCAACTTTCTGGATTCCGCTGGAGTGGGTTCGCTGGTGTCGCTGTTCGTAAACCGGCGGAGCCACGGAAGGACGTTCGCTCTGGCAGGGTTGACGCCGCAGAGCAGCGCGGTGGTTACTGTGGCAGGACTGCAGAACTTGTTGCCGGTGCACAAGACACTGGAAGAAGCGCTCGCCAAGAAACCGTAGTTCATCTGAACAGAAAATGTGCTGGCAGCCAAAGACGACGCAGCACGTGTGGCTTTACTGCGGAGTCCAAATGGGATGGCTGGTGAAGAGGCCGTCCACAAAGCCGATGTGGTAGGTGACGAACAGGCCGAAGGCGAGGCTGAGGATTCCCGAGCCAGTGACCAGACCGCGACTGAGCCAGCCGAATTTTGTACCGGCATAAGAAAAAGGCAGCGACATCGCCATGGTGATCAGGATCATTCCCGCGATTGTGCCGATGCCAAAAATCAATAAATAGAGGACGCCCCAACGCGGCTCGCGAATCGTCGCCAACACTAAAAGCGCTACCGCTGCGGAACCCGCCAACCCGTGGACAATACCGATCAGAAATGGTCGAAGGCTGTGAAACAAACCCAACTTTGCGAACGGCGAGCGGCTGAGGCGCGGGGCTTCGAGCGAATCCGCGTGGTGTTCCGCGGCGGGCTGATGCGAATGCCAATGATAGTGCACGTGCGCATTGTGTTCGTGCAAATGAGCGTGTTCACCGGCGACTTTCGGATGGGCAGGAGAAAATTTCTCGCTGAGCAACTTGCTGACGCCGGTAAGATTCAAAATGCCGAGGAGGATCAACATCAGGCCGACAGCCAATTCCATGGTAAGGCCAACGCGCGGGGGAATTGTCAGGTTGAAGAGGATAATGGCCGCGCCGACAAAAAGAATTGTTACGGTGTGGCCCAATCCCCAGAACGCACCGATCAGCGCAGCCTTGGACAAAGAGCGCTCGCGGCTCACGATGGTGGAAACCGCGATGACGTGATCGGGGTCGGTGGCATGACGCATGCCGAGCACAAAGCCGAGAACGAGAATGGCCAAAACACTCATATTTTGAATACCCCCTGGCTCAGCCAGGTAGGAAAAGAATAGACGAAACGCATGCCCAGAGCGAGCGATTCCATCACGGCGCTGACGTCAGGCCGCTTCTTCCTTAAGCATGCGCATGAATTCGGCGGCGGCGTGGGGCAGCCGGGCTCCGCGGCGGGCGATGATGTACAAGTGGCGAGGCATGTTCAGTTGGCGAATCTTGATCTCCTTCAGCCAGCCGTGCTCAATCTCCCACGAAACGCACATGCGTGGCACGATCGCCACGCCCATACCCATTTGCACAAAGCGCTTGATGCTCTCGATGGTGGGCATTTCGATGGGCATGTTGAGGGCAGTGCGGTGACGAGCGAAAAGCTCAATCACTTTGCGGCGGAAGGGAGATTCGACGATGTGGGCGATAAAGGATTCGTTGCCTAATTCTTCCACGTCCACTTCTTTGCGTTTTGCCAAGGGCATGTTTGACCGGCACGACCAGGGTGAGCTCATCTTTTAGAATTTCGGTGGCTTGCAACTGTGCTTCCCGAGGCACGAAGGAAACGGCGCCGAGATCGAGGCGGTAATTGACGACCTCGTGGGGAATGTCGCGTGAGGACATGCGATGCAAGCGGACTTGCACGCCAGGATGCACTTCGCGAAATTTGGCGAGGGCGGGGAGAAGGGCATGGATGGAGCTTTCGTTGACGCCGAGAGAAAGCTCGCCGCGCTTCAGGCCCTGCAACTCCATCAAACCTTTTTTGACTTCATCGCGGAGGTTGAGCAGGCGCTCTGCATAATCCCGGAGCAGGGTACCGGCATCGGTCATGCGAACGGGCCTGGCGCCGCGGACGAACAGGGGTTGGCCCAAAGAGTCTTCGAGCTTGCGGATGGCCAAGCTCACTGCCGGTTGGGTGCGGTAGAGCCGTTCAGCGGCGCGGGAAAAGCTGCCTTCCTTGGCGACGGTCAGGAAAACCTGCAACTCACTTAGATCCATAAGTAATCCTTATCGGGGAGCCTGATGGGTGGCGCCCGAGGCAGTCTTGTCTTCAAAGCGCCGTGGCAGCGCTGCCTGGCGGTGTGCTGCGGCTATTGTTGAGTATAAGACATTATTATGATTTGGAGAATGAATATAAATTGGACTATAGCCCCGGAACGTGCGTAACTGGAAGACCAAGCATTGGGGGTCCCATGAGCCACGTTCGTATTTTCGACACTACTCTTCGCGACGGAGAACAGTCGCCCGGTTTCTCGATGAACACGCGGGAAAAGATCCGCATGGCGCACCAGCTTGCGGCTCTTGGAGTGGACATTATAGAGGCGGGATTTCCCATCGCTTCCAAGGGCGATCTGGAAGCGGTGATCGCGGTCGCGCAGGAAGTGAAGGAAGTACCCATCGCGGCGCTGGCGCGTGCACGCAAAGACGATATCCTGGCCGCGGCGGAAGCGTTGAAACCTGCGAAAGAGCCGCGCATGCATGTTTTCCTGGCTACGTCTGACCTGCATTTGCAAGCCAAATTGCATATGACCCGGGAACACGCGCTGGAAGCGATCGGCTCCATGATCAAGCTGGCGCGCAATTATGTGGGGGAAGTGGAATTTTCAGCCGAAGACGCGGGCCGCACCGATATAGATTTTCTGTGCAAGGCGTGCCAGATCGCCGTGGATAACGGAGCAACAATTCTGAATTTGCCAGACACGGTAGGTTACGCGGTGCCGGAAGAATACGGCGCAATGTTCCTGAAGGTGCGCGAGCATCTGGGTGATCCGGAGCACATCACGCTGAGCGCACACTGCCATGACGATTTAGGATTGGCGGTGGCCAATTCGCTGGCAGCGGTCCGCGCTGGTGTGAGACAAATCGAGTGCACGGTGAATGGAATTGGCGAACGCGCCGGGAATGCCGCGCTGGAAGAGGTAGCGGTGGCGCTGGCGGTACGCAAAGAGAGCTTTGGCGTAGCTACGAAGCTGAAGCTGAACGAATTGTACAAGTCCAGCCGTATGCTTGCGGAAATCACCGGGGCGCATGTGGCGCCGAACAAGGCCGTAGTGGGGGCAAACGCGTTTGCGCATGAAGCCGGAATCCATCAGGACGGCATTATCAAGAATCCGCTTACGTACGAAATTATTTCGCCGGAGGCGGTTGGGGTGCCATCGCGGTCTCTGGTTCTGGGAAAGCATTCCGGACGGAACGCGTTGAAGCAGACATTGAAAGAACTCGGCTACGAGCCAAGCGATGCGGAATTGGCGGAATGCTACGCTCAGGTAACCACGCTTCGCCGATGAATCGAAGGAAGTGCGTGCGCGCGACGTCATGGCCATCGCGCATCAGGTCATTAACCGCAAGAACGCTCCCATTGCTACGAGTGCTTCCCCCGCGGCCTGATTGAGCGTATAGCTGTCGGATAGCTGAAAGAACGCGAAGCAAGTTCGCAGGGTGACTCGAGGGTATGAAACTAAAGAAGAAAATTGTTCTGCTGCCAGGGGACGGCATCGGCCCGGAAGTGACGAAGGCAGCGGCCAGCGTGCTGCAGGAGTGCGCGCGGGAATTTCAACACCAATTCGAAATGGTCGAGATGCCGATTGGTGGCATAGCGATCGATAAGACTGGCACACCGCTCCCCAACGAAACTTTGGACGCCTGCAATAAAGCAGACGCAGTGTTTCTCGGGGCAGTGGGAGGACCCAAGTGGGATTCGCTGCCGGTTGGCAAGCGGCCGGAAACTGGTTTGCTCGGACTGCGCAAGGGACTTGGTCTATACGTTAATCTTCGCCCGGTGAAGATGATTGAGGCATTGCGCGGAATCTCTCCGCTAAAGACAGATCGGGTGAGTGACCTGGATATCGAGATTGTCCGCGAACTTGCCGGCGGAATGTATTTTGGTGAACGCGGAAACGTGAAGGAGAACGGAGTCGAGCGGGCGTTTGATACCGAATCCTATTCCACGCCAGAGATTGAGCGCATTGCCGCGTTTGCCTTTACACGAGCGGAAGCGCGATCGCGGAAACTTTGTTCGGTGGACAAGGCCAATGTGCTGACCAGTTCGCAATTGTGGCGGCGCACGGTTTCGGCGATGGGCACGGTTTATCCGAATGTGAAGCTGGAACACATGTACGTGGATAACGCGTCGATGCAACTGACGCTGCGACCCACGCAGTTCGACGTGATCCTGAGCACGAATATGTTCGGGGATATTTTGAGCGATGAGGCGGCCGCGCTGGTCGGTTCAATTGGGTTGATACCGTCGGCGAGCTTTGGGTCGAGCGCGCCGCTGTTTGAGCCGATACATGGTTCCGCGCCGACGCTGGTGGGGAAAGATGTGGCGAATCCGATCGGCTCAATATTGAGTGCGACGATGATGCTGCGCGATACATTTGGGCTGGGTCTGGAAGCGGACTGGGTGGAACAGTCCATCGGGCGGGTGCTCGCCGCGGGATATCGAACAGCGGATATTTCCGAGCCCATTGGCAAAACCGTTTCTTCTTCATCCTTCATGGAAATACTGAATCAAGAGATGCAGCGCACGTTTGAACACGCAGAGAAATACGGTTGGGGCGTGTAACAGGAACTGATTTCTACGCGATTCAGGCTCTAAGATTCTTGCGATAATTCTTTTTGAATGATAATTTTAGGGAATCCATAGTTAAGGGATGCGTGCTTTATGATGGGTGCACGCCGAGGAGCAGGGCAGCTGCTCCTGAGTTAAACCAAGCGCAGGAAGACATCCTCAAATACAATAGAAGAACTCTGGGAAGGCCATTTTCCAGAAGCGTCGAGATTTCTAGCGGGAAAATGACAGAGGCAACTATCCAACGGAATGCAAGCCATGCCGCGAGTGTGCGGCCGGTGACATACTGGCGAGTCGAAGGGTCACTGTTTGAGATGAGCGCGCTGCGAAGCGTGGCGTTTTTCAATTGGAACAGCCAAAGTTTTCTGGAGCGCTGGCTGCGACGCGCAGGCATGATTGGCCTGACGGTTTTGCGCCCACCGTATTATTTAGCCAGCCGAATGTTCGCCACACGCAGCTTGCACAGCGTACTGCGGGGAATCAGCAAAGACCGATTCGAGTTGCTGGGTGAGGAGTATTTCCAATACGAATTGAAGCCGCGGATGCGCCGTGAATCCGTGGAGAAATTGGTAGAAGCGGTGCGGAACGGCGAGCGGGTGGTCCTGGTCGGGCAGCTCCTGGAACAGATCATGCGGCCCATGGCGGATTATTTCTCGGCAGAGGGATTCGTCGCCAACCGACTGGAATTTCGTGATGGGCAAGCCACTGGGCGGTTGCAGGAGCCGGTGATTCGTCCGCGAGGTCCGTTTGCGTGGCTCGCCAGCGGTTCAGCCGACGGACGGGTATCGCGCGAAAAACTATTGTCGCAACTGGGCTGGGAGAAAACTCCGGAATTGCTGGAGAAGGCGGTGCTGCCGCCCGAGCGGCCTGCGCTTTCAACCGGGCGTCCCGTGGAACTGTTGAGCAGCACGCCACGCGTGACTTCGCTGAATGTTCGTGAATCGCTGGCAGGAAAACATTTAATGCTGATTGGGGTGACCGGATTTATCGGCAAAGTGTGGCTAGTGGATTTGCTGGAAAAAATTCCGGAGATCCGCAAGGTGACGCTGCTGATTCGGCGTAACCGGACAACGTCCGCGCAGCGCCGCTTTGAGAAAATAGTAGAAGAGTCGCCGACGTTCGATGCGCTGCAAGAGATTTATGGCCCGAAGCTGGCGCAATTTCTGCAGGAAAAAGTGGAAGTGGTGGAAGGCGACGTCAGCCAGCCGGGACTAGGGCTGGATCAGGATACGCAAACGCGGCTGATGGGTTCACTGGACGTGATTGCCAATAGCGCGGGCTTGACGGATTTCAATCCGGACCTGCGCGACGCGCTTTCTTCCAACGTGGACTCCGCGATTAACCTGCTGGAGTTTTTGCGCAAGTGCAAGCACGCGGGTCTGATGCATCTTTCCACGTGTTACGTGGTTGGAATGCGGGATGGCCGGGTCACGGAAGAGTTGAAGGCAAATTACAATCCGGCGAACCATCCGGATTTTGATGCAGAACGAGAAATCGCTTCGATGCGCGAGATGGTAGAGCGCATTGGGGAGCGCTCGGAGAGCCCGGAACTGGAAAAGGCGTTGCGGCGGCAGGCACTCGGGCGCAGTGGAGACCCCGCCAAAGTATCTCCGACGGAACTCGAGGGCGTGCTGAAAAGGAATCGAGCGCGGTGGGTTCGCAACCGACTGGTGCGCGCGGGAATGAAGCGCGCAGCGCATCTTGGTTGGCCCAATACGTATACGTTTACCAAAAGTCTTGGCGAGTCGATGCTGGCGCAACGCGGACGCGATCTGCCCATCGCCATCATTCGCCCTTCGATCGTTGAAAGTTCCACGCGCACACCGTTTTCTGGCTGGAATGAGGGGATCAACACGTCGGGGCCGCTGTCCTATTTGCTGGGCACAAATTTCCGACAATTGCCGTCGAACGAAAGAAAATGCCTGGACGTGATTCCGGTGGATATGGTCACGCGGGGGATGACATTAATTGCGGCAGCGCTGGTGCAACGCAAAAACGCGCGACTGTATCAGTTGGCGACTTCGGCCATCAATCCGGTGAACATGGGCCGTTCCATTGAATTGACCGGGCTGGCACATCGCAAGCACTACAAAATGCAGAATGGATTGGATCACTGGCTAAAAGTAAAGCTGGAGACCATTTCCGTTTCCAAGCAGCGCTACGAGCGGCTGTCCATCCCCATGCAGAAAGCGGTAGTTTCCAGCATCAATAAGGCAGCCACGAAGCTGCACATGAGCAAGCCGCCGCTGGCAAAAGCGGAAAGAGACTTGGGCCGCGCGGAAAAGCTGATTGAGCTGTATGAACCGTTCATTTTGCACAACGAACATGTTTTTGAGTGCGAGAATGCCCGCTTGCTCTCTTCTGCTCTCTCACCGGAAGAAAAGCAGATGTTCGACTTTTCCCCAGAAACGATTGACTGGTGGGATTACTGGATTAATGTGCATATACCTGCGTTGCGGCGCTGGTGTTACCCGCTGATGGAAGGGCGGCCACTGGAGGCGCGGGAACCTCGTGCGCTGGACTGGTCGGTTCCCCCGGAGGGGGCGTCGGTGGCTTCGCGGTAGGCGCTTCGCCGTCCTTATATGGCTATATTCCTGACAGGCACAACCGGATATCTGGGCAGTTACCTGGCCGCGGAACTTTTTACCGGCCACCAGGACCGCTTGAATCTTCTGGTGCGCGCGAAATCAGAGCAAGAGGCGCGCGAGCGATTGTGGCAATCGCTGCAACTCCATTTAACATTTCCTGAATTTCTGGAGTATCTCAATACGCGGGTGCGGATTTTTCGCGGCGATCTAACCGGCGAACGATTTGGGCTGAACGCCGATGAGTATCACGCACTGGTAGAGGGTTCCGACTCGATCCTGCATTGCGCCGCTTCGCTGAACCGTAAATCCGAAAAACAATGTTTGAACGTGAATCTGCGCGGTTCGCTGGAGATGATTCAACTGGCAAGGCGAGCGCAGGATTTGCATGGACTGCGGCGTTATTCATTTGTGTCCACAGTGGCCGTGGCTGGGAAGCGTCAAAATGAAGTGGTAACGGAGGACGCTTCGATCGATTGGGCACGCTCGGACTACGACCCGTACGCTCGGACGAAAAAATTTGCGGAGCACATGGTGAACCAGTTGCTTCCGGATGTGCCGCACACCATATTTCGGCCGGCGATTGTGATGGGAGACAGCCGGCGTCCTGAGACCACGCAATTCGACATGGTGCAGGCGTTCGACACGCTGGCGCGCTTTCCCGTACTGCCGCTGCGGCCCAACGACCGCATCGATATCGTGCCGGCGAATTATGTAGGAGCTGCGATCGTGAAGATTCATCAGAGCGAAAAGCCGGCGCACAATATCTATCACCTGTCGTCGGGCACAGGCTCGCAGACTTACAAGGAATTAACGGATGCTTTAGCGGAGCAAGGTGGATGGTCAAAGCCAAGTTACCAGCCGTGGCTGGGCAAACCGTTTTCCGGCACGGTGAATTGGCTGGCATTTAAGGGCGGAGCAGTCGGGTATGGCGCATCGCTGCTGAAAGTATTCTGGCCGTATTTGGACTGGAACACGGTATTCGATAATTCACGCGTGGTTGCGGAGATGGGTTCTTCGCCGGCAAAATTTTCCAGTTACGCTTATCCGTTGCTGCAGTTCAGCCGGACGAATAAATTCAAGTATCCAGCGAAGCCGTGGCCGTCGAGCGGTGACGGGGAAAAGCCGACCGTAAACATTGTGGGGAGCGCAGGAGCATGACGGATTTTCTGTTGGTCGCGTGGGTGAGCGCGATGATCGAACTTCGCCGGATCGGCTGGGTGTTTGGCCTGGGCAAGCGGTGGACTCCGGGTGAGCAACTGAAGCTGTTGTTTGCCGGTTACAACGGGACGCGCAACACCGGAAGCGATGTGCGGGTGCAGGAGACGCTGCGGCAGATTCGCCACGTTCTGGGCGCGAAGAACGTGGATTTCAGCGTGATGACGCAGAGCTTCGACCGCACGAAGGGTTACTTTGAAGGTTCGCGGCAAGTTTATCTGCCGGATGTGTTCCCGCCATTTCTGTTTCGCGAAGTGCATGCCAATCATGGCGTGGTGTCTTGCGAAGGATCGATGTTCAAGAGCAAATTCGCAAACGCGCTGACAACTATGATGATTGGCTCGTTGGGTCTTGCCTCGGCGGAAAATAAATTGTCGGTGGCCTATGCTGGCGATGCCGGACACATGGACGATCTGATCCAGTGGATGTGCGCGCGCTACACGAATGAATCGCTGGTGATTACACGCAGCATGGAATCGCAGGAGTTGCTGAGCGGGCTCGGCGTGCCCAATGAATTGGGTGCAGACACGGCATGGACATTTGAACCGCACCCGCCGGAATACGCACGGAAAGCGTTGCGTGCGGCGGGTTGGGACGAGAAGACGCCGATTCTGGTGTTGTGCCCGATTCACCCATTTGTATGGCCGGTGCGCGCGTCGATCGGGAAGTATCTGGCGCGTTTAACCACAGGAGCATTCAAGGACAGCCAGTATCGCACCGTCTATTTCTTCGAATCGGGCGCCGAAGTTGACCGAAAGCTGAAGCATTACATCAACGGATACACGAACGCGACAAAAGCATTTTTGCAGAAACACAAAGTGTTCCCAATCCTGGTGGCCATGGAGCGGTTGGATGCCGTGGCTTGCCGTGCCATCGCGCAGGAAATTCCCGGCACGCCGATCTTCACATCCGACGATTACGATATGTTCCAGTTGGTGTCGATCCTGCGCGAGTGCACTTACATGGTGTCTTCGCGCTATCACGGCATCGTGACGTGCATGCCCGCACAAGTAGTTTCCGCGGGAGTTACGATGGATGAACGAATCCGCAACTTGATGCGCGAACGTGGACACCAGCATCTGTTGCTGAACGTGGATGACCCGGATCTGGAACCACGGCTATTGCAGGTGATGGAATCGCTTGTCAGCGAAGCCGAACAGATCCGCGATAGCATTGGGCGGACGGTGGTCAGCAACCTGAAGGCGATGTCGCGGATGGCAATTTTTCTTGAGGATGAAGTGCGGCGAACTTATCCGGAATTTCCGTTGCGCCAGGGCGTGCTGAGTTGGGAAGACAATCTGCCGCCGTTGAATGATACGCTGCGGAAATTGGCTGAGGAATATGATGTTGCGCCGGTGGTGCTGGCTGCAGGTCGCTGAGAACTCATGGCAAATTTTCTCCAAAACGTGTTTGCACAATTAAAAAAGGCCGCGGACCGCGTGGTGTTGCGCGAAGTGCGCGGGGAAGAGTTTGTAAGCGTCAGCGGTAAGGAACTGCTCGAACAGATTGCGGCGGCACGCGATTTCATCAGGCAGAGCGGCGTGCAGGCGGGAGACCGGTGCGCACTGCTGGGGCCAAATTCGATCCAGTGGATTGCGATTGACCTGGCGCTAATGGCCGAAGGCGTGAATGTTGTGCCGCTGTATTCGAGGCAAGCGCCGGCGGAACTGGCAGTGATGATGCGCGATTCCGGGCCGAAGCTACTGTTCGTGAGCGATGCGGCGCTCGGTGAAGGAGTGGCACAGGCGTGGGCCGAGGCGCCTCCGCGCGTGCTGTTCAGCGACGCATTGAAGAGGAAGGGGGGAACGCCGAGCACTTCGATTGAGCCGAATGCGCGCAAAGATGAAGATCTGGTTGCCATCATTTATACATCGGGCACTTCGGGCGAGCCGAAGGGCGTTTGCCTGAACATCGCGAACCTGAACCACATGCTGGGATGTACAACGGGATGGATCGACCGGCTGGAACGAAACAAGCAAGAACCGATGCGAGTGTTTCAGTATTTGCCGTTCAATTTTGCCGCGTCGTGGATCGTGGTGATGTCTTGCCTCACGCGAGAAACGGTGTTGACGCTATCTACAGATTTGAATCGAGTGGCGGATGAGATTCGCCTGAGTGCGCCAAACTATTTTTTCAACGTGCCCACGCTGCTGGAGCGTGTGAAACGTGGAGTAGAAGAGGCGCTGGGCAAACGTGACGCGGCGATTCAAGCGATTTTCCGTCATGCGGTAGAGGCTTGGAAACGTCAGCAGGAAGAGGAGCCGCAATTCGGCGACGGCATCCGGCTGTTCTTGGGACGAAAACTGATTTTCGAAAAGATCCGGGCGCGATTTGGACAAAATCTTAAAGGACTGGTGTGTGGTTCGGCGCCGCTCTCGCCGGAGACACAGGATTTTTTTGCGATGCTCGACATTCCGATCTGGCAGGTGTATGGCCTTACGGAAACGACTGGAATTTGCACCATGGACGATCCACGCATCGATTCGGAGCCAGGACGCGTGGGACAAGCTGTGCCGGGCATTGAGATGAAAGTTGGCGATAACGAAGAGATTCTGGTGCGTGGACCGAATATTTTTCCCGGCTACTGGAACCGGCCGGAAGAGACGGCGAAGGTCCTGCAGGATGGCTGGTTTCACAGCGGCGATCAGGGCGAAGTGAATTCTCGAGGAAATTGGCGGATCAGCGGGCGCATCAAAAACCTCATCATCCTGAATTCCGGACATAACATTGCTCCAGAACCCATTGAAGAGAAAATTGCGCAACAGCTAGCAGGTGCGCAACAAGTGGTGCTGGTTGGCAACGGACGAGGATATCTTTGCGCATTGGTGACTGGCGCGATGGATGCCGATGCGGTGCAGAGCGCGCTGCATGCGGTGAATTCAGAGTTGCCGCATTACCGGCAAGTGCGGAATTTCACGATTCTGGCAGAGGCGTTTACTCCGGAGAGTGGATTGCTGACCGCGAATGGCAAACTGCGGCGCGACGCGATCAATGGGCATTATCGCGAGGTCATTGAGGGAATGTATCTGAAAAATGCGGCCGCGGCTGGCGGCAAGTCGCAATAGAGTCGCGATAGATAGGTAACGCAGAATTCGTTGTGGCAAGTGTAAGGGGATAACGGAGAGTTCTTGGATGAAAGAGTTTCGCGGCAGGGCGTTGCGGTGGGAATGGCGTGAAGGGGTGGTGGAACTGACGCTGGACCATGAGCCGCTGAATGAAATTGGGACGCTGTTGCTGGAAGAGTTGGAAAAATTTGTCGCATCGTTTGATGCGCTTGCCCCGGTAACAAGTTCCTGCGTTATTGCCAGCGCCCGGCCTGGCGGTTTTTGTGCTGGTGCGGATTTGAAAGAGCTATACCACGGGGCTTTGACGCTTCCACAGAAAGAACGGATTGACGGAGTACGGGCATTTCTGGAGCGCATCCATAAGGTTGCCAACGCTATCGATGCGGCGCCATTCATCACGTTTGCCGCGGTACACGGACTGTGCATGGGCGGCGGATTTGAACTTGCGCTGGTCTGCGATCAAATTGTCGCGGATAAAATGGCGCGTTTCGGTTTTCCTGAATTGCGGTTGGGATTGATTCCAGGTTTCGGCGGGATTCCGCGATTGCGCCGCGACGTCGGCAACAGTTTCATCCGCGATTTGCTCTTTACTGGCCGGACGGTGAAAGCAGAACGCGTACATCAACTTGGGTTGGTGAGTCATCTGGCGGGCGAGGGATACGCACTGCAGGTAGCCCGTTCGATGGCGCAACAGGTGACGAAATTCGACGCGCAAACACGTGTGGCCGCCAAGAAGTTCCTGAAACCAATTCCGTACGATGAATTGAAAAAAGAAATTGACCTGTTCTGCGAATTGTTTGCCCGCCCAGTGGTGATGGAGAGTCTGCGCCGGTTCGTCGAAACGACGATCCGATGAAGCACCTTCCGGTTGCGGAAAGAAATTCTTGATAAAAGCTGAGACGTTATTGCGTTTTAGAACGCAGAGCGACGGCGAAGTATTGGCTGCGATGGAAAAATGTTCTAGTGTAGGCTCGTGGAGATTCGCCCAGACGAACTGGAAGTGCTAAGACTGCAGGTGGCTGCATTGACGCGGCGCGTCTACCTTCTCGAACAGAAAGACGCTGTACCTGCAGCTCCTGAAGCGCCGGCAGCAACCATGCTTACCGCGCAACAACAACCGTCTCAAGAAGGGGAAGCAGTTGCAAAGCAGGAGATGAAGCCGCCGCCCGGTACCATGCTGGTACCGCCACCGGCAAAGCCGAGCGCATCCCAGCCGAGTGCCTTTTCGTCGCCAGCGCAGTCCGCACCTGCATTCAAAACCCCGTCACTTTCGCCCGCGATGCGAGGCAGTACCAACATGGAAGAAAAGATCGGCCAATATTGGTTGAACCGCGTGGGAATCGTCGCAATCCTGATCGGGGTTTCGTATTTTCTGAAATACGCGTTTGAAAATAACTGGATTGGTCCCGCGGGCCGAATCGCCATCGGGCTCGTCGCCGGAATCGCGTTGATTCTCTGGAGCGAAGTCTTTCGCAAACGCGAGTACGACGCGTTTTCCTACAGCTTAAAAGCCGTCGGCATCGGTACGCTTTACCTTTCGCTGTGGGGCGCATTTCACCTCTACCACCTTATTCCCGCGGCCGCAGCATTTGCCGCCATGGTGATTGTGACGGCAGCAGTGATTGCGATGGCGCTCAGCCAGAACGCGGAACTGCTGGCCAGTTTCGCCCTTGTCGGTGGCTTCGCCACTCCGATGCTTCTTTCGACCGGCGAAAATCATGAAGTCTTCCTTTTCGGCTATGTCTGTTTGCTGGACATCGCCATCCTGGCAATGGCCGTGTTGAAGCCATGGCGACGCCTGCTGTGGGGAAGTTTTGTCGGTACCCTGATTCTCTACGTGGCGTGGTTCAGTGCGTATTACGGGAGGACGGAGCGCGGAACGACAGTTTTCTTCTCGGCGATATTTGCCGCTCTGTTCGCCATCGTGCCATTGATATTGCAACACGATGAAAACGACGACGAAATTCGCGTTCCGGTTATTCTGGGAGTTCTTCCGCTGCTGAACGCAACCTGGTTTTTTTTGTCGCTGTATATCATGTATGAGTATGAGACCGTCGCTCTTACTTGGTATGCTCTGGCGCTAGCCGCGGTCTATCTGGCGATCGCGAACCTTTTGAGACGCCGCACCGTCGAGGTGGAATCGGCATTTGTTTATCTGCTCCATGTTGCGATCGCGATTGCATTCCTCACCATCGCCATTCCCGTTAAGCTGAACGCGCACTGGATTACCATCGGTTGGCTCGTTGAGTCGGCGGCCTTATTGTGGGTGAGCGTAAAGACGAAAGTGGATTTCCTGCGTTACCTTGCCACGGCCACGCTTCTGCTCGGCTTGTCGCGGTTATTGTTTTTCGATCACATGGTCGCCGATACGGTGGTCTTCAATTCCCGTTTTTTTACATTCCTGATTGCGATTGCGGTTCTGGCAGGAATCGCGTTTTATGGAAAGGAGCACGCTTCGGAACAGGAAATGGTTCTGATCAATGCGGCGATCATTGGCGCTAACCTGCTGGCGTTAATGGCGATCACTTGGGAAGCATCGGATTATTTTCACCGGCAATTAATGGGGATGGCTTACAATCCCCGGTTCTACCGGGATGTCACACTCGCGCGAGGATTCACATTTTCAACGATCTGGCTTGTTTATGGAGCGATCTTAATGACGATTGGCTTCTGGAAGCGCTCACCCTTTGCGCGCTGGCAAGCTCTGATTCTGATCGCGCTGACGACTGTCAAAGTATTTCTGGTTGACATTTCGGAACTGGGGGGCAGTTACCGGATTATCAGCTTTATTGCCCTGGGAGCGGTGCTATTGGCAATTTCCTTTGTCTACCAGCGCGATTGGTTGAAGCTTTCTGCGCATGCGGAGAACAGAAACAGGTGAGCGCCACGCTGAAAGCAGGCCTTACACTTGCAGGATTATTGATGGCCATCAGTCCCGCGATTTCCTATTTTAGATACGAGCGGCCACTGCAAGCTCCGGCATCAAATGGCCAACACTATTTCGTAGTGGATGAATCGATCTGGCGGCATGCGTCGTCGGGGCTTCAAGACGTGCGTCTTTATGCGAATGGCGGCGAAATTCCATATGCAATGACGCTGGAAACGGGGAATTACGGAATTCAACAGAAGGGCCTGCGTGTTCTGCAACCTGGGAGAATTGGCGGGAAGACACAGTTTCTCGTCGATATGTCCGGAGTGTCCGAATACGACCAGATAAAACTCTCATTGGCCACAGAGAACTTCGTGGCCCATGCCAAGGTGGAAGGTCAGGACGACGTGCACGCGGACAAGTGGGTGACTTTAGGGACTTCGACGCTCTTTGATTTGTCGGACGAAAAATTAGGCCACAACAGCGTTCTGCAGATCCCGGTATCGACCTTCAAATATTTGCGCGTCACCGTGGACGGGTCGATCAAGCCTGCGGAAGTGCAGTCGGCCACTGCGGGGACTACGCTTGCGGAGAAAGCGAACTGGCAAGAAGTTTCAGGAGAGCTAGCATCAGAACGGGCTGGCAAAGAGACCAGCTTTTCGTTTACCCTCCCCCAGAATGTTCCCGTAGATCGCATTTCATTCGAATTTGCCCCGGAACAAACCAATTTTAGCCGTGGTGTGCGCGTAGAAAGGGAAGAGGGGGGCGAGATCGCATCCGGTGAAATCAGCAAGATTCATCTACAGCGCAACGGTCAACGCATTGATTGCGATCAGAACGTGCTCGGGCTTCATCTGACCGGGCCGGCCAAATTTAAGGTTGTCATCGAGAACGGGGACGACCTGCCGCTCAAAATCAGTAGTGCAAGGATTCAGCAATATGAACGGCGCATTTATTTCGAGGCAGCGGCCGGAAGCAATTTGCGGCTCTATTATGGGGACGAAAAGCTCGATTCGCCTGTTTACGATTATAGTAAGTTCTTCCAAAAAGACACTAACGCTAGCGTGATTCCTCTTGAAGCGGAAGTCCTGAATGCTTCCTTTACTGGTAGGCCCGACGAGCGGCCGTGGTCCGAGCGACATCCTGCCGTGCTTTGGATTGCCATCATCGCTGCGGTCCTGGTTTTGGGAGGAGTCGCCGTACGATCGCTAAAAAGTCCAGTGCGATAAGAGCTGAAAGCGCAATCATCGCGAAGTTGGGTCCGTTGGAGGATTAAGTGAGCAAATCAACGTTGAAAACTTGTGGCGCAATATTCGTTTTGTCTTTTCTCGCTATGTGGTTGGCGGCATGTTCCCGCAACGCGGCTTCTGGTGACTCAGCCACATTCGATCCCGATGGAACGGCGCACATCACTCGGGTCGTGCCGATGCCTGCAACGATCAGCCCGGAATCGCAGAAATGGCTGGAATCGCTGACTCAACAAAAATATACGACGCAGACACTCGCAGAACGGCGGGCAGCGACGGACCAGTGGCGCGCGAAGGGCTCAGCGGAAGCAAAGAAGCTGTTCCCGGTGACGATTGAAGAAAAGATGATCGCTGGCGTGCGCACGGATATCATCACGCCACTGAATACGCCGGATAAAAACAAAGAATGCGTGCTGATCAATCTCCATGGCGGGGGATTCAATTCGGATTCGGGATCGCTGATCGAAGGAATTCCCATCGCGAATCTGGCGAAGATAAAAGTGGTTTCGGTATATTACCGGTTGGCGCCGGAAAATCCGTATCCCGCGGCATTGGATGATGTAGTCGCGGTGTATCAGGAACTGCTGAAGGAGTACAAGCCGGAGAGCATTGGGCTTTTTGGTACGTCGGCGGGGGCGAATCTATCGATCGAAGTGGCAGCAAAACTGAAACAATTGGGGTTGCCTCAGCCCGCGGCGCTCGGACTGTTTTCCGTGCTGGCAGATAACAGCCGTCCGGGTGATTCGTGGAATATTTTTGCGTTGAATGGATTCCCGGGAATTCTTGCGCCGACGCCGCCCAACAAACCCATCTCTCTGGAGTATGCACCGAACACAGACCCGCGCGACCCGATTCTGTCTCCGCTGTTTGGAGATTTGCATGGAATGCCGCCGAGTTTGCTGGTTACGAGTACGCGCGACATTCTGTTGAGTAGCACAACGATTCTCCATCGGTCATTGCTGCATGCTGGCAACGACACGCAGCTGGTGGTTTTCGAGGCTCTGCCGCACGCCTTCTGGTATCACTTCCAGTTGCCGGAAACGCGGGAAGCACTAGGTATCATGGCAAACTTCTTCGATCAGAAGTTAGCGCACAAGGCTTCAGTACCCGCGAAGAATGCGGCCGGCCACAAGCAGAAGCACGCGAAGCATGGACATTCCCACCACTAAGGATGCAGATTTTCCTTACGGGCTGGGGAATGGTAAATTGAAGAACTATGCGGACACTGGAACAAACCACGCAGGAAGTGCTGGACCTGGCGACCAAACATTTTAAGGTTGCGAACGGTTCGCTGCACGCAGGGGATGATTTTTATAAGAAGCTGGGAATCGACAGCTTGCAGGCTCTGGATATGTTGTCGCGACTGGAGAACCACTTTCAGATTGAGCTGCCGGATTACGAAGTGCAAGGTGTAAGCGATTTCAAAACGCTTGCGGAACGCATACAAGCCCGCCTGTGATGCTGGATCTTCGAAAATACTCATCCATACAAGAATCTCTGCGCGATGCGCTGGAGACATTCGCGGACGAAGTATGCCTGATTGAGTCTGACCGAGGCGAAGAGAAAGTCCGCCTGACGTATCGCGAGTTCAAGGAACGCGCACTGCCCCTGGCGGCTGGCTTGCAGGATTTGGGTGTAGCGGCTGGTGATCGGGTCTCGATCATCATGACTAACCAGTCGAAGTGGCTGATTTCCGCGTACGCGCTTTTTTATTGCGGTGCGGTGATGGTGCCGCTCGATTTCAAGTTGAAGCCGGAGGAGCATTGGTTGTTGCTGGAACACTCGTCGGCGAGCGTGCTGATTATCGAATATGGAATCTGGCGACAACTAAGCGCCTCTTCTGCCCGCGCTGAAGTGCGAAACGTGAAAGCGGTAGTGGTGACCGAAGCGCCTCCCAATGCGGAATTGTTCGGCGCGCATCGCTGGGAAGAAACACAAGGTAACCGTGCGCCTGCATTTGTCGCCAGACAGCGCCAGGATCTTGCCAGCATCGTCTATTCGTCGGGCACCGGCGGCAGCCCGAAAGGCTGCATGCTGACGCACGAGAATTATTTGGAACAATGCACGGCTTTGACGGCGTGGTATCCGTTCTGGCCCGGAGTGCGCTACCTGAGTATTTTGCCGACGAATCATTCCATCGATTTCATGGTGGGATTTTTCGGGCCGTTCGTGTGCGGAGCGGCAGTAGTACATCTGCGTACCTTGCGGCCAGAATATGTGCGCGAAGCATTTGCAAAATACCAGATCACCTATGTGACGCTGGTGCCGCTGGTGCTGAAGAACCTGCAAAAAGGATTGCAGACAAGGTTCGACGAGCTTCCTGGGATGAAACGGCGTGCGTTTGAGGCTCTGCGAAAAATCAACATCGCCTTGACGAAGGACAGGCCCCGGTTGGCATTGAGTCGAAGGCTGCTGAAACAAGTGCACGAAGGTTTTGGCGGGAAACTGGAAGCTATCATTGTGGGAGGAGCATTTTCCGAGCCGCAAATGCTGCAATTTTTCTACGATCTCGGCATTCCGGTGGTGAATGCCTACGGACTGACGGAAGGCGGAACTGGGGTGACCGTAAATGATTTGAAACCGTTCCGGGCGGATACCGTTGGGAAGCCATTGCCGGGCATTGAAGTGCGCATCGCAGCGCCAGACGCGGACGGAATTGGCGAAGTCGCGGTGCACGGAAAGACGGTCATGGCCGGATATTTGAATGATCCGGATATGACCGCGGAGACGATTGTGGATGGATGGTTGATGACGGGCGACATGGGGCGATTCGATCGCATGGGGCACCTGCAGCTTTTCGGCCGAAAGAAAAACATGATCGTCACCGAAGAAGGGAAGAATGTTTACGCGGAGGATGTGGAGAGCGCGTTCGAAGGACTGAAGGTAAAGGAGTTTTGCGTATTCGCCGCGAATTATATCTGGCCGCAGCGATCGATGGTCGCGGAGAAACTGATACTGGTGATCCATCTAGAGCCGGGACAGGCGTTCACACCGGAATTGAAGAGCGAAATTATGGCGCGCAATAACCGCCTCACGAACTACAAACGAATTCACGGGTTGGTGGTTTACGCGGAAGATTTTCCGCTGACTGCCTCGCTCAAAGTGATTCGCAAAGTCCTGGCGCAGCGTTTGGGGAATCTTGATAAGGACAAAGTGGTCCTGCCGATTTAGGTTGGGAAAAGGTAGAATGCCGTTTCTGAGTAGACCGTGAAAGAACCATTTCTGGCGATAGTGAATCCTGCGGCGGGCGGCGGGCGAGCGGCGAAGCTTGCCGGTGAAGTTCTTGCGCGCTTGAAAGAAAAAGGACTGCGAGTAGATGTAATTGCGTCGACCAGCGCGGGACACGTGACACAGCTTGCGAAAGAAGCGTACCAGCAGGGATACCGGCGATTTCTTGCGGTCGGCGGAGACGGCACGGCACACGAGTTGGTTAATGGAGCGTTTCACGAAGGCGATTCCGGGGAGCGCATTGAGCTGGGATTTCTGCCAATGGGAACCGGCAATTCGTTTCTGAGAGATTTCACGCAGGGAGATGCCGCAGAGCACTCGATCGAAGCTTTGCTGAGTGGAAGGAAGCGCAACGTCGATCTCTTGCGCCTGAGACATGCCAATGGAACGATCTATTCCTTCAATCTGCTGAGCGTTGGATTTACCGCCGATGTTGGCGCGCTGACCAACCGGATGTTTAAACCGTTCGGTCATCTGGGATACCTCCTTGGCGTATTTGTGCGCGTGATTCAGCTAAAGCGGCGTGCATTTAAGATGAAGTGCGATAATGATGGCCGTTGGGACGAGCGGCGCTGCCTCTTTTTGACCTTTAACAACAGCAAGTTTACCGGCGGGACGATGATGATTGCGCCAAAGGCGGATCCGGGCGATGGCTACATCGAATATGTGCGATGGGGGCCAATCGGGCGGTTGGGGTTGATCAAGATGTTGCCGCGTTTGTACGACGGCACCCACACAGAGCACGAACTGTCCGAGACGAGGCGAGTAAAACGAGTGGAGTTCGCTTTGGAAGCGCCAGTGGATGTGATGGTGGACGGAGAAATCGTTACCGTAAATTGCCAGCTTCTGGAAATCCTGCCCGGGGCGATGGATGTCTACGTATGACGCGAGTCTGGGAAGTCGTACGCAGCCTATTTCTCTGGACCGTCAGTTGGTTACATTTCCTGATCGCCGTGCCGATCTTAATTGCTCTTGCACTGGTTCTGGACCCGCGAAAGCATGATTGGCTGCAGCGCGGATTGTGCAAGCGGATCGCTTTCTTTTCCGGGGCAAAAGTGAAGGCAAAGATGTCGGCTGGGTTTGACCGCAACGCACTTCTTTTTTCATGGTGAATCACGTAAACCTGTTTGACCCATTTATTCTGTATTGCGCGATTCCGCAGTTGGTGCGGGGCTGGGAACTGGAATCGCACTTCAAAATTCCTATTTATGGCTGGTTGATGAAGCGATTTGGCAATGTGCCGGTGCCGAATGGACGGAGCGCCAAAGACTTGAAGAAACTGTGGCGTTTGACGCAAGAAACCATCAACGGCGGCACCAGCCTGATTATTTTTCCGGAAGCAAGACGCACGCGTGATGGAAAGATGGGCGAATTTGAGGATGGCGGTTTTCGACTGGCGCAACAACTCGGCGTGCCGATTGTGCCAGTGACGTTGGAAGGTTCAATACAACATCTGCGGACGGAAGATTGGATTTTGCACCCAACGACCATCACCGTGTGGCTGCACGACACGATTGAAACCAACGGAATGAAAAAAGAGGATTTGCCGGCACTGAAAGAACGAGTACGAGGGCGATCGCGGGGCCGCTGGGCGAATCGCGGTCGGAACTGCAGAAAACGGCGCGATACCGGTGGAAGAACCACTTCCCTAAAGACTTGATTGGTAGGTTACAAGCTGAGTCGGACGCCAGGCAGGACTCGTCCCGCGCGAGTTTCCTGCCAGGTAAAGAAAATACGATGGATCACGGTAATCGTGGAAATAACCGCGATGACCCAGAGGACCGGGCCCATGCGATTGAACATGCCACCAATGATGAGCAGGACCAGGCGCTCAGGGCGTTCCATGAATCCAACTTTGCAAAGAGGAATCAGAGATTCGGCGCGCGCGCGTGCGTAGCTGACCATTACGGAGCCCGCCGTAGCAACCGCGGCAAGGATGACGTAGGGCGTCCGGCCGCTGACTGAATAATAAACCAACAGGCCCATGTAGAGCGCCATATCGGCGTAACGGTCGAGGGTGGAGTCGTAGAAGGCGCCAAAGGCAGTGACGCGGTTTTGGCGGCGGGCAACCTGGCCATCGAGCATGTCCAGGAATCCCGCAAAGAAAATAATCATGGCGCCAGTGCGGAAATTTCCTACTGCAAAACTGGCGGCAGCTCCGAAATTTACGAGGAGCCCTAGAAAGGTTAGAAGATTTGGATTAATGCCGGTGGCGGCCAGCGCGCCGACGATGCGGTCAAGCAGCCACTTTCCCCCGGTACCGATAGCGCCTGTGAATGTTCCCATGGTTTTTACAATTCGCCATGATACTGCAATCGTGGGGCTTATCCAAATGCAGGCGACACACTATTGCGCTTCTGGGGGTGAGCGGAGGCGTTCAGGGCGCAATCAACTGCGCGATTGATCCACACGAGCAGTTAGACACCGCTTGACGTCAGCAGCCGCAATCCGTAGATTGCTCGGAACACTGGGGGAAGCGATGGAACCGACGAAACAGCCGCGAAGACATTTTTTGCAACAGATGGGAGGAGTTGCCGGTGCGGCGTGGGTAAGCGCGCAGTGGCCTGCGATCACGGCGGCGGCGCAGCATGCCCACGAAGCCGTGAAATCGAACGCGAAGACGAGTTTCCGTGTATTGACTCCAGACCAAGCTGTGGAAGTTACCGCCATTGCCGCTCGCATCATACCCACTGATGAAGATCCGGGAGCAACAGAGGCAGGGGTTGTTTATTTTATTGATCGGGCGCTGGAAACATTCTCGAAGGACGATAAACCGGCTTACGATTCTGGACTAAAGAATGTGAATATTCTGACCAGCAAGATGTTTCCCGGCGTTGCACGCTTTTCGGCAGCTAGTGCAGAACAGCAGGACAAAGTATTGGCGGAATTATCCAAGGAACCAGCTCCTGCTAGCGCCCGGAATCCGACGCTCGCCGACAGGTGACGCGAACAACTTTTTCCCGATAATTTGGGGACACACACTGATGGGCTTCCTTGCCGATCCGGAGGCGGGTGGCAATCGTGATTATGTAGGGTGGAAGCTAATCGGCCGCGACCCGGCGCACTCCTTTTCGCCACCATATGGCGAATACGACAAGAATTATCCGGGTTGGCAAGCGGCAAGCGTGACCGAAACGGGGAAGAAATGACCGAGCCGAAGGTGACATACAAAACATCCGACGAAGTCGATTTTGTGATCATTGGTTCTGGGGCGGCGGGCGGAGTGCTCGCCAAGGAACTTTCGACCAATGGATTCCGCGTGGTGGTTCTGGAGCAGGGGCCGTATTTGACGCCGAATGATTTCACGCATGATGAGCTGAAAATCTTTAATCAGCATTTCCTGACGAATAATCCGAAAACCCAGCCGAATACATTTCGAGCAAGTGCGGATAAAAAGGCGGTAGAGCAACAGGCCGTGATGTATGGGCATTGCGTTGGCGGAAGCAGCGTGCATTTCACGGCGAATTTCTGGCGTTTCCACGAGATCGATTTTAAGGAACGCAGCAAAATTGGCGAAATTCCCGGCACGGGTTTCACCGACTGGCCGATCAGTTACGCGGACCTGGAGCCCTATTACACGAAAGTGGAGTGGGAGATCGGGGTGTCTGGCCTGGCGGGAGCGAGTCCCTTTGATCCGCCACGGTCCAAGCCATACCCCATGCCGCCGCTGCCTGTAAAAGGTTCGGGCGTAGTTTTTGAGCGGGCAGCGCGCAAGCTTGGCTATCATCCCTTTCCTTCGCCGATGGCCATTCTCTCGCAACCGCGGGCGGGACGCTCCGCTTGCGTGGAATGCGGATTCTGCCTGGGATTTGGCTGTGAAGTCGGCGCAAAATCTTCCTCACTCGCCTCCGTTATTCCGATGGCCGAAAAAACGGGGCGATGCGAAATCCGGCCGAACTCCTACGTCCACAAAATTGAGGTGGACAAGAATGGCCGGGCTACGGGAGCAGTATATTTTGACGGGAAGCGCAATGTTCATGTGCAAAAAGCGAAAGCAGTGATCCTTAGCGCCAACGGCGCGGAAACGCCGAGACTGCTTTTACTTTCAGCCAGCAGCCAGTTTCCGAATGGATTAGCGAATTCCAGCGGACTTGTCGGCAAATATCTGATGCCCAATAGCGCTGCGGTCGGTGTGGGAGTTCTGGACGACCCGCTGAATGACTACAAGGGGCACGCAGTAAGCAGAATCTTTCATGATTTCTACGAAATGGATAAGGAGAAGATGGGATTTTACGGCGGTTCGGGATTTGACGCGCGGTTCGACATCACTCCCGTTACTTTTGCCTTCGGAGGGCTCCCGCCGGGCACGCCGAAGTGGGGCTCGGAATTCAAGAAAGCCTTGAAACATAATTATGTAAGGACCATGGAAATTTTCGGGCATGGCACCTCGCTGCCCATCGAATCCAACAGCATCTCACTGGATCCAGACGTGAAAGATGCGTGGGGACTTCCGGCGATTCGCATGACCTATAGCGATTCAGAGAATGATCTGAAGTTGATGGAATGGATGAGTGCCCGCACCATGGAAATACTGGATGCAGCAGGGGCCAAGACAAAATGGCACCAGCCCGTGTCCTCGCAGAATTTTGCGGTGCACCTGTTGGGCACCTGCCGGATGGGCAACGATCCGAAGACTTCGGTGATCGATGCTGATCATCGCACGCACGACGTTCCGAACTTGTTCTTGTGTGATGGCAGCAGCCTGGTTACTTCTGGGCGTGGGCAGCCAACGATGACTATCCAAGCGCTTGCGTACCGCGCAAGCGATCGCATCAACGAACTGGCGAAGCGCGGCGAACTGGGTAGCTAGATTCGCTCTATGTCTATCAAAGGAAAAAGCAGATTCCAAACGCCGCTCAAGAGGCGAGCGGCGTTTGGAATGACATTTTTGAGTTTTCAGATTTTTTCAAGATTTACATGGTTTTGAGTGTTCAGCAATTTGTTAAGGAGAGGGTATGAAGGCGAATGCGCGGCCGTTTGTGCTATTGATACCAATTTGTGCGGGGATTATTTTTCTCTGTGCCGCGGAACGGATGAGGGCTCAGTCGGAACCTGCCAAATCCAAGAGTGACGCGCCGCAGACCACTGAACAAAAATTCAAAAACATCCAGGTGCTCAAGGGAATTCCTGCAGACCAACTGATCCCGGCTATGCAATTTATTACGGCTTCGCTTGGTGTGGAGTGCGAGTTCTGCCACGTGGAGCACGCGATGGATAAGGATGATAAGAAAGAAAAAGTCACCGCGCGGAAAATGATGACGATGATGATGGCCATCAATAAGGCCAATTTCGATGGCGAGCGCGAAGTGACGTGTTATACCTGCCATCGCGGAGCGGCGCACCCGGTCGGTACACCGATTCTCTCTGCTGAAGTTGCACCTGCGCCGCCTATGCACGAGCACGAACAAGAAGGCGCGGAGCATGCGAATTTGCCGAGCGTGCAGGCAGTTTTAGAGAAGTATCTTGCCGCTGTGGGTGGCGCGGATGCATTGCATAAGATTAAAACTCGCGTGCAAAAGGGGAATATCGACGCGTTCGGTGAAAAATACCCAATCGATATTTATTCCGAGGGGCCGGACAAGCGAGTCTCGATTAGTCATCCTTCTTCCGGTCCTAGCGTGACGGCATATAACGGAGAAGTGGGCTGGCTGGCCATGCCAAAGGGATTTCACCAGATGACCGCAGCGGAACAACAAGCAGCGAGCATCGATGCGCAGCTTTATTTGCCGGCGAGTCTTCCGCATCTTTACCAGGAATTCAGCGTGCATCCAGGCGAAACGATCGATGGAAAACAGACGATTCTGGTTTCCGCGAAGGGCAAAGACTTGCCGAGCGCGGATTTGTATTTCGACCAAGAGAGCGGGCTGCTGCTGCGGTTAGTTCGTTATGCAGAAACGCCGCTAGGGCGAAATCCAACGCAAATTGACTATGCGGACTTCCGAGTCACTGATGGCGTGAAAATTCCTTATCGTTGGGCGTTGGCGCGTCCGAACGGGCGATTCACCATCCAGGTGGATGATGTAAAACAGAACATACCCGTGGATGAAAAACTATTTGTCATGCCGACTGGGCAAGAGAGCCACTAATTAAAGGAAAAAGCAGATTCCAAACCCCGCTCAAGAGATGAGCGGGGTTTGGAATGACATGTTTCTGAGTATTTTAATAATTTTAAAGAAAATCGTCGTCAGCAATTTGTTAGAGAAACTCGCTGCGAAAACGTTCTTCCTTAGAAGTGGATAATAACGCCGCCGACGAAATTGGCACGATTCAGGTAATGGGATACTTTGGCGCTGTAGCATCCGTAAAAGTAATCGCAATAAGTTTCATAGGAAGAGCTTCCGTAAGTCGGCATGTAGCGGATATCGCCCCGCAACCCAATATGACGCGTTAAGTAGTATTTCACTCCACCACCGAGGCTGTAGGCAAACTCCGTCCTATCGGGGTTGCCATTGGAGTTGAACTCGTGGGTGAACCCGAGGCTGCCAGCGATATAGGGGCGCAATTTATGTTCGCTATTTCGCAGCATGTATAAGCCACCGAACTGGTATTGATCGATAACGGAGTGGAACGCATTGAAATAATCGCCGGTAAAGGGATTGTGGCGCGCTAAAAGAGGTATTGTTGCGGTCCCACATCACTTCCAGTTGGGCATTTTCTGTGAGGTTGAATCCCAAGAAAGTTCCGAACGCGAGTGCATCGTTTACGCGAAGCCGGTCAATGGGTGTTGTGTGAATTGTTGTTTTGGTAGCTTAGAGGATACGAAGCAGATGTTTCGTACCCGACGAACGGCGTAACTTCAAAACGCCCCTGGGCTTTTACCGATACTGCGCCGAACAAAACCACGACCATACCGAACAGCCACATCGTGCGAAAATTCATTGAGCTACATCTCCTCTGAATTTAGAAATTTCGCGCCGGACCAGCAACGCGAGGGGGACGCCGCCTGGGTTGGGCGTCCTAATTTTTCCGTCCTCCGTCGGGAAGACGTCCATATTGCAAATCGTTTCTATAGTTAAAGTACGGCAGACCTCACCGCACTCCCCTAGGGTTTAACCCCGAATTGGCAAAAAGGTTCTGCGTAAGAGGTCGCACTATTTGCCAAGAGCAATAAATTGGATGGCGTCGGAAAGGGAAAGCGTTGCAAAGGCTGGAGTTTTATAATGAGCAGAAAATAATAGGTTTAATCGTGTGTAAGGATTAGGAAGTGGCTAATGTATTTTGTGTTCGAGCCGGGCTGCCTGAGGATGATCCGCTTACTTTTTCTCACCGCCGGATTTGTCGCTGCCTGCTACACCCTCCTCTGGCGCTACGGAAGTTTCCGCGTCCGCCTTATCCACATATTGAATGATCAGAGAAATGCGTCGGTTGGAGGGGTCCATGGGCGAGTTTGGTTTGCGTAACCGTTGATCGGCAAAGCCGCGAATCTGGGTAATTTGCGCTTCGCTCAGGCCGTTTTGTTCCATGAAACGACGGGCGGCGTTTGCACGGTCTGCGGAAAGTTCCCAGTTGGTGTAGGTCGCTGAGGGGGGATACGGCTTGGAATCGGAGTGTCCCTCGATGGCCATTCGATTCGGCAATTTGCCCAGCTCCTGAGCCAGAGTTTTGAGCAACTCTCCACCATCCTTACTCATGCGGGCGCTGCCACTGTCAAAAAAAGTGCCGGCGGCGGATTCCGTGAGCTCGATGCGCAAGCCTTCGTTAGTGACGGTCATATCGATATTATTTTTGAGCTGGTCGAACTTGGGAACTTCACGGATTGCTTTCTGAAGCTGCTCCTTCAGAACCTGCATGTTGTCTTTGTTGACGATGAAATTTTCGCCGGCTCCGCGCATGTCCGTTCCGACGTTCTTGGAAGTTCCGGTGGGATCCTTGAAGTAGCCGCCGACCGCTTTTTGAACTTTGGCGCTGCTATTCAACAGCCACAAGACGATGAACAACGCCATCATAGCGGTGACAAAATCGGCGTAGGCCACTTTCCACGCGCCGCCGTGATGTCCGCCGTGGCTGGCTTTTTTCTTGATGATGATGGGAGGAGGGCCGGGCATAAAGAGCTCTAGGCGGCGGCCGGAGGAGCTTCCGCGGCAGGTGCGGCCTCATCTTTGCCCTTGATGTACTTCTCAAGCTCCTGAAAAGTCGGGCGGACTTGCCCCGGAATGGCGCGCCTTCCAAATTCGACCGCGATGATTGGCGGCGAACCCTTTAATAAAACTGACGATTACCACGCGAATCACATAATAGAAGGCGTGTTCTTCTTCCGTCGTTTTGGCCATATTGGAAGCGATGGGACCGACAAAGCCGTAACAGAGCAAAATGCCGAGAAATGTGCCGACCAGGGCCGCCGCCACTTTGTGACCAATTTCTTCGGGTGGACCGCCGAGAGCGCCCATGGTGATGACGACGCCGAGCACCGCCGCGACGATGCCCAGTCCGGGAAGGGAATCGGCCATGGTGGCGAGTGCGGTGACAGGTTGCGCGGCCTCATGATGGTGAACTTCCATGTCCAAATCCATCATCTGATCGATGTCGAAGGGTTCGACGCCGCCACCGGCGGCCATGCGAATGGTGTCGCAGACGAAATACAAGACGTGGTGGTCTTTCAGGAATTTTGGGTACTTGGAAAAAACCGGGCTCTGCTCGGGGTTGTCGCTGTCTGATTCCAAAGCCATCAAGCCTTCTTTGCGCGCGCGCGAAAAAAGCTCGTAAAGCATTTTCATTATTTCCATATATTGCGGTTTGCCGAACTTCGAGCTGCCAAATACCCCAGCCAGGCCACCCACTATTTTCTTCAAGATGAAAAGGGGATTGGCGATAAGCACGGTGCCGATTGCGGCGCCGCCAATGATGATCAGCTCCGCAGGTTGCAGCAGCACGCGTACGTTGCCGTGCTCCATCAGGTAGCCGCCAAGAATGGCGGCGATAACCACTACGAGTCCGATAATCACGAACATGTCAAAAAGGCCTCTGCTTTTCTCTACTCTCGATTGATCACCACCATGCAATTTCCCGGCGGCACGCTGCTCTCTTTCAGAGCCAGTTCCGCGCGGGCGATGAGGGATTCCGTAGAATCGTGGTCATGCGCAGGAGTTGCGCCCAGAGAAATTGTTATGTGTAGACTGTCGCCCCACCAGTTGATTCCCGAATGGTGAACCAGTTTCCGGAGACGTTCACCCACGTGAAGCACTTCAGACTCCGTGCAAGCGTTGAGGATGGCCATGAATTCCGTACTGTTCCAGCGGCCGACATAATCGGTGGGACGCAGACCGTTGTGGATCGCCTGCGCAGCGGTTCGCAAAGCTTCGTCGACGGCGGCCTGGCCGAATCGCTCACGGATTTTTTCCAGATTATCAACGGCTGCGAAAATCACGCAGAACGGGATGGGTTGTTTCTGATACAGGGCAACACATTCTGCGAGATGGGCTTCGATCCTCGGTCGATTCAGGACGCCGGTTGTGGCATCTAACCCGCCAAAAGCGGCGAGCTTGTTGGCACGCCTGTTTTTGGCCACATGCGGAATCGCTTCTTCAAAGAGTTCTACCGCGCCCAGAAGGGAGCCCTGTTCATTACGAAATGGCAAGGTTTGCAATTTCACGGCAACGAAATGGCCGCTTTTGGTGCGTATCGAAGCTCGAATGTTTTGCGTGTGTCCTTCCCGAAGAGTTTCCATCAACGGGATAAAATCTCCCTCCAAGGGGTTATTGGTGGCGTCGGCGTGCTCCATAAAACCGTCTTTGCAGTTGCGTCCCAGAGCGTCCTGACGGAGATGGCCGGTAATGCGCTCGGCGCCTTCATTCCAAAACAGAATCTTGCCTTCACGGTCGACGGCGAACACGGCGACCGGCAGCGATTCCAGGATCCAGCGATGGAAGTTGGGGTCAAGCTGTCCCATATTGGAGGCCCTCGATAAAGTTCCAAGAACAGAGTAGGCAACTGAGATGCCAAGCGCCGTGCATTGCAAAGGGGCCAATTGGAAGGGAATCAGAGATTTGAGGGCGGGAGTCAGCTCGAGTAAGTTTCATAAGAGAGAGGAAGTTCAGAATTGGAACGAATCGTACGTCGAGCTACAGAAGCGAAGATAAAGCGCAACTCATAAGCAGGGTTATCAGGTGCAGTCGAATCGGTCCGGTGACGTTGAATTTTCAATTTATTGCATTGAATTAATGCGTGGGGCCAGAAGTTCCCTGACTTGATACTGTCATCTCCGATGACAGCAGTGCCTACGCCTATTCCGATGCTGAACTCTGGACTATTTTCAGGCTATGCATTGGGCTCCTTCTACGACGAGATGTTTTCGTCGAAGGGAACCGCGCGGTCACACTATGCGAGGTTGTTTGAAAAACTTGGCGGAATGGCCCCAAAGCATTTCCAGGATCGCCGTAAGCTGGCGGACCTCTCCTTTCTACTGCAGGGAATTACATTCACGGTTTACAGCGATGGTCGCGGAACGGAGCGGCTGTTTCCATTCGATTTAATTCCGCGCATCTTGCCGAATTCAGAATGGACCAAGATTGAACGAGGGCTGAGCCAGCGGGTTGTAGCGCTCAACCTGTTCCTGAAGGACGTTTACGGCAAGCAGGAAAATTCTGAAAGACCGCAAGATTCCCGCCTCCGCTGGTGTACTCTTGCCGCCACTTTCGCAGGGAGTGATCGGCCTGGAGGTGCCGCGCGGAATCTATACGCATATATGCGGCATCGACCTGGTGCGTGACTCGAAGAGCGGTGAGTTTCTGGTGCTGGAAGATAATGTGCGAACGCCCAGCGGAATTTCGTATGTGCTGGAAAATCGACTGGTGATGACGCGGGCGTTTCCCGATGCGTTTCAAGAACATGAAGTCTTGCCGGTGAATCACTATCCGGCAGAGCTTTCCCGCATCTTGCGAACATTGTCGCCGCGTGGGGAAGCGGATGCGCAGATTGTGCTGTTGACGCCCGGAATTCATAACAGCGCTTATTTCGAGCACAGCTTCCTGGCCCAGCAGATGGGAATAGAACTGGTAGAGGGCCGCGATCTTCTGGTGGATGGCGGCGTCGTGTACATGAAGACGATCTACGGGCTGAAGCGGGTAGACGTTATCTATCGCAGGCTCGACGACGATTTTCTGGATGCGTTGTGCTTCCGCAGCGACTCCATGCTGGGTGTGCCTGGTTTGATGGGGGCCTATCGGGCCGGGAATGTGGCGCTGGCCAACGCTGCAGGCAACGGAGTGGCCGACGACAAAGCGGTGTACGCCTACGTGCCGGAATTCATTAAGTATTATCTTGGCGAAGATCCCATCCTGAACAGTGTGGACACGTTTCTGTGTGAGCGCCGCGATCATCTTTCGCATGTCATGGCGCACTTGCCGGAACTGGTCGTAAAAGCAGTCGGCGAATCCGGGGGTTACGGAATGCTGATCGGTCCGGCTTCTGACGGCGAGTTGGTGGAATCCTTCCGGGAAAAGATCAATGCAGACCCACGCAACTATATTGCGCAGCCTGTAGTGGCGCTGTCGCGAGTGCCGTCTTACGACGCTGCCACGGAACGAATCGCCGGCCGGCACGTGGATTTGCGGCCCTACTGCTTATACGACGGCGAAAAAGTGACGATCGTGCCGGGCGGGTTGACGCGTGTGGCGTTGAAAGAAGGTTCCCTGGTTGTGAATTCATCGCAAGGCGGCGGCAGCAAGGATACCTGGGTGTTGCGAGGTGAGTGCTGACATGCTGTCGCGAATCGCCGAATCACTGTTCTGGCTGGCGCGTTACATCGAACGTGCCGAAGATACCGCACGCATTCTCGACGTCACGTACCACACGCTTCTGGAGCAAGCGCAGCAGCCGTATCGCCTGCGGTGGGATCCGCTGGTTTCCATGGCGGGAGAAGAAACCATTTTCCGGCAACTGTATGATGAAGCGACCTCCAGCAACGTCTTCGAATTTCTCGCCTTCCATGAAGGTAACCCCAGTTCGATCATGCAGTGCGTAAAGAAAGCGCGCGAGAATGCGCGCACCATTCGCGACCGTATTTCCCGAGAGATGTGGGAAGACCTGAATGGTCTGTATTTCATGCTCGAGCGTTTTGACCCGCAGGAAGAGATTGCCGCCGGCCCGCACCGCTTTTGCGAAAAGGTGATTTTCGGCAGCCACCGATTTCACGGCGTCACGGATGCAACGCTTCCGCACGACGAAGGATGGGACTTCCTGAAAGTGGGCTGGGCACTGGAGCGCGCGGAAATGACAGCGAGGCTGGTGGATGTGCAGTACCACACCTTGCTGGATGACGCCATCAGCGTGGAGTCTTCTCCGGACAATCATCAATGGATGGCGGTGCTGAAATCGGTGGGCGCGTATGAAGCGTATCATCGCCAGTATCATTCGCCGATTGAACCGGAGCGCGTGGCGGAAATGCTCATTCTTCACCCGCAACATCCGCGCTCAATTCGCTTTTCGATGACCGAAATGCAGGCCGGTTTGCGCGCGATCAGCAAGACCGGCGCGGGCTCTTACGCCAACGAAGCCGAGCGTCTTACGGGAAAAGTTCTGGAGCGTTTGCGCTATGACAAAATCGACGAGATATTTCGCCAGGGTCTGCACCAATACCTGACGGAACTGATTCGCATGTTGAACGCGATTGGCCAGGCCATCGCGCGCAGCTATTTTTATTACGCGGTGGTGGCATGAACCGGTACAGGCTGGTGCACTCAACCGAATTTTTGTACGACGGAGCGGTCAGCGAGAGCTATAACGAAGTGCGCTTACGCCCGATCGATGATGAGACCCAGAGTTGTTTATCGTTTCGATTGGTCACCAGTCCTCCTTCGCGGGGAGCTTCTTTCCGGGATGCTTATGGCAACTGGATTCACCAGTTCAATATTCTGGCGGATCATCAGGAGGCTGAAGATCGAAGCTGAATCCGTAGTATTGGCGCACCAAACGCTGCTTCCGGAATCAGGCGGCGTAACATTGGCGGGACTCGACGCCTTGCGCGCCGAATTGTTTGAAGAGAATTACGATTTTGTGGCTCCCAGTGCTTATGTTCCGTATTTACCGGAATTGCGCGACATCCTGGATGAAGTCGAGACTCACAGCGATGGCACAGCGCTCGGTTTTGCTCAAGCGGCTTCCACTTACATTCACGAGCATTTTGCCTATGTGAAGGGCGCCACGCACGTGCATTCTTCGGTGCAGGATTCCCTGGCGCTGAAAGCCGGGCGTTTGCCAGGATTTTGCGCACCTGCTGCTTGGAGTGGTTCGGATGCGGGGATTGCCGGCGCGATACGTCTCCGGCTACATGGTGCCGGGTGACGCGACGACCACAGTATAGCAAGCAGCAAGAAGTGATTGGCGGGCAGGCCTCGCATGCCTGGGCCGAAGTGTTTGTCCCTGGGACCGGCTGGCTGGCGTTTGACCCGACGCTGGGGAAGCCTGTGGGCCAGCGACACATTCGCATTGCCTACGGCCGCGATTACGGAGATGTACCACCGGTGCGCGGAGTATACAAAGGACGCGCTGGGCAGCAGCTTTCAGTCGATGTGCGGGTACGGCCTGCGTTAGACGAAGAAGGGCGTGAACAGTTGACGGAAACCAGCGAGGGTCCGCACGACGCACCGCAAATGGCCGAACTTCCGCAGCAACATCAGAACCAGCAGCAGTAGGGCAATCCAACCGAAGATCAGGGTACGAAGGCTTTGGCGATATTGGAATTGGGGCTTTCGTTGCCCTTGGCGTCCACGGCTCGCGTCGAGTAGTAATAGGTGACGTTGTCTTGCACGGTTTTATCAACGTAAGTTGTGTCGGTCACCAGCGTGTCGTTCAGCTTGGGGCCATTGAAGGTGTCCGGGGAAGTGCTGCGATAAATGTTGTAGCCCACGACGGGGGAAGTACTGGGTTTCCAGGTCAGCCTTGACGGAATGTGTTACCGGAGCAGCCGCCACCGATTTTGTTGTGGTCGCATAAAACCAGTAGGCCCACAGCAGTAAAGTACCGACAACGGCAGCGGCTGCCACTGCTCGAGGGCCAAGCGGAACTTTGTGATTTTGAAAAGCCAGTATTTGCCCCACGACCAGCACCACGCAGCCGATACTTCCCAGAGTGAAGACGATGATCCATTCTAGAGTTCCGGGCTCGGTCAAAGTTGGCACTTCAAAGTTTTTGGAATGAAGGAAGGGGATAAACCAAAGCCAGAGAATCGGCAGGATTGCCAGGATCGCAATCAATATCCAAGTCACGCGGAGGGTCCGCGAGCGGGCTACTATTTGGATGGGCTGGGCAGGAGCCATGGTTCTTACACAACTGACCTTTGGCCGTAAATCTAATCCATTTTGTAATGAACGTCTACCCTCCTCATTAAAGATGCGGGCCGGCCAGTCTCGGGAACGGGCTTCTTCCCGCGAAGTACCCGAGACTGGTTTCGAAAGCGCCTCCGAGCACGGGTTTTAAGTCGCAGTCAGCAGATTAGATCGGCGCATCCGATAATGCGACAGGAGCCACCGAAAGCGACGCAGTGTCGAGAAATTCCATCAATTATTTCTTGTGGCTCGGATCGTCGTCAGGATTGACATAGTTGAATTGCAAGGGCGCCATGCCGTGGACCTGCACTACAACTTCTCCACTGGCCATCGCATAGTGATGCATCCCGGGATCGAGATAAGCAAAACTGCCCGCCGGGAAAGCCCCCATCTTGCTTTCGTCAAAGTTATCCCCCATTCCGACTTTGAAGGTTCCCGAGATCACCGTGACATTTTCCCGGTTCGGATGCCAGTGTGGGGCAATGCGATATCCATCGGGCATCTTCAGGCGCACGGTGAAATCACCACTGCTGGCACCGGGATTGCCCTCAAGCACGGCGAGTTGCGCGCCCGGGGCCACAAACGCCGGTGGCGGACCATAAGGAATGTCGCCGGGGGTGAAAGTATGTCGAGCGGAAGAAGTGGTTTGGGCGCCCTTACTGAAAAGTACGCCTGCCCCGCACAGAAAAATGACCAGCAAAGGTAGGAAATAAAGGTTTCGTTTCATCTGGTTGCCTCCGTGAAATAGTGAAGATCGAGCAGAATAGTGCTCCAAAGAGGTAGGTGATGCAATTGAAACGAGGTAACCTTTGCATATCTTTGGTATATCGGCGTAAATTATTCAATCTTAGGACCTAATCTCATTCAGGAGCTTCATGCAGAATCAAGACCACAGCTTAAGTCAAATTGAGCTGGACCTGGGCAAGTACGAACTTCGCCGCCACGGGCGACGTGTGAAGCTTGAAAAGAAGCCCATGGAGTTGCTGATATTCCTGGTTGCGCGGCGAGACCAATTAGTGACGCGCGAAGAGATCGTCAGAAAACTGTGGCGTTCAGATTTTTTCATTGATACCGGGCCGAACATTAACAACATCATTCGAAAAATTCGTGCGGCCTTGGGCGACAATCCCGCTAAACCGCGTTTTCTGGAAACCGTTGTGGGGAAAGGATACCGCTTTACCGGCCCGGTGCGAGTGATTGACGCCAGGTACCAGCAGGCTGATGTCGAGCCAAATTCAGGTGGCCCGGCTGGTTGGCAGAGTATTTCCTCATGGAGTGAGCGCCCTTCACTTGCCGTTCTTCCGCTTCTTGTTTTAGGGAAAGCAACCGATAACCACGAGGTGAGCTTGGGATTTGCCGATGCGTTAGTCTCGCGTCTGGGAAATCTGCAGGGTGTGGACGTGCTACCCACTTCGACGGTGCTAAGCGTGCCAATCGACGCGGCAACATCTGAGGTGGCTGAACGACTTGGTGTGCGCTTTGTGTTTCGCGGGGCCATTCGGGAAACGAAAGGACAACAACATCTTTCGCTGGAGATGGTTGATACCCACACCCGGCGCACTTGCCTGCAGCGCAAATGTCAGCTCGACATGAGTCGCCTGTCTGAACTGGAAGATGCAACCGCCGGACAAATTGCCCGCGCGCTAAACCGCACACTGCCTCAGGCCCCTGTGAAAGGACGGCAACGATATAGCAAAGATCCGTTTGCCTACGCGGAATTTATGAGAGGCTTTCGGCTTAGCTCGTCAGGTGATCCTGCGCTGCTCGATGAAGCTGCGCAGCGATTGAGCACTGCGGTCACGCGAGATCCGGAATTCTCACTGGCCCACGCGACCCTATCCTTTGTATGCGCAACACGGCATTTTGAATTCGATCCAGCGAGCATGTGGATGGAAAAAGCGGAGTTTCATTGCCGCCGCGCGCTGGAGTTGGATCCGGATTTACCTGAAGGGCATGTGGCCAGAGCTTTTTTGCTTTGGGGGCCGTCGAAAAACTTCCAACACCTGGAAGCCATCGAGGAACTGCGACGTGCGCTCGCATTGCAAAATAATCTGCCGCATGCGTTCAATCGTTTAGGGACCATCCTGGCGCACATCGGGCTTCTCGATCATGCGCGTGCGATGTACGAGAGAGGTCGAGCGTTCCATCCGAAGAAGTCGATCAGCCACAGCGTCGTTCAAGTCTATATCTGGAGCCGAGAATATGATTTGGCGAGAAAAGAGATTACCGCGTGGCGGGATGAAAGCCCGGGAAACAAGTATCCCGTTTATTTTGCGCCGCTACCGCACATGATGGCCGGGGAATGGAAAGAGGCGAAACTCCTACTTGACGAGGCGATGCGGCTGTTGCCCGAAGAACCACTGATCGTCAGTCTGCTCGGAGTCTTCCACGCAATGAGGGGGCAAAGTGAACGGGCGCTCGAGTGCCTGACCAAGGCCTGCGCGAACCCAAAATCTTTTGGGCACGCCCACCATACCTATTATCAGGTCGCCTGCATCCTTGCCCTGCTCGGGCGACCAGTTGAGGCCTTGGAATGGCTGGAACGAAGCATCAGCACTGGATTTGCGTGCTGGCCGTTTTTCATGAAAGATCCGTGTCTCCAGAATCTGCAAACACTACCAGAATTTGAAATCCTGATGAGTTCGCTGCAGGCAAAATATCCGGATCATTTGGGATTGCTTTAACCTCGAAGTGCGCGAGGAAGAGACCTGCGTTGCTGAGCACCTCATTCACTTCTGTAAACTTTTTTCCCAGCGCTTGCGGATCTCAGCGAGAAATTTGTCCTTGTCCTTGCGCATTAATTCGATGAGCGCTTGATTCTCGGTTTTTTCGTGGGCCCCGGCCCACAGCACCATTTCCGTCAAAACTGGCGCCAGGTCGATCCCTTTTTTGGTGAGCTGATAGATCAGTCTGCGTCCGTCTGTCGGATCCCTCAGTAACTCAATAATTCCGTGCGCCTCCAGATTGCGCAATCGATCCGCCAGGATGTTGGTAGCAATTTTCTCGTAAGAACTAAGGAATTCCTTGTAGCTGCGAAAACCGCGCAACATCATGTCCCGGATAATCAACAGGGACCAGCGATCTCCCAGGATTTCCACGGAGGCATTCAAGGGACACCCGGAGCGCCAAACCGGGTCAGGATGCGTCTTTTTGGTCACGTTTTTACACTAGCAAAAATAACTTGCTTTTTGCAAGTGACATGCCGCACAATCCTGCGTCTAACGGTTTGGGAGACGTTTATTAGGCGATATTTTGTGGATTCTCATCGGATTGCGGCAGTAGAATCGCCCAATTCAAACAAGGAGACGGTCATGAGCGGAGTACGACTACTCGTGGGAACCCGTAAGGGCGCTTTCATTCTGACGTCGGATGGTAAGCGCAAAAACTGGGAGATCAGCGGGCCGCATTTTGGCGGCTGGGAAATGTACCACCTGAAGGGTTCGCCGGTTGATCCCAATCGTCTGTATGCCTCGCAGACCAGCGGCTGGTTCGGGCAACTGATTCAGCGCTCGAATGACGGCGGTAAGACCTGGGAGCCGGTCGGGAACAAATTTGCGTACGATGGAACGCCCGGGACTCACCAGTGGTACGACGGGACGCAGCACCCTTGGGAATTCAAGCGCGTGTGGCATCTAGAACCTTCACTTACTGATCCCGACACGGTTTACGCAGGCGTGGAAGATGCCGCCTTGTTTAAGACCACGGATGGCGGCCAGACGTGGAATGAATTGCCTGGGCTGCGCAGTGCGAAAGGGCACTTGTGGCAACCGGGCGCGGGCGGAATGGGGTTGCACAGTATTGTGCTCGATCCGAAAAATCCCAATCGCATCTTTGTTGCGATATCGGCTGCGGGAGTTTTTCGCACGGATGATGGGGGCAATACCTGGCGCCCAATTAATCAGGGGCTCAAATCCCCGTTTGAGCTGCCCGACCCTGACGCCGAAGTTGGCCATTGCGTCCATCACATCGCCATGCATCCGTCAAAACCGGGTGTACTCTTCATGCAAAAACATTGGGATGTCATGCGCAGCGACAATGCGGGGGACTCGTGGAGTGAAGTCAGCGGCAATCTCCCTACTGATTTTGGTTTCCCGATCGATGTGCACGCTCACGAACCCGAAACCATTTATGTTGTGCCGATCAAGAGCGATTCAGAGCACTATCCGCCGGATGCCAAGTTGCGCGTTTACCGCAGCCGCAGCGGCGGCAACGAGTGGGAAGCTCTGACCAATGGACTGCCACAGAGCGATTGCTATGTAAATATTTTGCGCGACGCGATGTCGGTGGATTCGCTGGATTCCTGCGGGGTCTACTTCGGCACCACGGGCGGCCAGGTTTACGGCTCTTCGGACGCGGGAAATACATGGAGCGCGATCCGACACGATCTCCCGGCTGTGCTATCCGTGGAGGCACAGACACTGCCATGATTCGCGTGGTGCTTCCAGCGCATCTTCGGACGCTTGCGCACGTTAGCGGGGAAGTGCAGCTTGAACTTGAAGGCCAGCCCACGATGGAGTCGGTGTTGAGCGCCATCGAAGCGCGCTATCCGGCGTTGCGCGGAACGATTCGCGATCAGGCTACTCATCAGCGACGACCCTTTGTGCGTTTTTTCGCTTGCCAGGAAGATTATTCTCATGAGCCCGCGAATACGGTATTACCTCCCGCGGTGCTCTCGGGTGAGGAACCGTTCCTGATTGTTGGCGCGATGGCGGGAGGCTAGCAGGCCAGACACCCGGTTCTCATCGCGGAAGATTTTGAATGGTTGGCGAGTACGAATTTCAGAATCGCAAATCAAAGAGGAGCACATCATGGCAATCGATACCTATCTCTTGTTCGACGGTCGCTGTGCCGAGGCGTTCAAGTTCTACGAAAAAGTGCTAGGTGGCAAGATTGACGGAATAATGACTCATGGGGAATCTCCGATGGCTGATAAAGTCGCTCCGGAATGGCGGGATAAGGTCATTCACGTTCACATGAAGGTTGGCGATCGGGTTCTGATGGGCTCCGATACTCCTCCGCAGCATTACCAGCAGCCGCAGGGCTTTTCTGTTTCGCTTGGGGTGAGGGATGTAGCTGAGGCGGAGCGCCTTTTTCGCGCGTTATCGGAGGGTGGCAAAGTGGGGATGCCGCTGCAGAAAACATTCTGGTCGGCGGCGTTTGCCATGCTGACAGACCGATTTGGAATTCCTTGGATGATCAACTGCGAACTGGCTTCGTAGAGTGGACGCTGCCGGACCGAGTCCAGTCTAATTACAAACACAAGGCTTTCCGCGAAGCGCTTCTACGCCCTCATGCATGATTAAATGGCACCACCACCAAGGCTGCCAATGGATCAGCCCATGCAACATGCCAAATTGCATTCAACAGGAGTCCTACCAGCGATATCAACGCAAGGTACGCGCATAGATAAGACTGTGCGGCGTCGGCTCGCATTGTGGAGCTGCTGGTGAGTGCCGACAATCGCCGTTTTTCCCGGGCAAGACACGGCATGATTATGATTGCGGCCATCAATATAGTCGTGCCCAGGACGCTGCGATTTGGTTGGTTGTATCCGAGGAGCGAAATCAGCGAGGTAATGATGACGAGAAGGCACTATCGAGTTTAGAAATTTGGAGAGGAATGGTGGGCCTGGGTGGACTTGAACCACCGACCTCGCCCTTATCAGGGGCGCGCTCTAGCCACCTGAGCTACAGGCCCAAAAAAGTGTGGCTGACAACTCTTTCTACTTTACCGTACAAGGCGCAGCGAGGCAATTCTTCGATGAGCACTATTTTCACCAGCGAAACGTCCCGAATTTAGTGCCACTCAACCCCATCCCCAGCTAGACTGTTGCGCACCGCACTACATGAAGCGGCGGATGTTCCCTTGCCCAGTGCACCAGCAAAAAGCTTAGCCCCCTCGCCCAGCGGTTTGACCGCATTCCGTTGGGCGGAACTGACACTTCAGCAGCGCAATTCCTTGTTGGCTGCGGGGTTGAGCTGGCTGTTCAGTGGATTTGCGGTGATGTTGTACTCCGCGCTGCTGCCACAGCTTATGCCCGCGCTGGGCATGAGCAAATCCACCGCAGGCTTCCTGAACGCATTGATGCTGCTCGGTACCGGGCTGGGCAGCTTTCTGTTCGGCACATTCGCCGATCGCTACGGCCGCAAGCGAGCGCTGATTTTTTCGATTTTCACATTCACTGCGTTCACTTTTTTGTCGGGCTGGTGGCAGGCATGGCCACTCTGGCGGTCTGCCGCTTTGTGGTTGGACTCGGCATGGGAGGAGAATGGACCAGCGGTACGGCATTGGTGGCTGAATCTTGGCCAGCGGACCGCCGGGCCCGCGCTGTGGGCATCGTGCAGAGCGGGTACGCCTGTAGGTTACGCACTGGCAGTTTTCGCCGCCGTGACTGCTTTCTCCGCTGTTGACCTGGCGTGGCGTGTTCTTTCTTGGATTGCTACCCGCACTGTTCACTTTGTGGCTGCGAAGAAATGTTGACGAGCCGGCGATCTGGAAAGCGCAATCAGAAGAAGCCATGCGCCCATTCCCGGCGAAACGAAAAAAATGTGGAGCGCAGCCTTACCCCGTTTGTTAGCCCTGCTGGGGATGAACACTTTTGGCCTGTTCGCCTGGTGGGGGCTGTTCAGTTGGGTTCCAGCCTATCTGGCTTTGCCGCTCGAACAGGGTGGCAGAAATTTTCATTCGCTGAACACCGTCACCTTCATCATGGTGCTGAGTCTTGCGGGTATGGTGCCGGGCTATTTCTGTTTCGGAGGATTTGCCGATCGCTTTGGCCGGAAAAAATCCGTGGTGTTTTATCTGGCTGCGGCGGCGCTGTGCGTGCCGCTCTTCGCCGCCGCGCGTCAACCGTCTATGATTTTGATACTTGGCTGCGTTGCGGCGTTTTTCGGTTCAGGATTTTTTGTCGGCTCGGGCACACTGGCCAGCGAACTTTTCCCAACAAGGATTCGCGCTGTCGCGCTGGGCGTTTCGTATAACGTGGGACGTTCGCTCAGTGCGATGGCGCCGTGGCTGATCGGCCACTTCGGTGAAATACATGGATTGGGGTGGGCATTCTCTGCGTGTGCGATCGCTTATGCGTGCGCTTCGCTCAGCGCGCTGGCTATTCCGGAGACTAGTGGGAGAGATCTGCAGTAAGCGGAGAAAAAGCAGATACCTCGCTTCGCTCGGAATGACACTCCTATTCAAAGAATCCGCAATTTGGGACAGTCGCTTCTCTTTCAGGTAGCAAATGATTTCAGAGTGACGCCGGAGGCGCGCAGTTTTCGGTTTACCGCCTCCGCGATTTGGGCCGCGCCGGGAGTATCACCGTGAATGCAGATCGTTTGGGCGTCCAAGCGCACCAGTTCACCATTTAGCGTCAACACACTTTGTTCCTGCACGATTCGCAAGGCCTGCTCTGCCGCATCGGCAGGATTCGGCAGCAAAGCATCGGCAAACTGGCGAGAACGCAGGCTGCCATTCTTTTCGTAACGGCGATCCGCAAACGCTTCCGCAGCGACACGGAATCCTGCCAGGCGAAATTCCTCGAGCATAACCGATCCCGCTAGACCCATCAGGACTACATCCGTGCTCCAGCGCGCCACGCCCTCCGCAATTGCTTTGGCGATCCGCCGGTCGCGCGCGGCCTGATTGTAGAGCGCGCCATGGGGCTTCACGTGAACGACGCGGGCACCACACTCTTCGGCAATCTTGTTGAGAGCCAGGATTTGCCGATGCACGGAGGCAGCGATCTCTTGCGAAGAAAGCTGCAATTCCAGGCGCCCGAAATTCGCGGGATCCTCATAACCCGGGTGCGCACCAATAGCAACCCCAGCCGCGATGGCCTGTTGGATTGTTGTGCGCATCAATTCCGCGCTGCCCGCATGGCCGCCGCAAGCAACATTGGCGGAAGTGATGTGCCGAAGAAGCGCGACCTGGCTGCCGTCCGCCAGCATCTCCGGCAGTTCGCCCAAATCACAATTTAAATCGATCGTCTTCATGTGAAATGCTTTTCTGCGGATGCGAGTAGTGTTTGCTGCTCGATCCACAAGGCCCGGGCCTCTTCCAGCGAGATCATCTCAAACCGGACTTCATCGCGCGGGCGCAACTGCCCGAGAGAAGATCGGTCGGCGCTAATCACGTTGGCGATCTTGGGATATCCGCCGGTGGTCTGCTGCTCCACGAATAAAATGATAGCCTGACCAGAAGGAGTCACTTGAATCGCGCCAAGTGTAACTCCTTCGGTAATCATTTCTCGCGAATCGACGCTACGAAGAGCCGGACCCTGCAAACGTAGACCTAGCCGATCGGATTCTTCGGAGATGGTGAACGAAGAGTCCACGAAAAGTTTTGTGGTTGCTCGGGAGAACCAATCGAACTGCGGAGCGGGCGTTACACGCAAGGTCTTTCGTGGCTCCCAGGCGCGAATTAGTTCCGGGGCAAGTTTTCTGCGACGAATCGATTTTTGCTGTGGTCCTAATTGGAGTACATCACCTTTTCGCAGCGCCCGGCCGTCGTGGCCGCCCAATCCGCTGACCAGGTGCGTCGAAGAACTTCCCAAAAATGGTTCCACGAGAATGCCGCCGGCCACGCTCAGATAGCAGCGAGCGCCCGAGTACGCGTCCCGCCAAATGAGATTGCGCTTCCCGGAGGGATTGCATGAGGGATCCACAGTTCCAGGGAATGCCCATCGCACACTGCTGAGAAATCGGAGCCGCAGAGGGCGACGACCGCCCCGTGGGGAAACTGCAAACGTCCGCCGCTCAAGGTCATTTCGAGTGCTGCCGCGCCGCGTTCATTTCCAACAAGCAGATTGGCGAGCTGCAGAGCAACCGGGTCCGCCGCGCCAGACGCGGAAACACCCATCGGTCCGTAGCCCGCTCTGCCGAGATCCTGGACTGTGGTCAACAATCCGGGTGCTTCGACGAAAAGGGTCCTCACGATTTTCCCCAGGACGCGAACTCCGCAGCGGTGATGGTGAAGAAACGCACTTCATCGCCAACGGAAATCAATCCCATCGGATTTCGGTCCGGCTGAAAAATCGACACGGGGGTGCGCCCGAGCAATCGCCAGCCTCCCGGCGTGGCAAGCGGATAAACGGCAGTTTGTTTCCCAGCGATCCCCACGCTTCCGGGAGTCACCTTCTTTCGTGGAGTCGCCAGCCTTGGCGTCGCAAGCTCATCCGGCAGATCGCCAAGGTAGGCAAATCCCGGGGCGAACCCCAAAAAGTACGCGCGGTAGGTTTGAGAAGTGTGAAGTTTTATGGTTTGTTCGATGGTCAGGCTGTGGAGTGCAGCAACATCGGCTAAGTCAGGGCCAAAATCGTCGCCATAGCATACCGGGATGTCGATGAGTCGCGATTCAGGGAGCGCGGCATGTTCCGCGCGCCGTTCATATTCGCGTACGACTGATTCGACTTCAGACAGTTCCACCTGGCACGCGTCGTAGCAGATTAGCAGGGAGCAATACGCGGGCTGCAGGTTCACCACCCACGGCGGAGGTTCCTGTTGCAGGACTCGCAACAACCGAACCACGCGCTGGTGCGCCAGCGTGCAGATTTCTTCGCCGAGGTAAGCGAGCACCGCCTGATCGCTCGCGGCACGGAATCGCAAGAACGCTCCTTGTGTGAGCCCGCTGCTACTGAACGAATCCGATGTTGCCGGCACTGGGCATGCCGCCTTCGGGGCCTTCCTTGATTGGCCCGAACTGCGTTTCAAAGCGGCTGATATTTTCTCCCAAGGCGCGCCAGATGCGTTTAGCATGGCCGGGACTGACGATCACGCTGCTCAAAAGTTTGCCCTGGGTACCGTTCGGAAAAACGTACACGAAGTTCAGCGTGAATTCCTCGGCATGATGATGGATCATTACCAGATTGCTGTAACTGCCTTGCAGTTCTTTTTCGTCGGCTTTAATTTGAACTTGTCCAGGCTGTACCGGTGGTTGCTGCTTGTCGTCCATGTTGGTCTCCGTTTATTTCCCCACCAAAATAGCACAGGCGAGCGTCGCATTCCTGCCGCCGTCCTACTACAGTCTTTTGCCGAGAATTAATTCAACGGAGGCCGGAGTTCTATTGACAAAGCGAAGTTATTAAATATAGTTTATACTTGAAGTTCACCATGGTTAATACAAACGGCTCAAGGATGCAGGAAATTACCGACAAAGAGCTGGCTACCGAACCCGGGCTTGTTTCTTCGCCAGCTGCCGAAGCGGTCAGCGGTTGGCGCCACGCCCTGCACATGCCGTCGCTTCCGGAGGCCCACCGGACCATCCGCATTTCACCCAACGCTTCGTGGTTCCGCAAAATTCTGGCGTTTGCCGGTCCGGGCTATCTGGTGGCCGTCGGCTACATGGACCCCGGCAACTGGGCCACCGACATTGGCGGTGGATCGAAGTTTGGCTACGCGTTACTCAGCGTTGTGCTGATCAGCAACCTGATGGCAATGTTTCTGCAAGCTCTTTCCGCCAAACTGGGCGTGGTAACCGGCCGCGATTTGGCCCAAGCCTGCCGGGATCATTATTCGCGCCGCACGAGCATCATGCTGTGGCTGGTTTGCGAAGTAGCCATCGCCGCATGCGACCTGGCGGAAGTGCTGGGTTCCGCGGTTGCGTTGAAACTTCTTTTTGGACTGCCGCTGATTGTTGGAGTAGTGCTGACGGCTCTGGACGTTTTAGTCGTTCTGGCACTTCAAGGGCGGGGATTCCGTTTCGTGGAAGCGTTCGTGGTCACGTTAATTGCCACCATCGGCGCGTGTTTTGCCTACGAAATTTTCTTTGCACGCCCACTTTGGCTGGAAGCTGCCCACGGTTTTGTTCCTCATCTGGAAATCTTGCGCAACAAGGAGATGCTGTATATCGCGATTGGCATTCTCGGGGCGACCGTCATGCCGCACAATCTGTATCTCCATTCCAGCATTGTGCAGACTCGCGCGTTTGACCAAGACCGTGGTGGACGCCGTGAAGCTCTCAAGTATTCCGTGATCGATTCCACCGTGGCGCTCGGTTTCGCTCTGTTCATAAACGCTGCAATTCTGGTGCTGGGCGCAGCGGCTTTCCATACTCGCGGACTGAACGAAGTCGCGGAAATTGCCGATGCTTATAAGTTGCTGACGCCGGTTCTTGGCGCCAGCTTCGCGAGCACACTGTTTGCGTTTGCGTTGCTGGCTTCCGGGCAGAACTCCACGCTCACCGGCACACTCGCCGGACAAATCGTGATGGAAGGGTTTCTGCAGATTCGGCTGAAACCGTGGATTCGCCGTCTGGTCACGCGCTCGATCGCGATCATTCCGGCCATCCTGGTAATTGGTTTCGCGGGCGAAGGAAAAGTCACTTCGCTGCTGATCTTGAGCCAGGTGGTGCTCAGTTTTCAGTTGCCCTTCGCGGTTATTCCTCTGGTGCAATTCACCAGCGACCGAACGAAGATGGGCGAGTTCGTAAACTCCCGAGCGACAGTTGTCGTGGCGTGGTTTGTAGCTGCCGCAATCTTATTTTTCAATGCCGAGCTTCTCTGGCTCATCTTCAAGGCATAAGTTACTATCTGCGTGCTTATGCCCGAGACCCCATCAGCCAATTCTTCCCGCTCCTTCAGGAACCTCGATGATCTCTGGACCGTTATTTCTGTAGCCATGTTGGCGTTTATCGTTGCCGACATTGCTCACGAAGCGTTCGGGCACATTCTTGGCTTCTATCTGGCCGGCGGGCAATCCGGACTGGTCAGCACAACGAGACTCACTGTATGGATCACGCTCGGCGACCCGCAGTGGCGCATCTTTGATCTAGGTGGACCGGCGGGCAACCTGATTTTTGCTTTGCTTGCCTGGCTGGCCCAACGATTTGTTCGCATTCGTCCTTTGCCATTGAAGCTCTTTCTGTGGTTAGTGATGGCCTTCAGCCTTTTCTGGGCCTTTGGCTATTTGATTTTCAGTGGAGTGTTGGGACGCGGCGATTGGATGGCGCTGATTACTGGCACACGATTCGTCTGGCCAGGCAGGGTTCTTTTTGTGGTTCTCGGGATAGTGCTCTATCGGGCTTCCATCCGGTTAGCTGCCAGCGAACTGCGCTGGCTAATCCACATTCGAGACGCAGACGATAGGGCGCGTCTGGTTCGGCTCATCTGGATCTCCTATATTTCAGGCGGAGTCATTGCTTGTGCGGGGGCGATTCTTGATCCGCGCGGGCCGTTGGAAATACTCAACTCTGGCGCGTTGAGCAGCTTCGCTGGTGCCATCGGCCTGCTGTATGTGCCGAGAAATCTTTTCCGCATGGCGCAACTTCCCGGTGAGGCCAACAATCCAATATCGAGAGATTTGCCATGGCTCATTGCCGCGGCTGCCGGTGCAATTTATTACGTGGGGATTCTCGGGCCGGGCATCCTGATCTGGCTGGGGAAATAGCCGATTGGACGGGGAGCTATCCCCTCTATCCGGAGTGTGCGAAAATTTCTAGCGAGCTATGGAACAGAAATCATCCCGGAGCCTTCGAATGCGCAAGATTCTTTTTGCCTGCACCATTGGTCTGATCTTCATGTCCATTGGGTTTGCCGCTTTGCAGAAACCAAACTGGGATGCGCCTCCTGAGATGAAGCAAAAGAAAAATCCCGTGGCCCCTTCCGATGGGGCTTTGCGCGAAGCCAAGTCCATTTACGCCGACAAGTGCGCTAACTGTCACGGAGATACCGGGAAGGGAGACGGCTCGGACGCCGATGATGTACGATCCCGGACCTGCCGATCTTACCGACGCCAAGTTGATGAGCAAATTCACGGATGGGGATTTGTTTTACAAAATTACCGTAGGCAAAAAACCGATGCCGTCGTTTGAAAAGCGTCTGACCGAACAGCAGCGCTGGGAAATGGTGCTGCTGGTTCGTGCCTTTGCCGGTTCAGCGGGAACGAATAAGCTCAGTGAATCGCAACCCCAGAAACCTCCTGCTAGTCCAGTTCACTAATCAGCCGTCTGCGATTCGGTGTATTCTTTTTTAGCTCGTTCACTTTATTCCTTCGAGGAGCTTTCATGCGTCATGCTTTGCGGCTGTGTGCATTCTTACTGGTCGTTGCTCCGGGTCTGTATGCGGCGCCGGGTGCGGTACGTTGCGGCAAATTACTGGACGTGCGAATCGGAAAACTGCTCAGCGATCAAGTCGTGGTCTTCGACGACAAAGGGACAATTACTTCGGTCGGTGCCTTTGGTTCCGCCACGCTGCCCGCCGGCGTTATGCTGACCGATTTGTCCGGGGCAACCTGCTTGCCCGGCTTGATCGATGTCCATACCCATCTCACGTTTGACCCAACCAGTGAAGGCTACGAAGGGCTGGGCGTTTCCATACCGCGTGAAGCGATCATTGGCGTGAAGAATGCCCGTCTAACCGTGCACGCTGGATTTACGACCGTTCGCAATGTGGGAGCCACCGGCTTTACGGATGTGGCGCTGCGCGACGGCATCAATGCAGGAGACGTGGAAGGCCCGCGCATGATTGTGTCTGGTCCGGCACTCGGCATTACCGGAGGTCATTGCGACAACAATCTTTTGCCCTATGAATTTCACTACAAGGAAATTGGTGTGGCCGACGGGCCCTGGGCCGCACGCGCTAAAGTGCGCGAAGTCGTTAAGTATGGCGCCGATGTCATCAAGGTTTGCGCTTCAGGCGGAGTCTTGAGCAAAGGCGATCAGCCCGGCACGCCGCAATACACCTTGGAAGAGTTGACTGCGATTGCCGAAGAGGCACACAAGTTAGGCAGGAAAGTGGCCGCGCACGCTCACGGAACCCAATCCATCAAAGACGCTATCCACGCTGGAATCGATTCCGTGGAGCATTCCAGCTTGATCGACGATGAAGGAATCGCCCTGGCCAAACAGCATGGGACTTATCTGGTTTTCGACATTTATAACGACGATTACATCCTGGCGGAGGGCGCAAAAGCGGGCATGCTTCCTGAGTCAATCGAGAAGGAAAAGAAAATCGGTCGATTGCAGCGCGAAAATTTCCGCCACGCCTATCAATCGGGCGCGAAAATCGCGTTTGGCACGGACGCGGGGGTTTATCCCCACGGAGAAAATGCCCGGCAATTCGCGAAAATGGTGGAGTGGGGCATGAAGCCCATCGATGCCATCCAGGCGGCCACCATCAGCGCGGCGGACCTCATCGGTATGCCCGACAAAGTGGGAATCCTCGAATCGGGCCACTACGCGGACTTAATTGCGGTAAGCGGCGACCCGCTAAGCGATGTGAAAATTCTTGAGGACGTGAAGTTTGTGCTCAAGGGCGGCGCCGTTGTGAAGAACGACTACGTCAAATAAAAAGAGCGAGTGCTTGGACGCACTCGCCCTGGTTTTATTGGGCCAGCTGAATCGACCGTCAATTCGTAATTACTTTACGTGACTCAGTGCCGTGGCGACTTCCTTGATATCCGGCACGACCGGAATATCGTAATTCTTTACCCAGGCCACTTTGCCGTGCTTGTCCACGATAAAGATGGAGCGCCCGGTAATTCCTTTATCTCCCAAGTAGACGCCGTACTTCTCGCTCATGGCGCCTTTTGGGTGAAAATCGGCCAGCAACGAATACTTGATGCCCATCTTTTCAGCATAGGCCTTGTGGGACCAGACACTGTCCACGCTCACGCCGAGGACTTCGGCGTCCAGCGTGTCAAAGTTCTTCATGTCGTTCACAAAACACGCATGCTCATTGGTGCAAACCGGGCTCCAATCCAGCGGATAAAACACCAGTACGACATTTTTCTTCCCGGCAAAGTCCGACAGCTTGATTTCCTTCTGGTTCTGGTCCTTCAAAGTAAAATCGGGTGCGGCGCTGCCCACGGCCAAGCTCATAACGTCTCCTTCGAGTCTAGATTATTGCTGCCAGCATCTTACCGAATCAGAGGTGTTCGCGCCAAATTCCCAGCTTTCGCCCTGCGCGCGGGCGGGGTAGACTCCTGCATCGGTAGCACAGCGGTGAAAGGAATATGGACGGCAATAGCACAGGGATGTGGTCTCTTCGCGAACTGGTGGAACGATATCTGGCTTTGTCGGGCGGATTTGGTCGCGCGCTGAGCCTATCCGATTTTCCATTGAATGACGAACAAATCGGCCGTCTCTTCTCCAGCTTTGACGAGGATTATCACATCAGTCGCTTTTTCCATTTTTCAAAATCCGGCGGAAGAAATTATCGGATCGGTGGGGAAGACGTTTCGCACGTCTCAATCGACCAGGCCATCCAGGAAATTCTCTAAATCGGCATCGCGCTTTCCAGGCGATGTACCAGCGCGTCTTGCTCTTCCAGCAATTCCTTGGGCAAGGCGCTTGCCAAACTTGGCAAAAAATTCGCGGCTATCCGCCAAATCCACTTCCCAATCTTCGGGGTCTACCATAAATAATTCACGCAGTGTTTCCGGTGATATTTGCAGTCCATCCAGGGTGAGGCCGTTTTGCGTCGGCACATACCCTATCGGAGTTTCCTCAGCCTCGCCTCTGCCTTCCACTCGTTCCAGGATCCACTTCAACACACGCACATTGTCCCCAAATCCGGGCCAGAGAAATTTGCCGTCCGCGCCTTTGCGGAACCAGTTCACATGGAAAATTTTGGGTGGGCGAGGAATACGCTTGCCCATGTCCAGCCAGTGCTGGAAATAATCCGCCATGTTGTAGCCGCAGAAGGGCAGCATGGCCATCGGATCGCGCCGGGTAATGCCCACATCTCCGGTAGCGGCCGCGGTAGTTTCGGAGGCCATGGTCGCGCCAACGTACACGCCGTGCTGCCAGTTGAAGGACTCGTAGACCAGGGGAGCAAGCCGGGCTCGGCGTCCACCAAAAATAAACGCGGAGATGGGCACGCCTTCCGGTGAATCCCAATTCGCGGAAATGCTGGGTGATTGCGTGGCTGGCACGGTGTAGCGGGAATTTGGGTGCGCCGCCGGCCCCTTCGACTTGTCCCACTTCTCTCCGCGCCAGGTGACCAGACCGGCCGGCGGTTCGCCGCCCATGCCTTCCCACCACGGTTCGTCATCGGGTGTTACGCCCACATTTGTAAAAATCGTATTGCGGTTCAGAGCCGACATTACGTTGGGATTCGTTTTCATCCCGGTGCCGGGAGCTACACCAAAAAATCCCGCTTCGGGATTGATGGCGCGCAAAGTCCCATCGGCTCCGATGTGCATCCAGGCGATGTCGTCGCCGATGGTCCAGACGCGATAGCCCTGACTTTCCAGTGCGGAGACCATCATCGCCAAATTCGTTTTGCCGCAGGCGCTGGGAAAGGCCGCGGCCATGTAGGTTACTTTCCCGTCGGGAGATTCCAGGCCGAGGATGAGCATATGCTCGGCCATCCAGCCTTGTTGGCGGGCCATGGAGCTGGCAATGCGCAGAGCGAAACATTTCTTGCCCAGCAGCGCGTTGCCGCCATAGCCGGAACCCACGCTCCAGATCAAGCGTTCATCGGGAAAATGCGCGATGTAGCGCCGCATCGGGTCGAGATCACCGAGAGAATGCAATCCCGGGACGAAGTCCGAGGAATTGCCCAGTCGATCGCTGGCCACTCTTCCCATGCGCGACATGATCCGCATATTGGCCACGACATAAGGGCTGTCGGTGACCTCTACGCCCACTTTGCTGTACGGCGAGTTCGCCGGGCCCATGATGTAGGGCACCACGTACATAGTCCGCCCGCGCATCGCGCCATCCAGGAGCGAACCTACTTTGTATTTAGCGCCGTCGGGGTCCATCCAATTGTTGGTGGGGCCAGCGTCGTCTTTGTCTCGAGAACAGATAAAAGTAAGGTGTTCCGTGCGAGCAACGTCGCTGGGATTGCTGCGGTGCAGGTAGCAATTGGGGTAAGATTTCTCGTTCAGGCGGAAAGAATCGACATGCTTCAGCATTTCGTGAAGAATGACCTGATTTTCCGCTTCCGAGCCGTCACAGAAGACGATCTTGTCAGGTTTGGTCAGCCGGGCCGCTTCCGCAACCCAAGCTTCCATCGGAGTGCTCACCATCTACCCCCAAAAAAACGCATACTTCCTATTTGAAAAACAAATCGATATGCCCAATCCGACCCGTCCGGACATCTCAGAAGAGGAACGCAGACTGGCAGGCAGGTGTGTAACTATCTTTTCTCTAGTTCAGTGTATGTTAGCCATTAGCCTATCTGCAAGGTCAGGGGATTCTTGGTGACTTCGAATGTCCGCTCTGCTCGCATCGCCGTTATTGCCGGGGCCTCAGGGCTCGTGGGAGGCCAATGCCTCCAATTACTCTTACAATCTCCTGACTACGATCAAGTCATCGCCTTTGTCCGGCGGTCCGCTAGAGAATTCTGACGCCAAGCTGCGCCAGGTAATTGTCGATTTTTGCCGGCCTTCCGCCGTTGCCCGAATTTGCGGGTGCCGACGTTTTCTCTGCTCTCGGCACCACTATGAAGATAGCCGGTTCGCGTGACGCTTTTCGTCAAGTCGATTTCGATGCGGCACTGGCTTTTGCGACTGCCGCCGCGCAGGGAGGCGCCCGTCAATTCACAGTCGTATCCTCGATTGGTGCCGATGTGCACTCGCACGCGTTTTATCTGAAAGTGAAAGGTGAACTGGAAGAGGCGTTGAAGCTTCTTCCATTCGGGTCTCTGCACATCTTCCGGCCCAGTTTTCTTGCCGGAGATCGGCCAGACGCTCGTGCCGCGGAACGTGTTGGAATTGCTGTCGCCAAGACGCTTGATTTTGCATTTATCGGGAAATTCAAGAAATACAGCCCTGTGGAAGCCAGTGAACTGGCGGCAGCCATGTTGAACGCTGCGCATCTGGTGAAAGCGGGCACGCACATCTATGAATACGAGCAGATTCTTAAGCTGGCGAAATCGTGAGCAGGCTGGCTCGGGCCTAGTAACAATTCCTAGCGGTGCTATTCTTAATTTATGTACGCGCAAAAGTTTACAGTCGATGTTCTGATTCGCGGCGAGCGCAAGCCCTGTCCACTCGAGTGGCTCGATCAATTCTGCATGCGGAACTTCACCAATGCTGCTGAGTTTGACGACACGCTCCCCACGGCCGACGGCCGCCTGGAAGCCAGTTTCAGGCTTACCCCCGAACGATTCGCCGAAGGTCTTGCCGCATGGCTCACCCAACGAGGCAAAGGGGAAGGGCAGCCGGTGAAGGTCGAAGTCACGCGCCAGTAGATTTTTCTGAACTGCTCAGCTTTTCATGAAAATTCAAACACTCGTTTGACCGCAGCCATGCGGTTTTGTAACCTGTGGGGCACCATCAAATCCGCTTCACAAGGTCTGGCCATGACGCTACGAATTCAAAAAGCAGTTGTACTCGGTGCGGGAACCATGGGGGCGCGCATCGCCGCGCATTTCGCCAATGCCGGACTCCCTTGCCTGCTGCTGGACATCGTTCCCAAAGACGCGACTACTCCCGCGGAGCGCAACAAAATTGTGCTTGCTGGCCTCGAGGCCGCCAAAAAATCCAAGCCCGCCGCTTTTTTCACTCCGGACCTTGCCGCAAAAGTGTTCGTCGGCAATTTCGAAGACGACCTCGCGCGCATCGCTGATGCGGACTGGATCATCGAAGTGGTTGCCGAAAATCTGGAGATCAAGCGCAATTTGCTTGCGAAAGTCGCGCAATTCCGCAAGCCCGGTTCCATCATCACCTCCAACACTTCCGGTTTGCCGGTCCATCTGATTGCGGAAGGATTGCCGGAGGAATTTCAACAGCATTGGGCCGGAACGCACTTTTTCAATCCACCGCGCTACATGAAATTGGTTGAAGTTATTCCCGGGCCAAAAACTACGCCTGCGGTCATTGAAACGCTTTCTGATTTCTGCGATCGGCGCTTGGGCAAAGGCGTGGTCGTCGCCAAAGACACCCCGAATTTCATTGCCAACCGTGTTGGCACGTTTTCGATGCTCAACGCGCTCAAACAAATGTCGGCGCTGGGCTTGACCATTGAAGAGGTTGACGCCTGCACGGGTCCGGCGGTGGGTTGGCCGAAGTCGGCTACCTTCCGCACGGCGGACATCGTTGGTATTGATGTGCTCGCTCACGTGGTCAGAAATATTTACGAAGCTGCGATCGAACGATGAGTCGCGCGAAACTTACAAAGTTCCCGCACTGGTTGAAGAAATGTTGCGGCGGAACTGGCTCGGCGATAAGACCGGGCAAGGCTTCTACAAGCGAGTGAAGGGTTCAGGGGAAAAAGAAATTCTGACACTGGACGTTCCCACGATGGAATACCGTCCCCGCCAGAAAGCGAAATTCGCATCCATCGACGCCGGGAAAACCATTGAAGATACACGCGAGCGTCTGCGCGCTCTCATTCATCCTCTATTTGACGGCCAAAAGACCGACAAAGCGCAGCAGTTCATTTGGGGCGGCATCTCCGAAATGTGCCTGTATGCAGGCCGCAGGATGCCGGAAATTGCGGATCGCATTGTCGATGTGGATCGTGCCATGCGCTGGGGTTTCGCCTGGGAACTGGGGCCATTCGAGATCGTGGACGCACTTGGCCTGCCCCAATTTGCCGCACAAGTTCAGAAGGAGGGCCGCGCGCTACCTCCTATTTTTGAAAAAGCTCTAGCAGCGGGGCGCAAAAGTTTCTATGAATCCGATAAAGGCCAGTTCACGGTGTTTGATCTGGCAACTTCGGGAACGCAGAAAGTCGAAGAGCCCGCGGGAATTATCATTCTCAAGAATTTGAAAGATGCTGGGCGCGAAGTTGAACGCAACTCCGGTGCGAGCCTGATTGATCTTGGCGATGGGGTTGTCTGCTGTGAATTTCATTCCAAGATGAATGCCATTGGCGCCGACCTGATCGCCATGATTCATAAAGGAATCAAGCGACTGGACACAGATTTCGATGCCATGGTCATCGCCAATCAAGCGCCGAACTTCTGCGTCGGCGCAAATTTGATGCTGGTGCTTGTTGGAGCGCAAGAGCAGGAATGGGACGAGCTGCACATGGCCGTGAAGCAATTCCAGAACGTAAATCTCGCCATTAAGTATGCGCCCAAGCCGGTGGTCTCCGCGCCGCAAGGCATGGCGCTAGGCGGCGGCTGCGAAATCAGCTTGCATGCTGCAAAAATTCACGCCGCGGCGGAAGCTTATATCGGTTTAGTCGAAGCGGGCGTCGGGCTGATCCCCGGCGGTGGCGGGACCAAAGAAATGATGATTCGCGCCAATGAGAATGCGGGTTCCGGCGATGACTTGGATCTCTTTCACGCGTTGCGCCCCATTTTTGAAAATATCGCCACCGCCAAGGTAGGCACCAGCGTTGAAGAGGATCGTCAACTTGGCTATCTGCGCCGGACCGACACTTTTTCCATGAACCGCGAGCGCCTGGTCGCTGATGCCAAGCAAACCGCTCTTGCCCTGGTTCGTTCGGGATGGAAGCCCACCGCAACAAGTTGGCAGGAAGGCGCGCAAACCACGCAAATTAAAGTTCTGGGTGAATCTTTTCTGGCCGCTGGGAAAATGGCGATTCATCTGATGGTCCGCGGTGGATACGCCTCGGATTACGACGCGCACGTTGCGCGGAAACTGGCGAATATTCTGGCAGGTGGAGCACTCTCCGCTCCGCAATTGGTCAGCGAGCAATACGTTCTCGATCTCGAACGCGAAGCGTTTGTCTCTCTGTGCGGGGAAAAGAAAACCCAGGAACGCATTGCGCACACACTGAAAACGGGCAAACCGTTACGAAACTGAACGAGGCAGTCCGCTACGATAAATCGTAGTTAATCGCATTGAACTCTCGGTTGAAAGTCGTATAAACTTTCTTCTTTGGAGGAGTTATGCAAAGACTGCTTGCCCCGCGCGAGGCTGCCAATATCCTGGGGATCAGCTATCCCACCCTCAAACAGTGGATCTATCACAACAAACTGAAAACCGTAAAAACTCCGGGAGGCCACCACCGTGTGCCCGAATCGGAAATCGACCGCCTTATTCCCAAGAAACTCGAACGCGGCGACATCACCCAGCGCCGCGGCAATTTTCGAAAAGTTTCCGGACGCAATCAACTTATCGGCCGGGTCGTTAACATTAAATACGGCGGCTTGCTCGCGCAGGTCACGCTTTTGATAGGGGAGCAGCACATTACGTCGATTATCACAGCGGATGCCGCAAAAGAGATGCGCTTGAAAGTGGGCGAACGCGCAGCGGCGCTCATCAAGTCGACGGAAGTTATGATCCTTCGCGTTTGACTATCACAATCGAAAGGTAATTGAACATGCCCTCTCAATCGGCAAACACCGGAGCGATATCCCGGCGCATACTAGTCGCTGCTGCCATCACGGTGGCCGCGTCTTTCTTCTCTTCAATGGCGGCTTATTCGCAGCAATTACGGGTGGCGGCCGCCGCCGACCTGCAGTTCGCCATGAAAGATTTGGCCGTGCGGTATGAGAAGCAATCGAATCAAAAAGTCGAAATTGTTTACGGCTCCAGCGGCAATTTCGCTACGCAGATTGAAAACGGCGCGCCCTTCGACCTCTTTTTCTCGGCAGACAGTAGCTATCCCGCGAAACTGATTGAGCACGGCCTCGCAGACCAGCAATCGCTCTATCGGTACGCGATCGGGCGCCTTGTGCTGTGGGCTTCGCAAGATGAACATCTTGACGTTGCTAAGAACGGTTTTCAGGTTTTACTCGATCCGCGCGTCAGTAAAATCGCCATCGCCAATCCCGAGCACGCTCCGTATGGACGCGCCGCCGTTGGCGCATTGCAAAAAGCGGGAATATACGAGCAAGTGAAGTCCAAGCTCGTTTATGGCGAAAATATTTCGCAGGCGGCCCAATTCGTACAATCTGGAAGCGCGCAAGTGGGCCTTGTGGCGCTCTCGCTAGCTGTTTCGCCTGCGATGCAATCTGGAGACCGCTGGCTTGTCCCTCAAGATTTCTACCCTCCTCTGGAGCAGGTCGCTGTTGTCATCAGCGCTTCGAAGAATAAAAGTGAGGCTCTGCAATTTCTGGCGTTTGTGAAAAGCGGGGAAGGCCGCGAGCTTCTCGCAAAGTTCGGCTTCACAGTGCCTTCTGATTCAGGCGGTGAAGCGAAGCCGTGAACCTCAACGCCATTTTTCTGTCGCTGCGACTTGCGGCGACAGTCGCAATCATTCTTCTCGTTCTGGCGCTTCCGCTGGCGTATTGGCTGGCTTATTCCAAATGGCGTGGAAAGTTTTTGCTGGAATCTGTAGTAGCGCTTCCCCTGGTTCTGCCTCCCACAGTCCTTGGATTCTATGCGCTGATTGCACTAGGTCCTCGTGGCCCCATCGGGAAACTGTCCCAGGCATTTTTTGGTCACTCATTGGCGTTTACGTTTACCGGTCTGGTTCTCGCTTCGCTGCTCTACAGTCTTCCGTTTGCAGTTCAGCCGCTAATGAATTCGTTCGAGTCGCTGGACCGCCGCATCCTCGATGCCTCCGCGGTGCTTGGGTCTTCTCCGTTGCGCACATTCTGGAAAGTGATTCTTCCACTCTCGTGGCCCGGATTGATCAGCGCTCTGGTGCTCAGTTTTGCGCATACACTAGGAGAATTTGGCGTTGTGCTGATGGTTGGTGGCAATCTGCCCGGCATTACCCGCACGGCTTCGATCGACATTTACGATCGTGTGCAAGCCATGGATTATTCCGGCGCGCACAGCATGGCGTTGCTGCTCCTGGCCATTTCATTCATCGTGCTCGCCACCGTTTACGCCATCAATCGGCGCATTTGGTTCGTGGGTTCACCGCGATGAGTTCGCCAGTGTTGCATGTGCAAATTGAAAAGCGATTTCGTCCCGCGGACTCGGTTGGTTTTCATCTGAAGATCGATGATCAATTTGAGCCTGGCTTCACCGTATTGTTTGGCCCATCTGGAGCGGGAAAATCCACGATTCTGGATTGCATCGCGGGCCTGCAGGCGCCTGACTCCGGCCGCATTGCCCTTGCGGACAGCGTTTATTTTAATTTCGCCGAAAAAATTGACCTGCCTGCAGCAGCATCGGCATGTCGCTTACGTGTTTCAATCGCTGGCGCTCTTTCCCCACCTCACTGTCGAGGAAAATATTGCCTACGGTTTGTTCGCCTGCGGTCCGGCAGAACGTCAGGAACGCACGGATCGAGCGATGCAGGCATTTCATATCGCACAATTTCGGCAGCGCAAACCGCGCGAACTCTCCGGCGGTGAAAAACAACGTGTCGCGCTGGCTCGTTCGTTGGCCACCGATCCACACGTTCTCTTGCTGGATGAGCCGCTCAGTGGGCTGGACGCGGGGCTGCGGTCCGCGATTCTGCAGGATTTACGGGAGTGGAATGAGGCCCGACAAATTCCCATCCTGTACGTCACGCACAATCGGGAAGAAGTGGACGCGATCGGGGAGCGAGTTGTCACGCTGGATCAAGGCCGCATCATAAGTCAGGGTAGTTCTCGTGAAGTTCTCGAAGCGCCGAAATCGCTGGCCATCGCACAGGTGGCTGGGTTTGAAAATATATTTCGCCGCCACTGTGGATGAACTTCGCCCATCGGATGGAATCATGCGCGTAGTATTGCCGCCTTCGTCTTGCGAACTGGAGGTTCCTCTGGTTGCGGCTCACGTAGGGGATAAATTAAAAGTAGCCATTCGCGCCGGCGATATTCTGCTTGCGACCGAGCATCCGCGCTTCCTCAGCGCCCGCAACATTCTGCCGGGTTCTGTTGAATCACTGGAAGCGCGCGGAGCTTTGGTGGTGGCACAAATTAACGCGGGGATTCGTTTTGAGGTGCACGTAACCCCGGGTGCCGTGCGCTCACTCGGGCTGCAGGCGGGCACACTGGTCTGGCTGATTTTGAAAACGCATTCGTGCCGGGTTGTTTCCGCTTAGGACTAGATCCTGCCTAGCAGAGCATGCAACTGATCACTCTGCGGTGACTACCAGGGCGCTGCAAGGTTTGTTGCCCGAGCGGGAATACCCGTGTGGCAGTTGCGAATCGAAGTACAACGAATCCCCAGCCTCGAAAAATTCCAAATCCGAGCCCACTTTCAATGCAAGCTTGCCCTTGAGCACATATATGAATTCCACGCCGGAGTGCTGGTGCAAGCGGATCTTGTCTGTGGGAATCTCACGGAAATCCGCCAAGTAGGCGTTGAATTTGCGGTCCGTGGCCAGAAAATCCAATGATTCAAAATCGAAGGCCACTTCTTCGGCTCCCGGAGCTTCGGGAAAACGCAAGCGGTCCTTTTTACGGGCGACCGCAAAGGTGTGCCGATCTTTTTCGTCGCTGAAAAAATGATCCAGTCCGACGCTGAATACCAGGGCAATACGCGAAAGGGTTGGAAGCGTTGGATACAACTTTCCGTGTTCGAGCTTAGAGAGCAACGCGGGGGAGAGCCCGGTGTGGCGGCTTAACTCTACCAAGCCCATTTTGCGGCGCAATCGCAGGTGTTTCAGCTTGTCGCCGACATGATATTTGTCCAACGTTTCCTTCAGGTGCTGCGAAACCATGCCGCCCTCCCTTCTATCCCCAGGAAAGATTACCAGTCAATTTTTAACGTGGAGGATAACACGGGGAGCCTGTTGAAAGTCCAGAAATTTTACTCACCATAAAGATTGTTTAACCGTCAGTTATGCGTATCTTTCCACCCGCCCCTCTTCTGGACCGTCGGTCGCTGTCACCCCGGCGAAGCTCTCTGCTACTATCAAACACAACTGTTGCGAGGTTCGGCGTGCCCCAGAAACTTTCCAAGAGCAAAAAGTCCTCGAAGCCCGCGCGGCCTCATCATCTGCCTGGCAAAAATGGCGCCAAGTCAAAAGCCGGCACGCGACTTGAAGAAGTCCTGAAGAGCGCAGCGAACATTTTTTTCGCCAAAGGGTTTCACGCTACCAGCATTGAAGATGTGGCACGCGATGTAGGGATGCTGAAAGGCTCGTTGTATTACTACATCAAGTCCAAGGACGACCTGCTGTTTCAGCTTTTGCTGGCTGGGATCGAAGATGGCGACGCGTACATCGCCCAGCATATTGATCCCAAGGGCGATCCCGTCGAGCAGTTGGAACGCGCCATCCGCGCGCAGATCGATTACATCATCCAGAACAAGGTGCCGTTTGGTCTGTTCCTGCACGAGTTCGATTCGCTGCCCGGAAAACGGCAGCACAAACTCACGGCGGTAATGTCGCGTTACAACAACCGGTTTGTGGAGTTGGTGCAAAAAGGTCAGCAGCAGGGCAAGCTGATGAAAGGCGAGCCGTGGATTATCGTCAACGGTATGCTGGGTATGTGCAACTGGTTGTACCGCTGGTACGACGCCGACCACCTGCAGGACAGGGAACAGATCAAGCAGGTATTTCTGGAAGTGATATTCAAGGGCATACGAAAAGAGTAATTGCGACGCACCTGTTCGGCGTGATTTTCGCATCGCTCCGGGGTTGCACAAATGCGTTGGGTCGGGAACAATCTACAGGTAATACCAATTCAGCAGTCTTGAGCAATCGATGACCAAGAAAATAGTGGATAGTCTGGACGCGGCCGTTGCGGAGATTGGCGATGGAGCGCGCATTATGTTCGGCGGATTTGGCGGCGCGGGATTTCCGAACAATCTGATTCAGGCACTCTCGCGCAAAGGCGTAAAGAATATCATCGCCATCAGCAACAACTGCGGAACACGCGATGGCGAACTGGGAATTATGTTTAAGAACAAGCAAGTGAGCCATGTGATTGCTTCGTTCCCCGGACCGCACTCCAATTATTTTCAGGATAGCTATGCAAAAGGGGAAGTGACTTGCGAACTTGTGCCGCAAGGAATTCTTTGCGAGCGGCTGCGCGCGGCGGCTGCGGGCCTGCTCGGTTTTTACACTGGAGTGGGAGTCGGCACCGAAGTTGCCAACGGAAAAGAAGAGCGGGTGATTGACGGCAAGCGGTGCATCCTGGAAAAACCGATTCACGCGGACTTCGCTTTGATCAAGGCGCAGAAAGCGGATGAGCTGGGAAACCTGACGTACCGGTTGGCGGCGCGCAATTTCAATCCGATCATGGCAATGGCCGCGGATAAAACCATTGTGGAAGTGGAAGAAATCGTGCCGCTCGGCGCGATTGAGCCGGAAAATGTAATTACTCCGGCCATATTCGTGCACCGCATTGTGCACGCGAAGGGGCTTCGTTATGCCGGATAAACCACGTTTAACGCGAGAGCAAATTGCCCAGCGAGCCGCGCTGGAATTGACTGACGGCGCATTCGTAAATCTGGGCTGGGGCATTCCAAACCTGATTGCCGATTACTTGCCCAAGAACCTCACCGTGTATTTCCACAGTGAAAACGGAATTCTCGGAATGGGGCGGCGCGCCCGGGCCGGGGAAGAAGACTATGACCTGGTGGATGCGATGAAAGTTCCGGTGACGTTGATTCCCGGCGCATCCTTTTTTCACCAGGCCGATGCACACCTGATGACGCGCGGTGGACACCTGGATTTTGCAGTACTCGGCGGATTTCAGGTCTCGGAAAAGGGCGATCTCGCCAACTGGAAAATTCCCGGCTCGAAAGGGAGTGGCGGCATTGGCGGCGCGATGGACATTGCCACAGGAACGAAGAAGGTGATCGTGTGCATGGAGCACAACGCCAAAGACGGCTCGCCGAAGATCGTGAAGAAGTGCACCTACCCGCTGACCGCGCTGGAATGCGTGCACAGCGTGGTGACGGATCTGGCGGTGATTGATGTGACGCCCGAGGGATTGGTGTTGCGCGAAGTGGCTCCGGGCTGGACGGCGGAAGAGGTGCAGGGCGTGACGGAAGCGAAGTTGATTGTGCGTGGGCACGTGCCGGAGATGAAATTGGAATAAGCGGGACCGCGGCGCACGATCGTTGGTTGTTGGATTTTGGGTTGAGATCCATCGTCGCGCAGACGACGCGCTCCTCTGGATGACCAGCCCTTTAATTTTGGTGCAAGCAGGAAACGATGGTGACGGCTCTGCAAGAGGCTTGATGGGCCTGCCTCATCAACCGCCCGGTTACATACGGGCGGCGACACGCGCGACGATGCGGTGATCGGGCGTGTAGATAATCAAAACCAGGCTATCGGTTAGCGGAACACCCTTGCCGGGCACGGCAAACTCAAAATCCCATTCAAATTTTTTTGGAAGCTCGTTGGCGAGATCCTCGGCAAACGGTTGGATCGGACGGGCTTCGGCGCTCTTCAGCGTGATTTGCCGCGCCGCGCGCATGGCCATTCCGTGTTTCCACGCGAAGCCGAACCGCAGATTGCTGATCATGGCGCTGCTCAAGTAAACGCGCGTTCCCGTTACTTCCAACTGGTCGGGACAAGGCACGTCGTAGAGCTCGAAGCTGAGATGCATGGTTTCGGGAAACTCGGTGACGATATCGTTGCCGCGTTTATAGAAAGTGCCGGTGGTGGAATCAACGCGGCGCAGATTCTCAAAGAAATTATCGGCGGTGACGTGCTCCATCAGATGGAAGCAGGGACCGCCGGGCACGTGTCCCTCGGTAGAGACGTGCAGGCCGCCGTCATAGTTCCAGACGGTTCGTTCGCGCGGAGGGTCGGCTGCGCCCTGCTGCAGAGGCACAGCGAGAAGGACGAGGCAGGCGAGAGGGATACAGGTGAGTGACCGATAGTGCATAAAATTCCCGGCTAACGAGAGTGTACTACCGGTGGGTTGGCGAGGAGAAGAAAAGAGATACCGTAGGCGGTGCAGAGTTTTTGGGTGTCGTTGACCGGATTGCAAGTGCCTTTTCCGGCGCGGACTTCGGCAAAGGCTTTCACCAAGGTGGGCAGAACGCTCGGCGGGGCGACCGGAATGTTGTGCTGGCCAAGGACTTGTTTGATCTGCGGGGCCAGCGCGGCGAGTCGTTGGATGCTGGCGGCGTAGGCGTCGAAATCGGTTTCGGGGCGATAGAGCCAGATGGGCGCGGGATAGTAGGTGTCTCCGGTGAAGAGCAGGCCGTTGGCGCGGTCGAGAAGAGAGATGGCGTCGGGAGTGTGGCCGGGCGTGGCGATGATTTCCAGGGTGCGGCCGCCGAGGTCGATCTTGTCGCCATCGTGCATGAAGCGGGAAATTTTCCAGGGCTTGGTGGCGTAGGATTGCGGGTCGAAGCCTGGCAGGCAGTGTGCCGCAGATTTCGCCTGGGAGCGATTTCGGCTTGAGCGTCTTCGCGGGAACCTTTGGCGTTGGCGCGGGTGAAGTCGGTGTCCATACCGAGGACGTTGTCGAATTGCCAGTTGCTGCCGACGTGGTCGTCGTGAGTGTGAGAGTTGATGACGGTGATGGGGAGCTTGGTGAGTTCGGCGGTAACTTTCTTCAGGTCGCTGATGCCCATGCCGGTGTCCAGGAGCAGCGCTTTTTCTTTGCCGAGGATGAGGTAGGAGATGGTTTCTTCGGATTGGTGCGGCTCGTAGATGGCGTAGACGTTCGGCGCGGCGACGTAGACTTCAAACCAGGGGTCGGTGATGGGAATGCGCTTCAGAGATTTGTATTCGGGGCGAGGGAGAGGCTTGCACCAGTCGGGAACCAGCGTCTTTTGTTGCGCGGCTATCGACACAGTGCACACCGTCGTTAGAACGAGAATTGCAACTAACACGCAAATAATCAGACGATATCCAAGAGGGGAGAACCTCATTATATTTCAGACCCTGTCTTCCAGAGGCGGCGAAGCTCAAGTCCAAGCCCTGCCAAGTCGGGGAATAGCGTGGTCACAGAGATGCCGCATGTCTCCAGGTCCTTTCGGATGGACTTTACGCTCTTCCTGGCAACGACAATCTTAGTGAGACGCGAATCTTTTTTACGTGATGATATTTCCCCTAGTCCATCAAAAGCCGCCCCATGGAGAGTGAATCGGCTTCTCTGCACGGCCAGACGCCTTGCCACGTGTGTCGGATCGATGGCTAGAGGGTATTTTCTGCGCAACTTCCTATCTTCAAATTTTTCTGGTAAGTACTTTTTTGCAACATCCCAATCCGGCAAAGCTACTCCTTCAATGTCATCTTTCTTCGTAGTCGTCGCCTTATTTAGCCAGTCGGGATCTAGCACCCATACAGCTGCGTCCTTTTTCCTATCTGGATCAAGGTTGTTGAATCTGTGGGCTACGGCGAAATACAAGCCCATAAGCGCCCCATCGGTCCAGTCCAAGAGACGTGTTGGTGCGCCATAATGCTGCATTAAGAAGTACCATTCAAAATCTGTAGTCGGGATTCTCTCGCCGCTTAAGAGTTGCAGTCCTCGACGCTCAAATTGAAGTCTGAACTCTTCCTCGTCGCTTAGCACCTCTTCGAGCTTTATTTTCTTGCGCCGATAGAGTTGGGGCTTTAGATCCCAAGATTCGCACGCTTGCCCCCTGAACCACAGTTTCCAGAACTTATCTTCGCTAACCCACTGATCCCGAATCTGCCTCACCTCACCCAAATATGCTTCCACTGATTCAATGAGAATCGGGTGAGCAGCTGTTTTAGGTGTACGTTTCAGGGTCACCATTGTTTTATTACGGATGAGTCATTTCTTCGGGTTTGACGAGGGCGTCGAATTCGGCTTCGGTGAGGTGGCCTAGTTGCATGGCGGCTTCTTTTAGGCTGATGTGCTGGACGTGGGCGGTGTGGGCGACTTTGGCGGCGTTGTCATAGCCGATGCGCGGGGCGAGCGCGGTGACGAGCATCAGGGAATTCTTGACGTACTTGTCGATGGTCTTGAGGTTTAGCTCGATGCCAACCACGCAGTGATCGACAAAGCTGTTCATGGCGTCGGCAAGCAATTCCACGGAATGCAAATAATTGAAAATGATGACGGGCTTGTAGACGTTCAGCTCGAAATTGCCCTGCGAGCCGGCAATGCCGATGGCGCAGTCATTGCCCATGACTTGCACGGCGACCATGGTGATGGCTTCACACTGCGTGGGATTTACTTTGCCGGGCATGATGCTGGAGCCGGGCTCGTTTTCCGGGAGAGTGAGTTCGCCCAAGCCGCAGCGCGGGCCGGAGCCGAGCCAGCGAATGTCATTGGCGATTTTCATCAGTGAGGCGGCCAAAGTTTTCAGCGCGCCACTGGCGAAAACGATTTCATCGTGCGCGGAAAGGCTGGCGAATTTGTTGGGATGCGAGCGGAAGGGGAGTCCCGTGAGTTCGGCAATTTTCTTGGCCGCGCGATCGGCAAATTCGGGATGCGCGTTGAGTCCGGTGCCGACGGCAGTGCCGCCGATGGCGAGATCGAGCAGACCATCAAGAGCTACAGCGATGCGCGTGCCATCGCGGTCGAGCAGGCTGACCCAGCCGGAAAATTCCTGGCCAACGGTGAGCGGCGTGGCGTCTTGCAAATGCGTGCGGCCAATTTTGACGACGCCCATAAATTCGCGGGCTTTGGCGTCGAGCGCGTCGCGCAGTTTTTTCACGGCGGGCAGCAAGCGGCGCGAAGTTTCCGTGGCGGCGGCGATGTGCATGGCGGCGGGAAAAGTGTCGTTGGAAGATTGCGACATGTTGACGTCGTCATTGGGATGAATGGGCTTTTTGCTGCCCATCTCTCCACCGGAAATCTGGATGGCGCGGTTGGAGATGACTTCGTTGACGTTCATGTTGGTCTGGGTGCCGCTGCCGGTCTGCCAGATGCGCAACGGAAAATGATCGTGGAGCTTGCCGGAAATGACTTCGTCGGCGGCCTGGGTGATCAGGTTCATTTTTTGCTCGGGGAGCTTGCCGAGGTCGCGGTTCACCATCGCGGCGGCTTTCTTGAGGATGCCGAAGGAACGGATCAGCTCGGGCGGCATGGTGTCTTTGCCGATGGCGAAATGGATCAGCGAACGGGCGGTTTGCGCGCCGTAGTAGCGGTCCATGGGAACGTCGATCTTGCCCATGCTGTCGGATTCGGTGCGAGTGGGAATGGACTTGGCGAATTTGGCTGCTTCAGACATGAAAGGCTCCTGTGAGCGAATAGCATGATTGTAACAGGGATGAATGGAGTGGCGAGTGACGAGTGGCGAGAAGGGGCGGTGCGCGGTTGGGGAGCATGAGGAATGCCGGAAGGAAAATAAGCGATTCTGCCGCGCCTACGGTGCTTGATGTTGCTTGGATGGGTCCCACGGCTTACGCCGTGGGCTAAATTCTGTCGCGCCACTGGCGCTGGTTGGGCGAACCGGTTTAGTTGCGGGTCGGAGTTCAATCTAAACCCGCACCCTTAGAGGCGAATGGTGCGCCACCCGGATGCCGGAGGAGAAGGAGCTGTTGCAGATGGTTAGCGCATTCGCAGGCGGATTAAGAGGTCATTCAGCGCTTTCTGTGAGGAGGGGGACTCTGACAAGTTCGATTGTTGACTGGCGCGCTCAAGTTCTGTGCGCAAGCGTAAATACTCTTTTTCATGGAAGGACATATCTGAGTCTTTGAGCTGGCTTTGCTCGGCCCCCGCCAACTTGCGGGAAATGAGTTCGGGAAGGTAGGGCAAATTGAACGTATCGTTTAAATAGACCAAATTTGCTTCGACGAGTCCGGTGCGCATCAAATGAATTCCAGTCAGCAAAACACGATAGACATACAGCAGCGGTTTGATTCTCTTCGGATTTTCTTTGTTGAGGAGTTTCCATTCGGTTTCCGCGAAACCAAGATAATGATGGAAGTGGAATCGTGTTATGCATCCTATCGCTATCTCTTTCAACTCTGAATGTTCGGGCGTGGTATGCAAGATTAGCGGTGAATAGAGTTGTTCGAGAACATAGCCGTTCTTCTTCAGCAGCAGGAGAAAAAACTTCTTAGCATCATGCGTAACAAGGTCCAGCTCCAGTCCATCGCGAATTTCAGAGATTTGCAGAGTCTCTTGACCCACTTCGAGGCCAACAACTTGAAGCGCAGGGAGAACGTGCACACCGCGCAGATCGTAGTCGGAATCTGGCGAAGGAAAGCCGTAGAGGTGAGCACCGCTGATCGTGACAAAAATGAGCGGGTAAGGCTGTTGTGCGATGACTTCAAGCAATTTTGGATTTGGATTCATCATCATTTCACTTTGGACGTTTAGACCGTGGAACGTCTAGCTTTTATAAGGAAGGCGTCGACTCGATCGAAATCAGGAACATCTGGGAGTTGGGTAGTAGCAAAAGCTGAATCAAATTCCCGCTGAAGTTCCTTGCACCAATTGTCTACATCCACCCAAGGCAGCTGTCCCTGGCGAATGGCGAGAAGTTGATCGCGGTGTTGGCTTACTCTGACAGGGACAGCTTTCTCACGAAGGATAGTGATTCCCGAGAGCAGAAGCCGGACCAGGTGCATGGCATGTTTCCACCGGATGGCGCCTTTGTTACGCAAATCCTGGTCCAGTTTTTTGAATTGCGACTCGACGTATTGACTGTAGGTCTGGTGAACTTGCTTGGTCAAAAAAGATTCGCGCATCGCGAGCAACTCGTCAGCTATGGAGGAGGTATGTTCGATCAGAGGCGAGTAGAGACATTCCAGCACGTTTGGATTTGCGCGAAGAGCGAGGCGTAGAAACTTTTCGAGTTCCCAGTAACATTCTTGTTCTTCATGACGCTCGAGTTGCTCAGGAAGGCCGCGCATGGACCATTGCAAATTTGCAGGCGGTAGGTAGATTCCGCGGCGGTCGGTGTCGGATGACTCCTCATCGAGACCGAACGCACGGGAGCCCACGACACAACGGTAAATTACATATTGGAAGAGGTCCGGCGGGGGAGCAGCTTGAGTGATCGGCATGACGGTTTAGGAGAGGATAGCAGTTGGAAGATGTGTGAGAAACCCCAGCTGAGGAAATGGGATAGGAAGGGCACGGTAAAGGGTGAGGGATTCTGCCGCACCTACGGTGCTTGATGTTGCTTGGATAGGTCCCACGGCTTACGCCGTGGGCTAAATTCTGTCGCGCCACTGGCGCTGGTCGGGCTGAAGACCGGCCCGTACAAAAACACAAAGGGTGCGGCATGGGGGAAGAAGGCGGCGTAACCCTTCTAGGCTCAGGCCAAGAAGCCGCCCTACGAAATACGCGAAAATTATTGCGAGGTCGAGAAGCGGAAAGCTATGGCGTATTTGGCGGAGGGGTTGGGTGGGAGAGAGATGACGACGTCGTCGGCTTGTTTGGACCAAGCCAACGGTTCGGCGTGGCCGAGTAAGAAGAGTTTCGAGTTGGGCTTGAGGGTGACGGATTTCAGAGTGATGGCGTTGGAATTGGGGACGCCCAAAAGGATGGCGTAAACGGTGGAGTCTTTCTGTGTGAAGCGGACGGGAATATTTTCGACGGTGATGCCTTCGGCGCGTTGCCAGGGATGAGTGGCGTAAATGGCTTCACCATTGATGCGGAGCCAATCACCGAGTTCGTGGAGGCGGCTGAGTTGAACGGCGGGAATGGTGCCGTCGGCTTCGGGGCCAACGTCGAGAAGCAGGTTGCCGTTCTTGCTGACGATATCGACGAGAAGATAAATGAGGTCAGCGGGAGCGATGGTTTCGGCTTCGCCCTCGGCGCGGTTGTAGCCGAACGAGCGGCCAAGTCCACGGCACTCTTCCCACTTGTTGGGATTGATTTTGGTAAGTGTTTCGTATTCGGGCGAAGTGAAATCGTGATGAGGCACACCGAAGCGGTCGTCAATGACGCCATCGGGAACGGCTTGGTAATACTCGGCCATTAATTCGAGCGGATGGCCGGACTTGGGATAGTTGATGTCGTTCCAGAGAAGAGCCGGCTTGTAGCGCTGAATAAGTTCGCGGTAATGAGCGTCAGCGTATTTGCCGTAGGCTTCGCTTTGCGGCTGGACGGATTCGTAGTCAGCGGCAACGCGAATGGGTCCCGGAACGAACGTCCAATCGTAGCCGCCGGAATAGTAGAGACCCATGCGCATGCCCTGCTTGCGAACGGCGGTGGTGAGTTCGCCAACGATGTCGCGGGACGCATGCTGCCGATCTGCGGGAAGAGTGGGATTGGGAGTGGAGCTGGGCCAGAGAGTGAAGCCGTCGTGGTGCTTGGTGGTGAGGACGACGTACTTGGCTCCAGCGGAGCGGAAGACTTCGGCCCAGGTGTCGGGATTCCACTTTTTGATTTCGGCATTAAAAATGGGGGCGAAGTTGTAGTAGTCGTAATCAGCGCCGTAGGTTTCGCGATGATATTTCTGGGTGGGGGAGCCATCGATACGCATGGAGTTGAAATACCATTCGGCGTAAGGATTGTTGAGGATGTAGTCCTGCGAGGAGAAATCGTGCGAGGGATGGACGAGCGGAGCCCAGCCGGGAACAGAGTAGAGTCCCCAATGAATGAAGATGCCGAGCTTGGCATCGGCGTACCAATCGGGAAGAGGATGGCGGTCGAGAGAGGCGATGGAAGGTTGGTAGGTCGAGGGCTGTTGGGAGTGGGCTGGAGAGATTAGGAGGAAAATCAGGAGCGGGAGGATGGCGAGAGTACGAAGAAGAGATGAGGGCATCTGGGACCTCCGAATTGTGAGTATGAGGATAGGTCAAAATTTTGAGAGTTTAAAGGAGACGGAAAGAGAAAGGATTACCGCAGAGGGAACGGAGGGTCGTGGAGATAACGGAGACGTCGGGAGGGCGGCGAGGGTGAGGCGCAACGTAAGGTATAATTTAGGGCTGGGGGAAATCTGGACAGATGAGTGTGGTTAGGCAGCAGGGGAAAGCTTCGGCGTCGGTGCTGCGGAGGCGAGCGGCGCGATTTCGGCGGACGCGCGCGCGGGAGCTTTGGATGATCACCAAGGCGCTGGCTTCGAAGGAACATCCGATCCTGGTGCATGTGATTCCCATGCGGCGGTGCAACCTGGATTGCACGTACTGCAACGAGTTTGACGATGTGTCGTCACCCGTGCCGCTGGAAGAGATGAAGAAGCGGCTGGACATCCTGGCGGGGATGGGGACGTCGATCATCACAATCAGCGGTGGCGAGCCATTGCTGCATCCGGAGTTGGACGAAATTATCCGGCACATTCGGAAACACGGCATGATTGCCGGGCTGATCACCAACGGATTTTTCCTGAACAAAGAACGAATCGAACGGCTGAACGAGGCGGGGCTGGAGCATTTGCAGATCAGCATCGATAACGCGGTGCCGGACGAGGTGTCGAAGAAAAGCCTGAAGACGCTGGACGGGCGGCTGGAGATGTTGTCGGAATGGGCGGTATTCCAGGTAAACATCAATTCGGTGCTGGGCAGCGGCGTAAAGAATTCAGAAGATGCGCTGAAGATCGCACATCGGGCGCTGGAATTGGGATTCACCAGCACAGTGGGAATTATCCACGATCATGACGGGCAGTTGAAGGCGCTGGGGAAACGGGATCAGGAAATTTTTGAAGAGATCATGTCGCTGGGGAAGCGGTCCTACTCGCGATTTAATGAATTTCAACACAATGTGGCGCGCGGCCGGGAGCATGATTGGAAATGCCGGGCGGGGTCACGGTATTTATACATTTGCGAAAATGGATTGGTGCACTGGTGCTCGCAGCAGAGAGGGTACCCGGGGATACCGCTGAGCGAGTACACGGACGAAATGCGGCACCGGGAGTATTACACGCATAAGGGATGCGCAGCGAAGTGCACGGTGTCTTGCGTACAGCAGGTGGGCATACTGGATAATTGGCGGGCGCCGCAGACGCTGCAGCCGGAGATTGTGGCGGGTAAGACTGATCTGGTGCAGATCGCGAAGTAGTTAAATCCAGAAAAAACATAGAGAAGATAATCTAAGAGCACAGTCAGATTGCTGTCGAAGTTACGAGAATGAAGGTCTGCCGGGCTAAAGCCTGGCGACTAATTGCGATCAAGAAGACGGATAAAGCCGCACAAAGAAGGATAAAAAAAGACAATACATTTTTTGGAACATTGGGAAGGGGTGTGCGTTGACGTGGATGAGGTGGTCTTAAAGAATAGGGGCATGGCGAACCAGGCAATTGAGATTGAAAATCTAACTAAGGAATATCCTTACGGTTTCCTGAACCTGAAGAAGCGATTGTCGCTGGAAGGACCTGACCATGCAGGTGGGAACAGGCGAAGTGTTCGGGTTTCTGGGGCCGAATGGGGCGGGAAAATCCACGACCATCAAATGCTTGATGCGGCTGATTTTTCCGACGAAGGGGACGGCGCGAATTCTGGGGAAATCGATTGACGATGTCTCGATGCACCAGGACATCGGGTATCTGCCGGAGCAACCGTATTTCTACGATTATCTGACGGCGGCGGAATTGCTGGACTACTTCGCGCGGTTCCACGGGTTGACAGCAGCGGACCGGAAAAAACGCGTGCAGAACATGTTGAAGAAAGTGGGGCTGGACACAGCGAAGAAAATTCAGTTGCGGAAATACTCGAAGGGCATGCTGCAGCGCGTGGGGCTGGCGCAGGCGATTTTACACGAACCGCAGGTGGTGATGCTGGACGAGCCGATGTCTGGGCTGGACCCGCTTGGGGCGCAGCGAAGTACGGGACATCATTCTGGAATTGAAGCGCGATGGGCGAACGGTGCTGTTTTCGACGCACATTTTTCGGATGCGGAAATGCTCTGCGACCGCGTGGGAGTGATCGTCGGCGGAAAATTGCGCGGAGTGGGCAGCGCCGGGCGATCTGGTGGGGATCAAGGCACAGGGAATGGAGATTTTGTTTGAGCTGGGCGTGGAAGGAAAGAAACCGGCGCTGCTGTCGCGCGCTACCAAGACGGGCGAGCGGTACAGCGTGCAGCTTAAAGAGGAAGAATTATATGCAGCGCTGGACGATTTGAGAGGAGCAGGAGCGAGAATTTTGTCGGTGACCCAGATCAAGGCAACGCTGGAAGAATTTTTCATGGGCCTGGTGGAAGCTGACCGGGCACAGGCCGCGGCGGTTGAGGTGTACGGGAAATGAAAAACGTACTGACGGTGGCGGCGAATACGTTTCGAGAAGCGGTGCGTGACCGAGTGCTGTACAACCTGGTGTTTTTTGCGTTGTTGATGATGGTGGCGGCGATCCTGGTGGGGCAGATCTCGATCGACATCGAGAAAAGCGTGATCATCAGCCTGGGACTGACGGCGATATCGGTAATCGGAATTTTCATCGCGATTTTCATCGGTGTGGGGCTGGTGTCCAAGGAGATGGACAAGCGGACGCTATACGCGCTGCTGGCAAAGCCGCTGAAGCGCTGGGAATTCATACTGGGAAAATATTTTGGGTTGCTGATGACTTTGACGGTGAATACAGCGGCGATGGCGCTGGGATTGTACGCAGCGCTGTGGACGGTGAAACATCCGCTTACGGCTTCGGATGGATACGTATTGGTGGCGGTGTACCTGATTCTATTGAAATTGGCTTTGATTGTGGCGCTGGCGATGTTGTTTTCGTGCTTCACCACGCCATTCCTGGCAATTCTGTTTACAGCGGGAATTTATGTGGCGGGAGTATTCGCGGGAGACCTTCGGGTTCTGAAGGTAGTGACGATGGAGCCGGCGACGGTAAAGCTTTTGCGTGTGATTTCGTACGCATTGCCAAATTTTGAGAATTTCAACGTGATGGGAGCGGTGGCGCACGGTCGTGGAGTGCCAGGGGTATTGATAGGGAACGCGACGTTATACGCAGTGATTTATGCGGCGATCGTGCTGGCAGTGGCCGCGGTCGTGTTTTCACGGCGGAATCTGAAATGAAAAGCAGGGTCATTGGCGGAATTGCGCTGGCGGTGTGGCTAGTCGTAGGGATGGCAGTGGTGTGGAAACTGCAGACGCGGATTGATGCGGAAAAGCAGACGCTGAATCTGGAAAACGAGGAGTTGATGCTGCGCTCCGGAAGTATGGTCAGTCGATTAAGCCTGGAATACCAGCCGCTGATGGCGGCAATCTATTGGACGCGTGCAGTGCAATATTTTGGCGAAAAACATTTTCTGCACGACCGGAGTTTTGATTTGCTGTGGCCGCTGCTGGATATCACGACGACGCTGGATCCGCACTTGATGCCGGCCTACCGGTCGGGCGCAACATTTCTGAGCGATGCCGTGCCACGCGGTGCGGGACAACCCGACCTGGCAGTCAAGTTGCTAGAGCGCGGCATCGCGGCGAATCCAGAAGAGTGGCGGCTATATCAGGATCTGGGAAACGTCTATTACTTCGACAAAAAAGATTATGTCAAAGCGTCGGAGGCATTTGCGACGGGGAGCAATCTTCCTGGGGCGTACATCTGGATGAAGACGATGGCGGCGAAAATTGCGACGGAGGGCGCATCGCTGGAGACATCGTATTTTCTGTGGAAACAGGTGTACGACGCGGCAAAAGAGCCGGCAACCAAGGAAAACGCGGAAACACATCTGATGCTGATCAAAGGTCAAATGGATTGCAGGGAGATAGACCGGCTGGCAGATGAGTACGCGAAACAAAGTGGCAAACGAGCCGAGAGAATAAGCGACCTGGTGCAAGCGGGATTGTTGAAGGGAGTGCCGAGAGACGCGAAGGGCTATGCGTTTGTGCTGGGAGAAGATGGGAAGGCGGAATTGAACCCGAAAAGTCCGTTGGCAGAACAACAAGATCTGGTGATGAAGAAGAATTAAGTTCTCTAGAAACATTCCCGCGGTAGATCCCAAGAAAAAATAATGGAGTTTGCTGGCAGAAGGTTCGGGTGTCGGCAGGCTGCTCGTGGAAAAGCAGATCCCAAACCTGTGAAAAGACGAACAGGTGTGGGATGACAGATTTACGTCCTAAGCTTGGGTGAGCACGTGGAATCGAGCATTACTCGGGGACGCATAGGAGAGTTTGATGGGGGTCGATCTGGAGTTTGTGGGGGTCGGTTGCAGAAGTGAACGAGAATTTAGTTTCAGGGCCCTCGGTGATGACGGTACCAAGCAGAACCGAGCGGCCCGCACCGGCGCCGATATAAAGAGGAACCGGAGCAATAAACGAGCGTGGTACGCCGGATTGACGAAGGGTGCCGCGAACCTGGAAACCCTTGTCAGTGCGGCGAGTGGTGAACTCAACCTTGTAATGAGGGATGCCCGTGCCGCGGATATATTGCTCGAAAAACCAATCCATGGAGTGGCCGCCCTCCAGAGCCATGCGGGGAGTGGCGATGGCTTCGACCTCGCGCTGGAATTGTTCGGTGGAAAGCGAAGAGTGAGCGTATTTGGTGAGCAAGGTGTGGAGAAAAGCGATGAAGCGTGCGTCTGGATTACCGGAATTGGGCTGACGCAACATTTCGCGGAGCATCTGCATGACCCAGGCACCCTTGGCGTAGATGAGGACATTGTAGGCCTCGGGAGATTTGGAGGATGACAGGCGGGAGCCCATAAAGAGGGGGCCAACATCCGCGGGAGGAATATCTTCGTCCGGTGCTTTGGTAACCAGGCGCTTGCGATAACGGTCGAGCCAGACACGAAGAGCGTGATCGGAATTTTTCTGGGAGTCGGCAAAAAGCAGAGCGAGATAGGTGGCCATGGCTTCGTCAATCCACTGGTCGCGATAGCTGGACCAACTGACGACATTGCCCCACCACTGGTGAGCGACTTCGTGAAAGGGAACCAGGTCGGTGAAATGTTCCTGATTGGAAGTGCTTAGGCCGGCGCGCTCTTGGGCTTCTTGAGAAAGAAAAGAAAAAGTGGAGAGGTAAAGAAGGCCGGGCCACCCCTGCCCAAAAGTGCCGGGAATTTGAGACACGCTTAGGCGGCGCAGAGGAAACGGGCCGTTGTAGACCTCATAGAATCGAATTGAAGAATCAAGTTCACGGGCAAGTTGCTTGAGGGCGTCAGCCGGACTGGGAGTTGTAGGAGCGATGGAGCCGGAGCTTTTTCCCACCGGGGTGGGATGTCCAGACACATCCAGATCAACTGAGAATTGCACGGATGGAGGAGTCAGGACATTCAAAAGGGCCTGTTCGAGTTGACGATTCGCATAGACATCGATGGAATGATTCTCCGAAGAGAGAGAAGAGACAGCGTATTCACCGAGATTGAAGCCGGCTATGGGAACGGGTTGCGAACTAGTCCAGCGAGCGGAGCGGGTGTCTCCTTGTTCGGTTTCATCGGACTTTTCGCCGGTGGCCACGAGACGAAGGTGCTTGGGCCAATGGAAGGTCAAGTCGTAGAGAGAAAATTCGGAGTTGTCACCGAAATGGGGATACCAGCTCTCGCGCGCACCCACGAAGAGAACGCCATTGCCCGCGTCCGAAATGACATTGCCATGGTAATGGACGTTGAGAGTAAAGGATTGGCCAGTGACGGGAATTTGCGGGAGGAACACACAGAGAGTGTCGTCACCACGAGAGCGAAGCTGTTGTTCAGTAAGGCCCTCGTTCTGGAAGAAAGGAACTTCGGGGCCATTTTCAAGAGAAACGGAATCCACTTTGAGGTCGCGAGCCAGGTTGATGAACAACATTTGTTCAGGAGCGGCAAGGGGACGGAATTCGATAGAAGCGCGACCATCGAGAGAATTGTCAGGAAGAATGGTGGTATCGACGCGGTAATGCACAGCATGGAAACGAGCGGGTGGAGGGGTTGAACCGGGAAGAGTGTAAGAAGCCCAGGTATCGTAAAACAATCCATTGGGCGAGGGGCGAGTCTGCCCCATAAGAAAATTTTCGGTGCGCGAATCATCAATGAGGATGTCGAATGGACCGGTGAGGGCGCCATCCAGTCCGGCATGGAAGAAATGGCGAGGCGGAGAGTAGTACTTCTCAAAGAGAATGCGAAGCGAGTGCGTGGGGTTGAGTCGCTCGAGTTGCGCCTGCCACGCAGCGACGTAAGGGTCATCGGCCGTGGGAGTGATGGACTCGCGTTGAAGTTGCGATAGCAGATCCGGCAGAGTGTCGTCGGTAAACCGGAAATAGCCCGAAAAAAAATGTTCATCAAGGATGGGAGCGCCGAGGAAGCGGGCGAGTTGCTGTTTTTCCGTGGGATCGCGCGGGAGGGCCAGGATATGGCCGATCCCGGAAAAAACCAGGCCAGTGACGCGACCTTCAAAGGGCTGAAGCAAGCCGAGTTTTCCTTCGGTAAGAGAGATGACGACGTCGGGTTCGTGAATTTCAATGCGATTTTTCGAGGTGATAGCGTAAACAGCGTGGGGATCGACACGCAGGGCATTGAGCGCTGTAAGCGTTTCGCGAGGTGAATCGGCTGCGGAGAGCGACAACGGAAGCAAGAAAAGAAGGTGAACGAAAGCGAGTCTGGAGCGAAACCGCATAAGGGAGTGTAGTCACATTCGGCATATAGGAACAAGGGTGAGACGAAATGGTGATTTCGAGGTCGTAAAATAGAAGGATGCGATGGCACGTTCTGGGTACGACGCGGAAGATGGGATGGCTGCTGGCGAGCAGTGTTGCTGGCCACGGCCCCGGCGCGCGCGGACAAGATCGTGCTGAAGAATGGTCGCAAGATCGTGGCATACAACGTTGTGGAAGAAGGCGACAAGGTTCGGTACGAAACGTCCGGCGGGGCAATTATCGCTGCCGAAATCGATTGTCGATCATATCGAGCGAGGCGGGTTAATGCCGATGACGAATTCACCTGCAGAGGCCGCCGCGAAATTGGAAGTACATCAGCCGGAGATGGAGCCTAGCGCGGATACCGCGGAGATTGACCACGGAGCGGTGCATGACGGAGCTATCGACCGGGATTTTATCGGTAAGGTGGAGGGCGAAGCGCAAAGCGGTAAAGCGGAAGCGACTGAGCGGGCCGCGGTGGCGCATTATGCGGCGGCAGAGTTTGAGCTGAACCACGGAGATACCAAACACGCGCTGGATGACGCGAAAACAGCGTTGAGCTACGCGCCAGACCAGGCAGGGCTGCTGATGAACGTGGCGTATATCCACATACGGCAGAGCGAGTTTAAGGAGTCGCTGGATTATCTGGAGAAGGCCAAGAAAGTGGCGCCGAAAAACGCGGACGTTTACAAGTTGATGGGATGGGCATATTCGGGAATGAATCGATTGGATTTGGCGGTAGAAGAATGGAAAAAGGCGGTGTCGATCCGTCCAGACCCGGACGTGGTGGCGGCGCTGGAGAAAGCGGAGCGCGACAGGAAGGAAGAAGAAAATTATAAAGCGAATGAAAGTGCGCATTTTCAGTTGCGCTACAACGGAGCAGAGCAGCCTGCACTGGCGCGTGAGGTTCTGCACACGCTGGAAGAAGAATATTCGCAGATCGAGAGCGAGCTGAATTATTCGCCGCCCGACCAGATTGGCGTGATTTTGTATACGCAGCAGGGATTTGCCGATATCACGAGGGCACCGGGATGGGTGGGCGCTTTGAATGATGGAAGGATACGGGTACCGGTGCAGGGGTTGACGGGAGTGAATGGAGAATTGTCGCGGGTGTTGAAGCATGAATTGACCCACAGTTTTGTGGGGCAAAAAACGCGCGGGCGCGCGCCAACGTGGGTGCAGGAAGGCCTGGCGCAATGGATGGAAGGAAAACGCAGCGACGAAAATGCAGCGTGCTGGTACAGATCTACGGCGATGGCCACGCTGCGTCGCTTGGAAAGCTGGAAGGATCCTGGATGGGACTGCCTGAGGACGTGGCGCGGTATTCGTACGCATGGGCACTGGCGAATGTGGAGTACATTATCCAAACGCAGGGGATGGGCGATATCGACCGCATCTTGGACCGGTTGGGAGAAGGAAGTTCGACGGAAGATGCCGTGCGCGGAGTGATGCGCGATGACTATGGGGATTTGATGGCAGGGACGGCGGCATATTTGAAGAAGAATTACGTGCAGTGACGCGGGAAGAAGTTAAGGGTCAAAGAGTTCAAAGTTGAAAGTTGAAAAAAGAAGGAACCGATCTGAAGATCGGCCACTACAAAATCAGGCAACGCGAATTCAATGGAGGGCGGCATAAAGCCGCCCCTACTAGGAAAAACGGCAGAGAAAGTCAGGAAGTGGCCAGGAGAGAGGCTAGGAGGGCGGCGCGCTGTGGCAGAGATTTCACCTCGATATGTTCGTTGAGGGAGTGGGCACCGTCACCAACTGCACCGAGGCCATCCAGCGTGGGGATGCCCAGAGCGGCAGTGAAATTGCCGTCGGAGCCACCGCCAGCTGCGGCTTCGCCTAAGAGACAAATTCATTTGAGCTGCCAGCGATTTAGCCCGCGCGAAAAGAGCGGCGCTGTGTTTGCGTTCGAGCGGGGGCCGATCGAAGCCGCCGCGCAGTTCGAGTTTTGCGCCTTTGTGAACAGGCTTCAGAGAATGGAGCCGCTTTTCAACGGATTTCATGTCGGAGAGTCTCCAGGCGCGCAAATCCAGAGTGGCCTGGGCTTGATCGGCGATGACATTGGCGCGCGAGCCGCCGGAGATGATGTCGGCGTTGAGGGAGACGCCGCGGCGAGGATCATTCCACTTTTCAATGCGAGAAATTTGCGCGGCAAGTTCGTGAATGGCGTTGATGCCTTTTTCGGGCGAGAGTCCCGCGTGCGAGGCGCGGCCATGGACGATGAGTTGCAGCTTCGCCCACGCCTTTGCGCGAAGTTTTAACCAGACCGCGCGGACCCAGAGCGGGTTCAAGTACAAATACGGCATCACTTCGGCATGCTTCCCGCTCGATGAGTCGGCGCGAAGATTCGCTGCCGATTTCTTCGTCAGAGGTCCAGAGGAAGACGATGCGTTTGCGGAAGGGAATCCGGGATTCGCGAATGGCGTCCAGAGCGAAGAGGGCTTGCACGATGCCCGCTTTCATGTCGAATGTACCGGGGCCGTAGGCTTTGCCGGCTTTCAAACGGAAAGGCATTTTGGCGAGAGAGCCGGAGGGATAAACGGTGTCGTAGTGACCAAGAACGAGGAGTTGCGATTTGGGGAGGAAAGCAACGCCTGGCCAGACAAGGCGAAGATGATCGCCGCGATGCTTTTGAGTAACGATGCTGACGATAGTTTCGCGATGAAGCCAGAGGTCGGCGAGAAACCGGCAGCAGCCATCGGCGGGACCTTTTTCCGTACTGGGAGATTCGTGAAAGACCAGCTGGTGCAGAGTGTCGAGCATCTGCGGAAGACGTGGGCGCAAGAGCTGCAGAAAAGTTTTGGGGAGAGATGATTGAGTGGACATGCCGAGACGATGGTAACAAACAACCGGGGACTCGGGGCGGCAACTTCCAAATGGTCTGTTAGCTAGCCGGGAGGATTAGGGCCGGAGAGAAAGCCGCCGTCAATGACCATGGATTGACCGGTCATGAAGGAAGCGCGGTCGGAGCACATAAAGAGGACAGCCTCGGCGATTTCGATGGACTTTCCAAAGCGGCCAAGTGGCTGCATGCCGAGCGCCCACTTGTTGATATCTGGCGCGCCGAAAAGGCGGTCGGCCATAGCCGTCTCGATAATTCCCGGACAGATAGAATTTACGCGGATGCCATTGCGCGCTGTTTCCAATGAGGCGGATTTGGTCAAACCAATCACGGCGTGCTTACTGGCGCAGTATGTGGCGGCACCTGATGCGCCGATATAGCCCGCGACCGAGGACATGTTGACGATGGCGCCGCCACTACGCTGCTTGAGCATCTGCTGAATTTCGTATTTTAGGCACAGCCAGACGCCTTTGACATTGATGTCGATGGTGCTGTCCCAATCTTCTTCGGATTGATCGACGATGGGAATCCAATTGCCTTCGATTCCCGCGTTGTTAAAAGCGATATCGAGGCGGCCAAATCTTTCGACGGTTTTCTGAACAAGGGCGCGAACTTCTGCATTTTGCGAAACGTCGGTTTTAACGAAGAGAGCTTCGCCACCGGCGGCAAGAATGGCGTCAACGACTTCCTTGCCTTCTTTTTCGCGACGGCCAGCAACAACAACTTTGGAACCAGCTTTAGCGAAGAGTATGGCGGTATCGCGGCCAATCCCAGAGGTTCCCCCCGTCACAATGCTAACTTTGCCGAGCAAGTCCTGGGTCATGCATTCTCCGTTAGAGTGGGTACTGCAAAGGATGAAAGAGTGTAATTCGCGATGAATGCCAGAGTCAAATACAACCAGGCTGAAATTCTAATTGGAGCTCGTAGCTTCGGATGCAGGATACAGGCGATTAAACTCGGGATCGTCGCGAAGCAGGACCAAGTCGGGATCGCGGCGTGCCCAGATGGCATCCTTGAAGCCGGCATCCCAGGCTTTGTGAAGGGCGTCCAAGGCTTCGGGTTTTTTACTGAGAGAACAGTAGTTGCAAGCTGCATTGTAGAGAATGGAAGCTTCGTTGGCGCGAAGGGTCATGGCCAGGTTTGTTTCGCGCATGGAATCTTCCACGCGGTGCAGTTTTGCGTAGTCACCGCCCAAAAGAATGCGAGCGCGGGCGTCTTCGGGAACTTGTTTGAGGTGGTTCTCCAGGGTGGCGACCCGGCGAACGAGAATGTTTCCGCGAATTTCATTTTTACCCAGAGCGCCGAGCGAATTCATGATCGGCACGTAGACATTGTAGTCTTCGCCGCTGGCCTCCAAAGCGGTCTCGACCAGTTCGCAGACCTCCTGATAACGGCCCGCGGAAAAGAGCGCGCGGCAAAGGAGATAGTAGGCACCCTCGCAGTCTTTCTTTCGTTCGATGGCCTTTTGGACCATGCGGACGGCCTCGTCGTGCAGTTCGGTAGCGTAGAGAACCCAAGCCTGGCTGACTTGAACCTCGGGAAGATCCCAGCGGAGGGCCACGGCTCTCCCCGATGCGTTTCTCGCGCGTTCCACCCAAATGACGTCACGGCTGTAGTTGCAGTAAAACATTGCACAGGCATTGGCGCAGGCAGCAAAGGCAAGTGCGAAACTCGGGTCCATAGCCACTGCGTTTTCAAACATCTGGAGCGCGAATTCAAGGTCCTGGCGGGTTTGGCGCCGTGCGTAACGTTTGCCGCGCAAATATAAGTCGTAAGCCTGAAGATTTTCTGTTGGCTTGACGGCGAGGGCTTCGAGTTCTTGCGGAGAGAGAGTGACGCGCAAAGCTTCCGCAATTTTTCGCGCGATTTCGTCCTGTACTTCAAAAACGTCTTTCATCTCGCGGTCGTAGCGCTCGGACCAGACGGGATAATCGGTGGCGGCATCGACAAGTTGGGTGGTTATGCGCAATCGGTTGCCGGCGCGACGCAGGCTCCCAGTGAGCACAAAAGCAGCCTTCAATTGCTGGCCGATTTGCGAGGGAGGGACTTGCTTATCGCGAAAGGGAAGAATGGTGGGGCGAGAGAAAGTGTTGATGCCACGAATTTTCGAAAGCTCAGTGATGATGTCTTCGGTAATTCCGTCGCGAAGATACTCATCATCCTTTACGGCGCTGAGATTTTCGAAATAGAGAACGACAACGGATTTTGTATTGGACTTCGGGATGCCGGACTTTGATTCGTTGAGATCGGCGGCGCGTTTGTTGCCGGAATCGAGGTCGCGTTTCAGGCGGTTGAGATCGGTCTTGAGTTCAGTGGCAGTCTGACAACGCATGACGCGATCTTTTTCCAGAAGCTTGGACAGGATACGGCCGAACTCAGGAGGAAGCGAGGGGTTAACTTCGGTAATGGGAGCAGGCTCGCGATTCAAGATGGCGTCAAAGACGATGGCGGAGGTTTCGCCCTTGAATGGAAGAACTCCGGCGGCGAGTTGATAGAGAACGGTACCCAGGGAGAAGAGGTCGGTGCGCGCGTCGACAAGCTGGCCGCGGGCCTGCTCGGGCGACATGTAGGAAATAGTGCCCATGGTGGTGCCGGGAGAAGTGAGTTCGGTGCCGCCGCCCATTTCGAGATGAAATGTGGTGTCGTCCTGGGAGGGCGAGGAGCCATTGGATGGAACTTCGGACGCGGCGATTTTAGCTAAACCGAAATCGAGGATTTTGATCTGGCCGCGATCGGTAACGAAGATGTTCGCGGGCTTGATGTCGCGATGAACGATTCCCTTGGAGTGCGCGGACTCGAGAGCATCGGCAATCTGGATGGCCATGGGCAGAAGCTTTTCCATGGGGAAAGACTGGCGGGACATCAGTTGACTGAGCGTCTGGCCTTCGAGAAGTTCCATTACGATGAAATGCTGGCGATCGTGCAGTTCAATAGCGTGGATGGTGCAAATGTTGGGATGGTTCAGCGCGGAGGATGCGCGAGCTTCCCGCTGAAAGCGTTCGATGAGTTGGGAATCCTGTGCCAGTTGCGGTGGAAGGAACTTAACCGCGACACGGCGGCCAAGTCGGGAGTCTTCCGCTTCGTAGACGATGCCCATGCCTCCACTGCCGATTTCACGGGTGATTTTGTAGTGGGAAAAGACCTGACCAACGAGCGAGCGGTTATCCGGCATGGGGAAATGATGTTATTCCACGAAGGAAAATGGGTCAAGCAAGGACAGATGAGCGCGTGCGATTGATGAGCGGAAAAAGGCGAAATTGGTTTCCGAGGGGCAAAATCAACCGGTCCAAAAGAAGAATGTTTTGTGGGAGGCTGGGATTGCCTATAATAGAGAGTTTGCGAAAGCAAGGGGGCGCCGCTGGCGGGACAGGGCGGTGAAAGAACGCGAATGGTCATGGACATCATAGAAATACAGAAGTTTTTGCCACACCGATACCCGTTTTTGCTGCTGGACCGTGTGGTGGAGATGGAGCGACTGAAGCGCATCGTGACGATCAAGAACGTCTCGATCAACGAGCCGTTTTTCCAAGGGCACTTTCCAGGGCAACCGGTGATGCCGGGAGTGTTGATTCTGGAGTCGATGGCGCAGGCGGGCGGGCTGTTGCTGCTGCAAGAAATACCGAATCGTGATGAAAAGCTGATGTATCTGGCGTCGATGAACAACGTGAAGTTTCGCCGGCCGGTTGTACCCGGAGATCAACTACGCGTGGAAGTAAACATCGTGACGTGGAAGGGCGATCTCTGCAAGGTCGAGGGGAAAGCGTATGTTGACGGAAAGTTGTGCACAGAAGCGAGTTTGATGTGCGTGATGGTAGACCGAGTGGCGGCGGAAATTCCCGAAGTGACGGCACCCCAAGCATGAGCGTAAGGGCATGACGGAAGCACAACTGATATCACCGCAGGCAGTCATCTCACCGGAAGCGAAACTGGCCAAAGGCGTAAGCGTAGGAGCTTTCGCCGTGGTGGGAGCAGGTGTGGAGTTGGGCGAGGGATGCGTGCTGCATGCACACGCGATGGTGCAGGGACCAGCGAAATTCGGGCCGAACAACGTGTTCCATCGTTTCAGCGTGATTGGCGGCGACCCGCAGGATTACACCTACGCGCAGGAGCATGTAGAACTGGAAGTGGGCGAAGGCAATATATTCCGGGAATACGTCACGATAAACCGTGGAACAAAAAAAGGCGGAGGCGTCACGCGCATCGGGTCGAAGAATTTCTTTCTGGCGTATTCGCACGTCGGGCACGACTGCCAGGTAGGGAGCAACACGCTGTTCATCAATGGAGCGACGCTGGCGGGGCATGTGACGGTGCAGGACTTTGTGACCGTCGGAGCGTTTTCGCCGATTCACCAGTTTTGCCGGCTGGGAAGGTACTGCTACATCGGCGCGTGCACGGCGATCACGCAGGATGTGCTGCCATTTTCACTGGTGGTGGATGAACGCGACACGAAGTGTTTCGGGCCGAACACGATTGGGCTGGAACGCAAGGGATTTTCGCCGGAGCGAATCAAGAAGCTGCAGAGAGCTTTCCGGTTGCTGGGGCGGCGATCGAAGATGAATACGTCGCAAGCACTGGAAGAAATGCGCGCGAAATTGGCGGACTCCGAAGACGTGAAAGAATTGATCGAGTTCGCAGAGACGGCCAAGCGCGGAATCGTGAAGTAAGGCGCCGAACTTCATGCCAGATGTACTTACAAGCAAAAACGGGATGGGGACTGATTGCCGGGAACGGCGCGATTTCCGTTTCTGGTGCTGGAGGGCGCGCGCAGCCAGGGAATCGAGATGGCGGTGATCGCGCTGAAAGAAGAAGCTTCGCCGGAATTGGAGAAGATCGCCAAGCGGCTGCACTGGGTAAGCCTGGGCGAACTGAGCAAAGCGATTGAATTGATGCAGAGCGAAGGCGTGACGCGCGCGGTGATGGCGGGCAGGTAAAGCACAACAAGATTTTCAGCTCGATCAGGCCAGACTGGAAGCTGGCGAAATTACTGTTTGCGTTGCCGAGGAAGAATACGGACTCGCTGATCGGGGCGGTGGCGAAGGTGTTAGAAGACGAAGGGATTCAGTTGGTCGACTCGACGATGTTCCTGAAGCCATTGCTACCGGAAGCGGGAGTGCTGACCAAGCGCGCGCCAAGTGCGGAAGAAGCGGCCGACATTGAATACGGGCTAAGCGTGGCTCGGCAAATTGCAGGAATGGACATCGGGCAGACGGTAGTAATTGCAGATCGTGCCTGTGTGGCAGTGGAAGCGATGGAAGGAACCGACGAAACGATAACGCGCGCGGCGCGATTTGCGCAGGGCAAAGACGCTGGTGGTAGTGAAGGTGAGCAAGCCGCGGCAGGACATGCGCTTCGATGTACCCGTGGTAGGATTGCCCACCGTCGAAAGCATGAAGAGCGCGGGGGCCACGGCCTTGGCCATCGACGCGACACGCACCCTTTTGTTCGACCGCGACAAATTGATCGAGCTGGCAGACGCAGCGGGAATCGCAATTCAGGCGTTTCCGCCAGCGCAGGTTGCGGAACCGAAAAGTGATTCCAGGGGAATGAACAAGGAATGAGTGCCAGCGGGGAACCCAGGAAAATTCGTGTGGCAGTGGTTGGCGCGGGGGAGTTTGGCAAGAACCACGCGCGGGTGTACAGCGAGTTGAACGGCGCGGAGCTTGGTTGGCGTGGTGGATCAGGATTTTGCGCGTGCGCAGCAGCGAGCGCAAGAATTCCGGTGCGCAGCGTTCAAAGGGATAGAGGAGTTGCGGGGCAAGGTGGATGCTGCGACGGTAGCGGTGCCGACGGTGGCTCACGCTGAAGTTGGCTGCCGATTGATGGAACTGGGAATCGATGTATTGGTAGAAAAGCCAATGGCCAGCACGCTTGCAGAAGCGGATAAATTGCTGGAGGCCGCGAGGAAGCACCAGAGAATTTTGCAGGTCGGCCACGTGGAACGGTTCAACCCGGCCGTGTTAGCGGTAGAGCCGGTGGTGAAGCGGCCACTGTTTTTTGAGGTGCACCGGTTGGGAGTGTTCACGCCGCGCAGCCTGGATGTGGACGTAATTTACGATCTGATGATTCATGATCTGGATATTTTGCTGGCGCTGGTGAAAGAAAAGGTGACGGAAGTGAAGGCGGTGGGAATACCGGTGTTGACGGACAAGGTGGATATCGCGCACGCGCGGCTGGAGTTTGCCGGCGGAGCGGTGGCGAACGTTACCGCAAGTCGCGTCTCCACAGAGCGCGTGAGGAAGATGCGCTTTTTCCAGGAGCGGGAATACATCTCCCTTGATTACGCGCGGCGCGATGCGTTGCGGGTGGGAGTGAAGAAGCCCGGGCCCGAGCCGGAATTTGGGTTTGAGAAATTGACGGCACCGGCGACGGAACCTTTGCAGGCGGAATTGGAAGCGTTTTTGGAAGCAGTGCGGACACGAGTTGCGCCGAAAACAGATGGCGCGGCAGGAAGAGCAGCGTTGGAGCTGGCGAGTCGGGTGATGACAAGCATCCGGGAGCATGAAGCGCGCGTCCAACCAGCAGTACACGAAAAAAACACATGATGATTCCACGGACATTGGTGCCGCCAGGCGCGCGCCTATCGGCTGAAGATGTGACCGCGACAACGCGCAGACGTCCCTCGACACTGGACGAGCGCACACTGGTGCCTTCGGGCATGCCGAATACCAAGCTGGAAACGAAGTCGACGATCCCCTCGAATCTGCCGCTGGAGTCGATCGCCACACGCGTGGTGGTGCCACGCGACGTGAATGTGGAATTGGTGCAACGCGAAGACGAATCCAGCCTGCCTCCGCAGCCGTCGGAAATGGACGAGCGCGTAACGATTCCGCAGGGCGCGGTTATGCCCGAAGAAATGCCCGCGCATTTTGAGATCCCGCAGGACATGGTTCCGCCGGACATCATGAGCACGGGTGAAGTCAGCCTGTTGACCCCCGACATGGGGATGCGGAAGTCCACCGAAGACCAAGTCAAGCAGGCATTGGGAATGGTGGCTTACCTGGTGGTTCTGGCGCTGCTGGTGTTTGAGCCGCAGATTTTCGGGCCGCATAAACTGACCAAGGAACAGGAAGAAATCGGACGACGGCAGATGACGGTGTTGCTGCCACCAGGAGCGTTGGACGCACTGAAGCCGTCAGCGCCCCCCGCGCCGCACGAAGCGGTGCGAGTTGACCCGAAAATATTAAAGAAGGTGGCGCCGCCCAGAATTGAACCGCCTCCCCTTCCTGCCCCGGCGCCCGAGCAGCCAAAGAGAGATTTGCCCAGCGCGCCAACGCCTCAACCGAACATTGCGCAAACGCCGCCAGCCACGAGTGTGCCAACTCCGAAGACGGAAGTGGCGCAACCGAAACTGGAAGTGCCGAGCACGCCGACACCAACGAGCGGATTGAAATTGCCGCAGTTTTCCTCTTCGCCCGGAGGGATGATCCGGGATGCGGAGAAGGCCGGAAGACCGAATACACCAGCACCCATTGGCGGCGGAGGACAATTGCCGTCGGGAGTGGGAGGCGGCGGAGGTGGTCACGGTCATGGAACTGCTGCGGCGGGAATTGAGATGCTCACGGATACCGAGGGCATTGACTTCAACGATTATCTGCGACGCGTGTATTACACGGTGAAGCGAAATTGGGAAGCGGTGATGCCCGCATCCGTGCAATTGGGCGATCAGGGAATCGTTTCACTGCAATTCAAAATCACGAAAAACGGTGTGGTGCCGGATGGAGAGCCGGTGCAAGTGTTCAGTTCGGGGAAGGAACCGCTGGACCGCGCGGCGTTTTCATCGATCCGGGCGTCGAACCCGTTTCCGCCGTTGCCTCCGGGATTCAAAGCGGATCACATCGAATTGCGATTCACGTATTACTACAACATTCAGCCGCCGAATAATTAGTTCGCATTCACTGACCTTCGCAATTTACGTTTAGAGCATGCAGGGTGTAGAAATTGAGATCCTTCGAGCGAATCGGAATTCGCTCTCAGGATGACGACGTTGCGTGTGTTAGGTAGTAAGGGAAATTGCGCCGCGTTTGGATTCCGGGCTAGGATTGGGTGATGAAACTGGCCCGACCACAAGTGCTGGGTAGTTTGTTGCTGGGGTTGATCGTGCTAGTGATATTGGTCGTTCGGGCCTGGCCGCTGCTGTTTCCTTCCAAATGACTGCTCTGACAAACGAACAGAAAAACTCGCCGTTGGTGGCGATTGTTGGGCCAACCGCTTCCGGAAAATCCGCGTTGGGAATCTGGCTCGCTCAGAAATTGGGCGGAGAAGTGGTGGCGTGCGACTCCACGCAGATGTATCGCGGATTTGATATCGGGACAGCGAAACCATCGATGGAAGAACGGCAGGGCGTGCCACACCACTTGATCGATGTGCTGGAGGCTTCGGAAGAGGCGACCGCGGGAGGATATCGCGAACGCGCGATCGAATTGCTGAATGAGTTGCGCGGACGTGAGAGATTGCCGATTTTTACGGTCGGGACGGGGCTGTACCTGCGAGTGCTATTGGAAGGATTGGCGGAAGTGCCGTTGCGCTCTGAACCGTTACGGGATCGATTGCGCGCTCGCAGCATAGGCAAAAAGGCCGGTTATTTACATCGTGTACTAAAGAGGCTCGATCCGGAAACCGCGAAGAAAATTGCGCCTGCGGATGAGCAGAAATTATTGCGTGCGGTGGAAGTATGTTTGCTGACGAAGAAGCCGCTGTCAGAAGTCTATCAGGGCGGAAGAAAAGCGCTGGAAGGTTGGCGGGCAATCAAGATCGGATTGCAGCCGAAGCGCGAGGCTCTGTACAAGCAGGTGCACGCACGAACCGATGCGATGCTGGCCCGCGGGTGGATGGAAGAAGTGCGGGGATTGATGGAAAGCGGAATGGCGGAGAAAGCGAAACCATTCGACTTCATCGGGTACAAAGAATTGCGCGCGGTGCTGGCTAAAGAGATGGAACTTGAAGAGGCTCGTGCGGCGATCGAGCAGGCTACGCGAAGATATGCGAAGCGACAGATGACATGGTTCCGGCGAGAGCAGGGCGTGCACTGGCTGACGGGATTTGGCGGCGACGCGGAGATAAGAGAGCAGGCGCTGGAGTGGGTTCGGAGCCAGCTCTAGAGAATGCCGAGCAATGTGACTTGCCGTGGTTTCCGGGCGCAAAAGAACAACGTATAATCTTGCGGATGGCGCGAGATCTCTTCACTGTGATTTGTATCCCCGCGAAGAAATCGAACGAATCCAACGAATGAAGCATAAACAGACACACGACACATCGTTTGCAGAGCGTGTCCTGCTCGTAGGAGTGGGATGGAAGAAGGCTGCGCGTTTTCCGGGGATGCCGACGGGAGAGGCGGGGCGCGAGTCGCTGATGGAGCTGGAAGAACTGACCAAGAGCGCGGGCGGCAACGTGGTCGGCTCAATGTTCCAAATACGGGATGCGGCAGACCCGGCAACCCTGGTGGGCAAAGGCAAGCTCGACGAGATTCGCGCGGAGGCCAACGCGCGGAATGCTCCCCTGATTATTTTTGACAGCGAATTGACGCCGATGCAGCAGAGAAACATCGAGAAGGCCACGGAACGGCGCGTGGTGGACCGCACGCAATTGATATTGGATATTTTTGCGAAGCACGCGCGGAGCCGCGAGGGCCAGTTACAGGTGGAGCTGGCGCAATTGAATTATCTGCTGCCACGGCTGACGGGCAAAGGCACGGAGATGTCCCGGTTGGGCGGCAAGAGCGGCGGAGGCGGATCAGGTGGAGCCGGTGGCGGAGCGGGACGCATTGGCGTACGCGGACCTGGAGAAAAGAAACTGGAGACTGACCGCCGGCGGATTCGCGACCGGGTGAGCCGCATCAAGGAAAGCATCGAAGAAGTGCGGAAACAGAGAGCGCTGCGCCGCGAAGCGCGAAATGCGGTACCTCTGGGCACGGTGACGCTAGTGGGGTACACGAACGCAGGAAAGTCCACGCTGTTCAATGCGCTGAGCCATGCCGAAGTTCTGGTTTCCGATCGCATGTTTGCGACGCTGGACCCGACAGTCAGGGCGATTCGGCTGCCATCGAACAGGCGGATTCTGGTTTCTGATACGGTGGGATTTATTCGCGCGCTGCCGAAGGGATTGATCACGGCGTTTCGCGCGACGCTGGAAGAGGTGCAGGAAGCGGCATTGCTGCTGCAGGTCAGCGATATTTCCAGCATGCATCACGATGAACTGGATCGCGAAGTGGAAAAGATTCTCGATGAACTAGGAGTGCTAGGACGCCCGCGCTTGCGCGTGTTCAACAAGGTAGATCAACTCACTCCCGAACAGCGTGAGCAATTTGAGGCGGCGTGGAGTCGTTGCGCAGGGAAAGAGGAGCCCCCCGTATTTGTTTCGGCGCTGACGGGCGAGGGAATCGACGAACTACTGCGCAGAATTGAGAAGGCTATACCGATCGATCCGATCGTAAAGTTGTCGCTGCACATGCCGCTTACTGAGGGGCGAACGCTGGCGTTGATCCACGCGCTCGGGCGAGTAACGCGGTCTGAAGCGAACGAGACGCATATCGACATGGATGCTGAAGTGCCCGAGAATGTGGCGAAGCGATTGAAGCTGAACGAGTTTGTCACGAAGGAAACATCCAGGCGCTCCCCTTCGTATAGATAGATAAGGAGTAGAAGTACGGGAGAACTCAGATGGTTGCCTTTCTACTGTGGTGCCTGTTATTGATCGTGTGCTGGCCTTTGGCGCTGTTGGCCTTGATTGCATACCCATTTGTGTGGCTGATTTTGCTGCCGTTTCGGATCCTGGGGATAGCCGTGGACGGAGTTTTGGGACTGTTGCGAGCAATATTACTGTTCCCCGTGCGCGTTTTGCGTGGGCCTCACGCGATCTAAAATGCAGAGAAAATCGGCGCTAGTGACTCTCGAGTAATACAGTAAAATCTCTCGCGATATGAATGAAATATGAATGAAAAGGGATGAGCCCGGGGAATCGTGGGGCAGGCCTATTACTGTGGAAAACGCTGTGGAAACTTGTGAGCTAACAACCGAAAGGTGAACAAGAATGGAACAGGGAATTAGAGAGCACGGTGAGCTTGGTCATTGTAAGTGACTGCAAGTAAGCAAGATAAATGGCGCATTTGATATTTAAGTGACCAGCATCAATTAGGATTGTTCAAGAGTCACAGCCGAGGTTTTGCACAGGTTTGCAGCACCCGTGTTACGAATTAGTATCCCTACCTGAAGTTTCCCCTAAATAGGCAAATAACCGTAAAGTACCGAGGATGTTGAGAAACCGGGCATTTGTTCCCACGTTGACGGGTGCAAGTACGGAGTCTATAGTGAGCCCAGCGAGAGAAAAAAGCGCAGGAGAGCCCGAGCAAACCGCTGGCACATGAATCTTCCGAACTCATTGACACTGTTGAGGATCTTTTTCGTTCCGGTACTCATTGTGGTGCTGCTGACCAGGAGTCCGAACGTGGAGATGTTAGGATTCACGATGCACTTCGAGTTCTGGGGCGTGCTGATCCTGTTGGCGGCGGCAGCCACGGATTGGGCGGACGGCTACGTAGCGCGACGAAATGCCCAGGTAACTACGCTGGGAATTCTGCTGGACCCAATCGCAGACAAATTGCTGATTTCCGCGGCCTTCATTTCTCTGGTGGACATGCACCTGGTGGCGGCATGGATGGTGGTGATCATCATCGGGCGGGAATTTACGATCTTGGGATTGCGGAATATTGCGTCGGCCGAGGGATTCACGATTGCGGCGTCGGCGCTGGGCAAAACAAAAATGGTTTTGCAGGTTTGTGCAGTAGCCGTGTTGATCGCAGGAGTACGGCATACGCGGTTGAAGCCGCTGGGATTATTTTTGCTTTGGCTGGTGGTCATCAGCGCACTGGTTTCCGCCGGGCAATATTTTTATCGATTCTGGAACCGGTTGGACGACCGGATTAAACAGCGACGCAAATTAAGCATGCTGGAAACGCCCAAGAAGTCACAGGATGCCATCCCTCTCTGAACAGGAAAAGAAGCAGATTCGCGAACTCGCCCGAGCGAGTTTGCGAGAGTCTGTCTGCCACCATCGATTACTTCATCCCATTCCCATGGATGGAATTTTGGGTCAAAAGCGAGGCGTGTTTGTGTCCTTGCACGCCAAAGGAAAGCTGCGCGGCTGCATTGGGTTAGTAGAGCCCAAGGAAACTTTGGGGGAAGGAATTGTGCAGTGTGCGGCAAGTGCAGCGCGGGAAGACCCGCGATTTGCGCCGATGCATGCGGATGAACTGGAGGATGCGGAAATCGAGGTGTCGGTGCTCTCACCCGTTGAGCCGATCAGCGCGGAACAGATCGAGATCGGCAAACATGGACTGCTGATTGTGCAAGGCGCTCAGCGCGGTTTGCTGCTGCCCCAAGTAGCGGTGGAACATGGATTAGCGCGTGAGAAATTCCTGGAGGAGACTTGCCGGAAAGCCGGGCTGCCGCGAGATGCGTGGAAGAACCGCGAAACGCAGATTTTCGGATTTACGTGCGAAATCGTCGGGCCAGGCAATTAGGCGATGGCAGAAAAAACCCGCGCCAGTTACGACGCGGGTTGAGAGAAATTTGCGCTAAAGAGGGATTACTCGATTTCGACGTAATCGCCAGCATAGGCTTCGATCCGGCTGTAGGTAATGAAAACGGTGGAAGAATTCCTGCTGGTATTGATCACGACTCCCTCGCCCAGCACTTCGCGCGGCAAATCATTCCATTCATATTTGGCGGGAGTGCTGCCAAAACCAAAGAGCTTGTACTGATAGCCTTCGGTGTTGGGAACAAGCTCGGACATGGAACCCTGGTAGCGGAAAATGCGCATGTAATCGCCAACCTTCACGCCCTGGTTGTTGCCCAGATTGATGTACACGATCGAATTCTTGCCATACAACTGAGAAAACTCCTGGCCCACGACCAGCATGCCGACAGACTTTCCGCTTACAGGAGCAAAGTGCTCGAACGTGCCTGAGGGCTTATAGGGAGGTGAGGGGCGCTCCTGATAGGGACGGACGATGTCGCCACGCTGCATGTAATCGCAGGAGAAAGAAACCTGGGCGATGGAAACATTGGGTTGCACGGTGGTAACGATGAGTTGGCCAGTATCTTTGTAGAGCGTGCCCATAGCCTTCATGAGCTTGTCTTGCCACTTAAACCACTGGACCTTGGTGGGATCTTCTGTGGCACGAATGACCGAGTAGCGATCACCAACCTTGACGCCCTGCGCCGAGCCTTTGTTGATGTACACATAATCGCCGCGAGCGAAGGTAATCTTTGCCCTGGACTCCTCGCCCGAGATGAGCACGGTATCATTCGAGACTCTCTCGTCGGAAACGAAACTGGAACAGTACACGGCGGTGTAATCAGGCGAGGTGGCTTCGTTGACGCGCTGCGTGGAGTTCACCACCGGAGCCTGCGAAGCGGTCTGAGCTGAGACCACGGAGGCCGCCGACAAAAAGGCTAAAGAGAATGCTGCTGCAAATGCGCGCATAATCGTACTCCTTCGAATCACGCCAGTAAGGGCCGTGCGGGGACTTGCACCTTTGAAGCTAACAAGCGCCCAGGGAGGCGTCAACAAAATGGACGGGAGGCCTTTACACATTCGTAAAGGCATGCTACAAGCTTTATTTTCAATGGGTTAGGAGGTATTTTTAGAGAATGTCGGTGTTTGGGGCAGGACTGAGACGGATTTGTGGTGTGGCGGCCGCGTCCACAGCGCAGGAATTGACGAAATTGGTGGGTCTGGCGCGTGAAGGAAACCCCGACAGTCGAGCTGCGGCTAGACTGGTTGCGAGACGATTCCGAGCGCACAAAATTCCTGGATTGGCTGAAACGCAAGAAATTCAAGAGCGTGACGTTCATCGCAACTTGCCGGCGACGGACCGGTGGCGGCGAATTGGCGGGGAATGCGGAAGCGGAGCTGTATTGGTTGATGCGCGCGCGCGATGCAGGTTGCCAGTGGTGCGACCTGGAAGTCGAGACGCTGCGGGAGTTGCCGCAACAATCGGTGCGAGGTTATGCGGTGCCGAGCAAGGTCATGCTCTCCATGCACGATTTTAGAGGCACGCCCAAAGTTTTGAAGAAAGTGAGTTTGCCCTTCGCGGGCGGGTGCGACGCCGTGAAGATTGCGACGATGTCGCAAACCATCGCGGACAGCGTGAGATTGCTTAAAGTGGCACGCGAATCCAAGCAATTGGTGGCCGTGCCTATGGGAGAAGTAGGATTGCCCGCGCGCATTTTGGGATTGCGCGAGGGAAGCGCCCTGGCGTATGCACCGGTAGCAGCGGCGACGGCTCCGGGTCAGGTCGGATTGCTAGAATTAAAGAAACTCTACCGCGCACATGAACTTACGCGGAAGACCGCAGTTTACGGGGTGATTGGAAATCCCATCGGGCATTCGCTTTCGCCGCTGATGCACAACACGGGTTACGCGGCGGAACAGAGGGATGCGGTATTTCTGCCGTTTCTGGTGGAAAGACTGAAAGATTTCCTGCAGATAATTCCCGAGTTCGGAGTACGCGGATTCAGCGTAACGCTGCCACACAAGGAATCGGTTTTCCGCGAGTTGGACGATTGCGAAGTGCTTGCGCAGAAAATCGGTGCCATAAACACCGTGACGGTTCGGCACGATGGTTCCTTGTATGGAAGTAATACAGATTATCTGGGTGTGCTGCGGGCCCTCGAAAAGAAGATCGCATTGCGGGGCAAGCGCGTGTTGATTTTTGGGGCCGGCGGTGCGGCACGGGCGGCCGCGTTTGCTGTGGCAACGGCGGGAGCGGAAGTGCTTGTTTGCGCGAGGAGAGAACAAGCGGCGCGGAGTCTGGCGAAGGCGGTGAAGGGCGGAGTTGTGAATCGAGCGTCGCTACGGCGCGAAAAATTCGATGTGATTGTGAACGCGACGCCGGTGGGCATGCACCCGCAAGACGGAATTTCGCCTCTTGCACCGGGCGAGTTAAACTGTTCGTTCGTCTTTGACCTGGTTTACCGGCCAATGCAGACGAAACTGCTGCGAATGGCGGCGGCCAAGGGGCTGCAAACGATTTCAGGAGTGGAAATGTTCGTGGCTCAGGGTATCGCGCAATGGGAAGGCTGGATGAAGCAGAAAGCGCCCGAGGCGGAGATGAGAAAAGCGGTGATGGGCGCGTTGAAAGCGAAAGAGCACAAACTCCGTTGAGAATTCGAGATTGTAAACCGATTTTTCGCGCTGCACTCATGAAATTGATTCAGCTTTGAACGGACGGCATGATTCAACCTTCATTCCAGGAATTTGAAAAGCTAGCGAAACAGGGAAACCTCATTCCTGTGTACGACGTTTTCTCGGCGGATTTGCTGACGCCAGTGAGTGCCTATCTGCGCGTAGCGCAAGGCGCGCGCTATTCGTTCCTTCTCGAGAGCGTGGAGGGCGGCGAAAAAATCGCGCGCTACACCTTCGCAGGCGCGAATCCCGAAGAGATATTTCGCTATGCCGGCGGAGCGTGCGTGTTGGAAAGCCGCGACCGGTTGATCTGGGAAGAGCGCGACCCGATTACGTTTTTGCGGCAACACATGGAGCGCTACAAACCGGTACGTTTGCCTGGATTGCCGCCGCTGGTTGCCGGAGCGATCGGCTATTTCAGCTACGACATGGTGCGGCTGATCGAGCGGCTGCCCAAGCGTTTGCGCGATGAGATTGGCTTGTACGACGCGATGCTGATGTTTTACCACGGCATTCTGGCGTTCGATCACGTGCAGCATCAATTGTGGATCGTGCGCAATGTATACGCCGAAGGGCCGGGCAGCCTGCGTTCGAAATACAACGCCGCCGTTAAAGAAATTCAGCGCACGCGGAAACTGTTGGAAGAACCCGCACCAAACGAGCATTCACCTAAGCCAGCCAAGGGCAAACGCGTTGCCCCGGTGGTGGCATCGAATTTCAAACGGCAGGAATATCTCGACGTAGTGGCTAAAGCGAAAAAATATATTCGCGCAGGCGATATTTTCCAGGTAGTGATCAGCCAGCGCTTTTCCGCGAAGACCAAAGCGGCGCCATTCTCCATTTATCGCGAACTGCGAGCGCTGAATCCCTCGCCGTACCTTTTCTACCTGCAATTGAACGATGTGCACGTGGTGGGAAGTTCGCCAGAGATGCTGGTGAAAGTGCAGGGACGCGAAGTGTTCTACCGGCCGATTGCCGGGACGCGGTGGCGCGGGAAGGATGAAGCGGAAGACCAGCGGTTGGAGCGGGAAATGCTCGCGAGCGAGAAAGAGCGCGCCGAGCACATCATGCTGGTGGATTTGGGAAGAAACGATCTGGGCCGGGTATGCGATTACGGCAGCATCAAAGTTGAGCGCTTGATGACCGTGGAGCGCTACTCGCACGTGATGCATCTGGTTTCCAGCCTGCGCGGAAAATTGCGCGAGGATGTGGATTGCTTTGATGCGCTGATGTCGTGCTTTCCGGCAGGGACAGTATCCGGAGCGCCGAAAGTTCGCGCGATGGAAATTATCGAGGAGCTGGAAAAAACGCGGCGCGGAATATATGCGGGCGGAATTTTGTACCTGGATTTTGCGGGCAACCTGGACTCGTGCATCGCGCTGCGTACCATGGTCATCAAAAATGGAGTGGCGTACGTGCAGGCGGGCGGCGGGATTGTGGCGGATTCCACGGCCGCGGGAGAGTTCCAGGAATCAGAGAACAAAGCGCGGGCATTGCTGCGGGCGCTGGAATCGGCGCACGCCAATGGCAAAAGCCACTGCCGGGAAAGGAAAGCGCAAATGCGTGATTCTACTTTTGGACAACTACGATTCGTTTACCTATAACCTGGCGCAATATCTGGGTGAATTGGGCTGCCAGTTGGAAGTACACCGCAACGATAAAATTTCGGTTGAGGAAATTGTGCGAAGGAAGCCTGAACGTATTGTGATTTCGCCGGGACCGTGCACGCCGCAGGAAGCGGGAATTTCCGTGGAGTTGATCGAGAAGCTGGCCGGGAAGATTCCCGATCCTGGGAGTATGCCTGGGGCATCAGGCAGTTGGAGCGGCATTTGGAGGAAAGATCGTCCGCGCACCCAAGTTGTTTCATGGGAAGACGAGCGAAGTGAAGCACGATGGAAAGGGTATTTTCAAAAAGCTGCCGAATCCGTTTATTGCCACGCGGTATCACTCGCTGATTGTGGAGCGGAAGTCGCTGCCGAAGGAACTGGTGATTACCGCGGAAACCGAAGACGGTATCATCATGGGGCTACGCCACCGGCAATATAAGGTGGAAGGCGTGCAATTTCATCCGGAGTCGGTGCTGACGGAATCGGGCAAGCAGTTGCTGCAGAACTTCCTGTTGTTGTGACAGCGGAAACCATTGGTCATGGATGTTGTGTCTTGAGTAACTATCGTGGCTATTCTACTTGACGTATTTCTATGTACGTGTATTGACGTACTAGTTAATTAAGTATATCGTTCCCTCCAGTGGGTTTGTCCCCTCCTCGCTCCAACCCTGGAGGCCCTCAATGAATCTCCTTCGTGGCGCGGCAGCCTTGCTGCTTTGCACAGTTCTCTGTGTTTCGCCAAGCCTATTGATCGCAGCGGGAGATCCGCCCATAGGCATATTGACCCGTGCGTACGATGCAACGCTGAATTCGGCCGAAGCTTATCCCGGTCTCTCGGTGTTTGAAGGCGAAAGGCTTTCGTTGGACACGGACGGAAAGCTGGGAGTGCGCGTGGGTAGCGCAACACTGGCCTTTTCGCGAGGAGCGGTGGCCACCTTGCAGCGGATCGAAAATGGCGCGCATGTGGATATGGAAGGGGGATCAACTTTCTTCGCGGCGCCCGAGATGGTAGTCATCGAAGTGCATGTTGCCGATGCACTGTTTCGGCCGGAACCTGGTCATGCGACACAAGCAGAGGTGAGGCAGTTGGGGCCGAAAGTGATTCAGGTTTCGGCAATGAAGGGGAATCTGGAATTCAGGTATCGCAGCGAATTTCAACTGATTCCGGAAGGCGAAACCTATCGCCTTTACCTGGATGCACCTGCTGAGCCGCAAAAACCTGCGGCGACCGGAGCGCCTGCGGTTGGCATCAGCCACAAAGTGGCCATTTATATTGTGGCTGGGGCAATTGCGGCTGTGGCGACGGGCTGGGGTGTGCACGAATTGATTGAGTCCGGCAGTGGACCGGAAAGTCCTGCGAAGCCCTGAAACATCTTAGGAGTTTGGCGAAAAACGTCAGGCAAGTTCTTTTTGCGAGAACTCTTTGAGCTGGTATAGCTTTTCCAGCGCGGCGCCCGAGTGAATGGCCTCGGCGGCTAATTTTGCGGCATCGCGAAAATGTTCGGCATGGCCGGTGACGAAGAGGGCCGCGGCGGCGTTGGCGACGACGATGTCATGCGGGGGTCCGGATTCGCCCTGAAAAATGCGGCGGACCAAAGCGGCGTTATCATGCGGGTCGCCACCCTGCAGAGCTTCGACCGGCGCGCGGCTGAGGCCAAAGTCCTTCGGGGTCACGGTGAAGCGCCGCACCGTGCCATTTCGTACTTCGGCGATTTGCGTTTCGCCTGAGAGCGAAATTTCATCCAGTCCGCCCGCGCCATGAATCACGAAGGCGCGCTCAACACCAAGATCGGCCAGCGTCGCGGCAACGAGATCGATCACATCGGCAGAAAACACGCCGAGAATTTGCATTTGTGCACCTGCGGGATTGGTGAGTGGGCCCAGAAGATTGAATATCGTACGCTTGGCGATCTGCTTTCGCGCCGGAGTGGCATGGCGGGCCGCGCCGTGAGCTGCCGGGGCGTACAAGAAACCGATGCCGATCTCGCGAATGGATTTGCCTGCATGCAGTAGCGAATGATCAATGTTGACGCCGAGCGCTTCCAGTACATCCGCGGAACCGGAGCGGGAACTGGCTGCACGATTGCCATGCTTGGCCACGCGTGCGCCAGCGGCAGAAGCGACGATCGCGGCGGCGGTGGAAATGTTGAAGGTGCCGCTGGCATCGCCACCGGTGCCGCAAGTGTCCACCATATTTTCAGGCCGCGGTTCATGGGCAAGAAAAACAGGAGCGGAGTGGCGTCGCATGATCGTGGCGAAGCCAGAAAGCTCCGCGGCTGTAACGTGGCGTTGATTCAACGCGTCCAACAACCTAACGATATCCGGTGTTTCGACGCGGCCGGATAGCAGCTCTTCCATGAGCAATTCCGCGTCCGGACGTGAAAGAGCAGAGCCAGCTTCCACACTTTGAATTAGAGAGATGCCCTTTGTCATTTGCTCTGCCGTCGGGAATACCGATACGGGATCAGTTTTCGATCAATTAAGATTGAGACTTCTTTCATTCAATGTCGCTTTTTAAACTGTTTGGAGATACGCGGGAGCAAAGACTCTGGCGACAAATGATTCGAGCGTGGTCGGTGTTGTGTTTTTTTCCGAGCGCGCTTCCAGTGGTGAGATCAGGCCTGCATTTGCGCCGTCCCACATCTCAACAATCAGTTCGGTGGTCTTTTTAGGTAAACCTATCTGTAGAAGGGCCGTCTCAAGGACCGTGTTCGGCAATTGCACGTATTCAAGAGTGGGCATGCCGATAGCGTTGCCCACAATTGAAGCTGCCTCCTTCATGGAAATGTCGCGCTGTCCGTGCAGCTCTTGGACCGAGTGGCCCGAAAAATCGTGCGCGGCAAGACGAGCAGCCGCGTACGCGCCAATGTCTTGCGTCGCTATCCACGGTATTGGCACCTCGGCACGCAATCCACCCGGCAGTGTTCCCGTCGAACGCAAGGGCGCGATGCTCATGAAAAGATTTTCCATAAAGTACGCTGCGCGCAGGTGAAGGACGTTGAGCCCGGAGACGCAATTAAGCTTTTGCTCCTGATTATGTAAGCCGACGATGGGTCCGGTATGAGCTGGGTGCTGGCCACCAATACTGCTTAGATTAACGACAAACCGGACATGGGCGTTGGTGATTGCTGCGGCGTAGGAATCGGAAACGCGCTCTTGATGCGCACGCAGATCCTGCTGCGAGAGGTCCTCGGGCAAAACCAAATAGACAGCTGATGCGTCCTTGAAAGCTTCTGTCATTGATGCGATATCTACAACGTTACCGACGAAGGGGTCCGCCCCTAGCTCCACCAGCGGTGTCAGTTTCTTCGCGTCTCGTCCAACAACGCGAACCTTCTCGCCTTTGGCGAGCAACGCTTCCGTTACTGCCCTTCCCGTGCGTCCCGTTGCACCTGTTACGACGATGCCCATTTAGTGCTCCCTCATCGCGATGCTCTAGACGTATGATGCCGAAATTTTATAACAGACTGGCGGTCAAGTCTTGGTCGGGCTATCGGAAGCGAGTGCGCTACCGAAATACGTGTCGCCTTGCCCGATCTGCGCGTCTCAAGTAAACTTTATTGTTCTACGCTGCATAAATACTAACACCTGTGCGCGGTTGCTTCGCGGCACAGGAGCTACGGACCTGATTGAAACAGGACCGCACCAGAAGGCAGAACCCGAAATGAAGATCCACGAATATCAAGCGAAGGCGATCCTTGCCCGCTATGGCGTTACGACTCCCCGCGGTGAAGTGGTATTCACCAAGGAAGAAGCGCGCGAGGCGGCGCAACGGCTGAAGTCGCATGTGGTAGTGGTGAAGGCGCAGATTCACGCCGGCGGACGCGGCAAGGGCGGCGGGGTGAAGTTGGCTCGCTCGGCGGATGAGGCAGCGGAGCTCGCTTCGCAGATCCTGGGAATGAATTTGATCACGGTGCAGACCGGCCCACAGGGGCGCATCGTGAAGAGGTTGTTGATTGAAGAAGGTTTGGACATCAAACGCGAACTTTATCTTGGCATTCTGATCGACCGCGAAACCGAGCGGCCTGTGTTTATCGCCAGCGGTTCCGGCGGCATGGAGATCGAGCAGGTCGCCAAAGACAATCCAAACGCGATTTTGCGGGAATCGATTCACCCAGCTGTGGGCCTGCAAGCGTATCAGGCTCGCAAGATTGCATTTGGACTGGGAATGACAGGCGAACAGGCCGCGGCAGCCACACCGTTTTTCATGTCGCTGTATCGCGCGTTCATTGATACCGACGCGTCAATGGTTGAGATCAATCCCTGCGTGATCACCGGCGACGGCAAGCTGGTGGCGCTGGACGCCAAGATGACGTTCGACGACAACGCACTGTTCCGGCACAAGGATTTGCGCGAACTGCGCGACCTGGATGAGGAAGATCCGCTGGAAGTGGAAGCTTCGAAATACGGGTTGAACTACATCAAGCTCGACGGCACCGTCGCTTGCATGGTGAATGGCGCAGGTCTGGCGATGGCCACGATGGACATCATTAAGTATGCGGGCGGCTCTCCGGCAAACTTCCTGGATGTGGGCGGAGGAGCTTCGGCGGAACAAGTGAAGAATGCGTTCGGGATTTTGCTGAGCGATCCGGCGGTAAAAGCGGTGTTCATCAATATTTTCGGCGGCATTTTGCGCTGCGATGTGCTGGCGACCGGTGTGGTTGCCGCCGCAAAGGACCTGCACGTGAAAGTGCCGGTCGTGGTGCGGATGGAAGGAACCAACGTGGAGCGCGGACAACAGATTTTGCGTGAGAGTGGATTGAACTTCACAATTGCGGATGGCATGAAGGACGGCGCACAAAAGGTTGTGGCGTTGGCGGGAGGTGCGCGATGAGCATCCTGGTAAACGAAAAAACACGCTTGCTGGTGCAGGGATTCACGGGACGCGAAGGCACGTTCCACGCGCAGCAGATGATCGAGTACGGCACGAACGTGGTGGGTGGCGTGACTCCGGGAAAGGGCGGGACGAAGCACCTGGAACGCCCGGTATTCAATACTGTCGCGGAAGGCGTGAAGGCCACTGGCGCTGATGCTTCGGTGATTTTTGTGCCGCCACCGTATTCGGCGGACGCAATTCTGGAAGCTGCGGATGCAGGGTTGGCGTTGGTGGTGTGCATCACCGAGGGTATTCCGGCGATCGACATGGTCCGCGTGGCCGAAGTGGTCAACAAAGCAAAAACGAGGCTGATCGGTCCAAACTGTCCGGGAATTATTTCTCCGGGCAAATGCAAGATCGGGATTATGCCGGGACGAATTCACAAACAGGGCAATGTCGGCGTTGTGAGCCGCAGCGGAACCTTGACGTACGAAGCCGTACATCAATTGACGCAATTGGGCATCGGCCAGTCCACCTGTATTGGGATTGGCGGCGACCCGATTATCGGCACGACATTCCTGGATTCCATCAAAATGTTCAACGATGATCCGGATACGCATGCGATTGTGCTGATCGGCGAAATCGGCGGAAACGCGGAAGAGCGCGCGTCAGAGTGGATCAAGATTAATGTGAAGAAACCGGTGGTGGGCTTCATCGCTGGACAAACGGCGCCTCCGGGACGCCGCATGGGCCACGCCGGCGCAATCATCAGCGGCGGGCAGGGCACGGCAAAGAACAAATACGCGGCGATGAACGCGGCGGGCATCCACACGGTGGAGACGCCTGCGGACCTGGGATCGACAGTCGCGGCGGCGCTGAAGAAATAACTAACGACCGCTTATTAGCGCGGTTGTGATTGAGTGGAAAAGTCCAACTATCGTTTTGCGAATTAAATTACGGAGGATTCGTCGTGGCTCTTGAACGTACATTTGCGATTATCAAGCCGGATGCAGTGGCAGCCGGACAGCAGGGTGAAATTCTGGCGCGCATCCACAAAGCGGGATTCAAAATTGTGGCGGTGAAGAGCATGCGGCTGACCAAGGAAGAGGCTGGCGGATTTTACGCGGTGCACAAGGCGCGGCCATTTTTCGGCGAATTGACGGATTTCATGAGCTCGGGAAAGATTTTCGCGCTCGTGCTGGAGGCCGATGGAGCGATTGGCAAGTGGCGCGACACGATGGGCGCAACGGATCCCAAAAAAGCAGCACCGGGCACGATTCGTCACGACTTGGGCACCAGCATCGGCACAAACTGCACGCACGGTTCGGACGCACCGGAAACGGCAGCGTTCGAAATTGGCTATTTCTTCTCAGGGCTGGAGCTGATTTAGGACCAGGCCAGCGACTTATTCGCAATTCGAGGGACACGGAGGCCAGACAAAAGTCTGGCTTCTTTTTTTTGTGCCAGCGGGCGCATACTTAAGGACTCCACGTTTGGCTACCTCAGGAGGTCCCCATGTTTCGAACTACACGCCGAGAATTTATTCATCGCGCCGGGTATGCTGCCGGTGCGGTGTGGATGGGCTCGCGTTCCATGGCAGCGCGCCTGGCAGAACTGGCGCCGCTGTCGCAGAAGTTTGCCGCGACGGATGCGGTCACGCTGGGCAGCACGGGTATACAGACGTCGCGACTGGCTATGGGCACAGGAACAGTGGGTTCCGGACACCATTCGCATCAGACAGCCCTTGGAGTGGATGGCCTTTCGCGCTTGCTCCTGAACGGCTACGACAACGGCTTACGATTCTTTGACTCAGCAGATTCTTACGGCAGCCATCCTCATGTGGCTGCAGCGTTGAAGCAAGTGGACCGCAGCAAGGTTACGTTGCTGACGAAGTCGTGGGCGCGGGATGCCGCGGGGATGCGCGCGGACCTGGAGCGCTTCCGGCAAGAGTTGAATACCGACCATCTGGATATCGTGCTGATGCACTGCATGACGGAGGCGGATTGGACCACGCAATACCGCGGCGCGATGGACGTGCTCTCCGAAGCCAAGCAAAAAGGTATCATTCGCGCGCATGGATGCTCCTGCCACACGATTGAGGCTTTGCGAGCGGCAGCGAAATCGCCATGGGTCGAAGTGGACTTCGCGCGGATCAATCCAATCGGCTCGCACATGGATGCCGACCCGGACACAGTTGTGCCGGTGCTACGGGAAATGAAGGCGGCAGGCAAGGCCGTGGTAGGAATGAAAATCCTGGGGCAGGGCGATCTGAGCAAACGTCAGGACGAGGCGATTCGCTATGCGCTGGGACTGGGCGTGCTGGATGCATTCACGATTGGCGCAGAATCGATTGCTGAACAGAAAGACTTGATGCGGCGTATTGCCGCGGCGGCTTGATTGACGGTGCAAATGGATTCTTATCGCGAACTCGGGCGCACGTTTCTGGTGATAGGCGGCCTGATGGTCCTGCTAGGCTCGTTCTTTTTCTTTGGTGGCAGACTGCCTTTCCGCTTTGGCCGACTACCTGGAGACATTGTTCACAAGGGCGAGAACACCACGTTTTATTTTCCGGTGGTGACGTGCCTGCTGCTGAGCATCGGCTTGAGTTTTCTTTTCTGGCTGATTGGCCGATTCCGGCGCTAGCGTCCTAGCCGGGCCACATCATTGAAGATTGTGTCGAGCGTTACTGTCACTGGACTGACAGATGAGCTAGACTCGAGTCCGTCCTGGAGGCTACACACTATGAAGGGCTCTCCCCAAGTCATCGAAGAACTCAACAAGGCACTGCGCGAAGAATTGACCGCGATCAATCAGTACTTTCTGCACGCGGAGATGTACGAAAACTGGGGTTACGAGAAGTTGGCGGATTTCATCAAGAAGCAGTCCATCGGTGAAATGAAACATGCGGAAGTTCTGATGGAGCGAATATTGTTCCTTGATGGCTCCCCGACCATGAAACCATTGGAACTGACTGTTGGCAAAAACGTGCAGGAAATGCTGCAGAGCGATCTCGATCTCGAGCTTGGAGCGGTCAAAGATTACAACGCCGCCATACAAGTGGCCGTGGCGGAAAAAGACAATGGCTCGCGCGACCTGTTCGTTACGCTGCTCAAAGACGAAGAGGGCCATGTGGACTGGCTGGAAGCCCAGATGCACATGATCAAGGAGCTCGGCTACGAGCGCTACCTAACCATGCAGATGGGCGATGACGAGGAATAGCAGGCGCTAGCTAGCAATCCCACACAAGTCGTTCGAGGTTATGGAAAAAGGACAACTGCAATTCAACCTGCAGCCGGAGCGGCGGATTTATTCCGTCAGCGACTTGACTGCGCGTATACGCGACCTGCTGGCCAAAAATTTCACGGACTTGATTGTGCAAGGCGAAATTTCGAACTGCCGCCCTGCGGCTTCCGGGCACATCTATTTCACGTTGAAAGATGAGAAGGCGCAGATCCGCTGCGTATTTTTCAAAAACCAACAACGTGGATTGAAATTTCGACCGGAAGACGGGCTGAAAGTTACCGTGCGCGGGTCGATCAGCGTTTACGAAGCGCGCGGAGAATATCAGATTTATGTGGAATCGCTCGAGCCGCTGGGCCGCGGCGCTCTGCAGCTTGCGTTTGAGCAATTGAAGAAGCGGTTGGAAGAAGAAGGACTGTTTGCGGCGGCGCGCAAAAAGCCGCTGCCACTGCTGCCGAAGCGCGTCGGGCTGATTACTTCGCCTACAGGTGCGGCAGTTCGCGATGTAGTGCGAATCTTGACGCGGCGATTCCCGAATGTACATCTCACTTTGTATCCGGTGCGGGTGCAGGGAGAAGGATCGGCGGCGCAGATCGTCGAGGCGCTGCAATATTTCCATAGGATGCTGGCGGCGGACGTTATTTTGCTGGTGCGCGGTGGCGGCTCGCTGGAAGATTTGTGGTCGTTCAATGAGGAAGAAGTTGTGCGGGCGATCGCGGCGTCGGCCATTCCGGTGATTTCCGGTGTGGGACACGAAACGGATTTTACCATGGCGGATTTTGTTGCCGACGTACGCGCGTCGACGCCATCGGCGGCCGCAGAGTTGGTGGTGCAGACGCGCCGTGAATTCGACAACCATGTTTCCGACTTGCAGGCCGACTTGGCCTCGCTGATGCGTTACCGGCTGATGGATCTGAACGGGCGGATTCATGCGTTGCTGGGCCGACCAGGGTTTCGGCGTCCACTGGATTTGTTGCGGCAACGAAGGCAGCGTGCGGATGATTTAACGGCACGCGTGGCGCACGGGCTGCGGGCTCGGCTTGATCAATCGCGCAAACGGTTCACGAAAGCACACTTGAAGATTGCCTCGTTCGATTTTCGGATGAAGATTGCGACCTTGCGGTTGCGCCTGGAGAAGCGCAATACGGATTTGGGTGCGCGCGCCGAACGCATCCTGAGGTTGAAACACGAGCGCTGGGAGCGGTTGACTCTGCAATTGCAGGAGCGCGGCCCGCTAAAAGTGCTGGAGCGCGGCTATGCCATCGCCACGGATGCATCGGGAAATGTGCTGCGCGATGTAGATCAGGTCAACGTCGGCGATGCTGTGAATATCCGGCTGCATCGCGGCAAGCTCACGACGGAAGTTCAAGGGAAAGAACCGAGCTGAGCTCAATTCCGCTTCAAGGTTTGTCCTGGGCGTGTGTCTCTGCCTTCTTCTGCTTTATTTCTTTCACGTCATCCAAAAGCGCGTCTGCCATTCCCGTATAACGCTCGCGTTCTGCGGCAGTCTGAGCCATGTCTGCCTTCCGGCGGTAGAGCAGGTTCAAATACGTCATCGCATCAGAGTAATCCGGTCTTAAAGTAATCGCTTGCTTCAGGCTGTCAATGCCTTCATCCACCATGGATTCGAATTTCTGGACATATTCAGTCCGCAAGGTTTCAGGGAGGGGATCGGTATCTGTTAAGCCTTTATCGCCTGCCGTCTTGTTATATTCCATTCGAAGGGCGGTATTTCCCCTGTACGAAAGCGCCCAGTCGATGACACCCACGGAATAGTATGGCTGGGGATCGTCAGGTTTCAGTTCGATATGCTTTTGATGATACGATTTGGATTCTTCGAACATTTTCTCATCGAAGGGTTGTCCGGCGCGTTGATACAAAATCGAAGCCAGACCATCGATCGCCGATAGATTCTGCGCGTCCACTTGAAGAACATCCTGGTAGGCGTCGGTAGCGAGCTTTCCGAGCCGAGCGTTGTCTTCGCTAGGCGCCCCGGGGATGTATTGAGACGCGTAGGCATTCGCCAGATAGAGGCGGGCATCAAGGAGTTGCGGATCGAGATCTTTGGCCTGGATGAAGAATTGGACCGCTTCTTCGAACCGCGAACTCTTGTACGCCTGCACGCCGAGGTCGAGCGCGTTCTTTGCCTGGGTCTGCGCCTCCGTAAGGGGGAGTCCAGATTCGGGAGTCTGCGCTTGGCAAACGATTACCGAAGCAAGGAAGAGCAAAGCACTGCCGAAAATAAAGCAGAGTTTGACGACGAGGGAACGGCCCAAAGAGTTCGGCATTGCAAGTTCCTCCTCAAAGCCGGGAATCTGATTCTACTCTTCTCCGTCGCCAGACACTTTCAGTACGGCGAGGAAGGCTTCCTGGGGAATATCCACCTGGCCTACGCGCTTCATGCGCTTTTTGCCTTCTTTTTGTTTTTCCAGGAGTTTGCGTTTGCGCGAAATATCTCCGCCGTAGCATTTGGCCAGAACGTTCTTGCGGATGGCGGCGACGGTTTCGCGGGCAATCACGCGGCTGCCGATGGCGGCCTGAATAGGCACCTCAAACATCTGGCGCGGAATCAGCTTGCGCAGGCGGGTAACCAGATCTCGTCCACGTTCGATGGAAAACTCGCGGTGGCATGATGAGCGCCAGCGCGTCCACGGGTTCTCCGCCAACCAGGATATCCAGCTTGACCAAATCCGCTTCCACGTATCCGGCAAGATGATAATCCAGCGACGCGTAGCCGCGCGAAACGCTCTTCAGCCGGTCGTAGAAATCCAGGACGATTTCGTTCAGCGGCAACTCGTAGGTAAGCATGACGCGGGTGCGGCGAGAGGTATTCAAACTTTTTCTGCATGCCACGCTTCTCCTGGCAAAGCTGCAGGATCCCGCCGACGGAATCGTCGCTGGTGATGATCATGGCGGTGATGATGGGCTCTTCGATCTTCTCGATATCGCTGGGATTGGGAAATTTCGCGGGGGTATCAACTTCCATGATTCACCGCCCACTCGTGGTGATGCGATAGCGCACGCTGGGGGCGGTGGTGATCAGGTTCAATGCCGAATTCGCGCTCCAGGCGCTCCTGCACGATTTCCAGGTGGAGCAGGCCGAGAAAACCGCAACGGAAACCGAAACCCAGCGCCACGGAATTTTCCGGCTCGTAGAAGAAGGCGGCGTCGTTGAGTTGCAGCTTGTCCAGGGCGTCGCGCAGCTTTTCATAGTCATCGGCAGCACCGGGAAAAGTCCCGCGAAGACCATCGGCTTGATGGCTTCGAAACCCGGAAGCGCCGGAGCCGGGCGCGCGGCTTCGGTGATCGTGTCGCCCATGCGCGCATCCGCCACGCGCTTGATGTTGGCGACGATGAAACCGACATCGCCGGCCTCAAGTTCTTCAGGGCAATGGGTTTGGGAGTGAGCATGCCGAACTGCTTCGACTTCGTAAACTTCGTTGTTGGCCACCAGGCGGATCTTCATGCGCTTGCGGGATGCGGCCTTCCATCACGCGCACCAGCACCACGGCGCCACGATAGATGTCGAACCAGGAGTCGAAGATCAGCGCCTGGAGTGGCATCTTGGGCGACTGCCCTTGGGCGGCGGGATGCGCTGCCACGATTGCTTCCAGCACGTCTTCCATGCCAATGCCGCTCTTGGCACTGATCAGCAGCGCTTCGCTGCGGGAATCGCCAGAACATTTTCGATCTGTTCTTGGACGATTCAGGCTGCGCGGCGGGCAAATCGATCTTGTTGATCACCGGCACGATGGTGAGGTTGTGCGTGCGCAGCCAGAAATGTGTTGGCAACGGTTTGCGCTTCAACCCCTTGGGTCGCATCGACGACCAGCAAGGCGCCTTCGCAGGCGGAAAGGCGCGCGGAAACCTCGTAAGAGAAATCCACGTGGCCGGGTGTATCGATCAGATTCAGGCGGTAGTCGTTGCCGTCTTTCGCTCTGTAGTGCATGCGGATGCTCTTGGCCTTGATGGTGATGCCGCGTTCGCGCTCCAGGTCCATGGAGTCGAGGACCTGCTCGTGCATTTCCCGCTGGGTCAGCGCGCCCGTCATTTCGAGCAGGCGGTCGGCCAGCGTGGACTTGCCGTGATCGATATGCGCGATGATGCAGAAATTCCGTATGAACTTCGGATCCATTCGCTTCCCGTTCCGCCAGGATTGACCTGAGGGTGTGAATTGAGTGTACAGCAGCGGGCAGTTAGCCGAGAGAGAGCAAGCTCACGCAGCGCCAACCATGCCGTGTAAACCTCTAGTTTGCCATATCTGGTGGGTGACGTCAGCTTATAGCGGATAATGATAGCGGGTCAGATTCCGGATATGGCGTTTACCAGTACCTTGCGTTGGCCCAGAGCCAAAGCGATAGCAATTCACCCCGAGCCAAGCTATAAACGAAACGATGATCGCTCGAATCTTCTGGATTGTTGGCATCGTTTTGCTTTCGCGACCTTGCGGTCTTCTCGCCCAAGGCGTCTCGACAATCGAATATCAAGACGTGCAGATTGTTTCCTCGCTTGCTGGAGTTGTGCATGACCCAACGGGTACTCTCATGGCGGGTGTCTTGGTCAGAAGAGTTTAGTTCGGATTGGAAGACTGCGTTGCGCTCTACGAAGACCGACCAACAGGGCCGCTTTGTAATGACTACCCTCAAGGACCGTAACAGTTATTTTCTGCAGTTCAGCTTCCGCAACTGCAATCCAATCCGGGTACGGGTTAAGGTCGACGCCAAACTTGGAAAAGAAATGCAGGTCAAAATGGTGAACAGCACATAACAGCCTGGTACCCAAATGGAGGATTGGTGTCTTTGCCCGACCGTCTTACTTTTTGACCTCTTTTGAAATAACGCAAATAACGGCTACCTTGTCGTTCAGTATTACAAACTGCACACCGTGATACTTAATGCGTAATCTCCAAGCTTTTCGCCTTTAAAATACGGATGCGATTTCTTGCCTTTACCATACAGCTTGTGAACCTTCTCTACAGAATCCCCGATATCGACGCCTTTAGAAGTCGCAACTGCTTCCCGCGAATGCGTAAATGCTCTGCAAAACACCTTTGTTGTCATAGACCGACGTCACGTTTGAGGGATGCGTTTCTACTTCTTTCTGTTGTGTCACTCCGATTTGGCCAAAACTGCTTCCTATACCTTCGGTGATTATGCAATTGCCAGCGACCTGCTGCAGAGCAAGGAACAAAATCGTGATTAGCATGAATCCTCCTGAGTTCTCGTCCCAGCAATCGTCTCTTTCCGCTATGTTCCCGCCTCGGCGATTCGGTTAGGCTTGCGCGCTTGGCGCGGATTTTCGTGCACGAGTTTCGGTGCCGACGGGCTAAGTCCGGCACAGATACCGGACAAGTTGTGTCTAGTGCTTACTCGGGAAACGATGTCACAAGGCTTGCAAACACAGTGAAATCTGTTACGCCTTCCACTGATTCGACCCCGCACTGTTCCGTGCTAACACGGACCAACTCTTGCCCTTGCATGCCACGGACCGCGACACAATTTCGCAGGGCATCCCTCCCTTCACTGGGTATTTGCTTTGAGCGTCCAGAAGTACTGCCGTGAAAATGGGAACTTTGTCTTTAATGATATGGCAGCGACCATCTGCATCGGTGAGTTCGCACTCTACCCAGCCCGGAAAGGCACTGTCGACAAATCTTACGATTTGAACGGAGACGTTTTGCATCATGTCGAGTATACACATGCCACTGACGGCTGAGGTCCACTACCCAAATAATGGCATTGCCGGGGGACCCGGGAAAGTTGGATTGGTGCGAGATTGCGGGTAGCAGATTCCCATCTTCGGGCCACTCCGCATTTGCCACGTTTCGGGGCGGGCGTATAGTAAAAGATGGACTCGAGCCACCCACGAGCCCGTAGTTTCCAACACTCAACGCGCATTTAAAGGCAACTCTGAACGATGGCCGCGGACGTCACTAAACTTCTAGACCGGGCAAAGAAGTTCCTCGAGAAGAATCGCGTCGAGGACGCCATAGAAGCGTACCAGTCCGTCTTGCAGGAAGCGCCGCATCACGTGGAAGCGACGCAAGCGCTGGGTGATCTTTATACTCGCGTAGATTTACCTGATCGTGCTGCCGTCTACTACGGTTATCTGTTTGACATATTGATTGAGCCAAAGGACGAAACCAAGGCGCTGGCGATCTTCAACCGCTTTCTGAAGAATTCCTTGTCAACACAGCCTCCCGAACGTATCGCGCGTTGTGCCTTTCTGCAGCAAAAGCAAAATCATCCAGAAGAAGCGCTGGAGCAATATACGAAAGCTGCGGAAATGTTTGTGCAGGCTGGCCGCGGCGAAGATGCGCTGTTCTGCTGGGAACGCACGGCACAGATCGACCCTGACAATATGTCCCGCCAATTGAAAGTAGCCGAAGTCGCGGCGCAACTGGGCAAGAATGCGTTGGCGGCGCGTTCGTTCTTACGCGCAGGTCAGATTGCCACGACGGGCGGATCTTCGCAGGAAGCCCTGAAACTGTTGGGTCGGGCGTACAGCCTTGCTCCGCAGGAACGCAGTGTCGCGCTGCTTTATGCAGAAGCTAAATTGCGCAACGGTGAATCGGCCGAAGCCGCGGCACTGTTGGAACCGTTTGCGCCGAATGAAAGTGACGTGGCGTTCCTGGATACCTTTGCAGACGCCTTGCAGCAAGCCGGGCAACTCGATCGCGCACGAACGATTCTGGAAAAGCTGCTACGCGAAAAAAACGAAGGTCTGACACGGTTATTCAGCCTCGCCGACTCGTACTCGGACATTGGGCAGGACGCAAAATCCGTCGAGATTCTGCTGACCCTGAAGCGGCGAATGTTTGCGGACAAGAAAATCGGCGATTTCACCAGCCAGGTGGAGGAGTTGGGAGCGAAGCACCCGGAATCTCTGCCAATTCTGGAGTTTTGGGCGGCGCTGTATAACGAACTGAACCGCGAATCACAATATTTTGAAGTCTTAATCAAGCTCTTCGACGCAAATTTCAATTCCGGCAGCTTTCAGAAATCCTGCGAAGTGCTGGAAAGACTGGTGGATATCGATCCATACGATTATCGCAATCAACAGCGCGTGGAAAAATTGCGTGGCCATGCCGATGAGGCGTTTTTGAACCGCGTTTCCGCGCGAATGGCCAAAAGCGCCACGGTAACGACAAATGCCGCGCCTCCTAAAATTGTAGCCTCGCAGGAAGTCGCCGAAGCTGCGCCGGTAAGTGAAGAAGGCCGCAAGATGCAGGCCCTGGATGACCTGATCGTGCAGACCGAAATATTTTTGCAGTATTCGTTGCAAAGCAAGGCCATCGAGCGGCTACAAAAAATCGCGGCGATGTTCCCAGGCGAAGAGGAACGCAACGCCCGCTTGCAGAATCTCTACCAGATGGCGAACTGGTGGCCAAAAAATCAGCCGAAAGCAGAATCCCCTAGCCGCCCTGCTGCCGCTGCCCCGGCAACGGAGGAGGCGAAACCGCAGGGGCCGACCGGACGCACCGGAACGTATACCGCTGAAACGCTGCGCGACTTGACGAAAATTTCGGAAATCAATCAGAAAATTTTCCGGCAACAGACGCCGCGCGCGATGTTGAACTCCACGGTCAGCGAAGTGGGAACGTATTTGAAGGCTGCGCGCACGCTTGCGGTCATTGGAGCGCCGGGCAGGCCACCGGAGATTGCGGCCGAATTTTCCGCGCAGAACCTGAAACCTGCACCCGGCGCGCAAGTGGTATTTCTGCTGGCGCAAATGGAAAAGGCTATTCCTGACGAATTGGGCGGACTGTGGTCGACGCCAGCGAGGGCTCTATTCTGACGGATTTGGGACTGCGAACAGCGCTGGGCGTGACGATTGTTGATAAAGAAACGCAATCCCCCGCGGGAATGCTGATTGTTGGGCACAACACCGAACATCGCTGGAAGCCCAATGAAACTTATTTTCTACAGGCGATTGGCGACCAGATGTTGATGAGCGTCAGCCATACGCGGTTGCGTTCACTCGTGAGACGCATGGGTGTTTCCGATGATCGCACCGGCCTGCTGAGCCGCACTTCGTATGTCGGCTGCCTGTTGAACGAAGCCGATCGAGCCCGCACGCAGGGAACGGCTCTCTCATTGGCGGTTTTACAGATCGATCGCGGCGCGGAGATGCTGCGGCAACAGGGGGAAGGTCCACTGGAAAAGTTCCTGGAGCAATTGGCGCGGTCTTTGCAGCCCATGGTGCGGCAAAATGATATGGCCGTGAAATATACGTCGTGGGCACTGGCGTTCATTTTGCCGGATACTTCGCTGTCCGGAGCCTCGAACCTGGTGGAAAAATTGCGGCGTGCCGCGGCAGGCGTGCGTCCTCCTTGGGATACCACGCAGATTACCCTTAGCGCAGGAATCGTCGAAGCGGTGGCCAAACAGGAATACGAGAGCGAAGATATCGTCACTGACCTGATTAATCGAGCGGAATTCAGCATGGAAGAGGCGCGAAAGCGTGGGGGCGACACGGTAGTTGCGGAAGAACGCCACGTCTGAGAAATTGGACTGGCTGCGGACTGACGCTGTGGCGCGATTTGACTTACCTGTTATGTAAAGCATCCTATCTAAGCAGCAAATCAAGCGAGGCTAAATGTTTCCAACGGACATAGTGATCGTAGCGGGGGCGCGCACGCCAATGGCGCGGTACACGGGAAGCTTTTCTGAGGTTTCGGCGATTGATCTGGGAGCCCATGCAGGAAAGGCAGCGATTCAACGTTCCGGTGTCGATCCCGCGGAGATCGATCACGCCATTTTTGGAAACGTAATGCAGACCAGCGCGGATGCCATTTACGGAGCGCGACACGTGGCGCTGAAGGCCGGATTAAAAATGGATACGCCAGCAGTAACGGTGAATCGACTGTGCGGCTCGGGAATTGAAGCGATTGCCCAAGCAGGGCAACGTTTGCTGCTTGGGGAAGCGAGTGTGGTGCTCGCGGGCGGCATGGAAAATATGACCCAAGCGCCCTTCGTGATTCGCGGCGCGCGCACCGGATTGAAGCTAGGCGGCGGGGCACTGGAAGATTTTCTCTTTGTCGGGTTGGTAGATACCTATTGCGGATTGCCGATGGCATTAACCGCGGAGAAGTTGGCAGAGCAAACCGGAATTACGCGCAAGGATTCCGATGCGTATGCGTTGCGCAGCCAGCAGGCGGCGGATGCTGCGGCCAAGGCGGGCTACTTCAAGGAAGAAATCGTGCCCGTGGAGGTGAAGCAGGGCAAGAAAACAATTTTGGTTAGCGAGGACGATCACCGGCGACCAGAAACAACGTTGGAAACACTTGAAAAACTGCCTGCCTCGTTTAAAAAAGATGGAATGGTGACCGCGGGGAATGCCAGCGGCATTGTCGATGGAGCGGCTGCGGTGGTCGTAACCCGAGAAAAGACGGCCAAAGAGCGTGGCTGGAAACCTGTGGGCCGAATCGTTTCGTGGGCTGTGGCGGGAGTCGACCCGAGCATCATGGGCATCGGGCCAGTTCCCTCGACGCGCAAGGCACTGCAACTTGCCGGATTAAAATTGGAGCAGATCGACCGCGTGGAAGTGAACGAAGCGTTCGCTTCGCAATACCTCGCGGTGGAAAAAGAACTCGGCTTGCAACGTGACAAAACCAATGTGAACGGCGGAGCGATTGCTCTCGGCCACCCGCTGGGCGCTTCGGGAACGCGCCTGGTGATTACAGTGTTAAACGAGTTGCGTCGCAAGAATCTGCGCTACGGTCTTGCAACCGCTTGCATCGGCGGTGGGCAGGGCATCGCGATGATCGTGGAAGCGATCGGAAATTAAACTCTCGACGCTAGGGTTGATGGCAAGCCGATATGCCTGGCATCGCCGGTCTTTGATACACTCTCACAGGTGGTCTTTCCCGCCATATTTGGATGAATCCGCGGATTTGAGGAACGAGCATGGCAATACAAAAAGTCGGCGTAGTGGGGTGTGGGTTGATGGGCGCGGGCATCGCTCAGGTCAGCGCTCAATCGGGTTTCGCAACCGTAGTTCGAGAAGTCAGCAGCGAACTGTTGGAAAAAGGCCTAAAGGGCATCGACAAAAATCTGGCGCGTCTCGTAGAGAAGGGAACCATTACGGAGGCGGCGAAAAATGAAATACGCGGCCGCCTGCACGGCACCACTTCCTTGCAAGAGCTGAAAGATTGCGACGTGATCGTGGAAGCGATTATTGAAAAGCTCCCCGCCAAGCGCGAACTTTTTGCCGAACTCGATTCGTTGTGCCCGCCGCATACAATCTTCGCCAGCAATACTTCTTCGTTGACCATTACAGAAATTGCGGCGTCCACGAAACGGCCGCAACGGTTTGTGGGATTGCACTTCTTCAATCCCGTGCCAGTGATGAAATTGGTGGAAGTTGTGCGCACGATCGCCACTGACCCCGCTGTCTATGAGGAGATGGTCGCGTTTGGCGCCAAGCTGGGCAAAACCCCAGTGCGCGCGAACGATAGTGGCGGCTTCATCGTGAATCGCCTGTTGGTGCCTTATCTTCTGGATGCGATCCGCGCGTTGGAAGAAGGCGCGGGCTCCGTTGTGGACATCGACAATTCGATGAAGCTGGGCTGCGGTTACCCGATGGGCCCCTTCACACTGCTGGATTTTGTCGGGCTGGACACAACCTACTACATTTCGCAAATTATGTTCGACGAGTTTAAAGAAAAGCGGTTTGCCGCTCCCCCTCTGTTGAAGAGGATGGTGCTGGCCGGTTGGCACGGCAAGAAATCAGGCCGTGGGTTCTACGATTATGCGGATCCGGCAAATCCTAAACCGATGGAACGCTGAGGGGAAACATGTCCTACGAAAATCTGCTGTACGAAAAGAAAGACGGAATTGCCTACATCACCTTCAATCGCCCGAAAGTGTTGAACGCACTCAATCGCAAGACCATTGAGGAGCTTCACTCCATTTTGCTGGATGCTCGCGGCGATGCCTCGGTGCGCGTTTTGATCATCACCGGATCCGGCGAAAAAGCGTTTGTTGCGGGCGCTGATATCAACGAATTGGCGCAGCAGACGCCCGTGAATGGCAAAGAGTTTTCGTTATTCGGGCAGAGCGTATTTCATCTGCTGGAAACGATGGGAAAACCTTCGATCTGCGCGATCAACGGATTTGCTCTGGGCGGCGGTTGTGAATTTGCGCTGTCGTGTACGATTCGTTTAGCCAGCAAGACTGCCAAGCTGGGTCAACCCGAGGTAAAACTGGGAATTATACCGGGATATGGCGGGTCACAACGGCTGGTGCGGCTCTGCGGAAAAGGTGTGGCTCACGAGCTTTGCTTGACCGGCGAAATGATTACCGCGGACGAAGCGCAACGCATTGGTCTGGTGAATCACGTCTACGAACCTGCGGAGCTGATACCCGCTGCCGAAGCGATGGCCAGGAAAATCATTGAGAAAGCGCCGCTAGCCGTGAAATTCTGCATGGAAGCCATCGAACGTGGAGCGGAAATGCCCCAGGAAGAGGGACTGTTCCTGGAAGCGACACTGTTCGGAGTATGTTGCGCGACGGAAGACATGCGCGAGGGCACGAAAGCATTTCTGGAAAAGCGCGCTGCGAACTTCCAGGGAAAGTAAAAATGGCGACAACCGAATAAGCTTCATCCGACAACCATTCAAGGTGGCTTGAGTGCAGAAGGCCTGCGATTCGGCATTACGGTCAGCCGCTTCAATAATTTTATTACTGACAGGTTGTTACAGGGTGCTCTGGATGCGCTCAGCCGTGCCGGTGCAAATAGTAAGGATGTGGAAGTGGTGCACGTGCCGGGCTCATTCGAATTGCCAATCACCTCAAAGAAGATGGCAATCACAAGCCGCTACGATGCGTTGATCGCGATTGGCTGCATTATTCGCGGAGAGACCGCGCATTATGATTATGTTTGCGCGGAAACGTCGCGTGGTTTGCAATTGGCGCAGATGGATACAGGCGTGCCCATCCTCTTCTGCGTGCTTACCTGCGATACTCTGGAGCAGGCCATTGACCGCGCCGGGTTGAAGGGTGGTAACAAGGGATTTGAAGCAGGGCTCGGCGCAGTGGAGATGGCGGCGCTTTCGAAGAAATTACGCAGCGCCCCTGCAGTGGCAACGAACCTGAGTGCGGCGACAAAAAGGCGGAAAAAATAAATTGTCTTTACGAACGAAATCTCGAGAGTTCGCCATGCAGATGCTCTTCCAATGGGATATGAGCAAGCAGGAGGCTGACAAACTGGAAGTGACTTTCTGGAAGGGCGCAAAAGCCGCCGAGCAGACCCGGGCATTCGCGAATCAATTGTTTGAAGGCGCGTCTCACGATTCGACGGCGCTCGATGAATTAATTACCAAGCACGCGGAAAACTGGCGATTGGAAAGATTGGCTGCGATAGATCGGGCGATTCTGCGATTGGCGATTCATGAAATGCGCGCAACAGATACTCCCGCCAAAGTGGTGATCAATGAAGCCGTGGACCTGGCGAAGAAATATTCTTCGGATGATGCAGGTGGCTTTGTGAACGGGATTCTCGACGGGTATCGAAAATCGTTGGTTGCAAAGTAGATTAATGAATTTCAGAGTTCGAGTTCTTGCGCTAATCCACAATTCTTAGAAGCGGATCACGCCCTCGAAGACTTTCACTGCAGCGCCACTCACCCGGGGAGTTAATTTCTTGCCGGACTGTGTGACTTCGACTTCAATTTGGCTGGGGCGACCCATCTCCACTCCCTGCAAGATATTCAAGGTGTGGCCAGCGCTCAATTTTCCGTGCTTGACCAGATAGGCTCCCAGTGAGCCCGCGGCCGAACCCGTCGCGGCATCCTCATAAAGTTCCCAGGGAATCATCCCGCGAGAAAACACCGCGTTGCCATTGCCCAAAGCAAAACAGTACGCCATCACGCCATTCTTGCCGAACAATCGAGCCAGTTCCGCCATATTCATCTGGATTTTTCCCAGAGAAGCGCGATTGCGCAGCGGCACCATCAAATTGAAAATCCCGGTCGAGACAAATTCCGGCTCCAAACCTTTTGCTAAATCTTTTATGGAGAGGCCCAAGGCAGCAGCCAGTTTCGCTTTATTTAATTTGCAAGGCTTGAACGACGCTTCCATCTGCGTCATCGTTACGCGCTGAGGGCGTCCATCTTTGAAGCGAATTTCCACGGGCAGTATGCCTGCGCCGGTCTGTTGCATGATGTGCACGCCGCCTTCCTGCGCGGGTACAACGCCAAGTTCCGCGAGGAGAAACCACGTGCCTATGACCGGATGTCCGGCGAGCTTGAGCTCTCCTTTGGTAGTGAAAATCCGAAGGCGGGCCAGCGCGCGGTCATCGGTTGGCTTCTGAACAAAGACCGTTTCCGAAAGATTCATTTCGCAAGCGATAGCTTGCATCTCGTCGTTGGAGAGTCCGTCGCCATCGGTGATCACGGCGAGAGGATTACCCTGAAAACGTGTAGTGGTGAAAACATCGAGAGTATGGAAGCGATGATTCATGGTCGGTTGGGGCAGTTTGCGCGTAGCGTGGCGGAATTACAAACGCTCGAGTTTACTGACGGTCCTTTCGTTGACGATATTCCCGGTATTCAGAGTCGATTTCGGTTCCAGCAAAATGATATGAACTTCCTCATCGGCAACGGGCATGTGCTCTACGCCGCGCGGCACGATGATGAATTCACCTTCATGAATGACAGATTCATGATCGCGGAACTTCATGCGCAGGGTGCCTTTCACGACCAAAAACAACTCGTCTTCGTTATCGTGATGATGCCAGATGAACTCGCCTTTCAGTTTAACGGCTTTTACGGCGCAATCGTTTAATTCACCGAGCACTCGAGGATTCCAATAGTCGCTGAACCTGGCAAACTTCTCTTTCAGGTTGACGGTTTGCATGGGAGACCCCTAGAGATCATGCACGAGTTTTGTTACAGCTTGTAGAACTAACTGCGTGATAGCCGGGTCATTGGTCTCCGAATAGACTCGCAGCAGATTTTCCGTCCCGGAGGCACGAATCAACACCCAGCCGATTTCGCCCAAATAAAGTTTGATGCCGTCCATGTTTTCACGGCGGGCAATCGGCCAATTAAGAAGTTTAGTCAGCTTGGCATCGGAAAAATACTCGATGGCCTTTTTCTTCTGACTCGACGTCACATCGAGATCCACTCGTCCGTAATGGAATTGACCAAATTCTGCATGCAAAACTGCGAGCAGTTCGCCCAGCGTTTTGCCATGCCAGGCCATCAACTCCGCCAGCAACAGAGCGGACACGGTCGCATCGCGTTCCGGAAGGTAAAGACTGGTACCGATGCCGCCGCTCTCTTCGCCACCAATCAGGATGTTCTGTTCCAGCATTAATTCGCAGATGTATTTGAAGCCGATGGGAGTTTCATGAAGTTTGCGGCCAAACTTTGCGGCGATTTTATCGATTAATTTGGTGACGGAGAATGTTTTGGCGATGTCACCGGGCAATTTTCGAGTTCCGATCAGATGCCAGGCCATCAGCGCAAAGATCTGGTGCGGATTGATAAAAGTGCCATCGCGGTCGATCGCGCCAATGCGGTCGCCGTCGCCATCGGCAGCCAGGCCGGCATCGAATTTATTTGCGAGTACAGCCTGGCGAAGCGCGTCAATGTGCGGTTCGATCGGTTCCGGATGGACCCCACCGAAGCGAGGATCGCGCGTGTTGCGGATCTCTTCGCTGGTGACTCCGTTGCGTTTGAAAAGCTCCTGCAACAGACCTGTGGCCGATCCATACATCGGATCGATGACAAAGCGGAATTTCGCGTCGCGCAAGCGTTGCCAATCAATCAGTTTTTCAACAGTGTCCAGATACGGGGCTCGCGGTTCAACGGAATGGATTAAGGCTTTTTGCGGTGGAAGTGATGGCGCATCCGAAGCAAGAACGACGGCCAGTTCTTTTTCGATTTGCGCGACGATGGAGGGCAAAGCGCTGCTGCCGTAACTTGCCTTGTACTTAATTCCATTCCACTGATAAGGATTGTGGCTCGCGGTAATCATCAGTCCGCCCGCGGCCTGTCGTTGCCGCACCAGCAGAGAGATCGCCGGCGTGGGGCAAGGTTTATCGGTTACCCAAACTGGTGTGCCGGTAGAACTGATCACTTCCGCGACAGCCGCGGCGACACTATCCGCGCCAAAGCGGTGGTCATAACCCACGAGCACTCCCTTGCGGGCGTCCTCGCAACGCACCACGTAGCGCGCAATGGCGTGCGCCACGATGCGCGCGTTTGCAAAAGTGAAGTCGTCGGCAATGATGCCGCGCCAACCGTCAGTGCCGAATTTGAGGGTAGTCATCGCTTGAAAGTATACGCGAATCCGCGTAAGCGCTGAACCCGGAGCAGGTCTTGGAATTATGAAAAGTCTCTATAGTAGTCTTTTATTTTTTTGCTCTTCGAGGGCTTTGACCACTTTGCCGACATCCTGGGCACGATCGCGAGGGCAGATGAGCAATGCATCGGGAGTATCCACGACGATGAGATCCTGAATGCCGATGGCAGCAACGAATTTCTTCGGACTGTAGAGGAGATTTCCCTTGGCATCAAACGTCTGGCCCAATCCTGCGAGCACATTATCGCCAGGCGATTTTGCCAATAGTTCGTAAACGGCAGCCCACGAGCCGATGTCGCTCCAGCCGATCTCAGCCGGCACAACGAAAACGCGTGGCTCACCCGGCTCTCGAGTCGCTCGTTCGAGAATGGCGTAATCCACAGAAATATTTTCCAGCTTGCTGTAGTTCCTTTTCAATGCGGCGCTGTAGCTCGGCTTGCCGATGTGACCGGCGAGCGATTCCACCACCTCATGCGTTTTAGGAAGATAATTCTTCAGCGCCTCCAGGAATGTGGACACGCGCCAGAAGAACATTCCGGCATTCCAATGGTAGAGTCCCGACGCTAAGTACTGCCTGGCGATCTCAAGTTCCGGCTTTTCGGTGAAGCGGCGCACCGGATGGACCGGCGATTTGAAGGCAGAGAGAGTCTTGTCCATGCGCTCCACATATCCAAAGCCAGTGTCTGGCCTGGTTGGAGGAATGCCCAACACAGCGATGCGGCCCGGTTCGCGTGCTACATCAAGGGCGGTTTCTATAATTTGCCGGTAGCGCGCAGGCTGCGAAATGAAATGATCCGCGGGGAGCACGGCCATCACCGCGTCGCCTTTGGCCGCGTGTCGAACGTGAATGGCAGCAAGGGCGATGGCGGCCGCAGTGTTCCGGCCAATGGGCTCCGTCAGCACGCGCTTTCGTGCGGCGGCTGGAAGCTGTTTGCGAAGTGCGACGGCCTGTTCCGCGTTCGTGACGGTCCAGATGCGATCCGCCGGGATGAGCGGCAGAAGTCGCTCAACAGTTTGCTCGAGCATGGTGGTCTCGCCCACAATGTTCAGCAATTGTTTCGGCGTGCGAGTGCGGCTACGCGGCCAGAATCGAGTGCCGCGCCCGCCAGCTAAAATGACAGCATGGGTTGAGAGTGTACCCTTGGCCATGCGATTACCCCACCAGCACTTTGGATAAAGCTTTTTCGTCGAAACCCTGATTGCGCAATTGCTGGCGTAACGATTCTATCTCCGGAACAAAAATGCGCATGAGGCTGGTCTGCGAGGAAGGCTGAATCATGGTCACCGGCAGGGAAGCGGGGAAAAACCATGTCTGCCCGGGCTTATAATCGAACGCCATTTCCGAATCGTAGAATTTCCCTTGGCCTTCCAGAATCACGATGACCTGAAAATGTTGCGGGTCGCTTTCGATAAACGTGGTTTTGTAGCAGTCCCATCGTTCGGTGGCGAAGAATTCGCAAGCGGCCAGCAGATATTTCTTCGCGTCGGGAGAATGCAGCGCCATGGGCGGAACTTTTCCTGCGGTAGTGCCGCCGAATTTCGTGACATCCAGAGCCTTGTCGATATGCAACTCGCGCGGTTTCCCGGAAGCGTCCACCCGCCCAAAGTCGTACACCCGATAGGTTAAATCGGAGTACTCCTGAATTTCGCAGACCACCATCCCTGGCCCCATGGCGTGCTGAGTACCCGCGGGCACGAAGTACGTTTCGCCCTTCTGGACTGGAATATGCCCCATCAGATTCTCAAGGGTGTGGTTGAGCGATTCCATCCAGGAATTCCTGTTTCGTCACGCCTGGCTTCAAATCAAAAATCAATTCTGCGCCCGGCTGTGCGGAAACGATGTGCCACATTTCCGTTTTCCCCCGGCCGCCGGCGGCCTGTTCATGCAAGGAGGCGTAAGCATCATCGGGATGGACCTGGATAGATAGCTTGTCATTCGGGAAAAGCAACTTCACGAGAATTGGGAATTCGGGATATTTCCCAAGATGAGTGCCACGCCACTCCGTCGGCATCGCGTGCCAACTCTCGCCCAGCGATTTTCCGGCGAATGGGCCATTGGCTATGCGGCAATCCGTGGCGGTCAGCCAGGCCTCGCCCAGCGGCTCCTTCAAATTTGTTTTATCCGGAAAATAGGGCGCAAGCGAGTGTGCGCCCCATATGCGGGGACTAAAAATTGGCTCGATTTGAGATATGACGGGCTCTAACACGGTCAAGAGGCGGCTTCAGCGCGCGAAAAAAACTTGTCCAAGCGGCGCAATCCTTCCTCGATGCGTTCGATGGATGTGGCATAGGATAGCCGAAGAAATCCGGGAGCGCCAAACGCCTCGCCCGGGACCAACGCGACGTGCGCTTTGTCCAAAAGAAGCTTAGACAATTCCGTGCAGCTCTTTGCGAAGGCGTTCTTTCCTTCCCCGAGATGTGCGGAAATATTGGGAAATGCGTAGAACGCACCGCCCGGCCATTCGCACGTGACACCGGTAATCGCGCGCAAGCCCTCAACGATGCGCTTGCGGCGCTTGGCATATTCCGCGAGCATCGGCGGCACCGTATCCATTGATCCGGTCATAGCTTCCAGAGCGGCGTATTGCGCAATCGAAGTAGGGTTCGAAGTGGACTGGCTCTGAATCTTGGTTATTGCCTGTATCAACGGTTCGGGCGCCAGCGTGTAGCCCACGCGCCAGCCGGTCATCGCGAACGTTTTTGAAACAGAACCGATAATGATGATGTTTTCCTTGGAGTTCTTGGCGCTGCCGATGGAGAACGGTTTGTGCGGCTCGTAAACGAAGTGCGAGTAGCACTCATCGCCCATTAGCCAGATGTTGTGCTTTTTGCAGACCGCCAGGATGCGCTCGAATTCTTCCGCATCGACCACGCCGCCAGTTGGATTGCTCGGCGAATTGATGATCACCATTTTTGTTTTCGGTGTGATGGCCTTTTCGATTTCAGAGGCTTTGGCGCTGAATCCGTCTTTGGCGTGCGTTTGCACGATCACTGGCGTTCCACCAGCGTACTTGATGATGTCCGGGAAGCTGACCCAATACGGCGCCGGCAAAATCACTTCATCGCCCGCTTGTATCAGCACGCAGATCGTGTTGAAGATGGAATGCTTTCCGCCTACCGTGACCACGCATTCCTTGGCGTTGTAATCCGAACCCAGTTCCCGTTTGTGCCAGGCGGCGATGGCTTCGCGCAGCGGCATGATGCCGCCGGTGGGCGTATACTTCGTGCGATTTTCGTCGATTGCCTTGATCGCCGCCTTCTTGATGTGGTCGGGCGTCGGAAAATCCGGCTCACCGGGGCCGAAGTCGGCGATGTCCACTCCCTTGGCTTTCAGTTGCTCGGCCGCGCTGATGACCAGCGCGGTTGGCGAAGTCTGGATGCGGTTGATGCGATTGGTCAGTTGCACGGGCTCTCCTCAGAGCTATGTAGCTGTTGTAACAGACCAGTTTTCAGGAAATCGCGAAGAAATACAATGAGGAATACGGGTTAACGCACGGTCGTGGAAAATTTCTGACGAAGCCGCTGTTCTACAACGGGCGGCACGAGCGCATTCAGCGGCCCCTGCCACTGGGCGATTTCACGGACCAATTTGGCGCTCAAGTAACTGTATGCTTCGCTCGGCAGCATGAAAACCGTTTCCAGTCGCGGCTCGAATTTGCGATTCATCAGCGCCATTTGCAACTCGAATTCGTAGTCGGAGATGGCGCGAATGCCGCGAAGAATGACGGCTGCCCCGCGCGTACGCGCGTAATCCACCAGTAGGCCTTCGAATACGTCGATCTCCACGGAATCCCACTGCTTGGTGACGTCGCGAAGCATTTCAACGCGCTCGGCCACGGAAAACAGCGGCTCTTTTTCGACGTTCTTCAGCACCGCGACGATCAGCTTATCGAACATTTTTTCGCCGCGTTCAATCAAGTCCAGATGCCCGTTGGTCACGGGGTCGAATGAGCCAGGATAGATAGCCACAGAAGTTTTCATTGGCAGTCGGTACCGCGAGAGAGTTTAACTCAACCAGAGGAAAAAGCGAGAGGCGTTGTGCGGAATACCGGAGGAAGCGCGGGTTTGCAAAGCGCTGAAAGCGCGATATAGTGCCCATTGAATCGATTCAGGAGCGCTTCGTGAAAATTGGAATAGCGAGAACGAGAGCCACCTGCGGGCTATTATTGTTGACGCTGATCGCTGCCACCACCATGTACGCTCAATCCACTCCCAATCCCAGCTTGATGCCGCTGCCGGCCAAGCTGCAACTAGGCCCGGGCGCTCTGAAAATAGATGAACGATTCGGCGTAGCGCTTTCCGGGTATAGCGAACCGAGGCTCGAACGCGCAGCAGAGCGCTTCCTTGTCCAACTGCATCACCAGACAGGACTCGTCTTTGCCAATCGCACCGCCGTTGATGCTTCCAAAGCAACTTTGATCGTCACAACTGATCACGAGAGCAAGCCCGTCCAGGAACTTGGGGAAGACGAATCCTACACGCTGGAAGTTACCGCTACGGGTGCGAAACTTCACGCGGCGAATCCCATCGGTGTGCTTCGCGGGTTGCAAACATTTCTACAACTCGTTTCTATCACCCCCGATGGATTTGCTGCCCCTGCCATCACCATTCAGGACCACCCACGTTTTGCCTGGCGCGGCCTGATGATCGATTCTGGACGGCACTTCACTCCGCTTGAGGTAATTCGGCGAAATCTCGACGGCATGGAAGCCGTGAAGATGAATGTCTTTCACTGGCACCTCTCGGAGGACCAGGGTTTCCGCGTGGAAAGCCGCAAATACCCGAAGCTGCAGGAAATGAGCTCCGACGGTATGTTTTACACACAAGCGGAAATACACGAATTGATTGCCTATGCGCGCGACCGCGGCATTCGTGTGGTGCCGGAATTCGACATGCCCGGGCATAGCACAGCGTGGTTCGTGGCCCATCCGGAAATCGCCAGCGGCTCAGGTCCTTATCAGATCGAGCGCAAATGGGGCGTCTTTGACCCCGCAATGAATCCTACCGACGAGAAGACTTATAAATTTCTGAATGAACTCATTGGCGAAATGACCAAGCTCTTTCCCGACCAGTTCTTTCATATCGGCGGCGACGAAGTGAATGGAAAGGAGTGGGACGCCAACCCGAAAATTCAGGCTTACATGAAAGCGCACAAGTTGAAAAACAACGAAGCGCTGCAAGCCTACTTCAGCGGACGAGTTCAGGAGTTGGTAGTGAAACACGGCAAGACGCCGGTAGGTTGGGACGAAATCCTTGTCCCGGGCGTGCCGAAATCAATTGTCATTCAATCGTGGCGTGGGGCCGATTCGCTGGCTGCTGCGGCCAAGCAGGGTTATCGCGGAATTCTCTCCAGTGGCTACTATCTTGATCTAGGCTGGAGTGCGGCGCGGCATTACGCCGTCGACCCAATGGGTGGTGCGGCGGCTTCTCTCAGCCCTTCGGAGCAGCAGAATATCCTCGGTGGCGAATCGTGCATGTGGGCGGAATATGTCAACGCCGAAAACATTGACTCGCGCATCTGGCCGCGCAATGTCGCCATCGCTGAGCGCCTGTGGTCTGCCGCCGATGTGCGCGATCCGGTCTCAATGTATGCGCGGTTGGAAGTGGAAAGCCAGCGGCTGGAGTGGCTCGGCCTGACTCATCGCCTCTCCCAGCGCAAAATGTTGCAGCGCATGGCCGGTCCAGCTTCGCCAGAAGAATTTGCAGCTCTAACTTTGCTGGCGCAAACCATGGAGCCGGTAAAAGATTATTCGCGCGAGGAAAATGTCACCGTTGAGCCGACCAGCCAGACCCCGCTGAACAGGATGGTGGACGCGGTGCACCTGGAGAGCCAACGTCTCTCGCCGGTTCTCCGTTGCGGTCGATGAATTCCTGGCCAGTTCCTGCAAAGACGCCGCGAAGGCCGCGGAACTTCGCAAGCAGCTAACCGCATGGTCGGTGAACGATGCTCTGTTGCAGCCGCTGGTGCAGCGGTCGGCGTTGGTGAAAGAATCGGCGCCGGCCTCCTTGGCTCTGTCGCAAGCAGCACAACTCGGAATCTCCGCGCTCGATCAATTGGCGAGTGGGCGACCGCTCTCCGATGATCAGAAGAAGCAAGCGTTGGATGCCCTGAATGCTGCCGAACTGCAAGCCCACAAAGCGCAGCTCACCCTTCCCATGCGGGCAGCGATTCAAAAATTAATTGAGGCGAGTGCTTCCGGCGGAGCTTGCGCGACCGCAAGATAGTCTCCGCATCTGGGTCAACACTTTACTTTGCAGCTTCGTGATTGTGACAAGTGCCTTCACCTGAATCCGTGAAGGTCATCCCTGCCTGCGGGATGAACTCCCAGCGATAGGTTTTGGCAGTGAGCGTGAGTTTCAGCACGCCAAATGTGTCGGCGTTTCGCACTTCACTGTTTGCCGTGGCAAAGCCAAGTATGGTGTGACTTTTGCCGCCGGTGCCAACCACGATTTGCCGTATCCCGTTTTTCTCGTCGAGTTGCCCGTCCGGAGTCTGGGGAGCAAATCGTTCGTAGGAATGTTCATGCCCCGCTAAAACCAGATCGGCGTGAGCCTGGTAAAGGTCTCGCCAGAAGGCGCGCAATTCCGGATGCACTGCATGTGAAGGAAGAATACCGCTGCTGAAGAGGGAGTGGTGGCCATAGGCGATGATGCAGGCGTCGGGATGCGCCGCCAAATCCTCTCGAAGCCACATTTCTTCTGGCGATCCCTCGCCACAACCCCCCAGTGCTTTCACGCCGCAGTTCGTATTCAGAACGACAATGTGCCAGTTTCCCAAGTCGTAGCTGTAGTAGCCCTTCAGTGGATCGCCCGCTCTTTCTCCCCAATATCGAAAGTAGCCAGTTCCAGGGGATCCTTGGTATTCGTGGTTGCCCGGCGAGGGCATGGTGCGATCCTTAAACTTGCCCCAAGTCGGTTGATAGCAATTCTGGAATTCTTCCCAAGTGCCCTTTTCGTAGGCCAGGTCTCCCGCTGCGAAGACGGTCGCATCCGGCAGCTTTTCAATGAGCTTGGCGGTGGCTTCTGCTCCGAGCAGGTTTCCGCACCAGGCAATGTCTCCCGCTCCCACCAGAGTAAACTCTTGGGGATTCTGTTTTGCTTTGGTCTTGGAGTGCTTGGCACTTTTAGGCGTTGGCGCCTGAACCGACTGGGGCTGTTGAGCATTGAGAGGGAGAACCAAAATTGACGCGATCACTATCCCGACTAGAAATTCCAACCAACCCTTTGCCTTGCTCATCGCCGCTCTGCTCTCATGGGGACCTCCAGAATAGCATCCCTCCTCTCAATGAACCGTCCCGTTAACTCCCAATATCGGCCGTTTGGCCCCTAAAACTAACCATCCAGCGAAAAAACATTCCAACTAAGACTAAAATAGTCCTATTCTAAGTCATAGGAAACGGGACATTTGTTTGTTGATTTGTGCTCCATACGCTTGACAATGCTACGGGCGTGGGGGTATATTTTAACTGCGACTATTGCAGTCGTATATGCATCCAAGGATTGCAAGCCAAGCGCTAAGGCAAATGTTCAAACTTTCCAAAAAAGCTGATTACGGTTTGATCGCTATGAAGCATCTCGCTAACCACCGTGAACAGCATGCGTGCAGCGCGAACGAAATCGCCGAAGAATATGGCATTTCGGCCACGTTGATGGCCAAGGTTTTACAGAAGCTGGCAAAGAGCAGTTTAGTAGCCGCCAAGCATGGTTCGACCGGCGGCTATCAATTGGCCAAGGAAGCGGCGAAAATCAGCGCGCTGGAAGTAATTACGGCGATCGATGGACCGGTGCTGATCACGTCTTGTGTCACCAGCCACGGGGCATGCGACGCAACCGACCGTTGTTCGGTGAAAGAGCCGTTGCGGCGCGTGAACGAAAGCATTATGGAAGTTTTGAAAACGGTGACGGTGGCGCAGTTGAGCGAAGACGCGGCTTTGGCACCGGCACTGGTGGAATTGAAGGGCATGGATAACCTGGCGCTGATGCGCTAGGCGGGAAATGCGAATTCGATAGGAGAACAGGGATATGGCCGTCAAGTTGCCGATTTACATGGACAATCACGCTACCACGCAGGTAGACCCCCGCGTGCTGGAAGCGATGCTGCCGTATTTTACGGAAAAATTTGGCAATGCCGCGAGCCGCAACCACTCGTTTGGTTGGGCTGGCGAAGAAGCCGTGGAAACGGCGCGGCAGCAGATTGCTGCGCTGATCAACGCCACGCCGAAAGAGATCATTTTCACCAGCGGCGCGACAGAGTCTGACAACCTGATGATCAAGGGCGTCGCGGAAATGTACCGCGAGAAGGGCAATCACATCATTACCCAGGCCATTGAGCACAAAGCCGTGCTGGATACCTGCAAGCGCCTGGAAAAAGAAGGCTACGAAGTCACCTATCTGCCAGTCGGCAAAGATGGCCGCGTGGATCCAGAGGATGTGCGCAAGGCGATTAAGCCGACCACCATCCTGATCACCATCATGTATGCCAACAACGAAATTGGCATCATCAACCCGATGGCGGAAATCGGCAAAATCGCCAAGGAACACGGCATTATTTTCTCCAGTGACGGCGTGCAGGCTGTTGGCAAGATTCCGGTGGACGTCCAGAAGGACAACATCGACCTGCTGGCGATTACCGGCCACAAGATTTATGGACCCAAGGGTGTTGGCGCGTTGTACGTTCGCCGCCGCAACCCCCGCGTGCAACTTTCCGCGCAATCATGGACGGCGGAGGCCACGAGCGCGGCATGCGTTCCGGCACGTTGAATGTGCCCGGCATCGTTGGTCTTGGCAAAGCCTGCGAGATCGCGCAGAAGGAAATGGCGGAAGAATCGAAGCGCATTGGCGCGCTCCGCGACCGTCTGAAGGCCAAGCTGGAGGCGAAGCTTGATGAAGTTTTCATCAATGGTTCGATGGAGCATCGGCTTCCCGAACAACCTCAATATGAGCTTTGCCTATGTAGAAGGCGAGTCGCTATTGATGGGGATTAATGATATTGCGGTATCCAGCGGTTCCGCCTGCACCTCGGCAACCCTTGAACCCAGTTACGTACTCAAAGCCTTAGGCGTTGGCGAGGATCTCGCTCATACGTCGATCCGCTTCGGCCTGGGCCGCTTTACCACCGAGGAAGAAGTGGATTACGTGATCGACAAAATGGTGCAGGTTGTGACCAAGCTACGCGAACTTTCGCCGCTTTATGAAATGGCTAAAGAGGGAATCGACATCTCGAAGGTTAAGTGGCAAACCGCGTAATTTCGGAAAGTTGAGGAAGGAAAAGCAAATGGCAAGCGCTATCGCAAGTGAAGGAACACTCAGGATTCACCGCTCGATTGCCGGGACTGCGGCGCCGTTTCGTGTGACGTTTCAGCCGTACCACGACAGTGATGAACCCGCTCCCGCAGCAGAGACGGCGTTTTACCATCTTCAGGATGTGCGGGAATTCCTGCATGTTTTGGGGTTGGGTGCGGAATACATTCGGGAAGCTCTGCGGGAACTTGACCGCAGGACGTTCCGCATTTTTGACCAACGTCGGGTTGACCGAGAAGGCCATCAAGAGCGCTGGTTTCAGCGCGGCTTTGGCTGCAGCCCGCGGGTAATTAAAGATTTTGGTTTACGATCATGAATTTGAATATCGGTAAGGAGCACTAGTTCCATGGCATATAGCGAAAAAGTAGTCGATCACTATAACAACCCCCGCAACGTCGGGAGCTTGGCCAAGGAAGATCCCAACGTGGGGACCGGCCTGGTCGGTGCTCCGGAATGCGGCGACGTCATGAAGTTGCAGATGAAGATCAATCCGGAAACGAATGTCATTGAAGAAGCCAAGTTCAAGACCTTCGGTTGCGGATCGGCGATTGCCAGTTCTTCGCTTGCGACCGAATGGGTCAAGGGCAAGACTGTGGAAGAGGCTCTGGCCATCAAGAACACGGATATCGTCCGTGAACTGGCGCTGCCTCCCGTTAAGATTCATTGCTCCGTGCTCGCCGAAGACGCCATTAAGGCTGCTATCGGTGATTGGAAAAAGAAGCACGGTATTGAAGTTCCCGCGCACGAAAAATCATCGCACTAAATGCGGGTGCCCACTTGAGTGGGTGCCACTAGGTACGGATGAGGTGGCGCGGCGTAGTGGCGTCTTCCGGCGGCATGGAAATGATTCCGTCGGAGGATGCTGTCGAATTTAGTTTTACGAGTTAATTAGTTCGTTAAGGATTGGATTTATGTCCACGCAAACGACAACACAAACGCAGACTGCGCCGAGGCGCTCCGGTCGTCCACATCAGCGAGCTTGCGGCGAAGAAAATCCTCGCACTGCTCGCCAAAGAAGGTGTGTCTCCAGAAATTGGTGGCTTGCGTGTCGGCGTGCAGGGTGGTGGTTGCTCTGGGCTGTCCTACGCGATGCGTCTGGACACCCAGGCGCGCGACCGCGACAAAGTATTTGAAGAATTTGGCGCGCGCATTTTTGTGGACCCCAAGAGCCTGCTCTTTTTGAACGGCACCGTCCTGGAATACGAGGACACGCTGATGCGCCAGGGATTTGTGTTTCAGAATCCCAATGCGGCCCGGAGTTGTGGCTGCGGCAGTTCGTTCACAGCCTAAAGAATATGCGCGGGGTGGAAGCAGTTTTTACCGGCTGGCAGCATTTCGCGCCAGCCTTTTTTTGTGGGGATGAGGAGTTCCACGGAAAGTCAGGCGGAACCATTGAATGAGTAGCCCCTTCCCAATTACGAATGCACCGTTAGTCTGCTGGAGCTGTCACGAGCGCACCATTGGCACGCATTTCTGCTCCAGTTGCGGCAAGATGCTGCAGCTTCCTCAGCAGAGCGATTACTTCGCCATGTTCGAATTGCCCCGGAAGCTTTGGCTGGAAATGGGCGCTCTTGAGCAGAAATTCCTGCAACTAAGCTGGAAACTCCATCCCGATAATTTTGTGAATGCCACGCCGGAAGAAGCGCGAAATCTCTTTGAAGCGCAGCTCAGAGTTGAATGATGCCTATCGTACGCTTCGCGATCCTGTCGCGCGCGTTGAATATTTGCTCTCCATCGAAGGCATGCGCAAGGAAGGCGCCAACAAGCAACAGGCACCCGCTAACTTGCTGGAAGAAGTTTTTGAGCTGAACGAATCGCTGGATGAATTGCGCGAAGCGAAAGCGTCGGGCGGAGACCTCGGGCCTTGAAGCATCGGCTGGAAGGCCGCTGAAAAGAATTTTCAGGAAAAACTGAACGAGGTTGATGCTCAATTGCGTGATAGCGCTCGCGAGTGGGACAAAGCGTTGGAGATTAAGGACGATGCCGCCAACCGCCAGAAAATCATGGCCCAGTTGAACGAATTGCTGAATCGTCGCTCGTACATTCGGAATCTTGTTGTAAACGTTCAAAAGGAACTCTTGTAGTTTTATGGGCAGAATTGTCGGTATCGATCTCGGAACCACCAATAGCCTGGTCGCCTATGTCGACCCGCAAACAGGTGAGCCGAAGTGTATTCCGGGGCCGAGCGGCAGCACTCTTTGCCCCTCGGTGGTTAGCCTCGACGCGGATGGCAGTATCATCGTTGGCGCGCCTGCGCAGCGCCGGCTCCTCACACAACCGGAACGAACAATTTATTCGGTGAAGCGGCTGATGGGGCGCGGTCCTGCGGATGTGCAGAGCGAACTGAAGCTGTTCCCGTTTCGCATCGATCCCGCGAGCAGAAACGTGATTCGCGTCATGCTCGGCGACCGAGTTTTCACGCCACCGGAAATTTCATCGTTCATTCTTCGTGAACTCAAGAACTGGGCCGAAGCTTACTTTGGCGAGCCTGTCGATCGCGCGGTCATCACCGTTCCCGCTTACTTCAATGACGCGCAGCGCCAGGCCACCAAAGACGCCGGGCAAACTCGCGGGCCTCGATGTCCTTCGCCTGGTGAACGAGCCAACTGCTGCGGCGCTCGCTTATGGTTTGCACGAGAAGCAGCGCGGCAAAGTGGCAGTTTACGACTTGGGCGGCGGCACGTTCGATATTTCCGTGCTGAAGTTGATTTCAACCGAGGACGGCGACATCTACCAGGTGCTTGCCACCAATGGAGACACCCATCTTGGCGGCGACGATATCGACAATCTTCTCCAGGCCTTCGTCCATGAGCAGGTATTGCTCCATGACCAGATTGATTTTTCACCTCACGGTGAGCTTGCCCAAGAACTCCGCAAAGAACTCATTGCGTTAAAGCACAAGCTCTCTGAAGCCGAATCCGCGACGCTTCGTTTTCCATTGCCCAACGGGAAAGTTTACGAGCGCGAATTTACGCGCGGCGCTTTCGACGCGTTGATACACCATGTTGTCGAACGCACTATGATCCCCGTGAAAAAAGCCCTGGCCGACGCGCAACTAAAGCCCAAGGAAATTGAAGAAGTTGTCTTGGTAGGCGGCACCACACGCACTCCCCTGATTCGCCGCACGGTTCAGGAATATTTTGATCGCAGGCCGCACACGGAGCTCAACCCTGATGAAGTCGTCGCGTTGGGCGCGGCCGTCCAGGCAAACATTCTGGATCGCGGCGTGAAGAATATGCTCTTGCTCGACGTCACGCCGCTTTCGCTCGGCATCGAAACGTACGGTGGTGCTGTCGCGAAAATTATTCCGCGCAATTCCACGATTCCCGCCAGCGCGCAGGAACTCTACACCACGGGGGTAGACAATCAGACCGGGATCGACATTCACGTATTGCAAGGTGAGCGCGAGCTGGCCAAGGACTGCCGCTCACTGGCTCGTTTCACATTGCGCGTTCCGCCTGCGCCCGCTGGACTGCCTCGCGTCGAAGTGAAATTCCTCATCGATGCGAATGGCATTCTGCAAGTCGCGGCAAAAGATTTGCGTAACGGGGAAGAGCACTCTATCGAGGTGCAACCCAGCTACGGTTTGAACGATGCAGACATCGAGCACATGCTCGAAGAATCCATTGAATACGCGGAACAGGATTTTGCAGAGCGTCAGGTCATCGAAGCTCGTACCGAATCCGAAGCGATTCTGTCGGCTACCACCAAAGCGCTGGCGAATCCGCAAACTGCCGGGCTGGCCCCCGCTGAACGCGCCAAAATCGACGCCAGCATGACTGCGTTGAAAGAAGCAGTGCAGGGAACGGATTACAAAAAGATTCGCCAGCAGATTGATGAGCTCAACCGCGCTACGGAACATCTCGCCGAGTTGCTCATGAACACCGCGGTGCAATCCGCGTTGGCGGGCAAGAATTTAGCTGAGGTCTAGATCAGAAATATTTTGCAGCAAGACAGTGGAGAATAATTATGGGCGGCACAAATCCTTATATCGATGAAGTGAAATACAAAGTTGCGACAAAAAAATTCAAGGTGACGTTTCTTCCCAGCGGCAAAACCGTGGAAGTCGATCCCGAGAAGTTCCCCTATGGCCATAACGGTCTTCCCGGAAGCATCCTGGATATTTCCGAAGGCTTCAAAATGGGCGTGGATCACGCCTGCGGTGGCGTGTGCGCCTGCTCGACATGCCATGTGATGGTGAAGGAAGGTTTACAGTCCTGCAACGAAGCCACCGACGCCGAGCTGGACGAATTGGATGAAGCCCCCGGCATCACGCCGAAATCGCGCCTGGCTTGCCAGACCGTGCCGGATGGCACCACGGATATCGTTGTCGAAATTCCCGAGTGGAATAAAAACTACGCTCGCGAATTGGATCACTGAGGATTCTTATGCCGCCAACTTTTGATTGGGACAATCTGGAAGACATTGCCATCGGACTCACTGATAAATATCCTGACGTTGATCCATACACCGTGCGCTTTACCGACATGCACAAATGGATCACCGAATTGCCGGGCTTTGCCGGCGATCCCATGAAGTCCAACGAGGGCAAGCTCGAAGCCATCCAGACGGCATGGCACGAAGAATGGGAAGACCGTAAGAACTAGTTTTTCAACTTCGAAAGCCCACGGGCTTACTCCAGAATTGCTCAATGATCATTCGCCGGTAACCGGTCCGATTGATTTCCAATCTCTCCCGTCAAACTGAATCAAGTAAAGCTGTTTCACCGGCTGATAGTCCGTTGGACTAGTCTTGATTGTTATTCCCGGGCGAAACATTCCTGGCGCGAATTCGAGATTCGCGGCCTGCTTCATCACATTGGCGCGCGTCAGATTGTCTCCACATTTTTTCAGTACTTCGAACAAGCGCCTGGGCTCGCTCGTATCCCGCCACGTTATTTTGATCCCGCAAACTGGCTTGCGAATTATATTTCCCCATCCACTCCAGGAATTCCTTCACCGCCGGATCTTCCCGCGACTCCGGCTGCAACCATCCTTTTGATCGCGCATTGCTAATGATCCCCTTCGCTTTGTCCAATCCCGCGGGGTCCAGAAACGATGCCACCGAGAGTGAAGCGTTGGGAATGAATTGCAACGGATGCCAATCCGCATCGTAAGCCTTCCGAATGGCCTGGCTCGTGAACGCTCCAATGGAAAAATTGAAAAAGACATCTGCGCCCGAGTTCTTCAGCGCTGAGATTTGAGCATCCAGCGCTCCGCCGGAAACTTCGTAGGAAGTTTCTTTGACAATCATGGCCGAAGCTTTGTCGCCCAGCCCTTCGTGCAAGCCAGTCAGATATTCTTTTCCGGCATCGTAGTTGGCGTAGAGCACTGCAATTTTGGCGTTCGGCTTGTTTTTTAGAATGTATTTCGCGTACAGCAATCCTTCCATTCGGTAGGTTGCGAAAAATCCCATCGTCCACGGAAAATGAGCCGGATCATCAAAGACCGCCGAACTGGATTGCACGAAAAGCTGCGGCACTTTCTTCTCATTCATGTAGTCGCGAATGGCCAGATTGCTTTCCGTTCCCAGCGCGCTGAAAATCAAAAGCACTCCGTCTTGCTCCACCAACTTGTCCGCCAATGCCACGAACTTTCCCGGCTGCGACCCTGTATCCTCGCTGAGGAAATTGATTTTCCGGCCGTTGACTCCGCCACGATCGTTGATCATTTGAAAGTAGGCAACTTCGGCGCGTCCGATAGCCCCATATTCCTTGGCCCAGCCCGTGTAGCTCGTTATGTTCCCAATTTTTATTTCGGTATCACTTGCACCGGTGTCATACGCCTTTTGGGCCATTGTTGGCATGGCGACCAACACGAGTATAATCGCGGTTAATGCAAACGCCTGCCTGAGTCTGCCTGTCATGAAAGCCCCCCTCGTTCCCCGAAAGGGAATCAGTCTTCTTCACTAACGCGTCTAACGTCACCTGTCGCGGTATTTTTCCGTGCGAGCATATCACCACTGAATTTTCTTCCGCCATCTGCAAGAATATCCACGTGTCGTTCCGCGCCCTTGACTTATCTTTCCTCGCTGTCTACCATGCCCTCAGCAATTTCCACTAATTTCCGCCCGATAGCCGGTAACACATCTCGTTGAGCCATCCTCTAAGTGAGGACTTGGAAAGGAATTACATTATGAATCTGGGCAAAAAAGTGGCCGCGGAATTTTTCGGCACATTCTGGCTGGTGTTTGGAGGCTGCGGAAGCGCCGTCCTGGCTGCGACCTTCCCCAATACAGGCATCGGTTTTCTGGGCGTCGCGCTTGCCTTTGGCTTGACGGTTCTAACCATGGTGTATGCCATCGGCCACATTTCTGGCTGCCATCTGAATCCAGCCGTCTCGGTTGGGCTTGCGGTTGGCAAGCGGTTTCCGTTCAGCGACCTTTTGCCATACATCGTTGCGCAAGTGCTTGGCGGAGCAGCGGGGGCAGGCGTGCTTTATCTGATCGCCAGTGGGAAAGACGGCTTTACTACGGCCGCCGGTTTTGCATCCAACGGCTACGGACTGCATTCACCCGGCGGTTATTCACTGATGGCCTGTTTTCTGGCAGAAGTCGTTCTCACTTTTTTCTTTCTGGTGATCATTCTCGGATCTACTCACGGCAATGCCCCGAAAGGCTTCGCTGGCATTTCCATCGGTCTTGGTCTCACGCTGATCCATCTGATCGGAATTCCAGTTACAAATCTCTCGGTGAACCCGGCTCGCAGCACCGGCCCGGCGCTTTTTGTGGGTGGATGGGCGCTGTCGCAACTCTGGCTCTTCTGGATCGCCCCGATTTTAGGCGCAGCCATCGCGGGCATTGTCTATCCGCTCATTTGCGAAGACAAGACAGTCTGACCGATGCTCTGATAGCATCTCGGTTCGCTTGACGCGCAACAAAATCCGACTATCTCTTCGCGGATGGTTTCTCGCGAAATAGTTCTATGTTCTGGAAGAACGTGTTACAGACCGAGTGGAAGTTTTCTCGCACTTCTTTGTGCGCCACTTCATCCCCGGGCACGGAAAGCAGGCTTGCGGCCCCGTGGGTCAGCAGAAACAGCGCGTAGAAGGCGCGGCTGTAGTCCTCGGGTTTGCCCCCAAATCGCTTCGCCAACTGTGCCATCAGCAAGGAACGACCGGGGCGGGGCATTTCCGGATGAAAAACATCGGTCCAGGTTGAGTAAAGCAGTTGGTACTCGTGCGGATTTTCTTCCGCGAATCGTAGATACGTTCTGTTCAAATCGTCGATCGTGGGTGTTGCGAAAAGAGCTTCGTTCAATTGTGCCTGAAAACGTTGCGCCAATGGCGATCTGAATGGCTTGTTTGCTGCGGAATCGCTTATAAACCGTAGGAGTCGTGGTGCCCGCTTCGCGCGCCACGGCACGCAGAGTAAGCCCGTGTTCACCACGAGTCTTCCACAGACGTTGGGCGGCTTTCAGGATTCGTTCCTGTAACTGTTTGTCTGCCTTTGGCGGCATATGGTCCCTTACCCTATAGGATTACAATGTGAAACTAATATCAGTTAAAACTCGCTAAGTCCATAGTAGTTTTGAGGGATATTGCCTTCAACACTTACCTATATGGGATGAAGCGGCTGGCGGGAAGGGTTGCCCAATAAGAGTTTCTAAGACAATTATTAGATTTACAACGTAAAACTAACACTGTATTATTAAAAGGTTGTGCTTACTCCATGCCACGCTTCTGGCGAGGCAGCCTTAGAAAGAAGGATAAGTCGTTATGGTGTACCAAGAAGACCCCAACGGCCCCCACAGCGGTCGCATCATCCGGTCCGACCGCCGGGATAGCAGCACTAAAGTTCAATTTGACGCTGAGATCGAGGAAGTTCTTCACGGTCCGGTGGGCAACCCCAACCACCCAGTTTCGGTGCTGGAGGCCCCGGCGCCGCTTACTTCCGGCCTTTCCCCAGCGCAACTGCGCAAGTCTGTAGAAATCTTCGTGGACTTTCTTCGCGGAGAACGTGCCCGTTACTATCCACAGGGTCATCCGATTGGGCCCAAATCGAAAGCTTTCCTGGCCCGCTTCTTTGATCCAGCGCTGCTGGACCAGGTTCGGGTGGTAAAGATGACTGAAGGAAGAATTCCCAATCCTCCTTTTTATGCGGTTGCCCGCGAAATGGGCTACCAGAACCTTCCCGATCTGCAGCACCAGGCCACCGTAACGTTTCTCGACGTTGTGGTATTCAATGAAAAAATTACGGATCGAGCGCTATTCCATGGCCTCGTGCATGCCACGCAGGTTCAGATACTTGGAGTGGAGCGCTACGCTGAACTGTTTGTTCGCGGTTTCTTGAAAGCCAAGTCTTATTTCATGGTGCCCATCAAAGCGCACGCCTTCGCGCCTGATTGTCAGTTCGCGGAAAACCGCGAGCGGGGATTTTCCGTGGAAACCGAAGTTGTCCGCTGGCTCGAAGAAGGCCGTTACTAGCATTTGCCGCGTTGTGACCATCCCGCGGGTGAGCCGAATTATTTTTCGGTGCTACTCCTGGTTCGCCCATTGGGTGCCGGGTTTATGCTAAAATTTAAGACGTGTGGCGCTATGGTGCAACGGTTAGCACGTAGCCCTTTCAAGGCTAAAATACGGGTTCGATTCCCGTTAGCGCTACCAAACTTCCAGTAATTCTCATAAATTCCATCTTCCTTCCCGTCAGTTTTCACTCTTCTGAGCATTCCGTTTGCAGACGCCGCATTTCCACACGTCGAACAGAACCAGAGCGTGTTCTTGTATATGCCTTGACACGTATATGCGCAGTGGAGTATATTAAGGGCATGGAATCTGCCTTCGAAATCATTGCCGAACCGAACCGCCGCGCGATACTAAGCCTGCTGGTCTCCTCGCAACAATCCGTGGGCGAGATCGAGCGGCGACCTTGGTCTGACGCAGCCGACCGTGTCAAAGCACTTGAGGGTGCTGCGGGAGGCAGGTTTCGTGGAATCCACGGTGGACGCACAGCGCCGCCTCTACCGGCTGAAACCAGAACCCCTTCAGGAAATGGATACCTGGCTCGCTCAGTTCCGCAGGTTCTGGTCCGCTCATGTAGACGCGTTGGAACGCCACCTCGACAGAATGGATCAAGCAACACCGAAGAAAGAGATCATGAGGAGAAGGCGACGCGACCCAAACCGCGATCGTAATAAAGGAGAAAAGAAATGAAAATCAAACTGACCAGCATATTCGTTGACGATCAAGAAAGAGCTCTGCGCTTCTATACAGAGGTGCTGGGCTTTGCCAAAAAATCTGATTTCAGTCAGGGCCCATATCGCTGGCTGACCGTGGCTTCGCCCGAAGAGCCGAACGGCACGGAGCTGCAACTCGCACTGAACAACAACCCTGCGGCCAAAGCGTATCAACAGGCGATCTTTCAACAGAGCCAGCCCGCGGCCAACTTCTTCACCGAAAACGTCAAGGGCGATTACGAGCGAATCAAGGCTCACGGAGGCGAGTTCACGATGCCGCCGACCGATGTGACTGGCTCCACGATTGCGATGCTGAAAGACACCTGCGGCAACCTTATTCAGCTTACTCAGTTGACGCACTATTCAAAATAAGGAGAACGGGGTGACCGATCGCGAGCAGTATTCACCGGGTCCGGCCAACATTGCACAGGTCCAAAAAGACGGGGAAAAGTGGACGCTGATTCTGGTCAGAGAACTGCGCCACTCTCCAGAAAAAGTCTGGGAGGCGCTTACCGACCCACCGCATCTGCGCGAGTGGGCTCCCTTTGAAGCTGATGGGAGCCTGGCTCGCGTTGGAGCTACCGTGAAACTCACCACAGTTGCCGCGCCTAGGCCGCAAGTTTCCGATGCAAGAGTGAGGCGAGCCGATGCTCCTAGGTCGCTTGAGTACAACTGGGGTGACCACGAGATGCGCTGGGAACTTGAAGCATCTGGTGGCGGCACGCGCCTGACGTTATGGACCAACATCGGTCGGCGCTTCATCGCCATGGGCGCTGCTGGGTGGCACATTTGCTTTGATGTACTGGATCACCATCTCAGCGGGAATCCTATTGGTCGCATCGTTGGGGGCGAGGCGATGAAGTTTGGTTGGCAGCGATTGAACGCGGAGTACGCCAAGCAGTTTGGTATTGAGTCGCCCAACTGGCCGCCGCAAAAAGGGAAGTCAGAATAATCATGAAAGAGTCCACCAAACGATCGATCCATCGCTGGATCCACATTCTCTTTGGCATTCCGATCCTGGGCTACATTTATGATTCACCTTCGGACACTCCGAATTACGCTCTCTCAGTATTCGATATGTCTTTCTTCCTGTTTTGCTCCTCTCGGGATTGTGGATGTGGAAAGGCCATGTCCTTCGACGACTTATCTCCAGGAAATCGGCATGACCAGTCATTCAAGTTGACCGCTAAAGCCTGCCGCTTATCTCCAAGCCCTTAACTTAGCGCCTGGCGCAATTGGTGTTATTCTTACGTTTCGCCCTATAGCAATTTGAGGAGACACAAATGGCAGACATTTTTCGTTCCAGCAATCCGGTGTTAAAAGAAAGCGCCTTTGCGGGACAGCCCATTGCGGGCCAGGCGATGACCATTCAGGGCACGGTCAACAAGACCGGGGCGTTGCTACTTTGCGTGGTCGTAACCGCGGCTTATACCTGGGGCTTGGCTCATTCCGATACACCCGAAGCGGCCATGCCTTGGATTATCGGTGGTGCCATCGGCGGGTTCATCATGGCGTTGATCACCACCTTCAAGATGACCTGGGCGCCAATCACGGCTCCAATCTACGCACTGCTGGAAGGATTTTTCCTGGGTGGAATTTCGGCTGTGTTTGAGAAGTCGTATCCCGGAATCGCTGTGCGCGCGATCTCGCTTACGTTTGCTGTGCTCTTCGTGCTTCTGCTCGCGTATAAGACCGGCCTTGTGCGCGCTACCCGCGGATTTAAGTTGGGCGTGATCGCAGCGACCGGCGGCATCGCTCTGGTGTATCTGGCCAATATGGTGATGAGCATTTTCTTTCACACGCAAATGTCGTTTCTGTACAGCAGTTCGCCGCTGGGCATTGGCATCAGCTTGTTTGTGGTGGTTATCGCCGCGCTTAACCTGGTCCTCGACTTCGACATGATCGAAAATGCTGCGCGTCTTGGTGCGCCCCGCTACATGGAATGGTACGGCGCGTTCGGCATGATGGTCACGCTAATCTGGCTATATCTGGAAATCCTGCGCCTGCTCAGCAAACTGAACCGCCGGTAATTTGTGCGGTTCAAAAGCCGCCCCGAAATTTGATGCCAGTTCATAAGAGTTCGTCCAAGTTGCAGAAATCCGCCATCTTTTCCAAACGCTTCATCGAGGCGCTGAGTTATGCGGCGCGCCTGCACGCCAAGCAAATCCGCAAGCGAACGGAGCGTCCGTACATTGGCCACTTGCTGGGAGTGGCGTCGATCGTGATTGAATACGGCGGAGACGAAGAGATGGCCATCGCCGCACTCCTTCACGATGCAGTAGAAGATCAGGGCGGCTTACCGCGACTGCGCGAAATCCAGAAGAAGTTCGGCAAACGCGTTGCTCATATCGTGGACGGTTGCACCGACGCGTACTCGGAGCCGAAATCTCCGTGGCTGGAACGCAAGAGAGCCTACATTGGGCGCGTTGCCGGCGAAGGCGAGGAAGTGCGACTGGTTTCCGCTGCGGATAAGTTATCCAACGCGCGCGAGACTCTGCATGAAGTGCGTCTGCATGGCGAATCGGTGTACGAACGGTTTGCGGGGAAAAAGTTCGGGACACTTTGGTATTACCGTGAATTGCTGCGAGTGTTTCGCCAAGCCGGGAGCAATCCTCTGATCGAGGAATTGGATCTTGTGGTGAGCGAACTGGAAAAACTTGGCGGCGTCAATCCAACAAAATAGTACGTGCGAGCGCATTCCGTTCTGTCAGGTGAGATTGTCCCAACAGCGTGTGTGGAAGCGTAGAACACGGTACAATGCAAAGTTCCCAGAGCCTTCTCCATGAACGTTACGACTCGGTCAGCGCGCAGATTATTTACCATCGGCCACTCCAATCTGGGGATGGAAGACCTGCTTAGCGCGCTCATTCGCCATGAGATCAAGGTGGTTTGCGATGTGCGCAGCCGGCCGGGAAGTTTTCGGTATCCACAATTCAATCGTGAACCTTTGGAAGCGCGACTGATTTCGGCCCGAATCCGCTACGAATTTTACGGCGATCAATTGGGCGGACGGCCGCTCGATCCGGCGTACTATCTGGCGAACGGATTGGTTGACTACGTGGCACGGCGCGGCGCTCCTGATTTTCTGCAAGCAGTGGATCGAATGCTGGCAGCTTCGCGGCAGAACAATACGGTGATGATGTGCGCGGAAGAAGATCCTTTGCATTGCCACCGGTTCATGCTGATCTGCCCTGCGGTAGTGCAACGGGGCGTGACGCCGGCGCATCTTCGGCGCGGCGGCGTGCTTGAGCAGCACCGCGACGTGGAAGACCGGTTGCTGCAATTGCATGGATTTGCTGACGTGACCAGCGATTCGCTGTTTTCGCAGGGACGCGCCAGCGCACTGGAAGATGCGCTGCGGCTGCAATGCGAACAATACGGTTTCCGCACTTCGCCGGAGGCCATTGAATACTTCTGAGGGATTTGCGATTCCGGCCACTTCGTGTTCTTCTACAATGTGAGTAGCAATTCCGGCGCATCTGCCCGATGATAGTCATATAGATAGTTCTGGTCGTGGACCCGGCGCATCGCTCCAAGTTCTGCTCCGCCTGAAAAATTGGGAGAGTTTTACGTTGCAACCTGCTGATGTCTACCTGATCGCATCGAACAGCGCCTTTGGCGCGCGGATCGTTGCATCCGAAGAAGTCGATGAGGCGTTTGGGATGCCGATTGGGAAATTGCGGAACCGCGCGGGCATCCATTCCCTGGCATACGCTGGAGAAAATGAAGATGAAATTTCGCTGGGCGTGCAAGCTGCTTCCAAACTTTTGAGTTGCGGCGGTCAAGAGGCGCAGAAAGTGGATTGGGTTCTGGCGGCGAGTGAAACGTATCATGCGTATCCGTCGCTGGCGGCAATTCTGCATGCGAAGCTGGGACTGCGCGAAGATTGCAGCGCGCTGGATGTAGGGAGCGGCTGTGTAGCGCTGGTGCAGGCGCTGGCCGTGGCGCAGAACATTCTGAGTTCCGGGCGCGCCTCGTTGATTCTGGTGGTGACTTCCGATGTGCATAGCCGGACGCTCGGGCCGGGCCGCGCGAAAGGCGAATTTGGCGGCTTGTTTGGCGATGGAGCCAGCGCGTTTCTGCTGACCACGGTTCACTCGTTTGCACGGCGCGTTGCTTACAAACTGGGCGAGTTTTTCTTTGGCTGCGCCGCGAAATATTCGGAGGCCATACAGGTGTGCGAAGCGGGCGACGGCAGCCTGGACATACAGTTCGAGGGAGAAGCGCTGTCTCGCGCGGCCGTCCATCGCATGGAACAGATTCTGGGCGAGGCGGAGCAGCGCAGCGGGATTTCCCGCGACGATGTCGGCGCGTTCGCCACGCACCAGCCGAACCCGCGGTTGATTACGTTGCTGGCGAAACAGTTGTGCGTGCCCTCGAATTCGTTTCCACCGATCGCGGCGACACGCGGCAATCTGGGTTCGTCTACATGCGGAGCGGTTTTGCATGCAGCGCTGGAGTTGGCGTGCGCGCAACTGCCCGCGGATCGCAAACCGGTATTTCTGGCATCGCTTGGACCCGGGCTGTTGTTTGGCGGCGGATGGATGGTTCCCGAACTCGCCTAAGTAGTCTGCGCCGCCGCAAATTCCTTGCGGACGATCTTCCCCTAAGTCGCTGAGATGTTGCAGTCCCACCTGATAGACCAATTCACTTACAGGCTGCCGAACTTGATGGAGCACGCTAGGGATTTGCTTTAGCAGCATCGGGTATCCCCCGCGCGACGCCATTCGCGGATTTTCCTCAATGTCGCCTCGATCCCTCCATGCTGGGCCGCAAAAGGCGCACCCTTTGTCGGAGGCAGTCTGCGGACGGTTCCGCTCCGGGAAACCGGAATGGTGGTACCCCCTACCCCCCACCTTTTTACGTAAGAGACGTAAGTAAAGGACTTACGGGAAGGGGTGTCTGTAAGAGACTTATCAAAGGACTTACAGGAAGGCAAAATACAGAAATTGCAGCAGTACGATAACCAGTTTGATACCCCACCCTCCCCCCTGCTAAAGATGGATGTCTATCAAAGGAAAGGGGTTGCGGGACAGTTGGCGCGGATGTATATGAAACGAAAGAGTTTATAAAGTGTTTGGAATGATATAGATGCGAGAGGTCGAAATTCTGCGCAGAGAGTGGGGCAGAAGAATTCATTCGCTGATTGGTGGAAGTGGGGCGAGGATCGCCGCAAAACTCCGAGCGGGATGGGGAGCGCGGCGCCGAATGTTCGAACAGTTCTCGACAGTACATGGACCATTGTATATCGCAAGGTACTGTTTGTCAATAGGTAATGTTGTTAATCTGGAAGAGCTAAGAAGAAACTAGGGAACGGCCCGTCTGTCCCTTTTTTCTTTTTTCCTGTGCTCACCTAGGGCTGCGGTGAATAATACCCGTAATGATGAGCACGAGGATTGGAACGAACACCCATCCCAAGCAGCGAAGAATATTCTGGACTGTTGATGCTCGTAAGAGCGGAATCGAGCAACGTGTAATTCTGGCAGTCGTGGGAACCCACCGCGGTTTGGCTGGAAGTTCCAAAGGAAAAAATGACCGTAGGCTTAGCCCTAGGGCGTCCGGCATACTCGGAAGTCCTTGGTTCTCGGAATCGCTTCCGACCCAAGACACCGCAGAGGATCTCCAGAACATCAAAAAGCCGAATAGAACTGCAACAAGGGGAATTATCCAAACTTGTGGCCCGATCCCGTAGCCGAAGCCCCACTTCCACAATAACGAGAAGTACTTGTGGGGTGTGCGCCGAGCTTTCCTCTTGTTCTTGTGTATTCATCCGTTCAACGTAGACCTGATCTGCTTCCTGCAAAGATCCTGACGTTCTCAGAGCAGACTCAAGCTCCAAATAGGGTTGCGGGTCATGGGGTTGCTGTCGAGGTTGCTCATTAGGGAACCTTAAAAGTGAATGCCAATTCGTCTGAATCCGTTCATAGGTTGCGTCTCGAAAGTCAATTTCGTGGTTGAATTGTTCATTGCGTGACACTTGTCCGGTCGGCGAAAACAACAGGTTCTGGAACTTCGTTCCTCGCATACTCAGTCGACCATTGAACAGAGCCAACTCAAAATGAGCATCATTCTCAAACCGAGCGCGATCGAACCCAACTTCCGAAAAAGTGACTCCGCCTCGATTTTCCAACGGGTCTTGTTCGTCGATCTTGCCGAAATAAGTAGAGCCGTGAAATTGCGCCTGGCTGAAGTCGGCTGCTTGTCGGAAACTGATATTGCGCATTGTGAGTGCATCTCTAAATATTGTTGCGGTGAAGGTGGCTTTTTTCACAAACACCGCATTCTTAAATTCGACTGGTCTGTCGAACGAAGCGCCAGAGAAGTCTGCGTCTTCGAGGAACGAGAGTTGTTTAGCGTCCTTAGCCTCAAAAAAAGTGATTCCTGTAAATCTTGTGTAGTGGAAATCAGCCTTGGCACGAAATGAGACTGCCAGAAAGGCTGTACGATTTCCAAACTGGGCGCCTGCAAACATCGCGTCGCCCTCAAAGACTGTGTTCTCGAAGTTTGTCTCGCCATACACTTCAGAACCGTAGAATGTGATGTGTCCATGGAAGTGACAGGGCCCGGTGTCCTTGGAAGTGAGAAATTCCATCCCGCCTGATACGCGAGCATACGTAAAATCGGTTTCCCCATAAAATGAGGCTCCTGAGAAATTGATAAAGGAGGAAGCTACGACCTTTTGAAAAAGCAGATTTTTCTTGAAGATGGCGCCTTCGAAAGTAATTGGTGCCAATGCCTCCATGGCGAAGAAGTCGACGTCGCCCTCAAAGGAAGTTCCTCGGAAATCGATTGAATTCTCGAATTGTGCAAATCTGAAATTGGCGAGACCATGAAAGTGAGCGTCTACTTGCCTTTCTTTTGGCAGGCCACCGAACTGGACATCTCCCCAAAAATGAGCCCGTTCAAAACTCACGTATTTTGAAAACGAGGCCCGATTGAAAAGTGCTCTATCGTGAAACTCGGCTGCATCGAATTCAACCTGATCCTGAAAGACTGCAACCATGAAGTTGGCTTCACCGTGAAAGGAAGTACGCTCAAAGCTGGCACCCCCTTTCCCGACTATGCCGGCCAGTTGGAAATTGCCTTTGATCAGAGCATCTGAGAATTGTAGGGATTGAGCTGAAAAATCATCAAACCTAATTGTTCTTTCAAATCTCGCGCCTTCAAAGCTGGCCCCTCCGTTGAACGCTCCTGCGAAATGCACATCTCGATTGAAGACGGCATTGGAAGCATCGAAGTAGCCCTCAATTGTGCAATTTGTGAGATCGACTTTATTGTCAAACCTCGCGTAACTCCAATCCACATTGCCTCTAATCACTGCTTCGAGAATGTGAATGGGAACTTGCTTATCTGCAGCCTCTCGGAGCCACTCTGCCCTCAGTAATCTTTTTTCCGCAGGAAGTTGGTTTGAGAAATAGACGAACTCTCCACGGAGTAGTTTCTGGTGTTGGTCCTCGCTGAATACAGGTTCATCTGCGCGGATAGCTCCGGGTGAGAATATGAGCAGTCCCAAAACTAGGAGCTTTACCCAATTTAGCTGTCTATCTAAGTATCTCTTCATGCCATCTACTTGAGGAGCAACTTACCACGATAGATAAATGGATAGCAAAGAGATGTGGTGCGGGTGGCCCTCGGTGAAAAGCGCGAACGGGGAAATCGTCGCGAGTAAAAAGAAGATCACAAAATGATGAAGGGTGGACCAGGTTTGCTCCGCGTACCTCGTTCTTGGGGAGAGGTGTGGGAAGGGGCAAGAGCAGGGACATGCGTTGATTGCGGACGGCCTCGGAAGGCCGTCCCTAGATGAGGGAGTTGGGGGATTCCGAAAAGGCGCTGGCATGAAAGCCAGCGCTACGGTTGGAAAGACCTCACCCTTAACGGCGAAGGGTGCGGCACCCGCGGAAAAAGAGGAAGAGGGATCCTTCGACTGCGTCCCGGCACAGGGCGCCGGGACTTCGCTCAGCATGACAGTTCGGAGAAGATGGCGGCACACGGAGATTACAGGGCAGCGCGGGAGTTCGCGCTGGGGATTGAAGCGTTGGAACGCTTTGTGCGCAAAGAGACGTTGCGACGCGTGCATGAATGCGTGTTCGGAGTGCTGGCGCTGGAGAGTGAGCCGATCGATCCGCGGTTGTAGAGAGGGAGTTGGGATTGACGGATGGGGAAGTTCAGACGAAGACGGGAAAAAGAGGCGGTTAGCAAGTCTGGCGTGCTAAAGCCCAGCGACTACATTCGGGATGAGCCGGTCTAAAGACCGGCCACTACAAGGCGTGGTTTTAGTGGGAGAAGAGTGGGCAGGGAGCGAACTGGAAAAGGCGCTGGCATGAAAGCCAGCGCTACGGTTGGGGAATACCGCACCTTTATTGACGACCCTTAGACATGGCTCGGGGCGAGGAATTCGTTCCTCAAGGCAGGCGGGTGCGGCACCCTCGAGGAAGTGGCCACCTGAAGGTGGCCGCTACAGGGGAGTGCACGATTAAGGGTGACCCTTCGACGTGGCTCAGGGCAGGCAGGATGATGGTGAGGGAAGGGCGGGAGAGAGCAGGGGCACGCGTTGATCGCGGACGGCCTCGGAAGGGCGTCGCTACACGAAGACGTGCGGCGGAAGGGGAAAGCAGATTCCTCGTTGCGCGCGGATTGACAGAGATGGACAGAATTCGGAATGGACGGTTGTGCCGCGCCTACGGCGCTGGGGGAATGATTGTGATTGGACCCACGGCTTACGCCGTGGGCTAAATTCTGTCGCGCCTCCGGCGCTGCTTGGATGACGGCTGTGGCTCCAGGGCTGGTTGGATATCTGTCGCGCCTGCCGCGGATGTTGGAAAGAGGCGTGAACTGACCGGTCTGAAGACCGGCCACTACATTCGGAAAGAGGCGGTCTGAAGACCGCCGCTACATGGGAGGAGCTCGATGCCTGAAGGCGCTGGCATGAAAGCCAGCGCTACGGGGCCGTAAGGAACTCGGAGGTGGTGGCCACCTGAAGGTGGCCGCTACAGGGTGGATCGCGAGGGGAGGGACGCCCGTGAATCAGGGGAAGTACGCGAATTTTTCGATGACGACTTCGGCGTCTTTCTGTTGGGGAGATTGATCGCTGGCGACGACGTAGAACATGAACTCGAGATGTTCGTTGCCAGGAGTTGGCACACCCGAAGTGAAGACATGCTGGAAAACTTCAGGGGAGCCACCGCGCACAGAAGGGCCACGAACCGTTTTAAAAGTAGCGCGGCCGGACTCCCAGAACATGGTGTGGGTCAGCGTTCCGGCAGGCTCATTGAATTGAGCTAAATTGCCGCGAGCGTAAAAAGGCTGGATGCCATATTGCACATTGTATTTATTTTGCGGGTCACCCCAGCGGCCCATCTCGATGTCCATCTCGCGGTAATGCTGCTCACCGCCTGACTCGTCGAAGGTGTTCATGCTGAGAATGGTGGCGGGTTCAAGATGGGAAGCGTCGCGGACAGTAAAGGTGTAGGTGCCGTAGCCGAGGCTGGGGCTGAGCACAATGTGGGCGCAGATCCAGTTGTCTGACTTTTTGATGATGCGCAAGTGCAGCGCTCCAGTGGAATCGGTCCAGGCATTATCACCCGCGAAAAGATGATTGAGGCCTCCGCGAACGGCAGAAGTGGTGTCTACTCGCCACTCGTAACCGCTGAATTGAAGAGGAACGGTAGGAGGCGGGGGGAGCGAGCCAACTCCTTTGACAATGGTGACTGCGGCGACGAGACCACCCTGGGTTGGAGCGAGATCCATGGTCGCGGGAGGGCGATAGTCTGGTGCGACCAGCATCGCGGCGTATTCATAGCCCAGGTGAGTGGGAGTGGTCCATTGCGAATTTTTGTCGATGGTGAGGAAGGGTTGATCGGGCCAGGGTTGAACCCACCATGGGCCGCTGTGTGCGTAAATAACAATGCGCTGGCCGGGGCGAGCGCCGGTGACGCGTCCGGAGATGGTGTCTACCCGTTCACGACCTCCGCGGGCCGCCGGGGGAATTTTTGTGAACACGATGGAAGGTTGTGCGGAGTTGTTGAAAAAGCGGCAGGCGCCAAGGGAGAGGCAGAGAAGAATGAGAAGAGTTGATGCTGCGAAGGATCGGCGGCTGGCAATCCGGCGGAGGGAAGGCTAGCGTAGAGAGGATTCCTGATCGCGCGAGTAGAGCTGACGAGAAGAGAGCGCTGACCGCTCATGCGGCCTCCTCTGGAGCGAAGAGGAAGTTCATGTTTTGGGTCTCCTGTCGTTTGCGCTACGGAGGAGTCTGGAAATCGAAACGCAGGTAACTATATCGCAAAGAAGCGAACTGACTGAAAGAAAAGATTTCGAGTTGGCTGAAGTTCGCGAGAGCGAAAAGAAAAGCGGCAAGAGAGATCCTTCGACTGCGTCCCGGCAAAGTGCGCCGGGACTTCGCTGCCTTCGCGGCTCAGGAGAGGCAGGATGAGACTTGTTGCCCGAGAACGCTGGGGACGAGGTTAAAGTGGAATCAATCACAGAGGGCGCAGAGGAGGGAGCACGGAGTTCACAGAGAGTCGATGCGGGGATTAAGGTTTGACGCGGGTGGTGAACATGGTGTCGACGTCGGGGACTACGCAGCCTTGGAGCGGAGGCCAGCCGGGATCGGTGGTTGCGTTGCGGCAGAGAGTGACGAGGGCGTTGGTCACGTCAGAGGGAGCGACGGCGCCATCGAGCGGCTCGGCGTAAATTTTGTAGCTGCGGTTGATGGGCAAACGATCGATCTGGTAATTGCCATCGAACTGAACAGGGCCGGGAGCGGTGCAGCTCCAACCACCGAGGCTGCCGGCGATAACCGAGCCGGTGGTGGCATCGACGGCGACGACGTGTGCGCCGAAAATGCCGGTGACTCCGGGAGGAGCGAGAGGAAGAGAAATGGGATTGGCGGGGAGGATATGGCCCTGAATGGAGCCGAGATAGGTGGTGTCCAGCGGATCATGGTAGAGGACGCGCAAACCGGTGCGATCGTCGTCAGCGAGCGGCGCGTCGGGATATTGCGCGGAGGGACGGGCGCCTGTGAATGTGCCGGGTGCGGGAGAAAAGGGAAACATCATGGCGCTCCAAACGGCGGAATGGCTAAAACCGAGAGCATGGCCCAGTTCGTGAGTGAGAATGGATTCGAGGTCGTAGGATTTCGGATTGCTGGCAAGGGCTTGCGGCGTGGCGTAGGGGGTGAGGGAATCGCTGGGATTGAAATAGATGTCGGCGTCGAGAATCTGGCCGACCTCTGTGGAGACGGGGCTGCTGCCAAGTTGAATGCCGATCTGGTCGGCGGTGATGACGCGCGTAAAGGCAAGCACGCCGGGAGTGAAGGCCATATCGGGCTGATCAAAGCAGATGGAGTTGATGCCATCGGAACTGCAGCCGCTGGCCGAAGCAAGACGCGTGAGCGGAACAAGGGAGGACGGCGTGAGCGTGGTGCCGGAGACGCCGGTCCACACGGCGAGAGATTGCTGAATGGTCTGCTCGATTTCGGTCAGTCGACCAGAAGGAGTTTGATTCTGCGTGAGGATGGTAACGGGATTGGTGCCGAGCACGGTGCTCCAGCGGAATGCAATGGCGCCTGCGCTGGTGAGCTGATGAGAATGAACGGGGCAGGCAGAACCACCGGAAGAGCTGGCGGGCTGGCGAACATCTGGCACGATCTCGTTGAAGGCGTAGCCATGCGCGGCGACGACGGACCAGAGGCCGTAGAAAAGGGCGACCCCACAAGCACCGAATTTTCTGAGACTGTTACGCATGGCCTGGTCTTTCGTTGCTCCGTTACTTTCTGGTGCGATGGCTCGAACAATTCATTGAGCCGAAAAACTGTAATGATCACTGGAATGCTGCTGTGAATGTGCGCTCTAAAGGGGAGGGCGCAAAGCTTCCCGATGAATCCTTTCGACGAAAGCGTCAGCGCGGATATTTTTTATGCCGATCTTCCTAAATTCCTGCGATGAGGTGTCGTACACGGGGATCTCCGCGGAATCCTGGGTAACGGTTTCGACTCCGGTGACGGGGTCGCGATGAATGCGGAAAGTGCCTTGCGACCAGCCAACCACGTTGAACTGCTTGCCGGGTTTGCCGAGGAGGAACAGATAGAGTTCTTCACCGGGACGGAATTCGGGCGAGTCTTCCACGTGGGAATGAAGATTCTGCAATTTACCGCCGGGTTGACGAACCACGATCATTGCGGGAAGAAAACCTTTTTCGATTTCGAGGACATGGAAGCGCGTGTCAGTCCAGATTTCGCCTTTTTCGAGGCGCACGTCGCTGCCAACGCATTGCACGCGGGCGATGGCCGAGGAGTAGCCGACCAACCGCGGAAACGGCAGATGGACGAGGGTGGTGGCGTTGGCGACGATCGCGATCAGGCAGAGCCCCACGAGGAAGAGAACCCAGAGGAAATTGCGCCGTTGTGTATAACTCATTGTTGCTCTCCTGTGTGTGTGCGTAGGGTCATTGAAGGTTCAAAACTCCGGAGGCTGCGGTCATATCGAGATTGGCGTTTTGAATGAAAAGGGTTCGCGCGCCGGGGGCGGCGGTTGCGGGGATTTGTAGCGTGAGATGAATGATGCCGAGCCCCGCAGGCTGCTTGGAAATTACGGTGACGTCGCCAGGCCCGGAAACGGTGTAGCTCATGCTTGTGTCGAATCCGGATTGCGAGAAAACGCAGATGTCCGCGGTGGAAGTGCCGCTGGATGGAAGAGTCAGAGAGATGGGATTGCCGGCGAGATTGCAGGTATTAGTGGAAGTGACGAAAGTGCCGATGGCGGCCACTTCGAGGTCCAGGTTGCTGTCGGGCGTATCGAGACCTGCGCTGGTGGGTTGAACGACGACGATGTCGTTGCCCGTGGAAGAGGGTGAAGCAGTGCTGAGGCTGATTACATCTTGAGTGGAAAGCGGAGCGACGAGAACCAACTGGACGATATTGGATTTGGTGGCATCGGGATTCTGGATTTGTACGGAGACGTTGCCGGGTTGCGTTACGTCTGCCGGATCGACGGGAGCGGAGCAGGAAAATGCGGTGGTGCAGGAGGTGACGCGCGCGCTACCACCTATGAGCAAGGTCGAGCCCTGAGCGAGAGTGGAAATGTCGAAGCCGCTGCCGGTGACGACGATCGTGAAGCCGTCCGCTCCACCGGAATAAACGCTGGCTGGCTGCAGGGTGAGGATGTTTGCGCCAGTCGAAATAAAAACATTGGCCGTGCCTGACTGCGAAGTGTTGTCCTGGCTGACGGCGACGATTTGAATTGCGTTGGGAGTGGGCGGGACGGGGGGCGCGGTGTAGGCGCCGAGCGGCGTGATGGAGCCGCACAATCCACCGGCGCATCCAGTGCCTTGTATTTGCCAGACGACGTTCTGATTATTCGTGCCCAAAATACTGGCCGTGAATCCCTGAACGCCGAGTGGGGCGAGAGTGACAGTTGCGGGCAAAACGCTGACCAAAATGTGATTGATGACGGTGATTTGCGACGAAGCGTAGATCTGGGAGTTTGCGGTGCTGCTGACTTGCACGGAGACAGGGTTGGGCGAGGGAATTGCCCCGGGAGCGATGTAGTCGGCTTGGAGAGACGTGCCGCTGCTGATGTTTTGGCAAGGATTGGAGCCAACAACGCAGATTTGGCCAAGAGTGGTGCTGCCTCCTGGCACGCCATTGACGGACCAATTGAGAGCGCCGGACACGCCATTTTCAGTGACGATGAGAGTGGTGCGCTCGTTGGCTGCAAGGGTGGCGGTAACAGGTGAGAGTCCAAGTATTTGGCCGGACTGAATCAGGATGCTGGCTTGTGCTTTTTTAGTGGGGTCAGCTTGCGGCGTAACGGTGATGGTGGCGGTAATCGGTTGCGGTGCGGTGTTCGGGGCGGTGTAATTTGCGGAATCGGCTACAGCATTTCCGCCAGCGGATTGTGTGGTTATGACGCTGAGAGTGCCGCAACCATTTCCGCTGCATCCAGTGCCGGATAGAGCCCAGGAAAGAGCTGCATTGGGATTTGATCCGATGACGGGAGTGAACGTGGCGGTCAATGCCGCCGTTAAGCCAGTTTGCAGAGAAGCAGGGGCGGAAAGCTGCAAAGTAAAATTGCTGGTTACCGTCGCGCTGGCGGAATTTTGCCTGGATGGATCAGCAACGCTGGTGGCAGTGATCGTGACGCTGGCGGGGCTCGGAAGAATTTGTGGAGCGGTGTAATTTCCATTGGCATCGATGGTTCCACACGCGTTGGGGCAAGACGCACCGGTCAGAGTCCAATGAACGGTGGAATCCGGATGGCCGCTGCTGCTGATCGAAGCATGAAATGCCTGGACACTGCCAAGCTCGGCGTTGGCAGTCGCAGGAGTAATCGAGACCGCGATGTCACTGTGAATGGTGACAGTGGCAGTGCCCGATTTGGTGGAATCGGCGGTGCTGGTGGCAGTCACTTGTACAGTCCCGCCCTGCGGCAAATCCGCAGGCGCCGTATAGACTCCATCGGCAGTAATGGTACCGACTTGAGCGGAGCCTCCAGAAATGGCGTTAACGCTCCACGAGACGGATTTGTCTGAGGAATTTGTAATGGAAGCGGTGAAGGAAACCGTGCCACCGAGCAAAACTGTTTCACTACCGGGCGTTACGCTCACGGTAATGGAGGGAGGTGGTGGCGGCAGAATCGTTCCGGAGCCTGCGCCTCCCCCGCCGCAGCCCTGGATAAACGCAACTGCCGCGAGGAGCGCGGTTGCCAGAAAAAATTGACGGAGCATGAGCTTCGAGTTCCTCGATGCGTTTCGTTCGTGGCGTGATTGCGGAAGGGGCCGCATGAAGGATGTAAAAGCAGATGAAGGACCAGCAGAGCAAATCTCAAATATTTGAAAACGAATTCCACGGGAATATTGGAGCGTGGTGTGCTAAACACTGCAAACAAAATAACTTGCAGGGGAATCGGAAACGATTACGAAGCGCGGCGAGCAATTCTTGAGCGCTGCGGCGAAAGGATCATTTGTTCTGAATTGAAATTTTCTAAGATGCCTCTGCCGAATCGGGAATGCACCGCCTTTACGATGGTTCATCGATTGACTTTCTGTGTTTCGACTCTAATAATCCGCGCATGGCAAAGCCCGAAGGCGTGCGGCGCGTGAAGAGTTATTCGGCAGCGAACGGCTACGTCTATCAATACTGTTTCTATGAAGGGAACCGCAGCACGTATGAAGGCGGCCCTGCAGGAGAATTTATCTACGCGATTTCCGCTGACCGCAAAACCACATTTCCTTTGCGGATCATTGTGAGACAGTCGGCAATGCAAGCCTGGGCCGCAACGAACGGCCGCGTGCTGACCAGCAGTGAAGAATATGCAGTGGCCAAGATGCGACTGCTGCAAGCGTTTGACGAAGGATCCGTACCACTGACGGCGGAGAGCACACGGAACGTCACGTTTCTGGTGGACGAGGGCAATTTAGAGACGTTGCTCGAGCAACTCGACATCTGAGCGGATGCCTGTTGAACGGATATATGCGTTAGCTAAAGAGTAGCGGCCAGGGCGCTACCCAATTCCGGATGAACAAATTTGTAGCCGAGTTGTTCCAGTTGAGCCGGCAAAACGCGCTGGCTGCCGAGGAGCAATGCCACAGCCATTTCCCCAAAAGCGGCCTTCAAGACAAACTCCGGTGCGGCGAATAGGGCAGGCCGATGCAGAGTGCTTGCGAGTTGCTGAGTGAAATCGACATTGCGAACCGGTTGCGGGGAGACAACATTGAGTGGCCCGCGAACCGAACCTTCTTCCAACGCTAACCGCAGGATTCGCACAGTATCGGCGAGGGTGATCCAGCTCATCCACTGCTGACCGGAGCCCAGTTTTCCACCCAAACCGAAGCGGAAAGGGCGAACCATCTGTGAAAGAGCTCCACCTTGTTTGGCGAGAATGATGCCAAAGCGGGTGCGCACAACGCGGATACCGAGCGCTTCCGCTTTCATTGCCGCAGATTCCCAGTCGCGAGCCAGATCGCTGAGAAAGTCACTACCCGGGGCACTCTGTTCGGAGAGTTGCTCATCGCCGCGACTTCCGTAGTAACCGATGGCAGAAGCGGAAACCAGAACGCGAGGGCGAATGGCCATGCGTGCGAGAGCATTAACGAGGGCATCCGTGGAATCAACACGGCTGGTGCGAAGAACTTTCTTGCGCTCGGCGGTCCAACGGCCTTCGCCAATGGATGCGCCGGCAAGATTCACGACCGCGTCCGCACCCACGGCCGCGCCTCCAAGCGCTCCCGTGGAGGGATTCCACTCGACATCAAATCCTTCGGTAGCTCGGGAGGAACCGGCGCTGCCGGGCCGCACCAAGCGCACCACGGTATGACCGGCGCGTTTCAATTCTTCCAACAGCGCGGTACCAACCAAGCCACTGGAACCAGTAACCAGAACTTTCATTCACACATCACTTTCTTTGCTGACCTGTGGAGCCGTTTGTAGAGAACGCCAAGCTCCAGCGCGGCGGTGCTGGCCGCCCATGCTTAGTCAGGTTACAATTTTCAGGTGCCATCCGTCTCTGCCACGATGACTGTAAAAGTGCTCTTCTTCGGGCGAATCCGCGAACTCGCCGGGATTACCGAAGAATCGACCCAGATTGCCGAAGGCGCGACACTGGATGACCTGTTCACGGCCTACAGCCGGCGGTTTCCTCAACTGAAGAATTTTCGCGGCTCTCTGATTGCTTCGCGGAACCAGGAATTTGCCTCGTGGGATACTCCGATTACCGGCGGTGACGAAATCGCTTTTCTTCCTCCGGTAAGCGGTGGGTAAGCACAATAGCACATGGCCGTCACAAGCGAATCCGGAGACAAATACGAACTGATCCATCAGCCGATCGAGGCTTCGGCGCTTGTCCAACAAGTACGGGCAGGGTGTGACGGAGCGATCGTGACATTCGATGGATTCGTGCGCAACGAATCGCATGGCCGAGTGACAAGCTATCTGGAGTACGAAGCGTATGCACAGATGGCGCTGCAAAAGATGCGGGAGATCGGCAAAGCAGTACACGAAAAGTTTGCGATTGATCGCATTGTAATCGTGCACCGGCTGGGCCGGCTGGAAGTTGGCGAAACCAGCGTGTTTATTGCGGTGAGCGCCCCGCACCGAGCTGCGGCATTTGACGCGTGCCGTTTTGCGATCGATACCTTGAAGAAGACCGTGCCCATCTGGAAAAAAGAGTATTTTGCGGACGGAGCGGTGTGGGCCGACGGGGAATTGCCTCCAGCGCCGCCGAACAAGAAAAGTGCATCCTAACAGTTAGATGAAAACGCGCCTCTCGACGAAGCTCATCATTCCATTGGCCGCCCTCGTTTTGCTCGCGCTTGCCGGCCAGACGGTTGCGCAAGACAATCCCAACCGCCCTCCCTGGGCGCAACCGACGCCACCACCGCCGGTCGTTCCGGGCACGCCGGCCCCAGGAGTGGAACTACCCAAGCCGGTAGAAGCGCCGCCAACGCAAAAGCCCGAACCAAGCTCACCGCGCGGCACGATCAAAGTGAATGTCAGCCTGGTGAATGTGTTGGTCAGCGTGCTGGATGACAAGAATCGTCCAGCACCGGATTTGCCGATTGAGGCGTTTCAGGTTTTTGAAGAAGGCGTGCAACAGAAAATCGATATCTTCGAGTCGGAAACCAAACAACCGCTGGACCTGGCGCTGATGGTTGACGCCAGCCTGAGCGCGCACAAAGAAGTGGGCTTTGAGCGTGAAGCAGCTTCGCACTTCATCAAGCAAGTGCTGCGGCCGGAAGACCGGCTGGGGGTTTTCTACTTTGACGAGCAAGTTACGCAAATCGGCAGCTTTTCCGACAATGTAGCGAATGTTGCAGGACGCGGTGCGCAGAATTCCAGATGGCGCGGGCACATCGATCTATGACGCGGTCCTGCTGGGATCGCAAGCACTGCAAAAACGGGGCAATGACCGGCGGCGAGTGATTATTATGGTTACGGACGCGGGAGAAACCACCAGTCACTACGATTTTGAAGCGGCACGCAAGGCAGCAGTGCGCGCCGGCATCCTGCTGTACACGATAGTGATTCGTCCGGTGAAGAACGAAAATGGACGCAACACTGCTGGCGAACATGCGCTGCAGACCATCACGGAAATGACGGGTGGTGCGATGTTCTTCCCTGACGAAGTGCAGGAGCTGAGTACGATTTTCGACCGGATCGAGCGGGAACTGCGCACGCAATACCGGCTGGCCTATTATCCTAATCCGCGCGCGACGCCGAATAGTTACCGTACAATAGAAGTGAAAGTGCTGCCCGGTTATACGGCTCGCCACCGCACGACGTATCTGAGCGGCCCGCAGTAGCGGGAAGTTCGGGCATATAGCCGAACCTAAGTTGCGAGGATTCGCCCTTACTCGTGAGAGCGCCGAGAACTCTATGAGCAAAACGTATCTGGAAGCCGCGGTGGAAATCGCGCGTGAAGCAGGGAAAGTGCTACGCGAGGAACTGGAACGTCCCGCGGACATTGCCTACAAAGGCGATTTTGACCTGGTCACACAAGCGGATCGCCGCTCGGAAGCGGTGATCGTTGGACGGCTGCAGAAATACTTTCCCGAGCATTCCGTTGCGGCGGAAGAGGGAACCGGGAAAGATACCGGATCGGACTACCGCTGGCATGTGGATCCTCTCGACGGGACCACAAATTTTGCGCACCGGTACCCGTGCTTTTGCGTTTCGATGGCGCTGGCGCGGAAGAATGAGCTACTGCTGGGAGTCATCTACAATCCGGTGTACGACGAACTGTTTTGTGCGGCACGCGGCGAAGGCGCAACGTTCAACGGCAAAAGAATTCACTGCTCGAAGATTGATGCGATGAAGAACAGTTTGCTGTGTACCGGCTTTCCTAACCACGACCGGAGCAGCCACCCCAACATTCACTACTATTGGGACTTTACGTTGAAGTCGCATGGAGTCCGACGCGATGGCTCGGCGGCACTCGATCTTGCTGCCGTGGCCATGGGTCGATTCGACGGATTCTGGGAATTCGGGCTGAAGCCATGGGATACGGCCGCGGGCGTCGTGCTGGTGGAAGAGGCCGGCGGCACAATCAGCGATCTGGACGGCAATCCTTATGTGATTGGCGGCAAGTCGATACTTGCGTCGAACGGATTAATCCACGAAGAAATGAAGCGATTGGCGGCCGAAGTAGCGCAACGCGCCAAGACTAGTTGAGCGATTCTGATTGGGATGACAGTGAGAATTTGAATGCGAGGAAGTCTCGAGCGGCAGAGGACTGAGCTTGCGCACGAATTCCTAACTCAATAGTACCATTAAGTAATTTAATGTCAATGTAAATATATTGAACGTCGGCAGCGCTTTCGTTGGTTATTTCAGCTCTGGACGGACAGGCCGAGCGCCTTTTTTGGAGCGCAGGGCCAACAAGAAAAGCACAACGCCAGCCGCCAGCAAAAGCAAAGACGAAGGCTCTGGCGTTGAGATCACCAGGGTTCCCGGGATGCCGTTGTCGCTCGGGCCGTAATCGGTCTCAAGAAAAGTGCCGATGATGAAAGTTGGCGTGCCTTCCCATCCAGTGTAAAGCTGCTGACCGATGGTGTTGGCGGGAACATTGTCCCCGAAGGTCAGATCAAAACCGCCAGAACACATGGTGGAGTAGAAATCAAAGCTGCCGAGCTGCGGAGTTCCGCCATTCACGGAGACGAGAACATCGGGGATCGTGAAAGCAACGCCCGGATAGATGTTATCGCTGGTTGGCGAGGGAGACGCGGGCAGCTGCCAGGTAAAGGTGTTACCACCAGCGGTGTAAGTAAATTGATCGATACCGTCGGCCATAGCGAAGTTTGCGGAGGGCAGGGCCAGGAAGATCAGCAAAGCGAAAATTCCGAGAAATTTTTTCATCGTCAAACTCCTTCAAGCAGCTAACCCAGATCGCTAAGAAAAGTGGTACTCGCGGTACCAAGTTTATGGGTACGTTTCCACCGTCAGAGTTATAAGGGCAGTTTGCCCACCAAACGTAGAAGGAATGGCTGGCCGCAAAGCAGTCGAAATGAACGGGTTGTAAAATATCGGAATGAGAATTGGGGGCCAGGTGTGCAAAAAATTACATTTTTCTGAAATTAGGCGAAATAATTGCCCACCGATTTTCCTCAGGGTCTGGCTTAACTCTTTGGCAGTAAGTACTTTAGCCATAGTACTACCACCGCGAATTCTCTTTAGGTAGGGCTCATAAGGCCCTCACAGATTTCTTATGAGGGTGGCGCTACTCTTCGTTGGCAACGTTTCCTTTTCCTAAAATCTTGTGGGCGGTTTACATCCCGCCACCCCCGGAACAGTTCGTTGCTTGTGCGTAGAGGGAGAGTTCGCATGTCTACTTCACTGCTTCAGAGATTTTATCCGTTATTGGCATTGCCAATTTTACTCTGTTCGACATTTTGCAACAGAGTTTGTGCCGACGATGGAACTAAGCCGAGCAGCACTCCTGTGGCCGACACCACGGCAAAAACAACAGCGACCAAACCAGGAAGTGGTTTAACGGAGCGCGAACAATTGCTGTTAGACCGAGTGGAGCAATTGGAAAAGCGCGTAGAGGAATTGGAAGCGAAGGAACACGCAGGAAGTCCCGGCGCGAGCAGTGCACCAGCGATGGGGAATGGGAGCGTGACGGCTTCACCGAGCAACAGTGTCGCTGCGACAAGCGCGTCACCCACGGCAGCGGCAACAACGGGCATGTCTTCCAGCGCGACGACGGTGCAACCGGCTGGGACAGCATCGGCAACACCGATCGGACCCAAACAGTCAGGGGCAGGAGCGAACGGAGCCGTCGCGGGAGCCAACGAGCCGAAGAAGCCGATCGATCCGTTCTCTGATGCGGATTGGACTTGGTTGAACGGGAATCCGCGGACCAAAGACATCTATTGGGATACGAAATTCTTCACGCCGGAAATCAGGGCCGACATCAACTATGTATCGGACTTCAACCATCCCACGGACCATTCTATCGGCGGGTCCAGCGAACTGTTCCGGTCGTCGGAAGTTCAATTGGAGCAACTTGGAGTTGGTGGTGACTTCCATTACGACAATGTGCGTGCGCGATTGATGACGCAGTTCGGCATGTACTCGGTGACGACACCGCGCAACGATCCCAGTCCTGGGCACGGCCAATGGGATCTGGCGGGCGCCTACCGGTATGTCTCTGAGGCGTACGGCGGATATCACTTCAATGTGCTGCATGGTGTGAACGTCGATGCGGGAATCTTCATGTCCTACGTCGGGCTGTTCAGTTACTACAACTTCGACAACTGGGCGTACCAGCCATCTTACGTTTCTTCCAATACGCCGTGGTTCTTTAACGGAGTGCGCGTACAGATTTTCCCGACGGCGCACTTGAAGATTGAGCCGTGGTTCATTAACGGTTGGCAGGCGTATGCTTCCGCCAATCACACGCCGGGCGTGGGAGGGCAAATCAAGTGGACTCCGAAGCCGTGGATCAACATTATTTCGAATAATTATGGAGTCGGAGAAGACGATCTATTCATTCAGGGACGCAGGCGCATTCACACGGACAACAGCGTTGAGGTGAAATACTACGACAAGCCAGATAAGACACTGGATAAGATGGCATTCTCCGTCACTGGGGATTTGGGCTGTGAATATGGCGCGGGAGTGAGTTGCCATGGCGATACCAAGGGTGGTCCTAAGCAGAGTTTTATAGGCTACATGGTCTACAACCGATTCTGGTTCCACCGGGATTTATTCGGATTGACCATTGGTGGAGGGCAGATCAATAACCCAGGAGATATCTTGTGCTGATTCCGCCCATCAACGGAGAAACTGCAGTGACGGCGGCAACCATTCACCGTATTTCACGGGCAATCCCGGCGATCCATTCAAGGCTTGGGACTCTTCGATTACGTTCGACTACATGCCCAAGCAGTACATCACGTTCCGCGCGGAATATGATTATCGTCACGCCAGCGTGCCGTACTGGACGGGACGTGGAGGAATCACCCCGCCGGGCGGAAACAACGCAATCCGGAATATTTTGTCTGCAGCAGCGGAAGCTCGTCGGGGCAGACCATCTTGGGTAAGCGCCGAAGCAGCTTGCGGCGGGGGCATGAGCAGCGTGTGGTTCCCGGACTTGAGGAGAGATGAGTCGTTCATTGACTTGTCGATTATGGTGAAGTTCTGAAGGAGGAAGAGTCAAGTGTGACTGTGCGCGAGAAACGAGACTAAGAAAAGGCCCCACCCTCAAAAGACGAGAGTGGGGCACCCGAAGAGGTAGAGAACAGTTCGAACAGCTTGCGACACGGCGTTCTCTACTTTTTCGTTTCCAGGTATTCTTCTTCGGTGTTCACTGCCCAAAGATTTTCCTTTGAGGTAGATCCGGAGCAGATGTTATCGACCGCGGTCATGGCGGTGAGCATGGAGTGATCCATGTTGTTGTACTTGTGCATGCCGTTGCGGCCGATTAAGAATAAATTCGCAATTCCGTCGAAATATTTGCGGATCAATCCAAATTGCTGGTACGCGCCGAAATAGGCGGGATAAGCCTTAGGCATACGCGCGACGGTGGAATCCAGAACATCTTCTTTTTCGAGCATGCCAATTTTAGCGAGTTCTTCTATAGCGAGTTGGGCGATCTGCTGATCTGTTTTTTGCCACAGCGCGTCGCCTTGCTGGCAGAAATATTCCACGCCGAGCCAGACTTGCGACGGATCAGCAACAAGGAACGGGCTCCAATTATTGAAAATCTGCAGGCGGCCAACCTGCACATCTTTTTCGTGTACATAAATCCAATTATCCTGGATCAATTGGCCGGGGACTTTTCCCGGTTCGTGGAGCATCAATTTCTTGACCAGCAGGCCCACGGTGATGAATTCACGATACTGCAGTCCAGCAGCGACTTGGCGAACTTCCGTAGGCACGACAGGACCCATGGCCTGAACAAGTTCTTTCACCGACGTGGTGGAGAAAAAATAATCTCCCTCGAAGCGAAGCGCGCGGCCGTTAGAATCCTTCCCAGAAACGGCTGTGACGCTCCCATCGTGAATCTCTGCTACCATCGACTTCAATTCCCGTAACGATTTGTCCACCAGACGCGATCAATTTTCTGGCGACTTCTTCCCACATCTGGCCGGAGCCGAGTTTTGGATAGAGGAACTGGTCGATCAAGGAGGTTTCTGTCTGTTTTTGCGAAACATCGTCGTGCTGCTTCTTGCTGCTTTGTTGGAGGAAATGTGCCAGGGCGGTGCCGATGGAAATTTTCTTGATCCGTTGGGCACCCCATTCGGCTTTGATTTGAGAGCAGGGAACTCCCCAGACTTTTTCGGTATAGGATTTGAAAAAAGTGAGGTAGAGTTCGCGGCCAAATCGATTGATAAAGAAGTCCTCGCAGATTATTAACGGGATGGATCGGGAACAACGCACTGCGCAGATAACTGGCTATGATGCGCGTGGCGCGGGAAAAGCCAAAGGTAGCGCAAAGTCTGCCATGTGGGCTGAACTGGGATAGTCAAAAAACTTGTGCGAAAAATAGATACGCGATTTGCGGCGGCGAACGAGAAATCGCAAATCCGTGTGCTGGGCTTCTTCCAAAGTAGCTATGGGTAAGTGCGAAAACCACCATTTCATTACGCGATCGCTTTTGGAGTAAAAGCGGTGGCCGCCGAGATCCAGGCGGTTGCCTTTGTATTCGATGGTCCGTGCAATTCCACCCATGTATTGGCTGCGCTCCAGAATAATTGGATGGATGTCGGTACGGGTCAGCAGTTCGTAGGCTGCTGTTAGCCCTCCGGGCCCTGCCCCGATGATAATCGCGGTTTTTTTCGGCATTCGAGTAGCAAGATTAGTTTAGCCCATGGGTCGACGCAGACCTACGAGGGCGGATTTTAGACCGTGGATAAGGTGAAATGGTTTCGATAGAAAACTCGCATACCGGAGTTGCTGAAAATTAAAGTTGAAGATGTTTCAACGAAAAGAGGTGATAATCCGGAATGGCCATTTGAACGCTATTTCGCGCCCCATTCGGCATACAACTTTTTGATTGCATCACCGATGCAGTAACCCCAAGCCCAAACGGCAAACGACTTGAATTTTTCCGGCACGACATAACGATCGGCGGCTTCATCCACTGGGACGCCTGCTTTATGGAAAGTTTCAGCCTGCTCCGAGATATCGTCGAAAACGCTTCTGAGCCGGGACACGCCCTCCTGCCCGCAGATCTGGCCATGCCCGGGAACAAAAAGAGTGTCCTTATCGAAGGAAGCGAAAGTTTTTAAAGTCTCGCGCCATCCGGAAATGGACGCTTGCGGGTCAAAGCAGGCTGGGTAGTAACCGTTAAAAATCAAATCGCCGGTGAACACAACTTTCTGTTCGGGCACTTTGACGATCAGATCCGTGCCGGAATGCCCCGGGTACGATTCAACTACGATGGGATAGCCACCGAGATCGACGTGGAGAGGTAATTTGGCTGGATCGAGGGAGCGGTTCGGCAAAGTAAGAGTGGTTTTCTTGATGATGTCGACCACGCCCGAGAAAGCGGTTAAGTCCGATTGCGCATGTTGCTTGGCGACTTCCGATTTAGCGTCGGCGACGCGCTTCTCGAAGGGCGCAAGCAAAGTGGCGCGCTCGGTAGTCTGGAGCGGTGTGTAACTTTCGGAGATACGCGCAGGCACAGAGGCGTGGGCCCATAACTGGATGCCCTGTGCGCCGTAAAATGAATTACCGCAGGAATGATCGTAGTGATAGTGCGAGTCCACGGCCCCAGCGGGTGGAACTTGCGCAACCTTATGAAGCGCATCCAACTGGAAGGCGGCACCGTTGGCAGTGACGAATCCTTCGATGAGTAGAGCGGCGTCTTTGCCGAAGACAAATCCACCGTTGCACATGGTGGTCAGGCCCTTGGAGGGATCTGAAATTGTTGCGTAGACACCCTCGCCAATTTTTCGAACGGAAGCGAATCCGGCGTCGGCAATCGGAGTGGAAGAAATACGCGGATCATCGGAAAGATGCGCTCGCCAGCGCAGGAAGAGGCATGGTTTCGGCGAGGGCATAGAAAGCGCCGAAGTAAGAAACTTGCGTCAGGAATTTGCGGCGAGAAAACCCACCGACATTATTGAGCATATAATCCTCCAGGAGCGAATGCTGCGTGAAGACCGGGCAATTCTAGCAGAGGTCGTGAAAGGAATGCAGCCAGCGGAAGTTTTTCCGCCGCGCAAATGTGACTGTGATATTGAAACTCAACGCCAAGCGATGGAGAACTTAGGCGGTAATCCAGTTGGTGCGTTCCAGGAATGTGGGGGGTTCGTAAGTTTTGCCCTTGGCCAAACGACGCTCTTCGCGGCGTGAAGTCCAGAGCAAGCAGTGGGCCCAGAGTGCGAGCGCTGATTCGTGCGGCGAGTCCCGATTCGCTCTCCACTTCTTTGCGGAGTGCTTTTATCCGCTCGCTCACGCTGCGGTTGACTTCGCGGAACTGGTGTTCCATGGCCCAGAGTGCGGCGTTGTAGCCGCTCTTTAATTTATCCATTTCGCGCGCAAAGCGTTCGCGGACGCGGGGATCCGGATAATCGCGATAGCGTTGCCAGCCTTGAAGCATGGTCTGGCACATGCGGTACAAACTGGGACCGTTCTTCTCGAAATCATGCCAGAAGGCCCAGTCCAGGAAACGCTTGGAATCCTCGCGGGAGATGGCCGCGTGCTTGAAATTAAATTTGAATTGCCCGTGAATGTCGGCCATGTCGACGAAATCGAGCATGTCGTCCCTGTTCGCTCATCTCGCGGTAAAGGGGAGTGCCAGGAACAGGCGTGTACAGCATGAACTGGTGGAAATCGGTTTCGTGACTTACAGCGTGTTCGATTTCATCGCGAATATTCCCGGGAGTGTGATGTTCCAGACCGATGATGGTGGAGCCCTGTACGCGTATTCCGTGGCTGCGCATTTCGTGGGTGAGTTGCTGGGTATCCATTCCCTGCAGCTTGGAATAGCTGGCTTTCTCTGACTCCAGGCCGATCCATACCCAAGAGATGCCAAGTTCAACCAATTCTTGCATGGTGTATTTGCGGACTGCGTTGGCAGAGGCGAACACCGCCATGCTCCAGCTCTTTACCCGCTTCTTTCATGCGCGCCAGTAATTCCAGAGCACGTTTTCGATGGAGAAGAAAATTTTCGTCCATGATGAAAAAGGTTTTCACGCCGAGGGTGGCTTCGAAATTGTTCATGATTTCGTAGAGTTCGTCGCCGGTTTCGTAGAAATTGTAGAACTTGCCCTTACCGCCAAAAAACGAGGAGGTGGTACAGAAGCTGCAACCCATGGGGCAGCCCACGGAAGGAATAATTGTGGCGGCGGTGGAACCGCGGCGCTCTGGAAGACGTAAACCCATGGAACGGGTCTGGATTCCAGAAATGATGGGGGGATGCTTGATGGGTGCGCGTTCATCTTCACCGAGATAACGACGCATCCAAGAGATGCCTTCGCCGCGCACAAAAAAATCGGCGTCGACAATTTCCTCGACGTTGGGGGTATTGGTGACATGGCCGCCGATAATGATGGTGGAACGTGGGGAAAGTTCGCGCACCATCCGGCACATTTCTTTCACTTTTCCTACGTTGACAATGATGGAGGAAATTCCCACCACGTCGTAGTCTTGCGTAGTCAATTCCTTGGCAAAGGCTTTGCGCGTAGGGAAGTCCAGGACCGTGCAGGGCGCCGAAATGTTGGCCTGAATCATCATGATGCCCCAGGAGCGGTGAAACATGCGAAGAGAAAATGCGCCTTGGGCGCGGGTAACCTGATTGTGGTACAGCTCCATGGGATTAATGGCCCGGCTGCCGAACTCGTCATCTTGCGCGTAAGGCCCGAACACCGAAGAAAGCAGCACGCGCGCAGACGTACCCTTGGGATGCACAGGGATAGATTGAGAAAATTGTGGATCGATCAGATTGGTAGGCACAGAACCAAAGTAGCACCAGGAGTGGGCGAAGCCGTGTGATGCACAAACATGGTTCCGTGACGGAGCGAACAAAGCATTTTTATGCGCGCCCGAAAGAAGCGATTGTTTGGAGAAAAGGGCGATCAGCGTTCACGCTATGGAATATCAAGATGCGCACAGTAAGCCAGGAAGCGAAACACGGAGTGGTGGGCGAGATCAGATGAAATTGGGCTTCGTCTTGCAGCAAGAAGCACAGCATGGGATGATAATAAATTGTGAGATGTGTCCTGCAGTAACCACTCTTCACTGTGGCGATATCGTCTAGGGGTCTAGGACGCCGCCCTCTCACGGCGGAAACCCGGGTTCGAATCCCGGTATCGCTACCAACTCCTCGGAATCCTGGGATTAAGGTCAAAGGCAATGCATCGGAACCTGCCGTGAGAACACCTCGGTGGAAGAAAAGAAATTAGAAGACGTTAGCAATCTCACGCCAGCTCCGAAGTAAAACTCCCGCAGCCAATTCGAGAACGCCGCAATCCGTATTTAAATAACCTCGACAGTAGCGCGATGCCCAGAAGCCAGAGCGATTTTGCGATCACAGGTCAGGAGGGGGGCATCGAGCAATTCGGCCAGGGCAACATAAACTGCGTCGTAGGCCGTCAACACCGCCCGTAGTTCCCAGACGCGCGGCATCAGAATATCGTGAGGGTAGCGATTGAGCGGAAGATCGTAGAGATCCTGCAAGGCCTCTTCGCCCCGCGAGGCGGTCACCATTTTCTCTCGGACATAGCGGCGAAGGACCTGGGCTATCTCCACGTCCAGAAGGTGGGGTGCGTGCAAGGTGACGGGAGAAAAAGAGAAAAGGCGTCGATCAACTTTAGTTCCCGCAGGACTCTTGATCAGCCATTCGATGGCAGCCGAGGCGTCGAGCACGATCACCGCGCGTCTCGCTCCTCGCGAACTGCATCCGCAGCCGACATTCGGGAATTCACCCGAGTGCGACGTTCCAGGCGCTCCCTCAATTCAGCTATCGTTGGCCGTTCGGCAACCCGGCGAATTTCTGTGACCAAGTAGTCCGAGAGGGACATCCCTGCCATGGCCGCCCGGGCCTTCAGGGTCCGATGCAAACCTTCGGGGACATTTCGAAGCTGGATCATGCGTGACATGTCTTGAGCATGAACACATGTTCTGCACATGTCAAGATAGAAACCCAACAATAATTAGAACCGATAGGAGTCATAGGTCGATCACTCAGTCTCCGGACTGATCGCTACCAACTGTTTTGTAATCGCGAGAAACTCCGGAGTTCTTGTACACCAAAAGAGAGTTAGTTCCGAGCTACTTCGGGGGCTTGGTCTGCATGTGGAGAGCGAGTTGGCGCAACTTGGCGGCTTTCTGGTTGGCGGGGTCGAGTTCGAGGGCCTGATCGGCATTTTTTAACGCTTGATCGAACTGGCCTTGTTCCCAATAGTTGCTGGCTTCGTTCACATATTGTTCCGCAAGCTTGATGGAGGCGTGTTGGCGGATGGCGGTGCAGGGCTGACTGCCCGGCGCCGCGCCGAGCACTTTGGCGCAGGTATCCAGGGCGGCGCGATAATTTCTAGAGGTCAGGGAATTTTGCGCATCCTGCGCCATGGCCTCGCGTTGGGCATCTTGCTGCAGACTGTTGTTTGCGGAATCACTGACCGCCTTGTCCTTTGCTTTCGGAGCAGTCGTCGATGAGACGACTTTCTGTTTAGGAGATGGCGCGACCGGAGTCGGTTTCGGAGGATGTAGGCTGGCTACGAAGTCGGGCGTTACCGGAGTTAACGTTTGACCGGTCTGTGGATCGTTGCCGGGCCCGTCAAAATAGCGAAAACTGCCATCCGCTGAGGTGGAATACCACACGAGTGCTTGCCTGGTAGTGGAGTCAAACCAGTCGTAGGCGGATGTATCGGGAATCGTTAGTTGGTGAGGAGCAGGTGGCGCGACAGGAGTGGGCGGCGTTGGAATGGAGGAAGCAGGACCTGCCGCCTTAACATCTTTTGGTTGCGCGGGAGTGAGAGTGGAATTGGCTTCAGCCGGAGTCTGTGTCGCGGCCAAGTGCGCTCGGATTTTTGGCCACTCCAGGAAAACGCCGCCTGCCAAACCGAGTATCACAAGGACAGCGAGCGCAGGAACCAGCCAGTTCTTGGTTTTGGTTTCGGGCGGTGGCGGAACAATGATCGGCCGTTGGCCGCTCAAAGAGCTTTCAACAGTCGTCTCCAGCGCAAAAGCCAGGTCAGCGGCGGACTGGAAGCGCTGCTCGAGTCCTTTCTCGAGACAGCGATGCACAATGCGTTGCAGGCCGAGCGGAAGATTGGGAACGAGATCGACGACGTTGATTGGATCCTCGTTGAGGATGGCGGTCATCGTTTCTGTTGCGGTGGGCTTCTGGAAAGCACGCTTGCCGGTCAACATTTCGTAGAGAACGACGCCAAAAGCGAAAATGTCCGTGCGATGATCGCTGCTTTCACCGCGCACCTGTTCGGGAGACATGTAGCCGACGGTACCCATGACGACACCTGGCTCGGTGCCGCCGGATATCAGTGTGCCGGGTCCAAACTCGGAACTTTGCAGAGGCTGAGTCAACTTAGCCAAGCCGAAGTCCAGAATTTTCAGCCTGCCATCTTTAGTGATAAATAAATTTTCTGGCTTCAAGTCTCGATGAACGATTCCGCGCTCGTGGGCCGCTTCCAGGCCGTGGGCAAACTGGATGCCGTATTCAACGGCTTTACGAACGGGCAAGGGGTTGCGCTTCAAGAGCGTGCGCAAGGTTTCGCCTTCCAACAATTCGGAGACGATGTAAGGGGCGTTTTCATATCGGCCCATGTGATAAATCGCCAGGATGTTGGGATGATTCAGGGCGGCAGTTGCCTGAGCTTCCTGTTCGAAACGATGCAAGCGTTGCGCATCGGTGGAAAGATTCAACAAAACTTTTATCGCGACGTCGCGGTTCAACTGCATATCGCGCGCACGGTAAACTTCGCCCATTCCTCCTACGCCGAGGACCGAGAGAATCTCATAAGAGCCGAAGCGTGTGCCGGTGATTAGAGCCATAACAGGCGCGATTATACTCCGCGAAACAAGGATTGCTACATACAGGATTTAGAAGGGTTGCTATGAAGAGTTGCCAGAAGAGGCTTCGCCTCATGGTTTGCGAGTTTGAACGAGCCGCGGCCCGAATTGTTCGGTTCGATGTTACTGAACGTCGGAAACTTTGCCGTTCATGAAGGTAATCTTTAAATCTTTATAGACGTAGATCTGCTTGGCGCCCAGATTCACTTTCTTCTCCGGTGGACCCAAGGCAGCTTCCACCTGATCGGGTGTTTGCCCCAACTGAATGGTTTGTGGAGCGGCTGGAGCTGCTTGCTGAGGAGGGGCCTGTTGTTGCGGAGGAGCTTGCGCTTGATTTTGGTTCTGCTGATCGTTTGCGCTGGACCCCGAATCTGGAGATAAGACCTGACTGATTACATCCTTGACCTGACCGGCATCCGCGCCTGCCAGATAATCCTTGGGGAATTGAAAGTTGATTTGAGCCTTGTAAGAGGAGGCCTGCTGCGCTCCGTTGCAGCTATCGCACTCCATGATGGTCAGCGCGACCTTGTCCTTCTTGGGATTGACGTCAATCTTCACCACGTAAACTTTCTCGCCAATCGGAAACAGTTTGGTGGCCTGTCCAAGAAACATGACCTGGCCAGCGGAGGGTCCATGCAGCTCGCCATCCTTATATGTGGCTTGGCCGATGGTCAGGTTCGCCGGCGGCACACCCAGCACTCCACCCTTTTGGAGAACAAATACGGCGCCGGGTTGGGTAACGGTTATGCCGCTGGTGTCCACGCCAAGTTTGGTGAGCTTATATTCCTTTTTCAGGTCGTCAACCAATGGGCTTCCGGAGGAGTCTTGAGCGACGCTGATTCTTGCCAATCCCAACAGGAAAATGAGTGCCGCAAGCCACGAGATCGACTTTCTCCGCTTACCCGACATGACACTTCCTCCCGAATGACGATGGAATGGTTCCATCTTTTTTCAAAAAAAGGACAACCAAAAAGAATATGTTCCGTCGAAAAAATGATTTGTACTGGGGGAGCGGCCGCAGTAAAGCATTCAATAATGATAGGCGGTGATTTTATCGCGGGGTGCTCCGTCTCTGCAACCATTTGGTAGTAACAATGATCGACGGAAGAACAACTTGATGACGGGCATCAGGGCCAATTTCAATGAGGATACGAAACTGACAGAAGCCGCGATAGCCCCTCTGCAAATTCGTGTACGGGCGTAATCAGACTGATGACGAGAAAGCCGTCTCTGGGAAAATCGAAGAAATGGCCAGGATGGACAATGACGTGTTGCTGGCGCATCAGATTGATGGCGCGGTCTTCATCGGAACGATCGGAGGGGACGCGCAGAACGGCGTACCAGCCAGCTTCCGCTTCGAGCAATTCATAAGTCGTTTGGCCGACTAATCGACGTGACAATTCTTCGCGATTTGTCCGGACGCGCTCGCGAAGTTGTGTCTGTATGGAATTGCGCTGTGCGAATAAGGTCGGGAGCGCCCATTGCGTTGGTGCGTTCAAGGAAAGATAGGTGTCGGAGATGAGTTCGAGTCGATCGAGCGCAGAGCGCACCAGGTTTTCTGGTCCGGTACATACCGTCCACGCCACTTTCATTTGTGGCAAGGCGGAAATCTTCGAAAGGCCACTCAAAGTGAACGTCAAGACCTCGTGATTTTGCGTAAAGGTCTTGGGGGGGCCGGGCACAAAGGGATAATCGAGAAAAACCTCGTCCACAATCAGGGCAAGCCCGCGGTCATGGCAAATCGAATTCAACTGAGCCATTTCTTGTGGCCGGATGTAAGACCCAGTGGGATTGTTGGGGTGAACGAGGAGAATTGCGCGTGTCCGAGAAGTGATCGCGTGAAGCACGGATTGAAAGTCTACCAACCAGCCTTGGGCGTATTGCAGCGAGTAGGGAACCAGGGTGACATCCTGCAAATCGGCCAGGTAATCGAACAACGGATAGCTGGGTTTGGGTACCAGAACTTCATCCTGCGGATTGCAAAGCAATCGAAAAATAAAGGAGTACGCTTCGCTGGTGCTGGTGGTCAGAAAAATTCCTTCGGGATCGACGACCGTTTGATGGTCTTCAAGATAGTAGCGGGAGACTTCTTGGCGCGCTGCCAATAGACCCTTCGGTTGAGGGTCATAAGAAAGGGAATTTGGATTTTGAAACGCGGAGAGTATCGCATGGGAGTCGTAGTGCAGCCCACATTGCGTGGGATTTGAGACAGTGAGATCGAGCAAGGTAATCCCGGAAGCCTTCAATTCAGCGAGAGTCCGGGTAAATGAATTGGTGGTCAACTTCCATTCTGTGCGTTTCGAGAACATAAGCAGAAAAAAGAAGATAGCACACGCTTAGAAAGTGCGGCAGTTCGTCCGCAACTTTAGTTGCGAGGCGGGGCCAGACAATCTCCATTTGGGTAAGAACTGGGGTCTTATCAAGGGGCATTCTGAGTTCGTGCTATCGGATCAGGAAACGAGACACCAGAGAGAATCGCTTTCACATGATCCAGCGCGACGGGGACGGCATGTCTCACCGACTCAGAAAGCTGATTGGAAAGCTCGAAGGACTCACAGCCGATGGAAACCAGATAGGCTTCGTCGGGAAGTTTTCCGTACAACTCACGTGCCATCGCCAGAAGGGTAGCCGGGGTCATTCCGTGTGTCATCACTTGGGGTGGGCCGATTGAGTCGCCGGACTGCAACCGGCGAGTCGCTACTTCGCCGGCCGGAAGTTCGACGGAGGCGTCTACAAAGATCACCAAAGAAACTTCGCTGATGATTTCCGCCATTTCCGGCAACCATTGATGTTGGGAGTAGACCAGGGTCTCTTTATCGCAGAAGCCGGTGACCAGTGCTTTGGCAACATGCAAAGCGACTGCATCGTCCCCGCGAAGCGGGTTGCCACAAGCCAGAACCAAGGCCCGGTCCATGTGATGTTCTTGCGCCCTTTCCTGAGAAGGCTGGAGAAAGCACTGCAGACAGCCCAAGTCCACCTTTTCATAGTTACCAAGAACTCACAATGACCTGGGGCACAGAGTAGGAAATTGGCGAGGGAAAAAACAAATGCGACCAAACTAGTCGGACGGGCATGTGAACATGCATTAGCTGAGCAGAAACACTCACCCACGTTGGAAATCACAGCGTTAGGTGAGTGCAAACACACAGAACGCTGATTTGGGATTCAAAGGTTTACTGTTAAGCATCAAAAGTTTCAATGCTTTGGAGGGGGCAGAACGAGCGTTCGATTTGGTACAGCGCATGCCTTTGATTCCCCCGTGGAAGAACAGACTGCCCCGGCCCAGGTATGTCGCATCGCTCCCTGCCAAGCCTTGGACGCTCTGCCAACTTCAATTCCTACCTTTGAACCAATCGAATTGACGTCATGGTATTCCACACCTGTATTCATCTTTCGTCCTCGAAGTCTTTGGAGGCCCGAGCGTGCGTGACGACATGAGCTTGCCTATTCCCAGCACTTTCCGAAACGGTGTTGATCGAAGAACATTCCTCAAGGTAGTGGCACAAGCCACTGCGGCAATCGGCCTGAGCGGTTCGATGGCCGCCAAGGTGATGGCCGCCGTAGAGAAGGGTGCCAGGCCTTCAGTTATTTGGCTGCACTTCCAGGAATGCACGGGCTGCACGGAATCGCTGCTGCGAACATCGCATCCCGGCCTCGCCGAAGTAATCTTCGACTTGATCTCGTTGGATTACCACGAAACATTAATGGCTGCGGCGGGTCACCAGGCGGAAGAAGCACTGGAAGCCGCTATCAAAAAGAATGCCGGAAAGTTTGTACTCGTCCTGGAAGGCGCGATACCGACGAAGGAAAACGGAACGTATCTGCAGATCGCGCAAAAGAATGGAATCGATATTCTCAAACACGTCGCTGCCTCCGCCGGCGCCATAGTGGCGATCGGTTCGTGTGCCTCCTGGGGTGGAGTGCCTTCAGCCGATCCAAACCCGACAGGCGCGACCGGCGTGAATCAGATTCTAGAAGGGAAGACGGTGGTTACCCTTCCAGGCTGCCCGGCGAATCCGTACATATTGTTGGGAACGCTCTTACAGTACGTGGCTTTGGGGAAGTTGCCGGAGCTTGACGAACTTGGCCGCCCCAAGTTCGCCTATGGAAGGGTGATTCACGAACACTGCCCACGTCGCGCGCATTTTGACGCGGGACGATTTGCGGAGGAGTTTGGGGACGAAGGGCATCGCCTGGGGTACTGCCTATACAAGCTGGGATGCAAGGGTCCAGCGACGCACGCGAGCTGCTCGGTGCTGCACTTCTGCGAAGTGGTGGATGCGTGGCCGATCGGGCTAGGTCATCCGTGCTTCGGCTGTACAGAACAAGCAGTGGCGTTCCGGGTTCCGATGCTCAAGCCCGCCGAAATAATTCGGCCGACTCCACCCGCGACTTATGCACCTATCGCAGCTCCACAAGGGAGCGTCAGCCCGATCGCAACCGGTATTGGCGGTTTGATTGGTGGCGCCCTGGTTGGCGCGGGTTATATGGCTTCGAAACAATTTGGCAAGAAGCCGGAAGAACCGCCGACCGACTCTCCCAAGCAGGATCAATCTGGCACGTCGGGCAAGGAGTGACCCAGCCATGGACGTAAACCGCAGGGATGTCATCAAGGCTCTCTTTGGCGGCTCGGCAGTTGCCGCCATCGCCACAACGACCGTGGGTGCGACGACGGCACGCGCGTCGGAAACAGACGCAGTTCCTCCGTTGCCGGATGCTGTCGGACTCATGTATGACGCCACGGAGTGCATTGGCTGCCGAGCTTGCATGCCGGCTTGCCAGAACGAAAATGGACTGCAGCCGGACACCGCGGGTACGGGAGGTTTGTACCAACAACCCGAAACGTTGAACTCCAGCACGAAGAATCTGATCAAACTGTACACCGCGCCTGATGGTCACGAACGCTCATTCATCAAGCAACAGTGCATGCACTGTGTGGACCCCGCGTGCGTTTCGGGTTGCCCGATGCAAGCTCTGCACAAGGAACCGCAAGGCGTGGTTGGATGGACTTCTTCGTTGTGCATCGGGTGCCGTTACTGCCAGATTGCCTGCCCATTCAATATCCCGAAGTTCGAATGGCACAAGGTGAATCCCAAGATCGTGAAGTGCGAGTTGTGCCGCCACACGGTTGGAAAATCCGCAGCTCAGCCGGCATGCACCAGAGTTTGCCCGACCCACGCGGTGATTTATGGCAAGCGCAGCGATTTGCTCGCGGAAGCGCACCGGCGAATCGCGCAACGCCCAGGATTTTATTTCGAGGACCGAGTCTACGGAGAAAAGGAAGGCGGCGGGACACAGTGCCTGATTCTGTCTCACGTGGATTTCTCCAAACTTGGTTTGCCTAAGTTGGGCCCCGAATCAGCTCCACTTCAGGTTCGCAGGTCGACCAATTTCATCTACCGTGGTTTTCTAACTCCGATCGTCGCCTACGGGGGCATCGTGGCGATCATGCGTAACCGCTGGAAAGATCATCTGGAGCACGTTGAAAAAGAAAAGCAGCCCGAATCCCATTCCGAGGAGAACCACGCATGACGGCCACGTGGCAAAAATGCATCCGGTTGAAAGAGCCGCTGCTGACTAAACCGTTTTATGTGTTCGCTGGACTCTCTGTGCTGGCGCTGCTGCTGAGCATTTATCGCGAACTGACTGGACTCGGTTACGTTACCGGGCTGAATGACGGGTACTCGTGGGGCCTGTTCAAGAACTGGAACGTGACCGCACTGACCGCACTGGGTTCCGGCGGATACGCAGTTGCGGTGATGGCGTGGATCTTCAACGAGAGAAAATTTCATCCGATACTGCGCACGGCTGTGCTCACCAGTCTGCTGGGGTATGGAACTGGCATGTTGGCGCTGGGCTTTGACGTGGGGCGCCCGTGGAATTTCATCCACATGAACAATCCCAGAAACTGGAATATGCACTCCGTGCTTCTGGAAGTGGCGGTTTGCATGACTGCCTACGCGATCCTGGCGCTCGATATGGAAAATATGCCGCCGTTTCTGGAGCGAATCTATCGCGGCAGTGATCCAGTGAAAAGTGCCCGGGCGCTTGAAGTTCTTCCATTTCATGCAGAAGACATTTCCGTTTGGGATCGCGCTGGCATTCATTCTTCCTTCGATGCACCAATCCTCGCTCGGCTCACTGATGTATCTCGCCGGGAACCGGGTCAACGCATTGTGGCAGACTCCGATGCTTCCTCTTCTGTATTTGGCGATGGCCTACATCCTGGGCTTTGCGTGCGTGTTATTGGTGCTGATGTTGAGTAGTTACGCGTGGAACCTGGGGCGCGACGCAGCGATTCTGGGCAAGCTCGCCAGCGTGATGTCCTGGCTAACGCTGGCGTGGTTGGTCGTTCAGATCGCAGACCTGGTGTATCGCGGAGTATTGGGCCAATTACTGATTTTCAATCGCTTCAGCGTGTGTTTCATCGTCGAAACGCTCTTGTTGGCGATTCCCGCAATCGCGCTGCGCAGCGCATCAGTTCGTGCAACAGCAGGCTCGTTGTTCCGGATGACGTTCATGCTGACGCTTGGCGGGCTGCTCTATCGCTTTACACCGACCACGATCGCATTCAACCCGCTTGGCAATTACCGGTATTTTCCTTCGGTGGCAGAAATTCTAATGAGCATCGGATTTACTTCCATGGCCGTAACCATCTTTTTGTATGCGGTAAAGAAGTTCGCGATCCTGCCGGCGTCTGCCGGGAAGATCGCTGCAGAAGCGGCTATGCCGCCATTTGACACCTTGTAGTGGGGGAGAGTTCATGAGCAATCGCATCACGATTGATCCAATAACGCGAATCGAAGGACATCTGCGCATCGACGTGAATATAGAAGATGGCAAGGTGAACGATTCGTGGGCCTCCGGCACAATGTTCCGCGGGATTGAAACCATTCTGACCGGGCGCGATCCGCGGGAAGCGTGGCTCTTTACGCAGCGCTTCTGCGGCGTATGCACCACAGTGCACGCGATAGCGTCAGTTCGCGCGGTGGAAAATGCCGCAGGCATCTCCGTGCCGCCAAACGCGCAATACATCCGCAACCTGATATTGATTGCCCACGCGCTGCAGGACCATGTTGTGCACTTCTACCATCTGTGCGCACTGGATTGGGTGGACGTGGTTTCGGCTCTTTCCGCCGATCCGGCAAAGACCGCGGCGTTGGCAGGAAGTCTTTCCGACTGGAATCGCAACGGATATCAGGATTTCAAGCAGGTGCAAGACCGCGTGAAAGCGTTTGTTGCTAACGGG
>CAWIPD010000020.1:0-70710 GCA_963837885.1 Candidatus Acidiferrales bacterium | reverse complement strand
CGCTAAAGAGGATCAGCTCGCGTTGGTGCGCGGGAGGATCTTGACCGTGACGGAGTGCATACGAGAGCCAATCATCGGTGGAAGATATTTGCTGCCGTGGTATTTCGAGCGGTAGGCGTCGTCAATACGGTCGTTGATGGGTCCGGTGACCGGCTCGAAAGTCACTTCCGCGGTGATTCCGGCGACGCGGATACGGCCAGCTTTTTGTCGCATCGCGGACTTGTACCAACTAGAGTTTTTCCCGCTGTACGGGCGAACGTAGATGGCGTCGTCAACCACGACGGACCAAATCCACGTCGGTGTGCCGTAGGTTACGCCGTCATCACGGAACGGTGAGATGTGCAGGTCATCGGCAGCGGCAATCTTGTGCAGTTGATTTTTCGACCAGTTCGTCATCGTACGAGCTCCAAAACTGCTTAGTAATGCTCCCAGGTAACTTTCCAGTGCTCTTCGGGGCGAGTTGATTTCACGATGAGCCGTTTGCCGGTGAGTTCAAAGGAACGCGGTAGATCTTTGCCGATGAGGGTGCGGACGAGTGCGCCCTCAACGTGGAAGGTGAAGGTGTGTGCGCTTGCGTCAATCGCGTAGGTGCCAAAGGAGGCTTCGTAGCCGCCCTGGGAATATTGCTCAGGCGCGGCGGTGGATTGTGGAGCAGGGTTGCGCTCCATCACCTGGACGGACATGTGGCCGTCACGCGTAAATACAAGCAGTCCCGTAGAGTCGGCCTTGTGAATTGATCCGTCCGGGCCGGGACTTTCCAGCGAGACTAATCGCCAACCACCAACGAACTGATCTTGCACGGTGGCTGGAGTCTGGCGATCTTGGCCGACCAGAAGCGATGCGCTGCGAAGGGCCGCCGTGGCCAAGGTGAAGAAGGCCACGGCGAGCAGGATTGGTACCTTACGGCTCATCGGCCGACCAATTTTTGAAGCGCTTCCGGATAACGTGCGCCGTGGGCGGCGATTTTTGAAGTCGCTTCGTCGAGTTCGCGCAATTCCGCGGCCGAAAGTTGCACGTTGGCGGCACCGATGTTTTCTTCAAGCCTATGCAGCTTGGTTGTGCCCGGAATGGGAACGATCCAGGGCTTTTGGGCAAGGACCCAGGCGAGGGCGATTTGGGCAGGGGTCGCCTTTTTCTGTTTTGCAAAATTGGCAAGCAAATCCACGAATGCCTGATTCGCTTTGCGGTTTTCCGGCGTAAAGCGAGGGACGATGTTGCGGAAATCGTTTTCGCTGAACTTCGTGTCTTCTTTGATCTTGTCCGGTGAGGAAGCCCTTGCCTAATGGGCTGAAGGGGACGAAGCCGATGCCGAGTTCTTCGAGAGTGGGGATTACTTCCGCTTCGGGCTCTCTCCACCAGAGCGAGTATTCGCTCTGGAGGGCCGTGACGGGCTGAACCGCGTGAGCGCGGCGAATCGTTTGGACGCCTGCTTCGGAAAGGCCGAAGTGCTTGACCTTGCCTTGCTGAATCAGATCCTTCACGGCACCCGCGACGTCTTCGATTGGAACGTCGGGGTCGACGCGATGCTGATAGAACAGATCGATGGCATCGATCTTGAGCCGCTTGAGTGAAGCTTCAGCGACTTCCTTGATGTGCGTCGGGCCGGCTGTCCAGATCCGGCCTGTTTGCCATTGCGGATCGAGCTTGAAGCCGAACTTCGTGGCGATGACGACCTTGCTCGCGGAACGGAGCGAGGGCTTCGCCCACGAGTTCTTCGTTGGTGTAAGGGCCGTAGACTTCGGCGGTGTCGAAGAATGTGACGCCGCGTTCGACGGCCGCTCGGATGAGAGAGATCATCTGCCTGCTTGTCGATGGCCGGGCCGTAGCCAAAGCTCATGCCCATGCAGCCGAGGCCGAGGGCCGATACTTCGAGATTGCTCTTACCGAGTTTGCGTTTTTGCATTGCTGCTCCTTATAAAATCGTTGACGTTTTCGTTTCTCAAACTGGATGATTAGCAAGCACAGCATGAAGGTCGCGGCGTACGCGATCCGGTTCGTCTTCTAGCGGCTGATTGGGCATATCGCGGACTCCGTCGAGGGTGTTGGGTAGATCCGCATCGAGAGAGGCAAATAGCACATCGAAGTCGGTGGTCGCCGGGCCGGTGGTCGCTACCAGCTCGAAAGTCTTGCGCAAAGCGTGAGCCGAGGTGAGGCACCGGACCAGGACTTCGGCGATCTGGTGCCGAGCAATCACACCGTCACTGGAGTTCCCTGCCTGGCGCGTGTCACCCTGCAGAAAGACAAGTTTATGCTCGTTGGGGCCGTTATAGTCGAACCAACCGGGGCGGACAATGGTGTACGGCAATCCGCTGGCGCGCACCAGACGCTCGGAGCGACGCTTCCAGTCGTGAGCTTCGGTCGATTGGTTGTAGGAGCCGGTGCGATTGGTGACGCCGATGGAGGTCATCAGCGCGATGCGAGCTTTTCGCGGGCCGAGTGCATGCAGAACATTGCGGACGCCACCGTAGTCAACGTTTTCCGCGCCCACTTTTCCGGCACCGTCGGAGCCGAGGGTGAAGACGATTGCATCGATGCCGTCGGTCGCAGTGGAGAGCGTTTCAGGACGCGTGACATCGCCAATAACGATATGGGCTTCGCGTGGAAGTTGGCGAGCCTTTTGAGGGGCGCGCACTAAGGCATGAACGGCATGGCCCTGTCGCAAGGCCTCCTCGACCACGAGGCGGCCAATACTTCCCGTGGCGCCTACCACCAGTACGGTTAGCTTTGGAATTGGCACGAATTCTCCTTGTGCCCCGGCATCGCGTGAATCTTTCGTGCTCATGCCGGGGCGGCCTCGTTGAGGACGCGCAGCGCGTTCAGAGTTCGGGGATATCCGATGAATGGAAGCAACTGGGTCAACACGTCGATTAAGCGTGCGCGGTCGTTGCCGACGTTGAGGTTTGCGCTGACGTGTCCCTTGACCTGCGCATCGCAGCCGCCGAGGGCGACAAGCATGCTGAGGGTGAGCAGTTCGCGCGTAGGAATGTCGATGCCGGTGCGCGTATAGTGATCGCCGAAACAGTGGGCCGACAGAAAGTGTTGGATGTGCATCAGATCGGAGGGCGAAGAGCTGTAGAGTTTCTCAACCGTGTCGGTGCCGATGATTTGCCTCTGGACCGTAATGCCCTTCTCGGCACGGTTTTGTGGCGTAGTGGTAGATTGGCCCGGCAAAGGGCAGCTTGACTCCCCGCTCGGTAAGAACCTCGTTGGTGGCCTGAATGAAATCGTAAACCTTGGCGAGCCCAACGTAGGGTACCGACTGGTAGAGAATTTCCTTGGCCTCGACGGGAGTGACGCCAATGTTGAGCGCGGCACCCAGCATGGCCCGATATTCGCGGACCGCCTGGCAGGCGATGATCGCGGCGAGCTGGACCATGAGGCGGGTGCGAATGTCCAGCTTGGTGAGCCGGAGAACTTCATCGAAGGCGAAGTTGTCGAAGACCTCGATCAGTTCGGGGTCGGTAGACCGCGACAGTGGAGACATGGCCGGGGAAAAGCTCGTCGTGTTTCTTTTGCGCATATTCAGTAATTGGCATAGGAACTCTCCTTAGAGTTAGCTCGCAGTTCAATCACGAAGTTCTGAACACTCATGAACTCGAATCCGGGCGAATCATCGACCATTCAGAGACCGGTGGTTTTTTCAATGTGTTCTGGGTAGCGGGCGCCTTCGACCTTGATCTTTGAGGCGGCGCTAGCGATCTCGTGCACATCGGCGGGAGAAAGTTGGATGGCAAGCGCGCCGATGTTTTCTTCCAGGCGGTGAAGTTTTGTTGTGCCGGGGATTGGAACGATCCAGGGCTTCTGGGCCAACAGCCACGCGAGGGCGATCTGAGCAGGTGTGGCCTGCTTTTGTTTGGCGATCTCGCTGAGAAGATCGACGAGAGCTTGATTGGCTTTGCGGGCTTCGGGCGTGAAACGCGGAAGAATACTGCGGAAATCGGTTTTGTCGAGCGTGGTGTTTTCGTCCATCTTTCCGGTGAGGAAACCTTTGCCGAGAGGGCTATAGGGAACGAAGCCGATGCCGAGTTCTTCGAGCGCCGGAAGCACTTCCGCTTCCGGTCCTCTGGTCCACAGGGAATATTCGCTTTGGACTGCGGTGACGGGTTGGACGGCGTGGGCGCGGCGAATGGTCTTTGCGGAGGCTTCGGACATGCCGAAGTGTTTAACTTTGCCCTGCTTGATAAGGTCCTTCACGGCGCCAGCGGTATCTTCGATGGGAACGTTTGGGTCGACACGATGCTGGTAGAAGAGATCGATGGCATCGATTTTGAGGCGCTTCAAGGAAGCGTCCGCAACCTGCTTGATACTTGCGGGGCTGCTGTCTAAGCCGACGTTTTTGCCATTCTCGAACTTGAACCCGAACTTGGTGGCAATCACAACCTGTTTGCGGAAAGGAGAAAGTGCCTCGCCCAAAAGCTCTTCATTGATGTAGGGGCCGTAAACTTCAGCGGTATCGAAAAAAGTGATGCCGCGATCAACGGCGGCGTGGAGCAGCGAAATCATCTCCGTTTTGTCTTTGGGCGGACCGTAACTGAAGCTCATGCCCATACAGCCGAGGCCAATGGCCGATACTTCCAGATTGCTTTTTCCAAGCTTACGTTTTTGCATTGTTTCTCCTCGAGAATTGTCGAAGGGCGAAGGACGAATCGCTGGGGAACGGATCGCAACGACAGTCAGTGAAAGCCAAGAGCGACGAGGACAGTGTAGTCCCGGCGGGGGCTGGGTGCTTGCCTATTTCGACGGAGTACTTGCCTGATTCTCCGAGGCGCACTTTTGGACTGCGTCAGGAGGGTGCATTGTACCTGGGGTTGTGGCTAAAAGCAGATCCCTCGCAAAGGCGGCGAGGGATGACAACTAAATCTAGGGGGCGATGGCTTAACATCGAGGGACGACCAACCGTCGTTTTTCGGTGTATTGCCAGGTTTCAGTGTGAGGCGTAAATCTGGTAGAGGAAATTGAAAAGGAGATTCAGGTAGCGGTGGCCAGCGCGCACTTTTTGCACCAAGCTGTAACAAAACGCGGTCATACAATAACAGCGAATCAGCCGCATGGCTTGGGCGAATATCTAAAGGCATAAGTAAACAAGTAGAGACTCAGACCGAGAATAAAGATGTGGCGTGGACCAACAATCGCATTCGCCCTAGCGAGAGAAACTCAGCAGAATCCAGCCGTAGGAATCGTCCGATTTTTTGACGCACAAAAAGGGATTATCGACCGCGCCCGTCTTGCCTTTCTCTACAAAAAAAGTGCCTCTTGTGCTAGTAACGCAGGCAGGCTTTGATGAAGTTGAGGAGTCTTGAAAACCAACCGAGGAAACACTCGCTACTGGTTTGTAGCCTCCAGTTGCAGTCACTTGAGAAAGCGACGGCGGGGAGCCTTGTACGCAATACAAAACTGTATATCCCTTCGGGACTTCCGTAGGGCAGTTAGGATTGGTCGCTTTGCACTCAATACACTCCATTCGTCCCTCCCCGAAAACCTCACATACAATAACACATCCTTCTTTCGAGTTAACTCCGCATAACCATCCTTCCCCTGTCCATTTCGTGCCAAGTGCAAATCTATTCGCACTTTTCTAACGCCCCTCGCTTGCGAATGTGCCTTTTCCCAACCACTACACAACTTTGTTCAGCGCAAAAACCACAAATCCACCAACAAAACAAACCAACTCCGACAAACGTCGAATCATCGTGTCTTGTTCTTTCTTATTCTACTTGTTCAATCATTTCGATCATGCGAGTTGCAACTCTGTATACCTCATCTTCTATCAAACAGCAGCACTGTTGTGATTACCGCGACCGCACATTGTGATTTCTTAAAGCACCTATCTACAAGTACTGCCATTTCGATAAAAGTTGTGTACGACAAGCAGAGCACACTTTATGTTGCTACACGAAATCACTGAGTGATGCGTCAATGCGACCCATTCTCCTATCAAAAATCGATGTCCTTGATTCTGTAATTCTCGCATTTGCGTCCGACAAGCTTATAAATCCATTGCCCTTCTTTCTGATGTAGTGAATATTAATTCTGTCCTGCAACGCATACCTTTTTCCCGTCCTGCGCACCCGCGAATTATCACATTAGAGTTCGCAATCTTCACCCCGTGTCTCCTATTTCTCGCGCTGGCTTCAGATCGTCACGAATATTAATTTACATAAAAGCTAAACTATAACTAAACCTGTACCGTCAGAACATCTAGAGAGGATTTGCGAATGCGAACATTTTTTTGATTGCGATCACGATACTTCTAATTTGTGCGCTTCTCCCAATGCCCATGCGCATTTCTATACCCACTTTCACCTACCAGCCAGGTATTAGTGTGGCGGGTAGATCTGGTAGAGGAGCAGGTAGACGATCACGCCGGTTACGGAGACGTACATCCAGAGGGGGAAGGTCCAGCGGGCGATGATGCGGTGCTTGTCAAATTTTTCGAGCCAGGCGCGGCGGAGAGTGATGAGGATTAGGGGGACGATCACCACGGCGAGGATAGTGTGTGAGATCAACAGCGCGAAATAGACCGGGCGAATCCAACCCTGGCCCTGGAAACGGACGTGGCCGACCCGGTAGTGGTAGATGAGGTAGGAGATGAGGAAGACGGTGGAGACGGCGAAGGCGGAGAGCATGAATCTCTTGTGCAGGGCCATTTTTCCATTGCGGATGGCGGCGTAGCCAGCAGCAAGGAGGATGGCGCTGGTGCCGTTGAGCGTGGCGTTTAGGGCGGCGTGGGAGAACATTTTGTGGTTGGTCCCTTCGTGGAAATCAGTTTCGATTGCGACAATCCGTGAGCAGAAATCGTCAAGTCAAATTAGGTTTAAACAAAGCGCCCGCCTCGGAAGGCGGCCGCTACACAAATTCACGAAAACCCAGGTGGGCGGCATAAAGCCGCCCCTACAGAGAGCAAAGACTAAACCAAAGCCAGAGTTGGACGCGGATGGAACTAAACCCGCACCCTTAACGACGAAGGGTGCAGCACCCAGTCCAAGTCAAAGGCTTAAAGAACCGGTCTATAGACCGGCCACTACAAATGAAAAACCGCGCCTACAAAACAGGTTAGCGCGGAAGCTTATCGTACATCATCAGGCCCAGGAGGATGGGAATGTGCATGACGGTGACATGCATTAGCCATTTGGCGCGGACGTTGGTCTTGGACGCGGCGGCCCACAGGCAAAATTGGACGGAAGCGGTGCAGGTGACCAGCGCGCCGAAAAAATAGAGGACGCCGGTGAGACCGACCATGGAGGGAAGCAGGCTGACGGCTACAAGTGATGCAGCGTAGAGAATAATCTGTCGGAAAGTGCGGGTGCCGTCTTTATCGACGACGGGTAGCATCTGGATACCGGCGCGGGCGTAGTCTTCGCGGTACATCCAGGAGATGGCGTGGAAGTGGGGGAATTGCCAGAAGAAAAGTATGGCGAACAGCAGCCAGGCGCCCGTACCAAGCGAACCAGCGGCCGCGGCCCAGCCGATCATTGGAGGAATTGCGCCGGGAATTGCGCCGATAAACGTGGCCCAGATGGTGCGCTTCTTCAGCGGGGTGTAGGCCAGCAGATAGCTGATGCTGGTGACTACGCCGAGGAGGCAAGCAAGGTAGCCGCCCGTGTAGAAAAGATCGACAGCACCCGCAACGCAAAGTAGGACACCGAAACGCAACGCTTCGGTGGGAGTAAGTTGGCCAGTGGGGAGGGGGCGCGAAGCGGTGCGGCGCATGTAGCGGTCCGATTCGCGCTCGATGTAATGATTCAGCGCGGAAGTGCCCGCGGCGATGAGCATGGTGCCAAAAACAACGTGCAGCAATTTCAGCCAGGAGACCGGACCTTCCGCGCCCATGTAATAGCCCGCGCCGGTGGTCATCAAGACGAGGAACGAAACGTCGGGCTTGGTGAGCGAGACGTAGGCGCTGAGCTTATTGGGCTGAGCCAGAGCGGTGGCCTGGGCTGTCGTGCTCATTGAGCGGGAACCTCTCCTCGGGTCGTGGCGTAGAGCACTTCCCTTTTTGTGGGAACGAGACGGTAGCACAACAGCACGGTGACGATGGAAGTGGCGAACAGCACAGCGCCGACGACAGTATGGATGACGGTGAAGGTGATCATCACGGGCATGGGCTGCGGATCATCGGCAGTGGAGATGCGCGACCAATACGCCGCAATGCCAAGCAGGAATTGGATGCCGACAATGGCGTGAAGAGCTACGCGCACACGCACGATTTCTTTGACCTGGCTGAAGCGGCGACGCAAGACGGCGGCGGTCCAGATAACCATGGCGAGAACGAGTACGGAACCGATGACGTGGGGCTTTACGTTGATGTACTGGTGGCGGAAGCCGGCGCCGGCGAGGATTTGCAGGAAAATCAGGCCGGAGTTGAGCAACGCGATCGAATGGATTGAGGGAGAGCCCTTGTCCTCATATTGCGGGAGATTTTCCATCCACCAGCGGCTGGTGAAGAAGGCGATGCTGACCAAGGTGATGAACATGAGTTCGGCGGTACAGGCGTGCATGACTGGGAGCCAGTAGTGAAGCAACTTGATGACGGTGAGGCCACCGAGGACGCCTTGAAAGATAACCAATCCCAGTGCGAAGAAACCGAGGCGCTTCAGCCAGGGGCGCTCTTCGTATTTCCAAAGAAGGCCAGCCAAAACGATGATGAACATGCCGAGAATGGCGGCGATGACGCGGTGCGAGTGCTCGTAGAAGGCTCCGCCCGTGAGCATGCGAAGTGGAGGAAACCAGCGGCCAAAGGAGGTGGGCCAATCGGCGACAGAGAGGGCGGCGTCTTTGGAGGTTACCAGCGCACCTGCGGTGAGGAGCAGGACCGTCCAACACACCACGAAGATAGAGAATTTATGAATTCCCGGATGATACGTAGCTTTCATAATTTCGGGCCCCATCCCGAAATTGAGATTATACCGCAAGCCAAAAGATGGGTCGCGGGATACAACCTCTGAACCGGGAAGGATTTTAGCCGGGAAAGGAATGAAAGAGAAGGAGATTTTGAAGGGGGTGGAAAGGTTGAAATTTGGTCAAACGGGGATCGAGAGAAAGAGAGATTCTTCGACTTCGCCCTGGCAAAATGAGCCTGGACTACGCTCAGGATGACAGACCGGTCTTGCTGTGAGAGACGCGGCGCTGCAGCGCAAATGCCGACACAAGGCCCCAAATTAGGAATGCAGCCGCAATCAGAAATGAGCCGATCCAGTGAAACTCAATGCGGGAATGTTTAAGTTGGCCGATGCCAGTTCCAATCTGCACACCTGCGAAACATGAGAAGCAGACCGACGAAATAGCTAATGAAAGCGAAGAGTGTTTGTTCATACTGCGCATATCCAAGGGTACGGTCCGCCTCCAACAGAATGATATCCAAAATTAGCCGAAGTAGTATACGGTGATGGCTAGAGGCGGGAGCATGTTGAGATCGTTGGTGTGGGGAATTTTGTGGCTCGGAATAATCTTATCCACGGACAGTTGCGGGTCGCGGCAATTGGAGAAGCCTATGCTGAACCAATCTGAACAGAAGATCACGTCGCTAACCGAAGCCGACCAACAAAGATTGTGCGAGCAACGAGCTGTGGTTGAGCGCTATTTGAGCGATGACGCTTCGCGGCAAAAATATCAAAGTGCGGCCGGAAAACTAGGCACAGTTCGAGCCTTGCTCGAGGCAAAGACATTTAAACCGACTCAGACTTATGAATTGCAGTGCCTAGGGATTGTGCTGGGAGACGCGTTCGTTCAGGAACTCAAGATGGAGTGGGTGGTGGTGGAAGATCAGGATGGCCGCGATCCGGCAGTGCGGGTACCGGGAAAGACGATTATTTTGTATCCGCTGACGATGATCTCAAAGCGCGTGGAACGAGGCGAAAAAGTAGATGTTTTTGAGATGTTTAATGGAGTGGCTGCAAAGGTGGAAGAGATGAAGAAGGAAAGGATGTAAGGGACTACGAATTTAATTTAGCTACACGAGAGCAAGAGGGATCCTTCGACTTCGTCCCGGCATAGTGCGCCGGGACTTCGCTCAGGATGACAGGTAAGTCTGATTTGGCATGCTATGAAGGGTTTGATGGCGAGGGTTCCGCGGGGACTTCTACGGCGCGGAGGACCAGATCTTTCAGGGCGGCGATGAAGGCGGGAGAATCGCCTACGGCGGGCATCATGCGGAAGCGCTCGATGCCGGCTTTCTTGGCGTCGGCACGGCCTTCGATATTGATTTCGTGGAGAGTTTCGATGTGTTCGGTGACGAAGGATATGGGAACAACGAGAACTTCTTTAACGCCTTCGTGGCCGAGGCGTTCGAGCGTGCCGACGAAGGACGGCTCGAGCCATTTGGCGGGGCCGACTTTGCTCTGGAAGCAGAGGAGATGCTTCTTGGGCCAGTTGGGAAATTTGGCTGCGCCCTGTTCGCAAACGAGGCGAACGGTTTCTTCGATGTGACGCGGATAGGGATCGCCCTTTTCGACCAGGCTCATGGGCAGACCGTGAGCGCTGAAGACCAGATGAATGCGCGAGCTATCGGGAAACTGGCGCAGGATTTTGCCGATGTTGGTGACCAACGCCTGAATGTAGAGCGGGTGGTTGAAGAAGTGTTCGACGGTGCGCTCGGGGAGCGTGTCGGACGGGCTCGCCGTAAACCTTGCGCCACTCTTTCAGGCTGCTGAGGGTGGTGGCATAGGAATAGTGCGGGTAGAGCGGGAGAAGAACCAATTCGTCGAGATTATTTTCTTTTTTAATTTTGGCTACGGCGTCTTCGGTGAGCGGCTTCCAGTAGCGCATGGCGGTGACGGCTACCGGATCGATGTATGGTTGCAATGCTGCGACGAGGCGAGTGCGTTGACGCTCGGTGAGAAGGCCGATGGGGGAGCGGCGGCCGATCTGGCCGTAGCGTCCGGCGACAGCGGGGGAGCGTTTCTTGGCGATGTAGCGAGCCAGGGGGCCACGGATGAAATTCAAAGGGCCAAGAGGGATGATGTCGGGATCGAGGAAGAGATTGGTGAGGAATGGCTGGACGGTATCGAGGGAATCGGGTCCGCCGAGTTGGAAGAGGACGATGCCGACGCGTTTTTTTTGAGTGCTGGTCACTTGCAGTTCCCTTTCTTCGGGGCGCGAAGAAATATTCGTGTTGCTGAAACTTGGCCGCCTGAAGGCGGCCGCTACATAAACCTAAGCGGGCGGCGTAAAGCCGCCCCTACGGGCGCTGCAATATTACTTTGTCGCAGGCAAGGTAGCTTTCAGGCGATCGATTTCGGTGCGCAGGGTTGAGGTGCGCTTGGCGATCGGTAATGTAGAAAAAGAAAAGAGACGGCCCAGCCGATTATGTAAGCGGCAAAGACGCTGTCGAGATTCTTCATGCAACCTCCAATTCACGGCGAAGTACGTCGACCTCTTCAGACATTTTTTCGACGTTATAGCGTTCCAGAACAGGAAAATCATCAGAATGTGCATGGCAAACGCGGAGAAGAAGAACACCGCTTTCATTGTGGGGTCGAGGCCGGAATTGGCTCCGCCCATGATGACCGGGGAGGGATGCTGGGTACGCCACCAGCGGATGGCGCCGAAGACCAAGGGAACGTCGAGGAAGGCGAAGATGCCGAACAAGGAACTGAGCAGCGCGCGGCGGTCAGGCTCTTCAACCAGGGTGCGCAGGAGCAGATAGGAAACGTAGAGCAGCCAGAGGATGAACGTCGAGGTCAGGCGCGCGTCCCAAGTCCACCAGATGCCCCAGACCGGATGCGCCCAAATGGGGCCGGTGATCAGAACGATGGTGGTGAAGGCCAGGCCAACTTCCGCGGAGGAAACGCCGAGCCAATCGTATTTCTGATCGCGGCGCCAGACATAAAGCAGGTTGGAAACGAAGCAGATCAAGAAAGCAGAAAAGCCGGCCCAGGCGCTGGCAACGTGAAAGTAAAAAATGCGCTGAATGACGCCCATGGTGCGTTCTTCGGGAGCGATGTAGAAGGAAGCGTAGGCAGAGGCGATGACGAGAAGGAGCGCCACGCTCCGAGCAATAGACGTTTGGTCATTGCGGGTTATTCCTCCAAAAGATATTCGCCGAAAAGCCATAGCGCCGTCAAAAAGACGAGGTCGAAGACGGCGAGAAAACCAATTCCCTTCCATTGCACGATGGGCTCGCGATCCATAAGGCCGACGGTGACTTCAGTGCTGGCGACAAGCACGGGGGTCAGCAGCGGCAACAACAGCAATGGGAGAAGGAGTTCGCGCATACGGGCTTGCGCGGAAATGGCCGAGAGCGCGGTACCGGCGATGGAGATGCCCAGGCTGCCGAGAAAGAGCACCAGAATGAGCCAGGGCAATTCGGGAAGAACGGGAACGTTGTAGAGCACCGCGAAAATCGGAAGCATCAAGAGTTCGGTGACCAGAAGAAAGAGCGTGTTGGCGCCAAGCTTGGCGAGGAAAATTGCGAAAGGGTCGCTGACGGCGAGACGCAAGGAGCTCAGCGTATCGTTGCTCTGCTCGCGAAGAAAACACGGCTGCAGCATCAGGGAAGCGGCGAAGAGAAACGCCAGCCAGAGCAGGCCGGGGCCGAACCGGCGGGATTCTGCTGTGGTGGGATCGAAGGTGAAACTGAACAGCACGACAACCATCAGGATGAAGACGATCGTGGTGGTCAGCAGTTCGCGCGAACGGAATTCGGTGCGAAGTTCTTTGCCGAGCAGCGTGACGGAATTGGAGAGGAGGCCTCATGGAGGTGGCTAGGCACCTCCAAAGTTGAGGATGGAGCTGCAGCGATGCGCCGGAATTGGTGTCGTCAACGACCGCGCCGGCATCGAGACGAACGGCGCGAGTGGCCAGGGCGGAGATTTCCGATTCACCGTGAAGGCTCATGACGATGGTGCAGCCCGCTCTGTTGAGTTCACGCAACGAACTGGCGAGCCAAGCGATGCCGAGCGGATCGAGGCCCGTGGCAGGTTCGTCAAAGAGTAGAACGGAAGGACGATGAATCAGTGCGCGGGCGATGGCGATGCGCTGCCGCATGCCTCGGGAAAATGTGCGAACGGGAGAACCGCGGCGCTCGAACAGGCCGACTTCGCGAAGAAGTTCTTCTGCACGCGCGTCGGGCTGCTCTACGTTTTGCAGCCTGGCGAAGAAAACCAGATTCTCTTCGGCGGTCAGTTCATCGTAAACCATGGTGGTGTGCGCGACGTAGCCTGGACGGCCATGCGGTGCGTTGGCGTCTTCCGCACCGGGAAACGTGAATTTGCCCGCGGTGGGACGAACGATTTGCGAGGCTACGCGAAGGAAGGTGGTTTTTCCGGAGCCGTTGCGCCCGGCCAGGACAACGCATTCGCCGGGATTAATCTCGAACGAAACGCGGCGGAGAGCGTATAGCCCGCCATAACGTTTATCGATCTTTTCGAAGCGAAGACCTGTCGGAGGTAGTTTGAACGAATTCACGGTCGAAATTCCGTTGTGTGCTGCGGCGAGAAGAATACCCGCCGCTCGGGCACCTTCAGCCACGCACCAGGTCGCGCAACGTTTTTTCCATCTGCGCTCTTTCGCGGGCGTAATCTTCTTCGGAAATCGTGCCAGCCTGGCGACGTAATTCCAGACGGAAGATGGAATCTTTCAGCGCGTCGAGGCTGACGTTTACTTCGGCGTTGACGGTAGCGACGCTGGGTGCGGCAGGTTTTGCCGGCGATGATGCGGCCGGCAGTCGCAGGGGCCGCAGACGATTTTTTCTTGGAAGCAGGGGCGGCTGGAGCGGGATCATCCTCGTCGGAGCCCTCAACAGGCGACCATGATGATTTGCTTGCGCGAGAGGAAAAAAGCGCTCAAACCAAAGAGCGCGGCAAATCCAAGAACGATGATCCACTTGAAATCGTCCAAACGACCGGGTACTGCCTGAATGTCTTCGCCGCCGGTGCGGGAATTCCCCTGCTGCGGCATGCCGCCCTGGGTGGGGCCTGCTCATCAGCGCCTCCGGCATCCGCGGCTTGCGGAGCAGAGCCGACGCCGGAAACGCTGACCGTCAGCACAGCTTTTGCAGCCAGTGGCTCGTGCGAAAAAACCATCATGCCCTGTTCCTGGCCGGGCGCGCTTAAACCATCACCGGTGACGGTCATGCCGGGAGGCGCAACGACGAGCATTTTCACGCCGGGATAAGTGGCGGGAAGCTGACCTTTGCAGTGTTACCGGGATAAGGCATCTGGTACGAGAGACGGATATTGGTTTCGCCGGGACGAAACGCATAGGCAATCGAGTTGTGACCTTTTCCCTTTTCGATAGGAGCCTGGGTGACGGCCATGCCGGTAGAACTGGTGGTGGAAATCTGTCGAGCTTGGCGGTCGGAGGAATAGCAAAATCGAAATTCCCTTCCGTGCGGAAAAAGGCCTGAGCGGGTTGCGAATTGTTCTGGACTATATATTCCTCGCCAACCAGAAGATTGCCGTCACGGGGCTGGAAGATAACGATGTGGGAAACCACGGTGATGGTTTTGGGATCCTTGGAAACTTCAAAGACTTCGACTTCGGCGACGGGACGGCCCGGAGGCAGGGCGGTGTTGAAGGTGACTCCCTGAAAGGTGGCGCGAATCAGCATGGGGCCGCGGCCAATGGCATCACTGGTGAAGGTGAATTGGCCCTGAGCATCGCTTTTGGAGGAGGCAACTTCCGCCATGCCTGCCTGCAGATCAATGAGGGTAGAGTTCGACATTCGGAGCGGGTTTGCCCGTGGTGCGATTGATTACGGTGCCGCTGGCAGTTCCCGCCTGAGCGGTGGAAGTCAGATACGGAAGCGGCGAAGATGAATGAGAGAATGTGGGGAGGAGTAGCGACCGCAATGCCTTCATCGAGCGCCCCGCTCCGCCGCGGCAGGACGCGCCGCCGGACGTGGACGTCGAATCTGGGATTCCGTAACCTGCTCGATTTCCGTTAGGGCGACCGCGGCTTCATTTTCGAGGCTGGTTTTCATTGATTCGTAGTCGCCTTCCGAATATTTTCCGGCGCGGTATTCAAATTTGAGGTCGCGAAGATTTTCGTAGATAGCGTCGCGACGCTCCAGCAACTGATCGAGTTGAGTGCGATGAGGAGCCAAGATCAGAAGCGTCGGGCTGAATGTAGAAGATAAAGAGCATGACAGCTACGGCGAGGGCAAAGCATGCGCCGTAGACAGCCCAGTCGACGGGCGTGATGAGCAAGTAGCATGAAGTTCGCTACCAACATCGATTAGTCCTCAGTTTCCCGATTGGCTTGCGCCTTGGCACGTTCCAGTGCTTCGGGAGAAATTTTGGGGCCATTGCCATGACCAGCGACGGCCGTCGTAGCAGGCTTGTGCCATTTACGAATGAAGAATACTACCAGTGCCAAGCCAAGAATGGTGTAAGCGAAAGGCATGATCCATGCAACCAGACCGAATCCATGCTTGGGCGGCTCGACATAGACGATGGCGCCGTATTGATTGACGAAGGCCTGGAGGATTTGCTCGTCGGTTTCGCCCTTGGCGATGTGCTGATCCACTTCCTGCATCATGCCTTTGGCGGTTGGGCAGGGACCAGAAAACGCGCCGCCGGGATGAGAGCAGCCTGCGGCAGACATATCGCAACCCTTGCACATGCACTTGAAGTGCATGCCGATTTGCTTGGCGCGATCACTTTGGGCCGTGAGGTTCATGGTCCAGAGCGGCACGATGGCAAAGCTCAGAAGCAGAGTGAGAATCAGAAATCGTTTGGTCTTAATCATGGCCTTCTCGCAAAGTGATGGAAGGTTGTAGAGCCTGGCCGACAATCGATGGAGCGGACTCCGGGACCGCTGCCAAGGCTATGGATGGGCGACGATTGGGCATGAGCGCCAGGAGCGTACCAAAAACGACGATCACACCGCCGAGCCAAACCCACTTGACGAGCGGATTGAGGTAGGCATGAATGACGGGCATACCGCTGTCGGGATCTTGTCCAGAATAGACAACGTAGAGATCTTCGCGCAAGAGAAGAGTAGATGGAGACCATGGTGCCGGATTCCTGATTCGGCCTGAAAATTACGCTTCTCTGGATAGAGCATCATGATCTGCTTATCGTTCTTCAGTACTTCGACGATCATGCGCTGCGCGGTGTAATTGGCTTCGGCCTTGGTGTCGCCGCTCTGCAGGACCAATGTATAGGGACCGAGTCTTCAGAGAGTCGCCAAGGTTCATGGACTTCTGGACGTCTTTATTGAACGCCGCGCCGGCCAGGCCGATGAAGATCAGGACCATGCCGAAGTGAACGACATAGCCACCGTAACGGCGAGTGTTGCGCATGGCCAGTTCGTGGCCGGACATGACCATGCCCATTCCGGTGCGCGCGGCGATAACCTTCGCACCGCGGTAAAACTCCAGGAAAATGGTCCAGGCAACGAAGGCGCATAGAATAAAACTGAGATCGGAATAAACATGGCGGTAACCGAGCGCGTAGAAGACGACTCCGGTAAGCAAGCCGACGATGAGCGGCCAGCCGAAATTGCGCTTCATGCTATCTGGCGAAGTTTTACGCCAGGCGAACAAGGGGCCTACACCGGTAAGGAAAAGAATGGCCAGACCGATGGGAATCATGACCTTGTTGAAGAAGGGAGTGCCCACGCTGATGCGCGAACCGGAAAGCGCTTCCGAGAATACCGGGAAGAGAGTTCCAGAGAGAACCGCGATGCAGGCGACGAGGAACAGGAGATTGTTGAACAGGAAACTGGATTCGCGAGAGACCATGGAATCGAGTTGGTTCTCGCTGGCCAGGTAGTCGCGGTTCTTGAGGTAGGCAACGAAACAAACCACCAGAACGAGAGCCATGAAACCGACGAACCACGGGCCAATTTGTGAGTTGGCGAAAGCGTGAACGGAACTGACCACACCGCTGCGAGTGAGGAAGGTGCCCATGATGCAAAGCAGGAAGGTGGAGAAAACCAGCCAGACGTTCCAGACCTTCATCATGCCGCGCTTTTCCTGCATCATGACGGAGTGAAGGAAGGCGGTGCCGGTCAGCCAAGGAAGCAACGAAGCGTTTTCGACGGGATCCCAACCCCAATAACCGCCCCAACCGAGAACGGCGTAGGCCCAATGCGCGCCGAGCAGAATGCCAACGCTTTGGAAGCACCAGGCGATCATGGTCCACTTGCGGGTCAGGTGAATCCACTTTTCACCGGGATAACGAGCCAGCAATGCGGCCAGAGCAAAAGCAAACGGAATGGTGAATCCGGTGTAACCGGAATAGAGGTTCGGCGGATGGATGACCATTTCCGGATATTGCAGAAGCGGATTCAGACCGTTGCCATCTGGCGAGTGATCAGGTCCCAAGCGCCGTTGGCCTGCATTGCGCCGAGCGCTTTGAAGGGACTTTCCACGAAATTGTTCAGGGTGAGGAAAAAAATCTGCACGCCGGCGAGAATCACGCCGACGTAGGGCATCAGTTCGCCGTTCTTGTTGCGGTAGGCAATCAGAACGGAAATGACGTAAATGGCAAGGAGGAAGCTCCAGAAAAGCAGCGAACCTTCCTGGCCGGACCAAAGAGCCGCGACTTTGTAGAAGGTGGAGAGATCCCGGTTGCTGTGGGAAACGACGTAAGCGACGGAAAAATTATCGGTGAAGAGGAGGTAAACCAGGCTGAAGGTGCCGACAAAAATCAAAGCGCAGGTGGCGATGCCTGCCTGACGCGCGCTTTTGATGAGCAGCGGATGGCGCGTCTTGATGGCGGCGATGCCCGCCGACGAACGCGTAAACGGCACAAACAAATGCGAGCAGAAGCGAAAAAGAGCCAAATACATCCATAGCCTTCCGCCCTCCCCAGGGGTGTAAATTTTCAGGCGCGATACCGCGTCACATGCTGCTTTGCTGCGTCTTAACGGGCGCTGGCTTATCCCCGCCTGGCGCTGCTTCATACTTGGAAGCGCACTTTGCCTGAACGTGCTCGGCAACGAATTGTCCATCTGAACCCGGACGGCCCTCGACGAGCGCTTGCGACTTATCAATAAAAGTGTCTGGCAGAGGTTCTGTGCCGATGTAGCTGACGGGAAGAGTCTTGCCCTCTTCTTCCAAAACGAAATCGATGTGTCCGGCAGAACGCTTGATGGTGCCGGGTGCAACGGTGCCCGCAAGACGCATGCGGTGGTCGCGGTCGGAACCCTTCAAGGTCTGGTATTCCGCGATCGTGTGGTAATAAGTCTTGCTTTCGCCATAGCCGAGCCAAGCCATGAAAGCCATGGCGACGATGATGACGCCGATGCCAACGCCGAATTTTGCCCGATTCTGCACAAATCACCTCAAGTACGGCACGCTAGGACTGAAGTCTAACATAATCAGGACTATGTGCGTTCGAGTACCACTTTCAGTTAACTGGTCACTTTTCTCAGTGATGGTCATCACACTGCGCTTTATTTCTGTAGCGAAAGCTCGCTATTCAGGGCCTGACGAAATGCCGTAAAGCGGCTGGAATCTGTGCCTTCGTTGAGGTCAAAGGGTTTACCGTCGTCGAGCAATATCGGACTCTCGGTGTCCGATTCGCTGATCTTGCCAGCCAAGGGAGCCATGTCTTTGGAGAAAAGCAGGACGCGTTTTGGTTTCAAGGAGCGCCGAATGCGGACGAGCGTGGAGACGGAGTTGCCGATCGAGAAGGCCGAGCACTTCGGAAGGAGAAAGGCGGCCCTCCAAGGGGCACTCAAGCACGTGGATGAGCAGCAGACCGTGCTTCTGGAATTCGCTGAGGATGGCGTCGCGCGACTTCCCTTCCGTGGAGATCTGGAGGGCTTTGAGAAGCAGGCCAGCTTCGCCGGAAAACTGTTCGCTTTCGGCGTAGAGATAGGAACTCTGTTGGGAAGGCACGATTGCGCCGAGAAGCAGAGTCTGGATGTGGACCGGCCGGTAGCGTGTGGCCCATTCAAGGCGTTGGAGCCGTCGAGCAATATGGGCGGGAGGGGCGAATTGCCCGCAGCCGTCACAGGGGAGCAAGTTGGTATCTGACATGGTGCACAACCAGCGTAGTGGAATGCGGTGAAGAGCGCAATTCGAATCGGGACGAGAGAAGGCCCGCTAAGGCACACGAAAAGGCAATGAGAAGGATGCGGTTGTACAACCGGGATGGTTAAACGGAGGTTTAACTGTCGCACAACCGCGTTTTCTTCTGTTGGGATTAACACGAGAGGCGGTGGATAGTTGCGCTCAGAAAGACAGGAAGGATCTCGCTGGTCATTGGCAGGAAATAGAGCGGAAATGGCGACTCGTTGAACAGAGGCGGACGGCCTCAGAAGGCCGCCCCTACACAGTCAACCCCACGGAAGACAAGACTGCTGGTGCGACGGTGACTCAGGAATTGACGGGTGTGTCGGAAGGAAGCTTGGCGCGGAGACACCACTTCAGTTCCTGGCTGAGTTCGGTGACTTCCATGCCGGGCATCACAATAAATTTGCAAGAGATCATTTCGCGCGGCTCGTCGTCATCGGGAAGCTGGCAGGTGACGCGGCAATACTGGCAGTCCTGATTCCAGCAGAAGCGGCCATACGGAATCGTTTCAGGACTGATGAACTGAAAGCAGCGAAGCAAAGAGTTGCGCTCCGGAACCTGGAATTTTTTCCCGAGAATGGTGATTTCCACGAGTTTTTCGTACGGTCGAAACGGTTCCGACATGATTGCCCTACCCTTTTCAGGCGGAATGCAGCGCGGCGAAAGACTTCTTAGGTTCGGTGCACTGTGGCTACATGTTCAGAGTAGGTCTGGAATTAAATTCGGACAACGATGCGATGGGAAGCGCGTAGCGTATATGGTACGGGGTGAAGGCGGTAGCGATTTGGAGTTAATCAACTCACGCCACGATGTCGAAGTACTGGCACATGTGGCGGAATTTTTCGTAGCGGCGCGTTGACGAGTTCCTTGGACGAATTGATTGGTTAGCGTGAGAAGCTGCCGCTGAAGAACTTCGCCGAGTAATTTTGCGGCAGTTTCATGATCGCTATGCGCGCCGCCGTCGGGTTCCGGAACGATCTCGTCGATGATGCCAAGCTCCTTGAGGTCGTTGGCCATGATCTTCATGGCGATGGCGGCGGTTTCCGCTTTGGTGGAATCGCGCCAGATGATCGAGGCGCAGCCTTCGGGAGAGATCACGGAGTAAAAGCCGTTTTCAAGGATGTTGACGCGATCGCCGATGGCGATGGCAAGCGCACCGCCGGAGCCGCCTTCACCGGTGACCGTGACAATGACAGGCACGGGGAGGCGCGCCATCTCGCGGAGATTACGGGCGATGGCTTCGCCTTGGCCGCGTTCCTCGGCATCGATGCCGGGATAAGCGCCGGGCGTATCAATAAAAGTAGAGTACGGGGCGGCCAAATTTGGCGGCGAGTTGCATGACGCGCAGAGCTTTGCGGTAGCCTTCAGGCTTGGGCTGGCCAAAATTGCGAATGACGCGCTGCTTGGTGTCGCGGCCCTTCTGGTGGCCGATGACGGCGACGGGGCGTCCGTGGAATTTGCCCATGCCGGCGATGAGGGCTTTGTCGTCGCCAAAGCCGCGATCACCGTGCAGTTCGATGAAATCGGTGATGAGGAGATTGATCCAGTCGAGGGTGTAGGGACGTTGCGGGTGGCGGGCAATTTGTGCGCGCTGCCAAGGGCCAAGATGGGCATAGAACTCCTTGCGTAGTTCGGATACCTGCATTTTCAGGCGCTCCAGCTCGGCTTCGCCCTCTTCGGAGCTGGCCAGGCGGCGAAGCTCTTCGACATCTTTTTCGAGGCGATCGATTTCCTGCTGGCGTTCGGCTGTGGTTGCGGCTTTCTTATCTTTGCGAGCTGCGCACATTACGCCACCATCTGATCCGGCCCGTGGCCACAAATTTTGCGAACCGATTCCACCAGTTCCGGCTGGATGCGAATTCGCTGCTGCGACTGCAATCGTGCGCCACCGTGCCGTCTGGTGAGTGTAGTTCAAAAACGACCGGCTGGGGCCAGGAGATTTTGCAAAGAGTGTCCTCGAGGCGAGCCATCAGCGTCTTCAGTCGAGCTGGGCCAGATCCAACGGACGCGAAATTCAGCCGGAGGGGGAGGCTGCGCGAGGGCTTCGAGCTTGCGAGCTTCCTGGAGAGAAAGGCGCGTGCCGGCTTCTTCGATCTGCACTCTAACCTTCAGAAGGAGTGGGATGCCGGGCTTCAGCACATTGGCCAGGCGCGCAAAACTTTCGGGGAAAGCGAGTAGTTCCTGCACTCCGGTCATGTCCTGCAAAGTGAAAATGGCCCACTGGGCGCCCTTCTTGCTGCGCATGGGACGCGTGCCGACGATCAAACCTGCGACGGTGAGTTCTTTGCCATTGCGCTGACCTTCGATCTTCTTCCAGCGGTGAGCACATTCAGTTCTTTCAGGCGCGCAGCATATTTTTCGAGCGGATGGCCGGAAACGTAGAAGCCGAGCATGGCGTATTCGCTGGCGAGGCGCTCTTCCTCGGAGAGGGAGCGGCTTCGCGGAGTGCGAAATGGACGGTGGCATCGCTGGAACCGCCGCCGAAAACAAACCGTGCTGGCCGGACTCCTTGGAGCGCGCGGCGCGTTGGACGGCGGCAATGGCGTCGTCCACGGAAGCGAGCATCTCTTCCCTGCTGCCGAAAGAATCCACGGCGCCGGACTTGATGAGGCTTTCAAACACGCGCTTGTTCAGGAAACGCGGTTCGATGCGTCCGCAAAATTCGTAGAGATTCTTGAATTCGCCCTGGCCAGGCGCGATTCGCGAATGGCCTTGGCGGTGTTCTCGCCGACGTTCTTGATGGCGGCCATGCCAAAGCGGATGGCATCGCCGACCGGGGTGAAGTAGAGATCGCTCTCGTTGACGTTGGGCGGCAGAATGGAAATGTTCATGCCGCGCGCTTCGTTGATGTACTTCACCTGCTTTTCGGCGTTGCCGGTTTCCGAGGTGAGCAGCGCGGCCATGAATTCGACGGGATAGTGGGTTTTGAGATAGGCGGTCTGATAGGCGAGCAAGGCGTAAGCGCAGGAGTGCGATTTGTTGAAGCCGTAGCCGGCAAATTCTTCCATCAAATCGAAGATGCGCTCGGCCTTCTTGTCCGGGATTCTTGTTTTTCACACAACCGGCGAGGAATTTGGCGCGCTGGGCAGCCATCTCTTCCTTTTTCTTTTTGCCCATGGCGCGGCGGAGAATGTCGGCTTCGCCCAGAGAAAAGCTCGCCAGACGGTTGGCGATCTGCATCACCTGTTCCTGATAGAGGATGACGCCGTAGGTTTCTTCGAGAATGTCCTTAAGCTGGGGAAGTTCGTAGGCGACTTTGGTTTTGCCGTGCTTGCGATTGATGAAGTCGTCGATCATGCCGCCCTGAATGGGGCCGGGGCGATAGAGAGCGTTGAGGGCGGTGAGATCCTCGATGCGGGTGGGATGATAGCGGCGAAGGATGTCGCGCATGCCGTGAGATTCAAACTGGAAGATAGCGGTGGTATCGCCGCGGGAGAAAAGTTTGTAGGTGGCTTCGTCGTCGAGCGAGAGATTATCGATGTCGATTTTGACGCCACGGTTCTGCTGAACCATTTTCACGGCATCGTGCAGGACGGTGAGCGTGGTGAGGCCGAGAAAATCCATCTTGAGAAGGCCAATGCGCTCGAGGGCGTTCATGTCGTATTGCGTGGTGATTTCGTCGCGGTTGGTCTTGTAGACGGGGACGAGTTCGGTGAGCGGCTTGCGGCGAAATCACCACGCCGGCGGCGTGCGTGGAGGCATGGCGAGCCAGACCTTCGAGGCGCAGGGCAACCTTCATCAGATCCTTGAGCTGCTCGTCGGCGTCGATGGCGGCTTTCAGTTGCGGTGATTCCATGAGAGCGTCTTTCGAGTTCAATGCCGAGCGTTGCGGGAATTAGTTTGGCGAGGCGATCGACTTCCATGTAGGGAATGTCCATGGCGCGGCCGACGTCCTTGACGGCGGCCTTGGCGGCCATGGTGCCGAATGTGATGATCTGCGAAACATTTTCACGGCCGTATTTCTGGGTGACGTAGTCGATCAGTTCGCCGCGGCGGCGCATGCAGAAATCGATATCGATATCGGGCATGGAGACGCGTTCTGGGTTCAGGAAGCGCTCGAACAGTAAGTTGTACTGAAGCGGATCGACGTCGGTGATGCGCAGCGCGTAGCTGACCAGGCTGCCCGCGGCGGAACCACGGCCGGGGCCGACCGGAACTTCCTGCGCCGCGGCATAATGAATGAAATCCCACACGATCAGGAAGTAGCCCTCATAGTGCATCTTCTTGATCATTTCGATTTCAGAGGACAGGCGCGTTTCGTACTCGGATAGCGGGATTGCGCAGGAACCCCTGCTGCGGCCAGACGTTCGAGGTAAGGAACACGCTGCGGCAAAACCTTCGCGAGCTACCTTTTCGAAATAGCTGCCGGGAGTGTGGCCAGCGGGGACCTTGAATTCGGGAAGAGCGTTTGGAAAGTGCTCGATTTTCACGTTGCAGCGCGCGGCGATATCCACGGTGCGGCTGACGCGCGTCGGGAACTTCACGGAAGACCTCGGCCATTTCCTTGGCCGTCTTGAAATAGAACTGGTCGGTGGCGAATTTCATGCGATGCGTGTCGCTCATGGTCTTGCCGGTCTGGATGCAGAGCAAAACTTCCTGAGCGTGAGCATCTTCGTGATGCAGATAATGGCAATCGTTGGTGGCGACCAGGGGAATGCCTGACTCTTTGGAAAGACGAATCAGGTCGCGATTGACGCCTTTTTCGATTTCCAAGCCCTGATCCTGAATCTCCAGGAAAAAATTGCCTTTGCCGAAAATGTCGCGAAGCTGTAAGCGTTTTCGCGGGCCTGGTCGAAGCGCTTCTTCGACGACGCATTCGGTGACCGGACCGCGCAGGCAGGCGGAAAGTGCGATCAGTCCCTTGCTGTGCTTGGAGAGAAGTTCGTAATCGATGCGCGGCTTGTAATAGAAGCCTTCGAGGAATCCGGCGGAGACGAGTTTGATGAGATTGCGGTAGCCCTCCATGTTCTCGCAGAGGAGGACGAGGTGATTGCTGCCGCGGATACCGGGCTCCATTTTCGCCGTTGTCGCCGTTGGCGCGGCGTTAGGAGAGCCGGTTTTCTCGCCGCGATCGTGGCGGCTGCCCTTGGCGACATAGACTTCGCAACCGATGATGGGCTTAACGTCGCGCTTGCTGGCTTCATTGAAGAAATTGGCGGCGGCAAAGAGGTTGCCGTGGTCGGTGATGGCCACGGCGGGCATTTTCTGGCGAGAAGCTTCGTCAAGCAAGCTCGGAGGTTTCGCAAGCACCGTCCAGCAGACTGAAATCGGTGTGAACGTGGAGATGAACGAACTGGGGATTGCCCATGGAATTTGATTGTAAATCGGCGGAGGAGGAAATGCGAACGGGATGTTGAGATTTTCACAGGGCAAAATCGAGAGGCACCAAATCATGAGGCACAACATAAGGAAGAGAGACAGGATTACCACAGAGGTCACGGAGATCGGAAGGCTGAGGACACAGAGGAAGAAAGAGGCAAGATAACGCAGAGGCGCAGAGGGCGCAGAGAGGAGAAAGATAAGAAAGAGAAGAGAGACAAGAAAATACCCCACCCTCACAAGACGAGAGTGGGGCACCCGAGATTGAAAGAGCCGAGTCCCTTTGCCGCTGCTGGGGACGAGCAGGAAAGACTGTGCTGGGGAATTACAGGCGATTACTTCTTGCCCTTCTTTTTAGGCGCAGGTGCTGGCTTGGCAGGGGGCTTTCCCTTCCCTTTCGCACCGCTCTTGGCCACGATTGCGGCGGTGTGTTTGTCATGCAGGGCCTGCCCTGCGGCTTTTTCCCCTTTGGTGGGCTTCTTTTCTTTTTCTTTTTTCTTAGGAACTTCCTTGATGCCAGAGAGCTTGCGCAGCATCTTCACGCGCTCTTCGGGAGTTTTTCCGCGGCCATTCAACTGCGATGGCAAACACTTCTTCCACCATCTGGTCGAATTTTGGCCCGCGTGGCATGCCCAGAGCTTCCAGTTCAGTGCCGACGACGGGCAAAGACAGGCGAATGGGACGCCATTTGTGGAGGAAAGCTTTGATCTTATTGACTGCGGCAGACTTATTGGATTCCGCCAGGAGATACGCCATGTACTCCACGGGGAGCTTTTCGATGTAGTGATAGGCGTCGATGGGCGTCTTGGTCTTCTTGCCGGTGAGTCCTTCTCCGCGGTTTCGTTCCTTGTCCGGGAAAGTTTCGATGGCACTTCAATTTCCGCAGAACGGAATCCGAGTTTGGAGAGCACATTGCTCAGCTTCGCGATCCTTTAAGCGTGCCAGAATCGCCAGCATCATCGGACTGGCCGAGACGGGGGCGGAAACCGGCCATGAAGAAGTCGTCGCGAACCTTGATGAGGCGATTGATGGCCTCGTAATCTGGGATGTTTTTTGGCGAGGAGCGGGTGAATGCGCTCGATGAGATCTTGCGCTTCCCATTCTTTGAGCATGAGATGAGGGCGCTCTTCCTTGGCCAGTGTCGCGCAACTCGTCTCCAGCATCTTCGGGCGAGATGGTGTGCTGGAATTCGCGCTCGATGGCGAGATTGAACCATTCCTGGGTGCGCGATTCGAGTTTGAAGCCCATGCGCGCGGCATAGCGCAGAGCGCTAATCAGACGCATGGGCTGATTGGTGAAGCTGTGAATGGTGAGGGCGCGAATTTCGCCGTGCTCGATATCAGAGAGGCCGTTGGTGGGATCGAGCAAGCAGGCCGCGTGAAGCGGGATTCAGAGAGATAGCAATGGCGTTCAGGGAGAAATCGCGACGGCGGAGATCCTCCATGATGGTGGACCAACGGATTTCGGGCCGCGTGCCGGGGCGGACGTAATGGTCGTCGCGCGCGGCGGAGAGACTGCCCTCGACTCGCCGGCGAAGAGAATTTCGATGTGGCGGAGTCTTTTCATCCTCGGAGAGAACTTTAGCGCCGCCCTTTTCCAGTTCGCGAGCCATCTTCGAAGGATTGCCTTCCACCGTGAAATTGAGATCGCGCAGAGTGGCTCCGGTGATGAGGTCGCGCACGGTGCCGCCAGTGAAATAAACATTGAAGCCCATGGCCGCGGCGAGCTCCTGAACGCGCAACATGGCGGCGCGTTGTTCGGGGGATAGCCGGCTTTCCAGTAAGAAAATATAATCAGGCATTGCGCTCCTTTCGCTTAAGGGTGGCCATTCCGGCACGATGACGCACCCGCAATGATTCCGACCCACGCGCTAAGCACGCGGATGATGTGCTTTGTAAATCTGCTTCAGCCGCTCCTCCACGACGTGAGTATAGATTTGCGTCGTGGAAATATCGGAATGACCCAGCATCAACTGAACCGAGCGCAAATCCGCGCCACGCTCCAGAAGATGCGTTGCAAAACTGTGACGTAACATGTGCGGTGTCAAACCTACGCGCATGCCGGCCTGCCGCCCGTACGCCGAGAGAATCTTCCAAACGCCGACGCGGCTGATGGATGAGCCACGCCGATTGATGAAAAGCGGTGGAGCAAGACCTGCTTGCCTTTGCCCACGAGCTTGGGGCGGGCTTCGCGCAGATAACGATCGACCAGAGAGAGTGCCTTTTTGCCGATGGGAACGATGCGCTCTTTGTCGCCTTTGCCGATGCAGCGAACGCAGCCCACGCTGATGTCCAGGTCCATTACGCGCAGGCTGACCAATTCCGAAACGCGCAAGCCGGTGGAGTACAGCACCTCGAGCATAGCGCGGTCGCGGAGGCCGAGCGGGGTCTTCTCATCCGGTTGGGAGAGCAGCGATTCCACTTCTTCAAGACGGAGATATCCGGGGAGCGAACGGCGGATTTTGGGCGATTCCAGATTGAGAGAAGGATCAGTGGAAATAAGTTCCTGGCTCTGCGCGAAGCGGAAGAAGTTCCGCAGTGTGACGAGATGGCGAGCCACGGTGCGGCTTTCGAGCTTCTGGCGGTACAGGCTGGAAAGAAAATCAACTAAAACATCGCGCGTTACTGCTTCGAGAGAGAGTTTGCGCTTCTTGGCGAACTCGTCGAATTTGACCATGTCGCGCCGGTAGGCGGCCAAGGTGTTGGAAGAGAGTCCCTTCTCCACGCGTACATGCGTGAGGAACGACTGGACGGTGGGCGTAATTTCCATCAGTTGGCCACCATTCCTTCGGGAGCTTCACTGCCGCGGGTAGCGATTCCATAGACTTCCTGAATTTCAGGGCAACGGAATACCCATGTCAGGGCGATGTAGAGCAGCGTGGCGCCGCCAATCAAGCCGACGAACACCAGCAATTGGATGAAGAAGGCAGAGTGCAACGTGAAGTTGGCGTAGTGGTTGGCGATGAAGCAGCCAACTCCCATGAGTGCCGAGCAGAGAGAAATCTTGCCGATCGAGCGGAGAATTTCTACCGAACCCAGAGCGCCATAACGAAGGCGGAAAATAAAGAAGAGCGTGAAGAAATCAAAGAAGGTCGCCAAGACAGTGGCCAGGGCGGGACCGCCATTCTGGAAGCGCTTGAAGAAAAATTCCAGAAAAACGATATTGAGAACGATGTTCAGGACGAAACGAAATCGCGGCAACGATCACCGGCGTCTTGGTGTCCTGAGCGGAATAAAAGGCCGGTACGATCAGCTTCACGCAGGCAAGCGCGGGTAAACCCGCAGCGTAATAAAGCAAGGGGCGGGCGGTTAGGCGGGTGGATTCAGCAACGAACTGACCGTGCTGGAAAAGCATGCGGATGATGGGCTCGCGAAGAATCATCAAACCAACCGCCGCGGGGATGGTTATGTAGGCAACGATGCGCACAGCGAAGGTGAAGGTACGCTTCAACCCCTCAAAATCGTTGGCTGCAGCCTGATGAGCCATCATGGGAAGAATGGCGGTGGCAACGGCGATGGCGTAGCCTCCCAAGACCAATTCCATAACGCGATCGGCAACGTAGAGAGCGGTCAGGCTGCCGCGCGGCATCTTTGGCGGCGTTGACGAAGAACGTGTCGACGAAGAAATTGATTTGGGAGATTCCCAGCCCGAAAAAGCGCGGAAACATCACGCGTGCCACGCTGCGAATGCCGGAATGTCCAAAGGAGATGCCAAAATCAAAACGCATTCCTCGCTTGACCAGCTGCGGCACGAAGACAAGAAATTGCAATGCCCCACCAACGAGCACCCCCACGGCAAGCGAAACGGCTGGACTCTTGAAATAGTGCCAGACGAAAGCGGTCGAGAATAAGATGATCGTGAGATTGAGAAAGACTGTCGTCGAAGCCGGAAGGGCGAAATGATGGAAGCTGTTTAGAATACCCATCCCCAGAGCGGCCAACCCAACAAAGAAGAGATACGGGAAGATAATGCGGTTGAGAGTGACAGCTTCGTCCCAACTTGGAGCTTTCTGGCCGCCAAAGGTGAACGTGGAAATGACGGATGGGGAAAAAATCATGCCGAGGACGGTGACGACGGCTAAAACGAGGGCGGCAGTCCAGAATAGGCGATTAGCAAAGTGCCATAATTCCTCTTTTGAACGCTCTCGCATGAAGGTGGTAAAGACCGGGATGAATGAGGCGGCGATGGTGCCTTCACCGACTAAACGCCTGAAAAGATTAGGCATACGGTAAGCAAGAACGAAGGCGTCGGCGCTGAGGGTGGTTCCGAGGAGGAGGGTAATGCGTTGGTCTCGCAGGTAGCCTAAGGTACGGCTGACGATGGTGACGAGCGAGATAATCGAGGCGGATTTGAGGATTTGCGTCTTTTCAGTCAAGAGAAACTCGCCAAGAAATAAACCCAATAAAAACAATGAGTTGACAGGAAATTCGCGTTTAAATTAACATAACTAGCGGCTTTGTGCAATATTTTCGTGGCCAGAAACGGTTAATTGTGGTTTGAAGACTCGCACCCCAGCATCGACCCACAAAAAGGTCGTCGTCGAGTTAATGGATCGCAAGTCCCTGCGCGGATTCCTGAATCCGGCGCGGTTGCAGGACAGTGCTGCCCTGGATTTGCTGACTCCCTACGGCGAACACGAGGAGATTCCCCGCCAGAAAATTCGTGCGGTCTATTTCGTGCGCGATTTGAATGAGGATTTCGAGCCGGAACGGAAGACGTTTCTGAGCCGGCCGAAAGCTGGATGGCTTGTGGGTGAAGATCCGCTTCCTGGACGATGGGTTGCTGGAGGGGGTAATCCCCAATGACTTGCTGAACCTGATGGATCAGGGACTGCATTTGACACCACCGGATTTTCACGCGAATGCCGACCGGATCTATGTACCACGCAGCGCGCTGGCGGAATTGACGGTGCTTGGGGTGGTGGGGATAGCTCGGCGGAAGCCTGCGGCGGCTGCGGGGGGCGGTGTGCAGCCTCGACTGTTCAATGACTAGCAGAGTTGGCTGGCCCCAGTAAATCTCATCCGCTAGATTGGTTGGGTCGCGGCTTATTTTTGAGTTTACGGTCTTGCCAGAGGGAGATGCTCGCCTATGAGACTTCAAGATCTCGCGCAGAAACTGGGATGTCGATTGGAAGGTGGCGGGAACATAGAAATTCATGGTGTGGCCGGGATTGACCATGCAACGCAAGGGCAGTTGACGTTTCTGGCGAATCGTCGGTACTCGCCGCTCCTGAAAACGACGCAGGCCTCGGCAGTGCTGATTGAAGACGGGGTGGTGCTGGAGCGGGAGGCGGCGCAGTCGCCGCTGGCGGCATTGCGAACCAGCAACCCTTACCTGGCTTTCGCGCAGTCCATCGAATTGTTTTACCAGAGCCCGGCGTACCCGCCGGGAATTCATCCCACGGCCGTGATTGCGAAGACAGCGAAGATCGGCAATGGCGCGCATATCGGGCCTTACTGCTTCGTGGATGAAGAGGTGGAGATTGCCAAGGGAGCAGTGCTGCACAGCTTCGTGACCATTTATCGAGGTGCCAAAATCGGAGCAGACTTCTTTGCCCATGCTCACGCGGTAGTGCGTGAATATTGCCGAATCGGAGATCGAGTGATCCTGCAGAATGGCGTCATTATTGGGGGCGACGGATTGGGATTTGCCAAACGCTCGGACGGCACGTGGCACAAGATGATTCAATCCGGACCAACCGTACTGGAAGATGATGTGGAGATTCAGGCGAATTCGTGTGTTGACCGCGCGACGGTAGGCGAAACGCGTATTGGCCGAGGAACGAAGATCGATGACCTTGTTGTGGTAGGACACGCTTCACAAGTTGGGCAGAACTCAATGATTTGCGGGCAGGCGGGGCTAGCCGGATCGACCAAGGTCGGCAACAACTGCATTCTGGCGGGGCAGGTGGGCACTGCGGGCCATTTAACGATCGGGGATGGAACAGTAATTACGGCACAGAGTGGCGTGCCCAATGATGTGCCACCTCGGGCGTTGTATTCGGGCTATCCCGCTGTGGAAAATCGCCAGTGGCTGAAGATGATGGCGGCGCTGAACCGGTTGCCGGAATTGTATAAACGCGTTCAGACATTGGAAGCGGAACTGGAAGCGAAGAAAAAGTAGGCGGCTTCTTAACTAGACGAAAAAGCAGATTCCTCGCCTCGCTCGGAATGACACATTCATTTATTCAATGACGATAGGGTAGGTCTTCAGCGACGAAACAACTAGGAGTAGTGGCTTTGCCGTACTTTTCCGCGGAATTGCGAAATCAGATCGCGCCGGGAAAACCCAGGGGTCGTTGATCGGGAGGCAGTCCGGCAGCCAGTTCGTCGTGCAGGCGTTGCGTCAGTTGGTCACGCTGCTCGACGCTGTAGTCCGCAGCGTTGATTGGCTGCAAAAATTCGACGCTGATCTCTCCGGGAGTAATGCGCAAGCTGCGCTTTTGCATAATGCGATGCGCACCGGAACAGGCTATGGGCACGATAGGTACACCCGCCTTGATGGCCATGACCGCAGTTCCCTTCTTAAATTCCTGCAGGCGGCCATCCGGGCTGCGAGTTCCCTCTGGATAGATAAGGAAGGATTGACCGTTATGGATGGCCTCGGTGGCCTTTTCCAGGCTGCTGATAGCGGAATCGCGGTTGAAGCGATCAACGGGAATGAAATGCGCCAAAGTGAAAGCCTGACCCGCGATGGGAACTTTGAAGAGCGAGCGTTTTAGCAGGATGGCGATGCGGCGCGGAATGGACCAGACAACCGCAGGGGCATCGGCGGAACTGGTGTGATTGGCGGCGAAGATGCAGGTCTGCGAAGGTATGCGCTCAATTCCCTTCACGTTGACACGGACGCCGACACAATTCACGAAGAACATCACACCCTTCACGGCAGTCCAATACAGAGGATCAACATTTTTGGTAATGGCGGTGTAGAGAAGCAGAGGCGGTCCCAGGAGAAGGATGTACAGCGAGAGAAAAATACCGATGAAGGCTGCACGAAGCATAGATTGAGAAAACTCTCTCGAATCGCGGTGAATTGGTCAAGCCATTTCAGCGACTCTTGGCACTAACCGGAGCAGTTGTGCCGTGAAGCAGTCCTTCGCGAATCAGTTTTTGGCGGTCGGTTGTGTGGGAGGACTCTACCACCTGGAAATATTTTTCGCGGACTTCGCCCAGGTGCACAGTGACGTCCTCTTCCTGGTCCTTCTCAGCGTGTTTCACATGCAACCGGACTTCGTCACCGGGCTTTTGGGAAAGTGCCCAATGATCTGGATGCTTGGGTGGATCGCCATTATTCCAGCGGAGGATTTCGTCGCCGTTGCGTAACTGTGTTTTTGAGGCCGGAGAGTCGGGATCGATGCCGCGAACAATCAGCGGTGCGTTAGGCTGGCGCTCGACAATGAAACCCAGGACTGGGCGAACGGATTCGTGTTCGCGCAACTCCAAACCGGCAAGACCTAAAGTCTGCTGATAAGGAAGCGGGTCGGCTCCAGCTAACATATTTGCTAAAAAAATCTTCGAAGGACGAGCCCGTAACTTTCTCGGCGGTTAAGCGAATATCGAGACTGTCGCGGTAATACTTCCCTTGTTTGGCAAAATCGATGTTCATGGCGCGCAGGACATCGTCGAGGCTTTTCTGAGCGTCGGTCCGGTCGCGGATTAGAATGTCGAACAGGACGCCGAGAACTTGACCTTTCGTGTAGTAGGAAACGCTGCGCTGGGGTTGCTCGTACAGGGCATATTTCTCCAGCCAGGCGTCCAGGCTGGATTCCTCCGCGCTTTGCCATTGTTCCGCGGGGCGAACCTCCAGTTCACTGATCTGGCTGCCGAGATCTTGATAGAACATCTGCTTGTCCCAAATGCCTGTGCGCACGAGGGCGTAAGAGGCGTAGGTATTGGTGACCCCTTCAGCGAACCACAGCGCACGGGTATACATTTCATGGGTGTAATCGAGGGGTTCGAGGGTTGAAGGGCGGATGCGCTTAACGTTCCAAAGATGGAAAAATTCATGGGCCGAGATATTTGGAAGAAAGGCGTCGGACGGGACGAAAATGGCGGTGGAGTTGGCGTGTTCCATGCCGCCACCGCCACCCGCGGCGGCTTTGCCGACGTGAAAGATGAAGGTGTATTTGTCGTAGGGAGCGCCGTCCATGAGTTTCAATTCGTAGACACAGATTTTGCGGAGGGCGGACTCGACGTCGTGCTTCTTCCAATTGTCGCCGTGAATGACAACATCGACAGTTGGGGAAAGATCGTGAATTGTGAATTCCTCGAAGTGAGATGCTTCGATCGGAGAGTCGGCAAGAGCATCGTATGTGGGAGTCTATTATAGCGTTGTGCTCAACGCCGGCAGATTCCAAAAGTGTGGGGGCAGCCGTGCCGACCTTCCATCCATTGGGAAGATCGTTCAAGGAGAGGATGCACTGCTCGTTGCGACGTTCTGGGACGTAGAGAAGAATCAACGCCGGGTTGATAAAGGCGTGTTCGGAATTGAGTTGGGCGCTGAAAGGGCCAGGATCGTCCCAGAAAGTGGAATAGGAAACTTTTACCGTGCCCGTGGCATTGACGTGCCAGGTGAGCTTGTCGAGTTTGGTGATTTCGACTTTTTGGTTGTTGGCGAAGGCTTCGACCTGCTGGACGTGACTGCTGAAGTCGCGGATCTCGTAAAGGGCGTTCCACGCGGCCATTTGGAGATTCACTTCGCCGTGGACATCGGGGACTTCCATCGTGACGCGAAAGAGGTGTTGCTCTGGATGGGCCAGAGAGACGGTGTAGTGGATTGTGGCGGAGGCTGGGGCGGAGATTAGAAGGACGAGGACAAAATAAAGTGAGGCTAGAAAAGCGGCCCGCCTCAGAAGGCGGCCGCTACACAGGCTCGCTATTCGATGGTGCGAAGTAGGTGAATGAGAAACTTGGGCTTGGATCACCGCGCGTGGGCCTCGCTGGGGATACGTTTGGAGGCGAGCTTCTTGAGGAGCTTATCGCAGAGCCCATCGAAGCTGCCGTTGGACATAACGAGAAGTAAGTCGCCGGGCTTGGATTCAGAGACCAACAGATCGGCAATGGCATCGGCGCCGGGAAGCACGATGGCGTCTTTACCCAAGGCGCGCACCGTGGTGGCAACGACGTCGGGGTCCAGACGCAATTCCTCGTTGAGCTGGCCCGCGCGATGGACACTTCCAAGAACTACGTGGTCGGCGAGCGCGAGCGATTCAGGCAAGGTGTCCTGAAAAGTCTTGCGCCGCATGGAATTGGAGCGTGGCTCAAGAATGGCCCAAAGAGGACGATTGGGCCAGCGCAATCGCGCCGCCTGAATCGTGGCGCGGATAGCCGTGGGGTGATGCGCGAAATCATCTACCACAAGGATTCCATCGACTTCGCCTTTCACATCCATTCGACGGCGAACGCTGCGAAACGTTTCCAGGGCTTGCTGAAGGGCGGGAAGGGCGATACCACGGCCATGAGCGACGATGAGTGCGGCCATGGCATTCAGAACATTGTGATGTCCTGTAGCCGACAATTTGAAATCGCCAAAATGCTGGCCCTTGTGGGAGAGAGAGAAAGTCATGGCGTCGCCGGCAGAGGTCACGTTGCTGGCAATCCAATCGTTGCCTTTTTCAAACCCGTAATGGAGAACTGGGCAAAACGCCTTGGCCGTAACTTCATGAAGAGCTTCGCCAGCTTCGGAATCGCCCCAGACCACAATGCTGCCACGGCGGGGCACGAGATTGACTAAACGACGAAACGCCAGACTGTAGGCGTCAAAATCTATGTAAATATCCGCATGATCAAATTCGAGCGAGGTGATGATGAGATCGTCGGGATGGTAATGAAAAAACTTTGCGGCTTTATCCCAATAGGCGCTGTCGTATTCATCGCCTTCCAGGATGAACTCTTCCCCATTCGCGAGTTGGTAGCTCTTGCCGAAATTTTCGGCGATCCCTCCGACCAGAAAATTGGGATGGCGGCCGGCCACCTCGAAAATCCACGCCAACATGGCGGTCGTCGTAGTCTTGCCGTGAGTGCCGCTGACGACGATGGAGTGCTTGCCGGGGAGAAATTCCTCTTCGAGGATTTCTGGAAGCGAATGATGCGGGAGCTTGCGGTCGAGCATTTCTTCGACTTCGACATTGCCACGAGAAATGGCGTTGCCAACGACGATCAGGTCTGGCGCTGGAGTTAAATGAGCTGAATCGAAGGACGTGGCATAGGTGATGCCGAGGGATTCAAGAAAGGTCGAGGCAGGCGGATAGACTCCGGCATCCGAACCGGTGACGCGGTAACCGCGCTCGCGTAGCATTCCCGCCAGGGGCGACATCGCGGAACCACCGATTCCGATCATGTGAATATGCTTCATTGTTCTGAAGACCCCTTTTAGTTTAATCGACAACTGCCGGTTCTAAAATTTCGAGTGTGCCCTCGCCCTTTGCTTGCAAACAGGCTTTCACACCGAGTGGAATCGTAAGAATCGGGCGGTTGGTGTGACCGATGGGTGCGCCGTAGACGATTGGAATACGGAGCGGAGCGAGGATTGATTCGCAGACATCGCGCGTAGAGGCTCCCCCGGGTACGTGGGGATCGCATTCAGGAAAGTCGCCCAGAACTATTCCGCGAACTCCAGCGAACTTTCCGGCTTGGCGCAGGTGCATCAGGCCTCTATCGACTTGGTAAGGCTTCATGCCGCGATCTTCCAACAAAAGAATGGAATTACGGGTGTCGAGTTCCCACGGAGTGCCTAGAGTGGTTTCCACAAGGGTAAGGCAACCACCCAAAACGCGGCCTTCGGCGGTCCCTTTATTTATGGGAGAACCCTGCAGAGGGATTTCCCAGCCCGCTCTTGTGCTGCGAATCGCTTGAAGAAAAGAGGATCGATCGTAGGGGGAAGGGCCTCCTTCCGTGCCGGCAAAGCCTGAGGCGACCATCGGACCATAGAATGTGACCCAACGCCGCGTCTGCCACAAGTAAATCTGAACCGCGGTCAGGTCGCTGTAACCCACCAGGCATTTGGGGTTTTTTGCAGGAAACTTAAAATCTGTCTCGAAGAGGTAGGTGGAACCGTAGCCGCCGCGGGAGGCGATGAGGCCGTCAACCTGCTTGGATTGAAAAGCATTCGCAAGCTGCTTGGTGCGTTCTGCGTGCGAGCCTGCAAAATATCCTTGCGGTCGCAACTTTGCGGGATCGACGAAACGGAAGCCAAGGGAGCGCAATTCCGTGATTCCAGCCTGGAGCCGCGTTGGATCTGCAGGAGAAGATGGAGAGACGATGGCGATGGTGGCGCCCTCGCGAAGCGCCGTTGGCTTTACCGCGCGGGTGGTTGTTGGCCTCACTTCGTCCCCACGAGGCAGATTGATGCTGTGAAAGAGTTCATTCCCGATCAGGCCCACGCCATCAACGAAAATTCTACCCTTTAGAGTTTGAATTGGGTCAATTTCGCGAAGTGACGTGCCCTGGCGTGTATCTCCGCCTTTTTCAGCTTAAGGAGACGCTCCAGCCCGAAACGTTCGACGGCAAAACTGCCAAGAACGGAGCCATAGACGATGGCGTTTCGCAGAGCCGCATCGTTGGTCTTGCCCACGCCTGCCAGATAACCCATAAATCCGCCGGCAAAGCTGTCGCCAGCGCCCGTCGGATCATGCGGCTCTTCCAAGGGGAATCCCGGCACAGCGAATACACCGTGCTTATCAACCATCATGGCGCCGTATTCGCCGCGCTTTACGACCAGCGCCGACGGACCCATCTTGAAAATATGCTTGGCGGCGCGCAACAAGTTGTATTCGTTGGAAAGCTGGCGGGTCTCCGAATCGTTGATCATCAGCACATCAACATGCTTCAGGGTTTCGCGCAGGTCGGCGTTGCTGCCTTCGATCCAATAATTCATGGTGTCCATGGCAACCAATTTCGGTGTGCCCTTCACCTGCTTCAGGACGTCATGTTGTAAAGCCGGAGCAATGTTGGCCAAGAAAACGTACTTGGAGTTGCGGTATTTCTCTGGCAGGCGTGGCTTAAAATCGGCGAATACGTTCAACTCGGTTGCCAGAGTGACGCGCTCGTTCAAATTTTCAGAGTAGCGTCCCGCCCAAAAGAAGCATTTACCGGCAGCACGTTCCAATCCCTCAATGTCGATGGAGCGCTTGTGGAAGATCGCCTCATCCTTGGGATGGAAATCCTCGCCGACAATGGCAACGAGATTTACGTGGGTGAAAAACGAAGCGGCGATGGAAAAGTACGTTGCCGCGCCACCCAGGGTGCGTTCGACCTTTCCGTAAGGGCTCTCCAGCGCATCATATGCAACCGAACCAACGACCAGTAGCGACACAGTTTTCTCCTAGGAAATATATTTTTTGATGATGGCGGCTAAATTCTTTTTTGTTTTTGCGGGGATAACCTTGGGATCGGTCAGGATCGCATGCTTCAGGGCATCGCCGCACTTGCAATTGCGTTCGGCCGGAAGCGTTTTGACGGCCTCGCGCAGGACGTTCTGTGCATTGGTGGAATTCTGGTTGAGAGTGGCAATGATCTGGGCGACGGTCACGGAATCGTGGGAAGGGTGCCAGCAATCGTAATCGGTGATCATGGCAATCGTTGAATAGCAGAGTTCGGCTTCGCGCGCGAGCTTGGCTTCCGTCACGTTGGTCATGCCGATGACATCGAACTTCATGGCGCGATGGAAATTCGCTTCGGCAAGCGTGGAAAATTGCGGACCTTCCATATTGATGTACGTGCCTTTGCGATGGACCGGCACGCCGCAAGAAACGCAGGCATCGGCCAGCACGGCGGCGAGATTGGTGCAAACGGGCTTGTCGAATGTGACGTGAGCCACGATGCCATCACCGAAGAAGGTGGATTTACGGCCTTTGGTGCTGTCGAAAAACTGATCGACGACGAGAAATTCTCCGGGGCGAAGATCTTCCTGCAAAGAGCCGACCGCGCTGACAGAAATAATGCGTTGAACGCCGAGGAGTTTCATGGCGTAAATATTGGCGCGGAAATTCAATTCGGTGGGGGTGATACGGTGGCCGCGTCCGTGGCGCGCCAGGAAAGCAACGCGCTTCCCTTCCAGCGTGCCGACAACAAAATGCATCGGAGGGATCGCCAAACGGAGTCTTCACCTTGATCTCGCGCGTGTTGGTGAGTCCGCTCATGGAATAGAGACCGCTGCCACCGATGATGCCGATGTCAGCGATAGCGCTCTTTGCTTTTGAAGGCGAGTGCGACTTTGCCGCAGACTTTCGCGTCGTTTTCTTTGCTGTTGCCATTCCCTGTTCTCCTGGGAGTTATCGGTTCAAGTCAACCGGCTCGATTTCGACTTGCCATCGCGTTCGTGGAGCGTGGCTGCCGCGACATCGGGATCATGGCCGAAAACTACAATCCAGCCACCATCGACAATTTGCGGAATCCACTTGCGCTTGGTCTCCAGCGTCTGCAATGGATACAGGTCGTAGGCCATGATCCACGGCAAAGGAATATGGTGACGTGTTGGAAGCAAATCCGCAACAAAGGCCAGAGTCTTTCCGCCGCCGGTCAGCTTTACGGCTTGCATGCTGGCGTTGTGGCCGGGAACGAGTTCCACGGAAATACCCGGAAGGACTTCGCACCGTTCCATTAACAAGATCCCATTGGTGCGAATCGAGGAGTGGCTGGTAGTTGTCCGGGAAGTAGCTGGCGCGATCGCGCTCATTGGCTTGAAACGCGTGGTCGAGCTCAGCTCTGTTGAACGATGTAGCGGGCGCGGCGATACGTCGGGACGAGCCTTGCCGTTCGCAAAATGAGTATTGCCACCGGCGTGATCGAAATGCAGATGGGTGTTGATGACGATGTCGATGTCATCGGGTTGCGCACCCGCTTTACGAAGCGAGTCCAGGAGCGGGTCACCGTCGGGAATTCCATAAATGTTTTTCAGCTTGGCATCGAGCTTGGTGCCGTTGCCGGTTTCAATGACGATGTTTTTTCCTGCTGCGCGAACCAGCAACGAATTGGCGCGCATACGAATGCGGTTGCGTTCGTCGGGAGGAGACTTCTTGTCCCAGAGGGTCTTGGGCACAACACCAAACATGGCGCCGCCATCCAGGCCGAAGGGGCCGCCGTCAAGGTAGTGAACTTCAATATCACCTAGATGCATTGGTCGCGGTCCTTAATTGCTGAATCCACTTTCTTTCAAGATTTGGCTAACGGCGGTGAAAGGGTCCAGTCGTCGCGCGGCAACTTCCGTTGCCAAGGCGCGCAACTTTGCTTCGCCGGCCTTCCCACCCAAGGCTTTTTGCAGAAGACGTGATTCCAACAGTTCGATCAGCCGCTTTTCCCAGTGCTCGATATGTTTCTTCTGTCGTTCGCCACTGGATTCGAAATGCTTGCGAAATTTCGCGATAGTTTCCGCGAGTTCGACGATACCCTTGTCTTCTGAAGCGATGGTACGAATTACGGGCGGTTGCCAGCCATCGCGTGGCATAACAAGTGACAACATAGCGTGCAATTGCTGGTCGAGGCGGTCGGCGCCTTCACGGTCGGCCTTGTTCAGCACGAAAATGTCACCGATCTCCATCAGCCCGGCTTTCATGTTCTGGATGTCGTCACCGAGCCCGGGAACGAGAATGACCATCACGCAATCGGCCAGGCGAACCACGTCAATTTCGTCCTGGCCAACGCCGACGGTTTCGATCAGCACTTCGCGCTTGCCAGCGGCGTCCAGGAGCAAAGCAACTTCAGCGGTCGAACGGGCTAATCCGCCGAGGAAGCCGCGCGTGGCCATGGAGCGAATGAATATTCCTTCGTCTCCGGCGTGACCTTGCATGCGAATTCGATCGCCGAGGATTGCACCGCCAGAATATGGACTGGTGGGATCGACGGCGATGACACCTACAGGTTCGTTGCGTTTGCGATGGTAGGCAGCGAGGCGATCGACCAGCGTGCTCTTGCCGGTCCCCGGGGCGCCGGTAATTCCGGTCAGATACGCTTTGCCCGTTTGCGGAAACAAGAGCTTGAGGAGTTCCTCGGCTTCGGGAGTGTGATTTTCAATGGCGGTGATGGCGCGAGAAATAGCGCGAACGTCGCCCGAGCACACTTTTTCAGACCACGATTGCACGAGCGAGGTCATTTTTTCCTGAAACTCAGTTTTAGACGGAGTGGACGGCAGGCGCATCCTTTTATTATTTCTGGCCGAGTAGCTGTCTGGCAATAACCAACTTTTGGATTTCGCTGGTGCCTTCGCCAATGGTGCAGAGCTTCACGTCGCGATAAAACTTTTCGGCCGGGTAGTCTTTGATGAAGCCGTAACCGCCGTGAATTTGAACGCATTCGTTGGCGACGCGGACAGCTACTTCGCTGGCGAAAAGTTTAGCCATGCTGGATTCGCGGGTAAAACGAACGTTCTTGCGGTCGGCCAGCCAGGCGGCTTGATAGACCAGCAGGCGGGCCGCTTCCACTTCCGTGGCCATATCGGCCAGCTTGAATTGAATGGCCTGAAATTCGCTGATGGCTTTGCCGAACTGTTTGCGCTGCTTGGCGTAACGCGTGGCCGCCTCCAGAGCTCCCTGGGCCATGCCAAGAGCCAACGCGGCGATCGAGATTCGCCCGCCATCAAGGATTTTCAGGCTGCTGATGAAACCTTCACCTTCGGGACCGAGAAGATTTTCGGCTGGCACGTGGCAATCGGTGAAGATCACTTCGGAGGTGTCACTGGCGCGCATGCCCAGTTTGTTTTCTTTTTTGCCGGGGCGGAATCCGGGCATGCCCTTTTCCAGAATGAAGGCGCTGATGCCGTGCGAGTCTTTCGATTTGTCGGTGAGGGCCATGGCCACGCAGATATCGGCGTAATGCCCATTGGTGGTGAAGGTCTTCGCGCCATTGAGAATCCAATTCTTGCCATCACGCACGGCGGTCGTACGGGTGCCACCAGCATCGGAACCAGCTTCAGGTTCGGTGAGCGACCATGCGCCCAATTTCTTGCCTTCGGCGAGTGGTACCAGGTATTTGCGCTTCTGCTCTTCTGTAGCGAACTTGTAGATGTGGTTGGAACAGAGCGAATTATGAGCGGCCACGAAAAGGCCGACCGAGCCGTCCACACGCGCTAGTTCTTCAATGGCCGTGGCGTATTCGATGTAGCCAAGTCCCGCGCCGCCATATTGCTCAGGGAAAATAATTCCCATGAGCCCCATCTCTGCGAGCTTGGGGAGTATTTCGACCGGGAAGTGCGAGGCCTCGTCCCACTCCATCACGTGGGGCGCAATCTCGCCCTCGGCAAATTCGCGGACGGTCTTGCGGAGATGCAGCTGTTCGTCGGTAAACGTGAAATCCACGGAAACCTCGCCTCAAAGTAGCTCGAATACTGGGTAAAAGTTTATCTTATGAGGCGGATTTCCGCATCTCGAGGTTGCGTTAGCAGATACCTCGCACGATTGCTGAGTGAAGCTGTTTGGTTACCAGCCAACGGGATAATTGTTCTTCTTATTCTGTTCGTCGAGCCAGGTTTTTAGCGGCGCAAAGTAATCGGCAATGGCCGTGGCGTCGGTCTGTTTTTCGCCGGTTAGTGCTTCGAGCTCTTCGGGCCAAGGCTTGCTCTTGCCCATCGAGAGCATCTGATTCAGTTTCTCTCCGGCCTTTTTGTTGCCATAAATGGAGCAGCGATGTAGCGGACCGCTTACACCCGCTTCTTTGCAGAGCGCCCGTTGAAACTGATACTGATAAACGCGGGCCAGGAAATAACGCATGTAGGGAACATTAGCGGGCACGTGGTATTTTGCGCCGGGATCAAAATCAGATTCGCTGCGCAAGACCGGAGGCGCGACACCTTGATATTTCAGGCGTAAGGCCCACCACGCCGCGTTATACTGCTCGGGTTTTACCTCACCGGAGAACACTTCCCAGCGCCACTTATCGATTACCAGCCCGAACGGTAAAAAGGCAACTTTCTCAAGCGCTTGCTGCAATAAATAATCGATATCGCCCGAGGCGGGTGGAACCGTGTCAATCAGTCCAATCTGCTTCAGATATTCCGGCGTGATGGAAAGCGCGATGGTGTCGCCGACTGCTTCGTGGAAGCCGTCGTTGGCGCTGTCGCGAAACAGCGGCGGCTGATTATCATAGGCGCGCTGATAATAGTTGTGGCCCAACTCGTGGTGGATGACGCGGAAATCCTCTTCGGTGGGTTGAATGCAAACTTTGACGCGAAGATCGTCCTTGAAATCGATGTCCCAGGCGCTGGCGTGGCAGACGACATCGCGGTCAGCAGGCTTGGTGAAAAGGGAGCGCTCCCAAAAGGTAGGCGGGAAGCGGGGCAAATCCCAGCGAAGAAAAGAAATTCTCGCCGTACTTGACCATCCCGCGTGCATCGGTCTTTCTGTCCTGCAGGATTTTCGTGAGGTCGAAACTCTGCGCGGGCTTGGGCGAATCCATCAGGTCGTACACATTGTTCCATTCCTGCGCCCAGATATTGCCCAGCAGATGGGCAGGAATCGGGCCACGGGGAGGCACGACGTTAGGACCATATTTCTTCGCTAATTGACCGCGCACGTAGGCGTGCAACGACAAATAGAGCGGCTGCAACTGATCCCACAAGCGGTCCAGTTCCTTCTGAAATTCTTCCGGCGACATGTCGTAATTCGAGCGCCACAGGGCGCCCACATCGGAATAGCCGAGTTCGCGCGAACCCTGATTGCCAAGTTCCACCATGCGCGCGTAACGATGGCGCATGGGTGCGCCGACAGCGTGCCAGCCGATCCAGGCGCGCTTCAATTCTTCGGGATCACGGCTGGTGGCCAACAATTTTCCGACGGCGGTGACGTCGAGGCAATTCTTCTGTCGCCGTCGCGGCACCACTTCCCTTTTCCGTAGTCGCCGTCGAGCGAAGCCATGACCTGAGCAAGTTCGGCTTTGCGCTTTGGCATCATCGGGAGCGGGAAATCCGGTGGCTAGTTCGAGGAGCAGTCGTTTGCGAGCAAGTTCGGGAGGCAGTTGCAGTTGATCGAAACGATGCGCCTCTTTCGCGTATTGCGTACTGGCGGTGTTGAGAACTTCGTTGGCGTCGGCGGCAATTTGTTCGGTATCGTCGGTAATGAAATTTTCCGCCACCCATGACGCGCGACCAGCCTTGATGTCCGAAGTCAAGGAGTCGCTGCTCGGCGTCATCGATGAATTTCGTTGGCTTCCTCCACTGTGGCAGGCGGTTTTGGCTTGAGCGCACTGAAGGCGGAGGCGCGAACCAACAAATCGCGAACATCGTAATACAAACAGCAGTCAATCGCTGCATAGCAGATTTCATAGCAGACTCACTTTCCTGGGTATAACGGCTGGCTGGTCCGCGGTAGAGCGATTTAGGCGGTCCGTCCAACTTTTCTTGCCACAACCGAACGTAATTCCGCAAGGGCGCTGTCGATTCCTTCGCGATTCACGTTCCAATGGGTCACCATGCGAACGGAATAGGGGGCGGTATCTTGCGCCCAAACACCCTTTTCATGCAAAGCATCGCACAATTCAACCGCGTTCATGCCTGTGGCGCTGCAATCGAAAATGACGATGTTGCTACGCACAGCTGAAGGATCGATCTTCAGGCCTGGGATTTGCGCAATGCCCTCGGCCAGTCGCTTGGCATTGGCGTGGTCCTCGTGCAAACGCTGCGGCGACTTCTCCAGCGCCAGCAGTCCTGCCGCGGCGATAATACCGACCTGACGCATTCCACCGCCGAACATCTTGCGATAGACACGGGCGCGTTCGATGAACTCTTTCGAGCCGACAATCATCGAACCTACGGGCGCGCCAAGGCCTTTGGAGAGGCAGAACATCACCGAGTCCACCTCTTGGTCATGTTGGCGACGTTGTCGTTAAGCGCAGCGGCGGCGTTGAAAATGCGTGCCCCGTCGAGATGGACTTTTAGGCCCAATGCATGGGCATGATTGGAGATTTCATCAACACGGTCGGTGGCGTAGACTGTGCCGCCCGCCATATTGCTGGTATTTTCCAAACAGACCAGCGCGGTTTGCGAATCGTAGTAAATCTTGGGACGAATAGCGGCTTCTACCTGCTTCCAGGTCATGATTCCGTCATCGCCGCCACGCACCGCGCGCGGCATACACCCGGCAATCGCCGACATGGATGCGAGTTCGTAGAGATTGACGTGGCTGCGTTCTTCGCAGATCACTTCGTTACCGTGGTGAGTCCAAATTTTGATCGCGATGAGGTTGCCCATGCAGCCCGTCGGAACGAAGAGAGCGGCTTCTTTGGCGAAAATTTCCGCTGCGCGCTTTTGCAGACGATTTACTGTGGGATCTTCTCCGTAAACGTCATCCCCGACTTCCGCGGCGGCCATGGCCTGGCGCATTTCCTCGCTGGGACGGGTAACTGTGTCGCTGCGCAGATCAACGGCGTTCTCGACGGGTGAGATGTGGTCAGGATCAACGAGCTGATTTCCTTTGGCAACGGTGTAGCTCATGGTGTGCTCACAATCCCTGGAAGAAACTCCAGATGAATCTTAACGCAAAAGCTCGACGATGATTTCGTTAGAGACGCTCAGCTTGTTTGCCGGAAGTAGAATCTGCTGGCCCACGCGCTCAATCATGCCGCTGGAAGCAAGGCGCACTGCTTTCTGCTGAAAATCGACGCCGTACTGTTTTTCAATGCGCGCCAGGTTGATGCCGGAAAGCTGCCGCAAGCCCAGGAAGAATTCTTCTTCCAGCGCTTGTTCCGTGGTTACGGAATCGAGAGATAGAATCGCGCTGCGGCCGGCACGGATGGCATCGACATAGGCAGCAGCATCGTGCGCGTTTGCCCATCGTTGGGAGCGATTAAAGGAATGTGCCCCTGCGCCGAATCCCCAATAGGGTTCGCGTTGCCAATACTTCAGGTTGTGTAGCGAAGCAAATCCCGGTTTGGCCCAATTGGAGATTTCATATTGCTCATAGCCCGCGGCCTTTAAATGCATTTGGGCAGTTTCGTAAAACTCGGTCATCGATTCTTCCGAAGGCAGATCCTTGGCGCTGTAACGAGAGCCACTCTGCAATACTTCCAGGCCGAGGCGGCTGCCTTCATCGATTTCCATTATGTAGATAGAAATATGCTCAGGAGAGAGGGAGATGGATTCCTCAAGCGACCTGCGCCAGGAGGCCGCGGTCTGTTTTGGGAGTCCGGCAATTAGATCAAAGCTGATATTGGAAATGCCCGCGTTGCGAAGAACCGGCACGGCACGATAGATGTCGGCCCTGCGGTGCATGCGTCCGGCAAATTTCAGTTCCTCGTCAACGAAAGACTGGGTGCCGAAACTGATGCGGTTGATGCCTGCTTCGACCCATTTCGACGCTTTGTCAATGTCGATGGTCTCTGGATCAGCTTCCAGGGTTACTTCCACCAGGTCGCAGCGAAACGTGCCGCGAATCGAACTGAGCAAATCCGCGAGAAGTTCCGGCTCTAGCAGACTCGGGGTACCCCCGCCGATGTACACCGTGTCTATGATTTCGTCGTCCACTGGGCCGGGCGGAAAAAGAACTCCCGCGGCTTTCCACAATTTTTGATGATCGCGAATTTCAGTGCAAACGGAGGCGGTGTAAGGGGCAAACTTCCCTGGAGACACTACGCCTGTGTGGAAATTGCAGTAGGTGCATTTGGTCTGGCAGAACGGAACCTGAATGTAGATGCCGACTTTGCCCATCGCAAAACTTTAGCACAATGGCTGCGGTTTCAACGCGGCAGGAGGCTGGGTCAGGCGCCCGTCGCTTTGTCGTCGGGCTGAATCTTCAGATAGATCTGGCGCTCGCGGGGGCCGTCAAATTCCGCCAGGAAAATGCCTTGCCAGCGGCCAAGGACCAGCTTTCCGTTCTCGATGAACACAAACTGAGTCATACCAACGAGCATGGTTTTTACGTGGGAATCGGTGTTGCCCTCGGAATGCTGAAATTGCGGGTTGTCCGGAACCAACCTGTCGAGCGCGCCTTGGGCGTCGGAAGCCACATCAGGGTCGGCGTGCTCGTTGATCAGGATTCCCGCCGTGGTATGCGGCACATACAGGAAGCAAATGCCGGACTTTATTTCGGAGGAGGCTACGAGTTGCTGGACCTCGTTAGTTACATCGAGCAGTTGGGTTCGGTGGCGCGTTCTAATCCGCAGAGTTTGCATGGCCATTTTACGGGATGGGGATCAGGCAATGCCGCCCGGGATTTTTCGCGCTGGAGTGCCTCTCCAATTCCTTAAGGCCAGCATTTCCCCAGCGTGAAAGAAACGGAAGGAAATTCAAATCACGCGACTGCAAGCCTTTTTGCGGATAAAGCAGATTTTCCAGGAATTGTTCATGTTGCTCGATGACTTTTTCATGCCGATCGAGGGCAGCGCCGGTCTTTTCGCGCAACTTTTCAATTTGATAATGGATACGTTTCTCCGCCCGGGCGATGGTGCCCTGAATCGTGGGATCGACCTTGGCAATGGCCTTGTGAAGCTTCTTCGTGCTCTTTTCCATCTGACGGAGATTGTCATCAAATTCGCGTGAAAGCTTTTTCGGCACGACTTTCGCATACATGCTCTTGCGCAAAGTCTGCTTGCCCTGCCAGACGTCTTCCACTTCCAACTTGTATTTCTTCAGGATGCGGACGGCTTTCGGGTCAACCAGAGTGTAATCCGCACGCGGCAACATTACCGGCATACGCCCCAGCAATTTCTCGTAGAGAACCTGCGATTGCGCGAAATAGGCGATTTCCGCAGGCCCGCCAAAGTACGCCACCGTGGGCAGGAGGAAATCCTGCACCACGGGACGAAAAAGCGCGTTTGGGCTGAATAGTTCGGGATGAGCTTCGACTTTCTGAAGCCACTCCCCACGAGGAGCGGAGTGACCGCCACTGGTGAAGCCATCTCCATTGGCGCTGGAGATGACGTGGCGCTGGCCATTTTCCATAGAAAACAGGACCGTGCTTCGAGCAGTGACGTTGACTTGCGCAGCGTAGCCGGCGTGTTCTAATTCTTTTCCGCGGCGCAACAGGAGTGCATTGAGATCGTCGCGTTGTTCCAGCGCCTGGCGCAGGATCGGAGCCGCAACGCGATGAAGTCGGTCGTCAAGAGGATCTAGAAGAATCAAGCCCTCTTCGGCAAAAATGCGCGCGAAGAGCTGAGCGAATGCCGTTCCATAGGTGGCCTCCGGCGTGTATGAGGTCTGCAGAATTTCCGCTACGGAGGTGCTGTCGGGTCCACTGAGTAAGGCGCTCGCCTGCTTAACTATTTCTGAGACCACCGGGCCGAGCGGAATGCGCCCTACGGGGACATCTGTTTGGTCAGGCTTCGCAAGCTCGAAACGGTGCAATTTGCCTTCGTGAAACCAAGTGGTGTGGCGAACCTCGTCAATATCGTGATCTTCGGTAGCCATCCAGAATACCGGGACAGCTTCGACGCCATCTTCAGAGAGTTGGCGGGCGGTGTGGATCGCGGAAAGCGCTTTGTAAAATGCATAGGCCGGGCCACCGAACAGCCCAACCTGTTGGCCCGAAACAATTGCAACGGCGCCGTGATACAGGCGATCAATATTTTCGAGGGTGACGGAACTGCTGCCAAACTGCTTGTTTTGAGCACTGAGAATGTCAGCGACTTGCTGACGGCGTTCGACGGGAAATTGCAGTTGCTTGGCTTCGGCAATGATGGATTTTAAGTCCGGCGGGTGAGAGTAGAACGTTTCAAGCTTAGGAAAATGGTCAACATAATCACGAATGAGTTTCGTGGTATGCGGCAACTGCTCCGGCAGTAGGGTGCGACAATCCATAGCCCGTTAGATGATAAGCGCCAGCAAAAGTGACGGCAAACGCCTAATGATTAGACGACAGCGGCCGCAGGATGTAACACAGAAATAATCGAGGCGATTTGTTGCTTCTTTTCCGCGGCAAGAGGTAGCAATGGAAGCCTGGGGACGCCACCGTGATAACCGCGCAAGTCCATGGCGTATTTCACACCGGCGATTCCGGCTTCTGAGACGATTTGTTTGGAAGCGTGTGCCAATTTCAATTGTAAATTCTTCGCAGCTTCGTGCTGACCGGCCTGCACGAGCTCAAATGCCTGCGAGCACAATTCGGGAAGCGCACTGGCCAGTGCCAGAATTGCACCGCGCGCACCGACGACAAGCGCTGGATAGATGACCGCGGCACCACCGGTCAGAACCTGAAAATCAGGACGCGCAGCGCCCACAACTTCAGCGACACGCTGAATCACCCCTGAACTGTCTTTTATGCCGATGATGTTCGGGTGCGCGGAGAGTGCGAGAATTTCCGGAGTTTCCAGGGTGATCCCCGTGAATTGAGGAACGGAGTAAAGCAGAACGGGAATTGGAGAAGCGTCCGCGACCGCACGGTAATGATGTAGGTAGACTTCAGCTTTATAGACAGGCTTATAGTAATAGGGCGTCTTAACCAACGCGACTTGATAGCCGATTTGGGCGGCACGTTTCGTACGGGCGATGGTCTCGGCTGTTGACTCGGCTCCGGTGCCAGCGATCAAAAGTTTTCCCGGTTCGGCGCGTTCTTTCACGGCGACCAAGACCGCGTCCGCTTCTTCACGCGAGAGCATGACCGCTTCGCCCGTCGAACCCAGCACGACGTAGCCCGCGATACCCGTCAGATTGTAGAGTCGAATGTTGTGCTCGACCGCTGTGAGGGAGACGGCGCCGTTTGCGTCGTAGGGCGTGACCAGCGCCGGAAATATTCCGCTGACATTCATGGATTAATCCCCGGAGCCCGGCGTGCCCGATGCCGCGACTTTGCTCAGATGCAAATCCTGCAGGCAGGCGACTTCGCGCTTCATTTCCGTGATGGCATGAATGCCACGGACCGCGGCATGGGCCGCCGACAGAGTGGTGATGCAGGGAATGTTGTAGCGAATCGCGGCGCGACGGATGGACTTCTCGTCGTAGAACGATTCGCGACCTAAGGGCGTATTGAAAATCAGATTAATTTTGCCGGTTTTGATCAAGTCGACGATATTGGGTCGCCCTTCGTTGACCTTGAACACTTCATCGCAGGGGACACCGACGGCATGGAAGGCCGAAGCTGTTCCGCGAGTGGCCACGAGCTTAAAACCAAGTTCGACCAGTTCCTTGCCCAACGGGCCGATCTGGCGCTTGTCGCGATCGTTCACGCTGATGAAAACAGTTCCGGAACTTGGCAGTTTTTGGCCCGCGGCCAGCTGTGCTTTTGCGAAAGCCTGGCCATAGGAAGTGGAGATTCCCATGACTTCGCCCGTCGAACGCATTTCGGGACCCAGGATCGTATCCACGCCGCGGAATTTGTTGAAGGGAAACACCGGCGATTTCACAGAGTAGTAGTCGTGGGTTGCGACCTCCGCGACGCCATTGTGATGGACCAGCGGCAGCTTAATATCCGCCAGACGCTTGCCGACCATAAGCCGCGCGGCCACTTTTGCTAGCGGTACACCAGTAGCTTTGCTGACATAAGGAACGGTGCGCGAGGCGCGCGGATTGACTTCGAGAACGTAAACGATGTCGCGCTGAATGGCGTACTGCACATTCATGAGGCCAACGACCTTCAGAGCCAGCGCCAGACGCTTGGTGTAATCGCGAATGGTATTCAGAACCGTGGGTGAAAGGCTCACCGCCGGAAGCACGCAGGAAGAATCGCCAGAGTGCACACCAGCTTCCTCGATGTGTTCCATGATGCCGCCGATCACTACGTCGGTGCCATCGGCAAGCGCGTCCACATCGACTTCGGTGGCCTCTTCCAGGAATTGATCGATCAGCACGGGGCGCGCAGGACCCATTAATGCAGCCTGGGCGACGTATTCCTGCACCGTGTTCACATCGTAGGCGATGACCATGGCGCGTCCACCGAGGACGTAGCTTGGGCGCACAAGGACTGGCATACCGATTTCGCCTGCCACGCGGGCGGCTTCTTCGGGAACCAGTGCGGTGCCGTTGCGTGGCTGCGGGATTCGCAATTCATCCAGCAGGCGGCCAAAGCGGCGGCGATCTTCCGCCAGGTCAATCGATTCGGGTGCAGTGCCAATGATGGGCACGCCGTTGCGTTTCAGCTCCAGCGCGAGATTCAGCGGCGTTTGTCCGCCGAACTGCACGATTACGCCGGTGGGCTTTTCGCGTTCGACGATGGCGAGAACGTCTTCCAGCGTGAGCGGTTCGAAGTAGAGGCGGTCCGAAGTGTCGTAATCGGTAGAAACCGTTTCCGGATTGCAATTCACCATGATGCTCTCGAAGCCGTCTTCACGCAGAGCGAACGAGGCATGGCAGCAGCAGTAGTCGAACTCAATTCCCTGCCCGATACGATTCGGGCCGCTGCCCAGAATCATGATCTTCTGGCGCGTGGTGGTGTCGGCTTCGTCCTCATCTTCGTAGGTGGAATACATGTACGGGGTGAAGGACTCAAATTCGGCAGCGCAGGTATCGACCCGCTTAAAGACCGGACCGACGCCATAGCGGGCGCGTTGCAGGCGGACAGCGGCGGGAGTGGTCTTCCAGATCTGAGCCAAAGTTTCGTCGCTCGTGCCTACGCGCTTCACTTCGCGCAGCAAGTCTTTCGAAGCCGTTTCAACAGTTACGGAAGCTGCGCGACGATTGGTGAGGATGATTTCTTCGATCTGGTGAATGAACCAGGGATCGATTTTGGTCAGTTCGCAGATTTCGTCAACCGGCAAGCCCGCGTTCGACTGCGGTAAGAATCCAGTGAATGCGGTTGGGACGCGGCGTCGCAAGCTTCTCTCTTAGCAACGAATCTGGAGTCTCCGCGGGCGCGCGCCAGGGAGTGCTGGGTTCCAGCGAACGAATACCCTTTTGCAGCGCTTCCTTAAAGGTGCGGCCAATGGCCATCACTTCGCCGACCGACTTCATCTGCGTGCCCAGAGTGCTGTCAGCACCCGCAAATTTCTCAAACTGCCACTTGGGGATTTTCACCACGACGTAGTCGATGGCCGGTTCGAAGCTAGCAGGAGTCTTCTTGGTAATGTCGTTGGGAATTTCGTCCAGGGACATGCCAACGGCAAGACGGGCCGCGATTTTGGCGATGGGAAACCCTGTGGCTTTGACTGGCGAGCGCGGAACTGCGCGAAACGCGCGGATTCATCTCGATCACAGTCATACGCCCGTTTTCCGGATTGATGGCGAACTGGACGTTGGAGCCGCCGGTTTCCACACCAACTTCGCGGATGATGGCTGCGGCAGCGTCACGCATGCGCTGATATTCCTTGTCGGTCAGCGTCTGCGCCGGAGCCACGGTGATGGAGTCGCCGGTGTGCACACCCATGGGGTCGAAATTCTCGATGGTGCAGATGACCACGAAGTTGTCGCGATAATCGCGCATCACTTCGAGCTCATATTCCTTCCAGCCCAGCACGGATTCTTCGACCAGGGCCTCGTGCACAGGGCTCATGTCCAGCGCGTGGGAGATGGCTTCGGCAAACTCTTCCTTGTTGTAGGCGATGGAGCCGCCGCTGCCACCCAGCGTAAATGATGGGCGAATAACAAGTGGGAAGCCGAGTTGATCGCAAAGCCGCAGCGCGTCTTGCGCGTTATTGACCAGCGCCGAGGCGGGAACTTCCAGTCCGATCTTGCGGCAAGCATCCTTGAACCAAAGACGGTCTTCCGCAACCTTGATGGCGCGGAGTGACGCACCAATCATTTCCACTTTGTGTTTTTCGAGGATGCCGCTTTCGGCGAGTTCGACCGCGAGGTTTAGGGCCGTCTGGCCGCCGACAGTGGGAAGCAGCGCGTCGGGCTTCTCCTTGATGATGATTTCTTCGATGTATTCCTTGGTGAGTGGCTCGATGTAGGTGCGGTGCGCCAATTCCGGGTCGGTCATGATGGTGGCTGGGTTGGAATTCACCAGCACCACCTCATAGCCCTCTGCGCGCAGCGCTTTGCATGCCTGTGCGCCGGAATAATCGAATTCGCAAGCCTGGCCGATAATGATCGGGCCCGACCCGATGATCAAAATTTTCTTGATGTCAGTACGTTTTGGCATCTATTCCCTTGTCGTCAATTTCGACCTCATCCGCGCGAACTCCCTGGCTGGGCGAATTCTTTCATCAAATCGGTGAACTGTGTGAACAAGTAATGCGAATCGTGCGGCCCGGGCGAAGCTTCCGGGTGATACTGCACGCTGAAGAGCGGCAAGCTCTTGTGGCGCATGCCTTCGTTGGTGTTGTCGTTCAGGTTGACGTGGGTAATTTCCACGTCGCTGGATGGCAACGATTCGGGATCGACGCAAAATCCGTGATTCTGCGCGGTGATCTCCACCTGATTGGTGAGCAGGTTCTTCACGGGATGATTGGAGCCATGATGGCCAAATTTCAGTTTGAATGTTTTGCCGCCGAGCGCCAGCCCGCAGAATTGATGGCCGAGGCAGATACCGAAGATGGGGACGCGTCCGGTCAGCTTGCGAATATTGTCGATGGCGTAGTGAATTGGTTCGGGATCGCCCGGGCCGTTGGAGAGAAACACGCCGTCGGGTTTGAACGCCAAAACATCTTCGGCGGGAGTGCCCGCAGGCACGACGGTCACTTCGCAGTGGTGATCGACCAGCAAGCGGAGGATATTCTGTTTTATGCCGTAATCGTAAGCCACAACTTTGAAACGCGGAGTTTCCGGACTGCTGGCATCCGATTCACCCATGTGTTCCGACCAGGGCGAACTCGCCAGTTCAATCGAGCCCTTTTGCCAGTCATAAGCCTTTGCGCAGCTCACTCGTCCGGCAAGTTCCTGCCCAACCATCGAAGGCAACTGCCGGGCTTCGTAGATCAATTGATCGGCTGGGGTGCCATCGGTGGAAACCATTCCGCGCAACGCGCCTACGTTGCGGATATGTCGCACCAGCGCGCGAGTATCGATGTCCCAGATGACCGGAATTTTCTGGCGATTAAGATAGAGCTGCGCGGTTTCGGCGGAGCGCCAGTTGGAAGAGATCTGTGAAAACTCGCGCACGATGAGCGACTCAATATACGGACGGGGGGCTTCTTCGTCATCCAGATTGGCGCCGACATTTCCGATGTGCGGGTACGTCAGGCACACGATTTGCCCGGAATAACTTGGGTCGGTAAATACTTCCTGATAGCCGGTGAGACTGGTATTGAAAACGACTTCGCCGCCACGGCGCGTGATGGCGCCGGCAGCGCGGCCGTTAAATACGCGCCCGTCTTCGAGCGCGAGGATTGCGTGTCGATGCTGAACTTCCGTCAGGTGAGCCTCCGTCGAACTTCATTATTTTTCGCTCGCCTCCGCCGGGGATAGCGAACCAAAGTGATCCACGGGCCAATAGGCGAAAACTGCTCGTCCATAAATAAACTGACTGGCCACCGGCCCAAACACACGCGAATCGTTTGAGCTGATCCGGTGATCGCCCATGACAAAATAACTGCCTTGCGGAACCTTGACTGGGCCGTAGTCTGTGACGTCCGTATAACGGGGCGGCACATAGGGCTCGGGGACAATCTGCCCATTCAAGTATAGAACGCCTCGGCGGATTTCGACGACTTCGCCGGGCAAGCCGACGACGCGCTTGATGAACGACTTCGAGCGGTCCAGCGGATACCAGAAAACTACCACGTCGCCGCGATGAATGGATTCAAAACGGTAGACAAATTTATTGATGAAAATGCGCTCTTGATCAGACAGCAGTGGCGCCATGCTGGTGCCTTCGACTTTTACCGGCTGGTACAGGAACACGATGATGATCAGCGCCAGCCCGATGGCGATCAGCAAATCCCGGGTCCAGACGCGAATTTCGTGACGCAGCAGGTGATGCGCAGAAGGCGAGGTTTCGGAGGGGAAGTCAGAAGATACCGACGCTGTCGGGGCCAAAGACGAAGACTGAGCGGAAGGTGCTTCGCTCAGGGGGAGAGAGTTCTCTTGTTCGTCTGGTTTCAGCATCTCGTGCTGCCTCCATTTTATAACATGCAGCGAGGAATGGGCGCTAGATACGATTTATGGTGCGCGGTCGATTTTCGGCTCGCTCTCAGTTGGATTCGGTCGGCAGGGTGGCGTGTTGCCCACTTGTTCAGGATGAATATCCGCGGTTCAGTCAGTGCCTAAGAGGAGATTAATGGCGCAAAGCCCTGCTATAACAGCGGTTTCCGTTCGCAGGATCAACCTCCCCAGGGAGGCTTCCTGATAGCCGAAACTTCGTGCACTTGCGAACTCGTCCTCGGTCCAACCGCCCTCCGGGCCAATGGCTAGCACGGCGGAGTGCGATTCCTGTCCTGCCAGCACTGCCTTGAAGGATCGTGCTTCGGGCAATTCCGAGAGCATGACGCGCAGACCATCCTGGTAACTGGAAAACGCGACTTCCGGCTTTGCCACAGCCTGCAGAATGGGGAACCCGCACGCGGCGAGACTGTTGCGAGGCCTCTAAAATAATTTTCTGCCAACGTTCGGCGCGTTTTACCGCCGCGGCCAGGAGGCCTTTCTCGCTGCGCGCCGCGGCCAGGGGCACGATTCGGCTTACGCCAAGCTCGGTAGCTTTTTCCAAGGCCCATTCGAAGGAGTCAAACTTCACGACTGCCAGCAAAAGTGTGGTGTCGAGAGCGGGCTGGTAAGCAGCAAGCTCTTCAAGCAGCTCAAAGTTAACATGGTCGCGCGAAACATGTTTCAATTTTGCCGAGCCAAACCTTTGTTCCGTCGCTGAGTTCGTAGAGTTGGCCGGGTTGTGCTCTGAGAACTCGACCGAGATGATGCGCCGCTTCGCCGTCCATCACTGCGCGGCGATCTTCAAACTTGTCTACGAAAAAACGGCGGCGCATGCGGGCTTAGCCGAAAATATCCTTCATCTTGTTGAAGATTGAAGAATTGCGCTCCGCGGGCTTGTTCTCCACTTTTAGCGTGGCATCCAACTGCTCGAAGAGTTTACGCTGTTCTCTGGTCAGCTTCGCCGGTGTGATGATGCGAACTAGATAATACAAATCGCCTCGACCGCCGCCATGCGGATCAGGAAGCCCCTTGCCCTTGATGCGGAAAACGGCTCCGCTCTGCGTACCGTCAGGAATCTTCAGGCGCTCTTCCCCATTAAGCCCCGCCACCTGCAGTTCAGTCCCCAAGGCAGCCTGTGCGAAGCTGATTGGAATTGTGCAGTAAAGATCCGCTCCGCGCCGCTCGAAGAAGTTGTGCTCTTTTACGTCGAGGACGACGTAGAGATCGCCCGGAGGCCCGCCGTTTGGTCCGGGTTCGCCTTCTCCGGTGACGCGCAGGCGCGTGCCGGTATCCACGCCGGGAGGAATGCGCAACTCAATGGAGCGTTCGCGTTCGATGCGGCCTTGTCCACGGCAATCCGCACAGCGTTCTTTGATGATTTGGCCCGCGCCCTGACATGCCGGGCAAGTGCGATTGATGGTGAAAAATCCCTGCTGATAGACAATCTGCCCGCGACCCTGACAGGTCTGGCAAGCGGCTACGCCAGTTCCCTTCTTGGCGCCAGTGCCGTTGCAGGATTCGCAGTATTCCTGGCGAGGAATTCTGATTTTGGTGGTAACGCCCGAAGCCGCCTCTTCAAATGCCAGCGACATGTCGTAGCGAAGATCGGCTCCGCGTTGCACACGGGTGCGGCTGGAGCCCCCGCGACGGCCACCGGCGGCTCCGAACAAGTCCTCGAAACCAAAAAAATCGCCGAAGATGTCGTGAAAGTCCTGGAAAATGGTTCCGCTGAAGTCGGTCTGTCCGCCAGAGCTTGCCAAACCAGCATGGCCATAGGTGTCGTAAATCTGGCGTTTCTGAGGATCGCTGAGTACCGCGTAAGCCTCCGTACATTCCCGAAACTTGATCTCGGCAACTTCCTTATTATCGGGATTACGATCCGGGTGCCATTGCATGGCCGATTTTCTGTAGGAGGATTTAATCTCTTCGACTGTCGCGGTCTTGCTGACTCCCAGAACTTCATAAAAATCACGTTGTTGTGCTCGACTCATATCCGATTCGTCAGTTTCCCTTTCAATTTGGCAACGTAATCAATTTAGTTAGTTTGCAGCTTCATTCGATGCGCCACTGGGGTGTACCGCTACGCGCACCATGGCAGGACGCAAAACGCGCCCATGAAAGACGTAGCCCGGCTGAAACACTTCCAGGATGGTGCCGTCGTGATGTTTGGTCGATTCGACACGGTCCAGCGCTTGATGAAGATGGGGATCGAAGAGCTTTCCCAACGGGTCGACACGTTCCGCACCCAGCTTCGCCAAATTATCCAGCAACTGTTTGTAGATCAGCTCAAATCCCTTGCGATAATTTTCGTATTCGGCTTCCTTGTGGGCGGCCAGCGCCTGCTCAAATCCATCGAGAACGGGGATCAGTTGCTCGATTACGCGTCCTGTTGCGCGCTTCTGATCTTCGCTGCGTTCCTTCTCGATGCGCTTGCGATAGTTATCAAAATCAGCCTGACGGCGAAGCAGTGTCTGGCGGAGATCTTCGAGGTCGTTGGCTAATTTATTGACTTCGATATTCTCGCGATTGGTGTCTTCGACGACGTCATTGACTGGGTCGGTCTGGTCAATATTCGGTTCTTTCGGCATATTAATTTTAGTTTCCTTCTTGTTCATGAGTCTTACTCCACTGCGTACTGTGCTATTCGATTTTTTTCAACGCTTCGGAAAAGAGTTCAGCAACGTAGGCGACGGCAGTGATCGCGCGTTCGTAGTGCATGCGAGTGGGCCCAAGAATGCCTAACGACCCTTGCGCCATGTCGTTGTGAGAATAAGGGGCGCTGATCAAGGCGATATTTTCTCCCGCTTCCGAAATTTCTTTCACGCCGATTTGCACGGACACAGGTTCCGGCGTGTCGATGCAGGCGTTCAGAACGGTCACCAGGCGATGCTTTTCTTCGATGGCAGAAAGAAGCTCGCGCAACTGGCTCTGGTTGGCAAATTCCGGCGAACCGATGATTTGTGCCGTGCCTTCGACGTAGACCTGTTGCAACGGGCTTTCACCCAGGGCAACCGGATCGCAAAGCGCCAGCGCGCTGCGGGCGATATTTTCATAGCGCTCGCGCTCTGTGGCCAACTTCTGGAGCAAGTCGGTCCGAATGGACTCCAGTGTCCACCCGGCATAATGGCCGTTCAGAAAATTTGCGGTGGCGTCCAATTCTTCTTGCGTAAACAGCCGCCCGGGTCGCAGCACTTTATCGCGCGTGTGGCCACCTGGGGAAATTAAGACGACGACGACCCGGCCATCGGGGAGCAGCCACATCCGCGTGTGCTCCAATACTGTTTTGCGCAAAGGCGGGGCAACAACGATGCCAACTCCGCGCGAAACTTCGGCCAGGATGTGCCCTGCGCGCTCGGTTATCTCTTCCGCCGACGTGCCCGCCGCCATTTCCCGCCGGATCCACTCCCGGTCTTCGATGTTCAATGTGGCCTGTGTGGCAATCTCTTGCGCGAAAAAGCGGTAAGCCGCGGCGGTGGGAACGCGTCCCGCAGAGGTGTGCGGTTGGTACAGAAAACCGCCATCTTCCAGATCCGCCATAACATTGCGAATGGTCGCGGTGCTGAGAGTCTCCTCAGCACGCTTGGAAACCGCACGCGAGGATACCGGTTCGCCGGACTCGATGTACGTGCGAACGATATCGGCAAGGATTTGCCGGTTGCGCCGTTCCTGTATGGCTGGATTTCGCATGATTACACTGTAACAGAGCTACACCTACTATTTTAGGAACTGTGTCAAGTCAGGTCAAAGGGGATGGTACAAGTGGCATATGTAAGCGATAACTGTCCATCATCGTGAGTGTCTCAATCGCCATGGATATATTTTACTGCAACCGAGTCGCCCGAGCATTTCTCATCAAGGACCGTTAAACCTAATTGTTATCGATCTGAGCGCGCTGGAGCTTGTCGGAATAGTCGATATAGATCGACTTCCACTCGGTGAAGAAATCGATGGCCGCTATTGCCGCTTCACGGTGACCGTTCCCGGTCTGCTTGGTGCCACCGAACGGAAGATGCGTTTCCGCTCCAATGGTTGGAGCATTCACATAAACGATGCCGGTATAGAGATCCTGCATGGCGGCAAAGGCGCGATTTACATTACGGGTGTAAATCGAAGCCGAGAGCCCATAAGGCACGCCATTGGCTATTTCAATTCCCTGCTCAAAACTGTCGAAGGGAATAACCGAGACCACCGGGCCAAAGATTTCTTCCTGGGCAATGCGCATTTTCGGAGAGCAATCGCCAAAGACGGTCGGTTCGTGAAACCAGCCTTTTGCATGAACGCCACTTTGCAGCCGGTTGCCACCGGTCAACAACTTCGCGCCTTCCTTCTTTCCAATCTCGACGTAACGCATCACGGTGTTGAGTTGCTGCTCGTTGATGCACGGCCCCATCTCTATAGCCGGGTCTAGCCCATCACCGACTTTCAGCTTCTTTACGCGTTCGACAAATCGGGAAACAAACTCAGCGTAGACGCTCTTATGAACTCCCACGCGACTGGCGGCAGTGCATCGCTGACCCGTGGTACCGAAGCCGCCCCAAACGGCCCCTTCAACGGCTAAATCGAGGTTGGCGTCATCCATAACCAGAATGATGTTCTTTCCACCCATCTCCAGGCTGTAGTGCTTGAAGTCCGGCGCACAGTCCTGAGCAATGATCCGGCCCGTCTCTGTGGAACCGGTAAAGCTGATCACCGGCACATCTTTGTGGGTGGCCAAGGGGCCGCCTGCGCCGGGTCCGTCTCCGCTGATCAAATTCACCACTCCCGCGGGAATTCCGGCTTCCACCAACGTTTCGACAAGGTGATACGAAGACAGTGGAGTGTCCTCCGCGGGTTTCAACACAACCGTGTTTCCACAAACCAGCGCAGGCATCATTTTCCACGAAGGAATCGCCATGGGAAAATTCCACGGAGCGATCAAACCACACACGCCGATCGATTGGCGTACACTCATGGCAAATTTGTTGGGCAGCTCGGAAGGCGTGGTTTGGCCAAACAAACGGCGGCCTTCGCCAGCCATGTAGTACGTCATGTCAATGGCTTCCTGGACGTCACCGCGCGTTTCGGCCAGGACTTTTCCCATTTCGCGGGTCATATCGCGCGAAAAATCCTCTTTGCGCTTTACCAACAATTCCGCCGCACGAAACAGGATTTCCGCGCGTTTCGGCGCCGGTACAAGCCGCCACTTTGAATAGGCTTCGCGCGCTGCGCTGACGGCCGCATCCACGTCTTCCGGCCCGGAATGGGGGAAAATTCCAATCAGCTCGTCGGTGTTCGCTGGATTACGATTCTCGATGGTCTTTCCGCTTTTGGCGGCAACCCACTCCCCATTCACATAATTTTTATATTCGCGCGGTTTTGCGGCTGTGGCCATTGCTCCCCCTAAAGACCTTTGAGTCTACCAAGTCTCCGCATTCGCTTGCGAGTAGTTGACTTTGCCGCGCAATTCATTGCAAATGGAAACTCCAGAAAACGGGTAAGGGACCATTCACTGATGAACATTCTCGACCTTATTGTTGGCAAGCCCCTGAAAACTTCGGATGAACGTGCCGAGCAGATCGGCCCAACCGCTGGGATTCCCATTTTCGGCCTGGACGCTCTGAGTTCGGCGGCATACGGGCCTGAAGCCGCTCTCAGCTTGCTGATCCCCCTCGGATTGTTGGGTGTTCAATACATAGTGCCGATCAGCCTGGCGATCATCACGCTTCTCTTCATCGTCTATTTCTCGTACCTGCAAACGATTGCCGCCTATCCAGCTGGCGGCGGGTCCTACACCGTTGCGAGGATGAATCTGGGTGCCTTTCCAGGATTGCTGGCCGCGGCAGCTTTATTAACCGATTACATCCTGACGGCTGCGGTGGGAATTTCGGCCGGCGTAGGCGCTCTGGTTTCGGCGGTACCCTCGCTCTTGCCGCACACCGTTTCCCTATGCGTGGGAATACTGATCATCATCACGATCCTCAATCTGCGGGGAGTGCACGATGCCGGCGCAGCATTTATGATCCCCACGTATTTTTTCGTTGGCACCCTGCTGATCATGATTGCGGCGGGAGTGGTTCGAGTGGTGCTCGCAGGAGGCCATCCCGTGGCGGTAATGCCCCTGCCCCCTCCAGCGCCGGTGACCGCGACAGTCACGATTTGGCTGCTACTGAAGGTATTTGCCAGCGGTTGTACGGCGTTGACCGGTGTGGAGGCGGTCAGCAATGGCGTGAAGGCGTTCCGCGAACCGGGAGTAAAGAATGCCCAGCGCACTCTCACTGTGATCATTCTGGTTTTGGCAATTTTGCTGGCGGGAATTTCGTTTCTGGTTAAGGCGTATGGAATCAGCGCCACGGATCCGGGTCAGCCGGGGTATCAGAGCGTGCTCTCGCTATTGCTTTCCGCGATTTTCGGCAAAGGTGTCTTTTATTACCTCACCATTGCCTCGATTCTTCTGGTGCTCTCACTTTCCGCAAATACGGCTTTTGCGGACTTTCCGCGGCTTTGCCGTGCCATCTCTCAGAACAATTATTTGCCGCATGTCTTCAGTTACCGCGGACGCCGCCTGGTTTACACCTACGGCATTGTGGTGCTGGCGTTGTTCACAGGCTTTCTGCTGATTCTTTTTGGCGGCGTCACCGACCGGCTGATTCCGCTGTATGCGGTGGGCGCGTTCCTGGCATTCACGCTTTCGCAACTCGGCATGGTCGTCCATTGGTTTAAGAAGCGCGGACCGCATTGGGTGAAGAGCGCGCTGGTCAACGGATTGGGCGGATTCGTCACAGGTATCACCGTTATTGTCGTGCTGGTGGCGAAGTTTACGGAAGGCGCATGGATCACCGTGATCTTCATCCCCATGCTGATTCTATTTTTCCGCAAAGTGCGGATGCATTATCACGCCGTATCGGTAGCCACGATCTGTACGGACGGCGTGGCACCGGCGAACCGGAGATTGCCGCCCATCGCGGTGGTTCCCATGGATCGCTGGAGCAGTATCTCCAAGCGCGCGCTGGAATTTGCTTCACGAATTTCGCCAGACATCTATGCGGTACACGTGCAGCTTGGTGAACACGCCGAGTTGATGCACGAGGAATGGACTCGATATGTGGAGACACCGTTCCGCGAAGCTGGGGAGAAGCTTCCCGTGCTCACTGTCATTCCTTCGCCCTATCGCTTCGTGATCGTACCGGTCGTGCAATACGTCCTTAAATTATCCCTGGAAAATCCTGACCGCCGCATCGTCGTGGTAATCCCCACCCTTGTCGAAGGTCATTGGTACGAATATTTTCTGCATAATCATCGTGGTCGGCTGCTGGAATGGACACTTTTGGCCAATGGCAACCGGCGAATTTACACGCTCTCGACGCCATACTACTTGCCCAAAACGAGCTGAGATCGACGATGTGGGCGTTCGTCACACGCACTGAATTCAATCTAGTTTTTAATTATTATCTGCGGGTTCTGCGTCACGCGGCGCATTGCGAGACAGGAGCCGGTTGGCGCTACTGTTTGGCGGTGGGGTAGGAGCGGCGATGCCGGCCGTTTCAGAGCCAAACCCAAGTTTCTGCAAAGTCAAGGCATCCAGCTTACCTGTAGGACTCAGATGATTCGCGGTCTGGAATTTCTTCATCGCGTCCACAGTGGAATCGTCCCATTTTCCCGTAGGCGTTCCGCTGAACATACCTTTTTTCGCTAGCGCATCTTGAATTTCGTTGATCCGGTCGGGAGTGGGCGCCGCTTGACCTTTCACTTTCTTGGTCTTGCTTGATCTTTTCCCGGAGCTCTTGACGGATTTTGCAGACGTAGGTGAAGTCTTGCCGGCGGTTTTTGAGGTTGAAGACGCAGTATGCGCACTGGATGAATGCGTTGTGGAGCTTTTCGTGGTGCTTTTCTTAGGCGCGCTTGTCTGGGCGAATGCCACGGGTACGATCATCGCACCCGTGGACATCACTGCCAGAACGAGTCCAGCTTTAGTCAATTTCGAGAGTTGTTTTCGCATCGCTGGTTAATGCGATCTCCTGAGATTACTTTCCGTCCGCCGGAACCACGCCGGGCAAAAATACGGTCATCACGCGGTCGTTAAAGCCGTGGCGCATTACTTTGAAAACCACATTATCGCCGGCTTTCAATTTGTCCACGGCCTTGTGATATTCCTCGACAGTGGTCACGGCCTGGCCGTTGACCTCAGCGATCACGTCACCCGGTGCAAAATTGATGTCCTCGGCGAAGCTGGCGGGTTCGACTTCAGTTACCACCACGCCCTTAACGCCTTCCACGCCGACTTTTTGTGCGCGCTCTGGGGTAAGGCTCTCCACATGAAGGCCGAATTCGGCTGGAGCGGGTTCACCGGGCTTCTCGCCAACACGGCTGTCGGTGTTGGGGAAAACGCGGGTGCGATCTTCAACGATCGCGCTGGTTTCTTTTTTCTGCTTGTCGCGGTAGTAGTCAATCGTCACCTTGCTGCCAATCGGAGCAGAGGCAATGGGGTTGACGAGGTCGTTGCCGGTTTTCACCACAGTCCCGTTAATTCCGGTAATTACGTCGCCACCCTTCAAGCCGGCTTTTTCCGCCGGACTGCCGGGTTCCACTCCCTCGATCACTACTCCGTAGGGAGCGCCAAGGGACTTCAGTGTGATTTGATTCGTGCCGAGATCTTCCTGGAAGCTGACGCCGATGGATCCGCGCGTAACGCGTCCGTTCTTGACCAGTTGATCGTAAACATTAATTGCCGTTGAAGATGGCATGGCGAAGCCCACACCTTCGTAGCCTCTTCCACCGGTGATGATAGCGGTGTTGATACCGATTACCTGACCGGCCATATCCACCAGCGGGCCGCCGGAATTTCCCGGATTGATTGCGGCATCGGTTTGCAGGAAGCGCTGGAACTGACGGCCGATTCCTCCGCGGTCCTTGGCGCTGATGATACCCGCTGTAACAGTGGCATCCAGTCCAAAGGGGCTGCCAATGGCCAACACCCAATCGCCAACTTGTACGCCTTCGGAATTGCCTAATTTCGCAAATGGCAAATCTTTGCCTGCATCAATCTTAATTACGGCAAGGTCGGTCGCTTCGTCGACGCCAACAACCTTCGCCGTATACTTGGTCGTTTCACCATTCAGCGTAACTTGAACCTTGGTGGCCTGATCGACAACGTGGTTGTTCGTCAGGATGTAGCCGCGCTTGTCGACAATCACGCCGGAACCCAGGCTGCGCTCTGCCTGTGGCTGATTGCCTTCGGGCCTGCCGTCAAAAAAGTGGAAGAAGAAATCTTCGCTAGGGTCATCCTCTTGTCCGGGATGCTTCTTGCGAGCGGACTTGCGATCCATAACCTGGGTGGTTGCGATGTTTACAACGGCGGGCTCCACGCGCGTAACGATACTGGAGAAAGAATTCGAGGAAGGAATGGGATCAGGCAGAGCCAAAGGAGTGGCGTTCGTTCCGGAAAAACTAAAGCCTCTCATGGCGGAAACTTTTCCGTTCACGATGGTGCCAATCAGAATCCCTAACACCAAGGTTGCCGCGATCAGTACGGCCGCAAGAAACGTCCGGCGGCGTGATTTCCCATCATTCATCTGCACTTGATCCATCTGTCCTGCTCCTGTCTCCCGGTCAATGCACCGGCCTAGTTTGTAGAGTATAACACTGCAAGGTTGGCCTGGTTGCTCTTGCGATTAGATGCGGCGGGAGGATTACTGGCCTCCAGGCCGGGTCTACCCAAGATGCGCGTTCTGCCCTTATTTGACGCCAGGAAACCATAAACCGTTGTCCATTTTTGTGCCACACACTTTTGCGCTTGACAATTTCCATCACATGCCCCATAAATTGAACTGCCGCTATTTGCGGCGTCACGTGGCGATTTAGGGCGACTTGCTCCACGTAAAAAACTGCTAAAGAGCGGGTAGAATCACAGAACGAAATTCTGAGACCCCTCCAGGCTTTTTGGCACGGAGGGTTTTTTATTTGTACCCCCTCCGCGCTGCCCCAAATTCAGTTCCACGTCATTTCACGCGGCGACTCCTGCCCTGTGCCTAGCCCCATTCGTGGGGCGGGGCCAAGAGCCGGCAGTCCTCAGCGAGGTGACCAATGTCGGAAGTATATTTTCTACGTTGCAGGGAATGCGGCAAACGCTTCCCGAATGCTCCACGATCCTTTTGTGAAGAGTGCTTCGCGCCGCTGGAAGTCAGCTATGACTACGACCAGCTCCGAAACTCGGTTAAACGAGAAGCCCTCACGCGCCGCGCGTTCAACATGTGGCGCTATTCCGAGTTCCTCCCTTTGCCCGCGGGCTTTACCCCCTCGCTGGCGATTGGCGGCACTCCGTTACTGCGCTCGCACAATCTGGCGGCCAAGTGGGGCATCAAGAATCTCTATATCAAGAATGATGCGGTGTGCTTCCCTTCGCTCTCTTTCAAAGACCGCGTGGTTGCGACAGCATTGGCTGCGGCAAAGAAGTTCGGCTTTAAGACCGTGGGTTGTTCGTCGACAGGCAATCTTGCCAATTCCGTTGCCGCCCAATGCGCGCAGCAAGGCATCGACGCTTGCGTGTTCATTCCGGCTGACCTGGAGCCCGCCAAGATATTGAACACCGCTGTGTACGGTGCACGCATCATCCGCATCAATGGCAACTACGACCACGTCAACCGGCTGTGTACGCAGGTGGCAGACCGTTTTCAGTGGGGACTGGTCAATGTAAATCTGCGGCCCTATTACGCAGAGGGTTCCAAGACCCACGGTTACGAAATTGCCGAGCAGCTTGGCTGGGAATTGCCAGACAACGTGGTGGTGCCAATGGCCGGTGGCTCTTTGATCGGTAAAATCGCCAAAGCGTTTTGCGAACTGGCTCACTTGGGCTGGGTTGAACCGAAACAGGTTAAGTTCTTTGGCGCGCAAGCTACGGGCTGCTCTCCAATCGCTGATGGAGTAAAGCGGAATCTTGCGCGCTTTGTACCGCAAAAACCAAGCACCATCGCGCGCTCTCTGGCCATCGGCAATCCCGCCGACGGACCCTTTGCCCTGCGGCTGATTCGTGAAAGCGGCGGCTGGGCCGAGGACATCTCCGACCCGGAAATCATTGATTCGATCAAACTGCTTGCCGAGAATGAAGGCATCTTCGCCGAAACCGCTGGCGGCGTTACAGCCGGCGTTACCCAGAAACTTATCGAGCAGGGACGCATTCGGCCCGATGAGACGACCGTTGTCTGCATCACCGGCAACGGCCTGAAGACCACCGATGCGATTGCGGCTGACTTTCCTGCCACGGCCAGCATCGAACCTAAGTTGGAAGCATTTGAATTGCTGCTTCAGCAGCAGTTCGACGAAACCGTCGAGGCTTGATCATCGGTTTTGACTTGCCCCGCCGCCCGAACCACCCGTAGCTCGATTCACGGCGCGCCGCGTTTCACATAGTCCCAGGAAACGTGGCGCTGGTGGTTCCAGTAAATTGGCGTGGCTTTCGGGATCGATGTGGTGGGCGAATCGCACCAGAGAGAATTAACCTATAATCGCAATCGTAAAGGGAGAAAGCAGCATGGCAATTACAATCGAAATTCCTACGGCGTTCCGGCGTTTTACCGAAGGCGCGCCCAAAGTGGACAGCGGGGCCACTACGGTCACCGAAGCGCTGAATGATCTGACGACGCGCTTCCCCGCCCTTTCACGGCACGTCCGCGACGAAGAGGGCCAGATCCGCCAATTCCTCAATGTCTACCTCAACGAAGAAGACATACGCTTTCTCGGCGGCGAGGCCGTCACGTTGAAGGACGGCGATCGCGTACTGCTCGTTCCCTCCATCGCCGGCGGTTGATCACCAAAAGTTCTCCGAAGCTAATTTGCGCGGCAGTGCGATAGCATGCAGGAACGAAGTGACGTCGCCACATTCTGGCAGATTTTCTGACGCCAACTGTACCTAGTGGCGGTTCCAGGTACCACATTAACACGATGGACGCACTCAGATAAATCATGTATCTGAACGGCAGAAAATAATCTTCCGATTAGGTCTTCGTTTGGAAACCTCACTCGCAAGTTCGCAAGAAATCCGGGTGTGCGTCCGGTGGCTATTTCTGTAAACTGGTAAGAGACCAATGAATTTTCACTTTACAGATCGCTATCGAATATTGTTTTTAAGTCGCACAAACTTTCTCCTATCCGCTACGCGCTGGCATTCGTTGTTGCCATTGGCGGGGGTCCTATTATTTTTCCTGGTGTCGCCGGTCGCGTTTGCCCAGAAGCCGTCGAGTGCCGCGAATCCCCCGCGCACTTCCCTTCAAGGCACAATCACGACGCAAAATGGTGACGTAATAGCGGGCGCGACCGTCAAGCTCGCCAAGAATCCACCACTGGGCTCTCCAAACACCACAGTGACCGACGAAAACGGCCACTACGAGTTCCGCAATCTCCTCTCCGGAAATTTCACGATCTTTGTGGAGGGTGTGGGCTTCAAAAAAGCGGAACGTGCTGTGTTTTTGAAAGACGAGGAGCAGAGCGTTCAGGATTTTAGTCTCAATGTCGAGACCGTTGCGGAAACCGTACAGGTGACCGGAATGGCCAGCATCGTCACGACCGAGAGCTCCTCTGCTCCAGTTTCGGTTGTCACCAACACGCAGTTGGTCACGCTGCCCACGTCAACAGGAACAAGTGAAGGAAGTGATTCCAATGACTCCGGGTGTGGTGCAGACCCTTGACAGCAAATTGGTATTCAAGGGCTCGGACGAGAATCAGAGCCTGCTGGTTATCAATTCCACGCGCAACACCGACCCAGTAACCGGCAGCTTCGGCATCACTGTGCCAACTGATGCGGTGGAGTCCTTCGCCGTCTACAAGACACCCTATGACGCGAGCCTGGGAAGCTTTTCCGGCGGACTGACCACCATCGAAACGAAATCTCCGGCCGATAGCCTGGATTTCAACGTAACCAAACTCGGAATTACCGTCCTTGGAAAAAACGGACACACGGCCGGACTGGGAGGAGCAAATCCTTCCATCTCCTTCGACGTTCCATTGATTCCTCACAAATTGCTCCTCTCGGAAGCCTTTCAGTACGAAATGAAGAAAACTACCGTGGAGGGTCTGCCCTGGCCGTACGACATCAGCAAGCGCCAGGGATTTAATTCGTACACCACGCTTGAGGCGATCCTCGCGACTAACCATCTATTGACACTGACGGTGAATGCGTTTCCTCTGCGAACCGATCATATTGATATCAGTGCGCTTGATTCCGCAGCCCGCCTCCAACAGCCTGAATCAGAGCGGAGTGGCCGTGGCGCTGGCGGATCACTACGAATTGCGTCTCACGCGAACCTGGCCGACCATTGCGCAGTACACCCGATTTGACAGCAATGCCCACGGCTATGGTCCGGAGACATGCTGATCACTCCGGAAGGCTATGGCGGGAATTACTTCAACTTGTGGTCCCGTCGCGGCAAGGAGTTTCAGTTTTTGATCGACTATGAGTTCTCGAAGAAACAGTGGCACGGTACGCATGAACTTCGCGTGGGCGTGGATATCGACTATCGGAGTTTCTTTGGCACCACGGTATCGCAACCCATCCAGATTCTGCGGGTCGACAACACACTTGCGGAGACGATTAATTTCGGCCCCTCGCCCGCACAGAACTCCTTCCGACAGCGTTTTTTCCGAATTTATTCAGGACCATTGGCTGGTGAATTCGCACGTGAGCGCTGATTTGGGTCTACGTCTGAGCACAGAAACGAAAGGTTGGCCCGCCGGAGCTGCTCCGCGTCTTGGATTGGCGTACGCCCCGGGCAAGGATGAAAAAACTGTCATCCGCGCCGGAGCTGGCGTGTTCTATGGCGTGCTGCCGCTTCTGGCTGCCAGTTGGGCCGACAATCCTGCGCGAACGATCACTCCGTACAATTCCGCGGGACTGCCGATTGGGCCCGCGGTCACCTATACAAACGTGTATACCGCTGGAATGAATCCGCTAAATTCTTCAGCCCTGCCCTCGCAGCCAGGGACCACGCCGCGCAATGTAACTTGGAATCTCGGCGCGGTTCGGGACTTGCGTAAAAATTTGCAGCTGGATGTGGGCTATCTGAACAGCCACACCAGCTATCTTTTTGTGGTCCAACCGTTCACCGCAACATCAGCGACTGACCCGTCATTTCTGGGCCTGACGAATACCGGTTCTTCCAAGTATCAGGAGCTGGAAATCTCGGCTCACTATACATTTCACGACCATGACCAGTTGAAAGCGTCGTACATCTGGAGCCAATCGCAGGGTGATCTGAACAATCTTTCCAGCGTCATGATTCCGTTTGCCGCGCCCGTATTTCGGCCGAATGTTTATGGCAATCTGGCTTCTGATATTCCCAACCGTTTTGTTGCCTGGGGAATTTTCTCGCTGCCATGGAAGCTTACTTTCAGCCCGCTGGTGGATATTCATTCTGGTTTCCCTTATTCTCCGATCGACGTCACGCAGCAATATGTGGGAGCACCGAACGAGCAGCGCTTCCCGACGTTTTTCTCACTGGACCTGAAGGGTTACCGCACGTTCCGGATCCCATATCTGAAAGGCAAAAATGGGAATGGGCATCACTTCCGCCTCGGAGCTTACTCCCTCAACGTCACCAATCATGGGAATTTCAGCACGGTCTACAACAACGTGACATCTCCGAATTATGGGAAGTTTGTGGGCTTTCTCTACCGTCATGAAGGCATGACGCTGGACTTTGTCGATTAGTTGACGAACAGTCGCATCACCGAATGAATTCATCCGGGAAAATTCAGCCTTTCCGTCATTCGTTTGCATTGCGGATCAACTGAACATAGAAATCTATCGATTGAGTGAAATTGTCTACCGCTACACGCTCGTTCGTGCCGTGGAAGCGGGCCAAGTCCGCAGGTGTCATCCGCAGAGGGGCAAACCTGTAGATGTCATGCGTTAATCCTGCGTAATGCTTGGAATCGGTCGCCCCAACAAACACGAATGGCGCGACCACCGCATCCGGGTAAACCTCTGCCAGCGTCTTTTGCATTCGTTTGAAATTTGGAGAATCCACGGAGGAACGCGGCGAAGGCTCGCTGGGTGGTTCACCGGGAATGGGCTGCAGCTTCACCCGTGGATCGTTCACAACTTTTCGCACGTATTCCGTGACGCTGGCAATCGTGTCTCCCGGCAGCAATCTGAAGTTCACGACCGCACTGGCGTGGCTCGGCATGACATTATCCTTAGTCCCCGCACGAAAAATCGTAGCCGCAGCCGTAGTGCGCAGAGTGGCATTGGAATCCGGCGATGATTCCAGAATATGTCGCACCATAGGTCCAAAGAGCCACATATTCTTGAAAACCACGCGCATTGGGAATGAAGCGCTTCCACCTGCATACTCCAGAAACTCACCGATTGGACCGTGCACGTGCGCCGGCATCGGATGCTTTTCGATGCGCCGAATAGCCGCGCTCAATATTCCGATGCTGGATTCCGGCGGAGGGACCGAGGAATGTCCACCCTCGACATTCACGCCCAATTCCAGGCTCAGATATCCTTTCTCGGAAGTTCCAATCATAGCGACGGGCGCCTTGACGCCTGGCACCATGCCCGTGGAAATGAATCCGCCTTCATCAAGCACAAATTCCAATTCCACGCCCCGCGATTTCAGGAGTTGTGCGATTTTCTCTGCGCCTTGCAACCCGCCAATCTCTTCGTCCTGTCCAAAGGCGAGGTAGAGCGTTCGCTTTGGCTGAAATCCTTTCGAGAGCAGAAGGTCCACCGCTTCCAGAACGCCTACGATGGTCTGCTTGTCATCCATCGTGCCGCGGCCCCAGATAAATCCATCGGCGATCTTTCCTGAGAAGGGCGGCTCCGTCCATTTGTCTTCCGTTCCCTCTTCGATGGGCACAACGTCCTGGTGGCCCATCAGCAGCATAGGCTTCAACGATGCGTCGCTTCCCTTCCACACAAAAAGCAGATTGTTCTCGCCGACAATTTCATGTCCCAGGGACGCATAGACCCTCGGAAATGTCTTTTCCAGATAGCCGTGAAGTCCATCGAATGTGGCCTTCGTCATCTCCTTTTGCTCAGCCGTGCCGCCATCTTCGAACGAGATAGTCTGGAACGGAATTGCGCCCGCCAAATCCGCTGCGACTTTCTGCGAATCAATGGCCTCGGGCGTATGCGGCAAACGCCGAATCTGCTTCGACGGAATGACCAGCGTCCTCACAACGACAATCGCAATTAGCACCAGAACGACCACCGCGAGTAGCCGCAACACTCTCTTCATCGCAAACTCCGTCCTAACTAACTCACAATGCGCATCATTCTATCTCAGCAGGCAGTCTCAGTGACCTCTGCACTCTTTCCTCTGTGGCCTCTGTGGTAAAGCCTTTCTCGGCATTTTCCTCCTCTCTCTTTTCTCTTGCTTCTCCTCCCTCTATCCCAGCAAACTACCTCCGCATTGTCTGCCACCTCCACCACTGCACCGATTGCCTCCACATCCCTGTCACTCCGCAAAGAATTGGGCTTCACCGATCTGGTGCTGGCTTCCATCCTTCTCGTCGTCATACCTGATTTTTTTGGCACCGCTGTGCTGGCCGGCCCTTCGCACGTTATCCTATGGCTAATTGCCATCGCGCTCTTCTTCATCCCGCAAGCGCTGGTCGTCTCGCATCTCAACGAACGTATGCCGATGGAGGGAGGCCTGTATGAATGGGCGCGCCACGCTTTCGGTGATGCGGTCGGATTCATCGTCGCGTGGAACTTGTGGTTGTATGTGGTGCTGTATGTCGCCGCGATTGGACTGGTCGCGGCCACCTACGCGGCGTACGCTCTAGGGCTGGACGCCGAAGTCGTCGCATCGAATAAGTGGATCGTCTTGGCCACGTCCATCTCGATTCTTGCTTTACTGATGCTGATCGCCCTCCTCGGCCTACGAATCGGGAAATGGGTCACCAACGTGGGCAGCGCCCTGACCGTGCTGATCATCGCCTTCCTGGCATTTCTTCCCTTTCTGCATTTAGGCAAAGCGTCGCCCGTCGAATATCACCCGCTTCGGTTGGCGCTTCCGCCTCTGACACTTTTCCAATTCAGTGTATTCAGCAAGATGACCTTCGGCGCATTATGCGGGTTCGAATATGCGGCGATTTTCGCAGGCGAATCGCGCAATCCGGCTTCGCATCTCAAGAAAGCCATCTTCATCGCCGCGCCGATCATCGCGCTGCTGTATATTTTCGGGACAAGCGCGATTCTTGCCTACGTTCCGCCTGACAAAATTGACGTGATCGGCCCTATCCCGCAAGCTCTCCGCATCGCGCTTGGCGGCTCTGGATTCGCGCAAGCAATTGTGCCCATAGCGATTCTTCTCTTGCTGACGAACTACCTTTCCAGCTTCAGCCTGAATTTTGCGGCCAATACGCGCCTGCCCATGTGCGCCGGATGGGACCACCTGCTTCCCAAGTGGTTTACCCGTCTCCACCCCAAATACCGAACCCCTGTCAATTCCATCTTGTTTCTTGGAGCAGTCACCTTCGTGGCCAGCACCGCTGTACTCATCGGCGTAGGCGACCAGGAAGCTTTCGAACTTCTGCAAATCTGGGGTTTCACCTTCTACGCCATAGCCTATCTGGCTC